>NZ_CP059322.2:3045000-4263687 GCF_013694245.2 Micromonospora ferruginea
CGCTGGCCCGTCCGTTTCCCTGCCGGCCGATAACCTTACCCGGTCGGTTCCGCCTCGCCAAATCCGCCTTCCGGCCGATCCGGGGCACCGCCCGCGTTCTCAGGTCCTGCGCTCCGACCTCCCAGGTCTTTCGCCCTGTTCGTCCGTTCCGCGCTGGCAGAGAAAAAGTTACGCGCCCGGTGGTTTGATCGTCAAATCCACCGGGCGCGTCCCGCGTCACATCGTCGACCGCCGACTATCCGCGCAGCTCAACCCCCGCGAATGACCGCTTGCCCCGGCGCAGCACGAGGTAGCGGCCGTGCAGCAGGTCGTCCCGGGAGACCGTTGCGTCCACCTCGGCGACGCGCGTGTTGTTGACGTAGGCGCCGCCCTCGGCGATCACCCGCCGCGCCTCCTTCATGCTCGGCACCAGGCCGGACTCCTTGAGCAGACCGGCGACGTCGGGCAACTCGTCGAGACCGACCAGGCCGGCCTCGGCGAGCGCCGCCCGCAGCGTCTCCGGGGACAGCTCGTCCAGCGCGCCCCGGCCGAACAGCGCCTGGCTGGCCGCCACCGCCTGCGCCATCTCGCGTTCGCCGTGCACCAGCGCGGTCAGTTCCTCGGCCAGGGCCCGCTGGGCAGACCGCGCCTGCGGGCGCTCGGCCGTGGCCTTCTCCAGCTCCTCCAACTCCTCGCGGGTGCGGAAGCTGAAGAAGCGCAGGTAGCGGGTGACGTCCCGGTCGTCCGCGTTGAGCCAGAACTGGTAGAACGCGTACGGGCTGGTCATCTCCGGGTCGAGCCAGACCGCACCGGTCTCGCTCTTGCCGAACTTCGTGCCGTCGGACTTGGTGACCAGCGGCGTGGTGAACGCCTGCACCGGGCCGGCGCCGCGCCGGCGCACGTAGTCCACCCCGGCGGTGATGTTGCCCCACTGGTCGGAGCCGCCGTACTGGAGATGGCAGCCGTGCCGGCGGTGCAGCTCGAAGAAGTCGTTGGCCTGCAGGAGCTGGTAGCTGAACTCGGTGTAGCTGATCCCGCTCTCCAGCCGCGCCTTGACCACCTCGCGGGCCAGCATCTTGTTCACCGGGAAGTGCTTGCCCACGTCGCGGAGGAACTCCACGACCGACATCTGGCCGGTCCACTCCAGGTTGTTGACCAGTTGGGCCGCGTTGTCGCCGGCGTAGGTGACGAACGGCGAGAGCTGGTCCCGGATGCGCTGGACCCAGCCGGCGATGACCTCCGGCGGGTTGAGCGTGCGTTCGGCGCTCTCCTTGGGGTCGCCGATCTGGCCGGTGGCGCCGCCGACCAGCAGGAGCGGCCGGTGTCCGGCGAGCTGGAGCCGGCGGGCCATGACGACCTGCATGAGGTTGCCGACGTGCAGGCTGGGGGCGGTCGGGTCGAAGCCCACATAGAACGTGGCGCTCGGGCCGTCGAGCAGCGCGCGCAGCTCGTCGGGGCCGGTCGAGTCCTGGATCAGGCCCCGCCACTGCAGGTCTTCGGTCAGGGAGTCCCGCCCCTGCGGGAGGTTGCTGTCGGTCACGGTCCCGATTCTCCCCCATCCCCGGTGCGCGGCCGTACCGGGTTTGCCGGCGACGCCGCGGACTAGGCTGGCGGCGCCGCCGAGCACGAGGAGGAACCACGGTGGAGATGCCGGAGCTGACCGGGGGCTTCGTGTCCCTGTTGGGGCTGAAGTTCGACGAGGTCGGCGGCGACCGGGTGGTGATCCGCTGGCAGGTCCGCCCGGAGCTGCACCAGCCGTACGGGATCCAGCACGGCGGGGTCTACTGCTCGGTGGTGGAGACGGCGGCTAGCATCGGCGGCGCGATCTGGCTGGGTGACAAGGGCACCGTGGTCGGGGTGTCGAACCAGACCGACTTCCTGCGCGCGGTACGCGACGGCGAGCTGACCGCGGTCGGCACCCCGGTGCACCGGGGCCGCAGCCAGCAGTTGTGGCTGGTGGAGATCACCGACGGCGACGCCCGGCTGGTGGCCCGCGGGCAGGTGCGGTTGCAGAACCTCACCGCCGGCTGACCCATTCGCCCGAAACCGGGCGCTGTCGCCGATATCGTCGCGTCGATGAGACCACCCGTTCCCGACCCGACGTGAGGAAGCTCCTCGCCGCCACCCTGGGCGTGCTGTCGGCCATCGGCGGGTTCGTCGACATCGGCGACCTGGTGGCGGCCAGCCAGGCCGGGGCGCTGTTCGGCATGGCCCACGCCTGGGTGCTGCTGGTCGGCGTGGTGGGCATCTGCGCGTACGCCGACATGGCCGGACGGATCGCGGCGGTGAGCGGCCGGGCGGTGTTCGACCTGGTCCGGGAGCGGCTCGGCCCCCGGGTGGCGTTGCTCAACCTGGTCGCGTCGTGGCTGGTCACGGTGGTCACGCTCGCCGCGGAGCTGGGCGGGGTGGCGCTGGCGCTGCACCTGGCCACCGGCGTGAGCCACCTGCTGTGGGTGCCGCTGGCCGCGTTGGCGGTGTGGTTGGTGCTGTGGCGGATGCGCTTCGAGCTGATGGAGCGGATCTTCGGGCTGGCCGGGTTGGCGCTGTTGGTCTTCGCGGTGGCGCTGGTGGCGTTGCCGACCGACTGGGCGCAGCTCGGGCAGGGCGCCTGGCAGATCAGCTCCGCCGGGCACGGCTGGCCGCTGTACTGGTTCGTGGCGGTGGCGCTGTTCGCCTCGACGGTCAGCCCGTACGAGGTCTTCTTCTTCTCCTCCGGCGGGGTGGAGGAGCGGTGGGGCGCGGCGGACCTGGCGCGGGCCCGGTCGAACGTGCTGATCGGCTTCCCGGTCGGCGGGTTCCTGGCGTTGTCGCTGATCGCCGTGGCGACGGTGGCCTACCACCCGTCCGGCGCCTCGCTGGGCTCGCTGGACGAGGTGGCCCGGCCCGTGGCGACCGCGCTGGGCGGCGCCGGGCTGGCCGCCGCGGTGCTGGCGTTCTTCGCGGTGACGTTCGGCGCGGCGCTGGAGACCGGGCTGTCGGCGGCGTACGCGGCGGCGCAGTACTTCGGCTGGCAGTGGGGCAAGCGGGTCAGCCCGCGCGAGGCGGCCCGGTTCCACAGCGTCCTGCTGGTCGGGTTGCTGCTCGGGGTGGTGATGCTGATGACGACCGTGGACCCGGTGCGGTTGACCGAGTACATGCTGGTGCTGAGCGCGGTGGTGCTGCCGCTGACCTACTTGCCGATCCTGGTGGTGGCCAACGACCGCACCTACCTCGGCGACCGCGTCAACGGCTGGTGGACGAACCTGCTCGGCGCGGTGTTCCTGCTGCTCATCGTCGCCGCTTCGGTGGCGGCGATCCCACTGGCGATCGTGACGGGGATGGGGCGATGAGGGTCCAGCTCGCCAGGCAGTTGCTCGACCGGCAGATCGTCGACGTGGACGGCCGGCTCGTCGGGCGGGTCGACGACGTCGCGTTCGCGGTGGACGACGAGGGCTACCCGTACGTGGACGTGCTGCTCACCGGTCAGGGCGCGCTCGGGCAGCGGATCGGCGGCCGGGTCGGGCGGCTGCTGGTGGCGGTGGCCGACCGGTTCACCGACGATCCGCCGGTGCCGCCGCTGCGCGTACCGCTGGCGGCGGTGGCCCGGGTGGACAGCGCGGTGCGGCTGCGGTGCCGGGCGGCGGACCTGCCGCCGTCGCCGGTGGAGACGTGGTTGCGGCGGCACCTGATCGAGCGGATCCCGGGGTCGAACCGTGCGAGCGGGTGAGCTGCTCGGGCGCACCGCGTACGACCTGCACGGGCGGCGGTTGGGCCGGGTGGTGGACGTGGTGGTGCGCGGGGGTTGGCCGCCGGAGCGGCTGCGGATCACCGACGTGATCGTGGCCGGTCACTGGTGGACCCGGGTGACCAGCCGGTTGATCGGGCCGGAGCTGCATCCGGCCGGCCCGTGGCTGTTGCGGGCGGTCGCCCGGCTGATCGGGCGCAGCACCCGGCAGGTGCCCGCAGACGCGGTGCAGCTCCGGCCGCCGGTGCCCGGTTTCCCGTTCGGCCCGCCGGCCGACCGGCGGTGAGCCGGCCGGCGCGGCGTCGTCAGCGGCGTGCCTCGTCGAGTTCCGGGGTGTCCGCCGCGTCGGCGTCGTCGATCGCGTCGGCTGCGTCGTCGTCGCCCCGCTCCCGGCGGGGCCGCCGCCGGATGTGCACCTCGGTGATGGCGCGCTGGTCGACGCCGGCGACCGCCAGATCCCAGCCGTCGACGGTGACCTGCTCCCCCGCCACGGTCGGGATGTGCCCGAGGCAGATCAGCACCAGCCCGGCGACCGTGGTGTAGTCGCCGGCCGGCCGGTTGGGCAGCTCCACCCCGAGGTCGGTGAGGTCGTGCACCGGGAAGGTGCCGGGCAGCACCAGCGTGCCGTCCGCCTCGGTGCGGACCGCCTGCAGGTCCCGGTCGGTCTCGTCGTAGATCTCGCCGACGATCTCCTCGAGGATGTCCTCCAGCGTCACGATCCCGTCGACCGCGCCGCGCTCGTCCACCACCAGGGCGATGTGCTGCCGCTCGGCCTTGAACTGGCGCAGCGCGTCGACCACGGGCAGCGAGTCGGGCAGCAGCATGGGCGGCCGGGCGATCTCGTCGACCGGCCGGTCGTCCGGCACGCCGACCAGGTCGCGCAGGTGGATCACGCCGACCGCGTCGTCCAGGCCGCCGTGCCGGACCACCGGGGCCCGGGAGTGACCGGTCGCCGCGAGGACGAGCCGCGCGGCGTCCGCGGTGGTGCCGCTGTCGAGCGTGAAGACCTGCAACCGGGGTACGAGGACGGCGCGCAACTGCCGGTCGGCGATCTCCACCGCGCCGGCGATGATGGTGCGCTGCTCCTTGGTGAAGCCGTGGTTGCCGGCCACGATGTCGCGCAGCTCGTCGGGACCGATCTCGTCCGGCTCGTGCTTCGGGTCGAGGCCGACGAGGCGGACCACCATGTCGCTGGTGGCGCCGAGCAGCCAGACCGCCGGCCGGGTCACGCTGGCCAGCACGTCGAGCGGCCGGGCCACGACGAGCGCCCACCGCTCGGCGGACTGCATCGCGATGCGCTTGGGCGCCAGCTCGCCGAAGACGAGCGTGACGAACGTGAGCACCAGGGTGACCGCGACGATGGCGACGGTCTCGGCGGCGTTGCCGAAGACGCCGAGCAGCGGCACGAGCGGTCGGGCCAGCGACACGGCCGCCGCGGCGGAGGCGAGGAAGCCGGCGAGGGTGATGCCGATCTGGATGGTGGCCAGGAAGCGGTTCGGGTCCTTGGCCAGTCGGGCCAGCGTCCGGCCGCCGCGGCTGCTGCGCTCCAGCCGTTGCAGTTGGCTGTCCCGCAGCGAGACGAGGGCCATCTCGCTTCCGGCGAACGCCGCGTTGACGATCACCAGCACACCGACCAGGGCCAGCTGGCTCCAGTAGCTCTGCACGAGCGGTTCTCTCCCTCGGACCCGATCCGGGTCGGCGGATGGCCGACTCGCCGGCCGGCAGGTCCGGTCGGCGTGGCCCCTCTGTGCCCCGCGGGCGCGCGCCTGAATCCTGTGTACACACTGAGTCCGGCAAAAAAGTGCGCGTCCCGCATCTTTGCGTGTCACGCAGTTTTGCTACGGTGGTCGGGTGAGCGGACTTCGGGAGCGCAAGAAGGCCGAGACCCGGGCGGCGCTGAGCTGGGCGGCCATCCGGTTGACCGTGGCCCGGGGCTACGACGCCGTGCTGGTGGAGGACATCGCCCACGCCGCGGGAGTGTCGCCCCGCACGTTCAACAACTACTTCGCCAGCAAGGCCGAGGCGATCGCCGCCCGGCACCTGGACCGCAGCCGCCGGGTCGCGGACGCGCTGCGGGCCCGCCCGGCCGGCGAGCCGCTCTGGACCGCGATCGAGGCGGCGGTCCGCTCGGCGTGGGCGCCCGGCCCCGAGGTCGAGCAGTCACCCCCGGCCGCCCACGACGAGTGGGCCGCCGGGCTGCGGGTGATGCTCGCCGAGCCGGCGCTGCGGGGCGAGATGCTGCGGGCCGGCGCGATCGCCGAGGCCGAGCTGGCCGAGGCGGTCGCCGAGCGCACCGGCACCGACCCCGCCCGTGACCTCTACCCGCACCTGGTGGCCGGCGCGGTCGGCGTGGCCGCCGGCGCGGCGACCCGGCACTTCCTGCGCGCCGACCGCCCGGAGCCGGTCGACCGGCTGCTCTCCGAGGCGCTGGCCCAGATCGCCGCCGGCCTGCCGCCGCCGGCCTGACCCGACCCGCCGTGAGAAGGGGCCCCTTCTCTACCGCAGGCGTTAACCGGGGGCCCCGCCTTCAAGGAGTGTGCTGTGATCGACGTGCTTGTGGTGGGGGCGGGGCCGAACGGGCTGATGCTCGCCGCCGAGCTGGCGCTGGCCGGGATCCGGCCGGTGGTGTGCGACCGACTGGTCGAGCCGACCACCGAGAACCGCGCCAACGGCCTGGTCGGCCAGGTGGTGCGGATGCTCGACCGGCGCGGCCTGCACCAGCGCCTCACCGGCGACGCCGCGCCGCCGCGACCGGCGCCCGCGTTCGTGTTCGGTGCGCTGCCGCTGGACCTGACCGGGGTGACGGACAACCCGCTGCACGGGCTGCCGGTGCCGCAGCGGCAGATCGAGCGGGTGCTCGCCGAGCGCGCCGCCGAGCTGGGCGTGCCGGTACGCCGCGGCTGCGAGGTGACCGGGCTGCGCCAACGCGCCGACGCGGTGGAGGTCGAGTTCGCCGACCGGACCACGCTCACCTGCCGCTACCTGGTCGGCGCGGACGGCGGGCGCAGCACGGTACGCAAGCTCGCCGGGATCGGCTTCCCGGGCGTGACCACGGACCGGTCCGTCTCCCGTACCGCCCAGGTGCGGGTGCCGGCGGCGGCGATCGACCCGGCCACCGGCGGCCTGGCGGCGCCCGGCTACGGGATCGTCCCGCCGTTCCGGCACACCCGCACCGAGCGCGGGCTGGTCGTCTGGGCGCCCTTCCCGGACCGGCCGCCCCTGCTCAGCACCACCGAGTGGCCGCAGCGGCCCGAGCCGGACGCGCCGATGACGCTCGCCGAGATGCGGGCCAGCGTGGCCCGGGTGCTCGGCGCCGAGGTGCCGCTCGACCCGCCGGCCGGCGCCGGGCCGCACGTGCTGCGCAGGGTGGTCGGCGGCAACACCCGGCTGGCCGAGCGCTACCGCGACGGCCGGGTGCTGCTGCTCGGCGACGCCGCCCACGTGCACTCCGCGATCGGCGGCCCCGGGTTGAACCTCGGGCTGCAGGACGCGGTCAACCTCGGCTGGAAGCTGGCCGCGACGCTGCACGGCCGGGCCCCGGACGGGCTGCTCGACACGTACGAGGCCGAGCGCCGCCCGGCGGCCCGAAGGGTCACCATGTCGACGCAGGCCCAGTCCGCCCTGATCGCCCCCGGAAGCGAGGTCACCGCGCTGCGGGAACTCGTCGGCGAACTGCTCGCCCGGCCGGGGAACGCCGCGCACGTGGCCGCGCTGATGGCCGGCGCGGACGTCCGCTACGACCCGGGACCGGACGGACCGCCGGTCGGCACCTGGGCGCCGGACCTGGTGGTGCACGGCGACGACGGGCCGGTGCGGCTGGCCGCGCTGACCCGGAGCGGCCGGCCGCTGCTGCTCGACGGCACCGGCACCCTCGCCGCGGCGTGCGCGCCCTGGCACGACCGGGTGGACGTGGTCGACGGGCGGCTGACCGGGACCTCCTCGACCGCGCTGCTGCTGCGGCCGGACTGCTACCTGGCCTGGGCGTCGGCCGAGGCGGCACCGGACCGGACCGGGCTGCGCGCGGCGCTCACCCGCTGGTTCGGCCGGCCCCGCGACCTCGCGGCGGAACCGGCCTGACCGGGCGTCAGGCCGGGTCGGGCAGGTCGAGGACGTACGCCGCGCCCTCCGGGCGGAACCCGAGCCGGTGGTAGTAGGGGGCGACCATGCCCGGCGGGCTGACCACCCGGCGGAAGCCCCGGTCGGTGAAGAGCCGGCTGCGCCGGTAGACGAACTCGCCGGGGGTGAAGTCGCGGAACGGCGGCGTCACGTAGTCCAGGTCGATCTGGGCCACCCCGTCGGCCTCGGCGTGCGACACCATCACGCCGACCACCTCGTCGGAGCGCACCACCAGGAACGCCGACCGGTCGGCGGCGGCCGGGTCCCAGCGGAACGCCGGGTTGAACCGGGCGATGTCGGCGGCGTGCACCCGCAGCGTGTGCGCCAGGAACGCGTCGCCGGTGCCCACCTCCACCACCTGGTAGGTCTCCTCGTCGTGCCGGGTGGCCAGCAGCTTGCGCAGATACCACACGTTGATCACGGCGAGCACCACGTTCAGCCCGACCATCGGCCAGACGTGCACGGCGGCGTTGTAGCCGATCAGGATCAGACAGCCGACCAGGTTGAGCGCGCGCAGCCGCAGGATGCGCGTCTGCAGCAGGGACCAGACCAGCAGCGCGGAGCCGGCCCAGCCGACGAGTTCCAGCCAGTTCACCCCGGGGAGACTAGTGGTCGCCCTGGTCAGCCGCCTCGGCGGGCAGCTCCAGCACCCACTCCTCGACCTCGGCGCCGCGGCCGGGGGCGTATCCCGAGTCCTCGCCGACCACCACGAAGCCGCACTTGCGCAGCACCGCGAGCGAGGCGGCGTTGTCCTTCGCGGCGCGGGCGCGCACCGGCCGCTGCGGCAGCTCGCGCAGCAGCGCGGCGAGCCCGGCGGTGGCGTGGCCGCGCCCCCAGCGCTCCGGGTTGATCCAGTAGCTGACCTCGGTCTCGTCGTCGACCGGGAACGCCGCCACGTGGCCGACCACCTCGCCGCCGGCCACGATCGTGCGGTTGACGATGCGCTCGTCGGCGCGGATCCGCGCCCAGTGCGCGTCGAACGCGGCCCGGTCCGACGGGTCCTTCGGGCCGAACGCGGCCATCCAGTTGGCCTGCGGGTCCTGCTCGTGGGCGAAGAACGCGGGCAGGTCGTCGTCGCGCACCGGACGGAGTTGCACCTCAGAGGTCACGGCCCGGAGGTTACGCGGACCCACCGACACCGGTCGGGACCTCCGGCCCGTTCCGGGTCCCGTCCGGCCCTGCCGGCGCGACCCGCCGCACCGATACCAAGGAGGAGGAGCGACGCAGTCGAGGAGGCCGGACCATGCCGAAGTACGTGTACGACTTCATCGAGGGTGACCGGAGCCGGGCCGACCTGCTCGGCGGCAAGGGCGCCAACCTGGCCGAGATGACCCGGCTCGGGCTGCCGGTGCCACCCGGGTTCACCGTGACCACCGACGCGTGCCGCGCCTTCCTGGCCACCGGCGCGCCACCGGACGGCCTCT
This sequence comes from Micromonospora ferruginea, assembly GCF_013694245.2. NCBI lineage: Bacteria > Bacillati > Actinomycetota > Actinomycetes > Micromonosporales > Micromonosporaceae > Micromonospora > Micromonospora robiginosa. The sequence continues at coordinate 3,054,244 of NZ_CP059322.2, forward strand.
ACGAGGAGATCAACGCGCACCTGCGCCAGATCGAGGCGCGGCTGGACCGGTGGCTCGGCGACCCGGCCGACCCGCTGCTGCTGGCCGTGCGCTCCGGCGGCCGGTACTCGATGCCGGGGATGATGGAGACGATCCTCGACATCGGGCTCAACGACGCCACGGTGGCCGGGCTGGCCGCCCACTCCGGCGACGAGCGGTTCGCCTGGGACTCGTACCGGCGGTTGATCCAGATGTTCGGCCGCACCGTGCACGGCGTCCCGGCCGAGGAGTTCGAACACGAGCTGGCCGCGGTGCGGGCCACCGCCGGGCCGGGCGGGCCGAGCGCGGAGCAGCTCCGCGACCTGGTCGACACGTACAAGAAGATCTTCGCCCGGCACGTCGGGCACGACTTCCCGCAGGCGCCGCACGAGCAGCTCTTCCTCGCCGTCCGCGCGGTCTTCTCCTCCTGGCACTCCGAGCGGGCCCGGGTCTACCGGCGGCAGGAGCGGATCCCGGACGACCTGGGCACGGCGGTCACCGTGATGGCGATGGTGTTCGGCAACCTCGGCCCGGACTCCGGGACCGGGGTGGCGTTCACCCGCGACCCGGCCACCGGCGCGCCCGGGGTCTACGGCGACTACCTGACCGACGCGCAGGGCGAGGACGTGGTGGCCGGCATCCGCAACACGGTGCCGCTGACCGAGCTGGAACGGCTGGACCCGGCCAGCTACCACCGGCTGCGGCAGATCATGGCGACGCTGGAGCGGCACTACCGCGACCTGTGCGACGTCGAGTTCACCATCGAGCGGGGCCGGCTGTGGATGTTGCAGACCCGGGTCGGCAAGCGGACCGCCGCCGCCGCGTTCGTGATCGCCGCGCAGCTCGCCGAGGAGGGTCTGGTCACCGCCGACGAGGCGCTGACCCGGGTCACCGGCGCGCAGCTCGCCCACCTCATGTTCCCCGCGTTCGACACCGCCGTCGCGCCCGCGCCGCTCGCCGTCGGGGTGGGCGCCTCCCCCGGCGCGGCGGTGGGCCGGGTGGTCTTCGACTCCGCCGCCGCCACCACGGCCGACGGGCCGGTGATCCTGGTCCGCCCGGAGACCAACCCGGACGACCTGCCCGGCATGATCGCGGCGGCCGGCGTGCTCACCTCGCGCGGCGGGAAGACGTCGCACGCCGCCGTGGTGGCTCGGGGCATGGGCCGGACCTGCGTGTGCGGGGCCGACGCGCTGCGCATCGACGTCGAGCGCGGCGAGTTCACCGTCGGCGACCGGGTGGTGCGCGCCGGCGAGCTGATCTCGATCGACGGCACCTCCGGGCGGATCTGGCTCGGCGAGGTGCCGGCGCAACCGTCCCCGGTGGCCCGCTACCTGGCCGGCGAGCTGCGCCCCGAGGCCGACCCGCTGGTCGCCGCCGTGCACCGGCTGCTCGCCCACGCCGACCTGGTGCGCAGGCTCGGCGTGCGGGCCAACGCGGACACCCCGGCCGACGCCCGCCGGGCCCGCCGGCTCGGCGCCACCGGCATCGGCCTGTGCCGCACCGAGCACATGTTCCTCGGCGAGCGCCGGGCCCTGGTCGAGCGGCTGATCCTGGCCGACCGGCCGGCCGAGGTCGCCGCCGCGCTGGACGCGCTGCTGCCGTTGCAGCGGGCGGACTTCGTCGAGCTGCTCGCCGCCATGGACGGGCTCCCGGTCACCGTGCGGCTGCTCGACCCGCCGCTGCACGAGTTCCTGCCCCCGCTGGCGGAGCTGACCGCCCGGGTGGCCGTCGCGCGGGCGCGCGGCGAGGACCCGGGCCGCGACGCCACGCTGCTGGCCGCGGTACGCCGAACGCACGAGGCGAACCCGATGCTGGGGCTGCGCGGGGTACGGCTCGGACTGCTGGTGCCGGGGCTGTTCGCCATGCAGGTGCGGGCGCTGGCCGAGGCGGCCGCGCAGCGGGTGCGCAGCGGCGGCGACCCGCGCCCGGAGATCATGGTGCCGCTGGTCGGCGACGTGCGGGAACTCGCCGCCGTGGCCGACGAGGCACGGCGCGTGCTGGCCGAGGTGGACGGCGCACCGGAGATCCCGGTCGGCACCATGATCGAGACGCCCCGGGCGGCGCTGACCGCCGGGGAGATCGCCGCCGAGGCGCGGTTCTTCTCCCTGGGCACCAACGACCTGACGCAGACCACCTGGGCGTTCTCCCGAGACGACGTGGAGGGCTCGTTCTTCCCCGCGTACCTGGCCCGGGGGATCTTCCCGGTGTCGCCGTTCGAGAGCCTCGACGTGACCGGGGTGGGCCGGCTGGTCCGGCTCGCCGTGGCCGAGGGGCGGGCCACCCGGCCCGAGCTGACCGTCGGCGTGTGCGGCGAGCACGGCGGCGACCCCGACTCGATCGCGTTCTTCGCCGCCGCCGGACTCGACTACGTCTCCTGCTCGCCGTACCGGGTGCCGGTGGCGCGGCTCGCCGCCGGCCGGGCCGCGGTCGAGTCCGGCACCGACACGTCCGACTCCCGTTAGGAGGGCAGCACCATGACCGCCATCTTCAACCCGACCGGGCTGAACACCGTACCCCCGGTGCCCCGGCCCCCGACGCCGGCCGCCGAGCCGGCCCCGGCCCCGGCGGAGCGCGGGCCGGTGGGCCCGGTGCTGGAGCTGCCCGGCGCCACGCTGGTGCCGGTCGCCCACGCCGGTCGCCCGGTGGGCGCGTTCGTGGTGACCGGCGACCGGGTCCGCTACCGCCGGGTGACCGACCCGGACCAGCTCGTCGCGGCCGCGACCGGCGCGTTCGCGGTGGCCGCGCTCACCGCCGCGGTGGCGCTGTGGTCCCGCCGCCGCCCGCCTGCGGTGCACACGGTCACCATGGGTCCCGGCGGCTGGCTGAGCCTGCGCGGCCTACCGACCCCCACCCCGACCACCGCCCCTGGTGGGCCCGCCTCCTGCGCGCCCACCCCTCCCCGCTGACCCCCCACCCCCACCCACCCACCCACCCCACCCACCCGCGTTGATCATGAGGTTGACGGCGATATGGATCTCCATTCGTGCCGCCAACTCCATGATCGACGCGGGCGGGGGTGCGCGGAGCCGGGGTCGGCCGTTGGCTGGGGGTCGGGTGGGACGGTTCGGGGGTTAGGGTGAGGGGTGTGTCGACCGTCCGGGGGTGGATCGCGGGCGCGACCGGGGCGCAGGCCACCGGGGCGCGGGCGCTCGGCGCCACCGCCGTGGGCGCGCTGGCGGTGGGCGCGTTCGCGCTCGGCGCGGTGTCGGTGGGCGCGCTGGTGATCGGCCGGCTGGTGGTGCGTCGCGCGGCGGTCCGCGAGCTGCGCATCGGCCGGCTCGAGGTGGACGAGCTGGTCGTCCGCCACCGGAGCGAGTCGATCGACGGGTGAGTCAGCTCGCCGCGCTCGTCGGATAGCCGTACAGGTCCAGCAGCCGCACCCGGGACGCCTGGAGACGGTCCACCACCACGCTCATGAACCGGGCGGTGAGCAGCCGGCCCAGCGTGTCGTCGGACTCCATCAGCCGGCGTACCCCCTCCGCGTCGAACTCGACCGCGGTGCTGCGCAGGGTGGCCACCGCCCCGAACTGCCAGCGGTAGGGCGGGAAGAGCCAGGACCAGCCGAGCACGCCGCCCGCCCCGACCGTCTCGATGCCCACGTCGCCACGGCCGGGCACCGGGAAGTCCAGCGCCACCTGGCCGCCGCGGACCAGCCAGAACCGCTCGGCCGGCTGCCCGGCGCGGAACAGCCGGTGCCCGGGGTGCCAGGCCACCGGGCGGGCGTAGCCGGTGAGCCGGGGCAACCACTCGTCGGGCAGCCCGGCCAGGAACGGGTGCACACGCAGCATCTCCAGCGGGGTCATCACGCCTCCACGGATCGGCGGCAGGAAGCCGTGGTTCCATCCCACCCGGTCCCGAGCCGGCGCGGCAGGGCCGATGGTCCCGGGCCGCGGTGATGGCAGGGGCCCCTTCCTATCGCCTGGGCGATAGGAAGGGGCCCCTGCTAACCGGGGGCTCACGCGTGGCGGCGGCGCGGGGTGGGGACGGCAGCGGCCACAATGGGGCGAGCCGACCGGAGGGGACACCCGATGAACCGACCCGTCGTGGCGGGGGTGGACGGATCGCCGTCCAGCCTGACCGCCGCCGACCAGGCCGCCGCGACAGCCGTGGCCCGATCCCGGCCGCTGCTGCTGGTGCACGGCTACCTGCACCCGCTCGGCTACGGCGTCCCGCTCAACCCGTACGACCTCGGGGTGCCGGCGCCCACCGAGGAGGCGGAGAAGATGCTCGAACGGGTCGCCGCCGACCTGGCCGAGCGGCATCCCGGGCTGCGGGTGGCGGTCCGGCAGGTCGCCGGCGGCCCGGGCGCGGCCCTGGTCGAGGAGTCGCGGCGGGCCGAGCTGGTGGTGGTCGGCAGCCGGGGCGTGGGCGGCTTCACCGGGCTGCTGCTCGGTTCGGTGGGCGGGCAGCTCGCGCAGCACGGGCACTGCCCGGTGCTCGTCGTCCGCCCCGCCGAGCAGCCGATCCCGGTCGACGGCCCGGTGGTGGTCGGCGTCGACGGCTCCGAGTCCGCGGCGTACGCGGTCGAACTGGCCGCGGACGAGGCCGCCCGCCGAGACGCCGAGCTGGTGCTGATGCACGTGCGCGCGCCGGAGCGCGGCGCGCCGGCACCGGAGGTGGCGGCCGAGGCGACCACCGCCGAGCGGGCCGAGGCGGCCGAGCTGCTGGGCTCCGCCGCCGCGCACGTCCGGGCGGCGCACCCCGACCTGCGGGTGACCGAGCGTGCCGTGGTCGCCGCCTCCCCGGAGACGGCGCTGCGGGAGGCGAGCGGGGAGGCGTCGCTGGTGGTGGCCGGTTCACGCGGCCGGGGCGGCTTCACCGGGCTGCTGCTCGGCTCGGTCAGCCAGGCCCTGGTGCAGCACGCCCACTGCCCGGTGCTGATCGCCCACCGGCCGGAGCCGGCCGACGACTGAGGCCGACGCCCGGGTCAGACCGGGTCGCGGCCGGCGAGCAGGTCGGCGAAGTCGGTGGTCAGGGCGAACGGGTCGGCCGGACCGGTGGACGGCGACCGTCGGTCCACCTGCTCGGCCAGTTCGGCGGCGGCCCGGCGGATCCGGGCCCGCAGCGCGCTGTCGCCGTCGTCGCCGGCCCAGTCCTCCGGCGCGGCGAACACCGCCGTCGGCAGCGTCACCGCCCGCAGGTACGTGAACATCGGCCGGACCGCGTGCTCCAACGCGAGCGAGTGCCGGGCGGTGCCGCCGGTCGCCCCGATCAGCACCGGCGTGCCGGCCAGCGCGTCCCGGTCCACCACGTCGAAGAAGGACTTGAACAACCCGTTGTAGGACGCGTTGAAGATCGGCGTGACCGCGATCAGCCCGTCGGCCCCCGCGACGGTGTCGAGCGTCTCGCGCAGGGCGGCCGGCGCGAAGCCGGTGAGCAGGTGGTTGACCACGTCGTGGGCGTGCTCGCGCAGGTCCACCGGGCGCAGGTCGACGGCCGCGCCGCGGCCGGCCAGCGCGTCGCGGGCGGCCGCGGCGAGCTGGTCGGCCAGCAGGCGGGTGGACGAGGGCTGGCCGAGACCCGCCGAGACGACCGCGAGGGTACGCCGGGTCATCGCTTCTCCTCCTCCGTGGTCGTGGCGGCCTCACGGGCGGCCAGCAGGCTGGCGTGGGTGGGCGCCTCGGGCACGTGCGCGGGGCGCATCGAGTCGAACTCCTTGCGCAGCACCGGCACCACCTCCTCGCCGAGCAGGTCGAGCTGCTCCAGCACCGTCTTCAGCGGCAGGCCGGCGTGGTCCATCAGGAAGAGCTGCCGCTGGTAGTCGCCGACGTACTCGCGGAAGCCCAGCGTGCGGTCGATGACCTGCTGCGGGCTGCCCACGGTCAGTGGCGTCTCCCGGGTGAACTCCTCCAGCGACGGGCCGTGGCCGTAGACCGGGGCGTTGTCGAAGTAGGGCCGGAACTCGCGTACCGCGTCCTGCGAGTTGCGGCGCATGAACACCTGCCCGCCCAGGCCGACGATGGCCTGTTCGGGGGTGCCGTGGCCGTAGTGCGCCCAGCGCTGGCGGTAGAGGCCGACCATCCGCTGGGTGTGCCCCTTGGGCCAGAAGATGTGGTTGGCGAAGAAGCCGTCGCCGTAGTACGCGGCCTGCTCGGCGATCTCCGGGCTGCGGATCGAGCCGTGCCAGACGAACGGCGGCACGCCGTCGAGCGGGCGCGGCGTCGAGGTGAACGACTGAAGCGGGGTGCGGAACCGGCCCTTCCAGTCGACCACGTCCTCGCGCCACAGCCGGTGCAGCAGGTCGTAGTTCTCGATCGCGAGCGGGATGCCGTTGCGGATGTCCTGCCCGAACCACGGGTAGACCGGGCCGGTGTTGCCGCGACCCATCATCAGGTCCACCCGGCCGTCGGCGAGGTGCTGGAGCATCGCGTAGTCCTCGGCGATCTTCACCGGGTCGTTGGTGGTGATCAGCGTGGTCGAGGTGGACAGCAGCAGGCGCTCGGTGCGCGCGGCGATCCAGCCGAGCATGGTGGTCGGCGACGACGGTACGAACGGCGGGTTGTGGTGCTCGCCGGTGGCGAAGACGTCCAGGCCGACCTCTTCGGCCTTGAGCGCGATGGTGGTCATGGCCTTGATCCGGTCACGCTCGGACGTCGACCGTCCGGTGATCGGGTCGACGGTGACGTCACCGACGGTGAAGATTCCGAACTGCATGACCAGCTCCTCGGCTGAGATCCGGCATCGCACCGCACAACCTATTTGACGAGTCAACTATTCCACCAACCCCCTCCCCCCCCCGGCGCCGATCTTGCAGTTACTGCCCCCGGAAAGTCTCTTTTGTTCCGTTATCGGAGGGCCGAAAGTGCAAGATCGCGGGGGGAGGGGCCGGGCGGCGACTAGCCTTGCCGGCCATGACGTACACCTGGCTCGACGCGCCGGCGGCGGACGTTGCGGCGACCGCGCGGACTTTGCTCGGCTGGGACGTGTCGGGGAACGGGGTGCGCGTCCGGCTGACCGAGGTCGAGGCGTACGCCGGGACCGGGGCGGATCCGGCGTCGCACGCCCACCGCGGGCCGACGCCGCGCAACCGGGTGATGTTCGGGCCGGCCGGGCACGTCTACGTGTACTTCGTGTTCGGCATGCACTGGTGCGCGAACATCGTCTGCGGGCGCGACGGCGAGGCGGCGGCCGTGCTGCTGCGCGCCGGCGAGGTGGTCGACGGGATCGGGATCGCCCGGGACCGGCGCCCGCACGCCTCGGACCGGGATCTGGCCCGGGGGCCCGCCCGGCTGGTCACCGCGCTCGGCCTCGACCGCGACGCGAACGGCACCTCGGCGGTCGACGGGACCGGCCCGCTGCTCCTGACTCCGCCGGTCGAGGCGGTCGACCCGGCGCGGGTCGTCGCCGGGCCCCGGGTCGGGGTCGCCGCGGCGCACGACCTGCCGTGGCGCTTCTGGCTGGCTGACGAGCCGAGCGTGAGCGTGTACCGCCGGCACAGCCCGCGTCGCCGGCCCGCGCCGCGCTGATCGTCCCGCAACCCGAGGGCCCCTCCGGCGCGTCTCACCGGGAGAGGCCCAGGCTTCGGCGTACGAATGACTTTCAACGAGGTGTTGACAACATGCCGTTCTTGGGTGTGGGATGGACGGCATGGTCACCGTGGACAACGACCCGTTCACCGCTCCGGATGCTGCCCAGGCCCGGGCCCATCGCAACTACGCGGCGCTGCTGCGGATCGCCGAGCGGCACGCCGGCACCACCTCCCGCCGCCGGCGCTACGCGCACCCCGACGTGCCCGACGCCTACGAGGCGGCCACGCTGGTGATGGCGCTCGCCGGCGGGGCGGAGCTGGACGCGGGCGAGGAACCGGTCGACCAGGCCGACCTGATGGCCGCGCTGACCCTGATCCCGCACGTGCGGGCCGAGGTGGACGCGCTGGAGGCCGGGCTGCTCCAGGTGGCCCGCGGCCGGGGCATGACCTGGCAGGCGATCGCGTTCGGGCTGGGGCTGGGCAGCGCCCAGGCGGCCCGGCAGCGCTTCGAGCGACTCACCGTGCGCACCGGCACCGGCGACTGAGCCCGCCCACCCCTGTCACAGCCGCGGTCGAGACTGTGCCGGACGACGACGGCACGGGAGGACGCGATGACGCGCGACGAGATGTTGGCCTACTGCCTGGCGAAACCGGGCGCCTGGCTGGACCGCCCGTGGGAGGGCGACGAGGTGGTGAAGGTGGGCAGCCGGATCTTCGCGTTCCTCGGGTCCCCCGACGGTGAGGCGCGGCTCGGGGTCAAGTGCGGGCCGTCGCGCGAGGTCGCCGACGAGTGGCTGCACCGGTTCCCGGACGACGCCCGCCCCTCGCCCTACATCGGCCGATCGGGGTGGAACACGTTGCGCCTGACCGGCGGCATCCCCGACGACGAGCTGGTCGACGCGCTCGACGGGTCGTACGACGCGGTGGTGGCCAAGCTGCCCAAGCGGGAGCGGCCGACGGCCTGAGCCCCGCGCGGCGGCCGGGCCACCGCGCGGGGCGTGCGGGTCAGCGGGGCACGACCTGCTCGGCGGCCCAGTCCCGCCAGCCGGCCAGCTTGTCCGCGGCGGCGGCGAGCTGGTCGGCGACCGGCCCGGGCCCGGTCGAGCCGGGGGTGGTGCGGGCGGCGAGCGCCGAGCGCACCGAGAGCACGTCGCGCACCGACGGGTCCAGGTGCTCGCTCACCGCGGCCAGGTCGGCGTCGGAGACCTCGTCCAGCGCGCAGTCGCGGGCCGCGCAGAGCGCCACCAGCCTGCCGGTGATCTCGTGCGCGTCGCGGAACGGCACGTTGCGCCGGACCAGCCAGTCGGCGACCTCGGTGGCCAGCGAGAAGCCCGACGGCGCGGTGGCCGCGAGCCGGTCCACCCGGACCGTCATCGTGGAGATCATGCCGGCCAGCGCGGGCAGCAGCAGCTCCAGCGTGTCGACCGCGTCGAACGCCGGCTCCTTGTCCTCCTGCATGTCCCGGTCGTAGGTCATCGGCAGGCCCTTGAGCATGGTGAGCACGCTCATCAGGCCGCCGACCAACCGGCCGGACTTGCCCCGGGCCAGCTCGGCGATGTCCGCGTTCTTCTTCTGCGGCATGATCGACGAGCCGGTGGCGAACGAGTCGTCCAGCTCCACCCAGCCGAACTCCTGCGACGTCCAGAGCACCACCTCCTCGCCGAGGCGGGACAGGTGCACGCCGGTCAGCGCGGTGACGAACAGGAACTCGGCGACGAAGTCCCGATCGGCCACCGCGTCCATCGAGTTGGCGAACGAGGTGCGGAAGCCCAGCTCCTTGGCGACCGCCACCGGGTCCAGCGGCAGCCCCGAGCCGGCCAGCGCGCCGGCGCCGAGCGGGCTGATCGCGGTCCGCTCGTCCCAGTCGCGCAGCCGCTCCAGGTCCCGCAGCAGCGGCTGCACGTGCGCCAGCAGCCAGTGCCCGAACGTCACCGGCTGGGCGTGCTGCAGGTGCGTCATGCCCGGCGCGGCGGTGTCCACGTGCCGCTCCGCCTGCTCCACCAGCGCCTCGGCCAGCTCGACCAGCCGGGCGGCCACGCCCCGGGCGTGGTCGCGCAGGTAGAGCCGCAGGTCGGTGGCGACCTGGTCGTTGCGGGACCGGCCGGCGCGCAGCTTGCCACCGAGGCTGCCCAGCCGCTCCAGCAGGCCGCGCTCCAGGGCGGTGTGCACGTCCTCGTCGTCGACGGTGGGACGGAACGCGCCGGAGGCGCAGGCGGCCTCCAGGTCGTCCAGCGCGGCCAGCATCCGCCCCAGCTCGTCCGGGTCGAGCAGGCCGGCGCCCGCGAGGACCCGGGCGTGCGCGCGGGATCCGGCGATGTCGTACGGGGCGAGGCGCCAGTCGAACTGGACGCTCACCGACAGCCGCGCGAGCGCCTCGGCGGGCCCACCGGCGAACCGGCCTCCCCAGAGACTCGTCCGGTTGGTGGCGGCGCTGTTCTCGGTCAGGCTCTTGTCGTCCACCCCACCCATTGTGCTGGTCACGACCGCACCCCTTCCCACCGGGCGTCCCGCGCCGCGGCCATCGTGCTGGGCAGGCCCCAGAGCTGCACGAAGCCCTTCGCCAGCGTCTGGTCGAACGTGTCACCGGTGTCGTAGGTGGCCAGACCGAAGTCGTAGAGGCTGGCCTCGGAACGCCGCCCGGTCACCACCGCCCGGCCGCCGTGCAGGGTCAGCCGCACCTCGCCGCTGACGTGCCGCTGGGCGTCGTCGATGAACGCGTCCAGCGAGCGCTTCAGCGGGCTGAACCAGAGACCGTCGTAGACCAGCTCGCCCCAGCGCTGTTCGACGCCGCGCTTGAACCGGGCCAGGTCCCGCTCCACCGTCACCGCCTCCAGCTCCTGATGCGCGGTGATCAGGGCGAGCGCGCCGGGCGCCTCGTACACCTCGCGGCTCTTGATGCCGACCAGCCGGTCCTCGACCATGTCGAGCCGACCCACGCCCTGCGCGCCGGCGCGCCGGTTCAGCTCCCGGACCGCCTCGTACGGGGTGACCGTCTCGCCGTCGATCGCGACCGGGACGCCGGCGTCGAACGTGAGGACCAGCTCGTCGGCGTCGCGCTGCTCCGCCGGGTCCTCGGTGTACGCGTAGAGGTCCTCCACCGGCGCGGTCCAGATGTCCTCCAGGAAGCCGGTCTCCACCGCCCGGCCCCACAGGTTCTGGTCGACCGAGTAGGGCGACCGGGCCGTCACGTCGATCGGCAGGCCCTTCTCCTCGGCGAACGCGATCGCCTTGTCCCGGGTCCAGGCGAAGTCGCGGGCCGGCGCGACGACGGTCAGGTCCGGTGCGAGCGCGTGCAGGCCCACCTCGAAGCGGACCTGGTCGTTGCCCTTGCCGGTGCAGCCGTGCGACACGATCGTGCCGCCGTGCCGCCGGGCGGCGGCCACCAGGTGGGTGACGATCAGCGGCCGGGACAGCGCGGAGACCAGCGGGTACCGGTTCATGTAGAGCGCGTTGGCCCGGATCGCCGGCAGGCAGTAGTCGGCGGCGAACTCGTCGCGCGCGTCGACCACCTCGGACTCCACGGCGCCGCAGTCCAGCGCCCGCCGCCGGATCACCTCCATGTCCTCGCCGCCCTGACCGACGTCGACCGCGACCGCGATCACCTCGGCGCCGGTCCGCTCGGCCAGGTAGGGAATGGCGACGGAGGTGTCCAGACCCCCGGAGTACGCCAGGACGACCCGTTCGCTCATGGTGTGCTGTTCCCTTCGACGTGCTCGCCCCGGCGGGCCCACCCGGCGAGCCGGTCACCCAACGCGGCGCCGCCGTCGGCCTCGCGGGCGACGACGAGGATGGTGTCGTCGCCGGCGATGGTGCCGACGATCTCGGACAGGCCGGCCCGGTCCAACGCGCTGGCCAGGTAGTGCGCCGCGCCGGGCGGGGTGCGCAGCACGGCGATGTTGCCGCTGGCGTCGACGCCGTTGAGCAGCTCGTGCAGCAGCCGGACCAGTCGGGCGGGCGCGCCCTCGGCGTCGCGCAGCGGCCGGTGGCCGTCCTCCGGGATCAGGTAGACGCCGCGCCCGTCGCCGCCGCGCGCGGTGACCGCCCCGAGTTCCTTGAGGTCACGCGAGAGGGTGGCCTGGGTGACCTGGATGCCGTCGCCGGCGAGCAGGTCGGCCAGCTCGGTCTGCGAGTGGATGGCGGTGTCGCGGATCAGCTCGACGATGCGGGCGTGCCGCGCGGCGCGGGTCAGCGGGGCGGTCATGAGGAGGCCTCCAGGAGAAAGGTCAGCAGCGCCTTCTGGGCGTGCAGGCGATTCTCCGCCTGGTCGAACACCGCGCTGCGCGGGCCGTCCAGCACCTCGCTGGTGATCTCCTCGCCCCGGTGCGCGGGCAGGCAGTGCAGCACGATCGCGTCGGCCGCGGCGTGCCCCAGCAGCGCGTCGCTCACCTGGTAGGGCCGGAACGGGGTGATCCGGTCCAGCCCGTCCTCCTCCTGGCCCATCGACGTCCAGGTGTCGGTGGCGACCACGTGCGCGCCGCGTACCGCCTCGACCGGGTCGGTGAGCGCCTCGACCGAACCGCCGGTGCCGGCGGCGATCTTCGCCGCGCGGGCCACGATCGCCGGGTCCGGGCCGAACCCGGCCGGGCCCGCGACCCGGACGTGCATCCCGGCGGTCGCGCCGGCCAGCAGGTACGAGTGGGCCATGTTGTTCGCCGCGTCGCCGACGTACGCGAGGATCCGCCCGGCGGGGGCGCCGAACCGCTCCCGCACGGTGAGCAGGTCGGCGAGCAACTGGCAGGGGTGGTAGGTGTCGGTGAGCGCGTTGACCACCGGCACGGTCGCGTGCTCGGCCACCTCGGCGATCCGGTCGTCGCCGTGGGTACGCAGCACGATCGCGGCCACGTAGCGCGACAGCACCCGCCCGGCGTCGCCGAGCGTCTCCCCGCGACCGAAGTGGGTGACCTGGGTGTCCACCACCAGCGGGTGGCCGCCCAGCTCGGCGATGCCGGCGTCGAACGAGATCCGGGTACGCAGGCTCTGCTTGTCGAACAGCACCGCCACCGACCGGGGGCCGGCGAGCGGCCGGTGCGCGTACCGGTCGGCCTTCATCCGGGCGGCGAGGTCGAGCACGGCCGCCTGCTCGGCGGGGGTGAGGTCGTCGTCGCGCAGGAAGTGGCGGATCATGCGGGGGCCTCCGTGCGGCTCGCGGGGGTGGGCGCCGGCGCGGCGGGCGCGGCGGTCTCGGTCGGCGCGGCGGTCTCGGCGGGCGGCGCGGTCTCGGCGGGCGGGGCGGCGAGGGCGGCGGGCAGGGCGGCGAGGAACGCGTCGACCTGCGCCGGGGTGAGGATCAGCGGCGGGGCGAGCCGGACCACGTCGGGCTGCACCGGGTTGACCAGGAAACCCGCCTCCCGCAGCGCGGTCGTCACCGCGCCGGCGACCGGCCGGTCCAGCGCGATGCCGAGCAGCAGGCCGGCGCCGCGCACCTCGCGCACCAGCGGGTGCCCGAGCGCCTCCACGCCGCGCCGCAGCCGCTCGCCGACCCGCTTGACGTGGTCGAGCAGGCCCTCGTTGGCGATCGTGGCGATCACCGCGAGCGCGGCGGCGCAACTGACCGGGTTGCCGCCGAACGTGGTGCCGTGCGAGCCGGGACCGAGCAGGTCGGCGGCGCGGCCGAAGGCCAGGCAGGCGCCGAGCGGCAGGCCGCCGCCGAGGCCCTTGGCCAGCGTGACCACGTCCGGCTCGACGCCCTCGGCCTGGTGGGCGAACCAGTGCCCGGTGCGCCCGACGCCGGTCTGCACCTCGTCGAGCACCAGCAGCGCGCCGTGCGCGGCGGTGATCCGCCGGGCCGCGGTGAGGTAGCCGGGCGGCGGGACGACCACGCCGTTCTCGCCCTGGATCGGCTCGACGATCACCATGGCGGTGGCGTCGGTGACCGCGTCGGCGAGCGCGTCCACGTCGCCGTAGGGCACGTGGGTGACGTCGCCGGGCAGCGGGCGGAACGGGTCGGCCTTGGCCGGCTGGCCGGTGAGCGCCAGCGCGCCCATGGTCCGGCCGTGGAAGCCGCCCCGGGTGGCCACCACGTGCCGGCGACCGGTGAGCCGGGACAGCTTGAACGCGGCCTCGTTGGCCTCCGCGCCGGAGTTGGCGAAGAAGACCCGGCCGGGCCGGCCGGCCAGCGCCAGCAGCAGCTCGGCGAGCGCGACCGGCGGCTCGGCGACGAACAGGTTCGACACGTGCCCCAGCGTGGCGACCTGCTTCGACACGGCGGCCACCACCGCCGGGTGGGCGTGCCCGAGCGCGTTGACGGCGATGCCGCCGAGCAGGTCCACGTACTCCCGGCCGGTGTCGTCGACCACGACGGCGCCGGAGCCGGAGACGAGCGCCAGCGGCGGCGTGCCGTAGTTGTCCATCATGGTGGCGCTCCAGCGCCGCAGCAGCGTGCTCATGAACCGACCGTGCCTTCCCTGTTCGCGACTGCGGGGCTCGCAAGCTCGCTCCTCGCGCTCACGACCATCGTGCCGAACCCTTCCGACGTGAACACCTCGAGCAGCGTGGAGTGGGCGACCCGGCCGTCGACGACGTGCGCGGCGGGCACTCCCCCGCGCACCGCCCGCAGGCAGGCCTCCATCTTCGGGACCATGCCGGACTCCAGCGACGGCAGCAGCTTCGCCAGGTCGTCCGCGGTGATCTCGCTGACCAGGCTGGACGTGTCCGGCCAGTCGGCGTAGAGGCCCGACACGTCGGTGAGCACCACCAGCTTGCGCGCGTCCAGGGCGACCGCGAGCGCGGCGGCGGCGGTGTCCGCGTTGAGGTTGTGCAGCACCCCGTCGGCGTCCGGCGCGACCGTGGACACGACCGGGATCCGGCCGGCCGCGATCAGGTCGGTGACCGCCGAGGCGTTCACCGACTCCACGTCCCCGACCTGCCCCACGTCGACCGGTTCCCCGTCCACGTACGCCGGGCGACGCACCGCGGTGAACAGCCCGGCGTCCTCGCCGGAGAGGCCCACCGCGAACGGGCCGTGCGCGTTGACCAGCCCGACCAGTTCCCGGCCGACCTGACCCACGAGGACCATCCGGACCACGTCCATCGCCTCGGGGGTGGTGACCCGCAGGCCGCCGCGGAACTCGCTGGCAATGCCGAGCCGGCCCAGCATGGCGGAGATCTGCGGGCCGCCGCCGTGCACCACGACCGGCTTGAGGCCGGCGTACCGGAGGAAGACCATGTCCGCGGCGAAGGCCCGCCGCAGCTCGTCGTCGACCATGGCGTTGCCGCCGTACTTGACCACGACGGTGGCGCCGGCGAAGCGGGCCAGCCACGGCAGCGCCTCGATCAGCGTGGCGGCCTTGGCCTGGGCCCGGGTGAGATCAGCGTTCATGTGGAGTAGGCCGAGTTCTCGTGGACGTACGCGTGCGACAGGTCGTTGGTCCAGATCGTCGCGGCGTCGGCGCCGGCGTGCAGGTCGATCCGGATGGTGACGGCCCGGCCGGTGAGGTCCACCTTGGCGCGGTCCTCGGCGGCGGCCCCGCCCCGGCACACCCAGACGCCGTTGACCGCGACGTCCACGCCGTCCGGCTCGAACGCGGCGGCGGTGGTGCCGACCGCGGCGAGGATCCGACCCCAGTTCGGGTCGTTGCCGAACAGCGCGGTCTTGACCAGGTTGTTGCGGGCCACCGCGCGACCCACCTCGACCGCGTCGTCCTCGCCGGCCGCGCCGACCACCTCGATGGCGATCTGTTTGGTCGCGCCCTCCGCGTCGGCGAGGAGCTGCTGGGCCAGGTCGTCGCAGGCGGCGGTCACCGCGGCGGTCAGCTCGGCGGCGGTCGGCTCGATGCCGGAGGCGCCGCTGGCCAGCAGCAGCACGGTGTCGTTGGTGGACATGCACCCGTCGGAGTCGACCCGGTCGAAGGTGACCCGGGTGGCGGCGCGCAGCGCCGCGTCCAACGTGCCCGGCCCGGCCACCGCGTCGGTGGTGAGCACGCAGAGCATGGTGGCCATGGCCGGCGCGAGCATGCCGGCGCCCTTGGCCATCCCGCCGACCGTCCAGCCGCTGCCCCGGGCCACCGTGGTCTTCGGCCGGGTGTCGGTGGTCATGATCGCCTCGGCGGCCGGCTGCCCGCCGTCGCGGGACAGCCGGCGCACCGCGTCCCGCACGCCCGGCAGCAGCTTCGGCATCGGCAACCGCTCGCCGATCAGGCCGGTCGAGCAGACCGCGACCTCGCCGGCGCCGACGATCAACCGGGCGCTGCTGCCGGTGAGCGCGGCGGCGGTGTGTTCGGCGGTGGCGTGGGTGTCCTGGAAGCCGGCCGGGCCGGTGCACGCGTTCGCGCCGCCGGAGTTGAGCACCACGGCGCGGACCACGCCGCCGTGGACGACCTGCTGGGTCCAGAGCACCGGGGCGGCCTTCACCCGGTTGGCGGTGAAGACACCGGCGACACCGGCGTCCGGGCCGTCGTTGACCACCAGCGCCACGTCGGCGGCGCCGGAGGTCTTCAGGCCGGCGGCGACACCGGCGGCACGGAAGCCACGGGGGGTGGTGACACTCATGGGGAGACTCCGTAGACGGACAGTCCGGTGGTCTCGGGAAGACCGACCATCAGGTTGGCGTTCTGCACGGCCTGGCCGGCCGCGCCCTTGCCCAGGTTGTCGACCGCGCTGACCACGATCACCCGTCCCGAGTCGACGTCCACGGTCGCCTGGAGGTGACAGGAGTTCGAGCCGGCGGTCGCGGCGGTGTGCGGCCAGGCGCCCTTGGGCAGCAGGTGCACGAAGGGCGCGTCGGCGTAGGCGGCGGCCAGCACCGCCCGCGGGTCGGCGTCGCCGGTGGGCACGGCGGTGACGGTGGCCAGGATGCCGCGCGGCATCGGGGCGAGCACCGGCGTGAACGACAGGCCGGTCGCGCCGGTGGCCTGCTTGATCTCCGGCACGTGCTGGTGCGCGCCCACCTTGTAGGGGGACAGGTCGCCCATCACCTCACTGCCGAGCAGGTGGACCTTGGCGGCCCGGCCGGCGCCGGAGGTGCCGGAGGCGGCGACCACCACCACGTCGTCGGGGCGTACCGCGCCGGCGGCGATCAGCGGGGCCAGCGCGAGCGTGGTGGCGACCGCGTAGCAGCCGGTGCTGGCCACCCGCCGGGCGGCCGCGATCTCGTCCCGCCCGCCGGGCAGCTCGGGCAGCCCGTAGGTCCAGGCGCCGGCGTGCGCGCCGCCGTAGTAGCGGGCCCAGGCGTTGGCGTCGCGCAGCCGGTGGTCGGCGCCGAGGTCGACCACCATGGCATCGTCGGGCAGGGCCGCGGCGAGGGCCGCCGACTGGCCGTGCGGCAGCGCCAGGAAGATCAGGTCCGCGTCGGCCAGGGCCGCCGGTTCGGTCGCCCCGAGCACCAGGTCCAGGCCGGTGAGCTGCGGGTGTACGCCGGCGACGGGCTGGCCGGCCCGGCTGTGCGCGGTGGCGGCCACGAGGTCGAACTCGGGGTGACCGGCGAGCAGGCGGAGCAGTTCCCCGCCCGCGTAGCCGCTCGCCCCGGCCACCGCTACCCGAATGCCCATACCTACCTCCGCATGACTATGCAGAGAAGGCTAGCAGTCGCGCGGGGTCACTGCAAGGTCATGCAGTGTGGCGCATGAAACTGCAACGGGCTTCGACGCATTGACAGTCGGCCATCTCGCGCCGATGCTGAGAGAGCGCTCTCACGGCCCCGTTCCCGTGCCTCACCACACCCCGGAGTCGCCCGTGCCCACCCGTACCAAGATCCTGCGCGCCCTGCTCGCGCTCCTGGTCACCACCGCCTCCTCGATCGTGGCCGCCGCCTCCCTGGCCCACGCCACCGGTCCGAACCTGCTGCCCTTCACCGTCACCAACCACACCGGCCGCGCCGACGCCACCTGGCTCTACGTGCTCGGCACCGACCTGACCTCCGGCCGGCTCGGCCACGTCGACGCCGCCGGCTCGTTCACCCCCTGGCCGGCCGGCGGCCTGCCCCCACCCCCGCCCCCGACGTGGCCATCCCCGGCCCGGCGAACGGCGGCGCCACCGTGCTGAAGGTGCCGCGCAACATCTCCGGCCGGGTGTACGTCGCCTTCGGCGAGAAACTGCGGTTCCTGCTCACCCCGGACGGCCTGGTCCAGCCCGCGCCCTGGGCGCCCGGCGACCCCAACCGCGACGTCCTGTTCGACTGGTCCGAGTTCACCTACAACGACGCCGGGCTCTGGCTGAACAGCTCACAGGTCGACATGTTCGCCGTCCCGCACGTGGTCAGCGTGACCGGCGCGGACGGGACCACCCGGCACACCGGCCGGCTGGTCGACGACGGGCGGAACCGGGTCGTCGACGCGGTCCGCGCCCAGCCCGGCTGGGCCGGCGCGGTGCAGACCCGCGCCGACGGCACCGTGCTGCGCGTCCTCTCCCCCGGCAAGGCCGCCGACGCCGGCCTGTTCAGCGCCACTTACCTCGACCCGTACATCGCCTCGGCCTGGCAGGCGTACGCGACCAGGACGCTCACCGTGGCGCCCTTCGTCGAGCAGCCCGACGTCAGGTACTTCGGCCGGACCAGCGGCGACGTCATGACCTTCACCGACGGCTCCGGCCGACAGGTGGCGTCGTTCGCCAAGCCGTCCAGCTCCGACGTGTGGGACTGCGACGGCGCGCTCGCCGCCCCCAACGACCTCGTGGTCGGGCCGATCGCCCGCACCCTCTGCGCCGCGCTGCACCGCTCCACCCTGGCCGACCGCGACATCCAGCCCTCGGGCGGGCCGGGCGACTTCTACCGGGGCACGCTCACCAACCACTACTCCCGCATCGTGCACGCCACCATGGTCGACGGGAAGGCGTACGGGTTCGCCTTCGACGACGTGCTCAACCAGGAGTCGCTGGTGCACGACGGCGACCCGCGCGCCGCCGGGATCGACCTCAGCCCGTTCGGGCCGGGCGGCGGCCCGACCGACCCGCCGCCGAGCCCCACCCCCACGCCGACCTCGCCGGACCCCAGCCCCTCGGTGTCCGACAGCCCGTCGCCGGACCCGACCATGAGCCCCTTCTCGCCGCAGCTCTACCTCGGGGAGCCCGACCAGCTCCGGCAACGCCCGACGGGCGCCGCCCAGGCGACCATCGCGGCGGCCGGCGGCACCTGGGTCGGCACCCCGCACACGCCGCGGGTCTACCGGGCGGATCACCTGACCGCGCGGTGGACCGGCGGCGCCACCTCGTTCCGCCTGCTCGTCGACGCCGGCACCGCGGTCGGCAACGGCACCCAGCTCCGGGTCTCGTACGACCTCACCGGCGACGGCACCTGGGACCGGGTGGAGACCTACCACTACTACGCCACGGACCCGCTCCCCGGCTGGGAGGACTACACCCGGGACCGGGGGCTGGCCTCGGCCACCGGCGCCCTCGGCGACCTGCGGGACGGCAGCGTGCGGGTGGAGGTGTGGAACGCCATCGGCGGGGCCCCGAGCAGCCTCGGCGTGGGCGACGGGTCGCAGCTCACCCTGCCGTACGCCGGCTGAGACGACGACGGCCCGGCGGGAGATCCCGCCGGGCCGAACAGGTGTTAAGAGGGGGCCCCGCCTCTACCGTATGCGTTAAGCGGGGGCCCCTCCTTAACACCTCAGGCGCCGCGGAGGGTGGCGCCGAAGCGCTTGGCGGCGAGCGCCACCGCGGCGTCGCGGGCGGCCACCGCCTCCTCGCCGGCCAGCGTCCGGTCCGGGGCGCGGAACGTCAGCTTGTACGCCAGCGACCTGCGCCCGGCCCCGAGCTGCTCCGAGGCGTAGACGTCGAACAGCCGCACGTCCTCCAGCAGCTCGCCCGCGCCCTCGACCAGGGCCGCCCGCACCTCGGCCGCCGGCACCGCCTCGTCCACCACGAGCGCCACGTCGATCAGCGCCGGCGGGAACGTGGAGATCGCCGGACCGGCCGCCAGCGGCGCGGCGGGCAGCGCGTCCAGGTCCAGCTCCATGACGCTGGTGCGACGGGGCAGCTCCAGCGTCGCCACCACCGCCGGGTGCAGCTCACCGGCGTGCCCGACGACGACGTCGTCGACCAGCAGCTCGGCGCACCGCCCCGGGTGCCAGGGCGCGCGCTCGCCGGCCCGGACGGTGACCCGGTCGGCGGGGATGCCGGCCGCGTCGAGCACCGCCCGGCCCGCCTCGACCGCGTCCGCCCAGCCGGCCGGGCGGCCCGCGCCCCACCAGCCGGCCGGCTCGATCTCGCCGCACACCGCCACCGCGACGTGCCGCGGCTGCGCCGGCACCACCGCGTCGGCGGCGGCGAACTCCTCGTCGGTGGGACGCCGGTCCACCCCCATGGCCGGCGGGGAGCCGGCGCCCGGACGCGGGTGGAAGACCGCGCCGATCTCGTAGATCGCCACGTCCCGCTGACCCCGCCCGACGTTGCGCCGGACGATGCCGAGCAGCGGGCCGAGCAGCGTGGTGCGCAGCAGCGGCTCCTCCTCGGACAGCGGGTTGGCCACCCGCACCGCGGGACGGCGCGGGTCGTCGGCCGGCAGGCCGAGCTGGTCGACCAGCTCCGGCGCGACGAACGGCTGGGACAGCACCTCGACCCAGCCGCGCTCGGCGAGCGAGCGGGCCACCGCACGGCGGCGCTGCTGCGCCGCGGTGAGGCCCCGGCCGGGGCGCGCGGTGGGCAGCACCGACGGCACCCGGTCGTACCCGTCGAGGCGGACCACCTCCTCCACCAGGTCGGCCGGGTCGGTCAGGTCGGGCCGCCAGCTCGGCGGCGTCACGGTCAGCACCTCGCCGGCGCCCTCGGCGGCCACCCCGGCCGCGCCGGGGTCCTCGCCGAGCCGGTCGCCGCCGCGGGTGACCGCGCAGCCGACCTGCTCCAGCAGCTCCACCACCCGGTCCGCCGGGTAGGACACGCCGACCCGCCGCGACGGCAGGTCCGCCGGCAGCGTCACCGGCGAAAGCGGACGGACGTGGTCGAGGTCGAGCACCTCGGCGCCGGCCGTGCCGCCCGCCAGGTCGGTGAGCAGCCGGACCGCCTTCTCCAGCGCGACCAGCGGCAGGGCCGGGTCGACGCCCCGCTCCCAGCGCTTCGCGGCCTCGCTGAACAGCTTGTGCCGCCGCGCGGTGCGCCCGACCATCGCCGGGTCCCAGTGCGCGGCCTCGAACAGCACGTCCGTGGTGGAGGCGAGCACCTCGCTCGTCTCGCCACCCATCACCGCGGCCAGCGAGATCGGCCCCGTCTCGTCGCAGATGACCATGTCTTCGGCGACCAGGCTGCGGCTCACCCCGTCGAGCGTGGTCAGCTTCTCCCCCGGCTCGGCGCGGCGCACCACCAGCGGCCCGGCGATCCGGTCGGCGTCGAAGGCGTGCATCGGCTGGCCCAGTTCGAGCATCAGGTAGTTGGTGATGTCGACCGGCAGCGAGATGCTGCGCACGCCGGCCGCGGTGAGCCGCTGCCGCATCCACCCGGGTGTGGAGACGGTCGGGTCGACGCCGCGCACCATCCGGGCGGCGAACCGGTCGCAGCCGACCGTGTCGCGCACCTCGACCGGGTACGCCGGCTCGGCGGTGCCGCCGGTGGCCGGCGCGTCGGCCGGGTCGCGGAACGGCACGCCGAGCGCGTGCGACAGCTCCCGGGCGATGCCGCGGACACTGAGCGCGTACCCCCGGTCCGGGGTGATCTCCATCTCGACCACCACGTCGTCCAGGCCGACGATCGGACGCGCGTCGTCGCCGGGCTGGGCCTTGACGTCCGCGGGCAGCACGATGATGCCCGAGTGGTCGTCGCCCAGGCCCAACTCCTGCGCCGAGCAGATCATCCCGTGGGAGTTGCGCCCGTACGTCTTGCGCGCGCCGATGGCGAAGTTACCGGGCAGCACGCCGCCGGGCAGGATCACCACGACCTTGTCGCCCGGGGCGAAGTTGCGCGCCCCGCAGACGATCTCCTGCGGCTCGCCGGTGCCGTTCGCGGCGCCCACGTCCACCCGGCAGAAGCGGATCGGCTTCTTGAAGCCGGTCAGCTCCTCGATGTCCAGGACCTCGCCGACGACCAGCGGACCGGTGACCGTCTCCCGCAGGTCCACGATCGACTCGACCTCGATGCCGAGGTCGACCAGCGCCTGCTCCAGGTCGCCGGTGGGCAGGTCGGCCGGGAGGTCGACGTACTCCCGCAACCAACTGACAGAAACTCGCATGACTGTTCTACCGCCGTTTCCCGTAGCTCAGGCGCCGAACGCGCGGGTGAACCGCACGTCGCCCTCGGCCATGTCCCGCATGTCGCTGACCCCGTGCCGGACCATCACGGTCCGGTCGATGCCCATCCCGAACGCGAATCCGGAGTAGACCTCCGGGTCGATGCCGCAGGCGCGCAGCACCCGCGGGTTGACCATGCCGCAGCCACCCCACTCGACCCACTGCGGCCCATCCCGGTGCTCCGGGAACCAGACGTCGAACTCCGCCGACGGCTCGGTGAACGGGAAGTAGTGCGGCCGCCAGCGAGTCTTCGCGCCCTCGCCGAACATCGCCCGGGCGAAGTGGTCCAGCGTGCCGCGCAGGTGCGCCATGGTGATGCCCTTGTCCACCACCAGGCCCTCGACCTGGTGGAAGACCGGCGCGTGGGTCGCGTCCAGCTCGTCGGTGCGGTAGACCCGGCCGGGCACCACCACGTAGATCGGCGGCGTGCGGCTGAGCATGGTGCGCGCCTGCACCGGCGAGGTGTGGGTCCGCAGCACCAGGCCCGAGCCTTCGGGGGCGATGTGGAACGTGTCCATCAGCCCGCGCGCCGGGTGGTCGGCCGGGATGTTGAGCGCGTCGAAGTTGGTCCACTCCAGCTCGACCTCGGGCCCCTCGGCCACCTCGTAGCCCATGCCGATGAACAGGTCGCTGATCTGCTCCATCAGCACGGTCAGCGGGTGGCGGGCGCCGCGCGGCCGGCGGTCGAAGGGCAGGGTCACGTCGACCCGCTCCTCCACCAGCACCCGCTCGGCCTGCTCCCGGTCCAGGATCTCCTGCCGGGCGGCGTACGCGGACTCGACGGCGCGGCGGGCCTCGTTGACCCGCTTGCCGGCGTCGGACTTCGCGGCCGGCGGCAACGCGCCGATCTCCCGGCGGGCCAGCGACACCGGGGACCGGTCCCCCAGGTGGGCCGGGCGCAGCGCGCTCAGCGCGTCCGGGTCGGCGGCGGCGGCGAACGCCTTCTCGGCGTCGGCCACGGCCGCGGCCAGGGCGTCCGGGTCGAGCAGGGCGACCTGCTTCGGGTCGTACGGATCGTTGCGGTAGCTCATGGTGAACGGGCACTCCCTCACGGCGGCGCCGGCCCTTCCACAGGGCGGCCAGGCGAGTCTACGGACGCGCGGCTTCGCCGCAGCCCGCCGGTGGGAGTCGTGCAGGGAGGAAGGGTCAGGCCTGCCGCCCGCCGACACCGGCGGGCTGGCTAAACGAACGCCGTGGCGCGTTCATCACGAGGCGGACTCCCCTGCTGTGTGCTGCGTCATCGTGGAACGACGCAGTGCTCTGGCCGAAGAATACAGGCAGACGGCCGCCGCCGCAGCCAGATTAAGGCTCTCGGCGCGCCCGTGCAGCGGCACCCGGACCCGGGCGTCGGCCGCGGCGGTCAGCTCGTCCGGCAGGCCGTGCGCCTCCGAGCCGAACAGCCAGGCGGTGGGGGCGGCGAGCCGGCCGGCGTCGGCGAGGTCGTCCAGGTCGCTGTCGCCGTACCCGGTGGTGGCCAGCACGGACAGCCCGGCGGCCCGCAGCGCCTCGACCACCCGGAGCGGGTCGTCGGCGCGAACCACGTCGACGTGGAACAGGCTGCCGGCGGAGGCGCGCACGCACTTGCCGTTGTAGGGGTCGACGGCCTCGCCGGCGAGGACCACCGCGCCCGCGCCGGCCGCGTCGGCGGTGCGCAGCACGGTCCCGGCGTTGCCCGGGTCGCGGATCCCGGCGAGCACCGCGACCAGGCGCGGCCCGCGCGCCAGGGCGTCGGCCAGGGGTACGTCGAGGTGCCGGCAGACCGCCACCAGGCCCTGCGGGGCCACCGTCTCGGTGAGCGCGGCCAGGGCGTCGTCGGTGACCTCGGAGACCGGCACGTCGGCGCGGGCGGCGGTGGCCGCGAGGTCGGCGTACCGGTCCAGCGCGGCCGGGGTGCCGAACAGCTCGACCACCGTGGCGTCGCGGGCGAGCGCCTCGCGGACCGCCTGCGGACCCTCGGCCAGGAACCGGCCGGCCTGCTCACGGTCGCGCCGGCGGTGCAGCCGGCGGGCCGCCACCACCCTCGGGGTACGCGGGGTGAACGGGCCGGGAACAGCGTCGAGGCGCCTCCCCTGCGACGGTGACTGCATGGGAGACGCCTCGATCTGCCGTACGGGTGGTGGGTCAGGCGGCCTGGGCCGCGGCGCCACCGGTGCCCTCGGCCGCCACGGCGGCGCGGGCCAGCTCGACGATCGCCGCGAACGCGGCGGCGTCGTTGACGGCCAGGTCGGCCAGGATCTTGCGGTCGACCTCGATGCCGGCCAGGCGCAGGCCCTGGATCAGCCGGTTGTAGGTCATGCCGTTGGCCCGGGCCCCGGCGTTGATCCGCTGGATCCAGAGCTGCCGGAAGTCGCCCTTGCGGTCGCGACGGTCCCGGTAGGCGTACTGCATCGAGTGCAGCACCTGCTCCTTGGCCTTGCGGTAGAGCCGGGAGCGCTGACCGCGGTAACCGCTCGCGGTCTCCAGCAGGGTACGACGCTTCTTCTGGGCGTTAACAGCCCGCTTGACGCGTGCCATCTCAACTCCTTCTTCGGTTCAGGTGGCTCGCGTCAGCGGCCGAGCAGCTTCTTGATGCGCTTGGTGTCGGCCTTGGCCAGCTCGACCGTGCCGGTCAGCCGCCGGGTCTGGGTGGAGGGCTTCTTCTCCAGGTTGTGGCGGAGGCCGGCCTGCTGGGCAACGATCTTGCCCTTGCCGGTCACCTTGACCCGCTTGCCCATACCCGTGTGGCTCTTCATCTTCGGCATGTGGAACGTCTCTCCCTGTTACTGGCCGCTGGTGTCAGCGGTCGGGCCGGTCTCACCGGCTGCTGCGGTCTCGCCGGCCGCCGGGGCCTCGCCACCCGCCGCGGCTCCGGGCTCCTCCGCGGCACGGTCCCGAGGACCACCGCGCGACGCCGTGGCGGCGACCGCGGAGGCCTTGACGGCCCGGTGCGGAGCGAGAACCATGATCATGTTTCGACCGTCCTGCTTCGGAGCGGCCTCGACGTATCCCAGGTCCGTGATCTCGGACTCGAGCCGGCGCAGGAGCCGGTAACCCAGCTCCGGGCGGCTCTGCTCGCGACCGCGGAACATGATCGTCACCTTGACCTTGTCGCCCGCCTTGAGGAACCGCACCACGTGACCCTTCTTGGTCTCGTAGTCGTGCGGGTCGATCTTCGGCCGGAGCTTCATCTCCTTGATGACGGTCTGCTGCTGGTTACGCCGCGCTTCGCGCGCCTTGAGTGCGCTCTCGTACTTGAACTTGCCGAAGTCCATGAGCTTGCACACCGGCGGGCGCGCCATCGGCGCAACCTCGACCAGGTCCAGGTCGACGTCCGCGGCCAGCTGCAGGGCGCGCTCCAGCGGGACGATGCCCACCTGCTCACCCTCAGGGCCGACCAGTCGGACCTCACGTGCCCGGATCTGCTCGTTCACGCGTGGTTCGACGCTGATGTGGCCTCCTCGAGTCGAGTGTCCTACGGTGCCGACTCCGTGGGCTCCCGGGCGGGAGCCGACCCGGAAAGCAGAAGGCCCCGGCGTATGCCAGGGCCCACTCGACCGGTCGGCACGATCACAGGATCGCGCATCCGGCCTCGGGACGTGCCCGAAACCGGGGACCGGACCCGGACACCTGGACGGCGACTCGGGTGGGAGCGGGCGCTCCGCTTCGCGACCGCCCGCTCGTCAGGGACGGGGGCAGTCTGGTCGACTCCGCAACACTACACCCCCGGCCCAGGTCGACCCAAACCGGGCCCGCAGGTCAGCGGGACGTCGGGTGGCCGGCGGCCAGCGCGGCCAGGTGCGCCTGGTGCAGGCGGCGCAGGGCGCGGACCGCCTCGACCGCGCTCTCCTTGTCGGCCGCCTGCAACGCGACCATCGGCAGCAGGTCGTCGTCGTGCAGCTCCAGGCTCGCCCACGGGGCGCCGCGATCGAACCGGACCCCGCGGATCACCTCCCAGGGCAGCTCGTAGGAGCCGATCACGTTGCGCACCCGCACGCCCCGAGCGTCGGCGACCACGCGGGGGCGGGTGAACAGCAGGAACCCGAGCGCGCCGAAGACGCCCAGCCCGACCATGGCGAACTGGTCGCCACGCTGGAACGAGCCGTAGCCGTCACCGGTGGCGCCGGTCAGCGACGTCGCGACCAGGCTGAACACGACCACCAGCGTGATCGCCGACGCCCAGCAGACCACCCGGATGCGGCGGGGCCGCACGGTCACCACGGAATCGCTCACCCGACCAGTCTGCCATCCGGTTCGTGCCCAGGTTCCACCGCCACACGGGCCGGCGCCCGCCGCCGCACGCCGGCCACCAGCACCGCCAGCAGCGTCAGCACGGCGCCGGCCAGCACCGGCAGCCGGACGCCGGCACCGCCGGGCAGCACCAGGTCCAGCAGCAGCGCGCCACCGAGCTGCCCGGCCACCAGCGCCAGGCCGGTCCGCAGCACCCCGGCGGCGCGCACGCCGACCAGCAGGGCGAGCACGATGCCGACGCCGAACACGCCGCCGACGTAGAGCCACCACTCGGTGGGCCAGCGCGGCTGGCCGGCCAGCGACCCGGCCAGCACCGCCACCGCGCCGATCACCGTCGTGCTGACCACGAAGTTCACCGCCAGCCCGGCGGCCGGCCCGATGCCGGCCGCGACCCGGCCGTTGAGCGCGGACTGCAGGGACACCGCCAGCCCGGCCACGACCGAGAGCAGCACCAGCCCGACCGCCAGGTCGCCGACCGGCCGGCCGAGCTGCGCGAGGGCCACCGCGCCGACGCCGAGCGCCGCGCCGGCCACCCGGGGCACGGTGAGCGGCAGCCGCCCGCGGGCGGCCAGCCCGGCCCGGTCGACGGCCAGGCCGCCGAGGCTGCCGCCGGCCACCTGGGCGATGGTGAACACCGCCACCCCGAGCACCGGCACCGCCACCGGGGCGGTCAGCACGATCACCGCGCCGCCGAACCCGCCGAGGTAGGACCACCAGGGCAGGCCGGCGCGGCGCAGCCCGGCCAGCCCGGCCCGCATCGCCGGGACCACGGCCAGCCCGGCCAGCACGATCAGGCAGCCGCCAAGGTTGTTGACCACCGCGCCGAGCACCGGATCGCCGGTCCGCTCCCCCAGCTCCGCGTTGACCACGCCCTGGGCGGCCGAGGCGACACCACCCAGGACGACGACGGTCAGCGCGGCCGGGAGCGGCAGCGGCCTCACAGCCGGCAGGCGTGGATGTTGGTGACCAGGATCGCCCGGGCGCCCAGCTCGTACAGCTCGTCCATGATCCGGTGCACGTCGTCGCGCAACACCATGGCCTGCACCGCGACCCAGCCCTCCCGGTGCAGCGGCGAGACGGTGGGCGACTCGATGCCCGGGGTGAGCGCGCTGGCCCGGTCGAGCAGCCCGGCCGGCACGTCGTAGGCGAGCATCACGTAACGGCGGGCCACCAGCACGCCGTGCAGCCGGCGCTGGAGCTGCTCCTGCTGGGCCCCGCCGGGCGCGCCGGCGCGGCGCACCAGCACCGCCGAGGACCGCAGCAGCGGCTCGCCGAAGACCACCAGGCCGGCCTGGCGCAGCGTGGCGCCGGTCTCCACCACGTCGGCGACCACGTCGGCCACGCCGAGCCGGATGGCGTTCTCGACCGCGCCGTCGAGCCGGATCACCTCGGCCTTGACGTCCAGCTCGGCCAGGTGCCGCTCGACCAGCCCCGGGTACGCGGTGGCGATCCGGTGTCCGCCCAGCGCCCGTACGTCGTCGACGTCCTGCGGGCGGGCGGCGAAGCGGAAGGTGGCCCGGGCGAAGGCGAGGTCCACCATCTCCTCGGCTGGCGCGCCGGAGTCGATCAGCAGGTCCCGCCCGGTGATGCCGACGTCCAGGTCGCCGGAACCGACGTAGGTGGCGATGTCCTTGGGACGCAGGTAGAAGAACTCGATGTCGTTGGGCTCGTCCCGGCAGACCAGGTCCTTCGGGTCGGTGCGCTGGCGGTAGCCCGCCTCGCGCAGCATCCCGGCGGCCGACTCGGCCAGGGCGCCCTTGTTGGGTACGGCGACGCGCAGCATGGAAGTGCTCCTTCGTTCGATCGGATGATCAGCGGACGGGCACTCACAGATGTCGGTAGACGTCCTTCAGGTCGAGACCGGTGGCCAGCATCAGCACCTGCGCCTGGTAGAGCAGTTGGGAGATCTCCTCGGCGGCCCGCTCCGGGCCCTCGTGCTCGGCGGCCATCCACGACTCGGCCGCCTCCTCGACGACCTTCTTGCCGATGAAGTGCACGCCCTTGGCGAGCGCGTCGACCGTGCCCGAGCCCGGGGTGCCGGCGGCGGCCTTGGCCTGCAGCTCGGCGAACAACTCCTCGAACGTCTTCACGGAAGGCGATTCTTCCAGCCGCCCCGGGTGACCCCGTCGACCGGGTCCGCCCCCGTCGCCCACCTCACCACCCGTCCTCATCGATCGGCCCCGGCGAGGACGCCGTGCGCACCGCAGTCACCGCCCACCCGGTCGTCGACAGCCCCTGACCACGCCACCCGCCACCGCCACCCCACCGTCGCCACCCACCGTCGCCACCCGCCACCCCCACCACCGCCCGCCACCACCGCCATGCCGACCAGGAGGCCGAGCGTGGCGCCGAGCGGCTTCCACCGGCCGACGAGACGGGCGCAGGCGGACCCCACCACCGCCCACAGACGCCCCCGTCCCGGCGCCGACCAGCCGCCCTCCTGCCCACGCTCCTGACCCCGTCCGCTCCCCGCCTGTCCCGCGCCGGACAGGTCGGCAGGCGACCCCGCCCCCGCACCGACGGCACTCCTGTCCCTCACCGCGCCTATGGAGCTGATATCACCACCGACTCACCCGACCCAACCCCGTCGATCATGAAGTTAGCGGCACTCCGCGTCCGAATTGTCACCGCCAACTTCATGATCAACGCCCGAACCCGCGCGTCGGGGGCGTGATCAAGGAGTTCGCGTCGCCGGGGAGATCAACTCCGGCACGAACTCCTTGATCACCCGCCGGTGTCCACCCGGTGGCTGCTGGACGGGGGGCGCCGAGTCGTTGGGAGCTGGAGGGGGTGACACGGGTGAGGGGTGAGGGGTGAGTCGTTTGCGCTGTCAGCTCCAAAGGCGGGGACAGGAGTGCCGCCGGTGGGCGGTCGCCGGTCTGCGATTATTCCGGCGCGGGCAGGGGCGGGCAGACGCGGTCGAGCGCGGGCAGACACGGTCGAGCGCGGGCAGACGCGGTGGAGCGCGGGCAGAACCGTCGGGCGCGGGCGGGTGCGGGCGGACACGAACGGGCGCGGGCAGACGCGGGCGGGGGCCGGGGCGGGGGCGGTCAGGCGAAGCCGACGCGGTGGGCGTTGGCGGCGTCCAGGCCGCGGATCGCCAGCGCGGCCTCCAGGGCCGCCACGGTGGCCGCCCAGCCCTTGTCCTCGGCCGAGCCGGGCAGCCCGGCCCGGTCCCGGGCCTGCTCGATGGTGTCCACGGTGAGCACGCCGTGCGCCACCGGCTTGCCCTCGTCCAGCGCCACCCGGGTCAGCCCCTCGGTCACCGACTGGCACACGTAGTCGAAGTGCGCGGTCGCGCCGCGTACCACGACGCCGAGCGCGACCACCACGTCGAAGCGCCGGGCCATCGCCTGCGCCACCACCGGGAGCTCCACCGAGCCGGCCACCCGGGCCACCACGGCCCGCGCCCCGCACGCCTGCGCGGCGGCCACCGCGCGCTCGGCCATGTGGTCGGTCAGCTCGCCGTGCCAGCGCGCGGCCACCACGCCGACGGTCAGCCCGGCCGCGTCCACCGCGGGTGCGCCCGGCTCCCCGAAACCCGCCATCGTCCTACGCTCCGATCTCGTCACCGGCGACCGGACGCCCCATCGGCGCCTCGGTCACCTCGTCCAGTCCTTCCAGGAGGTGACCCATCCGGTCCCGCTTGGTGCGCAGGTAGCGCACGTTCTCCGGGTTGGACCGCACGGGCAGCCCCTCCCGGCCGGTCACGGTGAGGCCGTACCCCTCCAGGCCGGCCCGCTTGGCCGGGTTGTTGGTCAGCAGCCGCATCGAGCGGACGCCGAGGTCGTACAGGATCTGCGCGCCGGTGCCGTAGTCGCGCGCGTCGGCCGGCAGGCCCAGGTCGAGGTTCGCGTCCACGGTGTCGCGCCCCTGGTCCTGCAACTGGTACGCCTGCAGCTTGTGCAGCAGGCCGATGCCGCGACCCTCGTGCCCGCGTACGTAGAGCACCACCCCGCGCCCCTCCTCGGCGACCCGGGCCAGCGCGGCCTGCAACTGGGGGCCGCAGTCGCAGCGCAGCGAGCCGAACACGTCCCCGGTGAGGCACTCGGAGTGCACCCGCACCAGCACGTCCCGCCCGTCGCCGAGGTCGCCGAAGACCAGCGCGACGTGCTCGGCCGAGTCGTGCTCGGCGCGGTAGCCGTACGCCCGGAACACGCCGTACGGGGTGGGCATCCGCGCCTCGGCGGCCAGCTCCACCTGCTTCTCGGTGCGCCGCCGGTAGGCGATCAGGTCGGCGATGGTGATCAGCGTGAGGCCGTGCTCGGCGCAGAACTTCTCCAGGTCCGGCAGGCGCATCATGGTGCCGTCGTCGTTGACCATCTCGCAGAGCACGCCGGCCGGGCGCAACCCGGCCAGCCGGGTCAGGTCCACCGCCGCCTCGGTGTGCCCGGCCCGGCGCAGCACCCCGCCGGCACGGGCGCGCAACGGCACCACGTGACCCGGGCGGGCCAGGTCGGTCGGGTCGGTGCCGGCGTCGGCGAGCAGCCGGATGGTGTGCGACCGGTCGGCGGCCGAGATGCCGGTGCCGACCCCCTCGCGGGCGTCCACGGTCACCGTGTACGCGGTGCCGCGCCGGTCCTGGTTGGTGTGGTGCATCGGCGGCAGGTCCAGCCGGTCGCACTCGTCCTCGGTCAGCGGCACGCAGATGTAGCCGGAGGTGTAGCGGACCATGAACGCCACCAGCTCCGGGGTGGCCAGCTCGGCCGCGAAGATCAGGTCGCCCTCGTTCTCCCGGTCCTCGTCGTCGACCACGACGACGGCCCGGCCGGCGGCGATGTCCGCCACCGCCTGCTCGATCGAACCGAAACTGGTCATGCCACGACCTCCGAGTACGTCGC
The DNA here is from genome assembly GCF_013694245.2 of Micromonospora ferruginea. Lineage (NCBI taxonomy): Bacteria > Bacillati > Actinomycetota > Actinomycetes > Micromonosporales > Micromonosporaceae > Micromonospora > Micromonospora robiginosa. The sequence continues at coordinate 3,084,948 of NZ_CP059322.2, forward strand.
CGGGATCCGGGTGCGGTCGGCCGCCGCCCGGGAGGTGCGCCACCAGGTGAGGAAGCCGGCCGCGCAGAACGCGCCGTAGACCAGGTACATGGCGGCCGAGGGGTAGAAGCCGCCGCGCAGCAGCAGCGGTACGCCGACCGCGTCGACGGCGATCCAGACCAGCCAGAACTCCACCCAGCCCCGGGCCATGCCGTAGGTGGCGAGCAGGCTGCCGACCAGGATCCAGGCGTCCGGCAGCGGGCCCCACGAGCCCAGCGCGGCCAGCACGGGATAGGCCGCGGCCGTGCCGGCGACCGCGGCGACGAGCAGGCCCAGCCGCTCCCGCCAGGTGGCCCAGCGCGGCACCACGGCCGGCTCACCGGCCCCGCCGGAGCGGCGGTTGCGCGACCAGCGCCACCAGCCGTAGACGCTCACCGCGAAGAAGAAGACCTGCCGGCCGGCCTGGCCGTAGAGGTCGTGCGCCTGCGGGGTGGCGAAGACGCCGCCGAGGAACACGGTGAACAGCAGCCCGTTGCCGATCATGCCGACCGGCCAGGCCCAGACCACCCGGCGCAGCCCGAGCAGCGCCGAGGCGAGCCCGAAGACGTTGCCGACGATCTCCCGGACCAGCACCGGCGAGCCGGCGACGTGCACCTGGGCGTCGAGCAGCCAGCCGAGCGGGCCGGTCACCGCGCGCCGCCCATCAGCCGCTCGACGTACTTGGCCAGCACGTCGACCTCCAGGTTGACCGGGTCGCCGACCTGCTTCGTGCCGAGCACGGTGAGCTTCAGCGTGGTCGGAATGAGCCCGACCGAGAACCAGTCGTCGCCCACCTCGGCGACGGTCAGCGACACGCCGTCGACGGTGATCGAGCCCTTCTCCACCACGTAGCGGGCCAGCTCGGCCGGCAGCCGGAACCGGACCGTCTCCCACCGGGCGGCCGGTTCCCGGGCGACGACCTCGCCGACGCCGTCGACGTGCCCCTGCACCAGGTGCCCGCCGAGGCGGCTGTTCAGCGCGGCGGCCCGCTCCAGGTTGACCGGGTCGCCGGGGCGCAGCGCCCCGAGCGCGGTGCGGCGCAGCGTCTCGCCCATCACGTCGGCGGTGAAGACGCCGCCGTCGACGTCGACCACGGTCAGGCAGACCCCGTTGACCGCGATGGAGTCGCCGTGGCGGGCGTCCGAGGTGACCAGCGGGCCGCGGATGGCGACCAGCGCCGAGTCGTCCCCGGTCTCGGTGCTCCGGACGATCTCGCCCAGCTCCTCGACGATGCCGGTGAACATGTTCAGGCCTCCCTCTTCCGGGGCAGCGCGGTGATCCGCAGGTCGGGGCCGACCTGCGTAACGTCGGTGATCTCCAGGTCGATGGCGTCGGCGATGGTCGTCACGCCCGCGTCGAGCAGGGCGGTGGGGCCGGCGCCGAGCAGTCTCGGCGCGACGTAGCCGACGATCCGGTCGACCAGGCCGGCGGCGAGGAACGCGCCGGCCAGCGTGGGGCCGCCCTCCAGCAGCGCGGCCCGCACGCCGCGGTGGTGCAGTTCGGCCAGCAGCGCCACCAGGTCGACCCGGCCGTCCGGGCCGGCGCCGACCTCCGCGGCGGTCGCCACCCAGGTGCGCGCCGCGCCGTCGCGGACCCGGGCGTCGGCCGGGGTACGCCCCGAGCTGTCCACCACCACCCGCAGCGGCTGCCGGATGGCGAGCGTGCCGTCGCGCAGGTTGCGGGCGGTGAGCCGGGGGTCGTCGGCGAGCACGGTGCCCACCCCGGCGACGACCGCGTCGACGGTGCCGCGCAGCGCGTGCACGTCGGTCCGGGCCGCCTCCGAGGTGATCCACATGCTGGTGCCGTCGGCAGCGGCGGAGCGCCCGTCGAGCGTGGCCGCATACTTCCAGATCACGTACGGCCAGCCCCGGCGCATCGAGGTGAGCCAGGCGATGTTGCCGGCCTCGGCCTCCGCGCCGCGTACCCCGAGGGTGACCTGGACCCCGGCGGCGCGCAGCGTGGCCGCGCCACCGGAGGCGACCGGGTTGGGGTCGGGCACGGCGACCACCACGTGGGCCACCCCGGCGGCGATGAGCGCGTGACTGCAGGGGCCGGTGCGGCCGGTGTGGTCGCAGGGTTCCAGCGTGACCACCGCCGTGCCGCCGCGGGCGCGCGTGCCGGCCTGCGCCAGCGCGACGATCTCGGCGTGCGGCCCGCCGGCGTACGCGTGGAAGCCCTCGCCGACGACCTCGCCGTCGGCGTCGAGCAGCAGGCAGCCGACGACCGGGTTGGGGCTGGTGGCGCCGAGGCCGCGGGCGGCCAGTTCGACGGCGCGACGCATCGCCTCGTCGACGGAGACGCTCGCCATGACCTGCCCTGCCCTCCCGCTCGCCGGTCACGCGCGGGCGGGTCGGGAAGCAGCGGCACGGAGGCCGCGGACACGCGGCGGCGGAGACCCGGGGACGGCACAGCCGGCCCCGGGGAGCCCACGGGCGCGGCTGAGGGTGCTCAGCGGCCGGCAGGGGCCTCCCCCGTTCCGCGCGCTGTCTCCCATCCGGACTTTCTGGGGGCGGACGAGCCGCACCCCAACCGTCGGCCCCGGATTCTCACCAGGTCCACCGTCCGGCCGAAGCCGTCCGGGTCGCGGGCTTACCACGGTCGGACCGTGGATCACCGCCGGTTCGGAATTTCACCGAGCCCCGCCAGCGCGTGGTGGGTACCCCGGAAGTCTTACACGTTCCGCGGCGACGCGCGCCACAGAGGCGAGCTACCTCACAGCCACCGGCGGTGGATCAGGTGACGCCGCGGCGGCGGTCGACCGCCACGTACGACCCGGGTTGGCTCTTGGCCACCGTCTTCATCTCGGAGGCCACGGCGATCGCCTCCAGCGGGTCGGTGAACCGCTTGCCGCTGTCCGACAGCGACACCCCGATGGAGAGGGTGACCAGCGCGGCGCGGCGGATGTTGCCCCGCCGGTCCTTCAGCTCGACGAAGCCGCGCTCCCGGTCGTTGGCGTCGTAGAGCGCGTCCGCGGCCTTCTCGAAGTCGATCACCGCGCGGCTGGTCAGCGGCCGGACCTGGACCGGCGCGCAGACGATGACGAAGTCGTCGCCGCCGACGTGGCCGAGGAAGGCCGGCGGCAGCCCGATCGACACCACCGCCCGGTGCAGGCTGCGGGCCAGCGCCGAGATGAACTCGTCGCCGCGGACGAAGCCGTAGCGGTCGTTGACGCTCTTGAACCGGTCGATGTCGACGTAGCCGACGGCGTAGTCGACGCCGCTGCGCACCCGGTCGCTGATCTCCCGCCGGATGCGGCTGTTGCCGGGCAGGCCGGTCAGCGGGGAGACCTCCCGGAACTCCTTGTTGCGGCGCAGCGTGGAGCTGACCCGGGCGACCAGCTCGGCGGTGTCGAACGGCTTGACCAGGTAGTCGTCGGCGCCCGCGCTGAGGCCGTTGACCTTGTCGGAGGTCATCCCCTTGGCGGTCAGCATGATCACCGGCAGCGCCGAGGTCATCGGGTCGGCGCGCAGTCGGCGGGTCAGCTCCAGGCCGTCCACCCGGGGCATCATCAGGTCGACCACGGCCAGGTCCGGCCGTTGCCGCTCGATCACCTCGAGGGCCTCCTGGCCGTCGGTGGCGTGCAGCACCTCGAAGCCGTGCAGGCGCAGGTTGAACTCGACGAAGCGGGCGATGTCCTCGTCGTCGTCGACGACCAGGATGACGTCGGGTCGGTCGCCGGCCGGGTCCATCTCAGGCCCCGGTCATCGCACGTTCCGCCAGGCCGCGCAGGCGGCGTACCGCCTCGGCCGGGTCGTGGGCGCCGTAGACGGCGGTGCCGGCGACGAACGCGTCGGCGCCGGCGGCGGCGGCCTGCTCGATGGTGTCGGCGGCGATGCCGCCGTCGACCTCGATGCGCAGCTCGAGGTGGCCGCTGTCCACGTGCCGGCGGGCGGCCCGCACCTTGTCCAGCAGCGACGGCAGGAACCGCTGGCCGCCGAAGCCGGCCTTGATCGTCATGATCAGCAGCGTGTCGAAGCTGGGCAGCAGCTCCAGGTAGGGCTCGATCGGGGTGTCCCGGTCGATCGCCAGCCCGGCCTTCGCCCCGGCCGAGCGCAGGTCCTTCGCCAGCGCCACCGGGTCGTCGCACGCCTCGGCGTGGAACGTCACGTTGTACGCCCCCGCGTCGGCGTAGCCGGGGGCCCAGCGGCGCGGATCCTCGATCATCAGGTGCACGTCGAACGGCAGCTCGGTGGCCGCGAGCAGGCTCTGCACCACCGGCAGGCCGATGGTCAGGTTGGGCACGAAGTGGTTGTCCATGACGTCCACGTGCAGCCAGTCGGCGGCGGACTCCACGGCGCGGACCTCGTCGGCGAGGCGGGCGAAATCGGCGGCCAGGATGCTGGGCGCGACGACGGGCGGCGGTACGGTCACGGGGCCAGTGTACGAACGCGGTCGCACCCGGACGCGGCGCGGCACCACACGGCACGGGTGGTGACCCTGCCGTCACCCCGGGTGCAGCATCGGCCCGTCCGGACAATAAATCGACACGAATAGTCGTCCGGCACTGGCCGATCGACTGAAAGATGACGAAACTCCTACCAGGACGGTCACATATGCTGCACGCCCGGGCGCGGGGGACGCCGTTCGGGCTCGCGGCGACCGGCTGCCATCTCTCCGGCGAAGGAGCGGACGATGCGACGGTGGCTCCACGCGCTCGCGCTGGCCGGCACGGTGACGGCGGTGCTCGCCGGCTGCGTGCAGACGCACCGGGCCGACGGTGACCTCGTCGACGACTGGGCGGCGCTGCCGGCGCCCCGGCTCTTCGTCCCGGCCACCGACGCGTGCCTGCCGCGGCTGACCGCGGTGGTGCAGGCGGCCACGTACGAGACGGTGGACTGCGCGCGCAGCCACCTCGCCGAGGCGGTGCACGTCGGCACGTTCACCGGGCCGGCGGCGCTCGGCGCCCGCCCCGAGCCGGGCTCGCCGGAGCTGCGTACCGCCCGGGCCGAGTGCGACCAGCGGGCCCGGGAGATGATCGGCGGGGACTGGCACGCCGCCCGGCTCACCCTGAACATCGCGCTGCCGCCGGCGACCGCCTGGCTGTCCGGCGCCCGCTGGTTCCGGTGCGACCTGGCCGAGACCGGCAGCATCGACAACACCCGGCCGGTCAACCGGGTGGGCAGCCTGCGCGGCGCGCTGGTCGGCGACAACCCGCTGGTGCACCGCTGCTTCGACCCGAAACTGATCGGCGCGAACCTCAACTACATGGCCCCGGTGCTGTGCACCGAGCCGCACCGGGCCGAGTTCGTCGGCGTCTACGCCGAACGCGACATGAGCTGGGCGGCGTTCGCCCGGGCCGCGCCGGCCGCGCACCGGCGGTGCATGACGCTGATCGCCGCGTTCGCCGGCGTGCCGGACAACGCCGAGCTGCCCTACCGGGCCGGGTCCATCTTCTATCCACCGTCGCAGCGGGAGTGGGAGGAGGGCGACCGGGGGGTGCGGTGTTTCCTGTGGAGCGACGACCGCAAACTGACCCGCTCGATGCGCGGCGCCGGCCCTGAGGGGCTGCCCGTCATCTGACCCGGCCGCCCGCCGACGTGGGACCGCGTCCCGCCCCCGGTGCCGTATGCTGCGTCGCCGAGGCGTACCGGTCGGCCGGGCGGCTCCGGACGGCAGGAGGTCGGTCGCGATGCGGCGATGGTGGGCGGCGGTCGCCGCGGGCGCGGTGACGGTGCTGGCGCTCGGCGCTTGCAGCGCGCCGGCCGGGGTCGACCGCGACCTGACCGACGAGTGGCCGGCCCTCGCCGCCCCGGCGGGCTTCGTGCCCGAGGCCGACGTCTGCCACCCGACCGTCGCCGACGTGGGCTATCTCAGCGGCTACCAGCCGGTCGACTGCGCCACGTCGCACCGGGTCGAGACGCTGCACGTGGGCACGCTGACCGGCCCGGACGCGGGGCGCTCGGCGCCGCCGCGGGCCGGCTCGGCCGGCATCCGCAGCGCGCACGCCGAGTGCGCCCGCCAGGTGACCCGCGCGGTCGGCGCGGACTGGCGCTCCGGGCGGTTGCAGCTCTCCGTGGTCTTCCCCTCGGCGCTGGCCTGGTCCGGCGGCGCCCGCTGGTACCGCTGCGACGTCGCCGAGGTCAACGGCCTGGACGAGGGGAACGTCACCGCCCGCACCGGCAGCCTGCGCGGCGCCCTCAAGCCGGGCTCGCCGCTGGCGTTGGCCTGCTTCAACCCGAAGCTGAGCAAGGACGAGGTGCAGGCGATGCGGCCGGTCGCCTGCTCCGCGAAGCACCACGCCGAGTTCGTCGGGATCTACCAGGCGCCCGACATCAGCTACGCCGAGTTCCAGCGCACCTCGCTGCGCGCGCACAAGGCGTGCCGGGGCCTGATCGCGACGTACGCCAAGGTGCCGAACGACGGCAACATGCAGTACCGCGCCGGGACGATCATCTACCACCCGTTCGAGCAGCAGTGGCGCGACGGCGACCGGGGTGTGCAGTGCTTCCTCTGGGTGTCCGAGCGGACGCTCACCCGCTCGGTCCGCGGCGCGGGCGGCAGGGCGCTGCCGATCACCTGAGCCCGGGCGGGGCGGGTCGACGCCCGCCCCGCCCGGGTGTGCTCAGCCGACCTGCAGCGTCACGTCGTCCACGACGAAGCTGGTCTGCAGCGAGGCGTCCTCGACGCCGGTCCACTTGAGCGTGACCGTCTGGCCGGCGTAGCCGGCGAGGTTGAAGGTGCGCTGGGTGTAGCCGGTGGCCTTGTTCAGGTTCGAGTACGTCGCCAGCGTGGTCGACCCGACCTGCACGGTCAGCTTGTCGTACGCGGTCGTGGTGGTGGTCTCGGCCGAGTCGATGTGCAGCCAGAACGACAGCGTGTAGCTGGTGCAGCCGGCCGGCAGGGTCACCGACTGGGACAGCGTGTCGGTGTGCGACGAGCCGTAGCCGTCCATCCAGGCCTTGTAGGTGCCGGTGCGGGCGGCCTGGCCGGAGTCGTTGGTGATGACCCCGGAGCTGGCGGTCCACGACGTGGCGCCGGACTCGAAGCCGCCGTTGGCGACGAGCTGCCCGCCGGTGCAGCCGCCGCTGCCGCCGGTCACGGTCAGCGTGTAGCTGGCGGTGCGGGTGGCCGAGCCGGTGCCGGTGACGGTGATCGTGAACGTGCCGGTGGTCGCCGTGGACGACGCGCTGACCGTCATGGTGGCGGAGCCGCCCGAGGTGACCGACGACGGGCTGAAGCCGACCGTGACCCCGCTCGGGGCGCCGCTGGCCGACAGCGTGACCGTCTGGGCGCTGCCGGCGGTGGTGGCGGTGCTGACCGTGGCGGTGGTGGAGCCGCCCCGCGCGACGCTGCCGGAGGTGGGGCTCACCGCGACCGAGAAGTCGTTGGTCGGGGTGCCGCCGCCGACCGCGAGCGCCCAGATCGCGTACGCCACGCCGTCCGCGCTGCGGTTGAGCACGGTCGTGTTGATGTTGCTGGTGGTGTCGCAGGAGCGGTGGTAGCAGCCGTCGTACGCCGCGCCCGAGGTGCCGCCCCACTTGGCGGCCTGCGCCGCGGTCTTGGTGTAGCTGGCGCCGGCGGCGTAGCCGGAGGTCTGGATGCCGGCGTTGGCGAACGAGTAGTCGTCGGAGCGGCCCTGGCCCTCGGTGTTCTCCTCCGGCTGGATGCCGAACGTGTCCCAGTACGCCTTGAGCGGCGCGGCGGTCGCCGAGGTGATCCGGTTGATGAAGTAGCCGCCGTTGGGCGAGCCCACCATGTCGAAGTTGTAGTAGCCCTTGATGTAGCCCCGCTGGGTGGCGCTGAGCTGGTTGACGTAGTGCTTGGAGCCCTGCAGGCCCTGCTCCTCGCCGTTCCACCAGGCGAACCGGACCCGCTTGGTCATGGTCGGGTTCTGCCCGGCCAGCACCAGCGCGTTCTCCAGCAGGGTGGCCGAGCCGGAGCCGTTGTCGTTGATGCCCGGACCGGCGGAGACGCTGTCCAGGTGGGCGCCGAACATGACCACCTGGTCGGCGGGGCCCTGCGGCCACTCGGCGATCAGGTTGCTGCCCGGGTAGGTGCAGGTGGTGCAGTTCTGCTCGGTGACCGTGTAGCCGGCGGCCTGGAGCTTGCCCTTCACGTAGCTGACCGACGCGGCGTAGCCGGCCGAGCCGGCCCGCCGGTTGCCGCCGTTGCTGCTGGCGATGGAGTTGAGCTGGGTGAGGTGGGCCTGGACGTTGGTCAGGGAGACGTCCGGGGCGGCGAGCGCGGCGGCCGGGGCGGGGGCGGCCGGCGCGGGGGCGGGAGCGGCGGAGGCGGTGCCGGCCAGGCTCGCCGTCGTCAGGGTGGCGACGAGGGCGAGCGCGAGGCCCGTGGTCGGCGTGCTGCGTCTCATGGAGACTCCTCGGGGGAACGCGGGGGTGACGTACCGTGGGACCGGTGATCGGAACAGTTACATGTATCGATCGCGCAGTCAACGGGGTGTCACATCCCGCGAACCCCCTCCCCCGCGAGGGATGCACCCAACCGGCCGAATCAGCCCCGGCGCAGCACCGCCAGGAACATCGCGTCGGTGCCGTGCCGGTGCGGCCAGAGCTGCACCGTCGGGCCGTCGCCCAGACCCGGCATGCCGGCCGGCAGCAGCGGGCGGGCGTCCACGAAGTCCACCGGGAAGCCACACCGCCGGGACGCCTCGGTCACCGTCACGTGCGTCTCCACCACGTGCGGCGAGCAGGTCACGTACGCGACCAGGCCACCCGGGCGGGCCGCCCGCAACCCGGCGGTCAACAGCTCCCGCTGCAACCGGGTCAGCGGCGGCAGATCCGACGGCTGGCGCCGCCAACGCGACTCCGGCCGCCGGCGCAGCGAACCCAGACCGGTGCACGGCGCGTCGACGAGCACCCGGTCGAAGTGCCCCTCCGGCAGCTTCGGCTCGTCGCCGACGCCGCGCCCGTCCGCGTTCACCACCGTCACCGGCAGGCCACGGGTGGCCTGCGCGACCAGCCGGGCCCGATGCTCGGCCACCTCGACCGCGGTCAGCCGCGCCCCCCGCGTCGCGGCCAGCGCGCCGAGCAGGCCGGCCTTGCCGCCCGGACCGGCGCACAGGTCCAGCCACCGGCCGTCCTGACCGTCCAGCGGCGCGCCCGCCAGCGCGTCCGCCACCAGTTGCGAACCCTCGTCCTGCACGTGCGCCCGGCCGTCGGCCACCGCCGCCAGCTCACCCGGCGCGCCCCCGGGCAGGTAGACCGCGTACGGCGAGAACGCGCCGGGCGCGCCACCCACCTCGTCGGCCAGCGCCACCGCGTCGGCCAGGCCGGGACGGGCGCACAGGTGCACCGGCGGGCGCTCGTTGTCCTCGATGAGCAGCCGGGTGGTCTCCCCCAGGTCGCCGCCGAGCGCCTCGGCGAACGCCCGCACGATCCACTGCGGATGGCTGAACGCCAACGCGAGCCGGCCGATCGGGTCGGTCTCCTCGGCCGGGGCGAGCTTCGCCACCCAGGCGTCCAGGTCCCGGCCGGCGATCTCCCGCAGCACCGCGTTGGCGAACCCGGTCGCGCCCGGGCCCACCGAGCGGACCAGATCCACCGTGGACGACACCGCGGCGTGCGCCGGCACCCGGGTGTGCAGCAACTGGTAGGCGCCCAGCCGCAGCGCGTCGCGCACCGGCGGGTCGATCCGCTGCACGTCCCGGCCCGCCGCGTCGGTGACGATCGCGTCCAGGGTGCCGGTGTGCCGCAGCGTGCCGTAGGTCAGCTCGGTGGCGAACGCGGCGTCCCGGCCGCTCAGCCCCGCCTCGCGCAGCATCGCCGGCAGCACCAGGTTGGCGTACGCGTCGTCGCGGTGCACCGCCGCGAGCGCCTCGTAGGCGACGTGCCGGGGCAGGTCCACCGCCGGGCGCGCCGGACGCGGCCCGCCCCGCCGGTCGCCGCCGAACCGGTCGCCACCGCGCCGGTCCGCGCCGGGCCGGTCGCCACGCTGACGGTCCCCGCCGAAGCGGTCGCCGCCGCGCCGGTCGGACCGCTGGCGGTCGCCGTGCTCACGCGCGTACCCCCGGGAACGCTCGCCCTCGACGGGCCGCTCCGGGCCCGTCATGAGAAGTTCTCCCCGGCGGCGACCCGGGCGCCGCGCGCCCAGTCGCCCGCCGACATGGCCTTCTTGCCGGCCGCGCGCACCTCGCCGAGCCGCACCGGCCCGGTGGCCGTGCCCACCAGCACCTGCGACTTCTCCACCAGCAGCTCGCCCGGCTTCAGCTCGGGGCCGTTGGCCAGCGGGCTGACCGGGCCGAGCTTGACCCGGTCGTCGCGGAACGTGGTCCACGGGCCGGGCGCGGGCGTGCAGGCCCGGATCCGCCGGTCCACCGCGAACGCCGGATCACCCCAGCGCACCCGGGCGTCCTCCACGGTCAGCTTCGGCGCCAGGGAGACCCCGTCGGCCGGCTGCGGCTCGGCCCGGGCGGAGCCGTCGCCGATCGCGTCGAGCACCGCGACCAGCAGCCCGGCGCCCGAGTGGGCCAGCCGCTCCAGCAGGTCGCCGGAGGTGTCGGCGGGTCGGATCTCGTCGGTGACCGTGCCGAAGACCGGGCCGGTGTCCAGCCCCTCCTCCAGGTGGAAGATGCTGGCGCCGGTCAGCTCGTCGCCGTGCAGCACGGCGTGCTGCACCGGCGCCGCGCCCCGCCAGGCGGGCAGCAGCGAGAAGTGCAGGTTGATCCAGCCGTGCCGGGGGATCTCCAGCGCCACCGGCGGCACCAGCGCGCCGTAGGCGACCACCGGCACGCAGTCCGGCGCGAGCGCGCGCAGCCGGTCGAGGAACTCCGGCTCGCGCGGCCGGGCCGGGGTGAGCACCTCGACGCCGTGCGCGTCGGCCCACGCCCCGACCGGCGAGCGGGCCAGCCCCCGACCGCGACCGGCCGGCGCGTCGGGACGGGTGACCACGGCGAGCAGCTCGTGGCCGGAGGCGGCGATCGCGTCCAGGGCCGGTACGGCGACCGCCGGCGTGCCGGCGAAGACCAGGCGCATCCGGGTCACCGCCCCAGGCCGAACGGGTTGCTGACCGGGTGCGGGCTCAGCTTGACCGTGGGCGGGGCGCCCTGGTCGTACCAGTCGGCCTGACGGATCGCCTTCATCGCCGCCTTGCGGCCGGCCGGGTCGAGCCGGTCGACGAAGAGCACCCCGTCGAGGTGGTCGGTCTCGTGCTGCACGCAGCGGGCCATCAGGCCGGTGCCGACGATCTGCATCGGGTCGCCGTGGGCACTGAAGCCCTTGGCGATCACGTTCTGCCGGCGCTTGGTGTCGAAGTAGAGCCCGGGGATGGACAGGCAGCCCTCCGGGCCGTCCTGTTCCTCCTCGTCGGGGAACTCCAGCACCGGGTTGACCAGGTGGCCGAGCATGTCGTCGACGTCGAAGGTGAACACCCGCAGGCCCACTCCGAGCTGCGGCGCGGCCAGGCCGGCGCCGTTCTGCTCACGCATCGTGTCGGTCAGGTCGGCGATCAGCTTGCGCAGCTCGGCGTCGAAGTCGACCACCGGGTCGGCCGGCGTGCGCAGCACCGGATCGCCGAACAGACGGATGGGCTGGACGGTCACGCGGCGTGGCTCCTTGTCTGGGACGAGTGGTGCGCCCCCAGTCTACGGAGTGCCGCCGGCCGCTCCCGGTGGCGTGCCCGCAACGGTGACCGGGGCCGCCTCGCGCCCGGGCGTGACCGGCAGCGTGGCGTAACCACGCAGGGTGAGCCGGACCCGTCGCTCGGGCGTGCCGGCCACCGCCAGCTCGGGCAGCCGGCGCAGCAGGAGCGGGAACGCCACCTGGGCCTCCAGCCGGGCCAGCGCCGCGCCGAGGCAGTAGTGCGGCCCGGCGCCGAAGGACAGCGGGTGGATCTGCGGACGCCAGGGATCGAGGCGGGCCGGCTTCGGGTAGCGGCGGGGATCCCGGTTGGCCGCGCCGAGCATCACGATGATCCAGCTCTCCGCCGGCAGGTCGACACCGCCGTACGTCGACGGCGCGGTGCTCATCCGCGAGGTGAGCTGCACCGGCGAGTCGTAGCGCAGCAGCTCGTCGGTGTAGCCGGGGGCGAACTCCGGGTGCTCGCGCAGCGTCGCCGCCGCCCGGGGGTGGTCGAGCAGCGCCACCAGGCCGTTGCCGAGCAGGTTGGTGGTGGTCTCGAAGCCGGCCACCAGCAGCACGATCAGGTTGGCCAGCAGCTCGTCGCCGGACAGCCGCCCGCCGTCGGAGTCGTGGGCCTGCACCAGCGCGGTGGTCAGGTCGTCGGCCGGCGCGCGGCGGCGGGCCGCCACCAGCTCGGTGAAGTAGGCCCGCAGCTCGCCCGCGCCCCGGTCGGCCACGGCCAGCTCGTCCATGGTGATCTCCGGCTCCAGCACGCCGGTCAGGTCGGTGGCCCAGCGCCGGAACAGCGGCCGGTCGGCCGCCGGCACGCCGAGCAGCGCGCAGATCACCCCGACCGGCAGCGGATAGGCGAACGCGGCCATGAAGTCGACCGGCGACCCGCCCCGGCCGGCGGCCAGCATCGCGTCGACCAGCTCGTCGGCCTGCGCCTCGACCACGCCCCGCATGGCGGCGATCCGGCGCGGGGTGAACGCGCCGGCGGCCAGCCGACGCATCCGGCTGTGGTCGGGCGGGTTGGTGCGCAGCATCGACCGGGAGATCGACAGCACCGCCGGGCTCTCCCGCCAGCCGGGCATGAACTGGTCGCGCAGCCCGTCGTCCATCACCCCGAACCGGGCGTCACGCAGGATGGCGTCGGCCTCCGCGTGGCCGGTCACCGCGTAGAAGACCGGACCGGCCTGGACCACCGGGCCGTGCGCCCGCAGCCGCTCGTAGGTCGGGTAGGGATCGACCCGACCCGCCGGGGACATCAGCAGCGCGAGGGCGTCGGCAGGATCCACGGTCGGCCTCCCCAGGCATCGGAGACCCCCATCATGCGCCGCCGTGCCGGATCGGGCGATCCCGTCCCCGCGTGCGGATGTCGCTCAGGCGCCGGCGCCGGGCTCCCCGGCGAGCACCGCGCCGCCGCCGAGCAGGGCGTGCTCGGGCAGCGGCAGCGCGATCCCGTGGGCGTCCTCCCAGTCGTGGATCAGGCCGGGCCGGGCCTGGGCGGCGAAGAGGTCCACCGCGCTCATGCCGCCGACCACCGGCTCGTCGACCTCGGCGACCAGCCGGGCGGCGACCATCGGGACCCCGCGGCGCACCGCCGCGCTGAGTCGCCGGTGCCCGTCCACCACGAAGAAGTACTCGCCGGTGTAGCCGATGCTCAGCGGCTCCGCCGCCTCGTCGCCGGCGGGCTCCGCGTCCCAGGACCCGCGCAGCGTGGCGACGTCCTCGGTCGGGTAGACCCGGGTCGGGTCGAGCAGCAGCAGCGGCTGGCCGGCGCGCAGCACGTCGGCGCCGAGGCGGCCCTCGTAGACGTCGACCACGTGCTCGATCACCTGCTGGGGGGTGGCCCGGGTGGTGTCGCAGATCAGGTCGTAGTTGCGCAGCCGGGCCTTGTCGACGCCGTAGCGGACGATGAAGCGGCTGCGCTCGCTCTCGCTGCGCTCGCGCAGCTTGGCGCGGGCCTCCTCCAGCGAGGTGTAGCTCTCGGCCGGGCCGGACGGGCGGGCGAGCACCCGCCGGGCCGCCTCGGTCGGCTCGGTGATCATGTGCACCTTGAGCGCGTCGGTGAAGAAGTGCCAGGCCAGGCGGGAGTCCATCACCAGCGACTCGCCGGAGGCGGCGATGTCCCGCTGGAGCTGGTCGACGTAGCCGTCGACGGCCTGGTCCAGCTCGGCGTGCAGGTTGAGCTGGAGCGCGGTCATCTGCCGCTCCTGGGCCATCTGGCGATAGAGGTCGCCGACGCTGACCCGGCGCAGCCCGAGCCGCTTGGCGATCTCGACGGAAACGGTGCTCTTGCCGCTGCCGAGGTCACCGTTGAAGACGATCGACTGACGAACGGTCACGACTGGTCCACCCCTGCTCACCGGCTGACTGACGACATCGAATCCGTGTGGCCCGACGTGCCCGGAGCACCCGTCGCGCCGCATCCCGCGCGGAATTCCCGCACGCCTGGGCATGACGGGCGATGCTATCACCGCGCGCTACCCAATTGCCGGACCAGGTGTGCGTCAAACCCCAGGTCACGACCGTGCGCGAGGGCCCGGGTGCGCTGGGTCACGATCTCCGGACCCGATCAGAACAGGCTGAGCGGATCCACCTGGAGCCGGACCGGATCGACGGCCTTACGGGCGCTGCGCTGCCCGGCCGCGGCGTGCAACGCGTCCGCGAGCGCGGCGGCCCGGGCGCGCGGCACCCGGACCAGCATCCGCTCCCGGCCCTCGTCGGCCGGCACCGGGCCGAGCACCTCCGCGTCGTCGGGCAGCCGGGCGCCGGCCAGCAGGTCGGCCACCGCCTCGGCCACGCCGGTGACGCTCGCCATCCGTACCGCCGGCGGGAAGCCCAGCTCGCGGCGCTCGGCCAGCTCCCGGGCCGCGAACCAGGCCGCGTCCCAGCGCAGCAGCGCCTGCACCGGGGCCAGCGCGCCGTCGGCGACCACCACCACCCGGCCGCCGGCCGCGCCGGGTCGGGCCAGCGCGGCCCCGGCCAGCCAGCGCCGCAACGCCTCCTCCCCGGCCCGCAGGTCGGCCCGGGTGAGCAGCGCCCACGAGTCGAGCAGCAGCACCGCGCCGTAGCCGCCCTCGGCGACCGGCTCGGCCCCCGGGGTGGCGATCACCAGGCCGGCGCCGCCGGGCACGCCGGCCAGCACCTCCTCGCGCCCGGACGTCCGCACCGGCACCCCCGGGAAGGCCCGGCCCAGCTCCTCGGCGGTACGCCGGGCGCCGGTGACCGAGGCGCGCAGCCGCCGCCCACCGCACTGCGGGCAGGCGTACGCGGCGGCGACCCGGCCGCACCAGCGGCAGGCGGGCGTCCCCTGGGCCGACGGCAGGCCGAGCGGGCCGGCGCAGTGCGGGCAGCGGGCCGGGGTCCGGCAGTCGGCGCAGGCGACCGAGGGCAGGTAGCCGCGGCGGGGCACCTGCACCAGCACCGGCAGGTCGGCGCGGAGCGCGTCGCGGGCGGTGGTCCAGGCCAGGCTGGGCAGCCGGGCCGAGGCCGCGCCCGGGTCCCGGGCCAACTGCGGGTCGTCGCCGGTGGGCGCCATCGCCGGCATCCGCTCCCGCACCGTGGCCCGGTCGGCGACCACCTCCCGCGCCCAGCCGGTCTCCACCAGCAGTTGCGCCTCGGCGGTCCGGGCGTAGCCGCCGACCAGGGCGGCCGCGCCGGTGAGCTGCGCCCGGGTGAGCAGCACGTCACGGGCGTGCGGGTAGGGCGCGCGGGGTTCGGCGTGCAGGTCGTCCCCGTCGTCCCAGACCGCCACCAAGCCGAGCCGCTCGACCGGGGCGAACATGGCCGCCCGGGTGCCGATCACCACCGGCACCTCGCCGCGCCTGGCGGCCAGGAACGCCCGGTAGCGCCGGGCCGGCCCGGCGGCGGCGGCCAGGCAGGCGTGCCGCCCCGGGCCGAGCACCGCGGTCAGGGCGGCGTCGAGGCGGTCCAGGTCCCGACCGTCGGCCACCACCACCACCGCGCCCCGGCCACCGGCCACGGTCGCGGCCACCGCGTCGGCGTACCGGTCGGCCCAGTCCTCCCCCGGCAGCGCGGACCACACCGCGCGCGGCGCGCGACCGTCGGCGAGCGCGCGCAGCAGCGCCGGCCCGGCCGGATAGTCTCGCCAGCCGCGCGGGTCGACCGGTGCCGGTGCGTCGCCGGCGGGTTCCGGGACGACGGTGGCCGGCTCCGCGGCGGCGGGGGCGGGCTCCGCCTCCGTGGCCGGCTCCGCGTCCGTGGTGGCGGGCTCCGCGGCGGTTGCGGACTTCTCGGCGCGGGCGTGCCGCGGCGGCACGGCCAGCCGGAGCACGTCGGCCAGGCTGCCGGCGTACCGGTCGGCGACCGCCCGGGCCAGCCGGGCCACCTCCGGCGAGAGCACCGGGACCGGGGAGACGACCTTCTCCAGGTACGCCAGCTTCGGGTGGTCGGACTCGGCGACGCGTTCCAGCAGCCAGCCGTCGACGAGCTGCCCGGCGAAGCGGACCTTCACCCGGACCCCGGGCCGGGCGTCGGCGTCCAGCGCCTCCGGGACCAGGTAGTCGAACGGGCGGTCCAGGTGTGGCAGCGGCACGTCCACGCAGACACGAGCGACCGGCGACCCATCGGCGGGTCGCCGGTCGCGACGCGTGGCGGTGGTCAGGCTCCCGCGGCCGACTTGAGGTCGGCGGCCCGGTCGGTGCCCTCCCAGGTCAGCTCCGGCAGCTCGCGGCCGAAGTGGCCGTAGGCGGCGGTCTGCCGGTAGATCGGGCGCAGCAGGTGCAGGTCCCGGATGATCGCGGCCGGGCGCAGGTCGAACACCTCGGCGACGGCCTTCTCGATCGAGGCCACCGACACCGTCTCGGTGCCGAACGTCTCGATGAACAGGCTGACCGGGTGCGCCTTGCCGATCGCGTACGCGACCTGCGCCTCGCACCGCTCGGCCAGGCCGGCGGCGACCACGTTCTTCGCCACCCAGCGCATCGCGTACGCGGCCGACCGGTCCACCTTCGACGGATCCTTGCCGGAGAACGCCCCGCCGCCGTGGCGGGCGTAACCGCCGTAGGTGTCCACGATGATCTTCCGGCCGGTCAGGCCGGCGTCACCCATCGGCCCGCCGATCTCGAACCGGCCGGTCGGGTTCACCAGCAGCCGGTAACCCTCGGTCTCCAGGCCGAGACCCTCCAGCTCCGGGGCGATCACGTGCTCGCGCACGTCCGGCGTGAGCAGCGACTCCAGCGAGATGTCCGCCGCGTGCTGGCTGGACACCACCACCGTGTTCAACCGCACCGGGCGCAGCCCGTCGTACTCGATGGTGACCTGCGTCTTGCCGTCCGGGCGCAGGTAGGGGATCGTGCCGTCCTTGCGCACCTGGGACAGCCGCCGCGCCAGGCGGTGCGCCAGCGCGATCGGCAGCGGCATCAGCTCCGGGGTCTCGGAGCAGGCGAAGCCGAACATCATGCCCTGGTCGCCCGCGCCCTGCGCGTCCAGTGCGCTCTCCGAACCACCGGTCCGCAGCTCGAACGCGTTGTCCACGCCCTGCGCGATGTCCGGCGACTGCGCGCCGATGGAGACGCTGACCCCGCAGGAGGCGCCGTCGAAGCCCTTCTTCGACGAGTCGTAGCCGATGCCGAGGATCGTCTCGCGCACGATCGTCGGGATGTCGGCGTACGCCTTCGTGGTGACCTCGCCGGCGACGTGCACCTGCCCGGTGGTGATCATCGTCTCCACCGCGACCCGGCTGTGCGGGTCCTGGTCGAGCAACGCGTCGAGAATGCCGTCGCTGATCTGGTCGGCGATCTTGTCCGGGTGGCCCTCCGTGACCGATTCGGACGTGAAGAGACGTGTCACGGCACTCCTAAGCATGTGAAGACTTTTAAAGGTCGCTCGGCGGCAGTTTAGTCGTCCGCGCTGGCGCGTGGCTCAAGGAATGCTTGTCGACCAACCGTCAGGACGGCGGGTCCAGTCGGGCGACCACGAGGTCCCAGACGGCGTCGGCCAGGGCCTCCTTGGGCTGTTCGGCGAACCGGTGCACGGCGCCGTCGGCGCCGATCACGGTGGCCGCGTTGGTCTCCGCGCCGAAGACCTTGTCGACGCCCACCTCGTTGACGACGATCAGGTCGGCGCGCTTGCGGGCCAGCTTGGCCCGGCCGTTGGTCTCCGCGTCGTCGGTCTCCGCGGCGAACACCACGAGCACCTGCCCGCTGCGGCGGTGCCGACCCAGCTCGGCGGCGATGTCCGGGTTGGTGACCAGCTCGATGGTCGGCGCGACGCCGTCGTCCGACTTCTTGATCTTACCGGTCGCGTAGTGGGCCGGGCGGAAGTCGGCGGGCGCGGCGGCCATCACCACCGCGTCCGCGTCGGCGGCCGCCGCCAGCGTGGCCGTCCGCAATTCGTCGGTGGTGCCCACCCGGACCAGGTCCACCCCCGCCGGGTCGGCGAGCGCCACGTTGGCCGAGACCAGCGTCACCCGCGCGCCCCGTGCCACGGCGGCGCGGGCGAACGCGTACCCCTGCTTGCCGGAGGACCGGTTGCCCAGGAAGCGGACCGGGTCGAGCGGCTCGCGGGTGCCGCCGGCGGTGACCACCACGTGCCGGCCGGCCAGGTCGGCCGGGGCGGCGACGCCGCGGGCCAGTGCCCGGCGGGCCACCGCGAAGATCTCGGCCGGGTCGGGCAGCCGGCCCTTGCCGGAGTCCTGCCCGGTGAGCCGGCCGACCGCCGGCTCGATCACGCGGACGCCGCGGGAGCGCAGCGTGGCGACGTTGGCGACGGTGGCCGGGTGCTCCCACATCTCGGTGTGCATGGCCGGCGCCAGCACGACCGGGCAACGCGCGGTCAGCAACGTGTTGGTGAGCAGGTCGTCGGCGAGGCCGTGGGCGGCCTTGGCGAGCAGGTCGGCGGTGGCCGGCGCGACCACGACCAGGTCGGCGTGCTGCCCGAGCCGCACGTGCGGCACCTCGTGCACGTCGGACCAGACGTCGTCGGCGACCGGCCGGCCGGAGAGCGCCGCCCAGGTCGGCGCCCCGACGAAGCGGAGCGCCGAGGCGGTCGGCACGACCCGGACCCGGTGACCCGACTCGGTGAGGAGCCGGAGCAGCTCACACGCCTTGTAGGCGGCGATGCCGCCGCCGACCCCGAGGACGATCTCGGCGGGCATCGGCGCGGGCGCGGTTACGGCTGGTCGGTCGGCTCGGCGGTGAGCAGGCCCGCGTTGATCTCGCGCATGGCGATGGAGAGCGGCTTCTCCTGCGGGGTGGTCTCCACGAGCGGGCCGACGTATTCCAGGAGGCCCTCGCCGAGCTGGCTGTAGTAGGCGTTGACCTGACGGGCCCGCTTGGCGGCGAAGATCACCAGCGCGTACTTCGAGGTGGTCTTCTCGAGCAGCTCGTCGATCGGCGGGTTGGTGATGCCCTCGGGGTTGGTGGCGATGGATCCCACGAAATTTGACCTCTGCGTCTCGTGCGCCGCCGCGCGGGCGGTCGGTGGCCGCTCAACCGCTCGCGGGCGGTCGGGCCGGAGCCAGGACTGACGAACCGATCAATCCTACCAGTTCCGCCACGGCGCGCTCGGTGCGGTCGTGCGTCACGGCGTGTGCGAACGCGTCCGCGACGACCGGATCCGCCCGGTACGCCGGCGGCGCGAGCAGCACCAACCGGGCCTGCGGCACGGCGGCCCGCACGGCGAGCGCGCCGGCGAGGTCCATCGGCAGCAGCACCGGCCGCCCCTCGGCCAGCCGGGACCGCACGTCCGCGCGGGGCACCCCCCGGCGGTACGGCCCGATCCGGCACCACTCCAGCAGCGCGCCGGCGGCGACCAGCCGGTCGAAGCCGGCCGGGTCGAGGAAGAGCCGGTCCACGCCCTGGCGCTCGCCGGGGCGCGGCGGTCGGGTGGTGGCGACGACCGGCACCCACACCGACGCAAGGCGCGCCCGGACCTGCTCGACGACACCGCCCCGGCCGGCCCCGGAAGGGCCGGACAGGACGGTGAGCCGAGCCGCCGAGCGCGCCTCGTCATCCGTGCTCACCGCTTGTTTCTACACGGTGGGCCGTTCAGTTGGCGGCGAACTCACCCAGCAGCGCCTTACGCTGCTGCTCGCCGAGGCCGCGCAGGCGACGGCTGTCGGCGATCTTGAGCTTCTCCATGATCTGGGTGGCCCGGATCTTGCCGATGCCCGGCATCGCCTGGAGCACGGCCGAAACCTTCAGCTTGCCCACGACGTCGTCGGACTCGGCCCGCTCAAGGACGGTGGCGAGGGTGGTCTTGCCCTGCTTGAGCTGCTCCTTCAGCTCAGCGCGGGCCTTGCGGATCTCCGCGGCCTTCTCCAGCGCGGCAGCGCGCTGCTCGGGGGTCAGTGACGGGAGCGGCACCAGTTCTCCTCAGGTCCCTAGTACGGCGGGCGGAGCCCCACCGCAGCTGTGAAACGTGGTGTCGCTGGCAACCAAAGGGGTCCGTGGTTCCCAGCGCGGGGAAAACTAGCGGTCAACGGAGCTTTCGGCAACGTGGACGCGCGATGATCAACGTAAAGTGACCGAGCCGTCAGTCAGTCAGACGGTGGCCAGGGCGGCCCGGCACTCGGCCAGCACCCGCTCGGTGGCGGCCCGCAGGGCGTCCGGTTCCGGCCCCGCGCCCAGCACCTCCCGGGAGTACGACGGCAGCACCGACGGCAGCGCGGCACCGAACACCGTACGGAGCCCGGCGGGGGTGCCGCCCTGCGCGCCGAGGCCCGGCGCGAGCAGCGGGCCGTTGACCGCGCCGAGGTCGTGACCGGTCTCACCGATCGTCGCGCCGACCACCAGACCGAAGCTGCCGAGCGGCTCCGCACCCCGGTTGAGCTGGGAAATCTCGTCGATCACGGTCTGCGCGACGGTGCGCCCGTCGGCGCCGACGGCACGCTGCACGGAGGCGCCCTCCGGGTTCGAGGTGAGCGCCAGGACGAACACCCCACCACCGTGCTCGGCAGCCGTGGAGATCATCGGCTCGAGCGAACCTACTCCCAGGTAGGGGCTCGCGGTGATCGCGTCGACATACAGCGGACTGGATGGATCGAGGTACGCCGAGGCGTACGCGCGGACCGTTGATCCGATGTCGCCACGCTTGACGTCGAGGAGAACGAGCGAGCCCGCATTTCGCAACTGTCGGATAGTTGACTCAAGCACGCCCACTCCCCGCGCGCCGAAGCGCTCGAAGAACGCCGACTGCGGCTTGACCACGGCAACCCGGTCGCCGATCGCCTCCACCACGATGCGGCAGAACCGCTCCAGCCCGTCGACGTCGTCCGGCAGTCCCCAGTCGGCCAGCAACCCGGGATGCGGGTCGATCCCCACGCAGAGCGGTCCCCGCTCCGCCACCGCCCGGTGCAGGCGTACCCCGAAGGTCTCCATCGCCTCTCTCCCTCTCCCGGCGGCCCGGCCGCCTCCCTGCCGCGCGACGGACCCTCCGTCGCGCCGCTCCCGCTGCGGCCGGACTCAGCCGGCCTTGACCGCCGCCGCCACGCCGGCCGCGATCCGGGCCACGTCCGCGGCGTCGCACACGTACGGCGGCATGGTGTAGACGAGGTCCCGGAACGGGCGCAGCCACACCCCCTCGGCCACCGCGGCGGCCGTGGCGGCCGGCAGGTCCACCTCGTGGTCGAGCTGCACCACGCCGATCGCGCCGAGCACCCGCACGTCGGTCACCCCGGGCACGTCGCGCAGCGGCGCCAGGCCGGCCCGCAGCCCCTCGGCGATCCCCGCCACCCGCCCGGCCCAGTCCCCGGCGCGCAGCAGGCCCAGGGAGGCGTTGGCGACCGCGCACGCGAGCGGGTTGCCCATGAACGTCGGCCCGTGCGCCAGCACCCCGTCGGCCGAGATCGCGCCGGCCACCTCCGGGGTGCAGAGCGCCGCGGCCAGCGTCAGGTAGCCCCCGGTGAGCGCCTTGCCGACGCAGAGCACGTCCGGCGTGACGCCGGCGTGCTCGGCGGCGAACATCCGCCCGGTCCGGCCGAAGCCGGTGGCGATCTCGTCGAAGACCAGCAGGATGCCGTGCGCCCGGGTGACCTCGCGCAGCACCCGCAGGTAGTGCGGGTGGTGGAAGCGCATCCCGCCGGCGCCCTGCACCACCGGCTCGACGATCACCGCCGCCAGTTCGTCGGCGTGCCGTTCGACCGCGTCCACCAGCGCCGCCTCGTACGCCGGGTCCGGCGGGGCGTCGAAGCCGGCCGGCGGCAGCGGCGCGAAGACCTGCCGGGGCAGCACGTCGCCCCAGAGGTGGTGCATGCCGCCCTCCGGGTCGCAGACGCTCATCGGGTGGAACGTGTCGCCGTGGTAGCCGCCCCGCCAGGTGCCCAGGCGGCGGCGCTCCGGGCGCCCCACGGCGCGCTGGTACTGCAGGCACATCTTCACCGCCACCTCGACGCTCACCGAGCCGGAGTCGGCCAGGAAGACGTGCTCCAGCCCGTCCGGGGCCAGCTCGACCAGGGTGGCGGCCAGGCGCGCGGCGGGCTCGTGGGTGAGCCCGCCGAACATCACGTGACTCATCCGGCCGAGCTGGTCGGTCACCGCGGCGTCCAGCACCGGGTGCCGGTAGCCGTGGATGGCCGCCCACCACGAGGACATCCCGTCGACCAACTCCCGCCCGTCCGCCAGCCGCAGCCGTACCCCCGACGCGCTGTCGACGACCAGCGGCGGGCTGGCCGCCGGCAACCCCGCGTAGGGATGCCACACATGCCGCCGGTCCACGGCCAGGATCTCGTCGGGCGTCACGGTTCCTCCTTCGCCCCTCCCCCGCGATCTTGCAGTTTCGGCCCACCTTCTGCCCCGCTATGGGCGATGTGACGGGGCACCAAGTGCAAGATCGACGGGGTGGTGGGGTGGTGGGGTGGCGGGGTGGCGGGGGTGGCGGGGTGGGGGGTGGGGGTCAGCGGGGTGGGGGCGGCGTGGGTGATGGCTCGGGTCAGGGGCGGGCC
The DNA here is from genome assembly GCF_013694245.2 of Micromonospora ferruginea. Lineage (NCBI taxonomy): Bacteria > Bacillati > Actinomycetota > Actinomycetes > Micromonosporales > Micromonosporaceae > Micromonospora > Micromonospora robiginosa. The sequence continues at coordinate 3,107,391 of NZ_CP059322.2, forward strand.
GCGGTAGATGAAGCCGGTGTAGAGCTGGACCAGGGCGGCGCCGGCGTCGAACATCCGCGTCGCGTCGTCGGGGTCGAGGATGCCGCCGACGCCGATCACCGGCAGCCGGCCCCCGGTCTCCCGGTGCACGAACGCGACCAGTTCCCGGGATCGGGCGGTCAGCGGCCGGCCGGACAGGCCGCCGGCCTCGGCGCCACGCGCCCGGTCGGCCGGGGCGAGCCCGTCGCGCCCGAGCGTGGTGTTGGTGGCGATGACGCCGGCCGCGCCCCGGTCCAGGCAGACCTCCAGCAGCTCGGCCACGGCCGCGTCGGTGAGGTCCGGGGCGATCTTCACCAGCACCGGCTTCTCCCCGACCAGGGCGGCGAGCAGCGCGTCCAGGTGCGACCGGTCCTGAAGCGACCGCAGGCCGGGGGTGTTCGGCGAGGACACGTTGACCGCGAAGTAGTCGCCGTGGCCCTTGAGCGCCCGGTAGGAGGCCAGGTAGTCCTCGACCGCCTCGTCCAGCGGGGTCACCTTGGACTTGCCGAGCGAGATGCCCAGCGGCACGCCGAGCGGGCGGCGCAGCGCCGACAGCCGGACCGCGAGGGCCTCGGCGCCGGCGTTGTTGAAGCCCATCCGGTTGACCACGGCCTCGCTGTCGCGCAGCCGGAACAGCCGGGGCCGGGGGTTGCCCGGCTGGGCGTGCGCGGTCACGGTGCCGACCTCGACGAAGCCGAAGCCCAGCGCCGGCCAGGCCGGCAGCGCCACACCGTTCTTGTCCATCCCGGCCGCCAGCCCGACCGGGTTCGGGAACCGCACCCCGAACACCTCACGCGGCGCGGCCCGGAAGTAGACCCGCCGCAGCGCCGCGAGCACCCCCGCCCGCCGCGACACGGCGGCCAACCGCGCCAACGTCCACTCGTGCGCCGCCTCCGCGTCCCCGCCTCCGAGCGCGAACAGCCGGGGCCGCACCACCCGCTCGAAGATCACCGCGCGCCCTCCAGTCCGTTGATCATGAAGTTGGCGGCGGCGGAGGAGATCCACATCGCCGCCAACTTCATGATCGACGCGGAAGTCGGGGTGGTCACTCGCCGGCCCGGAGGGCGGCGTGCAGGTCCTGCAGGGGGCGGACGCGGAGGTCGCCGTTGATGCGCGCCTCGATGCCCATCACCGCCGCCGCCGCGCCGGGGACGGTGGTGACGCACGGGATGTCGGCCGTGACGGCGGCGCTGCGGATCTCGTAGCCGTCCGAGCGGGCGCTCGCCCCGGAGCCCTGCGGCGTGTTCACCACCAGCGCCACGTCGCCGCCGAGGATCAGCGACACCGCGTCCGCGCCCTCGCCCGACTCGTAGTGCTTGCGGATCTGCTCGCACGCGATGCCGTGCCGGCGCAGCACCTCGGCCGTGCCGGTGGTGGCGACGATCTGGAAGCCCAGGTCGGCCAGGCGCTTGATCGGGAAGATCATGCCGCGCTTGTCCCGGTTGGCCACCGAGACGAAGATCTTCCCGGCGGTGGGCAGCGACCCGTACGCGGCGGCCTGCGACTTCGCGAACGCCTGACCGAAGCCGGTGTCGATGCCCATCACCTCGCCGGTGGAGCGCATCTCCGGGCCGAGCAGCACGTCGATGCCCTTGCCCGACGGGGTGCGGAACCGCTTGAACGGCAGCACCGCCTCCTTGACCGCGATCGGCGCGTCCGGCGGCATGGTGCCGCCGTCGCCGGTCGGCGGCAGCATCCCCTCGGCGCGCAGCTCGGCGATCGTGGCGCCCAGCGCGATCCGGGCCGCCGCCTTGGCCAGCGGCACCGCGGTCGCCTTCGAGACGAACGGGACGGTCCGGGACGCGCGCGGGTTGGCCTCCAGCACGTAGAGCGTGTCGCCCTGCAACGCGTACTGCACGTTGAGCAGGCCGCGCACCCCGACGCCGCGGGCGATCTCCTCGGTGTAGCGGCGCACCTGGGTGAGGTGGGAGCCGGCCAGCGTGATCGGCGGCAGCGCGCAGGACGAGTCGCCGGAGTGGATGCCGGCCTCCTCGATGTGCTCCATCACGCCGCCCAGGTAGACGTCGCCGTCCGCGTCCACCAGCGCGTCCACGTCGATCTCGATGGCGTCGTCGAGGAACCGGTCCACCAGCACCGGGTGGTCGGGCGAGATCTCGGTGGCCCGGCCGATGTAGTCGCGCAGCGTGGCGTCGTCGTAGACGATCTCCATGCCCCGGCCGCCGAGCACGTACGAGGGCCGGACCAGCACCGGGTAGCCGATCTCGTCGGCGATCGCCTTGGCCTCCTCGTACGAGGTGGCCATGCCGTGCGCGGGCGCGCGCAGCCCGGCCCGGGCCAGCACCGCGCCGAACGCGCCCCGCTCCTCGGCCAGGTGGATGGACTCCGGGGAGGTGCCGACCACCGGCACGCCGGCGTCCTTGAGCCGCTGGGCCAGGCCGAGCGGGGTCTGGCCGCCGAGCTGCACCACCACCCCGACCACGCCGGGACCGCCGGCCGCCTTGCCGGACGAGTCCTCGGCGTGCCACGCCTCCAGCACGTCCTCGAAGGTCAGCGGCTCGAAGTAGAGCCGGTCGGCGGTGTCGTAGTCGGTGGAGACGGTCTCCGGGTTGCAGTTGACCATCACCGTCTCGTAGCCGACCTCCCGAAGGGCCTGCACCGCGTGCACGCACGAGTAGTCGAACTCGATGCCCTGCCCGATCCGGTTCGGCCCGGAGCCGAGGATGAGCACCTTCGGCCGGACCGAGGGCGCCACCTCCGTCTCCGAGTCGTACGTCGAGTAGTGGTAGGGCGTGGTCGCCTCGAACTCGGCCGCGCAGGTGTCCACCGTCTTGTAGACCGGCCGGATGCCGAGGCGGTGCCGCAGCGTGCGGACGCCGTCCTCGGCGGCCAGCTCGGGGCGCAGCGCGGCGAGCTGCCGGTCGGACAGGCCGGCCCGCTTGGCCCGGCGCAGCAGGCCGGCGTCGAGCACCGGCGCGTCGACGATCTCGGTGCGCAGCTCGATCAGCCCGGCGATCTGGTCCAGGAACCACGGGTCCATGCCGCCGGACGCCTCGGCCACCTCGGCGATCGACGCGCCGAGGCGCAGCGCCCGCTCGACGGTGTAGAGCCGGCCGTCGTGCGGCATCCGCAGCGCCGTGAGGGTGTTCTCCCGGGTGGCCCCGTCGGGGTCGGGCACGGTCCAGAAACCAGATGATTTGGTTTCCATCGAGCGCATCGCCTTGTTGAGCGCCTCGGTGAAGTTGCGGCCCAGGCTCATCGCCTCGCCCACCGACTTCATCGTGGTGGTCAGCTCCGGGTCGGCGCCGGGGAACTTCTCGAACGCGAACCGGGGGATCTTAACCACCACGTAGTCGAGCGTCGGCTCGAACGCGGCGGGCGTCTTGAGCGTGATGTCGTTGGGGATCTCGTCGAGCGTGTAGCCGACCGCGAGCTTCGCGGCGATCTTGGCGATCGGGAAGCCGGTGGCCTTCGAGGCCAGCGCCGAGGAGCGCGACACCCGCGGGTTCATCTCGATCACCACGATCCGGCCGTCGACCGGGTTGACCGCGAACTGGATGTTGCAGCCGCCGGTGTCCACCCCGACCTCGCGCAGCACCGCGATGCCCAGGTCACGCAGGCGCTGGTACTCCCGGTCGGTCAGCGTCATGGCCGGGGCGACGGTCACGCTGTCGCCGGTGTGCACGCCCATCGGGTCGACGTTCTCGATCGAGCAGACCACCACCACGTTGTCGTGGCGGTCGCGCATCAGCTCCAGCTCGTACTCCTTCCAGCCGAGCACGCTCTCCTCGATCAGCACCTCGTGCACCGGGCTGGCGGCCAGGCCGGAACCGGCGATGCGCTCCAGGTCGGCGTCGGTGTGCGCCATGCCGGAGCCCAGGCCGCCCATGGTGAACGACGGCCGGATGACCACCGGCAGGCCCAGCTCGGCGACCGTGGCGCGGACCTCGTCCATGGAGTGGCAGACCCGCGAGCGGGGGGTCAGCGTCGACGGGTCCTCGACGCCCAGGCGTACGCCGGCCTGGGCCACGATGTCCTTGAAGAGCTGCCGGTCCTCGCCCCGGTTGATCGCCTCGATGTTGGCGCCGATCAGCTCGACGCCGTACTTCTCCAGCACGCCCGCGGAGTGCAGCGCCACCGCGGTGTTCAGCGCGGTCTGCCCGCCCAGCGTCGGCAGCAGCGCGTCCGGGCGCTCCTTGGCGATGACCAGCTCGACGAACTCGGGCGTGATCGGCTCGACGTACGTGGCGTCGGCGAACTCCGGGTCCGTCATGATCGTCGCCGGGTTGGAGTTGACCAGGCTGACCCGGATCCCCTCGCTGCGCAGCACCCGGCAGGCCTGGGTGCCGGAGTAGTCGAACTCGCAGGCCTGTCCGATCACGATCGGCCCGGAGCCGATCACCAGGACGTGCTTCAGGTCGGTCCGCTTAGGCATTTTTTCCGCCTTCGATGAGCTCCGCGAAGCGGTCGAACAGGTAGTCCGCGTCGTGCGGGCCGGCCGCCGCCTCCGGGTGGTACTGGACGGTGAAGGCGGGCACGTCCTCGGCCCGCAGCCCCTCGACCACGTTGTCATTGAGGCACACATGGGAGACCCGGACACCGCCGAACTCGGTGTCGACCACCTGGTCGGGCACCACCGCGCCGGCGGAGACGCCCGGCACCTGCACGGCGAAGCCGTGGTTGTGGCTGGTCACCTCGACCTTGCCGGTGGCCCGGTCGAGCACCGGCTGGTTGATGCCGCGGTGGCCGTACCCCAGCTTGTAGGTGCCGAAGCCGAGCGCCCGGCCGAGGATCTGGCTGCCGAAGCAGATGCCGAACAGCGGGATCCGCCGGGTGAGCACCTCCCGCGCCAGGGCCACCGGGCCGTCGGCGGTCGCCGGGTCGCCCGGGCCGGGCGACAGGAAGACCGCGTCCGCGCCGGTGGCGAGCAGGTCGTCGACGGTCGAGCCGGCGGGCAGCACGTGGGTGGTGACGCCGCGGGCGGCGAGCCGGCGCGGCACGTTGCGCTTGATGCCCAGGTCCAGCGCGGCCACCGTGAACCGGTGCTCGCCCCGCGCCTCGACCACGTACGGCTTGGCGGTGCTCACCTCGGCGGACAGGGCCGCGCCTACCATGCCCGGCGAGGTGCGGACCCGCTCCAGCAGGGCGGCCGGGTCGTCGGCGACGCTGGAGACGCCGACCCGCATCGCGCCGCGCTCGCGCAGGTGCCGGGTCAGCGCGCGGGTGTCGATCCCACTGATGCCGACCACGCCCTCGGCGGCGAGCCGGTCCTCCAGCCCGCCGGTGGCGCGCCAGTTCGAGCCGATCCGGGCCGGGTCGCGCACCACGTACCCGGCCACCCAGATCCGGCCGGACTCGTCGTCCTCGCCGTTGACGCCGGTGTTGCCGATGTGCGGCGCGGTCTGCACCACCACCTGGCGGTGGTACGAGGGGTCGGTGAGCGTCTCCTGGTAGCCGGTCATGCCGGTGTTGAAGACCGCCTCGCCGAAGGTCTCCCCGACGCTGCCGTACGCCTCGCCGTGGAACGTGCGCCCGTCCTCCAGAACGAGGATCGCGCTTCGCCTCTTACCCATTTACTTGACAGCCTTTCCGTCCAGGACCGTCGGCTCGCCGCGCAGGAAGGTCGCCACGATGCGACCCGTCAGCGTCATGCGGGCGTACGGGGTGTTGCGACTGCGACTGGCCAGCTCGGCCGGCTCGATCACCCGACGGGCGGCCGGGTCGACCAGCGTCAGGTTGGCCGGCACGCCGGGCGCCGGGTCGAGGCCGTGCCCGGTCAGCCCGGCGATCCGGGCGGGGACGCGCGACATCCGCTCGGCGATCAGGTCCCACCGCGGGCCGAGCACGTCGAGCGCGATGGAGAGCGCGGTCTCCAGGCCGAGCATGCCCGGCCGGGCGTACGCCCACTCGCACTCCTTGTCCTCCACCGCGTGCGGCGCGTGGTCGGTGGCGATGACGTCGATCACGCCCTCGGCCAGCGCGGCCCGCAGCGCGTCGACGTCGGCGGCGGTGCGCAGCGGCGGGTTGACCTTGAAGACCGGGTCGTAGCTCTCGGCCCGTTCGTCGGTGAGCAGCAGGTGGTGCGGCGTCACCTCGGCGGTCACCCGCACGCCGCGCGCCTTGGCGTGGCGCAGCACCTCGACGCTGCCGGCGGTGGAGACGTGGCAGACGTGCAGCCGGCTGCCCACGTGCTCGGCCAGCAGCACGTCCCGGGCGATGATCGCCTCCTCGGCGACCGCCGGCCAGCCGGTCAGGCCCAGCCGGGTGGAGACCTCGCCCTCGTGCATCTGCGCGCCCTCGGTGAGCCGGGGCTCCTCCGCGTGCTGGGCGATCACCCCGTCGAACGCCTTGACGTACTCCAGCGCGCGGCGCATCAGCCGCGGGTCGGCGACGCAGTGCCCGTCGTCGGAGAAGATCCGCACCCGGGCCGCGGAGTCGGCCATCGCGCCCAGCTCGGCCAGGCGCTCGCCGGCCAGCCCGACGGTGACCGCGCCGATCGGCTGCACGTCGACCAGGCCGGCCTCCCGGCCGAGCCGCCACACCTGCTCGACCACGCCGGCGGTGTCCGCGACCGGCGAGGTGTTCGCCATCGCGCAGACCGCCGTGTAGCCGCCGAGCGCCGCCGCCCGGGAGCCGGACTCGACCGTCTCGGCGTCCTCCCGGCCGGGCTCGCGCAGGTGGGTGTGCAGGTCGACCAGGCCGGGCAGCGCGACCAGGCCGGTCGCGTCGATCACCGTGGCGTCGTCCGCGCTCAGGCCGGCGCCGACCTCGGCCACGACGCCGTCGCGGATGAGCAGGTCGGTCGGCTCGCCGCCGACCGGGCTGACGTTTCTGATCAGGTACGCGGTCACCGGTTGCTCCCTCCGAGCAGCAGGTAGAGGACGGCCATCCGCACGGAGACCCCGTTGGCGACCTGTTCGACGATGGTGGAGCGGGGCGAGTCGGCGACCTCGGGCGTGATCTCCATGCCCCGGTTCATCGGGCCCGGGTGCATGACGATCGCGTGCTCGGGCAGCCGGCGCATCCGCGGCCCGTCCAGCCCGTAGCGGCGGGCGTACTCGCGGGCCGACGGGAAGTAGGAGTCGCTCATCCGCTCCCGCTGCACCCGCAGCATCATCACCACGTCCACGTTCGGTAGAACGGTGTCCAGGTCGTAGGAGACGTCGATGCCGGGGGCGAGCGCGGGCGAGATGTCGACCGGGATGAGCGTCGGTGGGCCGACCAGGGTGACCTTGGCGCCGAGCGTGCTCAGCAGCAGCACGTTGGAGCGGGCCACCCGGGAGTGCAGCACGTCGCCGACGATCGCCACGTGCAGGCCGGCGAGCCGGCCCAGCCGGGAGCGCATCGTGTACGCGTCGAGCAGCGCCTGGGTGGGGTGCTCGTGGGTGCCGTCGCCGGCGTTGACCACCGACCCGTCCACCCAGTCGGCCAGCCGGTGCGGGGCGCCGGAGGCGGGATGCCGGACGACCACCGCGTCGGCGCCCATCGCCTGCAGGGTGAGCGCGGTGTCCTTCAGGCTCTCGCCCTTGGTCACGCTGGACCCCTTGGCGGAAAAGTTGATCACGTCGGCGCTCAGCCGCTTGGCGGCCGCCTCGAACGAGATCCGGGTCCGGGTGGAGTCCTCGTAGAAGAGGTTGACCACGGTCCGCCCGCGCAGCGCGGGCAGCTTCTTGACCTCCCGGCCGGCCACGGTGGCCATCTCGGCCGCGGTGTCCAGGACCAGGGTGGCGGTGTCGGCGTCCAGGTCGGCGCCGGAGAGCAGATGCCGAATCACTGGGCCCACCTTTCGTTCGCGACTGCGGGGCTCCGCTTCGCTGCACTCCTCGCGCTCACCGGAGCCCACCTTTCGTTCGCGACTGCGGGGCTCCGCTTCGCTGCACTCCTCGCGCTCACCGGAGCCCACCTTTCGTTCGCGACTGCGGGGCTCCGCTTCGCTGCACTCCTCGCGCTCACCGGGGAGACCCTCCGTACAACTTGACCTCGTCGTCGCCGTCGGTCTCGGCGAGGGTGACCTTGACGTTCTCGGCCAGCGCGGTCGGGATGTTCTTGCCGACGTAGTCGGCGCGGATCGGCAGTTGGCGGTGGCCGCGGTCGACCAGGACCGCGAGCTGCACGGACGCCGGGCGGCCGACGTCGCTGAGCGCGTCCAGGGCGGCCCGCACGGTGCGGCCGGAGAAGAGCACGTCGTCGACGAGCACGACCCGCCGGCCGTCGATGCCGCCCGGCGGCAGGTCGGTCGGGCCGACCGCGCGGGTGGCGTGCCGGCGCAGGTCGTCGCGGTAGAGCGTGATGTCGAGCACGCCGACCGGGACGGTCACGTCCTCGAACGTGCTGATCCGGGCCGCCAGGCGGCGGGCCAGCGGCACACCCCGGGTGGGGATGCCCAGCAGCACGGTGTCGGCGGCGCCCTGGGTCTTCTCCAGGATCTGGTGGGCGATGCGGTCGACCACCCGCGAGACGTCGGCGGCGGCGAGGATCACCTTCACCGAGGGTTGTCGCGGCGGCGACGAATGGGCAGCCGGTGGGTAGGCCACGGCGGACCTCCTTCCCCGCCTCACGGGACGGGTCGTTAAAGGACGTCTATCGACTCCGGCGGACCCGCGAGGGGCCCGGACCGGGGCTTCACGCCACGTTACCAGCGGTCACCGGGCCCACCGCCGCCGGTCCTGACCTGCAGGTCAGCCCGGAGAAATGCGGACAAGCCACACCAGCCTCCCGGACCTCGTCGACGGCAACACTTGACCACGTGTCGCAATCCCCGTACCGTCACGCTCCGTAGCGATAGCTGGGAGAACCCCGAGCAGCACTGGGAGTGTCCGAATGCCCTCTGAATACGCCAAGTCGCTGGGCGCCCGCCTGCGCTCCATCCGCCAGCAGCAGGGCCTGTCCCTGCAGGGGGTGGAGGAGAAGTCGAACGGGCGGTGGAAGGCCGTGGTGGTCGGCTCGTACGAGCGCGGCGACCGCGCCGTCACCGTGTCCCGCCTGGCGGAGCTGGCCGACTTCTACCGCGTTCCCGTCTCCGAGCTGCTGCCCGACGGCAGTGGGGTGCGTCACGAGCCGACCAGCAAGATCGTGCTGGACCTGGAGCGCCTCTACGACGAGGCCTCCGAGGACCTGGCGTACGTCGCCCGGTACGCCCGCGCCATCCAGCAGCAGCGTGGCGACTACAACGGCCGGGTGCTCTCCATCCGCGCCGACGACCTGCGCGCCCTCGCGATCGTCTACGACGCCTCGCCGTCCGGCCTGATCGAGCGGCTCACCGAGCACGGTGTGCTCGTCGCCGACCCGCGCGCGTTCTTCGCCTCCTGACGCCCGCACGAAGGGCCCGTGCCGTCCGGCACGGGCCCTTCGTCGTTCCTGCCTGCGGGCCTCAGCGGCTGGCGTATTCGGCGATCCGGCCGAGGATGCCGTTGAGGAAGCGGGGCGAGTCGTCGGTCGACATCTGCCGGGCCAGCTCGACGGCCTCGCTGATCGCCACCGCGTCGTCGATCTCGTCGACGTAGAGCAGCTCGTACACGGCGATGCGGGCCAGGTTGCGGTCCACCACCGGCATCCGGTCCAGCGTCCACCCCTCGGCGTAGCTGGCGATCGTCTCGTCGATCCGGTCGAGGTGCGCCGCGACGCCCTCGACCAGCCCGACCGCGTAGCCGATGTGGTCCGGGCGGGGCTGCTCGATCCGCTCCAGGTAGCCGGCGAGCACCTCGACCGGCGGTCGGTCCCGCAGGTCGGCCTCGAAGAGCACGTCCAGCGCCCGCTTGCGCGCCTTGCGGCGCGCCGGCATCTGCTGCTTCGGACCCTCGGCCATCAGGCTCGGCCGAGGTAACGGCCGTCGCGGGTGTCGACCTTGATCTTCTCGCCGGTGGTGATGAACAGCGGCACCTGCACGGTGGCGCCGGTCTCGACGGTGGCCGGCTTGTTGCCACCGGTCGAGCGGTCGCCCTGCAGGCCCGGCTCGGTGTAGGTGACCTCCAGCACGACCGAGGTCGGCAGCTCGATGTAGAGCGGCACGCCCTCGTGGGTGGCGACGGTCGCCTCGGCCTCCGGCAGGAGGTAGTTGGCGGCCTCGCCGACCGTGCCGCCGAGCACGGTGATCTGGTCGAACGTCTCCAGATCCATGAAGACGTAGTCCTCACCGTCGGCGTAGAGGTATTGCATGGTGCGCTTGTCCACGGTCGCGGTCTCGACCTTGGTGCCCGCGTTGAAGGTCTTGTCGACCACCTTGCCGGACAGCACGTTCTTCAGCGTGGTGCGCACGAACGCACCACCCTTACCGGGCTTGACGTGCTGGAACTCGACGACGGCCCACAGCTCGCCGTCCAGGTTGAGTACCAGGCCGTTCTTCAGGTCGTTGGTGGAGGCCATTTCCTGCCTTGATCATCAATTGGCGGACAGACCTGTAAAGTCTACTCGCCGTGTCGAATCGGACTCGCACGCTGCGCCAGATGGCGCAGCGCCAGCCGGTAGCCGTCCACGCCCAACCCGCAGATCACCCCGGTGGCGACCGCGGAGACCACCGAGTGGTGCCGGAACTCCTCCCGGGCGTGGATGTTGGAGATGTGCACCTCGACCAGCGGGGCACGCAGCATGGCGCAGGCGTCCCGCACCGCGATCGAGTAGTGCGACCAGGCGGCCGGGTTGAGCACCACCGCCGCCGCCTCGTCCGCCGCCTCGTGCAGCCAGCCCAGCAGCTCGTGCTCGGCGTCGGTCTGCCGGACCACCACGTCCAGCCCCAGCTCCCGGCCGGTCCGCTCGCAGTCGGCCACCAGCTCGGCGTAGCTGGTCACCCCGTAGACGTCGACCTGGCGGGTGCCGAGCCGACCCAGGTTCGGCCCGTTGAGCACGTACACCCTCACGAGCTGATCTCCCGGTACGCCTCGGCCAGCAGCTCGTCCGGCGGCCCCTCCAGCATCGCCGGGCGGGCCAGGCCGTCCAGCACCACGAAGCGCAGCCGGCTCCCCCGGGTCTTCTTGTCCACCCGCATCGCGGCGAGCAGCTCCGGCCAGGCGTCCGCCCGGTAGCCGGTGGGCAGGTCGAGCGCGGCCAGCACGTCGCGGTGCCGCCGCGCGGTGGCGTCGTCCAGCCGACCGGCGAGCCGCGCGAGGGTGGCCGCGTAGACCAGCCCCACCGCGACCGCGTGGCCGTGCCGCCAGCGGTAGCCCTCCGCCTTCTCGATCGCGTGCGCGAGCGTGTGCCCGTAGTTGAGCACCTCGCGGACCCCGGACTCGCGCAGGTCACCGCCGACCACGTCGGCCTTGACCCGCACCGCCCGCTCGACCAGCTCGCGGAGCACCGGGCCGGCCGGGTCCAGGGCGGCGGCCGGGTCGCGCTCGACCAGGTCGAGGATCACCGGGTCGGCGATGAAGCCACACTTGACCACCTCGGCCATCCCGGCGGCCAGGTCGGCCGGGGGCAGCGCGTCCAGCGTCGCCAGGTCGCAGAGCACGCCGGCCGGCGGGTGGAACGCGCCGACCAGGTTCTTGCCGGCGGCCGTGTTGATCCCGGTCTTGCCGCCGACCGCCGCGTCGACCATGCCGAGCAGCGAGGTCGCCACCGGCACCCAGCGCACCCCGCGCAGCCAACTGGCCGCGACGAAGCCGGCCAGGTCGGTGACCGCGCCGCCGCCCACCCCGACCACCGCGTCGGTACGGGTGAAACCGGCCGCGCCGAGCCGGTCCCAGCAGGTGGCGGCCACGTCGACGTGCTTGCCCGCCTCCGCGTCCGGCACCTCCAGCAGCAGCGGCGTCACGCCGTCGGCACGGGCCCGCTCGGCGAGCCGCTCGGCCAGCGCCTTCAACGGCCGCGCGAACAGGTAGGCCACCCGCTCGGCGCCGGGCAGCAGCTCGGGCGGCGGGTCGAGCAGGTCGCGTCCCACCAGCACGTCGTACGGCCGTTCGCCGCCGACCGGGATCCGGGTCACCTCGTCCATCGCCGGCAGCCTAGTCCAGCGCCCGCCCCCGGCGCGGCGACTGTCCACACCGTGGTTGTCCGCACCGACGTCGAGGACGCTCGGTGCGACGTGTGGGGTGTCACACCCGCCGGGCTGCCCCGACGACCGGCACGGCGGTCAGGGCTTGAGCAGGGCGGCGATCTCGGCGGCCAACTCCTCCGGGGCGCGGCCGTCGGTCGCCACGGTCGCGGTCGCCACCTCGGCGTAGAGCGGACGACGCTGGTCCAGCAGGAACTTGAGGGTGGCCCGGGGGTTCAACGCCAGCAGCGGCCGCCCGGCGCCCAGGCCGACCCGCTTGATCGCGTCGGGCAGCTCCACCGACAGGTGCACCACGGTGTGGCCGATCAGCGCGGCCCGGTTCTCCTCGGCGAGCACCGCGCCGCCGCCGAGCGCAAGCACCCCGGGGTGCGAGGCCAGCGCCGCCGCCACCGAGGCCCGCTCCAGCGTACGGAAGTGGTCCTCGCCCTCGTCGACGAAGATCTCCGGGATCGGCTTGCCGGCCATCCGTTCGATGTCCGCGTCGGTGTCCCGGAAGTCGACGCCGAGCATGCCGGCGAGCGCGGTCCCCACCGTGGTCTTGCCGGAGCCGGGCGCGCCGACCAGCACACAGACCGGCCGGGTGCTCACCGTGCCGACCTTTCGTTCGCGACTGCGGGACTCCGCTGCGCTGCGTTCCTCGCGCTCACCGAATCACCAGGTTGTCGAGGTAGCCGGCCAGATTGCGGCGCATCTCGGCGACCGAGTCGCCGCCGAGCTTCTCCACCGCCGCCTCGGCCAGCACCAGCGCCACCATGGCCTCGGCGACCACGGCCGCGGCCGGCACCGCGCACACGTCGGAACGCTGGTTGATCGCGGTCGCCGGCTCGCCGGTGGTCACGTCGATCGTGGCGAGCGCCCGGTTGAGCGACGAGATCGGCTTCATCGCCGCCCGCACCCGCAGCGGCTCGCCGGTGGTGATGCCGCCCTCCAGGCCACCGGCCCGGTCGGTGACCCGGCGCACCCCGGTCGCGGTGGGGATGATCTCGTCGTGCGCCTCGGAGCCACGGGAGCGCGCCTGCTGCCACCCGTCGCCGATCTCCACGCCCTTGATCGCCTGGATGGACATCAACGCGGTCGCGAGGCGGGCGTCGAGCTTGCGGTCCCACTGCACGTGGCTGCCCAGGCCCGGCGGCACCCCGTACGCCAGCACCTCGACCACGCCGCCGAGCGTGTCGGCGGCCTTCTTCGCGGCGTCGACCTCGGCGACCATCCGGGCGCTGGCCTCCGGGTCGAGGCAGCGCAGCGGGTCGGCGTCGATCCGCGCCGCGTCCTCGGGGGTGGGCCGAAGCCCCGGCTTGGCGGCGATCGGGCCCAGCTCCACGACGTGCGAGACGATCTCGACGCCGAGCGCCTGCCGGACCAGCGCCTTGGCGACCGTGCCGACGGCCACCCGGGCGGCCGTCTCGCGGGCGCTGGCCCGCTCCAGGATCGGCCGGGCGTCGGTGTGCCCGTACTTCTGCATGCCGGCCAGGTCGGCGTGGCCCGGGCGGGGACGGGTCAGCGGCGCGTTGCGGGCCTGACCGGCCAGCTCGTCGGCGTCGACCGGGTCGGCGGCCATCACGGTCTGCCACTTCGGCCACTCCGAGTTGCCCACCCGGATCGCCACCGGGCTGCCGAGCGTCACGCCGTGCCGCAGCCCGCCGATGACCTCGATCTCGTCCTGCTCGAACGCCATCCGGGCGCCCCGGCCGTAGCCGAGCCGGCGGCGGGCCAACTCGCCGCCGATCTCGGCGGTCGTCACCTCGATCCCGGCGGGCACCCCCTCCAGCATCGCGACGAGGGCGGGTCCGTGCGATTCACCTGCAGTCAGCCAGCGCAACACAGCGGACAGTCTGTCACGACCACCGGCCGTCGCGACGCGGTGGCGACGGCGTCCCGCCCTGCGGACAGCAGCGTCCGCCCTCCGGTCGCCGTCCCGCCCCGCTCACCCGCGAGGTGTTAAGCGGGGCCCCCGCCTATACCGCAGGCGTTAAGAAGGGCCCCCTCCTTACCGCCCCAGCGCGGCGCGCATCGCGGCGCGGGGCGCGGAGACGCCGGTGAAGTGCTCGAACTGGCCGACCGCCTGCGCGAGCAGCAGGTCCAGCCCGGAGATCACCCGGCATCCGGCGGCCAGCGCCCCGGCCGCGAGCGGAGTCGGCCACGGATCGTAGAGCGCGTCGAAGAACACCGTCTCCGGCCGCCAGTCGAAGTGCGCGGCGAGGGGGTCGGCCACGCCCTGCGGCACGGTGGAGATCACCAGGTCGGCGCGGGCGTGCGCGGGCGCGCCGTCCCACTCGGCGCCGGCCAGCGGCACGCCGACCGCCGCCGCCACCGGACGCAGTTCGTCGATCGCCTCCGGTCGGCGGGCCACCACGGTCACCTCGGCCGCACCGACCCGCGCCGCCGCCGCGATCGCCGCCCGGGCGGTGCCGCCGGCGCCGAGCACCGTGACCACCGCCCCGGCCACGCACCCGGCACCGGTGAGCACCTCGACCATGCCGGTCACGTCGGTGTTGTCCGCGTACCAGGTGCCGTCGGGCCGGCGTACCAGCGTGTTGGCGGCGCCGACCACGGCGGCGACCGGCGAGACCTCGTCGGCCAGCGCGAGCGCCGCCTCCTTGCCGGGCATGGTCACCGACAGCCCGGCCCACTCCGGGCCGAGGCCCGCGACCAGGCCGGGCAGCTCGTCCGCGCCGGCCTCGATCCGGGTGTACGACCAGCCGGTCAGCCCGGCCGCCGCGTATCCGGCGGAGTGGATCGCCGGGGAGAGCGAATGGGCGATCGGCTTGCCGACCACCGCCGCCATGTGCGCAGACACGACCGATGCTCCTCACCAGGGGAGTCCCATCCGACGGCACTCGTCGATGTGAGCTGCGTCGGGTGGATGTGGCCCAGTCCGCGCAAGACCTGCCGGCGGGTTGTGGGCAAGTGTAGAACATCAACCCGCCCACAACCGGCAGGAGTCACAATCGAGCGACGAGCCGCTCACCTTCGAGATGGCGCGGCGAAGCTTCAGAAGCCGGTCAGCACTTCATCGAGGCGGTAGCCGAGGTCACGCTGACATACGACTCGTGCACCCACCCCTGCTGCGAAGTTCCCACTCGCTGCACGTGCCACCACTGCGAACTCCCGTTTACGTAGGTGCCGGTCGCCCAGCAGTGATGGTTGATCGAGACGTTCGACCACTGCCCGTACGCCGAGCAATTGGTCTGAGGACCGCTGCGGTAGTTCACGTTGGTTCCGCTGATCGTCCCCGTGAACCAACTCTTGTCGCTCCAGGACTGAGGGCAACTCGCCGCGGCGGGACCTGCAGAGACGACGGACACCCCCATCAGCACGGGCAGCAACACGAGGGTCCGGGCCGTGTAGCGGGACAGTCGGCTGTGGCTGTGGCTTCGATTCACGATTCGCCATTCCTCGATGTGTAAGGAATGGGGACACTACGCAACAAACAGCCTGCTGTAAAGAGGTCATTACTGGGCGTAGTCACGCTTGATCACGTGCACCGTCAGATGATCCCGGCTTCCCTGGCCTTCTGCTCGTTGCGCTGGTGCTGCTCGAACGTCTCGGCGAACTCGGAGTGGCCCTTCCTGTCGATCGCCACGAAGTAGAGCCACTTGCCCGGCGGGGGATCCATCGCCCCTTCCAGGGCCTGCTTGCCTGGATTGTTGATCGGCGTGGGCACCAGGCCCTTCAGCTTCCGGTTGTACGGGTTCTTCGGGTTGTCCAGCTCGGCCTGGGTCATCTGCTTGGACGTCTTGGTCTTCTGGCCGGTCAACTCCAGGTAGTAGTTGACCGTGACGTCCATCTCCAGGCAGTTGCAGTCGAACTCGCCATAGACGCGGTTGTAGGCGACCCGGGCGACCTTGCCCAGGTCGTCGGCGTTGCCCGCCTCGGCCTGGGACAGCGACGCGACGATCAGCGCCTCGTACGGGGTGACGCCACCGAGTTTCGCCTGCACCTTCTCGGCGTACTTCAGCTCACCGGTGACGCTGAGGAAGTTGTCCACCATCAGCTTGAGCACCGTCTCGGCGGTCGCCTTCGGCGGGATCTCGTAGGTGTCCGGGAAGAGGAAGCCCTCGATCGACGGCGTCACCTTCTTGCCGTCCGAGCGCTTGAACCACCAGTCCGGGACGCCCAGCGCCTCGGGGTCCTTCGCCGCCGCCTCGAACTCCTTGACCGGGATCTCGGTCTTGTCGGAAAGCAGCTTGTAGATGTTCTTCGCGGTGCGACCCTCGGGGATGGTGATCCCGTTGACGATCTTGTTCTTCAGGTCGAGCATCGCGGTGACCGCCGCGTCACCGCTCATCTGCTTGCGCAGCTTGTAGGTGCCCGGCTGGATGTTCTTGCTGCGGGAGTTCTCCTCCGCCGCCTCGATGAACGCCTTGGTGCTTTTCACCACGTCGGCGGCGACGAGCGCGTCGGCCATGTCGGCGATCAGCGCGCCCTGCTTGATCTGGACGACCGCCTCACCGGTGCCGGACCCGTCGTAGTCGGGGGTGACGAAGTAGTTCTGGACCCGGTCGAAGCCGTAGAACACGCCGCCGCCGATGCCGCCGAGCAGGACCAGCGCGAGCGCGAGAGCGAGAAGGGTCTTCCCCCGGCTGCCGCCGGACTTGCCCTGCCGCCGACGCACCGCGCCGCGGCGGTGCCGGCCCTTCTCCCCCCTGTCCTGCTCGTCGAACCCCAGATCAAGATCGTCGATCATCCGTCCGCCTCCGCTGTGCGTCCAGCCAGCTCTGCAGAATTTCCACCGCGGCGGCCTGGTCGACCACCGCTCGTTGACGCTTTCCCCGGACGCCCCGTTCGGCCAGCCTACGACTCGCGACGACGGTCGACATCCTCTCGTCCGTCAGCGTCACCGGAATCGGCCCCATTACATCGGCCAAACGGGTGGCATATGCCGATACGTTCGCCGCGGCCGGACCGTGCTTCCCGGCGAGGTTGACCGGCAGCCCCACGACGATCCCGACCGCCTCGTGCTCGGCCGCCAGCCGGACCAGCTCCGCCATGTCGGCGGGCACCACGTCCGGCTCGGCGGTCAGGTCCCGGGCCAGGGTGACCAGCGGGGTGGCCAGGATGCCGTGCGGGTCGGATCGGGACACCCCCACCCGGACCTGGCCGACGTCGACCCCCAACCGGACGCCGCGGGACCACTCAGCCATCGCCCGGACACTCCTTCAGCGGGTACGGGCCAGGGCGGACCGGACGGTCCGCCCTGGCGTCGATCGGTGTGCTCAAGCCGTGCGGGCTGGGCATGCCCTCACGGCCCTCGCTCCGCTCGGTGCGTTCGCTCATGCCGTGCCAGCCGGGCACGCCCTCACGGCCCTCGCTCCGCTCGGTGCGTTCGCTCATGCCGCGTCCGCGACCGCCTTCTCCACGGTGACCAGCAGGTTCGCCGCCTCCGCGGCGGGCAGGCCGCCGCCCTGGGCCAGGTCGTCGCTGCCGCCGCCCCGGCCGGAGAACGCCGCCTTCACCAGGTCCTTGGCGCTCAGGCCCCGGCCCCGGGCGGCCTGGTTGACCGCCACCACCAGGGATGCCTTGCCGTTGGCCCGGGCGGCCACCGCGACCACCGCCGGGCGGGCCGCGTCGATCCGGCCCCGGATCTCCTGGGCGAGCGTCCGCACGTCGTTGGCCGCCGCGCCCTCGGGCGCCTCGGTGCCGACGTACGCGACCCCGCGCACGTCCCTCGCCTGCGCCGCGAGCGCGCCGGCCCCGCCGAGCACGAGCTGGGCGCGGAGCTTCTCCAGCTCCTTCTCCGCGTCACGCAACTGGGTGACGGTCTGCTCCACCCGGTCGGCGACCTGCTCACCCGGCACCCGGAACATCTCGGCCAGCCGGGACACCAGCAGGTGCTCCCGGGCCAGGAAGCCGAACGCGTCCATGCCGACCAGGGCCTCGATCCGGCGTACCCCGGAACCGACCGACGCCTCGGAGAGGATCTTGACCAGGCCGAGCTGGGCCGAGCGGGCCACGTGGGTGCCACCGCACAGCTCGCGGGCGTAGTCGCCGACCTCGACGACCCGGACCCGCTCGCCGTACTTCTCGCCGAACAGCGCCATCGCGCCGATCCGGCGGGCCTCCTCCTGGCTGGTGACGAACGCGTGCACCTCCAGGTCGGCCAGGAGCACCTCGTTGACCTGCTGCTCCACGTCGTGCAGCACGCTCGGCGCCACCCCGGTCGGGGTGTTGAAGTCGAACCGCAGCCGGCCCGGCGCGTTCAGCGAACCCGCCTGGGTCGCCGACTCGCCGAGGAAGTTGCGCATCGTCTGGTGCACCAGGTGCGTCGCGGTGTGCGACCGCGAGATCGCCCGGCGACGGGACACGTCGATCTCCGCGTACCCGGTCTCCCCGGCGCGGACCTCGCCGCGCACCACCCGGGCCCGGTGCACGATCAGGCCGGGCACCGGCTGCTGCACGTCGAAGACCTCGACCTGGCCGCCGCCGACCGTGATCAGGCCCTGGTCGGGCTGCTGGCCGCCGCCCTCGGCGTAGAACGGGGTGGTGTCGAGCACCAACTCGATCGTGTCGCCCTCGGCCGCCGCGCCGATCTCCGCGCCGCCGGCCAGCAGCGCCCGCACCCGGGACTCCCGGTTCAGCTCGGTGTAGCCGGTGAACTCCACCGGCCCGCCGCCGTCGAGCACCGACCGGTACGCCGACACGTCGGTGTGCCCGGTCTTGCGCGCCTGCGCGTCCGCCTTGGCCCGGCTGCGCTGGTCGGCCATCAACCGACGGAAGCCGTCCGCGTCGACCTGCAGGCCCTGCTCGGCCGCGATCTCCAGGGTCAGGTCGATCGGGAAGCCGTACGTGTCGTGCAACTGGAACGCCTTGTCACCGGAGAGCGCCGGCTTGCCGGCCGACTTCGTCTCCGCGATCGCGGTGTCCAGGATCGTGGTGCCGGCGCGCAGCGTGGTCAGGAACGCGTCCTCCTCGGCGTACGCGTACTGCGAGATCCGGCCGAACTCCTCGGCCACCTCCGGGTACGACGGCGCCATGCAGTCGCGCGCCACCGGCAGCAGCTCCGGCAGCGCCCGGTCCTGGTAGCCCAGCAGCCGCATCGCCCGGATCGCCCGGCGCATGATCCGGCGCAGCACGTAGCCGCGCCCCTCGTTCGACGGGGTCACCCCGTCGCCGATCAGCATCAGCGCGGTGCGCACGTGGTCGGCGACCACCCGCAGCCGCACGTCGTCCGGGTGCGACTGGTTGGCCGCGTGCCCGGAGTGCGCGCCGTAGCGCTTGCCGGTCAGCTCGGCCGCCCGGTCCAGGATCGGCTTGACCTCGTCGATCTCGTAGAGGTTGTCCACGCCCTGCAGCAGCGAGGCCATCCGCTCCAGGCCCATGCCGGTGTCGATGTTCTTCGCCGGCAGGTCGCCGAGGATCGGGAAGTCCTCCTTGCCGACGCCCGGGCCGCGCTCGAACTGCATGAAGACGAGGTTCCAGAACTCCAGGTAGCGGTCCTCGTCGACCTCCGGACCACCCTCGCGGCCGTACTCCGGGCCGCGGTCGTAGTAGAGCTCCGAGCAGGGGCCGCACGGGCCGGGGATGCCCATCGACCAGAAGTTGTCGGCCTTGCCCCGGCGCACGATCCGCTCGGTCGGCACGCCGGTGGCGCGCCAGATGTCGTACGCCTCGTCGTCGTCGAGGTAGACCGTCGCCCAGATCCGCTCCGGGTCCAGCCCGAAGCCGCCCGCCTCGACCGACTTCGTGGCCAGGTCCCAGGCGAGCGGGATCGCCCCGGACTTGAAGTAGTCACCGAAGGAGAAGTTGCCGTTCATCTGGAAGAACGTGCCGTGCCGGCTGGTCTTCCCGACCTCGTCGATGTCCGGCGTGCGGATGCACTTCTGCACGCTCGTCGCCCGCTGGTAGGGCGGGGCCTGCTGGCCCAGGAAGTAGGGCACGAACTGCACCATGCCCGCGTTGATGAACAGCAGGTTCGGGTCGCTGATGGCGGGCAGCGGAGCGGACGGCACCACGGCGTGGCCGTTCGCCTCGAAGTGGGCGAGGAACCGCCGCTTGATCTCCGCCGTCTTCATCGCTGGTGCTCCTCCGGGAAAATCTCTCGGTCGCCGATCCGCGGGTCCTCCCGCAGCTCGGCGAACTCGTCCTCGTACGCCTCGCCGCGCGCGAAGGCCTCGTGGATCTCCTGCTCACGTTCGGCCATCGAGATCCGTACGTCGTCCACGAAGGCGCGCACCGACTCGACCAGCCCACCGGCGGACTCGGACAGCCCGCCGGCGATGCCCGCCGGGGTGTACGCCTGCGCGGCCCGGGTGGCCTTGCGCACCACCAGGACGCCCACGGCCAGGCCGATACCCAGCCAGAACAACCGCCTCATGCTCTCATCCTTCCCGCGTACGCCGGTCGGGGTCAGCGGTTGCCGCGCTTGGCGGCCCGACGCTGCTGCTTGATGGTGTCGCGGACCTCGCGCTCGGTCTCGGCGTGCCGGCGGGCGGAGGCGGCCTTGCGCACGCCGTAGCCGAACGCGGCCACCTTCACCAGCGGGTTCGCGGCGGCGGCGGAGACCACGGTGGCGAGGTTCGCCACGTTCGCGGTGACGTTCTGCGCGTGACTGGTCATGGTGTCCACCTTGGCGAGCTGGAGGTTCACCCCGTCCAGCGAGGTCTGCACCTGCTCCAGCGCGGTGTTCACGTTCTTCACCGTGGTGTTCACGTCACCGAGCAGCGGCCCGGTGCGGTCGTTCAGATCGCCGATCATGCGGGTCGTCGCGTCCACGGTGTGCCGCAACCGCAGGATCGGCACCGCCAGCACGAGCACCAGCATCAGGAACGCGCCGGCCGCGATCAGCGCAGCGATCTCTCCACCACTCACGCGTATGTCCTCCTCAAGCAGTGTCCCCGAACCGGACGTCCCGGGACGCGCGACCGTACCTACCCACCGCGCGCCACGCCGACCCGGTCACCGGGCGCGGACGGGCGCGCCAGCCCCAGACCCTACCGTCCGTGATGGAAGTCGGCTCACGACGGTGAGGGGGTCGGCTCACCGAGCGGGTCGTCGGTCAGGGTCGGGTACGGATCCTCACCGGTGAGTGACGGGTCGGTCGTCGGCGTGGGGCCGGTGCGCTCGTCGTCGATCGCGTTGCGCACCTTCACCGACACCAACGAGCCGGTGCACTTCGCCGCTGCGGGAGCCGGCGGTCCGGACGGCGCGGGCTCCCCGTCCACCGGCGGGGGCGTGCAGGTGGGGTCGCGGACCCACAGGTCGAGCGTGAGTTCGTCCCGACGCCAGCAGGTGTAGCTGCCCTCGACCTTCTCCTCCGGGCAGCGATCGACCTTCCACCGCTGCCAACCGTCCTTGGCCAGCGCCTGCTCGTAGACGGCGACGGTCTGCTTCCACCCCTGGTCGGACTCGACCGCGCGTTCCCGCAACCGGCAGTCCTGCAGGCACCAGCGGCTGCCGCTGACGTTGTCGACCGTCTTCGTCGCCGCCCAGGACGGCACGTCGAGCGCGTCGAGGGTGTCGAAGACCGGGTCGCGGCTCAGCGTCCGCATCCCGAAGTAGAGCGGCACGGCCCCCAGCAGCACGAGGCTCACCAGGGCGAGCACGGCCATCCGCAGCCGGCGCCGCTCGCGCAACTGCCGCCGCAGGTCGGAGCGGGCGCCGCGCGGACCGTCGGCCGCCGTGCCCTCCTCGACCGTGCCGAGGCCGGCCGGTCGCGGCGCCGGTCCGTCGCCCGCACCGGGCCGAGCCCCCACGGGCTCCCCCGGCGACGGTACGACCGCGGCCGCTCGCGCCACCGCCGGCGCGCCGGGCGTCTGGGCGCCGGCGGGCCGGGCCGGGTCCGGGCCGGGCGGAACGGTCCGCCCGCCGGTCTGCTCGTCCGGGGCGGCCGGGCGGGCCACCCCCGCCGCCGCCCGGGCCACCCCCGGTCCGGCGGAGGCCGTACGCGGTCCCGGCGCGGGTGCGCCCCCGGGCGGGGCGGCGCCGTCGGGCCGGGCCGGGCCGGACCCGTCACCGCCCGGCCGGACCGCCGCCGTACCCGGGCCTGGCCGGTCACCGCCCGGGCGGACCGCCGCCGCACCCGAGCCGCGAGCGGCGCGCCCACCGGGCGGGCGGCCACCGGAGCGTGCCGGGTCGTCGGCCGGGCCGCGCCCGCCCGGCCGGCCACCGCCGGCCAGCATGCCGCCGCCGCGTTCGCCGTCGCCGTGCGAGCCGGGCGCACCCGGTGGCACACCCCCACGATCCGTGCCGGGGGCCGACGGCACACCGGGACGCGCCGCGCCCCTCGCCGGTCCCGGCTGCGCGGTACGGGCCGGCGGTGCGGCCGGCTCGGCCCGGTTCACCGGTACGGCCGGGCCGGGCTGGTCGGGACGGACCGGCGGCACGGCGGCTCCGGCGCGGCCACCCGGCCCACGGTCGGCACCGCCCGGACGGGCCGGCTCCTCGGTCGGTGGGCCGGCCGGACGGCGGGTGGCCGGCATGGCCGGATCGGTGTGCGGCGTACGCCCGGCCTGCCGCAGCCAGTCGGCGGGGCGCTCCGGGCGCTGCGGACGTGGTTCGGCGGACTCGTCGGCCGCACGACGCCGGGCCCAGGTCGGGTCGGCACCCGGATCGGCCTCCCCGGCGGCGGCCCTGCGGCCACGGCCGGGCTCGCGACGGGCGGCGGGCGGACCCGCGCCCTGAACCGGACCGCCGGAGACGGGTGCGGCAGCGCCGGGCAGGCCTGGTGCGTTGCCGCTGCGCGGCACCACCGGGCCGTCCGGTTCCGGGGCGGCCCGTCGACCGGTTCCCGAGGTGGTCCGGGCGGCGGAGTCGACCCCGCCGACCGCCGACCGCCGGCCGGCCGGCGTCTCGTCCGGGCGGGAGCGCCGCCCGCCGCCGGGGACCGGGCGGGCACCCGGCTCGACGTCGGGACCGCCACCACCGGTCGGGCCGTCGACCGCGCCCTCCGGCGCCGCGCGACGACCGGCCCGGGAGGCGGGCCCACCGGAGGGTGCCTCGTCCGGCCGTGCCCGGCGGCCCGCACCGGAGACCGGCCGCACCCCGGCCGGGTCGTCGTCGGGCCGGACACGCCGACCCGGACCGGAGACCGGCCGGACCCCGGCCGGGTCGTCGTCGGCCCAGGCACGCCGGCCGTCGGCCGGCACGTCGTCCGGGCGGGCACGCCGACCGGCGCCGGAGACCGGCCGGATCGCGCTGGAGTCCTCGGGCAGCGCACGGCGTCCACCGGCGGCGGGCCGGGCCGCGGGGCCGGACCCGACCGGGCGGATCTCGGGCGTCTCCGCACCGTGCCGGCCACGCGGGGTGGGCGGCGTCACCACCCGGTCGCCGTCACCGTCGGCGGACGGCGGTCGACCCGGACCCGGCTCCACCGGGCCCCGGTCGGGCCCGGACCGTCCGGCGCCCGGTCCGGCTGCGGACGGCACCCGGGGACCCGCCGGGCCGAGTGGGCGGCCGGGGACGGGTGGTTGCTGGCCGGTCGGGGCGTCCGTGCCGCCGCGCGGCGGGAGACCACCCGGCCGGGGCGCCTCGGGCATGCCGGGCCAGGGGCCGTCGACGGGGCGGCGGGGCCGCCCGCCTCGGGGCCGGCCGGGCGGGCGGGCGGCGTCGCGGGCACGGATCCGTCCGGGCCGCGTCGGGTACCGGCGGCACGGGGATCGGGTCCGCCGCCACCGGGTGACGCCGGCGGGCCGGGACGACCGGCGCCGGGCGGCGGGTTCCCGCCGGGGCGGCCGGGACCCGGGGCATCGCGGCGCCGGGCCGCCCGATTCCTGGGGGCGTGTCGGCGCCGGGTCGCCCGACCCCGGGCGGCGTGTCGACACCCGGACGTCCGGTCACCGGCGGCATCGTCGCACCGGTGCGGCCCGCGGGTGGCGTCGTCGCGCCGGTACGGCCCGCCGGCGGCATCGCCGTACCGGTGCGGCCTGCAGGTGGCGTCGCCGCGCCGGGGCGGCCCGCCGGCGGCGTCGCCGTACCGGGGCGGCCGGCCGGCGGCGTCGGTGCGCCGGAACGACCGGTCACCGGCGGCATCGACGCGCCGGTGCGGTCGGCGGCCCCGGGGGCGGCCGTCGGGTGGGGCCGGCCCGGAGCCTGCGGCGAGGGCCCGGGCTGGCCGGCAGCCGGCGGCGGACCGGAACGGCCGGTCGGCGGCGTCGGCGCCCCCGGACGGTCCGGCCCCGGGGGCTGCGGCGACCCCGGGCGGCCCGCGGCGGAGGGCTGCGACCCAGGGTGACCCGGAGCGGAGGGCTGCGACCCAGGGTGACCCGGGGCGGAGGGCTGTGGCCCCGGGCGCCCCGGAACCGGAGGCTGTGCCATCGGGCGCGCCGGGGCCGAGGGCTGCCCGCCCGGGCCGGCCACCGGAGGCTGCGGCAGCGGCCGCCCCGGAGCGGGAGGCTGCGCGCCGGGTCGGGCCGTTCCCGGCGCGGGCGCGCCGGGGGCGGGAGGACGCGCAGCCGCGCGACTCGCCGGCGGGGTCGGTCCACCGGGCGCCGGTGGCGCGCCGGGGCCGGGAGCGGACGGACCGGACGGCGCCGCGCCGGGCGGGAAGGCGCCGCCGGGCCGCGGCCTCGGGCCGCCCGGCGTGTCGGCGACCGGCCCGGGCCCCTCCGGACCCAGCTCGCCGCGCTGTTGCTTGGCCGTGCGCAGGTCGTCGATCCAGCCGAACTCCTCGCCGGCCGGAGCCTGCTCCGGCTCGGCCTCGGCCCGGCCGCGTCCCCACCGGCGGCCCCGGGCCTTCGGATCGCGCCGCTCGTCGGGGCCGTCCGCCGGCCGCTCCGGACCACGCGCCATCACTACTGACCCCCCTCGGTGGCGTCGCCGCCACCCTCGCTCGCCCCGGCGGCCTGCTCGGTGCCGCCCACCCGGGCACCGTTCGCGGCTGCCGGCGCACCGGCCTCCCCCCGCGTCGCCGGTGCCGGCAACCCCCGCACGATGCGCCGCAGCACCGGCAGCCGGGTGGCCACCGCCCGCTCCGCGCCGTGCCCGCTGGGCCGGTAGTAGTCCGTCCCGACAAGGTCGTCCGGAGCGTACTGCTGGGTGACCACCCCCCGGTGGTCGTCGTGCGGGTAGCGGTAGCCGGTCCCGTGGCCGAGCCCGCGCGCCCCGGCGTAGTGGGCGTCGCGCAGCCCGCGCGGCACCGCACCGCCGCGACCGGCGCGTACGTCGGCGACGGCCGCGCCGATGGCGGCGGTGGCCGAGTTCGACTTCGGGGCGGTGGCGAGGTGGATCGCCGCCTGGGCGAGGTTGAGCTGCGCCTCGGGCAGGCCCACGTATTCCACCGCGTGCGCTGCGGCGGTGGCCACGGTCAGCGCGGTGGGATCGGCCATGCCCACGTCCTCGCTCGCGAAGATCACCATCCGGCGGGCGATGAACCGGGCGTCCTCGCCGGCCACCAGCATCCGGGCCAGCCAGTGCAGCGCCGCGTCCACGTCCGAGCCGCGCATGCTCTTGATGAAGGCACTCGTCACGTCGTAGTGCGCGTCGCCGTCGCGGTCGTAGCGCACCGCCGCCACGTCGACCGCCTGCTCGGCCACGGCCAGGTCGATCCGGTCGACGCCGGTGGCGGTCGCGGTGGCCGCCGCCGCCTCCAGCGCGGTGAGCGCCTTGCGCACGTCGCCGCCGGCGAGCCGGACCAGGTGGTCCTCCGCCTCCTCGGCGAGGGCCAGCGTGCCGGCGAGACCACGCTCGTCGGCCACCGCCCGGCGCAGCAGCCCGCGTACGGCGTCGTCGTCGAGCGCCTGGAGGGTGAGCAGCACGCAGCGCGAGAGCAGCGGTGAGATGACCGAGAAGTAGGGGTTCTCGGTGGTCGCGGCCAGCAGTGTCACCGTGCGGTCCTCGACGGCGGCGAGCAGGGAGTCCTGCTGGGTCTTGCTGAACCGGTGCACCTCGTCGATGAAGAGCACGGTCGGTGGGCCGCCGGAGCGGCGCTGTCGCCGGGCGGTCTCGATGACGGCGCGGACGTCCTTCACGCCGGCGGTCAGCGCGGACATCGCCACGAAGCGCCGGTCGGTGGCGTGGGCCACCAGGTGGGCGATGGTGGTCTTGCCGCTGCCCGGTGGGCCCCAGAGGATGACCGACATGGGCGCCGCGCCCTCGACCAGTTGACGCAGCGGCGCGCCGGGCGCGAGCAGGTGGTCCTGGCCGACCAGCTCGTCGATGCCGGCCGGCCGCATCCGCACCGGCAGCGGCGAGTCCGCCCGGGCGGCGGTGAACCCGTCGACGCCGCCGGCGGCCCCGGGTGCGCCGGGCGCTCCGGCGGGCTCGCCGAGGGTGAAGAGGGCGTCGGATTCCATCACGAGAACAGTACCGGGCCGGACCGACGGCGCCGGAATCGCGCCGCCGACCCGACCCGGGTGGTCGTTTCCGGTCAGCCGCGGCCCGGACGACGGCCGCGGTACCAGCGGCCGCCCCCACCGCCGCGCGGGCCGGAGCCGACGCCGGCCAGGTAGAGCGAGAGCAGCAGGAAACCGATGAGCATGAGGGTCGAGGTGCTGAACAGATCCGGCGCGCCGAGGTCGGTGTTCATGAAGTCGAGCAGCAGCGCGAAGCCGAACACGATGGCCGCGAGAATGGCGAGCATGTGGTTCCTCCGGTGGGGGTTCCCAGTAGGTCGGCGACGGATGTACCCGATCGGTCTGTTCGTCAATCTCCACCGTGGAACCGGTCGGTGGCGAGGATCGCGTACCGGGCCGAGTCCCACCAGACACCGCGGACCAGCAGGTGGTCGCGGCTCACCCCCTCCGGTCGCAGGCCGGCCTTCGCCAGCACCCGTTGCGAGGCGACGTTGTCGGGGCGGGTGGTCGCCTCCACCCGGTGCAACCCCACCCGGGTGAACGCGAGGTCCAGCAGCAGCGCCGCGATCTCCGTGCCGAGGCCGCCGCCCTGGTACGAGGTCCGCACCGCGTAGCCGATCTCACCGCGCCGGTGCTCCGCGGACGTCACCGCGAGCACACCCAGGCCGACCAGCCGGTCGCCGTCGACCGCCGCCAACCGGTACTCCGGGCGTGGCTCGTCGCCGGCCGCCGCCCGCCAGGCCGCGACGGCGGCCGTCACCGCGTCCAGGGTCGGCACGTCGTCGTCCAGCAGCCCGTCGGCCACGGCCGGCTCGGTGAGGAACGCGTGCAGGACCGGGGCGTCCGCGTCGGTCCACTCGCGCAGCGTGCACCGCGCGCCGGGCAGGTGGACCGCCCGGACGGAGCGGACGGGGGTCATGGCTGCTCCTCTCGTAGGCTGGCGGCATGATCGCTGCCGACCAGGTGCTGACCGGGCGGGAGGCGGTGCTCGCCGCGACCGACCACCACCCGTACGCCCGGCACGCGCTCCGGCGCGACCAGGTCGCACGGGGCTGGCGGCGCGACGGCGCGGTCGGTTGGCTGCTCCCGCCGGGTGAGTGGTCGGCCGGCGCCGCGCTCGGCACGCCCGGCCCGGCGCTGGAGGTCTTCGCCGCCCTGCGGGCGGACGGGACGCTGCCGGCCGGTCGGTCGGTGAACCTGTCCCGCGTCGCGCCGGCCGAGGTGGCCGCGCGCCTGCCGGCGGCCGGGCTGAGCGACTGGGACTTCCTCTGGACCACCGCCCCGCCACCGGCGCAGCCGGCGCAGGAGCGGGTGGTCCGGCTCTCCGGGGCCGACCACCCGGCGCTGGCCGCGCTGATCGAGGAGGCCTTCCCCGACAGCACCTCCCGGCCGGGTGACCGGGGCGTCGTCGACTGGTACGGCATCCGCGACGGTGACCGGCTGATCGCCTGCGGCGCCGACCGCAGCCGTGGCGACGTCGGCTTCCTCGCCGGGCTGACCGTGGCACCCGGCCGACGCGGCCGAGGGCTGGGCGCCGCGCTGACCGCCGGGATGACCCGCGCCCTGTTCGCCCGCTACGACCACGTGGCGCTGGGCGTCTACCCGGTCAACGTCGGCGCGATCCGGCTCTACCGCCGCCTCGGCTTCACGAACGTCGCGCACCGCACCTCGATCCGCCTGGCCTGAGTCCTCCCGCACCGGCGGCCCGACCGCCCCGGCTCGACGGCATGCGGGGCGATCGGCGACCCGGTCGGCGGCGCGTGACCCTCCCTCGGGCGGCCACCCCCGCGCCGGGCGAGACGCCATCCATCAGACGGACCGGCCCGCGGCAGCAGCACCAGCGGATGGTGCCGACGTCGGGACCGCCACCGGACCGGGGCCTGCGGGGCTCCCGTCGGGTCCGGTCGCAAGCACCGGGCCGGCACCGGAGCGCGCCGCCTCCCCGGACGCCACCGCCTCGGGCTCCGCGCTCCCGGCACGGGTGGCGGCCCGGCCGGCCCGCCAGGCGGGCAGGTAGAGCGGCGCGGCCACGGCCAGCGCCACGGCGCCGACCAGCATGGCGGTGCCGATGCTGGTGGCGTCCGCCAGCGCGGTCAGCACCACCGCGCCGAGCGCCCCGGCCGGCTGGGCCATCATCGAGTTCAGCGACAGCACGCTGGTCCGGTACGGCCCGTCGACCTGCCGGTGCAGCAGCCCCATGTGCAGCGGGTTCGACGCGCCGTGCACGGCGTAGCAGGCCAGGTAGGCGATCAGCACGCCGATCGGGCCGGCGAGCAGGCCCATGCCGACCACGGTGACGCCCTGGAGCACGCGCAGCAGCGCGGCGGCCGGGGCGGCGCCGAGCCGGCGCAGCAGGAGCGGGGTGAGCGCGGCGCCGGCCGCGTTGGCCAGCCAGGCCGCCGTGCCGGCAGGGCCGAGCAGCGTCGCCGCGCGGTCGGCGTCACCGACGACCTCGGAGAGCCGCACCGGCAGCAGCGACTCGAAGGTGACCATGCCGAAGCCCCAGAACAGCTCGACCGAGACCAGCGCCAGCAGCACCCGGTTGCGGCGCAGCAGGCCGACGGCCTGGCCGACCATCCGGGGCGCCTCCACCACCGAGGCGCGCAGCGCGGCCGGACCGGAGGCGGGCCGCTGCTCGGTCATGAGCAGCAGCAGCGCCACGATCGAGACCCCCTGGAGCACGGCGGCGACGAGCACCGGCAGGGTCAGCGCGCTGACCGGGCCGACCGGGCCGAGCGCGACCAGGCCGCCGCCGAGCAGCGCGCCGGCGCCGATGGCGACCCCGACGACGGTGCCGGCCCAGCCGAGGCCGCGTTCGTACTCGGCGTCCGGGTCGGCGGCCAGGGTGGCGTCGACGTACCAGGACTCCAGCGGGCCGCTGTCGAGCGCCCGGTAGACGCCCTGCAACGCCCAGACCAGGAAGAACATCCAGAACGAGTCGGCCACCGCCATCAGCGCCAGGGAGACGAGCGCGACCGCCCAGGCGACCAGCAGCACCGGCTTGCGGCCGAGCGCGTCGGCGAGCCCGCCGGTGGGCAGCTCCAGCGCCAGCACCACCAGGCCCTGCGCGGTGGCGACCAGACCGATCTGCGACAGCGACAGGCCGCGTTCCTGCATCAACAGGATCATCACGGTCATCAGCAGGCCGCTGGGCAGCCAGCGCAGGCCGTAGAGCGTGAGGTAGCGGAACCGGACCTGGCGTACGGACAGGGTGCTCACGGCTTCTCCTCGGCGGGTGGCAGGACGGTGCTCAACGGGAAGGCGGCGAGGTAGAGCTGCACCATCTCGGCGTCGGGGTCGTCGGGGTCGGTCTCGTCGCGGTGACGTTCGAAGAGCGCGAACACCTCCGCCTTGATCGCCTCGAGGCGGGCGGCCGGGATGCGCATGAAGAAGTCGCCCATGCCGAACGCGTCGCGCCAGGCCGGCGACCACTCGTGCCGCCGGGCGGCCCACCGTTCGGCGTGGTGGCTGAAGAAGCGGATGTAGTCCGCCTCGATCCACTCGATGGCGGCGCGGGCGTCCGGGTCGTCGTCGTAGTCGCTGGCCTCCCACTGGGTGACCTCGTGCGCGGCGCGCCAGTATCGCTGCCGGCCGGTGCCCAGGTCCGGGTCCTCGACCACCATGCCGACCTCGGCGAGCTGGCGCAGGTGGTAGCTGGTCGCGCCGGTGTTGGTGTCGAGCAGCTCGGCCAGCCGGGTGGCGGTGGACGGCCCGTTCACCCGCAGCGCGCCGACCAGGCGCATCCGCAGCGGATGGGCCAGCACCCGCACCTGCTGGTGGTCGAGGCGGACGCGGCGCGGCTCGGGACGGGTCGGTTCACTCTCCATGCGATGCACAATATCTGTGCAAATTTAGTGTGCACAAGACCCGTGCAAAGAAACTGTGCAACCGGTGGGGCTCAGCCGAACAGCTCGGCGACGCCGCGCAGCCGGGTCCGGAGCAGGCCGGCCGCCCGGGCCGAGTCGAGGCGTACCTCGATCGGGCGGAACAGGCCGGCGGCGACCGTGGTGGTGGTCCGCAGCCCGGCCGGGTCGACGCCGAGCCGGCGGGCCAGCAGCCGCCCCACGTCGGCGCGGCTGACCTCGTCCGGGCCGGCCACGTTGAGCGGCCCGGCCAGGTCGGTGGGCAGCAGCTCCAGCACCGCGGCGGCCAGGTCGCCCACGTCGACCGGGCAACGGATCTCGTCGCTGAACAGCGTGGCCCGGCCGACGAGCGCGTCCCGGCAGCGCTGGATCTGCTTGCTGCCCTCCCCCAGGATCAGCGACGTCCGCACCAGCAGCGCGCCCGGGTCGACCGCGCGCACCGCCGTCTCGGCCGCCGCCTTCGCCGCCCCGTACGGATACACCGGCGTGGGCACCGCCGCGTCCGGGTACGGCTCCGGCCGCCCGGCGTGCACCGCGTCGCTGGACAGGTGCACCAACCGCGCCCCCACCTCGGCGGCGGCGGACGCGACGTGGCCCGCCCCGTCGGCGGTGACCGCCCAGTCGTCGAAGCGGTACGGCGTGCTGACCACCGCGTCGGGGCGTACCCCGGTCAGCAGCGCGCGCACCGCGGCGCGGTCGGTGACGTCCAGCCGGCGCGACGCGGCGCCCGGCACCGCGACGGCGGTCGAGTGGTACGTGCCGACCACCCGGTGCCCGGCGGCGACCGCCCGCCGGCACACCTCGCCGCCGAGAAAGCCGCTGGCGCCCACCACGAGCAGGTCCATCCGTCCCCCTGATGATCGAAAAGGCCCGCGTCATCATGACGCGGGCCCTTCGACGAGGCGAGGATCAGGTCGGGTCGGCCACCGGCGCGGCCGGGCCGGCAGTGCCGGCGTGCGGGGCGGCCGGCGCCTTCGGCTTGGCGTCGATGCCCGCCTCGGCGCGCTGCTGCCCGGTGATCGGCGTCGGCGCGCCGGTCAGCGGATCGAAGCCGCCACGGGTCTTCGGGAACGCGATCACCTCGCGGATCGAGTCCGCGCCGGCCAGCAGCATGCAGACCCGGTCCCAGCCGAACGCGATGCCGCCGTGCGGCGGGGCGCCGTACTTGAACGCCTCCAGCAGGAAGCCGAACTTGTCCTGCGCCTCCTCGGGCGTGATGCCGAGCAGGTCGAACACCCGCTGCTGCACGTCGCCCCGGTGGATACGGATCGAGCCGCCGCCGATCTCGTTGCCGTTGCAGACGATGTCGTACGCGTAGGCCAGCGCCCGGTCCGGCGCCTCCTCGAACCGGTCCACCCACTCGGCGTTCGGCGAGGTGAACGGGTGGTGCACGGCGGTCCACCCGCCGTCGTCAGTCCGTTCGAACATCGGCGCGTCGACCACCCAGCAGAACGCCCAGGCGCTCTCGTCGACCAGCCCGGCCCGCTTGGCGATCTCGATCCGGGCCGCGCCGAGCAGCTCCTGCGCCTCCCGGGTGTTCGTGCTCGCGGCGAAGAACACCGCGTCGCCGGGCTTCGCGCCGACCGCGTCGGCCAGCCCGCCCAGGTGCTCCTCGGACAGGTTCTTCGCCACCGGCCCGCGCGCCTCGCCGGTCTCCGCGTCGAGCACCACGTACGCCAGGCCGCGCGCGCCGCGCGCCTTCGCCCAGTCCTGCCAGCCGTCCAGCTCCTTGCGGGTCTGGCTCGCGCCGCCGGGCATGACCACGGCGCCGACGTAGCCGCCCGCGTCGATCGCGCCGGCGAACACCCGGAACGCGGTGCCGCGCAGGTATTCGGTCAGCTCGGTCAGCTCCACGCCGTAGCGCAGGTCCGGCTTGTCGGAGCCGTAGCGGGCCATCGCGTCGTGCCAGGTGATGCGCGGGATCGGCCGGCTGATCTCGTGTCCGGCCAGGTCCTTCCAGAGCGAGGAGACGATCGCCTCGCCGAGGTCGATCACGTCGTCCTCGGTGACGAACGACATCTCGATGTCGAGCTGGGTGAACTCCGGCTGCCGGTCGGCGCGGAAGTCCTCGTCGCGGTAGCAGCGGGCGATCTGGTAGTAGCGCTCCATGCCGCCGACCATGAGCAACTGCTTGAAGAGCTGCGGGGACTGCGGCAGGGCGTACCAGCTCCCCGGCTGCAGGCGCACCGGGACCAGGAAGTCGCGCGCGCCCTCCGGGGTGGAGCGGGTCAGCGTGGGCGTCTCGATCTCCAGGAAGCCCCGCTCGTGCAGCACCGTGCGGGCGAGCTGGTTGGCGCGCGAGCGCAGCCGCATCGCCTTCGCCGGGCCGCCCCGGCGCAGGTCCAGGTAGCGGTACTTGAGCCGGATGTCGTCGCCGGCCTCGACCTGGTCGTCCACCGGCAGCGGCAGCGGCGCGGCCTCGGAGAGCACCTCCAGCGCGGCGGCGGTCACCTCGACCTCGCCGGTCGGCAGCTCGGGGTTCTCGTTGCCCTCGGGGCGGCGGGTCACCTCGCCGGTGACCTTGACGCAGAACTCGTTGCGCAGCGCGTGCGCGTCCTCCTCGCGGAAGACCACCTGCACCACGCCGGAGGCGTCGCGCAGGTCGACGAAGATGACACCGCCGTGGTCGCGCCGGCGGGCCACCCACCCGGCGAGCGTCACCGTCGAGCCGGCGTCCGCGGCGCGCAGGCTTCCGGCATTGTGGGTACGGATCACGGCTGGCGACTCCTCATCTGTCCACGACTGCTCCCCGCATTCTGTCAGGGCGGGCCGGCCGGCTCCCCGGCACCCGTCGAGGCGCACCCGTCGGGCGGCCCGCGCCGGTCCGTACGCGCGGAACGGGCCGCCGGTCGCCCGGCGGCCCGTTCGTGTGGCGGGGGATCAGAAGACGCTCACGCCGTAGACGCTGAGCGGCTCGGTGACCGGCTGGAAGTAGGTGGTGCCGCCGGTACGGCAGTTGCCGCTGCCGCCGGAGGTGAGGCCGAGCGCGGTGCTGCCGGCGAAGAGCGAGCCGCCGCTGTCGCCGCCCTCGGCGCAGACGTTGGTGCGGATCAGGCCGGAGACGCTGCCCTCGGCGTAGTTGACCGTCGCGTTGGTGGCCGAGACGGAGCCGCTGCGCAGGCCGGTGGTGCTGCCGGAACGCCGCACCGCCTGGCCGACGTACGCGTTGCCGGCCGTGGTGATGTCCTGGTAGCTGCCGTTGTAGAGGGAGACGTTGCCGGCCGCGTTGGCCGAGTTGCTGTGCCGGACGATGCCGTAGTCGTTGCCCGGGAAGCTGGTGCCGGTCCGGGTGCCGAGCACGGAGGTCTGGCTGGAGTTCGAGTACCAGGTCGAGCCGAGGTTGGTGCAGTGCCCGGCGGTCAGGAAGTAGTAGGTCGAGCCGCTGCGCACGTTGAAGCCGAGCGAGCAGCGGTAGCCGCCGGTGTAGATGGCCTGGCCGCCGGAGATCCGGGTGGTCAGGGTGCCGGCCTCGGCCTCGATGCGGACCGCGCCGCCGGTGCGGGCGGCCGCGGCCTTGACCCGCTCCAGCTTGGCACCGGTGACGGTGCTGTCGACGGAGACGACGACCTGGTTGGTCGCCGCGTCGGTCCACCAGGCGGTGCCCGGGATCTTGGCGGAGCGCTCCAGCTCGCTGGTGGCGGCCTTGAGCTGGTTGGCGCCGCGGGTGACGAGCTTCGGGATGGCGCCGGCGGCGTGCACCTGGCGGGCGGCCGCGGCGTCGGTCACCGTGACGACCATCTTGCCGCTGGCGTCGGCGTACGTGCCGGCGGCGCGGTCGCCGAGCTTGGCGACGAGGCCGGCGGCGGCGTCGGGTGAGGCGGCCGACGGGGCGGCCTGGGCGGGCGCGCCGAGCAGGGAGCCGGTGACGAGGGTGCCGGCCACGGCGATGGCGGCGGCGCGACGGAGCGTGGACCTCGTGGGTCGCATGTAACAACCTCCGAATGGGGGTGAACGGGCGTCGTCATGGGGAAACGCCCGAGGGCAACCCGGGCGACCTGGGGAAACCGTCCGGGCTGACCAAAGTATTCACATATTTAAGATCGTAAGCAAGACATGTGTTTGCCCGGATTCGCACCGACACCCGATGTAACACCCAAGCAACAAGATCGTCACCGGGTGTCAGAGCCGCCGCCGGCTCGCTCAGTCGCGGCGACGCGCCCCGGGGCCCGGGCGCGGCAGCACGTCGCGCGGCTCGGTCAGCTCGTGCCCCTCGGCGCAGCGCAACGCCACCCGCACCTCGGCGCCGCAGTCGCGGTGCGTCACGGTCAGCGGCGCGCCCTGCGGATCGGCGAGATAGCGGTCGCCCCAACCGAGCACCGCGACCAACACCGGCCACAGGTCCAGCCCCATCTCGGTGAGCCGGTACTCGTGCCGCTCCCGGCTGCCCGGCTCGCGGTACGGCTCCCGGCGCAGCACCCCGCGCTCCACCAGCATGGCCAGGCGGTTGGTCAACACCTGACGCGGGACGCCGGTGCGCACCCGCATGTCGTCGAAGCGGCGCACGCCGCTGAACACCTCACGGAGCACGACCACGGTCCACCGCTCGCCGAGGATCTCCATGGCGCGCGCGATGGTGCAGTTCTCCACCGACCAGTCCAGTGCCGCGGGTCTCATGCCGACCAGGCTAGGTCTGATTGACAGACTCAGCAACGCGCTGCGAGGCTGGGTCCATGACTGAGACGCAGGAGCGCAGCCGCACGTTCACCTGGGCCGACCCGGTCGCCGGCGCCGCCCATGTGGGCCGGCGCAGCGGCCTCGACCTGATGCGCGCGATGATCGCCGGCGAACTGGCCGCCCCGCCGATCACCAACCTGATCGACATCGCCCGGATGGAGGCCGACGAGGGCCGGGTCGTGGTCGAGCTGCTGCCGCAGGAGTTCCACTACAACCCGCTCGGCACCGTGCACGGCGGCGTCCTCTCCACGCTGCTGGACACCGCCGCCGGCTGCGCCGTGCACACCACGCTGCCGGCCGGCGTCGGCTACACGTCGCTCGACCTCAACGTGAAGTTCCTGCGCCCGGTCACCGTGGCCAGCGGCACCCTGCGCTGCGAGGGCACCGTGCTGCAGCGCGGCCGCCGCACCGCCCTGGCCGAGGCCCGCCTCACCGACCCGGCGAACCGCCTGGTAGCCCACGCCACCTCAACCTGCCTCCTCTTCCCCTGAACCACCACCCCGCCTAACCCCCTCCCCTCCCCTCCCCTCTTTCGCCCCCGCCCTCCCCGGCGATCTTGCACTTTCGGCCCGGGAAACGTCCGGATCGCACCCTTTGCCGGGGCCGCAAGTGCAAGATCGCCGGGGACGGGAGGGTTCCGGTCGAGGATCAGGCGCTGTGTCCCCGGCGCTCCCGGCCACCCGGGGCCGGCGGGTGGAACGCCATGGGTGCGTCGGGCCGCCGTAGGCACCTACGGCGTTCCACCCGCGCCCATGCGTCGCTCGCGACAGGACCAGCGTGGGTGCGTCACGGCCCGGCAGACGCCCGCGGCGTTCCACCCGGCTGCCCCACGACCACGCGCCCCGCGATCGCAGCCCACCCACCCACAGCCCTCACGAACAACCCCTCACCCACCCGCTCACGCTCACCCAGTCCCACCGACCCTCGGACCGGTCGAGCCAGACCGGACCGGACCGGACGGACCGGACCGGACGGACCGGACCGGACGGACCGGACCGGACGGACCGGACCGGACGGACCGGACCGGACGGCCCCGGACCCGACGAGCCGGACCGGACGGACGGACCGGACCCGACGAGCCGGGCCGGACGAGCCGGGCCGGACGAGCCGGGCCGGACGAGCCGGGCCGGACGAGCCGGGCTGGTCGGGTGACCAAGGAGTTCGTGTCAGTCTGGAGATCAACTCCGACACAAAGCCCTTGATCACGCCGCGGCAGGGGTCCGGCACGCGCACGAAGGAGTGAAAGCGGGGTTGATCATGGAGTTAGCGGTGCGGGGCGTCCGTTTTGTCGCCGCTAACTTCATGATCGCCGGGGCCTGGTGAGGGGGCCTGCGGGGAGGAGGAGGGGTGGGGGTCAGGGGTGGGGGTTAGGCGGGCGGCTCGGGTGGCTCGGCGGTCCTCGAAGCGGGACGCCTGGGTCTCCAGGGTGTCCAGGTGGGCGGCGATCTGCTCGCGGGCGGCCTCGCCGTCACCGGTCAGGCCGGTCACCTCGAACAGGTTCCACTGGCGCAGCACCGGCATCACCACCTCGTCCCGGTGCTGGCGCAGGTCGTAGATGCCGGCCAGGGCGATCGCCACCGACTTGCGGGCGAAGCCGTCGATGCCGACGCCGGGCATCTGGAAGTCCGCCAGCACGTCGGCCACCGCCCGCATGGCCTGGCTCGGCGCCAACTCGAACGCCGCGGCGAGCAGGTTGCGGTAGAAGACCATGTGCAGGTTCTCGTCCGCCGCCACCCGGGCCAGCAACGCCTCGCAGGCCGGGTCGCCGGTGGCCCGGCCGGTGTTGCGGTGCGAGATGCGGGTCGCCAGCTCCTGGAACGACACGTACGCCAGCGAGTGCAGCACCTCGTCGTCGTGGACGTTGTGGTAGCCGGCGGACATGTGCACCATCCGGGCCCGCTCCAGCGCCACCGGGTCCACCGCCCGAGTCACCGTGAGGTAGTCGCGGATCGCGATGCCGTGCCGCCCCTCCTCGGCGGTCCACCGGTGCACCCAGGTGCCCCACGCGCCGTCGCGCCCGAACAGCGTGGCGATCTCGTGGTGGTAGGAGGGCAGGTTGTCCTCGGTGAGCAGGTTGACGATCAGCGCCGTCCGCGCCACCTCGGGGATCGTCGAGTCGGAGTCCGACCAGGCCTCGCCGCCGAGCGGGCCGTCGAAGGTGCGGCCGGCGCTCCACGGCACGTACTCGTGCGGGAACCACTCCTTGGCAAGCGAGAGGTGCCGGTCGAGGTTCTTCTCGACCACGGGCTCGAGTTCGACGAGCAGGGCGGTCTGGCTGAGCACGGTCACGACGTTCTCCCTACGGTGGCGTAACTTACGCCACCGTAGGTCGAATCGTCGTCAGGCGCCAGTGCCGGCGACCAGCGGCGCCAGGTCCGCGCGCGGCGGCGTCCACTCGCCCGCCGCCGCGGCCACCTGCTCGCCGGAGCGGATGTCCTTCACCTCGTCGCCGTCCGCGCCGGGGAACCAGACGTACGGGATGCCGCGCCGCTCGGCGTACCGGATCTGCTTGCCGAACTTCGCCGCGGACGGTGACACCTCGGTCGGGACGCCCCGCGACCGCAGCGCTGCCGCGACCGCGTCGCTGGCGGCCCGGTCCTCCTCGGCGGTGACCGCGACCAGCACGCAGGTCGGCACCGACCGGGACACCGACAGCGCGTCCGCGCCGAAGAGCAGGCCGAGGAGGCGGGTCACGCCGATCGAGATGCCCACGCCCGGGAACCGGACGGCGCCGGAGCTGGCCAGGTTGTCGTAGCGGCCACCGGAGCAGATCGAGCCGAACCGCTCGTAGCCGACCATCTGCGTCTCGTAGACGGTGCCGGTGTAGTAGTCGAGCCCGCGGGCGATGCGCAGGTCGGCGACGCACAGGCCCGGGGCGTGCGCGGCGGCGGTCTCCACCACGGCGGTCAACTCCGCGACGCCCTCGTCCAGCAGCGGGTCGCTCACCCCGAGGGCCCGGACCGCGTCGGCGAAGGACGCGTCGGGGGCGGAGATCTCGGCCAGCGCCAGGCACGCCTTGGCCTGCGCCTCGCTCGCCCCGGCGGTCTCGGCCAGCAGCTCGGCCACCTTCGCCGGCCCGATCTTGTCGAGCTTGTCCACCGCGCGCAGCGCCGCCTCCGGATCGGTCAGCCCGATGCCCCGGTAGAAGCCCTCGCAGATCTTGCGGTTGTTGACCTGGATGCGTACCGGCGGGATGGGCAGCGCGCGCAGCGCGTCGCCGATGACCAGGGGCATCTCGGCTTCGTAGTGCGGCGGCAGCGTGTCCCGGTCGACGATGTCGATGTCGGCCTGGAGGAACTCCCGGTAGCGGCCCTCCTGCGGGCGCTCGCCCCGCCACACCTTCTGGATCTGGTAGCGGCGGAACGGGAACTGCAGCTTGCCGGCGTTCTCCAGCACGTAGCGGGCGAACGGCACGGTCAGGTCGAAGTGCAGGCCGAGCGCGTCGTCGCCGGTCGGGCCGTCGGCGTCGGCCTGCAACCGGCGCAGCAGGTAGACCTCCTTCGAGGTCTCCCCCTTGCGCAGCAACTGGTCCAGCGGCTCGACCGACCTGGTCTCCAGCGGCGCGAAGCCGTACAGCTCGAACGTGGCGCGGATCCGGTCCAGCACGAACTGCTCGATCATCCGCTGCGCCGGCGTCCACTCGGGGAAGCCGGAGATGGGCGTGGGCTTGCTCATGGCGTGCTCCTTGGGCACCCGCGCGGGGCGCGGGCGAGGGTCTAGAGGCCTCGGGTGGGCGCGGCCGGGCGCGCGGACCCCGCCACCTCGACGAGGTACGGGTTGCTCGCGCGCTCGCGGCCGATGGTGGTCGCGGGGCCGTGGCCGGGCAGGACGACGGTGTCGTCGGCCAGCGGGAGAACCTTCTCCCGGAGGCTGGACAGCATGCGGGGCATGCTGCCGCCCGGCAGGTCGGTGCGGCCGATCGAGCCGGCGAAGAGCACGTCACCGGAGAGGCAGATCTCGTCGGCCTCCCAGGGCGAGCCGGCGCCGGGCATCCGGAACAGCACCGACCCGCCGGTATGGCCGGGGGCGTGGTCGACGGTGATCTCCAACCCGGCCAGCGACAGCGTCGCGCCGTCGGTCAGCTCGGCCACGTCGTCGGGCTCGGCGTACGGCAGCCGGCCGCCGAAGAGCGCGGTGAGGTCCATGGAGAGCGCCTTGGACGGGTCGGCCAGCAGTTCCCGGTCCTCCGGGTGGACGTAGGCCGCGATGCCCCGGGCGCCGCAGACCGGCGCGACCGAGAAGGTGTGGTCGAGGTGGCCGTGGGTCAGGAGCACGGCGGCCGGGTGCAGGCGGTGCTCGGCGAGCACGGCGTCGAGCCGGTCGAGCACCCCGATGCCGGGGTCGACCACCACGCACTGCTCCCCCGGCGCGGTCGCCACCACATAGCAGTTGGTGCCGAAGGCGTCCGCGGGAAAGCCCGCCACGAGCACGTCCGTCCCCTCTCCGTCCGGTCGTCGTCCTCGCCCAGCAGCCTAGTCGTACCGGCGGGCGCGTTTCGCCCGCACCGACCCCACCGGCCCCGTCGAGCACAGTGACAACATCCGATAAGCGCAGGCGGGACCTCGTACACCACATTCACAGCGCGTACCCGTACACTCTGGCGGGCGTGTGGCGTGGCGCACCCCGGTTCCGGCGGCGGGCAGCGCCCGGACGCCGGCCACGATCAGGCAGAGGAAGGGGAGCACCTGTGGCTTCCAGCAGGGACCGGCAGCGCAAACTGGCGCGCGCCAAGCTCGACCGGCAACTCGCCCGGCGGGCCGCGTCCGCGAAGCGTCGCCGGCAGATCCAGGCCGGGGTGGGCGCCGCGGTGGTGCTCGCGCTGATCGTCGCCGGTTCGGCCTGGGCGCTCGGCGCGTTCGACTCGGAGCCGAAGAAGCAGGCCGCCGAGGACACCTGCCTCTGGACCCCGCAGGACGGCGCCGGGAACGCCAACGTCAAGGACGTCGGCACCCCCGCCACCAAGGACCTGCCCACCTCGGGCACCCGGCCGATGACGGTCACCACCAACCAGGGCG
The DNA here is from genome assembly GCF_013694245.2 of Micromonospora ferruginea. Lineage (NCBI taxonomy): Bacteria > Bacillati > Actinomycetota > Actinomycetes > Micromonosporales > Micromonosporaceae > Micromonospora > Micromonospora robiginosa. The sequence continues at coordinate 3,147,133 of NZ_CP059322.2, forward strand.
GGCCGATCACCGTCGACCTGGACCTGGCCGCCGCCCCGTGCGGCGGCGCGAGCCTCGCCCACCTGGCGAGCCGGTCGTTCTACAACGACACCAAGTGCCACGAGATCACCGCCGAGGGCGCGCTGCGCTGCGGCGACCCGAGTGGCACCGGGATCGGCGGCCCGACCTACTCGTTCTACGACGAGAACGTCCCCACCGCGCCCGAGCCCAGCCCGTCGGCCTCGCCGGCGCCGGGACAGCCGCCGGCGTACCCGAAGGGCACGGTCGCCCTGGTCGGCAACCCGCCGGGCAGCAACGGCAGCCAGTTCCTGATCTTCTTCAAGGACTTCAACCCGGCCAAACCGGCCTACAGCGTGGTCGGCAAGGTCACCGGCGGGCTGGACGTGGTGGAGAAGATCGGCGCCCTGCCGACCGTGGACAACGGCAGCGGCGCCAAGGTCAAGCCGAAGACGGACGTGGTGATCCAGAGCCTCACCGTCGGCGAGCCGAAGACCGCGCCGGCGGCCAGCCCCAGCGCCGGTTGATCCACCGTTGACTCGGCGGCGCGCGGCGTCGCCCCCCGATACACAGCAGCTGAGGAGTGAGCGTGACCTCCACGAGAGACCGCCAGCGGGCGGCGGCGCGGGCCCGGCTCGAACGGGAGATGGCCGAGCGGTCCGGCAAGGCCCGCAAGCGCCGGCAGACGCAGGCGATCGTCGGCGCCGCGGCCGTGCTGGTGCTCGTGGTGGCCGGCACGATCTGGCTCGCCACGTCGCTCGGCGGTGACGACGACAAGAAGCAGGCCGGGGCCGGCGCCGGGTTCGCCCAGTGCGCCTACACCGAGGTGCCGAAGCAGGGCCGCCCGGCGCAGATCAAGGACGTCGGGCTGCCGCCGGCGCAGCAGGCGAACAAGGGCAGCCAGACGATGACGATCGACACCAACCTGGGGCCGATCACCGCCAAGCTCGACCGGGCCGCGGTGCCCTGCACCGCGGGCAGCTTCACCCACCTGGCCGGCAAGGGCTTCTTCGACAACACCAAGTGCCACCGGCTGGTCACCGAGGGCATCAAGGTGTTGCAGTGCGGCGACCCGAGCGCGACCGGCAAGGGCTGGCGGGACACCGACGGCACCGGCGGGCCGAGCTACAACCTGGCCGAGGAGAACCTGCCCACCAACAAGCGTCCGCCGTACCCGGAGGGCGTCATCGCGATGGCCAACTCCGGCCAGCCCGGCAGCACCGGCAGCCAGTTCTTCATCGTGTACGGCGACTCCCAGCTCGACCCGAACTACACGGTGCTGGGCACCATCACCGCCGGCATGGACGTGGTGAAGCAGGTCGCCGCGGCCGGTGACGACGGCGCCTTCGCCAAGCAGGCAGGCGGTGGTCACCCGAAGAAGGAGATCACCATGACCAAGGTGAGCATGAGCCCGATCGAGGGCTGACCTGGTTCACCGAGAAACGCCCGCCGGTCGATCCGGCGGGCGTTTCTCGTAGGCGCTCTCAGGCCCCCGAGGTGACCCGGTACGCGTCGAAGACGCCGTCGACCTTGCGCACCGCGGCCAGCAGGTGCCCGAGGTGCTTCGGGTCGGCCATCTCGAAGCTGAACCGGCTGACCGCCACCCGGTCGCGGGTGGTGGTCACCGTCGCGGAGAGGATGTTCACCCGCTCCTCGGACAGCACCCGGGTGACGTCGGCGAGCAGCTTGTGCCGGTCGAGCGCCTCCACCTGGATGGCGACCAGGAACGTGGAGGCCGACGTCAGCTTCCAGCTCACCTCGACCACCCGCTCGGGCTGCGCCCGCAGGTCCTCGGCGTTGGCGCAGTCGTCACGGTGCACGCTGACCCCGCCGGAGCGGGTGACGAACCCGAACACCGAGTCCGGCGGCACCGGCGTGCAGCAGCGGGCCAGCTTGATCCAGACGTCGCTGACGCCGCGCACCACCACGCCCGGGTCGGCGCTGCTCTGCCGGCTGCGGGGCGGCCGGGTGGCGACGGCGGTCTCGGCGATGTCCTCCGCCGCGCCCTCCTCGCCACCGTAGGAGGCCATCAGCTTCTGCACCACCGACTGCGCGGAGACCTGGCTGTCGCCGACCGCCGCGTAGAGCGAGGCCACGTCGGCGAGGTGCAGGTCCCGGGCGATCGCCATCAGCGCGTCCGAGGTGAGCATCCGCTGCAACGGCATGCCCTGCTTGCGCATCGCCTTGACGATCGCGTCCTTGCCGGCCTCGATCGCCTCCTCGCGCCGCTCCTTGTTGAAGTACTGCCGGATCTTGGTGCGCGCGCGCGGGCTCTTGACGAAGCCGAGCCAGTCCTGCGTCGGGCCGGCCGTGTCGGACTTCGAGGTGAAGATCTCGATCACGTCGCCGTTGGACAGCGTCGACTCCAGCGGCACCAGCTTGCCGTTGACCCGCGCCCCGATGCACTTGTGCCCGACCTCGGTGTGCACCGCGTACGCGAAGTCGACAGGCGTCGAACCGGTCGGCAGCGGGATGACGTCGCCCTTCGGCGTGAAGACGTACACCTCCTGGCTGGACAGGTCGAAGCGCAGCGCGTCCAGGAACTCGCTCGGGTCGGCCGCCTCGCGCTGCCAGTCCAGCAACTGCCGCAGCCAGGTCATCTCGTCGATGTGCGCCGGCGGGCCCACCACCTGGGTGCCCTTGTGCTCCTTGTACTTCCAGTGCGCGGCGATGCCGAACTCGGCGGTGCGGTGCATCGCGTAGGTGCGGATCTGCATCTCCACCGGCTTGCCGGTGGGCCCGATGACCGTCGTGTGCAACGACTGGTACATGTTGAACTTGGGCATCGCGATGTAGTCCTTGAACCGGCCCGGCACCGGCTGCCAGTTGGCGTGGATGACGCCCAACGCCGCATAGCAGTCGCGCACCGTGTCGACCAGGATCCGCACCCCGACCAGGTCGTAGATGTCGTTGAAGTCGCGCCCCCGCACGATCATCTTCTGGTAGATCGAGTAGAGGTGCTTCGGCCGCCCGGTGGTCTCCGCCTTGATCTTGGCGGCCTTCAGGTCGGTCTGCACCTTCTGCGTCACCTGCCGCAGCAGCGCCTCACGCTGCGGCTGGTGCTCCCCGATCAGCCGGTTGATCTCCTCGAACCGCTTCGGGAACAGCGTGCCGAAGGCGAGATCCTCCAGCTCCCACTTGATCGTGTTCATACCGAGGCGGTGCGCCAGCGGGGCGAGGATCTCCAGCGTCTCCTTGGCCTTCTGCTCCTGCTTGGGGCGGGGCAGGAAGGTCAGCGTCCGCATGTTGTGCAGCCGGTCGGCCAGCTTGATCACCAGGACCCGGGGGTCCTTGGCCATGGCCACGACCATCTTGCGGATGGTCTCCGCCTTGGCCGCGTCGCCCAGCTTCACCTTATCGAGCTTGGTCACGCCGTCGACCAGCAGCGCGACCTCACCGCCGAAGTCGGCGCGCATCGCGTCGAGGGTGTATTCGGTGTCCTCGATCGTGTCGTGCAGCAGCGCCGCCACCAGCGTGGTGGTGTCCATGCCCAGGTTGCCCAGGATGGTCGCCACCGCGAGGGGGTGGGTGATGTAGGGGTCGCCGGACTTGCGGTACTGCCCCGAGTGCCAGCGCGCCGCGGTGTCGAAGGCGCGCTGCAGCAGCCGGGCGTCGGCCTTGGGGTGGGCGTCGCGGTGGGAGGCGATCAGCGGCTCCAGCACCTCGCTCACCTGCGAGGTCTGCCAGGGCGCGTTGAACCGGGCCAACCGGGCCCGCACCCGCCGGCCGGTGGGCGCGTTGGAGAGGGCGAAGCCGCCGCTGGTCGAGGGGTCGCCGTCGGTCGGGAACGGCACCACCACCGCCCCGCCGTCGACCGTCGCGTCCGGCGCGCCGTCGGTGGCGCCGGTCGCCCGGGCCGGCGGGTTGCCGCTGCGCTCGGTCACCGAGCCGTCCGCGTCGCCTGTCGGGTGCACCGTGCCCTCCACCGGAGGGACGACATCGTGGGACACCGGCCTCCTCACCGTTCGCCGGGATGCGCCGGCCGTCCGGCCGACGTCTGGTCCAACCGACCCGGGGGCCGGTGTTGTTCCGCGCCGGTCACCGGGGCTGCGCCCCGGCGGCTCCGCCGCCTGCCGACGGTCACCCGCCCGGTCAGGCAAAGGGCAATGCTACCCGTACGCAGGGTACGCCACCGCTCCGCCGGACGGTCCGTGCCGACGAACCGGACCGGCGGCCGGGGTCAAACGGTCAACAGGGCATGGACCGGACGCGGGGCGAGGCGCTCCCGGCCCTTGAGGAAGCCCAGTTCCAGCAGCACGGTGAACCCGGAGACCGTGCCGCCGGCCCGTTCCACCAGGTCGAGCGTGGCCTCGGCGGTGCCGCCGGTGGCGAGCACGTCGTCAAGCACCAGCACCCGATGCCCGGCGGTGAACGCGTCCTGGTGGACCTCAAGCGTCGCCTCGCCGTATTCCAGGGCGTAGGAGGCCGCGTGGGTCGCGCGGGGCAGCTTGCCGGCCTTGCGCACCGGCACCACGCCGACGCCGGTGGCGTAGGCCACCGCCGCCGCCAGCACGAACCCGCGCGCCTCGATGCCGGCGACCACGTCGAACGACTCCGGCCCGTGGTACGCGATGATCCCGTCGATGACCTCACGGAACGCGACCCCGTCGGCGAAGAGCGGCATCAGGTCCTTGAACATGACCCCCGGCTTGGGGAAGTCCGGCACGTCCAGCAGCCGGCTGGCGACCAGTTGGGCGACCTCCGGGCCGCTGTCTCCGCGTACGCCGGTGGTGTGGGTCTCCGTCACGGTGCGTCCCATGTCCTCTCGAAACGACGACGGCGTCCGTCATGCCGTGGCAACAGCATGACGGACGCCGTCGGATCGATTCCGTCCGGGCCGGTGGTCAGCGGCGCTTCGCGCCGCCCGGCCGGTTGCCCCCGCCACCACCGGGGCGACCGCCCCGGGCGCCGCTGGGACGCTTGCCGGTCGGCCGTGCGCCGACCTTCGGTGCGACGCCGGCGAGCGCTCCGTCCGGGTCGACCGGCTGGTCGCCGGTCGGCGCCGGGCGCGGCGCGCCCTTCGGGGTGACCTCGCCCCGGGCGGCGGCCGCCCGGCGGGCGAGCACCCGCTTGTTGTGCGCGCTGATCCGCGGGTCCTGGTTCTTCAGCAACACCAGCAGCGGCGTGGCCAGCAGGATCGAGGTCAGGAACGCCACCGCCATACCGACGAAGAGCACCAGGCCGAGGTCCTTCAGGGTGCCGGCGCCGAGCAGGCCGGCGCCGATGAAGAGCAGACCACCGACCGGGAGCAGCGCCACCACCGACGTGTTCAGCGAGCGCATGAGGCTCTGGTTGAGCGCCAGGTTGGACGCCTCGCCGTAGGTGAGGTTGTTGTTCGCGGTGATGCCGCGCGTGTTCTCCTGCACCTTGTCGAAGACCACCACCACGTCGTAGAGCGCGAAGCCCAGGATGGTGAGGAAGCCGATGATCGTCGACGGGGTGACCTCGAAGCCGACCAGCGAGTAGATGCCGGAGGTGAGGATCAGGTTGGTGAGCAGCGAGATGATCGCGGCGACCGCCATCCGCCACTCGAAGCGCAGCACCAGGTAGACCGACACCACGGCGAGGAAGATCAGCAGACCGAGGAACGCCCGCGAGGTGACCTGGCTGCCCCAGGCCTCGGAGACCTGGCTGCCGCTGATCTGGTCGGCCTGGATGCCGAACTCCTGCGCCATCGCGGTCTTGGCGGCGTTGGCCTGCTCGGCGGTGAGCTGCCCGGTGCGCATCTCGTAGTACTCGCCACTGGTGCCGCCGACCTTCTGCGCGCTGACCACCTCGACGCCGGGCGCCTCGGCGGCGAGCGCGTCGTCGACGACCGTCTCGGCCCGGTCCAGCGTGCCGACGCTGGCCGGCACCTGGAACGAGTTGCCGCCGGCGAACTCGATGCCGAGCTTGAAGCCGTTGAGCGCGAAGCTCAGCACCGCGATCAGCACCAGCGCGCCGGCCACGCCGAACCACACCTTGCGCTTGCCGACGATGTTGAGATCGGCCTCGCCCCGGTAGAGCCGGGCGGCCAGACCACTCTTCGCCATCTCAGGCCTCCTTGACACGCGGGTTGCGGGCGGTGCCCGACTCGGCCGACCGGGCCGGCAGCGCCCGACCCAGACCGCTGACCCGCGGCGACAGGAACGCCCGGGTGCGGGCGAACATCGTCATGATCGGGTGGCGGAACAGGAACACGACGACCAGGTCCAGCACGGTCGCCAGGCCGAGCGCGAAGGCGAAGCCCTTCACCGCGCCGACCGAGACGATGTAGAGCACCACGGCCGACATCAGCGTGATGGCGTTCGCCGAGATGATCGTCCGGCGGGCCCGGATCCAGGCCCGCGGCACCGCGCTGCGCGGACTGCGGCCCTCGCGGATCTCGTCCTTCAGTCGTTCGAAGTAGATGACGAACGAGTCCGCCGCCACACCGAGCGAGACGATCATGCCGGCGATGCCGGCGAGCGTCAGCGTGAAGCCGATCGACCGGCCGAGCACCACCAGCGCGCCGAAGACCAGCAGCGCGGAGAGCACCAGGCTGAGGAAGATGACCGAGCCGAGCAGCCGGTAGTAGAAGAACGAGTAGATGATGACCAGCAGCATGCCGATGCCGGCCGCCAGCAGACCCGCCTTGAGGTGGCTGTCGCCGAGCGTCGCGGTGACGTTCTGCTGCTCCTGCGGCACGAACGTCACCGGCAGCGCGCCGTAGCGGAGCTGGCTGGCCAGCGCGTTCGCCGACTTGTTGTCGAAGCTGCCGGTGATCTGCGAGTCACCGGTCAGCACGCCCTGGATCTCCGGCGAGGAGACGATCTCGTTGTCCAGCACCACCGCGACCCGGCACTTGCCGTCCTGGCCGAGCGCGCTCTGGTCGCAGGCCTGACCCTCGTTGTTGAACGACTCGCGGGTCAGCGCGGTCCACTTCTCCTGGCCCTTGCCGGTGAAGTTGAGGCTGACCACCCAGGAGCTGGTCTGGTCGAGCTGGGCGGAGGCGTTCTTGACGTCGGTGCCCTCGACCTTGGCCACGTCGAGCAGGTTCTTCGCGCCGGCCTCGCAGGCCACCGCCTTCTGCTTCGGGTCCTTGATCGAGGCGGGCGGCCGCTTGTCGAGCTGGGCGCAGGTGATGGTGGGGACGTTGAACTGCATCTCCACCGGCAGCACCGCGATCTCCTGCGGGGAGAGCGTGCCGAACGGCTTGAGCTTGTCGGCCAGCGACGGGTCGGCGGTCAGGTCGGCCGGGGCCTGCAGGCCGGAGGCGGCGGCCCACGCGGCGGGGCCCACCTTCTTCTGCACGGCCTGCCGCTGCTGCTCGATGCTCTGCGGCACCGGCTCGGCGCTGGCGCTCGGCGCGGCGGCGCTCGGCGAGGCCGACGGGGTCGGCGTGGCGCTGGCGCTCGGCGCCGGGGCCATCCCGCCCTGGCCGCCGGCGCTCGGCGACGCGGAGACCTTGGCGCTCGCGCTCGGCTTCGGCGACGCGCTGCCGGACGGCTTCGGCGAGGCGCTGCCGGACGGGGCCGCGGAGGCGCTGGGGCTCGGCGCCGGCGCGGCGGCCGCGCCGCTGCCGTCGGTGGCCTTGAGCACCTTGCGGAAGCGCAGCTCGGCCGCGCTGCCGACGTCGGTCAGGTCGCGGTTCTGGCCGGGCAGGGAGATGACGATGTTGCGGTTGCCCTCGGTGACCACCTCCGCCTCGGCCACGCCGTAGGCGTTGACCCGGCTCTCGATGATCTGCCGCGCCTCTTCGAGGTTGGCCGAGGTCGGCGGCTTGCCGTCCACCGTGTTGGTGGCCTCGAGCGTCAGCCGGGTGCCGCCGATGAGGTCCAGGCCGAGCCGGGGCTCCAGCCGGTCCTTCCAGCCACCGCTGGCACCGCCCGAGAAGAACACCAAAAGATAGAGGACGACGAAGATGAACCCGAGCACGGCGAGCTGCCGTCCGGGGCGCATCTGTCCCTGAGGTGGTGCCACGGCTGTCCTGTCTCCCTGTACGGTCGCGCCGCTTCCACGGCGGCGACACCTGTCGGGCCGGGGGTGTCCGCCCGACTGCTCCGGCTTGGCCGGCGCCGGTCACCGGCACGCCGGCCCGGACGCGACGCGGGGGCGTCGCGCGGGCCCGGCCGCGTGCCGGCGTCGGATGCCGGCCCAACTATCCACTTGTGGGGGTGATTCCGCTGCCCCGTCCGGGGCGGGTGGTCACTCCTTGACCGGTTCGACTTCCTCGCTGATGGTCTCCGCCTCGGGCGCCTCGGCCCGCTTGACCACGCGGGCCACGGCGGGACGCGCGTAGCGGGTCTGCACGCCCGGGGCGACCTCGAGCAGGACCGTGTCGTCCTCGACCACGGTGACCGTGCCGTGCAGGCCGCCGATGGTGACCACCTCGTCGCCGGGGGCGAGCGCGGACTGCATCTGCTCCGCCTCGCGGCGGCGCTTCTGCTGCGGACGGATCATCATGAAGTACATGACGACGAAGAGCAGAGCGATCATGAGGATCGGCGTCAGACCGCCGGCTCCCCCGCCACTCGCTGCTGCGTAAAGCACGGTGTCGACCTTCCGGTTGGCCTCCGCCGACCCCTGAGGGCGCCGCAGCGGAGGCGGATTCTCACGTCCTGTACAGACCGCGGCGAAGTCTAGTCGCTGCTCCTGAGAAGACCGAATGCGGCACAGATCACGAACGGATCACGGCGTGTCGGGCTGCGTCGAGAACAGATCGGGTCCCCGGGAGGGATCCGCACCAAATGTACCATTCGGGGGCGTACGGCCCAGATGGTGCCAGGCGGCCTCGGTCGCCACCCGGCCCCGGGGCGTCCGCGCCAGCAGCCCGGCCCGGACCAGGAACGGCTCGCAGACCTCCTCGACCGTGTCCGGCTGCTCCCCCACCGCCACCGCGAGGGTGGAGACACCGACCGGGCCACCGCGGAACGAGTCGACGAGCGCCTTCAGCACCGCCCGGTCCAGCCGGTCCAGGCCCAGCGCGTCCACGTCGTAGACGGTGAGCGCGGCCCGGGCGGTCTCCAGGTTGACCACCCCGTCGGCGCGCACCTCGGCGTAGTCGCGGACCCGGCGCAGCAGCCGGTTGGCGATCCGGGGCGTGCCCCGGGACCGGCCGGCGACCTCCGCCGCGCCCTCCGGGGTGATCGGCACGCCGAGGATCCGGGCGGAGCGGTGCAGCAGCGTCTCCAGGTCGGCCGGGGAGTAGAAGTCGAGGTGCGCGACGAAGCCGAACCGGTCGCGCATCGGCCCGGTCAGCAGGCCGGACCGGGTGGTGGCGCCGACCAGCGTGAACGGCTCCACGTCGAGCGGGATGGCGGTCGCACCGGGACCCTTGCCCACCACCACGTCGACCCGGAAGTCCTCCATCGCGCTGTAGAGCAGCTCCTCGGCCGGCTTGGCGATCCGGTGGATCTCGTCGATGAAGAGCACGTCGCCCTCGGCCAGGCTGGTCAGGATCGCGGCCAGGTCGCCGGAGCGCTCGATCGCCGGCCCGCTGGTCACCCGGATCCCGGTGCCCAGCTCCGCGGCCACGATGTTGGCCAAGGTCGTCTTCCCGAGGCCGGGCGGCCCCGACAGGAGGATGTGGTCCGGCGGGGAGCCGCGCCGCATCGCGCCCTGCAACAGCAGGTCGAGCTGGTCGCGGACCCGGTGCTGGGCGATGAACTCACCGAGCCGCTTCGGCCGGACGCTGGCCTCCGCGTCCAGTTCGGCGTCGCTGACGTACGCCGAGACGAGGTTGTCCCCACTCATCGGGTGCGACCCAGGAGGCGGATCGCCTGCTTGAGCAGAACCGGCACCGGCGGGGTCTCCCCGTCGACGGTCTCGGCGACCGCGGCGACCGCCTGCTCCGCCTGCGCGGCCGACCAACCGAGCCCAACCAGGGCCTGGCGCACCTGCTCCGGCCAGGCGCCCGCGGTCACCCCGCCCGCGCCGTCCGGGCCGATCGCCACCGGGCCGACCCGGTCCCGCAGCTCCAGCACGAGCCGCTCGGCGCCCTTCTTGCCGATGCCGGGCACCCGGGTCAGCGCGGCGGTGTCGGCGTTGGCGATGGCCTTGCGGACGGCGTCCGGGGTGTGCACGGCGAGCACCGCCTGGGCCAGCCGGGGACCGACCCCGCTGGCGGTCTGCAACAGCTCGAAGAGCTGCTTGGCGTCGTCGTCGGCGAAGCCGTAGAGGGTGAGTGAGTCCTCCCGGACCACCAGGCTGGTGGCGAGCCGGGCCGGCTGGCCGACCCGCAGGTCGGCGATGGTGCCGGGGGCGCACTGCACGGCCAGGCCGATGCCGCCCACCTCCACCACGGCGTGGTCCGGACCGGTCGCGGTCACCGTGCCGCGCACACTCGCGATCATCGTCGCGCCCCTCCTCGTCGGGCCTGGTCGGCCGCGGCGGCCAGCTTGGACCGGGTGCCGCCGCGCCAGACGTGACAGATGGCCAGCGCCAGCGCGTCAGCGGCGTCCGCCGGCTTGGGCGGCTCCGCCAGCCGCAGCAACCGGGTGACCATGGTGGTCATCTGCTTCTTGTCGGCCTGGCCCGAGCCGGTCACCGCCGCCTTCACCTCGCTCGGCGTGTAGGTGGTCACCGGCAGCCCGGCGCGCGCGCCGGCCAGCACCGCCACGCCGCTGGCCTGCGCGGTGCCCATCACGGTACGGACGTTGTGCTGGCTGAACACCCGCTCCACCGCGACCGCGTCCGGCCGGTGCTCGGCGACCAGGTCGGTCAGCGAGCGGTCCAGGTGCAGCAGGCGCAACGGCAGCTCGTCGGCGGGATCGGTGTAGACGACGTAGTAGGCGACCAGGGTGCACGGGCGGCCCGGCACGCCCTCGACCACGCCGACCCCGCACCGGGTCAGCCCCGGGTCGACGCCCAGCACGCGCACGCCGCCTCCTCCCCGAGCCGCCAGCAGTACGTGTGTTCGACACACCCTACCGATGCCGCCGGGCGGCCGGACGGGCGGACACGCCGGGGACGATCGGCGCGACCCGCACCACACACCGAAGCGGTCGAGTATGTGTCGCCGCCCCATGTGCCCGGGGCCACACGCCTCGTAACTTCTGCGCCATGACGGCAGAACCCGTGGCGGTCCCCCACGTCGTACACGTCGACCTCTCCGGTCGCCATGCCCTGGTGACCGGTGGTGGCAGTGGCATCGGACGGGCCTGCGCCCTGCGCCTGGCGGCGGCCGGCGCCTCGGTCGTGGTGCTGGACCGCAACGTGGAGGCGGCCAAGGCCGTGGCCGCCGAGGCGGGCGGCCGGGCCGAGGGGATCGACCTGGCCGACCCGGAGGCGGTGGACCGCCTCGACGTGGACGCCGACATCGTGGTCAACAACGCCGGGTTGCAGCACGTCGCGCCGGTGCAGGACTTCCCGGTCGAGCGGTTCGAGTACATCCAGCGGGTGATGGTGGAGGCGCCGTTCCTGCTCATCCGCCGGGCGCTGCCCCGGATGTACGCCAACGGCTGGGGTCGCATCGTCAACATCTCCTCGGTGCACGGGCTGCGCGCCTCGCCGTTCAAGGCGGCGTACGTCTCGGCGAAGCACGCGCTGGAGGGCCTGTCCAAGGTGGTGGCGCTGGAGGGCGCCGCGCACGGGGTGACGGCCAACTGCATCAACCCGGCGTACGTGCGGACCGCGCTGGTGGAGAGCCAGATCGCCGACCAGGCGGCCAGTCACGGCATCGGCGAGGACGAGGTGATCGAGAAGATCATGCTGGCCCGGGCGGCGATCAAGCGGCTGATCGAGCCGGAGGAGGTGGCCGAGCTGGTGGCGTACCTGTGCGCCCCGCCGGCCGCGTTCCTCACCGGCGCCTCGATCGCCCTCGACGGGGGCTGGACGGCGAACTAGTGGCGCCGCGCACAATGTCGGTCATGTCGTCGCCGGTGGAGTTCCTGGAACTGCTGGCGCGCGAGGCCGCCGCGGTCGAGTTCGAGGGCCCGCTGGTCGCCGCGCGCGCCGCCGGCCTGCCCGCCGACCGGCTGGCCGAGCTGGAGCAGGCGAAGATCGTGGCGCTGCGGGTCCGGGCGCTGCTGGAGCGCCGGCGCCGCCGGGAGACCGAGCTGTCCGGCCTCTACGACACCGCCAGCGACCTGGCCGGCCTGCGCGACCTGGACGACGTGCTGCGGGCGATCGTGCACCGGGCGCGGATCCTGCTCGGCACCGACGTGGCATACATGACGCTCAACGACGACGAGCGCGGCGACACGTACATGCGGGTCACCGACGGGTCGATCTCGGCGCGGTTCCAGCGGCTGCGGCTGGAGATGGGCGACGGCCTGGGCGGGCTGGTGGCGCAGACCGGCACCCCGTACGTGACGTCGAACTACCAGGAGGACGAGCGGTTCCGGCACACCGGGGAGATCGACGGCGGGGTGGGCGAGGAGGGCCTGGTGGCCATCCTCGGCGTGCCGCTGCGGCTCGGCTCCAGCGTGATCGGCGTGCTCTACGCGGCCAACCGCTCGGCCCGCCCGTTCGCGCGGGAGGAGGTGTCGCTGCTGGTGTCGCTGGGCGCGCACGCGGCGGTGGCGATCGACACCGCCCGGCTGCTCGCCGAGACCCGGTCGGCGCTGGCCGAGCTGTCCTCGGCGAACAGCACGATCCGGGCGCACAGCAGCTCGGTGGAGCGGGCCGCCGCCGCGCACGACCGGATGACCGCGCTGGTGGTCCGCGGCGGCGGGATGGAGGACGTGGCGGCGGCGGTGACCGAGGTGCTCGGCGGGGCGCTGCTGGCGCTGGACGCCGAGGGCCGCCGGCTGGCCCGGGTCGGTGAGATCGAGGAGCCGGACCGGGCGGACATCGTGGAGGCGGTCGCCGCGTCCCGCACCGAGGGGCGCAGCGTGCGACGCGGCCCGCTCTGGTACGCGGCCGTGGTGGCCGGCGCGGAGAACCTGGGCGCGCTGGTGCTGCGCCCGGACGACGAGCTGGTCGACGCCGACCAGCGGATCCTGGAGCGGGCCGCGCTGGTGACCGCGTTGCTGCTGCTGTTCCGCCGCACGGTGGCCGAGGCGGAGGGGCGGGTCCGGGGCGAGCTGCTGGACGACCTGATCGCCCGGCCGTTGCGGGACGCCGACGCGTTGCGCAGCCGGGCCCGCCGGATCGGGGTCGACCTGGACGCCCCGCACGTGCTGGTGGCGGTCGGCGACGACGCGTTCGCCGAGACCGGGTCGGCCCGGCAGCGGGTGCTGTCGTGGGCCACCACGTACGCCTCGACCCGGGGCGGGCTGGCCGCGGCGCGCGACGGGCGGGTGGTGCTGATGCTGCCCGGCCGGGACGCCGGCGGGGCGGCCCGCGCGGTGGCCCGGGACCTGTCCCGGGTGACCGGCCGGCCGGTGACCGCCGGGGCGAGCGGGCCGTCCACCGGCCCCGCGTCGCTGGCGGTGACGTTCGCCGAGGCGGAGCGCTGCCTGACCGCGCTCGGCGCGCTGGGTCGATCCGGGCAGGGCGCGAGCACGGCGGAGCTGGGCTTCGTCGGGCTGCTGCTGGGCGCGGTCGGCGACGCGGGCAACCGGGACGTGAGCGGGTTCCTGACCGCGACGGTGGGGCCGGTGGTCGACTACGACGCGCGGCGGGGCACCGCGTTGGTGCGGACGCTGGAGGCGTACTTCGGGGTGGGCGGCAGCCTGGCCCGGGCGGCCGAGCAGTTGCACGTGCACGTGAACACGGTGACCCAGCGGCTGGAGCGGGTCGGGCAGTTGCTCGGCGCCGACTGGCAGAAGCCGGAGCGGGCGCTGGAGGTGCAGCTCGCGCTGCGCCTGCACCGGCTGCGCACGCCCGCCGCCTGAGCTGCCCGGCGGGTCAGCGGGCGCGCAGGCCGGCCAGGACCGTGTCCCCTGAGCTGCCGACCGGGTCAGCGGGCGCGCAGGCCGGCCAGGACCGTGTCCACGATGCGCTCGGGCAGGATCCGCTCGTCCGTCCCCGGATACCAGTGCACCATCCGCTGGGTCAGCATCGGCGCGGTGAGCAACGCCATGGCGACCTCGACGTCGAGGTCGGCGCGCAGCTCACCATGCTCGACCGCGCGGCGCAGCACCTCGCGCATCGCCTCCCGGCGGGGCTCGATGATCGCCTCGTAGGCCTGCCGGTGGGCGGAGCTGCGGCTCACCTCGGGCACCAGGCACGGCATGATCATGCGGGCCCGCGGGTCGACGTGCTGACCGACGGCGCCGACGAGCTGCACCAGGTCGTCGCGGACGGAGTGCCCGCCGATGCGGGGCGGGGCGCCCTTGAGCCGGCCCAGCGCGTCCAGCAGCAGAGCTTCCTTGCCGGACCAGCGGCGGTAGATGGTGGCCTTGCCGACGCCGGCCCGGGCGGCGATCGCCTCGATGGAGAGCGCCTCGATGGTGCTCCCCTCGGCCAGCAGGTCGAGGGTGGCCTCCACGATCGCCTCGTCCGCGCGGGTGCTCCGCGGTCGCCCGGGCGACCGCGGAGCATCCGCCGTGGAAGTCATGTCAGACATTGTCCACGAACCTATGCGGTCCCGGCCAACTCCGGCTCGGTGGCCGGTGACGCGTCGGGCGCGACGAGCGGCCGGCCCGGCATCCAGCGGAACACGATGACCATGCCGAACAGGGCGACGAGCGCGGAGATCCCGGCCGCCCAGTGCATCGCCGAGACGAACGAGTCGTTCGCCGCGTCGATCAGGCGCGGCGCGGCCGGGCCGAGCCGGTCGGCGACCGCGTACGCGCCGGAGACCGACTCGCGGGCCGCGTCGCGGACCGGGGCGGGCAGCGCGGACACGGCCGGGGCGATCTGGTCGCGGTAGACCGCGGAGAGCACCGAGCCGAGCACCGCCACGCCGAGCGCGCCGGCCACCTGGCGGATCGTGTTGCTGACCGCCGAGCCCACGCCGGCCTTCTCCCGGGGCAGCGCCGACATGATCGACTCGGTGGCCGGCGGCATGATGTTGGCCATCCCGGCGCCCTGGAGGAAGCCCAGCGCCGAGAAGATCCAGATCGGCGTGTCCGCGTCGATGAGGACGAACGCGGCGAGCGCCACGACGGTGAGCAGCAGCCCGACCGCGGCGACGGCCCGGCCGCCGTACCGGCGGACCATCGCGGCGCTGCGCGGCGCGAAGATGAGCTGGGCGGCGGCGAAGGGCAGGAACAGCAGGCCGCTCTCCAGCGGGCTGTAGCCGCGCACCAGTTGCAGGTAGAACGCGCCGAAGAACATCACGCCCATCGCGGCGAAGAAGACCAGCCCGACCAGCGCGACCGGGGCGGCGAACCGGGGCACCCGGAACAGCCGCACGTCCAGCGACGGGTGGTCGCTGCCCAACTCGTGCGCGACGAACCAGCCGAGCACCGCGAGGCCGCCGACGATCGAGACCCAGACCTGCGGGCGACCGAAGCCGTGCTCGCCGCCGTCGATGATGCCGTAGGTGAGCGCGACCAGACCGACCACGGAGAGCAGCACGCCGAGCAGGTCCACCCGGCCCGGGGACGGGTCGCGGGACTCGGGGACCAGGAGCGCGACCAGCAGCACGCCGACGGCGACCACCGGCACGTTGATCAGGAAGACCGAGCCCCACCAGTAGTGCTCCAGCAGGGCGCCGCCGAGCACCGGGCCGATGGCCACGGCGAGGCCGACCGCGCCGGCCCAGACGCCGATCGCCCGGCCGCGCTCGCGCGGGTCGAAGACGTTGGAGATGATCGAGAGCGTCACCGGCATGATGGCCGCGCCGCCGACGCCCATCAGGGCCCGGGCGGCGATGAGCTGCCCCGGGTCCTGCGCGTACGCCGACAGCAGTGAGGCCAGCCCGAACAGCGCCAGCCCGAGGATCAGGAAACGCCGGCGGCCGAGCCGGTCGCCGAGCACGCCGAAGGTGAAGAGCAGGCCGGCGAAGACCAGCGTGTAGGAGTTGATCGCCCATTCCAGCTCGCCCTGGCTGGCGCCGAGGCCGTGCACCGGGTCGGCGAGGGTGCGCAGCGCGACGTTGAGGATGGTGTTGTCGAGGACGACCACGAGGAGGCTGATCACCAGCACTCCGAGGATCGCCCACCTCCTCGGGTGTCCGGTGTTCTCGTGCGGTTCCATTCGGGTTCTCCCCCCGGTTCACCCGCGTCCGAATACGAAACGGGCCAGACTCGTAACTCACGCCGAGCGTAGGTGAGGGAATTTCGATACGGAACCGGTTCGTATCGAATGTGCGCCAGGTCACGGCCGGGCGCGGACCCACCCCCGTGCGTGGGCCCGCGCCCGGGGGCTCAGGCGGGCGGGCCGGCCGCGAGCGCCAGCCGCAGCACCGCGTCGCGCAGCGGCAGCATCCGCCGGGCCTGGGAGAGCCGCCCCGCCCACCGCGCGCCGGCCGCGATGCGCTGGGTGGGCCGGCGGCGTCGCCGGTCGTACGCCCGCAGCGCGGCCGGCAGGTCGTCGGCCGCGCGGACGCAGTCGGCCAGCGCCACCGCGTCGATCAGCGCCTGGCAGGCGCCCTGCCCGAGGTCCGGGGTCATCGCGTGCGCGGCGTCGCCGAGCAGCGCCACCCGGCCGGACACGTAGGACGGCAGCGGGGTCAGCTCGCGGATCTCGTGCCGCAGGACACCGGCCGGGGTGAGCGCGTCCAGCACCCGGCGCACCGGCGGGTGCCAGTCGCCGAAGAGGCGGCGCAGCTCGGCGACGTCGTCGGCCGGCGCGGGATGCCCCGGCGGCAGGCTCACCGAGGCGTACCAGTTGGTCCGCCCGCCGCCGACCGGCGTGAGGCCGAACTTGCGCCCGCGGCCCCAGGTCTCGCCGCCCTCGGCCGGCTCCGCGTCGACCACGCCGCGCCAGGCCACCGTGCCCGCGTAGCGCAGCGGGTAGCGCTCGCCGTGCACCGCCGCGCGGACCACGCTGTTGATCCCGTCCGCGCCGACCACCAGGTCGTACGCGTCGAGCAGCGCGCCCGGGTCGGCGACCGGCGCGGCGAACCGCAGCGCCGCGCCGGGCAGCGCGGCGGCCAGCGTGGCGAGCAGCGCCGGCCGGGTGACCAGGTGCACCGGCTCGCCGTGGCGTCGCTCGATGCGGCCGACGTCGATGGTGGCGATGCGGCTGCCGTCCGGGCGCCGGATCGACCCGCCGCTCTGCCGGCGACCACGCCGGCGCACCTCGTCGCCGACGCCGAGCGCGTCCAGGGCGCGCATCGCGCCGGGCCAGATGCCGAGC
The DNA here is from genome assembly GCF_013694245.2 of Micromonospora ferruginea. Taxonomy (NCBI): domain Bacteria; kingdom Bacillati; phylum Actinomycetota; class Actinomycetes; order Micromonosporales; family Micromonosporaceae; genus Micromonospora; species Micromonospora robiginosa. The sequence goes on from NZ_CP059322.2 coordinate 3,164,224, forward strand.
CCGGTGCCGGCGTCCGGGAGGCCCGGGGCCCGTTCCAGGACGGTCACCTCCCAGCCCGCCGCGCGCAGGCCGAGGCCCGCCGCGAGCCCGCCGATGCCGCCGCCGACCACCACCGCCCGACCGTCCATGGCGCCACCGTACTACAGATGTAGTCGGGTGCACTACGCCTGTAGTCTGGACCGGTGACCGACCGCCGGCAACTCCTGCTCGACGCCGCCATCCGGGTGCTCGGCACCCGCGGGCCACGCCACCTCACCCACCGCGCGGTGGACGCCGAGGCGGGGCTGGCCGAGGGCTCCGCGTCCAACCGGTTCCGCACCCGGGAGGCCCTGGTCGACGCCGTCTTCGCCCGGCTGGTCGAGGTGGAGACGCAGGCCTGGCAGCGGCTCGCGGCGGACCTGCCCCCCGGCGACGTCGACGCGACCGCCCGGGTGCTCGGCCGGCTGATCCGGGAGTTCACCACCGGCCGTCGGGTGGTCACGCTGGCCCGCTACGCCCTGTTCGTCGAAGCGGCGGTACGCCCCGAGCTGCGGCCGGCGATCGAGGCCGGCCGGGCCCGGCTGGCCGAGTGGGGGGAACCGCTACTCGCCGCGCTCGGCGCGACCGACCCCCCGGCCCACTTCCGGATGCTGCTCGCGCTGGTCGACGGGCTCTTCGGCAACCAGCTCGCCGCACCCGAGGACACCTTCGACCCCGAGTCCGCGGTGGCCACCCTGCTGCACGGCTTCCGCGCCGGCGGTTGAGGCGCGCGCCGGCGGGCGCTGTTAGGCGGGGCCCCCTCCTCTACCGCAGGCGTTAAGAGGGGCCCCCGCCTTGCAGGCAGGCGGAGATGGCGTCGGGGAGGGTGACCAGGCGCAGCGGGGGCGGGAACGGCTCGATCCAGCCCGGGCCGGCGGCGAGCACCCGCACCCCCGGAAGGTCCCGCCGGAGCCGGACCAGCCGGTACGCCCGGCCGGTCACCGGGGTCTGCGACCAGACCACCACCACCCGTGGCCGGACCCGGGCCACCGCGCCGGCCAGCGCCGACCAGGGCAGCGCCGGGCCGAGGTGCAGGCAACCGCGGCCGCGCTCGCGCAACGCCGCGGCCAGCGCGTGCAGCCCCAGGCAGTGCGTCTCGTGCTCGGCGCCGGCGAGCAGCACCCCCCGCGCCGGCAGCGGGCGGCTCGGCTCCCGGCGGAAGACGTCCAGCCCGACCCGCACGCCCTCGGACAGGGCGTGCTCCACCGCGATCTCGGCCGGGCTGTCGCCCCGCAACCCGCCCAGCAGCGGCAGGCAGACCTGCTCCCACAGCGCGGTCACCCCGGCCTCGGCGGCCAGGTCGAGCACCAGGCCGGCGACCTGGTTGTCGTCCAGGTCCTCGGCGGCGGCCAGCAGCCGCTTGCGGGCCGTCTCGGCGGCCCCGGCCGGCATGTTGTTCCTCAGCAACGGACGTACCCCCGGGTAGCTCTCCTACCAGGGGGTTCGTCCGGGCGACCGGATCCGGATGCGCCCGCGGGAAACTCATTCGCGTCGGGCGGCTCCCCGACGCCGGAGCAGGTGGGCGACCGTGCCCCAGACGCCCCGCCGGAACAGCAGCACGACCAGCACGAAGATGCCGCCGGTGACCAGCCCGATCGCCTCGAACCCGGAGAACGACAGCCAGTCCTCCAGCCGGACCACCAGCGCCGCGCCGAGCACGCCGCCCCACAGCGTGCCGATGCCGCCGAGCACCACCACGATGACCGCCTTGCCGGAGGTGGTCCAGTGCAGCACGTCCAGCGAGACGAACCGGTGGCCGACCGCGAACAGCCCGCCGCCGAGCCCGGCCAGGAACCCGGAGAGCACGAACGCGGTCAGCTTGTAGCGGTGCACCGGGTAGCCGAGCGCACGGGCCCGGGCCGGGTTGTCCCGGATGCCGACCAGCACCCGGCCGAACGGCGAGTGCACGATCCGCCAGGCCGCGAACAGGCCGAGCAGCACGATCGGCAGGATCGCGTAGTAGAAGTAGTAGTCGTCGGTGAGGTCGGCGCCGAAGAACGCGCGCGGCACGCCCTGCAGTCCGTTCTCGCCCTGGGTGACCGAACGCCACTCGTTGGCCACGTAGTAGACCATCTGCGCGAACGCCAGCGTGACCATGGCGAAGTAGATCCCGGTGCGCTTCACCGCCAGGTAGCCGATGGGCAGCGCGAGCAGCGCCGCGCCCAGCGCCCCGGCCAGCACCGCCGCCGGGAAGGGCAGGCCGGCGTGGATCGCGACCAGCCCGGTCAGGTACGCCGAGGTGCCCCAGAACGCCGCGTGCCCGAACGACATCAGCCCGGTGAAGCCGAGCAGCAGGTCCACCGAGACGGCGAACAACGCCCAGCACAGGATGTCCACCGCGACCGCCGGGTAGAGGCCGTTGGGCAGCCAGAGCGCGACCAGCAGGCCGGCGGCCAGCAGCGCGTACCGGACCCAGCCGGGCGCCCGGGCCACGGCGAGCAACCCGGACCGGGCCGGTGGGGCCTTGGTGTCCACGGTCGCGCTCATGCCGTGCTGGCCGGGCATGCCCTCACGGCCCTCGCTCCGCTCGGTGCGTTCGGTCATGCCGGTGCCTCCTCACGGCCGAACAGGCCGGCCGGGCGCCAGAGCAGCACGGCGGCCATCACCACGAACACCACGGTCTGCGACACCAGCGGGTAGTCCGACAGGTACGCCTCGCCCCACGCCTGGATCAGGCCGATGCCGAAACCGGCGGCGACCGAACCGAAGATCGAGCCGAGGCCGCCGATCACCACCACCGCGAAGACCACGATGATCAGGTCGGCGCCCATCAGCGGGTTGACCGCGCGCATCGGGGCGGCGAGCACCCCGGCCAGCCCGGCGAGGGCGATGCCGAAGCCGAACACCGGGGTGACCCACTTCCCCACGTCGATGCCGAACGCCCGGGTCAGCTCCGGCCGTTCGGTGGCGGCCCGGACCACCATGCCGATCCGGGTCCGCCCGAGCACCCACCACACCGCGACGCAGAGCAGCACGGTGAAGCCGAGGATGAAGACCCGGTACGCCGGGAAGTCGAACAGCCCGAAGTCCACCGAGCCGGTGAGCCCGGCCGGGGTGGCGTACGGGCTGGACTGCACGCCGTACCGGGACTTGACCAGGTCCTGCAGGATCAGCGTCAGGCCGAAGGTGAGCAGGAAGTTGTAGAGCGGGTCGAGCCGGGTGAGCCGGTGGATCACCGCCCGCTCCAGCACCATGCCGAGCAGGCCCAGCGCCAGCGGCATGATCACCAGCGCGGCCCAGAACGGCACCCCCGCCTCGGCGAGCAGCACGTACGCGCCGAACGCGCCGAGCATGTAGAACGCGCCGTGGGCGAAGTTCACCACCCGGAGCATGCCGAAGATGACCGCGAGCCCGAGGGCGAGCAGGGCGTAGAACGCCCCGCCCACCAGCCCGTTGAACGTGTTCTGCAGGAACCCGGACATGTCAGAGCTTGCAGTCCGCCGACGGCGCCCGGAACGCCTCCGCCGCCGGGATGGTCTTGAGGATCTTCACGTAGTCCCACGGCTCCTTCACCTCGGCCTGCGGCTTCACCTGGGCCAGGTAGGCGTCGTGCACCACCCGGTGGTCCTCCGCGCGGATCTTGCCGTTGCGCAGGAAGAGGTCGTTGACCTCCTTGCCCTCCAGCTCCTTGACCACGGCGTCCGCGTCGTCGCTGCCGGCGGCCTGCACCGCCTCCAGGTACTGCATGGCGGCGGAGTAGTTCGCCGCGTGCGCGAACGACGGCCGGGTGCCGGTCTCGGACTGGAACCGGTCCGCCCACTCCCGGTTCTGCTGGTCGAAGTTCCAGTACCAGGCGTCGGTGTAGGTGGTGCCGGCCAGCGCGGCCGGGGTGAGCGAGTGGATGTCGGTGATGAACATCAGGCCGACCGCCAGCCCGACGCCCTTCTCCCGCAGCTTGAACTCGTTGTACTGCTTCACCACGTTGACCAGCTCGGCGCCGGCCTGCATGGTGCCCAGCACCTGCGGCTTCGGGTTCAGCGTCGGCGCCTTGAGCAGGAACGACGAGTAGTCGCCGCTGGTGTTCGGGAACGGCGCGCCGTCCTTGCCGACCACCTGCCCGCCGGCCGCGCCGATGGCGGCGGAGAAGCTCTTCTCCATGTCCTGCCCGAACGCGTAGTTCGGGTAGAGGATGTACCAGTTCTTGCCGACCTGCTCGGTGGTCACCGTGCCGGTGCCGTGGGCCAGCATGTAGGTGTCGTACGCGTAGTGGAACGTGTACCTGTTGCAGCTCTTGCCGGTCAGGTCCGTGGTCGCCGCGCCGATGTTGAAGTAGAGCTTCTTCTTCTCCTTGGCCACGTCGGCGACCTTCAGCGCGGCCGAGGACGTCGGCACGTCCAGGATGGCGTCGACGCCCTTGCGGTCGTACATCTCCTGGGCCTTGCTGTTGGCCACGTCCGGCTTGTTCTGGTGGTCGGCGGTCTCCACGCTGATGTTCTTGGTCACCGCGTCGTCGCCGTGCTTGGCCTTGAAGTCGGCGATGGCCATCTCCACGGCCTTCACCGAGTTGCGCCCGGACAGCTCCGAGTAGGCGCCCGACTGGTCGTTGAGCACGCCCAGCACGATCTTGTCGCCGGTCAGCTTCGAGTCACCGCCGGACTGCGGGCCACCGCCGCCGCAGCCGGCCACCAGCAGCGCCGCCGCCGAGGCGGCGGCCACACCCACGCTCCTACGCATGTTCATCCCCTTCGTACCGCGCGGTCCGCGCGGGTCAGCCGTCGGAATTCAGATGCCGAGGTACGCCAGCAGCTCGCGTTCCCGCGAGCGCACCTCGGCGTTCTCCATCGCCTCCGCGATCCGTCCCTCGGCCAGCAGGTAGTGCCGGTCGGCGACGCCGGTGGCGAAGTGCAGGTTCTGCTCCACCAGCAGCACGGTCACGCCGTGCTTCTTGGCCTCCCGCAGCAGGTCACCGACCTGCTGCACGAGCAGCGGCGACAGCCCCTCGGTGGGCTCGTCGCAGAGCAGCAGCCGGGCGCCCATCCGCAGCACCCGGGCCAGCGCGAGCATCTGCTGCTCGCCGCCGGAGAGCATGGTTGCGGCCGAGGCGCGCCGGGCGTACAGGGCGGGGAACGCCTCGTACACCCGCTCCAGCGGCCACGGGTCGGGGCCGACCCGGGGCGGCAGCGTCAGGTTCTCGGTGACGGTGAGCGTGGCGTACGCGCCCCGGTCGTCGGGCACCCAGCCGAGCCCGGCCCGCGCCCGCTTGTACGCCGGCAGCTTGCTGATGTCCCGCCCGTCGAGGTGGACGCCGCCGCGCTGGCCGGCGTGCAGCCCCATCACGCACCGCAGCAGCGTGGACTTGCCGGCGCCGTTGCGCCCGACCAGGGTGACCACCTCCCCGGCGGCCACCTCCAGGCTCACCTCCCGCAGCACCTGGGCCTCGCCGTAGGAGGCGGAGAGGTTGTCAATGCGCAGCATCCGCGGCTCCCAGGTAGGCGGTGATGACCCGCTCGTCGGCGCGGACCTGCTCGTACGGCCCCTCGACCAGCACCGTGCCGGCCTGCAGGACGGTGACCGTGTCGGCGAGCCGGCCCACCACGCTCATGTTGTGCTCGACCATGACCACGGTCCGTCCGGCGCGGACCGTCGCGATCAGCTCGACGGTGCGGTCGACGTCCTCCAGCCCCATCCCGGCGGTCGGCTCGTCGAGCAGCAGCACCTTCGGGTCGAGGGCCAGCGCGATGGCCAGTTCCAGCGCCCGCTTGCGCCCGTACGCGAGCGCCTCGGCCGGGGCCTCGGCGAGGTCGGCCAGGCCGACCATGTCCAGCAGCTCGTCGGCCCGTTCCCGGTAGCGGCGCATCAGCTTCGCCGACCGCCAGAACCGCCAGCCCAGCCCGCTCGGCGACTGGAGGGCCAACTTGACGTGCTCGCGCGCGCCGAGTTGCGGGAAGAGGCTGGTGATCTGGAACGACCGGGCCACGCCGAGGCGCGCCACCCGCTCCGGGGGCAGCCCGGTGACGTCCCGGCCGTCCAGTTCGATCCGCCCGCCGCTGGGCGGCAGGAAGCCGGTGAGCAGGTTGAACAGTGTGGTCTTGCCGGCGCCGTTCGGGCCGACCAGGGCGTGCACGGTCTCCGGCGCCACGTCGAGGTCGACGCGATCGACGGCCCGGAAGCCCCGGAAGTCCCGGGTCAGCCCACGGGCCGACAGGATCGCTTGCCCGGCCATCGCCCCACCCTCCGCAGGTCCGCACGCGATGCCAGATCGGTGACCGGGGTCACAGGGCCGTCGCGTGCAGGAAACCTACGGCGCGTCGCAGCGGTCGAGCCATGTCGATGCGCCACACATTCCCCCGGTGCGGCACGGGGCCGTCCGCCACAGCGGTCGACCCCGTACCGGCGGCTCGGGACGGATCGGTGGCCGTCGACATGTGGCCGGGCACCGTCACCGGCCGGCGGCGTACTCCGGCAGGTCGATCCCGTCGGCGTGACTGAAGAACAGCCGCCGGGCCAGCCCGCGCATCGGCCGGGACGCCATCGCCCGCATCGACGCGTCGCGCAGCCGGATCCCGGCCCGGCCGGTCGGCAGGAAACCGGAGATCCCGCCGCCGGGCAACTCCTGCCCCTTCGCCACGTGCGCCCGCAGCGCCGCCTCCCAGCGGCGGTAGGCCGTCCGGTGGTCGCCGCCGGTGGCGGCCAGCTCCCCGGCCAGCAGGTACGCCCCCACCAGGGCCAGGCTGGTGCCCTGCCCGGTCAGCGGCGACGGGCACCAGGCGGCGTCGCCGAGCAGCGCCACCCGCCCGGCGCTCCACGAGTCCATCCGCACCTGGGCGTACCTGTCGAAGTAGAAGTCGGTCGCGGCGGGCGCGGCGGCCAGCAGCTCGGCCGCCCGCCAGCCCACGTCGGCGAACCGCTCGGCCAGCAGCCGCTGCTGGGCGGCCCGGTCCCGCCGGTCGACGTCCAGCGCGTCGGAGCGGAAGCTGAAGAGCGCCGCGGTCCGCCCGTCGCTCGTCGGCCGGGTGCCGACCACCCGGCCACCGGGCGCGTTGTGCATCGTGAACCATCCGCCCGCGTCCCGGTACGGGGTGGAGAAGTACGCCAGGTACGCCCCGAGCGGCCGGACGTACGCCGACTCCGGGCCGAACGCCAGCGCCCGGGTCCGCGAGTGCGAGCCGTCCGCGCCGACCACCAGGTCGACGGTGCGCGGGGCGGACCGGGCGAAGGTGAGCCGCACCCCGGCGTCGTCCTGCGCCAGCGTCTCGATCGAGTCGTCGAAGACGTACTCGACGTCGCCCCGGGTCGCCTCGTACAGCAGCCGGGCCAGGGCGCCGCGCTCGATCTCCAGGTCGGCGACGATCCCCTCCCCGCCGAACGCCGCCACCGGCAGCCGGGCCCGGGTGCGCCCCCGGGCGTCCACGTACGCCATCCCCGCTCCCCGACCCCGGCGGCCCGGACCGGGCCGGTCAACCCCATCCGGTCGAGCACCTCGCGGGCGGCTCCCCGCACGTCCACCGCCTGCCCGCCGGGGCGCAGCCCGGGCGCACGTTCCACCACGGTCACCGCGAAGCCGCGGCGGGCCAGCCAGAAGGCGAGCGCCGGGCCGGCCACCCCGGCGCCGGAGACGAGCACGGTCCTGTCGGTCATTCGAGATCTCCCCCGGTTCGCATCCATCGGTCACGCCGGACGCTAGAGCCGGCACGCGCCCGACCCGCCCGGCGACCTAGTACGCCGCCGCCGCGGGGCCCCCGGGCCGCCGATCGCACTAGTACGCTTCGGCGCGGAGGTGCCCGGGATGTCGCAGCACGAGGCGCGGCAGCAGCCGCCGTACCAGCGGATCGCCACCGAGATCCGCCACCGGATCGAGCGCGGCGAGCTGCTCCCGGGCGACCGGGTGCCCTCGGCCCGGCAGCTCACCCGCGAGCACGGCATCGCCATCGCCACCGCCACCCGCGTCCTGGCCCGGCTGCGCGACGACGGCCTGGTGCTCACCCGACCCGGCGCCGGCACGGTGGTGGCGGAGACCGCCGCCACCGCGCGACCCGCCCGGGCCCGGCCGGAGCCGAGCCGGGACCGGGTGCTGCGGACCGCCGTCGCGCTGGCCGACGCCGGCGGGCTGGCCGCGGTCACCCTGCGCGCGGTCGCCGCCGAGCTGGGCGTGGCCACCCTGGCGCTGCACCGGCACCTGCGCGGCCGGGACGAGCTGATCCTGGCGATGGCCGACGCGGCGCTGGCCGACTCGCCGCTGCCGGCGGTCGAGCCGACCGGCTGGCGGGCCCGGCTGGAGGTGCTCGCCCGGGCCCAGTGGGCCGTCTACCGGCGGCACCGCTGGCTGCCGCACGTCATCACCATCGCCCGGCCGCAGCCGCTGCCGCACGGCATGGCGCACACCGACCGGGCGTTGCGGGCCACCGCCGGCCTGGGCCTGGACCGCAACACCCGCTGGCACGTGGCGATCACCCTGATGACGTACGTCAAGGGCGTCGCCGTCAACCTGGAGGCCGGCGCGCAGGCCGTGCAGGACACCGGGCTCACCGACGAGGAGTGGGTGGACCGGCAGCAGGACACGTTCCAGCGGCTGATGGCCGGCGGCGGGCTGGCCACCATGGACGCGCTGACCGCCGGCGGCGTCGACCTGGACCTGGAGACGGTCTTCGACTTCGGCCTCCAGCGCCTGCTGGACGGCGTCGCGACCCTGATCGAGCGGCCGGTCAGTCCGGGAAGGTGACCACCCAGCGGGCGCCCTCGCCCCGGGCCAGCCGCTCCAGCGCCGCGGGCGCCTCCGCCAGCGACACCGTGCCGCTGACCAGCGGCGCCAGGTCGAGGTCACCGGCGGCCAGCGCGGCGGCCAGCTCCGGCACCTCGCGATCCGGGTCGGTCGAGCCGTAGACCGAGGAGCGCAGCGTGCGCGCCGAGTGGAAGATGTCCAGCGCGGAGAGGCTGAGCAGGTCGTCCTTGCCGCCCATGCCGACCACGGTGACCGCTCCGCCGCGCCGCGTCACCCGCCACCCGGCGCGGATGGTGGCGGCCCGGCCCACGCACTCGAAGGCGTGGTCGACCCCGCGCCCGCCGGTGCGCGCCCGCACCTCCTTGCCGAGCGTGTCGTCGGAGCGGAGGAAGTCGGTCGCGCCGGCGGCCAGCGCCAGGTCCCGCTTGGCCTCCACCACGTCCACCGCGAGGATCGGCGACGCGCCCGCCCGCCGGGCCGCGGTGAGCACCGCCAGCCCGACGCCGCCCAGCCCGATCACCGCGACCGACTCCCCGGCGGCGACCCGGGCGGTGTTGCGGACCGCGCCGGTGCCGGTGAGCACCGCGCAGCCCAGCAGCGCCGCCTCGGCCGGCGGCAGGCCGGACGGCACCGGCACGGCCGCCCGCTCCGGCACCACCACCTCCTCGGCGAGCGCGCCCAACCCGAGCGTGACCTGCAACGGCTCCCCGGTCGCGGTCTCGCCCCGGGCCACCGAGGCGGCCGTGTTGGCGGCGCAGAGCCAGGGCTCGCCGTGCCGGCAGTGCCAGCAGTCGCGGCAGGCCGGCGCCCAGTTGAGCACCACCGGCGTGCCCACGGCCAGCCGGGTGCCCGGCCCGGCCTCGGCCACCACGCCGGTCGCCTCGTGCCCCAACACCAGCGGGTACGCGGGCGCCAGCGTGCCGTCCACCATGGCCAGGTCGGAGTGGCAGATGCCGGCGGCGCGGATCCGGACCCGCAGCTCGCCGGGGCCGGGCGCGGGCAGGCGCACCTCCTCGACCGCCGGGGCGGCGCCCCGGCCGCGGACCACCAACGCCCTCATCGCTGGATCGCCTTCACCTCGGTGAACTCCTCCACGCCGTACGTGCCCAGCTCGCGGCCGAGCCCGGACTGCCGGTAGCCGCCGAACGGGGCAAGCGGGTTGAACGCGCCACCGTTGACGTCCACCTGCCCGGTGCGCAGCCGCCGGGCCACGGCCAGCGCCGCGTCCTCGTCGGCCGACCAGACCGCGCCGGCCAGCCCGTACCGGGAGTTGTTGGCGATCGCGACCGCCTCGTCGGTGTCGTCGAACGGGATCACCGCGAGCACCGGCCCGAACACCTCCTCCTGCGCCAGCGCGCTGTCCGGGTGCACGTCGGCCAGGACGGTGGGCGCGACGAAGTGACCCCGCGACGGCAGCGGCGCGTCCGGGCCGCCGGCCACCAGCCGGGCCCCGTCGGCGAGCGCACGGTCGACGTGCCCGCGTACCCGATCGGCCTGGGCGGCCGAGACCAGCGGGCCGAGCCGGGTGGCCGGGTCGAACGGGTCACCGAGCCGGTAGCCGGCCACCACCGACGCGGCCACGTCGAGCGCCTCGTCGTAGCGGTCGCGGTGCACCAGCATCCGGGTCCAGGCGGTGCAGGTCTGGCCGGAGTTGACCAGCACGTTGCCGACGCCGACCTTGACCGCGGTGGGCAGGTCGGCGTCGGCCAGGATCACGTTCGCCGACTTGCCGCCCAGCTCCAGCGCGACCCGGGCGATCCGGTCGGCGGCCAGGTGCGCGATCCGCCGGCCGGTGGCCGTGGAGCCGGTGAACGAGACCAGGTCGACGTCCGGGTGCGCGGCGAGCACCTCGCCGACCACCGGGCCGGTGCCGGGCACCAGGTTGACCACCCCCGGCGGCAGCCCCGCCTCGGTCACCGCGTCGAAGAGCAGGTACGCGGTGAGCGGCGTCAGCTCGCTGGGCTTGAGCACCACCGTGCAGCCGGCGGCGAGCGCCGGGGCCAGCTTGGCGACCACCTGGTGCAGCGGGTAGTTCCACGGGGTGATCGCGCCGACCACGCCGACCGGTTCGCGGACCACCAGCGAGTTGCCGACGACCTGCTCCGCGACCGGCCGGGCGGCCAGCTCGACCATGCTCCGCAGCACGAGCAGCGGCAGGCCGGCCTGCACCCGGGTGGCCAGCTTGAGCGGGGCGCCCAGCTCCGTCGCCACGGTGCGGGCGACGTCGTCGGCGCGGGCGGCGAGCGTGGTGTGCAGCCGGTCCAGGTGCGCGGCCCGCTCGGCGGGGGCGGTGGCGGCCCAGCCGGGGAACGCGGCCCGGGCGGCGGCCACCGCGCGGTCCACGTCGGCCGGGGCGCCGGCGGGCACCTCGCCGATCGTCTCCCCGGTGGCCGGGTTCTCCACCGCGATCGTGTCGCCCGACGACGGGTCGACCCAGTCGCCGGCGACGTGCAGGTGACGGCGCGTCAGCAGGGCGGGCGGCGCGGCAGCGAGATCCATGGCGTCCTTCGGTGGGGGTGGAGCACCGACGCTACCCCGGCCCGCCGGCCCGCTCCAGCGGGGCACGAGGGGCGCTAGGTTGGAGCGCACGCCGACCCGAGGGGGAACCGTGGACTTCGATCTGTCCGACGAGGAACGCGCGGTCCGGGACACCGTACGCGACTTCGTCGCCCGCGAGGTGATGCCGCTGGAGGCGGAGCTGCTGCGCCGCGAGCGCGCCCACCAGCCCGGCCTGGACCGCTCCGAGCTGCGCGAACTCCAGCTCAAGGCGAAGAAGTTCGGCTTCTGGGGGCTGGCCACGCCCGAGGCGTACGGCGGGATGGCGCTGCCCGCGGTCATGCAGTCGCTGATCTGGACCGAGCTGGGCCGCACCTTCGTGCCGTTCCGGTTCGGCGGCGAGGCGGACAACATCCTGTTCCACGCCACCGAGGAGCAGCAGCGGGAGTTCCTGCTCCCCACCATCGCCGGGGACCGGATCTCCTGCTTCGCCATCACCGAGCCGGGCGCCGGTTCGGACGCGGCGAACATCAGGCTGCGCGCCCGCCGCGACGGCGACGACTGGGTCCTCGACGGCGAGAAGACGTTCATCACGAACGGCAACGACGCCGACTTCGCCATCGTGGTGGCGGTGACCGACCCGGAGAAGGGCGCCCGGCGCGGCGGCGCCACCGCGTTCCTGGTCGACCGGGCGATGGGCTGGCGGTCGGAGTTCATCCCGACCATGGGCGAGGGCGGCCCCGCCTCCCTGGTCTTCGACGGCGTACGCGTGCCGCACCGCAACATCCTCGGCGAGCTGGGCCAGGGCTTCACGCTGGGCATGGAGTGGATCGGCAAGGGCCGCTACACCATCCCGTCGCACGCGATCGGCATCGCCGAACGGGCCCTGCAGATGGCGATCGACCACGCCAACACGCGGGAGACGTTCGGCGCGCCGATCGCCACCAACCAGGCCATCCAGTGGATGATCGCCGACTCGGAGACCGAGCTGGAGGCGGCCCGCTGGCTGATCCTGCGCTCGGCGTGGACGGTCGACCGGGGGCTGGACCCCCGGCACGCCTCGTCCATGGGCAAGCTCTACGGCGCGGGCATGGTCAACCGGGTGGTGGACCGGGTGCTCCAGATCCACGGCGGCATGGGCTACACCCGGGAGCTGCCGATCGAGCGCTGGTACCGGCAGGTGCGGCTGTACCGGATCTTCGAGGGCACCGACGAGATGCAGCGGCTGATCATCTCCCGGGACCTGCTGCGCGGCTACACGAAGATCGGCGGCCACCTGGCCTGATCACCCGGCCAACGCCTCCAGGGCCAGGTCGACGTCCGCCTCGGTGGTGTAGAGGTGGAACGAGGCGCGCACCCGGCCCGCCCGGACCGCCGCCCGCACCCCGGCCCGAGCCAGACGCTCCTGCGCGTCCGGCACCTCCACGGCGACGATCGCGCTGTCACCGGGCGGCCGGCCCAGCCCGGCGAGGAACCGGTTGGCCAGCGCCACGTCATGGTCCCGCACCGCCGCCAGGTCCAGGTCGGCGAGCAGTTCCAGCACCGGGGCCGCGCCGACGAAGCACAGCCACGACGGCGAGACGTCGAACCGCCGGGCGTCGTCGGCGAGCCGCAGCGGCGTGCCGTAGAAAGAGGTCTGCGGGTCGCGGCCGGCGTACCAGCCCGCGGCGTCCGGACGCAGCCGCTCGCGCAGCGCCGGCGCCAGGTAGGCGAAGGCCGCGCCACGCGGAGCCGCCAACCACTTGTACGCCCCGACGAGCACCGCGTCCGCCTGGGCGGCGTCGAACGGCAGCCAACCGCACGCCTGGGTCGCGTCGACCACCACGAGCGCGCCGTGCGCCCGGGCCGCCGCGACGATCTCGTCGTACGCCGCGACCGTGCCGTCGGCGGACTGCACCAGGCTGAACGCCACCAGGTCGGTGTCGGCGTCGATCGCGTCGACCAGCCCGGCCAGCGGGACGGTCCGCACCCGCACCCCGCGCTCCTCCTGCACCAACCAGGGGAACAGGATCGAGGTGAACTCCCCCTCGGGCACCACCACCGTGGCGCCCGGCGGCAGCGCCGCCGCGATCGGCGCGGCCAACTGGGAGACGGCGGCGCCGACGCTCACGTCGACGGGGTCCGCGCCGACCAGCCGGGCGAACGCGGCCCGGGACCGGCCGACCGACTCGTCCCACACCTCGAACGACACCCGGCCGGTCCGCCAGTCGGCGAGCATCTGCTGCACGGCCTCCCACACCGGGTCGGGCGGCAACCCGTAGGTCGCCGTGTTCAACCAGCCCGGCGCCGGCTGCCACAACTTCTGCGCCTGCTCCAACTCCATACCCGCGACGCTAACCACCCCCACCCCACCCCAACACCGCCAATCCCACCCCCGTGGCCCCCACCCCCACCCCCACCCCGCCCCTCGCCCTCGCCCCTCGCCCCTCGCCCCGCCCTCACCCCTCGCCCCTCGCCCCGCCCTCACCCCTCGCCCCTCGCCCCTCGCCCTCGCCCTCGCCCTCGCCCTCGCCCTCGCCCTCGCCGATCTTGCACTTTCGGCCCACCTCTCGCCCGATTCACCCGATACTCCCGGGCATCAAGTGCAAGATCGACGGGGTGGGTGCGGGACGGGGCACGGTTGGTTCGCTCGTTCTGCCAGCCGGTCGGCAGGAGGGATGAGTTCAGAGCGGTATACCTCTGAGTCATAAGAATGACTGAGAGGTATACCGCCGAAAAGTGATGTGTCGTCTGGCGAGCACCGCAGGGCCGGAGAACGTCCGGCCAAGCCGAGCCAAGCCGGGCCGGGCCGGGCCGGGCCGGGCCGGGCCGGGCCGGGCCGGGCCGGGCCGAGCCGAGCCAGGCCGAGCCGAGCCAGGCCGAGCCGAGCCGAGCCAGGCCGGGCCGAGCCAGGCCGGGCCGAGCCAGGCCGGGCCGAGCCAGGCCGGGCCGAGCCAGGCCGGGCCGAGCCAGGCCGAGCCGAGCCGGGTGGGGCGGGTCAGGTGGTGGAGCCGGCCAAGGGGCGGTCGGCGTCGGGTGGGGTCGCCGCGTCGGGGGCGCGCTTGTCGTCGTGCTCGTCGACCATGCTGGCCTCGTCGAACGGTCGGTCCCCGGCCAGCACGGCGCGGGCCTGGTCCCGGTCGAACTCGCCGGTCCAGGTGCCGACCAGGACGGTCGCGACGGCGTTGCCGGCGAAGTTGGTCAGCGCCCGGGCCTCGGACATGAACCGGTCGATGCCGACGATCAACCCGACGCCGTCGACCAGGTCCGGCCGGTGCGACTGCAGGCCGCCGGCCAGCGTGGCCAGTCCGGCGCCGGTCACTCCGGCCGCGCCCTTCGAGGCGATCACCATGAACACCAGCAGCGAGATCTGCTCGCCGACCGCCAGCGGCTTGCCGAGCGCGTCGGCCACGAAGAGCGACGCCATGGTCAGGTAGATGGCGGTGCCGTCCAGGTTGAACGAGTAGCCGGTGGGGACCGTGATGCCGACGACCGGCCGGCCCACGCCAACGTGCTCCATCTTGGCGATCAGCCGGGGCAGCGCCGACTCCGACGACGAGGTGGAGAGGATGAGTAGGAACTCGCGGCCCAGGTAACGCAGCAGGGAGAAGATCGAGATCCCGGCGATCAGGCGCAGCAGCAGGCCGAGCACCACGATCACGAAGATCAGGCAGGTGGCGTAGAAGCCGAGCATGATCTGCGCCAGGCTCTTGAGCGCGTCCACGCCGGTGGCGCCGACCACCGCCGCCATGGCGCCGAACGCGCCGATCGGGGCCAGCCACATGATCATCGCCAGCACCTTGAAGACCAGGCGCTGGAGCACGCCGACCGCCCGCAGCACCGGTTCGCCCCGGCTGCCGAGGCTCTGCACCGCGAAACCGACCAGCAGCGCGACCAGCAGGGTCTGCAACACCTCGCCCTCGGTCAGCGCGGAGACCAGCGTGGTCGGGATGATCCCGAGCAGGAAGTCGACCGTGCCGCCACTCTCCTCGCCGGCCGCGGACCGGCCCGCGTCGGCCACGTCCGGGCCCAGGTCCAGACCCGACCCGGGGTGGATGATGTTGCCGACCACCAGGCCGATCGCCAGCGCCACGGTCGACATGACCAGGAAGTAGCCGAGCGCCAGGCCGCCGACCTTGCCGACCTTCGCCGCCTGCCGGACGGACCCGACGCCGAGCACGATCGTGCAGAAGATGACCGGGCTGATCATCATCTTGATCAGGTTCACGAAGCCGGTGCCCAGCGGTTTCAGCGCCTTGCCGACGTCGGGGGCGACCAGGCCGACCACGATGCCGGCGACGACGGCGGCGATGACCGCCAGGTAGAGGTACCGGGTCCGGTCCCGGCGGGCGGGCCGGACATCCGCGGGGGTGGGGGTGGTGGTGTCCATGTCCACACTGTGAGGCAGGTCTCACCGGACCGCACCCGCTCAGCCCGGGGCGGGCAGGCCGGCGAGCGCGGTCGCCATCTCCGCCCGGACCCGGGGCAGCGACCAGCCGGCCAGCTCGGGCAGGCCGTGGCGTTCTCGCAGCCGCCGCACGGCCGCCAGGCCGACCAGGTAGCCGCAGCGCCGGGGCAGGTCGCCGCGCCGCAGCGAGTCCCGCATGAGGAAGTACGCGGCGTGATGGTCCGGGTCGACGGCGTCGAGGTCGGCCCGGACCCGGCCGAGGATCTCCGGCCAGCGGCGGCGGCACTCGTCGAGCCAGGCCCGGTGGCCGGGCCGGCCGAACCAGAGGTACGCCTCCAGCGGCCGGCCCGGATCGAGTTCGGCGGTGACCTGGGTGGCCAGCCCTTCGGCGAAGAGCTGGTTCGCCACCCCGTGCGACGGCCAGTCGCGGATCCCGGCCCGGCGGTCGTGCACCACGTGCGCGGTCTCGTGCCGCACCAGCAGCCCGACGTCCTCCTCCGGGCCGAGCAGCTCCACGGCGAGGAAGAGGGCGTACCGGCCGCCCAGGTCGTCGGCCCAGCCGTTGGCGTGGCGCAGCCCGACCAGCACCACGCACTCGACCGGTCCACCCTCGCCGGACCAGCCCAGCGCCCCGGCCGCGTCCGCGACGCCGGCGGGCAGCAGGTCGCGTACCGCCTCGGCTCGGGCGGCCAGGTCGGTGACCCGGTCGCGGAGGCCGGCCACGGCGGTGGTCACCGCCGCCGGGTCGGACCATTCGCCGTCGCCGTCCAGGGCCCGGAACACGTCCGGGTGCCGGGACAGGTAGCGGGACCGCCACAGCTCCGGCCAACGTTCCGCGCCGGCGGACCGGCACTCGGTCAGGCTGGCCAGCGCGTCCGGCACCAGGTCACGCACGTGCAGCAGGTCGGGGGGCGGCATCCCTGCGATGCTGCCCGATCACCGCCCACCCCGCACGTCAGCTCACGTTGGCCGGACCCAGGACGCTCTTCAGGTCGCCCATCAGCGCGGTGGTCGCGGCCACCCGGAACGGGCCGAGGCGCAGCGTGGTGACCTTGCCGCCGTTGAGCAGCTTGACGTGCACCTCGGTGTCGCCGGGGTGCAGCACCAGGGTCTCCTTGAGCCGCTCGACCAGCGGCGGGGTGCAGCGGTGCACCGGGATGGTCAGCGTGACCGGCTTGTTGGCCGGGTTGCTGGTGACGTCCGGCATGGACATGTCCATCGCCATGATCCGGGGGGTGTCGTCGCGCCGGTCCACCCGGCCCTTGACCACCACGATGGCGTCCTCGGCGATGTACTGCCCGATCACCTCGTAGGTGTTGGGGAAGAACAGCGTCTCCACGCCGCCGGCCAGGTCCTCCAGGGTGGCCGAGGCCCACGCCCGGCCCTGCTTGGTGACCCGGCGCTGCACCCCGGAGAGGATGCCGGCCAGCGTGACGACCGCGCCGTCGGGCACCGTGCCCTCCTCGGAGAGCGCGGCGATGGTGGTGTCGGCCGCCGCGCCGAGCACGTGTTCCAGGCCGAACAGCGGGTGGTCGGAGACGTACAGGCCGAGCATCTCCCGCTCGAACGCCAGCTTGTCGCGCTTGTCCCACTCCCCGTCGCCGATGACCGGCATGACCGTGGTGCTGCCGCCGACGTCGGCGTCGCCGAAGCCGGCGCCGAAGAGGTCGTACTGGCCGACCGCCTCCTTGCGCTTGACGTCGGCGTACGCGTCGATGGCGTCGGCGTGCACGGCCAGCAGGCCCTTGCGCGCGTGGTTCAGCGAGTCGAACGCGCCCGCCTTGATCAGCGATTCGATGGTCTTCTTGTTGCAGGCGACCGCGTCCACCTTGGACAGGAAGTCGTAGAAGTCGGCGTACTCGCCCTTCTCCTCGCGGCAGCGCATGATCGACGCGACCACGTTCGCGCCGACGTTGCGGACCGCGCCGAGACCGAACCGGATCTCCTTGCCGACCGGGGTGAACGGCCCGGCGGAGGTGTTCACGTCCGGCGGCAGGACCTGGATCCGCATCCGGCGGCACTCGGACAGGTAGAGCGCCATCTTGTCCTTGTCGTCGCCGACCGAGGTGAGCAGCGCCGCCATGTATTCCGCCGGGTAGTGCGCCTTGAGGTAGGCGGTCCAGTACGACACCAGGCCGTACGCGGCGGAGTGCGCCTTGTTGAAGGCGTAGCCGGCGAACGGCACCAGGACGTCCCACACCGCCTGGATGGCGTCGTCGGGATAGCCGTTCGCGCGGCAGCCGTCCCGGAACGGGACGAACTCCTTGTCCAGGATCTCCTTCTTCTTCTTGCCCATCGCGCGGCGCAGCAGGTCGGCCTGGCCGAGCGTGTAGCCGGCGAGGATCTGCGCGGCGCGCTGCACCTGCTCCTGGTAGACGATCAGGCCGTGGGTGGGGGCGAGGATCTCGCGCAGCGGCTCCTCCAGCGCCGGGTGGATCGGGGTGATCTCCTGGAGGCCGTTCTTGCGCAGCGCGTAGTTGGTGTGTGAGTCCACGCCCATCGGGCCGGGCCGGTAGAGCGCCAGCACGGCGGAGATGTCCTCGAAGTTGTCCGGCTTCATCATCCGCAGCAGCGAGCGCATCGGGCCGCCGTCGAGCTGGAACACGCCCAGCGTGTCGCCGCGGGCGAGCAGCTCGTACGCGGCCTTGTCGTCCAGCGGCAGGCCAAGCAGGTCCAGCTCCTTGCCGTGGTTGAGCTGGATGTTCTTCACCGCGTCGTCGATGATGGTCAGGTTGCGCAGGCCGAGGAAGTCCATCTTCAGCAGCCCGAGCGACTCGCACGTCGGGTAGTCGAACTGCGTGATGATGACGCCGTCGGCGTCGCGTCGCATCAGCGGGATGTGCTCGATGATCGGCTCGGCGGACATGATGACGCCGGCCGCGTGCACACCGGTCTGCCGGATCAGCCCCTCGATGCCCTTCGCGGTCTCGATGACCTTCTTGACGTCCGGGTCGGACTCGTAGAGGCCGCGGATCTCGCCGGCCTCGGCGTAGCGCGGGTGCTTCGGGTCGAAGATGCCCGACAGCGGGATGTCCTTGCCCATCACGGCCGGGGGCATGGCCTTGGTGATCCGGTCGCCGACCGCGTACGGGAAGCCCAGCACCCGGGCCGAGTCCTTGATCGCGGCCTTCGCCTTGATCGTGCCGAACGTGGCGATCTGCGCGACCTTGTCCTCGCCCCACTTGTCGGTCACGTACTTGATGACCTCGCCGCGCCGGCGCTCGTCGAAGTCGATGTCGACATCGGGCATCGAGACGCGCTCGGGGTTGAGGAACCGCTCGAAGATCAGCCCGTGCGGGATCGGGTCGAGGTCGGTGATGCCCAACGCGTACGCGACCAGCGAGCCGGCCGCCGAGCCACGGCCCGGGCCGACCGCGATGCCCTGGCTCTTCGCCCACTGGATGAAGTCGGCGACCACGAGGAAGTAGGACGGGAAGCCCATCTGGATGATGACGCCCAGCTCGTACTCCGCCTGGACGACGTGGCCCTCCGGGATGCCGTTCGGGAAGCGGCGCTTGAGCCCGACGAACGTCTCCTTGCGGAACCAGGACTCCTCGGTCTCGCCCTCGGGGATCGGGAACCGCGGCATCAGGTTGTGGAAGGTGAACATCCCGGCCGGGTCGACCTTCTCCGCCACCAGCAGCGTGTTGCGGCAGCCCTGCTGCCACAGCTCGGAGGAGTCGACCGCGCGCATCTGGTCGGCGGACTTGACGAAGTAGCCGCCGCCCTCGAAGCGGAACCGGTTGGGGTCGGCGACGTTGCTGCCGGTCTGTACGCAGAGCAGCACGTCGTGCGCCTCGGCCTGCGCCTCGTGGGTGTAGTGCGAGTCGTTGGTGACGACCGGCGGGATGTCGAGCTTGCGGGCGATCTCGGTGAGCCCGTCGCGGACCCGGCGCTCGATGTCGAGGCCGTGGTCCATGATCTCCAGGAAGTAGTTGTCCTTGCCGAAGATGTCCTGGTAGGCGGCGGCGACCTTGAGCGCCTCGTCGAACTGGCCGAGCCGCAGCCTGGTCTGCACCGCGCCGGACGGGCAGCCGGTGGTGGCCATGATGCCCTCGGCGTGCTCGGCGATCAGCTCCATGTCCATCCGGGGCCACTTGACGTAGTGGCCCTCCATCGACGCCCGGGAGTTAAGCCGGAACATGTTGTGCAGGCCGGTGCGGTTCGCCGCCCACATGGTCATGTGGGTGATGGCGCCGTTGCCGGAGACGTCGTCGCTCTTCTGCTCGGGGCGCCCCCACTTGACCCGGGCCTTGTGGAAGCGCGACTCCGGCGCGACGTACGCCTCGACGCCGAGGATCGGCTTGACCCCGGCGGCCATGGCCTGCTTGTAGAAGTCGTTCGCGCCGTGCATGTTGCCGTGGTCGGTGATCGCGACCGCCGGCATGCCGAGCCGCGCCGCCTCGGCGAAGAGGTCCTTGAGCCGGGCCGCACCGTCGAGCATCGAGTACTCGGTGTGTACGTGCAGATGCGCGAACGAATCGCCCATGCGTGGCGCCCCCCGGGTTGTGGATCAAGCTGCGTCGGAGTCGACCGACCCACCCTACCGAGGTGATCTCGCCGGCTCCACCGTCCGCGCCGAGGGTGGCCCGGGTCTCTCCGAACACTGGTGCGTGCCACACGACGGTGTATCAGCTTGCAATGGTGTGTGGCACACACTATCGTGTGATACATGGTCAGCGACGAGGTCCTCCGGACCCACCTTCAGGAGCTGCGGCGCGGCACGGTCGTCGTCGCCAGCCTGGTGGCGCTCCGCCGCCCCGACTACGGCTACGCCCTGCTGCAACGGTTGGCCGCGCACGGCTTCGCGGTCGACGCCAACACGCTCTACCCGCTGCTGCGCCGCCTGGAGGACCAGGGGCTGCTGACCAGCGAGTGGAACACCGAGGAAAGCCGGCCGCGCAAGTTCTACCGCACCAGCGACGACGGCGAGACGGTGCTCGGCCGCCTGCTCGACGACCTGACCGCGGTGCGGACGTCCGTCACCCAACTGATCGAAGGAGTGGGGCGATGAGTTCCCTGACCGACCGCTACGTGGCGGCCACCCTGCGGACCGTGCCGGCGCCCCGCCGCGCCGAACTGGCCGAGGAGCTGCGCGCCTCCATCGCCGACATGATCGACGACCGGACCACCGGCGGGCAGGACCACGCCGCCGCCGAGCGCGAGGTGCTCACCGAGATGGGCCGCCCCGAGCAGCTCGCCGCCCGCTACAGCGACCGCACGCTCCAGCTCATCGGCCCGCGCTACTACCTGGTCTGGTGGCGGGTGCTGCGCACCCTGCTCACCTGGATCCCGGCGGCGGTCGGCGTGCTCACCGGTCTCGTCACGGCCACCGTCGGCGACGAGCCGGGCCGGGCCGTCGGCGCGGCGATCTCGGTCGCGCTCCAGACCGCGGTGCAGGTCGCGTTCTGGGTGACGCTGAGCTTCGCCGTCCTGGAGCGCACGCGGGCGCCGCTCGGCCTGCCCGAGTGGACCGTCGACCAGCTCCCCGAGGAGACCGGCGACCGACAGATCAGCCAGCCGGACAGCGTGGCCTCGGTCGTCTTCCTGCTCGGCACCGTCGCGGCGATCGTGTGGCAGCACTTCCAAACCTGGATCGGCGACGGCGCGCGGCTGCCGGTGCTCGACCCGGCACTGTGGAGCTTCTGGCTCCCGGCCCTGATCGTGGTGCTCCTCGCCACCGTCGGCCTGGAGGTCGCGAAGTACCGGGCCCGGCGGTGGACCTGGCCGCTGGTCGCGGTCAACGCGCTGCTCAACCTGGCGTTCGCGGCGCCGGTGGTCTGGCTGCTGCGGACCGACCGGCTGCTCAACCCGGAGCTGGTCGACCGGTTCGCCTGGCTGCGTGACGGCGGCGCGGAGGACGTCGCCCGCGTCGCCGTCGTGGTGACCGTGGTGATCGCGGTCTGGGACGTGGTGGACAGCGCGGTCAAGGCCCGACGCGCGGGGCGATGAGCCCCGGTCCCGGTCCGGCGCCCACGACGGCGCCGGACCGGGACCGCGTCGCCGACAACGCGAAGAATCCGGACCGCTCGGTCCGGGTCGGTTACGGTATGCCGGAATTCGTCCGCCAGCTCCCGGTGATGCCGATGCCCATGCCGCCCGTCCACCGTCCACTTCGCGCCGTCCCACTCACCGCGGTCCTGCTGACCGCGGTCGCCGCCATCGCCCCGGCGGCCCGGGCCGCGCCGCCCGACGTGCCCTTCCAGGCCGGGCTCTCCATCTCGGTGCCGACCGGTCCGGTCTCCTTCGGCGCGACCGCCCCGGGCGGGACGCTCACCGGGCACCTCGGCACGGTGCAGGTCGACGACGACCGCCTGCTCGGCGGGAGCTGGACCACCTCGGTCACCGCGACCTCCTTCACCACCGGCGCCGGGGATCCGACCAGGACGATCGGCGCCGACCACGTGCGTTACTGGTCCGGCCCGGCGACGCTGGCCGTCGGTACGCTCGCGGTGCACCCGGGGCAGCTCACCGCCGCGGACGCGGTCAGCCTCGACGTCTCACGGGTGGCGTTCCGGGCCGACCTGAACCTGCTCTTCCTCAGCAGCGTGGCCTGGAACCCGTCGCTGATCATCGGTACTCCCCCGGCCGCGGTGGCGGGACCCTACCGGGGCACGGTCGTCCACTCGGTCGTCTGAGCTGTACAAAAAACGCATAGGCAATCAAAGCCCCCAAAACGGCACTTAATCTCCTGCTCGGAACGAGGGTTCCAACCGACGGGAGGTACTACCTGCATGAAACGCCACCTGACCGCAGCCGCCACGATCGGCGCGGCCGCTTTGGCCGCCGGCCTGCTCAACGCCGCACCGGCCTACGCCGCCGACTGCCTGAACACCGTGGCCTGCCCGACCGACGTCACGTTCACCATCACCGCGGGCGCCCTGAACATCACCGTGCCGGACAACGCCACGCTGACCACCCAGACGCCCTCCGGCACGCCGACGACCTGGTGGGCGTACGGATCGCTGGGCGACGTCACCGTGACGGACCTGCGCGCCAGCAACCCCGCCAACTGGGTGGTCACGGTGGCGAGCACCGACTTCACCCACAGCGGCACCGGTCCACTCATCCCCAGCTCCGACGTCTACTACTGCTCGGGCCCCGCGACGACCACCGGCGGCGTCGGCACCTTCACCCCCGGCCAGCTCGGACCCTGCACCGCGCCGCCGCCACCGGTCGGCGACGCGCTGGGCTCCTCGCAGACCGCGTTCACCCACGCCTCGGGCATCGGCGTCAACAACGCGACGTGGACGCCGTCACTCAGCGTGCAGATCCCGTTGAACGCCGTCGCCGGCACCTACACCGGCACCATCACGCACACCGTCACCTGAGCGCATGGCAGCACCATCCCGCCGTACGGTCGCGCGCTCGCGGCACTCACCGTCCTGCTGGGCACGGCCGCCGCCGGTGCCCCCGCCTCGGCCGACGGCCACGGGGACACCGGCGGCGGACGCCCGCCCCACGGTGCCCGGGCCGACGGGCGCATCGGCGTCCAACTCCTCGAGGCCACCCGGGGTCGCCGGGACGACCCGCGCGCCAGCATCTATCTCATCGACCACCTGAACCCGGGCGCGCGGATGACCCGCCGGTTCGCGGTGACCAACACCTCGAGCGGTCCACAACGGATCACGCTCTCCGTCGGGCCCGCCCAGATCACCGGGAACGAGTTCGTCCCCAGCGACGACCCGCAGGCCAACGAGCTGCCCGAATGGGTGACCGTGAACCGCCGGACGTTCGTCGCCCCGCCGGACAGCACCACCGAGCTGCGCGCCACGGTCGCCGTCCCGCCCGACGCCTCGCGCGGTGAGCGCTACGGCGCCATCTGGGCGGCGGTCGCCTCCCGGCAGAAGGACCGCCAGGGAACCGAGGTCGAACAGGTCAACCGGGTGGGCATCCGGATCTACCTGGACGTCGGGCCGGGCGGCGACCCGCCCTCCGACTTCGGCATCGGCGACCTGGTCCCCGGTCGCACCGACACCGGCGACCCGGTGGTGCGCGCCACCGTCCACAACACCGGTGAGCGGGCCCTGGACATGACCGGGAAGCTCTGGCTGTCGGACGGGCCGGGCGGCCTCACCGCCGGGCCGTTCCCCGCCCAGCTCGGCACCACCGTGCCGATCGGGGGCAGCGCGCAGGTGCAGGTGCCCCTGGACCGGCAGCTCCCGAACGGGCCCTGGCGGGTGCGGCTGCGCCTGGAGAGCGGCCGGATCCACCGGGAGGCCACCGGCACCCTGACCTTCCCGGACGGCCGTAACGCCTGGGGCGCCCCGGCCAGCGCCGACGGCTCCCGGCGGTGGGTTCTGCTGCTCGCCGGCCTGGCCGCGCTGCTCCTGGCCGTCCTGCCCTTCGTCGTCTCCCCCACCCTGCGCGCCCGCGTCCGCCGGCAGTTCGCCTCCCGCTGAACCCCCGGGCGGCGGCGCTCAGGCCGCCGCCCGCCACTCCCGCGCCAGCACGGCGTACACGGCCTCGTCGGTCCACTCGCCCTTGACGAACTCGTTCTCCCGCAGGTGCGCCTCACGCCGCATGCCCAGCCGCTCCAGCACCCGGGCCGAGGCCGCGTTGCGGGCATCCAGCCGACCCACGATCCGGTGCAGGCCCAGCCCCTCGAAGCCCAGGCGCAGCAGCTCCCGGGCCGCCTCGGTGACGTAGCCGCGGCCGGTGTGGTCGGGGTGGGCCACGTAGCCGATCTCACCCTGCCGGTGCTCCCGGCTGGTCCAGGTCAGCAGCACGTCACCGACGAAATCGCCGGTGCCGGCCAACGTCACGGCCAGGTTGAGCACGTCGCCCTCCACGCGCAGCGCGGTGCGCCGGACCAGCCGGTCGATCGCCGCCCGGGCGGCCTCGTCGTCGTAGGGCTGGTGGTAGAGGAAGCGGGTGACCTCCGGGCGGCCCCGGTAGTCCCGGACCACGGCGAGGTCGTCGGCGGTGAAGGCCCGCAGCACCAGGCGGTCGGTGCGCAGCGGCAGATCGGGTACGAGCACCCCGGCAGGGTACGCGCGACCGCGGGTCGCCCCCACGCGTTTTCCGCGGAGCGCAGACGACGAACGCCGGGCACCCGGATCAGGGGTGTCCGGCGTTCGGCCCGGCGTACGCGGTCAGCCGACCGCGGCCATCACCTCGTCGGAGACGTCGAAGTTGGCGTAGACGTTCTGCACGTCGTCGCAGTCCTCCAGGACGTCGATCAGCTTGAAGATCTTGCGGGCGCCCTCCTCGTCCAGCGGCACGTTCACGCTGGGCACGAGCGACGACTCGGCCGACTCGTATTCGATGCCGGCGTCCTGCAACGCGGTGCGCACCGCGATCAGATCGCCCGGCTCGGAGATCACCTCGAACGCCTCGTCGAGGTCGTTGACCTCCTCCGCGCCGGCGTCGAGGACGGCCATCATCACGTCGTCCTCGCTGGTGCCGGCCTTCGGCACGATCACCACGCCCTTGCGGGAGAACATGTACGACACCGAGCCGGCGTCGGCGAGCGAGCCGCCGTTGCGGGTCAGCGCCGTGCGGACCTCGGTGGCGGCGCGGTTGCGGTTGTCGGTCAGGCACTCGATCAGCATCGCCACGCCGCTGGGGCCGTAGCCCTCGTACATGATCGTCTGCCAGTCGGCGCCGCCGGCCTCCAGGCCGGAGCCGCGCTTGACCGCGCGGTCGATGTTGTCGTTCGGGACCGAGTTCTTCTTCGCCTTCTGGATGGCGTCGAAGAGGGTGGGGTTGCCGGCCGGGTCGCCGCCGCCGGTGCGGGCCGCCACCTCGACGTTCTTGATCAGCTTGGCGAACATCTTGCCGCGCTTGGCGTCGATCACGGCCTTCTTGTGCTTGGTGGTCGCCCACTTTGAGTGGCCGGACATCTGAGTACCTCCGTTAGTGATCCACGCCTGCGTCGACAGCCCACGCCGGAGCCGAACCCGGCAATCCTACCGAGCGGACGTCACCGCGCGTCACTCCCGTCACGACGACCGGCACGGTACGCGCCGCCGACCGGTCAGGCGGCGGCCCGGACCACGTCCACGAAGAGGCGGTGCAGGCGCAGGTCACCGGTCAGCTCCGGGTGGAACGAGGTGGCCAGCAGGTTGCCCTGGCGGACCGCGACGATCCGCCCTTCGGCCGGGCCGTCCGTGACCCGGCCCAGCACCTCGACGTCCGGGCCGACCCGCTCCACCCACGGCGCGCGGATGAACACCGCGTGGAACGGCTCACCGTCGACGCCGGCGATCGACACCGGGGCCTCGAACGAGTCCACCTGCCGGCCGAACGCGTTGCGCCGGACCGTCATGCCGATGCCGGCGAAGCCGCGCTGGTCGGGGCGGCCGTCCAGGACCTCCGCGGCCAGCATGATCATGCCGGCGCAGGAGCCGTAGACCGGCATGCCGCCGGCGATCCGCTTGTCGATCGGCTCGCGCATCTCGAAGATGTCCACCAGCTTGCTGATCGTGGTCGACTCGCCGCCGGGCACCACCAGGCCGTCGACCGCGTCCAGCTCGCCGGGGCGGCGCACCGGGCGGGCGTCGGCGCCCGCGCCGGTCAGCGCCGCGACGTGTTCGCGTACGTCGCCCTGAAGCGCGAGCACGCCGATCACGGGTACGGTCACGCCGCTCCTCCCAGAGGTGTTAGGCGGGGGCCCCGCCTATACCGAAAACGTTAAGAAGGGGCCCCTCCTTCTCACCAGCCGCGCTCGGCCAGGCGGTGCGGCTGGGGGATGTCGTCGACGTTGATGCCGACCATCGCCTCGCCCAGGCCACGGGACACCTTGGCCAGCACGTCCGGGTCGTCGTGGAACGTGGTCGCCTTGACGATCGCGGCGGCCCGCTGCGCCGGGTTGCCGGACTTGAAGATGCCCGAGCCGACGAAGACGCCCTCGGCGCCGAGCTGCATCATCATGGCCGCGTCGGCCGGGGTGGCGATGCCGCCGGCGGTGAACAGCACGACCGGCAGCTTGCCGCGCTCGGCGACCTCCTTCACCAGCTCGTACGGGGCCTGCAGCTCCTTCGCCGCGACGAACAGCTCGTCGGCCGGCAGGTTCGCCAGCCGGCGGATCTCCTGCCGGATCTTCCGCATGTGGGTGGTGGCGTTGGAGACGTCCCCGGTGCCCGCCTCACCCTTCGAGCGGATCATGGCCGCGCCCTCGGTGATCCGGCGCAGCGCCTCACCCAGGTTGGTCGCGCCGCACACGAACGGGACGGTGAACGCCCACTTGTCGATGTGGTTGGCGTAGTCGGCCGGGGTCAGCACCTCGGACTCGTCGACGTAGTCGACGCCGAGCGACTGGAGGACCTGCGCCTCGACGAAGTGGCCGATGCGGGCCTTGGCCATCACCGGGATCGAGACGGCGGCGATGATGCCGTCGATCATGTCCGGGTCGCTCATCCGGGACACGCCGCCCTGGGCGCGGATGTCGGCCGGCACCCGCTCCAGCGCCATCACGGCGACGGCGCCGGCGTCCTCGGCGATCTTGGCCTGCTCGGGGGTGACCACGTCCATGATCACGCCGCCCTTGAGCATCTCGGCCATGCCACGCTTGACGCGGGCGGTGCCGACGGCGGGATCGGTGGTCGGGGCGCTGGATTCAGACACGGGTCATCGCTCCTCGGCGTGCTGTCACGGTGGGCTGCGCGGAAATGCTAAAGCCGCCGCGACGCCGCTCCGACAGCCAATCGCACCCACGGTGGCCTGCCCTGTGGCCGCCGTCACGGCCACCGGTGGCGCTCAGCCGGTGGTCACGTCCGCGCGCGGGGCCAGCGTCGGGTCGTCGATGTCGAAGTAGCGGGGCCAGTCCCGGCCCCGCCCCATCCGGAACAGCCGCACCAGCGGACGCCCCCGCGCCGACCGGGCGTCCCGGACCAGGTCGGTGTGCACCTGCCGGGCCAGCGCCAGCCGCCGGCTGGCCGCGATCACCGCGCCGCAGGCCGGATCGTCCGGAGCCAGCCGCACCGCCCGCAACTGCCGGGTCAGGTCGTTCTCGGCGGCCTCACGCTCCTCCGGGACCGCGTCCAGGGCGATCCGGGCGGCGGCGTACAGCTCCACGCCGTACCGCTGCTCGGCCAGCACCGCGGCGGCGGCCGCGCGGCGCAGCAGGTGGGCGTCGAGCGCGCGGGCCGCCGAGTCCGCGCGGACCTGCAGCCGCTGCACCCGGCCGGCGGTCCAGATCAGGTACGCCGAGACCAGCCCGAGCACCAGGGCCGCACCCACCACCCACCACATGCCCCGCATCGTAGTGCCGCTCCTCATCCCGCCCGGCCGGCGCGGGCACCGGTCGACGCGCTCGTCACAGCGGCCCCACCGGCCACCGCGGTCAGCCCAGCCCCGCCCACTCCTGGTCCATGACCCGGCCGTCGGTGGCCTCGATCGCGGCTGCGTATACCTCCAGAACGCGGCGGGCAACCACGGGCCAGTCGAAATTCGCCACCACCTGGTCGCCGGAGGCGGTCAGCCCGGCTCGCTGGCCGTCGTCGTCGAGCAGCTCGGACAGCACGGCGGCCAGCGCGACCGGGTCCCCGGTCGGGAAGAGCCGCCCGGCCCGCCCGCCGTCGAGCACCCGGCGGAACGCGTCCAGGTCGCTGGCGACCACGGTGGTCCCGGCGGCGAGCGCCTCGGTGAGGATCATCCCGAACGACTCCCCGCCGGTGTTCGGTGCGACGTAGAGGTGCGCGCTGCGCAGCATGCGCGCCTTGTCCGGCTCGGAGACCAGGCCGAGGAACGTGACCCGGTCGCGCAGGTCGGCCGGGAACCGCCCGTACAGCTCGTCGGCGTCGCCCGGACCGGCGACCAGCAGGCGCAGCCCGGGGCGGCGCGGGGCGAGCGCGACGAACGCGTCGCGCAGGATCGGGAAGCCCTTGCGCGGCTCGGTGAACCGGCCCAGGAAGCCCAGCGTGCCGCCGCTGCCGGCCGCGCACTCCCCCGGCCAGCCGGGCAGCGGCTCCACCCCGGCGAACTTCGCCACCGCCACCCCGTTCGGGATCTCCACCGCGCCGCCGTCCATGTGCTCGACCTGCACCTTGCGGGCCAGCGCGCTGACCGCGATCCGGGCGGTGATCCGCTCCAGCAGGATCTGGAGCACGCCCTGCGCCGCGGAGAGCACCCGGGAGCGGGTCATCGCGGTATGGAAGGTGGCCACCACCGGGCCGCGGGCGCAGAGCACCGCCAGCATCGACAGGCTCGGGGTGAGCGGCTCGTGCACGTGCAGCACGTCGAAGTCGCCCCGGTTGATCCACCGACGGACCCGGGCGGTGGACACCGGGCCGAACGCGATCCGGGCCACCGACCCGTTGTACGGCAGCGGCACGGCCCGCCCCGCCGACACCACGTACGGCGGCAGCGCCGAGTCCTCGTCCGCCGGGGCCAGCACGCTCACCTCGTGCCCGAGGCCGAGCAGCGCCTCGGCCAGGTCCATCACGTGGTTCTGCACCCCGCCCGGGACGTCGAAGGAGTACGGGCACACGATGCCGATCCGCATGGCGTCCCCCTAGACCGTCCCGGTGGCGGCCGGCGGCTGCGCCGACGTCGGCGCCCCGCCCGGACCCTGGTCCAGCCACATCCGCTGCAACATGTGCCAGTCTTGCGGATGCCGGGCGATGCCCGCCGCCAGACCGTCGGCAATCCGCTGGGTCACCACCTTCACCCGGGCGTCCAGCGGGGCGCTGTCCTCCGCCGGCAGCGGCAGCGGGCCGTCGATCGAGGCGCAGGCGGCGTCCGGCTCGTACCACATCGAGGCCACGTAGAGCGGCGCGCCGGTGCGCAACGCCAGCAGCGCCGGACCGGCCGGCATCCGGGTGCGACCGCCGAAGAAGTCCACCTCCACGCCCCGGGCGGAGAGGTCCCGGTCGGCGAGCAGGGGCACCACCGAGCCGGTCCGCAGCCGGTCCACCAGCACGTCGAACGGGGGGCGGGGGCCGCCGTGGGTGGGCAGGATCTCCATCCCCAGGCCGGCCCGGAACGCGACGAACCGCTCGTAGACGCCCTCCGGCTTCAGCCGTTCCATCACCGTGGTCATCGGCCAGCCGGTGGCCGCCACCCAGGCGCCGGCGGCGTCCCAGTTGCCGGCGTGCGGCAGCGCCACCACCGCGCCGCGCCCGGCCGCCACGTCGGCGGCGAGCAGCTCCGCGCCGTCGAGGCGGAACCCGGCGAGGATCTCCGGCCGGCTCAGGCCCGGCAGCCGGAACGCCTCCATCCAGTAGCGGGCGTACGAGCGCAGGCCGGCGCGCACCAGCGCGTCCAGCTCCGCCTCGGGCAGCTCCGGGCCGACCACCCGGCGCAGGTTGGAGCGCAGTCGACGCGTACCCCCGCCGTCGCGGCGGTGGGCGCGGTCGGCGCCCGCGCGGAAGGCCGCGGCCGCGACGGGCCGGGGCAGCGCCCGGATCAGGCGCCAGCCCGCGACGTAGCCCGCCTCGGTCAGGTTCACTCGACGCCGACCCGCTGGGCCTGCCGGTACACGTGCGCCATCCGCTGCCCGACGGTGAAGATCGAGACGGCGGCGAGCAGCCAGAGCGCGACCTCCAGCGCCTGGTCCAGGCCGAGGCCGGTGAGCAGGCCACCGACCCCGACGATGAGCAGCCGCTCGGTGCGCTCGGCGATGCCGACGTTGCACGTCATGCCGAGCCCCTCGGCGCGGGCCTTGACGTAGGAGACCAGCCCGCCGGCGGCCAGGCAGAGCAGCGCGGCGGCCACGCCGGAGTATTGGTGCTCGGTGGCCAGCCAGAAGGCGACCGCGCCGAACACCGCGCTGTCGGCGACCCGGTCCATGCTCGAGTCGAGGAACGCCCCGAACCGGGTGGAGCCGCCGCTCATCCGCGCCATCGTGCCGTCGAGCAGGTCGGTGAGGGCGAAGAGGGTGACGATCAGCGCACCGGCGACCAGATGGCCGCGCGCGCCGAAGCCGAGCGCGCCGACGAGCACGCCGACCGTGCCGGTCACGGTGACCGCGTTGGGGGACACACCCGCGCGGAGCAGTCCGCGCGCGATCGGCTCCACGACGCGGGTCATGCCCGCGCGGGCCGTCACTTGGAAGATCTTCGCCATGGCGGTCCCACGATAACGGCCGGCGGCGGCCGGGGACACAGCCGGGCGTACGACCCGCCCGGCGGGCCTTGTGCGGGCACCGGCGCGGGTGTGAGATCGAGCGTGGGAGGTGAGCCACTTCACCGGAGCACCGGTCGGCGTGCCCGTCCCGCAGCAGTCCACCGGAAGATATCGCCGCGGCGCCCGTCGGGGTCCGCTTCCCCGTCGCCCGCGGCGGTCGCCACCACCACCGGTTGAGGGAGGTGCGCCGCGATGGCGCAGAAGAACGAGAAGGGTGTCACCGGCTCGGCGCCGGTGGTGACCGAGCCCGGCAGGGTTCGCAACGTGGTGCTCGTCGGGCACTCCGGCGCCGGCAAGACCACCCTGGTCGAGGCGTTGCTCGCGGCCAGCGGCACGATCGGCCGGGCCGGGTCGGTCGCCGAGGGCACCACGGTCTGCGACCACGATCCGGCGGCCGTGCGCCAGCAGCGCTCGGTGAGCCTGGCCTGCGCCCCGCTGGTCCACCGCGACGTCAAGGTCAACCTGCTGGACACGCCGGGCTACGGCGACTTCGTCGGCGAGCTGCGCGCCGGGCTGCGCGCCGCCGACGCGGCGCTGTTCGTGGTCTCCGCGGTCGACGGGATGGACGCCGCCACCGCCGCGCTCTGGGAGGAGTGCGCCGCGGTCGACATGCCGCGCGCGGTGGCGGTCTCCCGGCTGGACCACCCCCGCGCCGACTTCGACGAGGCGGTGGCGCTGTGCCAGCGCGTCTTCGGCGACAACGTGCTCCCGCTCTACCTGCCCATGCTGGGCGACGACGGCGAGTCGGTCGCCGGCCTGATGGGCCTGATCACCCGCCGGGTCCTGGACTACTCCGCCGGGCTGCCGCCGACCGTGCGCGAGCCGGACCCGCAGCACCTGCCAGCGATCCAGGAGAGTCGCGACGAGCTGATCGAGGGGATCATCGCGGAGAGCGAGGACGAGACCCTGATGGACCGCTACCTGGGCGGTGAGGAGATCGACCCCGAGGTGCTCATCACCGACCTGGAGACGGCGGTCGCGCGCGGCCACTTCTACCCGGTCGTCCCGGTCTGCGCGGAGACCGGCGTCGGCCTCGACGCGCTGCTCGACGGCCTGGTCTCGGCGTTCCCGTCGCCGCTGGAGCACGACCTGCCGGCGGTCACCGGCCTGGACGGCTCGCCCCGCCCGCCGCTGACCTGCGACCCGGACGGCCCGCTGGTCGCCGAGGTGGTCAAGACGACCGTGGACCGGCACGTCGGGCGGGTCTCGCTGGTCCGGGTCTTCTCCGGCACGCTCCGCCCCGACCAGGTGATCCACGTGTCCGGGCACGGCCTGTCCGAGCGCGGCCACCCCGACCACGACGCCGACGAGCGGGTCGGGCACGTCTACACCCCGCTGGGCGCGACGCTGCGTGAGGTGTCGGCGTGTGTCGCCGGCGACCTCTGTGCGATCACCAAGTCGGGCAGCGCGGAGACCGGCGACACGGTCTCGGCCAAGGACGAGCCGCTGCTGGTCGCGCCCTGGGAGATGCCGGAGCCGCTGCTGCCGGTGGCGATCGTGGCACGTAGCCGGGCCGACGAGGACGCGCTGGCCCGCAACCTGTCCCGGCTGGTCGCCGGCGACCCGACGCTGCGGCTGGAGCGCAACCCGGAGACCCACCAACTGGTGCTCTGGTGCATGGGCGAGGCGCACGCCGACGTGGTGCTCGACCGGTTGCGCGGCGGCGGCGTCGAGCTGGACACCGAGCCGGTCCGGGTGTCGCTGCGCGAGACGTTCACCGTCGCCGCCCGGGGGCACGGCCGGCACGTCAAGCAGTCCGGCGGCCACGGCCAGTACGCGGTCTGCGACATCGAGGTGGAGCCGCTGCCCCGGGGCGCCGGCTTCGAGTTCGTCGACCGGGTGGTCGGCGGCGCGGTGCCGCACAACTACATCCCGTCGGTGGAGAAGGGCGTCCGGGCGCAGATGGAACGCGGCCTGGTCGCCGGCCACCCGGTGGTGGACCTGCGGGTGACGCTCGTCGACGGCAAGGCGCACAGCGTCGACTCGTCCGATGCCGCGTTCCAGACCGCGGGCGCGCTGGCGCTGCGCGACGCGGCCGAGAAGGGCCAGCCGACGCTGCTCGAACCGGTCGACGAGATCACCGTGCGGGTGGCCGACTCGTCGGTCGGCGCGGTGATGGGTGACCTGTCCGGCCGGCGCGGCCGGGTCCTCGGCACCGAGCCCGACCCGGACGCCGAGGGCCGCACCCTGGTCCGCGCCGAGGTGCCCGCCACCGAACTGCTGCGGTACGCGGTCGAGCTGCGCGCGATGACCGCCGGCACCGGCACGTTCCGCCGCGAGTTCGCCCGTCACGACCCGATGCCGAGCCACCTGGCCGACCAGGCCCGCAAGGAGGCCGGCAACCACTCCTGACCGCGCCTGACCACTCAGGGGCGGACGGCGGGGATCGGGTCCGGACCGCTCAGGGGCGGACGGCGGGGATCGGGGGCATCGGCCAGTGCGGGCGGTCGGCGTCCCGGCGGGCCGCCGACCGGACGGCCGCGAGCTGCCGCTCCACCTCGGCGAAGTGGTCCGCCTCCAGCGGGCCCCGGGCCAGCGCGGCGGCGTTCTCCTCGACCTGGGCGACCGTGCGGGCGCCGGGGATCGGCACCGCGCGGTCGCTGCGCGCCCAGATCCAGCCGAGCGCGCCCTGGGCCAGGGTGCGCCCGTCCGCGGTGAGCGCGCCGCGGACCGCGGCCACACGGCGCAGCCACTCCGGCGCCGGCCGGCCGCCGCGGAACCACTCCAGCCAGGTCGGCCCGAGACCGCGGACGTCGTCACGGGGCAGCGTCGACTCCGGCGTGTACTTGCCGGTGAGCAGCCCCATCCCCAACGGCCCCCGGGCCAGGCTGGCCAGGTCGTGCTTCTCGCAGGCGGCCAGCACGGCCGGGGCGTCCCGGAGCACCGAGAGCGCGTGCTGCACGGCGGTCGCACCCCGGGCCACCTGGGCGAACGCGGCGGCCCGGTCGGCCCGGTCGGTGCTCCACCCGTAGGCCCGGACCAGGCCGTCGGCGACCAGGTCGTCGAGCGTGCCGACCAGTGCCTCGGCGCGGGGCAGCGGCAGGTCTCCCAGGTGCAGTTGGTAGAGGTCGATCCGGTCGGTGTCCAGCCGGCGCAGCGAGTCCACCACTGCCCGGCGCAGATACTGCGGCGACGCGTTCTCCCCGGTGGCCTGCCGGCTGCGCTCGTCGAACGTGTAACCCCACTTGGTGGCGATCACCGCCTCGTCCCGCCGGCCGGCGAGAGCCCGCCCCAGCACCCGCTCGCCGTGCCCGGCCCCGTAGGTGTCGGCGGTGTCGAAGAGCGTGACCCCGAGGTCGAGGGCGCGGCGGACCGCCCGCACCGACTCGTCGTCGTCGACCGCGCCCCAGCCCAGCGGGCGGGCGCCCTCGGCCCACGGGCCGCCGATCGCCCAGCACCCCATACCGAGGGCACTCACCTCGATGCCGCTGCGACCCAGCGGACGCGTGCTGACTGCCATCGCCGAATCCTGTCACCTTCGCGGCCCGGCTGGGGCGGTTCGTCACTCCATGTCCGCCATGACCGTTACTGCGCGTGACGCGCCTGGCGAATGGTCGAGGTGAGTGCGATATACCGCAGAGTCATAACTATGACTCCTGGTCATGTCGCTCGAACCGGATGGTCCTCGCCGCCGGCCGCCGGCAGGTGGCCGGCGGCGGCTCAGCGCACGAAGGCCAGGAGGACTTCGGCGTCCTGTCCGGGCCAGGCGCCGACGAGCCGGCCGGCGATCGTGAGCCCGGCCGACGCCGGGACGCCGGTCGGTGCCGGGCCGGCGGCCGACGCCGGGACGGGGCGACGGACCAGCGCCAACTCGACGCCCCCGGCCCGGATCACCGTCGGGTCGCCGTCGACCACCTCGTCGGCCGGGCCGGCCGGCAGCGCCCGGTCGGTGCGGCTGCCGGACACCGTCATGCTCGGCTCGCGCACCTGCCGCTCGCCGTCGACCTCGAAGAACTCCTGCGCCTGGCCGGCGTCGGCCAGCACCGCGGCGGCCAGCGCCGGCGGGTAGACCGGGTCGCCGGCGGCGTCGTACACCCAGCGGCGGCCGAGCACGGAGTGCTCCACCACGCCGACCAGGAAACGGTCCGCGCCGGCCAGTGGGGCGCCCCGGTAGGTCAACGGCACCTGGAGCACCGGACCGTCCCCGGCCCGCACCAGCAGCGTCTCCATGCCGACCGCACCGGCCGGGTCGTCGAACCGGTAGGCCGCCACCCGGCTGACCGGCGCGCCGGCCGCACCGGCGAACCAGGGCCGGCCGGGCAGCCAGGGCGCGAGCAGTTCCAACTTCGAGGGGCGCAGTTCCGCGCGATGCAGCAGGGCCATGCGCAAGATCGTACTGTCGAAGGGGTGCCCGGCGGGTTTGCCGAGCCCGGCGGCCGGGGCACCACCGGGGCCGGGAGGCGCGGATGGAGACGTCGGTGGAACAGGTCGACGAGGCGGCCCGGGTACGCCCGGTGCCGCGCTGGGTGGCGCCCACGTTCGTGGCGCTGGCCGTGCTCACCCTGCCCTGGATCGGCTACCTGGCGTTCACCCTGCCCCGGCACCAGGTGACCGTGCACTACCGGGCCGCCTGGGTCGGCTTCGACCTCGGTCTGGTGGCGTTGCTCGGGCTGACCGCCTGGCTCGCGTACCGGGGAAACCGGCAGGTGGTGCTCGCCGCCGCCGCCACCGCGACCATGCTCGCGGTGGACGCCTGGTTCGACGTGACCACCACACCGCCCGGTCCGGACCTGGTGGTGTCGGTGGTGCTGGCGGCGCTGGTCGAGCTGCCGCTGGCCGGGGTGTGCCTGTGGATCGCCCGGCACGGGGACCGGATGGTGCAGCGGCGGCTGC
Organism: Micromonospora ferruginea; assembly: GCF_013694245.2. Taxonomy (NCBI): domain Bacteria; kingdom Bacillati; phylum Actinomycetota; class Actinomycetes; order Micromonosporales; family Micromonosporaceae; genus Micromonospora; species Micromonospora robiginosa. Next base: position 3,199,686 of record NZ_CP059322.2, read on the forward strand.
GTCAGCTCGCGGTCCGCGCGGAACTCGCCGCCGACCGGGCCGCCGCCGCCCAGCGAACCGCCACCGGCGCCCGCCGCCGGCTCGCCCGGGTGCGGGGCCGGCTGCGCTGAGTCAGGCCGGCCACACCTTGGCGAACAGGTCACGGGTGTCGGTGAGCAGTTGCGGCAGCACCTTGGTGCGCCCGATCACCGGCATGAAGTTGGCGTCGCCGCCCCAGCGCGGCACCACGTGCTGGTGCAGGTGCGCGGCGATGCCCGCGCCGGCCACGCCACCCTGGTTCATGCCCAGGTTGAACCCGTGCGCGCTGGACACCTGCCGGACCACGCGCATGGCGGCCTTGGTGAACACGGCCAACTCGGCGGTCTCCGGCGCGTCCAGCTCGGTGTAGTCGGCGACGTGCCGGTAGGGGCAGACCAGCAGGTGCCCGGGGTTGTAGGGATAGAGGTTGAGCACCGCGAACACGTGCTCGCCGCGGGCGACCACCAGGCTCTCCTCCGCCGGGCGGCCCGGGGCCAGGCAGAACGGGCAGCCGGTCGGCTTCTCGTAGCCCCCCTCGGGCCGGTCCTCCCCGGAGATGTAGGTCATCCGGTGCGGCGTCCAGAGCCGTTCCAGCCCGTCCGCCAGACCACTGTCCGCGTGCCGCTCCACCCCAGTCACACCGGCGATCCTACGATCCACCGCCGTCCGCCGCCGAACCGCGCCGCCGCTCAGGCGGCGGTCGGGCCGCCGTTGGCGCGGGACTCGACCACCTCGCGGACGTGCGCCACCGCCTCCTCGACCGGTACGCCGTTGCGCTGCGACCCGTCGCGGTAGCGGAAGGAGACCGTGCCGGCGGCCACGTCGTCGTCCCCGGCGATCACCATGAACGGGATCTTCTGCTGCTGGGCGTTGCGGATCTTCTTCTGCATCCGGTCGTCGCCCATGTCGACGTCGGCCCGGATCCCGTTGCGGCGCAGGGTGGTGACGAAGTCCTGGAGGTAGTCGGCGTGGTCGTCGCGGATCGGGATGCCGACCACCTGCACCGGGGCGAGCCAGGCCGGGAACGCGCCCGCGTAGTGCTCGGTGAGCACACCGATGAACCGCTCGATCGAGCCGAACTTCGCGCAGTGGATCATCACCGGCTGCTGCCGGGTGCCGTCGGCCGCCTGGTACTCCAGCCCGAAGCCCTTCGGCTGGTTGAAGTCGTACTGGATGGTCGAGAGCTGCCAGGTGCGCCCGATGGCGTCCTTGGCCTGCACCGAGATCTTCGGGCCGTAGAAGGCCGCGCCGCCCGGATCCGGCACCAGGTCCAGGCCGGTCTCCCGGGCGCACTGCTCCAGGACCGCGGTCGCCGTCGCCCAGTCCTCGTCGGACCCCACGAACTTGTCCAGCCGGGCCTCGTCGCGGGTCGACAACTCCAGGTAGAAGTCGTCGATGCCGAAGTCCTTCAGCAGGCTCAACACGAAGTTGAGCAGGTGCTTGATCTCGCCCGGCGCCTGCTCCCGGGTGCAGTAGGAGTGCGAGTCGTCCTGGGTCAGGCCACGCACCCGGGTCAGCCCGTGCACCACGCCCGACTTCTCGTACCGGTAGACCGACCCGAATTCGAACAACCGCATCGGCAGCTCACGGTAGGACCGCCCGCGCGAGCGGTAGATCAGGTTGTGCATCGGGCAGTTCATCGCCTTGAGGTAGTAGTCCGCGCCCTCCAGCTCCATGGGCGGGTACATGCCGTCGGCGTAGTAGGGCAGGTGGCCCGAGGTGTGGAACAGACCTTCCTTGGAGATGTGCGGCGTCCCGACGTACTGGAAGCCCTCCTCGATGTGCCGGGTGCGGACGTAGTCCTCCATCACCCGCTTGAGCACGCCACCCTTGGGGTGGAAGACGGCCAGGCCGGAGCCGATCTCGTCGGGGAAGCTGAACAGGTCGAGGTCCGCGCCGAGCTTGCGGTGGTCGCGCCGGGCGGCCTCCTCCAACAACCTGAGGTACGCCTTCAGCTCGTCCCGGGTCGGCCACGCGGTGCCGTACACCCGCTGGAGCTGCGGGTTCTTCTCCGAGCCGCGCCAGTAGGCGGCGGCGGAGCGCATCAGCTTGAACGCGCCGATCAGCCGGGTGTTCGGCAGGTGCGGGCCACGGCACAGGTCCGACCAGCAGACCTTGTCCTCGTTCGCGGCGAGGTTGTCGTAGATGGTCAGCTCGCCGCCGCCCACCTCCATCACCTCGGAGGAGTCCAGCCCCTCACCCTTGACCTCGATCAGCTCCAGCTTGAACGGCTCGGCGGCCAACTCGCCCCGGGCCTCGTCCAGGCTGGCGAAGCGACGCCGGCGGAACCGCTGGCCGGACTTGACGATCTCCTGCATCCGCTTCTCGAGCTTCGCCAGGTCCTCCGGCTGGAACGGCTTGGCGACACCGAAGTCGTAGTAGAAGCCGTTCTCGATCGGCGGGCCGATGCCGAGCTTGGCATCCGGGAAGACGTCCTGCACGGCCTGGGCGAGCACGTGCGCGGTGGAGTGCCGCAGCACCTCCAGGCCGGCCGGGCTGTCCAGCGGCACCGGCTCGACCGAGGTCTCCTCGGCCGGCTTCCAGTCCAGGTCGCGGAGCTGGCCGTGCGGGTCGCGGACCACCACGATCGCCTTCGGCCCGGTCGTGGGCAGGCCGGCCGCGGCCACCGCGTCGGCCGCCGTGGTCCCGGCGGCGACGACGACGGGGTCGGCCACGACGGGGATACGGGGTGCGGACACGGTGACTCCTGTCGTCGACGGTACGGATCAGCCGGATGACCGGCCCCTGCGATGGTATCGGTCGCCCGGATCCGCGCCGCCGGGGACGCGGCCCCCGGTCCCGAGTTCCGCGCCGCGTTGAACCTTTCGACCGTCCGGTCCGAACTACCGGGTGGGGCCGGAGCCGGAACCGGCCCCGGTCGAGAAGGATGGGGACGACGATGAGGATGACCCGTCAGGGCCGGTGGGCGGCGGCCCTGCTGGCCGCCGCGCTCGCCGGAGCGGTGAGTTGGCCGGGCCCGGCCGGCGCCGCCGGCGTGACCGTCACGACCTCCCCCGGTGAGGTGCACCAGGGCGACGCGATCGAACTGTCCGTGGTGGTGCCCGCGGACCGGCCGGGCAGCCGGACCACCAAGGTGGAGCTGACCATGCCGGCGGACGCCCCGATCGGCGAGGTCTATCCACTGTCCGTGCCGGACTGGGCGCCGACCATCACCACCCGCACCCTGGACCGGCCGGTCGCCGGGATCCACGCGCCCGAGCTGAACCAGGTGACCCACGCGGTGACCTGGCTGCGGGTGCCCGGGGGCGGCACCGGCGCGGCCCGGCTGCCACTCGGCATGGGCCCGATGCCGGCCACCGACCGGTTGACCTTCACCGTGGTGCAGACGTACGCCGACGGCACGGTGGTCCGCTGGGCGGATCCGGCCGGCGGCGCGCACCCGGCCCCGACGGTGGCGTTGCTGCCGCCGCCGGCGGGCACCGCCACGGGCGGCGGCGACGCCGGTACGGGCGGCGCGGCCCACGGCGGGCACGGCGGCGTGTCCGGCGGCCAGGACGGCGCGGCGCCGGCCGGTGCCACCGCCGGGGGCCCGACGACCGGGGCGGCCGACGACGGGCCGAGCGCCGACCTGCTGCTCGGCGGCGGCCTGCTCGCCGGCCTGGCCGGCGGCGCGGCGATCGGCTGGCTGCTCAGCCGCCGCCGGCGCGGCACCATGGCCCTCCCCGACCCCGCCGACCCGGCCGACCCGGCCGACCCCGCCGACCCGGCCGACCCCGCCGACCCCGCCGACGCCGCCGACGCGGCTGCCCTGGCCGCTCCCACGGACTGCGCCGTCCAAGCCGCTCCCACAGACGCCGCCGCCCTGGCCGCTCCCACCAACCCCGCCGCCCCCGTACCCCTGAACCCGTCACCGCAGGCAGCACCCGCCCCGCCCCATGACCCGTCGCCCTGCCTCGCCTCGCCTCGCCCTGCCTCGCCTCGCCCTGCCCCGCCCTGCCGCGCCCTGCCGCGCCCCGCCCTGCCGCGCCGCGCCTCGCCTCGCCCTGCCGCGCCCTGCCCGCCCGCTCTGCCCCGGCCCGCACCGTCGATCTTGGAGTTGTGGCGCCCGGATGGTCGGGATCGCGCCCTTTGTCAACGACCACAAGTCCAAGATCGGCGAGGCAGGGTGCGGCGGGCGCGGCGGGGCGCGGCGGGCGCGGCAGGATGGCGAGGCAGGGCGCGGCGAGGGCGGGGCGCGGCAGGATGCGGCAGGATGCGGCGAGGCAGGGCGCGGCGGGGCGGGGTCAGGTGGGGGTGGTGAGCCAGGGGGCAGGGGTTCTCGGGCGGTGAGCCAGCCCTCGGGGACGCCGTGGGGGGTGCCGACGCCGGTGTGGGCGGCGACGATCCCGCCGACGATCGCCGCCGTGGTGTCCACGTCGCCGCCCGCCTCCACGCACGTACGGATCGCGGTCGGGTAGTCGTGCAGCAGCGTGGCGGCGACCCAGAGCGTGAACGGCACGGTGTCCTGCGCGGTGATCCGCGAGCCGTTGCCCACCGCCTCGACCACCTCGCCGGCCGGGCGGCCGAGAAGCGCGGCGGCCCGGCGTACCCCTCGGTGCACCTCGCCGCCGGCGTCGAGCGCGCCGGCCACCGCGCCGAGCAGCCGGGCCGGCTCGGGCCGGTCGCCGTCGAGGCGGGCGCGGGCGGCCAGCGAGGCGGCCACCGCCACCGCCACCGCCCCGGCGACGCCCTCCGGGTGGGCGTGGGTCACCTCGGCCGAGGCGCGGGCCTGGTCGGCGGCGCGTCGGGTGGAGTCGGCGTGCCAGGCGCCGAGCGGGGCGACGCGCATGGCCGCGCCGTTGCCGCAGGACCCCTGCCCGTCGAAGGCCGACGCGGCGGCGACCGGCCAGGGCGTGCCGGCGCGGATGAGTTCCAGCAGTTCGACCGCGCCCGCGCCGTAGCGACGGGCCGGGTCGTAGTGCGTGGCGAAGGAGAGCGCGAGGGCGTCCGGCTCGGTCCGGCCGTGCGTGGCGAGCACGCTCAGCACGGAGCACGCCATCTCGGTGTCGTCGCTCCACGGCCACGGGCCGGGCGGGAGCGCGTCCGGCCAGGGGGCGACCGCCCCGCCGGGGACGAAGAACCGGCAGCCGAGGGCGTCGCCCACCGACAGGCCGGCCAGCGCGTCGCGGGCGAGCGTGAGGCGGGTGTCGGGGAACAACGTGAACGTCATCGCCGTCCCAGCTTGCCCGGTTCCCCGGACCGTCGCAACGCGATCGACTTGCCACGCCGAGTACGGTGCTGACGTGGCAACCGTCCTGCTGGTCGAAGACGACCATGTGGTGCGTGGCGCGATGCTGCGGTCGCTGACCGACCGGGGGCACGCGGTGCACGCCGTCGGCACCGCGTTGGACGCGTTGCGCCGGGTCGCCGCGGAGACGCCCGACCTGGTGGTGCTCGACCTGGGCCTGCCGGACCTGGACGGCTCGGACGCGCTGCGCATGCTGCGGGGCATCACCGACGTGCCGATCATCATCGCCACCGCCCGCGACGACGAGCAGTCGGTGGTCCGGCTGCTGCGGGCCGGCGCGGACGACTACATGGTCAAGCCGTTCACCGGCGCGCACCTGGACGCGCGGATCACCACCGTGCTGCGCCGGGCCGGCCGGGCCAGCCGTACCGTGCAACCGGCCGTGCACACGGTCGGCGGTCTGCGGGTGGACGTGGGCGAGCGCAGCGCGGTGCTGGACGGGGAGTCACTGGCCCTGACCCGCAAGGAATTCGACCTGTTGGCGTATCTCGCCGCTCGTCCCGGCCGGGTAGTGTCCCGGCGGGAACTCTTGGAGGAGGTATGGCGGCAGCCATCGGTCGGCGAGGACCAGACCATCGACGTTCACCTGTACTGGCTCCGCCGCAAAATGGGCGAGTCCGCGGCGAAGCCGCGTTACCTGCGCACCGTGCGGGGGGTCGGCTTCCGGCTGGTGGCGCCGGACTGAGGCCGGTGCTGGCGGGGCTCACCGCCGGCATGTGCAGCCTGGTCGCGCTCGCCTTCCTCATCCCGCTCGGCATCACCCTGTCCGACCAGTCCCGCGAGGAGAGACTGGCCGACGCCGCCCGCCGCGGCGCGCTGGTCACCGGCGCGCTGGCGGTCAGCACCGACGCCGAGGTGGTCAAGCGGGCGGTGGCCGCCAGCGGCGACGACCCGGCGCTGCGGCCGGTGGTGCACGGCATCGGCGCCGACGAGTCGGCCGGGCGCGCCGACCCCGCCGCGCTGGCCGAAGCCGCCGACCAGCGGCGTTCGGTGGTGACCGAGGTGGACGGCGGCGTGCTGCGGCTGGACCCGGTGGTGCTCGGCGACCGGGTGGCGGTGGTGGAGGTCTTCGTACCCGACGAGGTGCTCGACGCCGGCGCCGGCGGTCGGTGGCTGCTGCTGCTCGCGGTGGCGCTGGCCCTGGTCGGCGCCGCGGTGATCGTGGTGGACCGGGTGGCGGCCCGGGCCGTGGACGCCACGCGTGACCTGGTCAAGGCGGCGCTCGCGGTGGGCGACGGCGAGCTTGGGGTACGGGTCGAGCCGGCCGGGCCGCGGGAGCTGGCCGAGGCCGGGCACGCGTTCAACCGGATGGCGGAACGGCTGGTGGCGCTGCGCGCCGACGAGCACGAGCTGGTCGCCGACCTGTCGCACCGGCTGCGGACCCCGCTGACCGCGCTGCGGCTGGACGCGGAGGCGCTGGAGTCCGACGACACCAGCATCGGCACGTTCAGCGAGGCGGAGCTGGACCGGCGGCGCGGCATCCGGCGGATCCGGCAGGCCATCGTCACGCTGGAGGGCGAGGTCGACCAGCTCATCAAGACCACCCGCAAGGCGGTCAGCCAGGAGACGGCGCCGGCGTCCTGCGACGTGAGCGAGGTGGTCCGGGACCGGATGGTCTTCTGGTCGGCGCTGGCCGGCGACCAGAACCGGCCGCACCGGGTGGTCGGGGCGCAGTTGCGCATCCCGGCGCCGGTGCCCCGGGCCGAGCTGGCCGCCGCGCTGGACGCGGTGATCGGCAACGTCTTCCGCTACACGCCGCAGGGCACCGCGTTCGAGGTGGCGGTGAGCCGGCGCGACGGCTGGGTGGCGATCCGGATCGACGACGCCGGCCCGGGCATCGCCAACCCGGACCGGGCCTTGCGCCGGGGCGAGAGCGACCAGGGCTCCACCGGCCTCGGGCTGGACATCGCCAAGCGGGTCGCCCTGCAGGCGAACGGTTCGGTGAGCCTCGACCGGGCGCGCCTGGGCGGGGCCAGCGTGGTGATGCTGCTGGCCGATCCGGACGCGGCGCCCCGACAGGTCAACCGGTTCGGGCTGGTCGGCCGGATGACCCGGGAGGCCCGTGAGCCGCGCGCCGGGCGACGCTGGCCGCGCCCGCGCTGACCCCGTGGTTGTGTGGCGGCGCAAGTTCTCCTTAGGAGTGTTTTAACGACGGCCACCACGGGGTCGCGAAATGCCAGGATCTTCCCCAGAACCCATCAGTTCCGTCGGCCGGGACGCCCCGTTACACCTTCCGGCCGGCGGATCCGTGCGCGCGGCGGGAGTCCGGTCCCCCCACACCTCGCTCCCGTCGCGCGCCGCTCTCGTCAGTCGAGCCGGCGGAGGTGAGGTCATGACACCGACCGTCAGCCGGCTGCTCCGCTGGGCCGCCGTGATCGGCCTCGGCATCGTCCTCACGCTCGCCGCCTGGCAGGACCCGGTGCTCGCGCACGGTCCGGGCCGGGTCGCCACGGCGATGTCCGGTCTCACCGTCGCGCTGCTCGCGCCGGCCGCGCTCGGGGTGCTCCTGGCCACTCGGCGCCGGCCGCCCCGGTTGTCCCGGCGGCCGGCGCCCGTGCGACCGCTCGGCGCGCGCACGCGACCGCAGCGAGGGCGGTGAGGGCGCGCCCGGTCAGGTGCTCGCCAGGTACGCGTCGATCTCGGCGCTGATCCGGGCCGCCTCGGCCGGGGCCAGGAACGCGGCGGCGACCGCGTCGCGGGCCAGCGCGGCGACGCCCTCCGGGCCGATGCCGAGCAGCCGGGCCGCGACCGCGTACTCGTCGTTGAGCGTGGTGCCGAACATCGGCGGGTCGTCGGAGTTGATGCTGACCGGCACACCGGCCTCGACCAACTGCGGCAACGGGTGCTCGTCGAGGCTGGCCACCGCCCGGGTCCGCACATTGGAGGTGGGGCACACCTCCAGCGGGATCCGGCGCTCCGCCAGGTGGGCCAGCAGCGCCGGGTCGAGCGCGGCGGAGATGCCGTGGCCGATCCGCTCGGCGCCCAGCTCGTTCAGCGCGTCCCAGATCGTCTCCGGGCCGGTGGTCTCGCCGGCGTGCGGCACCGAGCGCAGCCCGGCCGCGCGGGCCTGGTCGAAGTAGGGCTTGAACTGCGGTCGGGGCACCCCGATCTCGGGGCCGCCGAGGCCGAAGCTGATCAGCCCGTCCGGCCGCTGGTCGAGCGCGATCCGCAGGGTCTGCTCGGCGGCCGGCAGGCCGGCCTCGCCGGGGATGTCGAAGCACCAGCGCAGCGCGATGCCGAAGTCGGCCTCGGCCCGCTTGCGGGCGTCCTCGATGGCCTCGCAGAACGCCGGCGCCGGGATGCCCCGGTGCACGTGCGAGTAGGGCGTGACGGTCAGCTCGGCGTACCGGACCTGCTGGCGGGCCAGCTCGCGGGCCACCTCGTGGGTGAGCAGCCAGACGTCGTCGGCGTCCCGGATCAGGTCCACCACGCTCAGGTAGACGTCGATGAAGTGGGCGAAGTCGCGGAACGCGAAGTAGTCGGCGAGCGCCTCCGGGTCGGCCGGGACCGGGCTGCGCCCCTCGTGCCGGGCGGCCAGCTCGGCGACGATCCGGGGCGAGGCGGAGCCGACGTGGTGCACGTGCAGCTCCACCTTGGGCAGTCCGGCGATGAAGGTGGGCAGGTCGGTCACGAGTTCTCCTCTGCGCGGGCGCCCGTGCGGGCCACCACGAAGATCCGGCGGAACGGGAAGTACACATGACCCTGCCGCACCGGGTACGCCTCGGCCAGGCGTACCCCCAGCTCGGCGCGGAAGTCGGCCCAGCCGGCGGCGTCCAGCGCGGCGCGGACCGGGCGCAGGGCCGTCCCCTCCATCCAGGCCAGCACCGGGTGGTCCGCTCCGGCGGCCGGCAGCAGGTGCACGTAGGTAGTCTCCCAGGCGTCCACCGCGCAGTCCGCGCCGGTCAGCAACGTGGCGTAGTCGACCGGCTCGTCGACCGGGGCCTCGCGCAGCAGCCCGGCGAGGCGGTCGCGCCACCGGTCCCGCGCGGCGACCTCGCGCAGCGCCCGGTGCGACGGGGCGGCGAAGTTGCCCGGCACCTGGAACGCGAGCCACGCGCCGGCCGGCAGTTCGGCGGCCCAGCGGGTGAGCAGCTCGCGGTGCTCCGGCACCCACTGGAGCACGGCGTTGCCGACCAGCACGTCGACCTCCGGCGCCGGCCGCCAGTCGCGGACGTCGACGACCGCGAAGTCGACCGGGGCGCGCAGCTCGCCGGCCCGCGCGATCATCTCGGGTGAGGAGTCCAGGCCGGTGACTCGGCTGCCGGGCCAGCGCTCGGCGAGGGTGGCGGTGAGCGTGCCGGGCCCGCAACCGAGGTCGACCACCGCGCGCGGGTGGCGCGCGCCGACCCGGGCCAGCAGGTCGACGAAGGGCCGTGACCGCTCGCCGTCGTAGCGCAGGTAGGTGCCGGGATCCCACATGACATTCTCCAAACCGTACGTACGTTTTGTTAAGACCGTACGGCCCGACGGGCGCGACGGCAACCCGCTCACTAGGCTGAACCGGATGGAACAGCGCAACTTCGACCGGCTCGGCCGGCACGTCGGCATCATCGGACTCGGCGCGTGGCAGCTCGGCGCCGACTGGGGCGAGGTCAGCGAGGACGCGGCGCTCGACGTGCTCACCGCCGCGGTGGACGCCGGCGTCACCTTCCTGGACACCGCCGACGTCTACGGCGACGGCCGCAGCGAACAGCTCATCGGGCGGTTCCTCCGCGCCCGGCCGGAGCACGGGTTGACCGTGGCCACCAAGATGGGCCGCCGGGTGCCGCAGACGCCGGAGGCGTACACCCTGGAGAACTTCCGGGCCTGGACCGACCGGTCCCGGGCCAACCTCGGCGTCGACACGCTCGACCTGGTGCAGTTGCACTGCCCGCCCACCGCGGTCTTCGCCGACGACCGGGTCTTCGACGCCCTGGACACGCTGGTCGCCGAGAAGCGCGTCGCCGGGTACGGCGTCAGCGTGGAGACCTGCGACCAAGCGCTCACCGCGATCGCCCGGCCCGGCGTGGCCAGCGTCCAGATCATCCTCAACGCGGTCCGGCACAAGCCGCTGGAGCGGGTGCTGCCGGCCGCCGCGGCCGCCGGGGTGGGTGTCGTCGCCCGGGTGCCGCTGGCCAGCGGCCTGCTCTCCGGCCGCTACGACGAGCACACCACGTTCCCGGAGAACGACCACCGCACGTTCAACCGCCACGGCGAGTCGTTCGACGTGGGCGAGACGTTCTCCGGCGTCGACTACGACCTCGGCCTGGCCGCGGTGCGCCGGCTCGCACCGCTGGTCGGCGACGGCCGCACCATGGCGCAGTTCGCGCTGCGCTGGATCCTCGACCAGCCCGGGGTGACCGTGGTGATCCCCGGCGCCCGCTCCGCCGAGCAGGCCCGGCGCAACGCCGAGGCGGCCGGCCAGCCGCCACTGACCGAGGTGGAGCTGGCCTCGGTGCGGGCCACCTACGACGAGCTGATCCGGCCGCAGGTGCACGACCGGTGGTGACCGGCGCGGCGCCACCGGCGCCGGCCGCGGGCGGGCATGCTGGACCGGAGTGGACATCGGCGGAGGGGGCGCGATGAGGGGTTGGTTCCGGCTCACCGTGGGGCTGCTGGCCGTGGTGCTGGGTGCGCTGTGGACCGTGCTGGGCCTCGGCTACGTCGAGGGCAGCGCGCTGACCGACCAGCGGCTCTGGGCGGCGGTCGGCCCGGTCGTCGTCCTGATCGGACTCGTCGCGCTCTGGTTGGGCATGCGGGCCCGCCGCCGCTGAGGCACCCGGGCATGGAGAAGCCCCGCCTCCCGTACGGGATGCGGGGCTTCGTCGCGCCGGCCCGCCCGGCCGGCGCCCTGTCAGCTCAGATGGGGCGGACCTGCTCGGCCTGCGGACCCTTCTGACCCTGGGCGATCTCGAACTCCACCCGCTGGTTCTCCTCCAGCGAGCGGTAGCCGCTGGTCTGGATGGCCGAGAAGTGGACGAACACGTCAGCACCCCCGCCGTCGACGGTGATGAAGCCGAAGCCCTTGTCAGCGTTGAACCACTTCACGGTTCCCTGCGCCATGTGCAACTCCTTCTAAAACTGGCGGCCGAGCACGCCGTGCGGCCGATTGGCCGTTTTCGAGCAGCGGCGCCTGAGGTGGCCCCCCGGTGCAGGGAACGTCTCTCAACCCACGCGTCTCGCAACAGCGTGAGAAAGCAAACCACGTACGCAAAAACTTCGCACAGCCTACCGGACGAAATTCTCCGACATGTGACCTGAAGGTTGCACGATGATCGACGGGCGGGCCGACAGGGTCGTGCGAAAGACCCCTTCCCCAGGTCGCGGGAAAGGGGTCCGTCGGAGCGCCGGATCAGTCGGGCCAGTGCCCGGTCAGCCGGCGCACGCCGACCGCGCCGCCCCGGTCGACGGCCGCCCGCACCGCCGAGAAGATCGCCCCCTGCAGGGCCGCTGCGGCGAGCACCTCGCCCCAGCGGCGGTCCTCGTCGGTGGCGCTGGGCGCGTCGTCGTCGCCCGCCGCCAGCTTCCAGACCTGCCGGAAGACCATGCCGGCGACCGCGCCGGCGGCCAGGCCGAGCAGCACCCCCACCGGCTTGTACGCCGCCTTGCCGATCCTGCCGCTCACCTGCGCCTCCCTCGAACCACCAACAGCACCACCACGGTCACCACCGCGCCGGCCGCGACCGCCGCCCACGGCAGCGGGCCGCGCGCGAGGGCGCCCGGCTCGTACACCGCCTGCGCCCGGACCAGCCGGGCCCGCTCGGCCGCCCGGGTGCGGACCCGGGCCACGGTCGTGGCCGCCTGCTCGCGCATCCGCGCCTTGGCCTGCTCGGCGGAGTGCCGCATCAGTGCCTTCGGGTCGGCCCGGGCCGCCAGCAGCTCCATCGTCTCACCGAGTTCCACCCGGGTCCGCCGGATCTCCTCCCGGAGCGCCGCCACGTCCCCGGTCCCGTTGCCGGTCATGCCCGCCTCCCGTCCTTCACCGCGGCGGTGACCGTGTCGACGTCCGCCCGGACGCTGCGGACCGCCGCCTCCGGAACCGGCGGGACGGCACGGCTGACCTGCTTCTTGCCCACGAGCGCCAGGATCCCGGCGAGCAGGAACAACGCCACCGCCACGATCAGGGCCGCCAGCCAGGCCGGCATGACCAGCGCCAGCAGCAGGATCACGGTGGCGACGAGCGCGCCGGCGCCGTAGAGCGCCATCACCCCGCCACCGCCGAACAGACCGATTCCGATCCCGGCGTGCTTGCCCTTCTGGGTCAGCTCCGCCCGGGCCAGGGCCAGTTCGTCCCGCACCAGGCGGGTGACCTGTTCGGTGGCCCGCTGCACCAGTTCCGCGGTGGACGGCTCGTTCCCGGTCCGGGACGTGCTGCGACTCGCGACGTCAGCCATGCTGTCCTCCTTTCATCATCACCGCGCTGTATGCCCGGAGTCGCCGCCCGTCAATCCTGCGCGGAGCGACCGGTCGGCCCGGCCGCGCGCCACCGGAGCCCGGCGTCGACCGGCCGGAATCCGGGGCATGGGCAGCAGGTCCCCCGAAACGGGCCGATCAAACCCAGGCGGCCCGACACTCCGCGTACCGTCCCGGCCGGGACGACCAGCCGCGACCGGCGCCGGACGCGCGGAACCCCCGGCGCCGCGGGCGGCGGCCGGGGGCTCCGATCGGGGTACGCGGGTCAGCGCCGCGCCTCGGCGTGGTCCTCCCGGCCCACGAACACCTCGCTGCGGGCGTCGCCGTCGTCGCTGCCGCCGAAGACCCGCGCGTCGTCGGGCGCCTCGGTGTCGGCCGCGCGGCGGACCGGGCGACGCGGCTGCACCGACTGCCACGGCAGCGGGCCGGTGGCGTCGCCGACCTCGGCGCGCAGCCGGGGCAGGGCGGTCGGGCGGTGGTCACGCACCCAGGTCACCAGGTGCTCGCGGACCAGGCAGCGCAGGTCCCAGAGGCTGCCGGCGTCCGCCGCGCTGACCAGCGCCCGCACCTTGACCATGCCGCCGGTGGCGTCGGTGACCTGGAGTACGCAGACCCGGCCGTCCCACAGCTCGGTGCCCTCGCAGAGCCGGCGCAGCTCCTCCCGCATGGCCTGCACCGGGATCGCCCAGTCCAGGTCGAACTCGGCGGTGCCGAGCACCGCGGCCTCGGTGCGGGTCCAGTTCTGGAACGGCTTGCTGGTGAAGTACGAGGTGGGCAGGATCAGCCGGCGGTCGTCCCAGATCTGCACCACCACGTAGCTCAGCGTCAGCTCCTCGATCCGGCCCCACTCCCCCTCGACCACCACCACGTCGTCCAGGCGGACCGCGTCGCTGAAGGCGAGCTGGAGACCGGCGAAGACGTTGCCGAGCAGGCTCTGCGCGGCCAGCGCGGCGACCGCGGCCACCACACCGGCGGAGGTGAGCACGCCGGCCCCGATGCCGCGTACCGCCGGGAAGGTCATCAGCATCACGCCGACGGCGAGGATCACGATCACCGCGATGGTCAGCCGGCGCAGCAGCACCACCTGGGTCCGCACCCGACGGGCGTGCCGGTTGTTCGGCACGTCCACCCGGAACCGGGCCAGCGCGGTGTCCTCCGCCACCACCAGCAGGGCGGCCACCAACCAGGCGATCGCCGCGATCATGACCAGCCCGAGCGTGTGCAGGACGAACTGCCGCCACGGGCTGCCCACCGCGTAGAGCGTGGTGAACCGGACCGCGAGCTGCACGGCGATCACGGTGACGGCGACCTGGAACGCGCGATGCGCGTGCTCGGTCAGCTCGGTCATCAGCAGCGACCGACGGCCGAGCCGACGGGTCACCCGGTGCACCACCGCGACCAGCACCAACGCGACCGCCGCCGCGGCCAGCGCGGCGGCGACGGTCACCAGATAGCTCTGCACGTGCTCTCTCCCTCCGGCCCGGCCGGGAATCGGGCAAAGGCCCAATGGTGCCCGGCGGACCGGATATCGACCAGGTTCAGACCTTGCGGAACCGGGACTGGAAGAAGCAGTAGACGCCGAACGCGGCGATGCCGAGCGCCATCAGCGCCAGCAGCCACGGGCCGTACGCCTGGTCGCGCAGCGTCCGCAGGGCGGCGTCCAGTCCGCGCGCCTTCTCCGGGTCGTACTTCACGGCGGCGACCACGATGAGCAGGCCGGCGATGGCGAAGACCGCGCCCCGGGCGGCGTACCCGGCCATGCCGAGACGACGGACCAGCTTGTGCGTCTTCGGGTTCATCTCACCGGTCTTGAGGTTGCGCTCGAACTTCTTCTTCAGCCCGTAGATCACCATGCCGATGCCGACCGCGGCGAGCACCAGACCGGCCAGCGCGACCAGCCACCGGCCGCCGTCCGAGGCCATCAGCTTCTCGGTGAGCTGCTGCTGCTGGTCCGACGAATTGGAGCTGGCGTCCTGGACGACCTTGATCGCGGTCCAGCCCAGCCACACGAAGATGATCACCCGGACGACCGAGGCGATCCGCTCGAAGACGCGCTCCTTGCCGGTCTTCGACTGGTGGCCGACGAGCGCCTCGGACGCCTGCCAGATCGCCATCGCGAAGAGGCCGACCGCGATCACGACCAGGACGAACTTGCCGAGCGGCTGCTCGCCGAGGGTGCGCAGGGCACCGTTCTGGTTGCCCTCCTCCCCGGAATTGCCGAAGGCGATCTGCAGCGCCAGCCAGCCGAAGAGGAGGTGCACGATTCCATAGCCGATGAAACCGGCGCGGGTCAACAGTTCGAGCCACCGGCTGTTCTTGGCCCGCGTGGCGGTGGCTCCGGCGTTTCGGGTGACAGACATGCGCCCTCAATCTCCCGACGTGCGGTTTTCCAAACGTCGCCGCGCGCCGAGGCCACCGCCGTCAGGCCGAAAGGGATCAGCCGTTGGGGTTGCGGGCCACCCGCAGCACGACGTTCTGGTCGGTGACGCTGTCCAGGCTGACCTGGAAGCCGCCGACCTCGGTGGCCTGCTGGCCGGTGGTGAGCGAGAGCTGCTCCCCGGCCACCTCGACGGTGACCTGGTCGTCCTGGGCGCCGATGAGCTTGGCCTCGACGCCGAGGATGGTGGCGCTGGCGTCCACGCCCCGGTCGAAGGTGATGGTGCAGGCGTCCAGGCCGCAGTCGGTGTCGGCGCCGTTGGAGCTGCAACCGGCGAGCAGCGCGGCGCCGAGGGCGAGACCGGCGAGCAGCCC
The DNA here is from genome assembly GCF_013694245.2 of Micromonospora ferruginea. Lineage (NCBI taxonomy): Bacteria > Bacillati > Actinomycetota > Actinomycetes > Micromonosporales > Micromonosporaceae > Micromonospora > Micromonospora robiginosa. The sequence continues at coordinate 3,215,095 of NZ_CP059322.2, forward strand.
GGCGGCGCGGCGGGCGGGGATCGGGGCGAAGGTGGCGCGTCGGTTCGTCACCTCCCCAACGGTACCGCCCGTCGGCCACGCGCCCGGGCGGCGTGCGCGCCGAGGTGGGGGCGTTAGGCGGGGCCCCCGCCTCTACCGAAGGCGTTAAGAAGGGCCCCCTCCTTTCACGCTAGGGTGCGGGAATGGCTTTCGACGTGGCCCGGGTACGGGGCCTCTATCCCGCGCTGGGCGAGGGCTTCGTCCACTTCGACGGCGCCGGTGGCACCCAGACCGCCGCCGGGGTGATCGAGGCGGTGACCGACGCGATGCGCGCCGCCACCGGCAACCGCAGCACCGCCTTCGCCCCCGGCCGGCGCGCGCTGGAGCTGGTCGCCGGCGCCCGGGCCGCGGTCGGCGACCTGCTCGGCGCGGACCCGTCCGGCGTGGTGCTCGGCCCGAGCGCCACCGCGCTGACCTACACGCTGGCCCGGACGCTGGGCGCGGGCTGGCGGCCCGGCGACGAGGTGGTGGTGTCCCGGCTGGACCACGACGCCAACGTCCGCCCCTGGGTGCAGGCCGCCGAGGAGGCCGGCGCGACGGTGCGCTGGGCCGAGTTCGACCCGGCCACCGGTGAGCTGCCCGCCGGCCAGTACGGCGAGCTGGTCACCGGGCGCACCCGGCTGGTCGCGGTGACCGCCGGCAGCAACGCCACCGGCACCGTGCCGGACGTGGCGGCGATCGCCAAGACCGCGCACGCCGCCGGCGCGCTGGTCTGCGTGGACGGGGTGCACTCGGTGCCGCACGGGCCCACCGACCTGGCCTCGCTCGGTGCGGACGTGCTGGTCACCAGCGCCTACAAGTGGTCCGGGCCGCACCTGGCGGCGATGGTCGCCGACCCGGGGTGGTGGGCGACGCTGCGCCCGGCGAAGCTGCTGCCCTCCGCCGACACGGTCCCGGACCGGTTCGAGTACGGCACCCCGAGCTTCCCGCTGCTGGCCGGCGTGACCGCCGCGGTGGACCACCTGGCCGCGCTGGACCCGGCCGCGACCGGCGACCGCCGGGAGCGGGTACGCGCCGGCCTGGCCGCCGCGCAGGCGCACGAGGAGACGGTCTTCGACCGGCTGCTCGCCGGGCTGACGTCCCGGCCCTTCGTCACCGTCTACGGCTCGCCGGCCCGGCGCTGCCCGACGGTGTCGTTCCGGGTGGCCGGCCGGACCCCGGCGGAGACCACGGCGGCGCTGGGCGAGGCGGGTTTCTGCCTCTCCTCCGGCGACTACTACGCCTACGAGTACTTCCAGGCGATGGGACTGCGTGACTCCGGCGGCGCGGTCCGGGCGAGCGTCTACCACTACAACACCGTCGACGAGGTGGACCGGCTGCTGGCCGAACTCGACCGGCTGGCCGGCGACGGGGGGACGATGGACCGATGAACGCCCTGGTCGAGGAGAACGCCGCGAAGCACCGCTTCGAGATCCTGGTCGACGACGCGCTGGCCGGCTTCACCGCCTACCTGCCGCGCGGCGAGGTGCTGGTCTTCACGCACACCGAGGTCGACGACCGCTACCAGGGGCAGGGGGTGGGCGGCGCGCTGATCCGGGGCACGCTGGACCAGGTCCGCGCCCGCGGCGGCCGGGTGGTTCCCCGGTGCCCGTTCATGGCCGCGTTCATCGAGCGCCACCCGGACTACGCCGACCTGGTGGTCGACGCGCCCTGAGGCCCGGTCCGACCGGGGGACCTCCCCACCCGGCCGGACCGGGAGTCTCAGCGGGCGCCGGCCAGCAGCTCGGCGGCGGCCCGGGCCGCCGCCGCGGTCGCGGAGTGGGTGGCCAGGTGCACCCGGCCGGCGGCCAGCTCGGGCACGCCCAGCTCGACCACCACCGCGTCCGGGCGGGCGGCGAGGGCCCGGGACACCGCGTCCCGCATCCAGCCGTGCCGGTGCAGGTCGCGCACGACCAGCACCAACGGCCGGTCGGCGGGGCCGGTCGCCGGGTCGGCCGGGACGGCGTCGGCGGCGTAGCGGGCGGTGGTGGTGCCGGGTGCCAGGTGGGTCAGGGGCGCGGCGATCCCCCACGGCGTCTCCTCGCCGATGGCGATGTTGCGCGGCGGCGCGAACTCCACCACGTGCGCCGGGCCGGCCAGCGGCAGCAGCGCGGCGTCGCCGGTGACCCGGACCGCCCGGCGGGCGGCGGCCAGGCCGATCGGGGACCCGTCCGGCGCGACCGGGCCGGCGCTCCGGTGGGCGCGGGCGGCGACGCTCCAGGCGGCGAGCTGCCCGACCCGCTTGGCCGCCTCGGCCAGCCGTTCCTCGGGCAGCGCCCCGCTCACCACGGCGGCGACGATCGCGTCGCGCAGCTCGCGGGCGTCGGCCTCGGTGGCCCGCTCCCCGCCCACGCAGATGGCGTCGGCGCCGGCGGCGAGCGCGCGCACCGCCGCGCCGGCGAAGCCGTACCGGTCGGAGACCGCCCGCATCTCCACCGCGTCGGTGACCACCACGCCGTTGAAGCCCAGTTCCTCGCGGAGCAGCCCGCCCAGGATGCGCGCGCTGAGCGTGGCCGGCAGCTCCGCGTCGAGCGCCGGCACCAGCAGGTGGCCGGTCATCACCGCCTGCGTACCGGCCGCGATCGCGGCCCGGAACGGGGCCAGCTCGACCGCGTCGAGGCGGGCCCGGTCGGCGCCGATGCGGGGCAGGTCGTGGTGCGAGTCGACGCGGGTGTCACCGTGCCCGGGAAAGTGCTTGGCGCAGGCGGCCACGCCGCCGGCCTGCAGCCCGCGTACCCAGGCGGCGGTGTGCCGGGCGACCAGGTCGGGGTCGGCGCCGAACGAGCGGACGCCGATGACCGGGTTGGCCGGGTTGGAGTTGACGTCGGCGTCCGGCGCGTAGTCGAGGGTGACGCCGACGGCGGCCAGCTCGGCGCCCAGGTCGCGGGCGACGTCCTCGGTCAGCGTCGGGTCGTCCACCGCGCCGAGGGCGAAGTTGCCGGGCCGGGAGCTGCCCCGGGCGGACTCGATCCGGGTGACGTCGCCGGCCTCCTCGTCGATCGCCACGATGACGTCCGGCCGTTCCGCCCGCAGGTTCGCGGTCAGCGTGGCGACCTGCTCGTGGTCGACGACGTTGCGGGCGAAGAGGACGACCGACCCGAGCCCCGCACCGAGCCAGCGGCAGACCCAGGGTGGTGGGGTGGTGCCGACGAACCCGGGTTGCAGGACGGCGGCGGCGAGCGCCGCCAGGTCTCCGGTCGATCCGACGATCCGCTCGCTCCTCGCGCTCACCCTGTCGTACCCCCGTCTCCCCACGGACCCGCCACGACCGGCGGGTGCTGACATGGTCACACCGCGCAGCTAAATAGTCAACAATCCTTACTGTTAGGCGCTGGCCTCCGGCGACCCAGCGTGGGAGAGTTCAGGCATGCCCGTCCTGCCGCTCGCCGACGCCACCAGCGCCGCCGACATCCCCGGCGTACGCCTGCTCGGTCTGGTGGTCGGCGCGCTGTTCCTGCTGATCGCGATCCGGGCGATGTTCCGCCGCTGACCCTCGGGGTAGGGAGTCCGGTGTCCGGACACGGCGGAGGGAAACCCATGAGGATCGGCTACTTCCTGTCCAGCGAGGAGTACACCCCGGCGGAGCTGCTGGCCCAGGCGCGCGGCGCGGAACAGGCCGGCTTCGAGGCACTGTGGATCTCCGACCACTACCACCCGTGGGTCGACGCGCAGGGCCAGAGCCCGTTCGTCTGGTCCACCATCGGCGCGCTCAGCCAGGTCTGCCGGCTGCCGGTGACCACGGCGGTCACCTGCCCCACCGTCCGCATCCACCCGGCGGTCGTCGCCCAGGCGGCGGCCACCAGCGCGGTGCTGCACGAGGGCCGCTTCGTGCTCGGCGTGGGCAGCGGGGAGGCGCTGAACGAGCACATCTTCGGCGACGCCTGGCCGCAGGCCGACGTCCGGCTGGAGATGCTGGCGGAGGCCGTCGAGGTGATCCGCGAGCTGTGGCGCGGCGACTTCGTCAACCACCACGGCCGGCACTACACGGTGGAGCACGCCCGGATCTACACCCGACCCGAGACGCCCCCGTCGATCTACGTCTCCGGTTTCGGCCCGAAGGCGATCGAGCTGGCGGCCCGCATCGGCGACGGCTACGTCAGCATGATGCCGGACGCGGACATGGTGCGCCGGTTCCGTGACGCCGGAGGCGGCGACAAGCCGTGCCAGGGCGGGTTCAAGGCCGCGTACGCCGACACCGCCGACGAGGGCGCGCGGATCGCGTACGAGCGGTGGCCCAACGCGGGCGTGCCGGGCGAACTGTCCCAGGTGCTGCCCTCGCCGCGCCACTTCGAGCAGGCCGCGGAGCTGGTCCGGCCGGAGCAGGTGCGGGAGGCGTTCGTCTGCGGCCCGGACGCCGACGGCCACCTGGAGATGATCGACAGGTACGCCAAGGCCGGCTTCGACGAGGTCTACGTGGCCAACACCGGCCCGCACTGGGAGGGGCTGTTCGACCTCTACCGGCGGGAGGTGCTGCCCCGGCTGCGGTGAGCGCCGCTCAGCCGGACCCGGCCGCCGCCACCCCGCGCAGCAGTGTGTCGACAAGCGCGCCGACCAGCTCCGGGTCGGGTTCCGGCGGCGCGCCGGCCGGGTCCAGCAGCCGGCCGAGCACCAGGTCGTGGCAGACGCCGACGAGCAGCGTCGCCGCCGCCCGGGGGTCGGCCGTCGGCGCGACCCGGCCGAGGCGCTGCTCGGCGCGCAGGTAGTCGGCGAACTCCGCCCGTACGCCCGGGTCGCCGCCGGGCAGGGCGGGCAGCTCGGCGAGCCGGGCCACCAGCTTCGGCTGCGTGGTCAGGCCGGCGAGGGCCGGCAGGATCGCCGCGTGCAGCGCCAGCGCCCGGTCCAGCCAGACGCGCAGGTTGCCGGCCAGGGTGCCCTCGCCGGGCTGCGGGACGGTGGCCTCCAGCGCCGCCTCCACCGCCCGCACGTGCGCGTGCAGCGCGTGGGCCAGCAGCTCCTCCTTGTCGGCGAAGTGGTTGTAGAGCACGCCGTCGGCGACGCCCGCCTCACGGGCCACGTCGCGGACGGTGAGCCCGGCCGCCCCGCGCCGGTCCAGCAGGCGCGCGGCGGCCGCGATCAGGTGTTCGCGCAGACTCTGCTCGCCGCCGCGCAGCGCGGCCGCTCTCCTGGGTGCCATCACCGGAATCCTAGGTGTGCCGGGGCCGGCTCCCCCGTGCGAGCCGGCCCCGACGGCGTGGGAGGCCGGGGTCAGCCGGGCCGGCGGGCGGTGACCAGCCAGGCGGCGGTGCGCAGCCGGACACCGTCCGGGCCGGTGTACGGGCGCATGGCCGCCACCAGCTCGCCGCGGACCCGGTCGGCGACGGCCGGGCCGAGCGGCGCGAGCCGGTGCCGCACCGGCCCCCAGCCGGCCAGGAACGCGCCGGCGTCGGCGGCGTCGCGGCCCCACGTGCCGGCGACCTCGTGCCGCGCGCAGTCGACGTCGACCAGGCCGGCGTCGGTGAGCACCCGACGGGTCACCACCGGGTCGGCGAGCGAGAGCGGCCCGCCGGTAGGGGCGTCCCCGCGGGCCGGGACGTCGTCCCCGGCCGGGGCGCCGCCGGAAGGGGCGCCGTCGCCGGGCGGGTCCGGGAGCGCGGCCAGCGGCGCGAGCGCCGCGCCGAGGTCGCCGCGCCGCCAGTCGTCGAGGCAGACGAAGGCCAGCCGGCCGCCGGGACGCAGCGCCCGGGTGAGGTTGGCGAACGCGGCGACCGGATCGCCGAAGAACATCACGCCGAACCGGCTCAGCACCACGTCGTGACCGGCGGGGGCGAACGGGTGCACCTGGGCGTCGGCCCGGAGGAAGTCGACGTTGGACACCGCCTCGGCGGCGGCCGCCGCGCGGGCCGCGGCCAGCATCGGCGCGGAGAGGTCGATCCCGAGCGCCGTGCCGGTGCCGCTGCGGGCGGCGGCCAGGCGGGTCAGGTGGCCGGTGCCGCACCCGACGTCGAGCACCCGGTCGCCCGGGCGGACGGCGGCGAGCAGCATCTCGTTGAAGCCGCCGTTGACCGCGTCGTAGCGGTGCCGGTGCGTGGCCCAGTGCCGTCCCTCGTATCCGTTCCAGGCCTGTTCCTGCTGGTCGTTGCGGATGTCGGCCACCTTCACCCTCCCCGGATGAACATACGTTCATGAACATATGTTCATAATGTCACCGGTCGTTACCGTACGTCAACCCGGCAGGCGGTTTCGGGTCGGGAACCCGGGGGTAGCTGTGGCCGTTGATGAAACTGACCACGCACGCCACCAACCTGCGCCGCGCGGCGAAGAACCTGTTCGGCTGGACCGCGCTGCGGCCCAACCAGCTCGCCGCCATGCGCGCCGTCATGAAGCGCCACGACGCCCTGGTGGTGCTGCCCACCGGGGCCGGCAAGTCGGCGATCTACCAGATCCCGGCCAGCCTCATCCCCGGCCCGACCGTGGTGATCTCGCCGCTGCTCGCGCTCCAGCAGGACCAGATCGCCGCGCTCAACGAACGCCAGCGGCCGGAGCTGCGCGCGGTGCGGATCAGCTCCGACGAGAGCGCCGCGCAGCAGGCCGAGGCGATCGAGGAGATCCGGCACGGCCGGGCCGAGTTCCTCTTCATCACGCCCGAGGCGCTGAGCAACCCGGACCGGCTCGCCGAGGTCCGCTCGCTCTCCCCGGCGCTGGTCGCGATCGACGAGGCGCACTGCATCTCGTCCTGGGGCCACGACTTCCGGCCGGACTACCTCGCGCTCGGCCACCTCATCGACGGCCTCGGCCGGCCGCCCGTGGTGGCGCTGACCGCCACCGCCTCCCCGCCGGTGCGCGACGACATCATCGCCCGGCTGCGGCTGCGCGAGCCCGAGGTGGTGGTGTCCGGGCTGGACCGGCCCAACCTCTTCCTCGAGGTGGCCTACTGCCCGACCGACGACTACCGGTGGCGGCGGCTGATCGCGCTGCTGCGCGACGACGAGCGCCCCGGCATCATCTACGTGCCGACCCGGCGCGCCGCCGAGGAGCTGGCGCAGCGGCTGACCGACGCGGGCTTCCCGTCCGAGTTCTACCACGGCGGCATGCCCACCGCGGCGCGGCACGAGCTGCACGAGGCGTTCCTCGCCGACCGGGTGCCGATCATGGTGGCCACCTCGGCGTTCGGGATGGGCATCGACAAGCCGAACATCGCCTGGGTGGTGCACATGGCGCTGCCCGACTCGCCGGACAGCTACTTCCAGGAGATCGGCCGGGCCGGCCGGGACGGCTCGCCGTCGCGGGTGCTGCTGCTCTGGCGCGCCGAGGACGTCGGGCTGCAGCGCTACTTCAGCGGCGGCCTCCCGGACGAGAAGGAACTGGGCGATCTCGCCGCGGTGCTGCGGAGCAAGGCCCGCACCCGCAAGGAGCTGCGCGAGCTGACCGGGCTGGGCCCGCGCAAGCTCGGCCAGTACCTCTCCCTGCTGGAGCAGATCGGCGCCGCCGAGCCCCGCGCCAAGCAGCGCGTCGGCGCGCCCCGCTACGCCCCGGACGCGCTCGAGGCCGGGCGGGCCGCGCGCGCCGAGGCGGAGCGGCAGCAGACCGTGACCCGGTCGCGGACCGACATGATGCGCGCGTTCGCCGAGACCACCGGCTGCCGCGGGCAGGTCCTGCTGGCCTACTTCGGCGAGCAGATGACCGAGGTCTGCGCGCACTGCGACAACTGCCACGCCGGCACCAGCGTGGCCAACGACGGCGCGGTGGGTCCGTTCCCGGTGCACAGCCAGGTCCGCCACGGCGAGTGGGGGCCCGGCCTGGTGCTCAACTACGAGGACGACCGGATGACCGTCCTCTTCGACGAGGTGGGCTACAAGACGCTGTCCGTGCGCGTGGTGTCCGAACAGGGCCTGCTGGAGCTGGACTAGCCTGACCCGGGCACCCGTGGCGGTGCCCGTCGACAACGACGACCACGGCGAAAGGAACCAGATCGTGATCGAGCAGCCGGCGTACACCCGGTTCGGCGTCTCCGACGAGGAGTGGGGGCTGCTGGTGGGTCTGCCGCAGGCGGTGATCACCGCCGCGGCCGCGGCCGAGTCCGACGGCACCCGGCGGACGATGGCCGAGAACGCCGCCGGGTTGGAGACCATCGCCGCCGGCCGTGAGTCGGCCAGCCCGCTGGTGGCGGCCGTGGCCGGGGAGGTCGTCTCCCGGGTCGGCGACCCGGAGGCCGGCGCGGAACTGCCGGTGATCACGCCGGACGACCCGACCGCGATGATCGAGGACGTGCTGGCCCGCGCCGGCCAGGCCTCCGCCCTGCTCACCGGCAAGGTGGACGAGGGGCAGTCCGGGGCCTACCGGCACTGGCTGGTGGAGATCGCCGAGCAGGTGGTGGGCGCCGCCTCCACCGGCGGCATCCTCGGCATCGGTGGGGACGTGGTGAGCGACTCGGAGCGCCGGTTCCGGGACCGGCTGTCCCAGGTGCTCAACGACTGAGCGGACTCTTAACAGAAGCTTTCACGTCCGTCAATGACGGAGGTCACGCCCCACGGATGGTCGCTTTTCGGCCCCGTGGGGCGTCGTGTTTGTGGAGGGATGTCGAGTGACCACGGGGGTCGTTGATGGACACACCGATGCAACCGCAGATTTTCGACACCGCGGCGATACCCGCCCCCGAACGCTTCGGGCTCTGGCTGGAGATGCTCGCCCGGACGCCGACGTTGATGCGGGTCCGTACCGAGCACGCCGACAACTTCGAGGCGCGGGCCGAGTTCCTGGAACTGGGACCGATGCAGCTCATCCGGCACCGATACCCGTCGCTGCACGGCACCCGGAACCGCAAGCTGATCAGCCGCTCCGAGGCCGACTGCTACCTGCTGGCCCTGACGCTCGTCGGCACCGGCATCGCCGACCAGGACGGGCAGCGGGGCGTCTGCCCGCCCGGCGACCTCACGTTCTACGACTGCGCCCGACCCCAGGAACTCATCCACCACATCGACGGTGACCGGTCCGCCGCGTCGATCGTGGCGCTCATCCCGTACGACGCGCTGCCGCTGCCGCACCGCCGGCTCACCCCGCTGTTCGCCAGCCGGATGTCCGGCCGCGAGGGCGTCGGCGCGCTGCTCGCCGACTACCTCATCCGGATCACCGGCCACCCGGAGCAGTACCACGCGGCCGACGCCGAACGGCTGGGCGGCGTCGCCCTCGACCTGGTCGCCACGCTGCTCGGCCGGCACCTGGTCTCCGAGGACGCGGTCCCCACCGAGGTCCGGCGCCGCGCCCTGCTGTCCCAGGTGCAGGCGTACGTGCGGCAGCACCTCGGCGACGCGACGCTGGATCCGGGCACGATCGCCGACGCCCACCACATCTCGGTGCGTTCCCTGCACCGGCTCTTCGAGGCCGAGGAGACGACCGTCGCGGCCTACATCCGCGACGAGCGGCTGGCCCGGTGCCGTCGGGACCTCGCCGATCCCGCCCTGGTCAGCCGCCCGATCCAGCTCATCGCCGGCCGCTGGGGCTTCCGGGACAAGGCCCACTTCTCCCGCGCCTTCCGGGCCGCGCAGGCGGAGACGCCGCAGGCGTACCGGACCCGGCACCTGGAACGGGCACGGATCGTCAACAGCGCGGCATCCGAAGTCAACCCGGCGCGTACAGACTGAACCCGGGCCGGCGTCGGCACCTCGGCGGTGGCCCACCGGTAACGGGGGGCCGTGGCGTGGCGCCCGCGGCTGTCCAGCCGCGGGTGGCCCGCCCCGGTGGCCTCCCGGCGACGCACGACCCCGGTCTCCGGCCCCGCCGCTTCCCCCCAGGACCGACGGGGCCGGTCGGGTCAGTCGGCCTCCTCCTCCAGCAGCGTCAACACGAACTTCTCCACCGCCTCGCGCGGCATCTCCGGGCGCACCGGCGCCAGCACCCCGTCGTGGTAGAGGTCGACCACGCGCGGGTCCACGTAGGACGTCCGGGCCACCGTGGGCGTGTTGCCGAGCAGTTCGGCCACCGAGCGCATCACCGCCGCCACGGCCCGCCGGCGGGCGGTGGCGGAGCGCTGCGGGCCGACCGAGGCCAGCTCCGCGGCCGCCAGCACGGTGGCGTGCCAGGTGCGGAAGTCCTTCGCGGTCATCTCCCCGCCGCTGGCGTCGCGCAGGTAGTCGTTCACCTCGTCGCTGCGCACGTCGCGCCAGGCCCGCCCGTCCCAGTAGCCGAACAGCCGCTCCTGCGCGCGCCGCCGCCGGCGCAGGTTCACCAGCACCTGGCACAGCTCGGCGTCCTCGATCCGGCGCACCTGCGCGATGCCACCCTTGGCCGGGAAATCGAAGACCACGCACCCGCCGCGCGACCGGGCGTGCTCGGGGCGCAGCGTGGCCACCCCGAAGGTGGGGTCGTCGCCGGTGGCGTACTGGTCGCTGCCGACCCGGAACGCGCCCATGTCGAGCAGCCGCGCCACGGTGGCCAGCACCCGCTCCCGGCGCAGCCCGCGCAGCGCCAGGTCGTGCGCCACCCGGTCGCGCAGCGCCGGCAGCCGGTGCGCCACCTCCAGCACGTGGTCGAACTTGGCCTCGTCGCGCTTGCGGCGCCACTGCGGGTGGTAGACGTACTGCTTGCGCCCGGCCGCGTCGACGCCGGTGGCCTGGATGTGCCCGTTCGGGTACGGCGAGATCCACACGTCCCGCCAGGCGGGCGGGACGACCAGCTCGCGCAGGCGCGCCAGCTCGTCCGGGTCACGGACCGGCTCGCCCCGCGCGTCCAGGAAGAGCCAGCCCTTGCCGCGTCGCCGGCGGGCGTACCCCGGCCGGCCCGGGTCACTACGCCGCAACCGCACCGGACACCCGTTCCACCTCGGCCACCGCCGCCACCACCTCGTCGATCCCGATGGCATCCAGATTCGGGTGCGTTCCTACCCCGCGCGAACCGGTCGAATCACGGTCGGATCCGACAGGTTCGCTGGTGCCGAGCACCCGGTGCCGGGGCCGGTCGACCGGCGGACCCCAGTGCGCCGCCGGCACCGGCCCGAACAGCACCACCGAGGCGGTGCCGTAACCGGTGGCAAGGTGGGCCACGCCGGTGTCGCCGCTGACCACCACGCGCGCGTCGGCGACCAGCGCGGCCAGCTCGGCCAGGCCGGTGCGACCGGCCAGCACCGCCGACGGCGGCAACCCGGCGTCGGCGGCCACCCGCGCGGCCAGCGCCCGCTCGTCCGCCGAGCCGGTGAACACCACCCGGTGCCCGCGCGCGGCCAGCGCCCGGGCCACCGCGGCGAAACGGTCCGCCGGCCAGCGCTTCGCCGGCACCTTGCCACCCGCGTGCAGCACCGTCGCCCCCACCGGTACGCCGGCCGGCGCCGGCCGGCGCAGCGCCAGGTCACCCGGGTCGGCCGGCAGGCCGTACGCGTGCAGCAGCCGGCACCAGCGGCGGACCTCGTGCTCGTCGCCGTCCCACGCCGGCCCGTCGAGGTGCCCGGCCGACGGGTTGCGGTAGGCCAGCAGCCGCCCCGCGCCGGTGGCGGCCAGCGCCCGGTGCGACTCGGGTCCCCGGCCGTGCAGGTTCACCGCCAGCTCCGGCGGCGGCCCGGTCCACCCGATCCGCTCCGGTCCGGTGGTGTCCAGCACCCGGTCGACCGCCCCGGTCAGCTCCGCCAGCGGCGCCAGCCAGGCCGGTGCGGCGAGCACCAGCTCCCGCCCGGGCAGCCCGGCGCGCAGGCCGCGCAGCGCCGGGACCACGGTGGCCAGGTCGCCGACCCCGAGCGCGCGCAACACCAGGATCACGGGTACGAGGACTCCTGCTCGGCGCAGACCACCATCTCGCGGACCGCGCAACCGGCCGGCTGGGAGAGCGCGAACATCACCGCGGCGGCGGTGTCGGCCGGTTCGTTGAGCACCGCGTCCGGCCCGGGCCGGTACTGCGCGTCCCGCTGGTCGAAGAACGCGGTCCGCATGCCACCGGGGACGAGCAGGGTCACCCCGACCGCGCCGGCCAGTTCGGCGGCGAGCGCCCGGGTGAAGCCGACCACCCCGAACTTCGCCGCGCAGTACGCGGTCGCGTCGCCCACCGCCTTGACGCCGAGCGTGGAGGCGACGGTGACCACGGTGCCCCGCGACTCCTCCAGATAGGGCAGCGCGGCCCGGATCACCGCCGCGGTGGCGAGCAGGTCCACCGTGACGATCCGCTCCCAGGTCTGCGCCGGCACGTCGGCCAGCTTGCCCGGCACGTCCATGCCGGCGGCGGTGACCACGGCGTCCAGCCCACCGGCGCGTTCCGCGAGGTCCCGGGTGGCGGCCTCGGCGGCGCGGGTGTCGGCCAGGTCGCACTCGACCCAGGGCACCCCGCCGGCGGGCGGCTGCCGGTCCAGCACGAGGGGACGGCCGCCGGCGGCGGCGACCGCGGCGACCACCGCCGCGCCGAGACCGCTGGATCCGCCGGTGACCAGCACGGTGCGCCCGGTGCCGGGCGCGTCGGCGCTCATGTTCATCGTGCTCCCTTCGCCGTGGACCGGACGACCGGCTCCCGGACGGTTCCGGCCGGGGCCACCGTGCCGGCCCGCCAGCCGGCGCGGGCCGCCGCGATCATGTCGGTGGTGGACCGCCCGTCCAGGTACGGCACGACCACCGTGTGCCCACCCCAGCGGGCCAGGATCTCCGACTCGGGCAGCGTCTGGGCGCCGCCGCCGCTGGCGTAGTCGCCGCCCTTGACCCAGATGTCCGGGCGCAGCCAGGACAGCGCCGCGTGCGGCGTCGGCTCGTCGAAGACCAGCACCGCGTCGACGCAGCCGAGCGCGGCGAGCAGCCGGCTCCGGTCGCCCTGCGGCACGACCGGCCGCTCCGGCCCCTTCAGCCCGGCCACCGAGGCGTCGGAGTTGAGGCAGACGACCACGCAGTCGCCGAGCAGGCGGGCCGCTTGGAGAGTCGCCACGTGCCCGGCGTGCAGCAGGTCGAAGCAGCCGCCGGTGGCCACCACGGTGCCGCCGGACGCGCGTACCCGGGCCACCACCTCACCGGCGGCGTGGGCGCCGATCCGGTCCCCGCCGGCGGTGACCACGGCCGGGGCGACGGCCACCGGCGGCGCCGGCAACGCGGTGGCCACTCCCCCGCCGGCCACGTACGCGGACGCCTCGGTGACCGCCTCCTGGACCGCCTCGGACACCAGCGCGCCCCGGGCCAGCGCCAGCGTGGCGGCGGCGGCGAACCGGTCCCCGGCGCCGCAGGTGTCCCCCTCGGCGGCCGGCGCCGGCACCACCAGCGGGGTCGAGCCGGCGTGGCAGAGCAACGCGCCGTCCCCGCCCAGCGTCACCACGACCGCGCCGGCCTGCCAGCGCCGGCGCAACGCCTGGGCGCTGCGTGAGGCGTTCGCCAGCCGGGACCCACCCGGCGGTGTCTTCGCCAGCTCACGGGCCTCCGGCTCGTTCGGGGTGGCCAGGTGCACGCCGGGAACCGCCGCCGGGCCGCGCGGGTGCGGGTCCCACACCACCGGTGCGCGGGTGGCGGCCAGCGCGGCGCGCAGCGCCCCCTGGCCGGCGACGCCCCGCCCGTAGTCGCTGACCAGCACCGCGGACGCGCCGGCGAGCAGCCGCAGCACCGCCTCGCTCGGCTCACCGGGCACGCCCGTCGCGCCGCCCCGGTCGTGGCGCAGCAGCACCCGCCCGCGCACCCGCAGCCGGATCTTCTCCGGGGTGGCGCCGGCCAGCGGCAGCGCGTACAACTGCACCCCGGCGGCGGCGAGCAGGGTGCCGAGGCGCGCGCCGCCGGCGTCGTCGGCGACGGCGGTGACCAGCGCGACCTCGGCGCCCTGCGCGGCCGCGAAGACCGCGGCCAGCCCGGCGCCACCGGGGCGGTCGACGGATGTGGTCTCGTCGAGCACCGGCACCGGGGAGTCCGGGCAGAGCCGGTTCACCAGCCCCTCGACGTCCCGGTCCAGCAACGTGTCACCGAGCACCACCACGGGTCCCGCCATGCTCGACCTCCTCATCGGGTCTGCACCTCCGGATCCGGGTCGCCGAGCACCACCTCGACACCGGTCCGCACGCCGCCGGCCGGGGCGCGGGCGGCGAGCGCCGCCGGCAGCGCCGCGTCGACGTACTCGCAGAGCACGTGCACGGCGACCAGGTGGAGTTCCTGGACGACCTGGCTGTCGGGTGAGTCGACGGTGAGGGCGTCGTGGCAGAGGTCGGCGAGGGGGTTGGGGGCGGGGCCGGTGAAGGCCCAGGTGCGCAGGCCGGTGGCGTGGGCGGCGTGGGCGGCGGTGAGGAGGTTGGGACTGGTGCCGCTGGTCGACATGAGCAGCAGGAGGTCGTCGGGTCGACCGTGGGCGCGGACCTGGCGGGCGAAGATGTCGTCGTACCCGTAGTCGTTGCCGATGGCGGTGAGCGCGCTGGTGTCGGCGTGCAGGGCGATGGCGGACAGCGGCTGGCGGTCGTCGCGGAGCTTGCCGACGAGTTCGGCGCTGAGGTGCTGGGCCTCGGCGGCGCTGCCGCCGTTGCCGGCCACCAGCAGCCGCCCGCCGGTGGCGAGCCGGTGCGCCAGGTCACCGCCCCAGCGGGCCAGCAGGGGCTCCACCTGGCGCAGCGGCAGCAGGGCGGCGGCCAGCCGGGTCAGGTGGTCCGCCAGCACCGTCGGACCGCCGTGGGGTGCGGCCGCCATCAGGCGACCACCCGGGTGGGCCGGCCCACGGTGGCCACCTCGCCGTAGAGCTCGCCGAGCCGCTCCGCCGCGGTGGCCCAGGAGTAGTGGGTGCGGGCCCGCTCCAGCGCCGCGGTGGCGTAGGCGAAGCGGCGGATCCGGTCGCCGAGCAGGCCGCGGATCGCCGCGCCGAGCGCCGCCGGTTCGCGGGCCGGCACCAGGTCGCCGGTGCGTCCGTGCACCACCGTGTCGGTGAGCCCGCCGACCGCGGTCGCCACCACCGGGACGCCGCAGGCCATCGCCTCCAGCGGGGTGAGCCCGAACGGCTCGTACCACGGCGCGGCGACCAGCACGTCCGCCGAGCGGTACCAGCGGGCCATCTCCTCGCGGGGCACCGCGCCGACGAGGCGTACCCGGTCGGCGATGCCGAGCGAACGCGCGAGCGCGCGCAGCCGCAGCGCGTACGGGTCGGTCTCCAGCAGCCCGGCCGGTGGCCCGCCGACCACCACGCACTCGGCGTCCGGCACCGCGGCGACGGCCCGGATGACGTCCTGGAAGCCCTTGCGCTCGACCAGCCGGCCGACGGTGAGGATGCGGGCCCGGCCGCCGTCGGAGTCGGCGGCCGGGCCCAGCGGGCCGAACGTGGACAGGTTCACCCCCGACGGCACGACCGTCATCCGGGATCGCGGCACGCCGAGCCGGACCAGCTCGGCGACCTCGTCCTGGCACTGGGCGACCACCCGGTCCACCGAGCGGCCCAGCTCCCGCTCGTGGTCGATGCGGCCCGGCGGGCTGGTGTCCTGGGCACCCTGGTGGCGGCGCTTGACCGTGCCGAGCGCGTGGTAGGTCTGCACCACCGGCACGCCGCTGCGCCGGGCCGCGGCGAGCCCGGCCAGGCCGCTCATCCAGAAGTGCGCGTGCACCACCTCGGGCTGCCAGTCACCGGCGCGCCACCGGTCGGCCAGCCAGTCGGAGAACGCCGGCATGTACGGCAGCAGGTCGTCCTTGGCCACCGGCTCGGCGGGGCCGGCGGGCACGTGCACCACCTGGTAGCCGTCGGCGGTGTGCACGGTCACCGGCAGGTCCACCGCGTCGAGGCGGGTGTAGACCCGGACGTCGTGGCCGGCGGCCGCGAGCGCGGCGGAGAGCTCGGCGACATGCGTGTTCTGGCCACCGGCGTCCTCCCCGCCGAGGACGGCGAGCGGGCTGGCGTGTTCCGAGATCATCGCGATGCGCATACTTCCTCCTCCAGCAGCCGGTCCCAGTCGGCGAGGAAACGCTCCAGGCCGTAGCGGTCGCGGGCGGCGGTCCGGGCCGCGGCGCCCGCCCGGCGGGCGGCCGCCGGGTCGTCCAGCAGACCCCGGGCGGCCTCGACCAGCACGTCGACCCGGGTGGAGAGCGCGCCGGCGGCGGGTGGCACCGCCTCCACCGCCTCGGTGGTGGCGAGCGCGACGACCGGCATGCCGATGGTCATCGCCTCGACGAGGCTGAGCCCGAGCGACGTCCACCGGCACAGGTGCAGGTAGGCGCGCCGCCTGCCCAGCTCGGCGTGCATGGCGTGCTGGGGTACGTCGTCGTGGCTGGTCAGCCGCTCCTCGGGCAACCCCAGGTGGGCGGCGAGCCCGGCCACCTTCATGCCGTAGACGTCCAGCGGGGCCACCGCGGCGAACCGGGCGAGCAGGTCAGTGCCGGTGACCCGCCAGCGGCGTACCGGCTCGTTGACGACCACGGCCAGGCGGTCCAGTTCGCCGGTCCACTCGACCGCCGGGGCGACCACGCCGTGTTCCACCACGGTGGTGCGGGTGCCGCCGTTGTCCCAGAACAGCTCGTTGAAGTGCGTGACGTGGGTGAGGAGCAGGTCGTCACGGTCGGCCATCGGGTGGCGGGTGTTCGGCACCTCGCCCTTGGGGGTGTTGTGCTCGACGTAGATCGCCGGCACGTCCCGGCCCACCCGGCGGCCCAGCCACTCGCCGGCCAGGTCGAACTCCTCGGGTCGTTGCAGGATCACCAGGTCGACGTCGGCGCGGGCCAGGTCCTGCGGGGTCACCTCGACGGCGTTGTCCGGCCACGGGTAGGTGCGCGCCCGCCCCAGGCCGTACGGACCCCGGTCCGGGGTGACCGGCACCAGGTAGCGGTGTTTGCCGTGCACGAAGGACGTCGTCCAGGAGCCGTGCACGTGCCAGAGCAGGATGTTCATGCGGCCACCCCGAGCAGTCGCAACGCCTCCAGCACCCGGCCCGGTTCCACCGCGGACAGGCACGGATGGCCGGGCACCGGGCAGGTGGTGGCGCGGGTGTCCCGGCAGGGCGCGGCGGCGTCGCCGAGGCGGACCGTGGGCACCCGGTAGGGCCCCCACTGGCCGAACGGGACGGTGGGGGCGAACAGGCTGACCACCGGCACGCCCAGCGCGGCGGCCAGGTGCGCCGGGCCGGTGTTGCCGACCACCAGCGCCCCGGCCCGGGCGATCACCGCCGCCAGCTCGTCCAGCCCGGTCCGTCCACCCAGGTCGGTGCCGCCCGCGGCGGCGACCCGGGCGGTCAGCTCGCGCTCGTCCGGCCCGCCGGTGACCACCACCCGGTGGCCGGCGGCGGAGAGCACCCGGACCACCCGGGTGGCCAGCTCGACCGGGCAGGCGCGGGTCTCCACCGAGGACCCCGGGTGCAGCACCACGTAGCCGGGCGGTCCGGCGGCGGCCGGGACCGGCGGCAGGCGGTCGGTGCGCAGTCGTAGCCCCGGCTCGTCGTCGGGCGGCAGCGGATAGCCGGCGGCGGCGGCGAGGGAGAGGGCGCGCTCGGGTTCGGGTACGCCGACGGGAACGCGGTGGCGGGTGTCGAGCAGGGCGCCGGGGTAGTCGTCGCTGATGGCGCTGATCCGGGGTACGCCGGCGAGCCGGAGCAGCAGGGCCAGCGGCAACGGTGACTGGTGGAACGAGGTGAAGACGACCGCCTCGTCGGCGCGCACGGCGGCGAGCCGCTCGGTGAGGGCGCGCATGTCGTGCGGGTCGACCGGCGGGGCGGGGGCGTCGATCCAGGGCAGCGGGCATTCGATGATCTCGTCGACACCGGGCAGCAGGTCGGCGGCGGCACGGCCGCGGGGGCCGCAGAGCAGCACGACCCGGTCCGCGCCGGCCGCGACGGCCCGGATCCCGGGGCCGGTGACCAGCACGTCGCCGGCCGCGTCGCTGCGTACCACGAGCACCGTGCCCCGGCCGGGTCGACGGGCGGTCCGCGGCCCCTCCACCAGCCGCATCCGGGCCAGGATGGTGTCGACCGCGTCGGGCAGGTCGGCGGCGACGGTCGGCGCGGCGGCCACCTCGGCGTCGCGGGTGGCCGGCGTGGGCACCATGACGGCGGCGGCGCCGGCCGCCGCGGCGGCGGCCATGTCGGCGCCGATGTCGCCGACCAGCACGCAGCGGCTCGCCGTGGTGCCGAGCGCCCGGGCGGCGGCGTGCACCATGCCCGGGGCCGGCTTGCGGCAGGCGCACCGGTCCGGCTCCGCGTGCGGGCAGATCTGCCAGTTGTCGAACGGTCCGAGCAGCTCCTCCACCCGGGCGTTGACCCGGCGCAGGTCGTGCGCGGTGAAACAGCCGCGGGCCAGCCCGGACTGGTTGGTCACCACGGCCAGCCGCAGCCCGGCCGCGCGCAGCCGGTCCAGCGCCTCCCGGGCGCCCGGCACCGGCCGGACCTTCTCCGGGTCGCCGTTGTAGGGGACGTCCTCCACCAGCGTGCCGTCCCGGTCGAGCAGCACCGCCTCGTACAGGCCGCGCGGGACGCCGCCAACCGGGTAAACCCCGGCTGACCTGCACTGATCCCGCTCGTGGTCCCGTCGCACGGGCGGCGGGTTCCCGACCCCCCGAGGAGTAAACGTCAACTTCGGATACCCGCCGACCCGGAGAAGCTAACCCGGCCGTTGTTAGCGGGAGCCTCGGCGGGGTACCGAACTTTCGTGGCGGTTGTGGAGAAAGTGATCGACGCGTCCCCGGAGCGGGTCTTCGAGGTGCTGGCCGACGGGTGGACCTACAGCGACTGGGTGGTGGGCACCGCGCACGTGCGCGACGTGGACGACGCCTGGCCGCGGGTGGGCAGCCGGCTGCACCATCGGGCCGGTCCGTGGCCGCTCTCGCTCCAGGACGCCTCCACCGTGCTGGAGTGCCGGGCGCCGGAGCGACTCGTGCTGCGCGCCGGGCTCTGGCCGGCCGGCGAGGCGATCGTGGCGTTCGTCCTGGAACGGCTGCCGGACGGCCGGACCCGGGTGACCATCGGCGAGGACTTCGCGGCCGGACCGCTGCGCTGGGTCCGCACCAAGCTGAACGACCTGGTGCTGCATCTGCGTAACAAGGAGACGCTGGCCCGGCTGTCGGACATCGCGACCCGACAGCAGCCGGACCGGTGAGTGGGCCGCTCCCGGGGCGTCACTGCGAACCCTGCGAAGCGGACTGGCTACCCTCTCAGGTGAACCTGTCGGCCGACCGAGGAAGTCCGTGATGATCCAACCCGTGCAGTTGCCCTCCCCGTGGGCGGACGCGCGCCTGACCGTCGTCGTTCCGACCTACAACGAGGCGGGCAACCTCCCGGTGGTGGTCGAGCGCCTCCTCGCGCTGCCGCTGCCGGGGTTGAAGGTGCTCGTCGCGGACGACAACTCCCCCGACGGCACCGGCGAGGTCGCCGACAAGCTGGCCATCGAGCACCCGGACCGGGTGCTGGTGGTGCACCGCCCCGGCAAGGAGGGCCTCGGCCGGGCGTACGTGGACGGCATCGGCCGCGCGATCGAGGACGGCGCGGAGTTCGTCGCCCAGATGGACGCCGACCTGTCGCACCCGCCGGAGGCGCTGCCCGGCATGCTCGGCGCCCTGCTCTCCACCCAGGCGTCCGTGGTCATCGGCTCCCGCTACGTGCCCGGCGGGGAGCTGGACGAGAACTGGCCGCTCTACCGCCGTGCGCTCAGCGGCTGGGCCAACCTCTACGTGCACACGCTGCTGCGGGTGCGGATCCGCGACCTGACCGCCGGCTTCAAGATCTGGCGCGCCGACGCCCTGCGCGACATCGGGCTGGACCGGGTGCAGTCCAACGGCTACAGCTTCCAGGTGGAGATGCACTACCTCGCCACCAAGCTGGGCCACACCATCCTGGAGGTGCCGATCCGCTTCGAGGAGCGCCGCGACGGCGACTCGAAGATGACCACCGCCACCAAGATCGAGAGTGCGCTGATGCCGTTCAAGCTGCGCACCCGGCACCGCAACCTCGACTCCTGACCCAGGCCACGGCCACCCGTCGCACTCATCACGCTGCGTCATTCTGACGCAGCGTGATTTTGCGTTCCGCCCGGCTTCACCCCCGCCGCCGCCTTTGCTCTGCAGCCATCGGCGCAGCACCAACCTGAGCTGCGACGACGAAAATCGGCCATCGGGCGGCCAGCCGGGCCGTCGGCACCCTGAGTTACCGCTGCGTCCATGGCTGCAGAGCAAAGGCGGCGAGGAGGTCTACCTCCGGCACGGCGGGCAGTCACCCTGAGCTACCGGGTTGCGGCGATTGCCGGGCACCCGTGCGCATCGCCTTCCCCCTGGAGGCCGGGTAACCGGCACCGGTCGTCCGCCGTGGTCGCCGTCCGCCGCGCGGCGGCCCGCCGTCGAAGCCGACGGCGGGCCGGCACACGCCAGCGGCGGCGACAGCGGCGACAGACGGTGCTGCGCGGGCAGGTGGCCGGGCACCGAGCCCAGACCTCGGCGCGTCAGGGGTAGACGGCGCGGTGGGCGGCGGCGACGGCGCGGGCGTACATCTCGCCGGTGAGCGCCCGGTCGCGGGCCAGCGCGGCGCGGGCGGCGTTCGCGCCCGGCGCGCCGTGCACGCCACCGCCCGGGTGGGCCGAGGCGCTGGCCAGGTAGAGCCGGTCCACCGGGGTGTCGGCACGGCCCAGACCGGGGATCGGCCGCAGGAACAACTGCTGGTAGGCCGCCGCGGTGCCGCCGCCCAATGCGCCGCCCACCAGGCTCGGCTCGGCGGCCTCGAGGTCGGCCGGACCGGCCACGTGCCGCCCGACGACCGACGCGCGGAAGCCCGGCGCGGCGGCCTCCAGCACCTCCTCCATCCGCTCCACGTGCCCGGCGACGTCCTCGGCCCGCCAGTGCCGGCGGAACGGCAGGTGGGTGTAGGACCAGAGCGACTCGGTGCCCGGCGGCGAGTGGCTCGGGTCGGCCACCGTCATCTGCCCGACCAGCAGGAACGGGTCACGCGGCACCTCGCCCCGGGCCAGCGCCGCCGCGTACGTGGTGAGGCCGTCGAGGTCCGCGCCGAGGTGCACGGTGCCGGCGCCGGCCAGGTCGCGGTTGCGCCACGGCATCGGCGCCGACAGCGCCCAGTCGACCTTGAGCGTGGAGCCGTCCCACCGGAAGTGCGCCAGGTCCTCGACCAGCCGGGGCGGCAACACGTGAGCGCCGACCAGGTCGAGGTAGAGCGCCGGGGCGGGAACGTCGGCGAGCACCGCCCGGCGGGCCCGCCAGTCGGTGCCGTCAGCGGTCCGTACGCCCATGGCGCGGCCCCGGGCGGTGAGCACCCGCTCGACCCGGGCCTCGTACTCGATCCGGCCGCCGCGCTCGACCAGCCGGGCCACCAGCGCGTCGGTGATCCGCTGCGCGCCGCCCACCGGCACCGGCCAGCCGACCTGCTGGCCGAGCATGGCGAGCAGCCAGCCGTACACCCCGGAGCCGGCCTCCTCCGGGGACAGGTCGGTGTGCAGGGCGCAGCCGGCCAGCAACGCCGGCCCGCCCTCGCCGTCGAAGAGTTCGGCGCCGAGCTTGCGCACCGGAAGCACCAGCCGGCGGGCCAGCCGCAGCGCGCCGGCCACCCGGAGCCTCCGCAGCAGGCCCAGCCCGCCACGGACCGGCGGGAACGGGCTGGTGATGGCGTCCAGCATCGGCTCGGCCACCTGGATCCAGTCCGCGTACGCGTGCCGCCAGCGCTCCCCGTCGCCCGGGGCGAACGCCTCCAGCGACGCGGCGGTGACGTCCAGGTCACGGTTGACCACCGCGGCGCGACCGTCCGGCAGCAGGTGGGCCAGCACGTCGGACGCGTGCGTCCAGGACAGGCCGTGCCGTTCCAGGCGCAGGCCGTTCAGCACCGGGGAGGCGAAGCCGAGCGGATAGAAGGAGCTGTAGAGGTCGCTGAGGTAGCCCGGCGCGGTCACCTGCGCGGAGCGCACCGCCCCGCCCGGCGCCCCGGTGGCCTCCAGCACGAGCACGTCCCACCCCGCGTCGGCCAGCAGGTTCGCCGCCACCAGCCCGTTGTGCCCGGCCCCGATGACGACCGCGTCGGCGGTGGAAATCATCCGATCCGCCTACCCGGCCGCTCACCGGGCGAAACGCGTTTGCCTCGCTCGAACCGGGGCAAGCACGGGCATGTACACGGTTGCGCAGCTCATGGGTGGGGTGTGGGGCGCCGGGGGCGAGGGCGGCGAACTGGTCGTGCACGACCCGGCCGACGGGACGCCCGTCACCCGGGCGCCGGTCGCCACCGCGGACGAGGTGGCCAAGGCGGTGGAGGCGGCCCGGGAGGCGGCGGCGGAATGGGCGGCGACCGCCCCGGCGGAGCGGGCCGCGGCGCTGCACCGGGCGGCGGACGCGGTCGAGGCCGCCGCCGAGGAGCTGGCCCGGGCGACCACCGCGGAGATGGGCAAGCCGCTCGACGACGCCCGGGGCGGCGTGGCGGCGGGCGTGGGCACGCTGCGGCAGTACGCCGAACTGGCCCCGGTGCGCGGCGGCCGGACGTTGCACGGCGGCCACGACGCGCTGGACTTCATGACGCCCGAGCCGCGCGGGGTGGTCGCCGCGATCACCCCGTGGAACGACCCGGTGGCGGTCTCCTGCGGCCTGCTCGGCGCGGCGCTGGTGACCGGCAACGTGGTGCTGCACAAGCCGAGCGAACGCGCCCCGGCCACCGGCTGGCTGCTGGCCCGGGCGCTGGACTCGGCGTTGCCGGCCGGTGTGCTGTCGCTGCTGACCGGCGGTGGCGAGGTGGGCGCGGCGCTGGCCGGTCAGGACGGGCTGGACGTGGTGGCGCACGTCGGTTCCACCGCCACCGGCCGGGCGATCGCCGTCGCCGGCGCCCGCACCGGCGCGAAGGTGCTGCTGGAGAACGGCGGCAGCGACCCGCTGCTGGTGGATGCCGGCGTCGACCCGGTCTGGGCGGCCGAGCAGGCGGCGACCGGCTGCTTCGCCAACGCCGGGCAGATCTGCGTCGCGGTGGAGCGCGTCTACGTGCACCGCGACGTCGCCGGGGACTTCGTCGACGCGCTGGTGGCCCGCGCCGAGGCGCTCGTCGTCGGCGCCGGCGCCGACCCGGACACGCAGCTCGGTCCGCTGGTCGACCGGCGGCACCGGGACCACGTGCACGGGCAGGTCACCGCCGCGGTGGCGCAGGGCGCCCGGGTACGCGCCGGCGGCGCGCTGCCGGACGGGCCGGGCGCGTTCTACCCGGCCACCGTGGTCGAGGGCTGCCGCCACGAGATGGTGCTGGTGCGCGAGGAGACGTTCGGCCCGGTCGCCCCGGTGGTGGTGGTCGACTCGTTCGACGAGGGCCTGCGCTGCGCCGCCGACTCCCCCTACGGCCTGGCCGCCACCGTGCTGACCGGCTCGATGAGTCACGCCCAGCGGGCCTGGCGGGAGCTGCCGGTCGGGACCGTGAAGATCAACTCCGTGTTCGGCGGCGCGCCGGGCGGGGCCGCGCAGCCACGCCGGGGCAGCGGCCAGGGCTTCGGGTACGGCCCGGAGCTGCTCGACGAGTTCCGCACCGTGAAGGCGGTGCACCTGGAGGCGCCGGGCGGCGGCCACTGGTGAGACGCACACGAGCCCGGGACCGTGACGGTCCCGGGCTCGTCGTCGTACCGTCGCGGGTCAGCGACCGCCGCGGGCCTTGCGGGTGGCGTTGTCGTTCGCCTTCTCGATCGCCTTCACCAGCTCCGGCTTGGTCATCCGGGAGCGGCCCCGCACGTCCAGCTTCTTCGCCACCTCCATCAGGTGGTCCTTGGTGGCGTTGGCGTCGACGCCGCCCGCGGTCGGCGCGCGTCGCGCCGGTCCGCCGCCGGCCGCCTGCCTGTCGCTCGGCCCCTTGCGACCCTTGGCCTCCCAGTGGTCGCCGACCTTCTCGTAGCCGTGCTTGACCGCGGCGAAGGCGGCGCGGTGCGCGCGCTCGCCCTCGCCGTACGTCTCGACCGCCGAGTCGTGCGTCTTCTCCCAGGTCCGCTGCGCCTTGGCCGGGGAACGTTTCAACGTGCTGGGGAGCACCTCGCGCCCGGGCATCTCGTCCACCTCCGTCTCGATCGGGTGTCAGTTGTCGTTCCCGCCCGCTCCCGGGGCAAACCGGTGCGCGGTTTGTCGATTTCCGCCGTGGGGTACCGCCCGGCCACGCCCCGGTGGCGCACCCGGCGCGTGGAGGAGGCGGTCATGACGGCGACGACACCACCCGCGGTCGACGGTCGGACCCGGCCCCGGTTCCCCCGGCGGATGCGCCAGCTCAACTGGCGCACCTGGCGGGGGGTGCTCGTGCGCAGCGGTCAGGGCTTCGTCAAGGACAACTGCGCCGACTGGGCCGCCGCGCTCACCTACTACGGGGTGCTGGCGCTCTTCCCGTCCACCGTCGTGGTGGTCGCCCTGGTCGGCCTGGTCTCCGACGGCCCCCGCACGGTGGACACGGTGATCGACCTGGCCCGGGAGATCGGCGCCGGGTCGGTGGTCGGCAACGACGCCTTCGTGAGCGTGGTGCGCAACGTGGTCGAGCAGCAGGGGCCGGCGAAGGCGCTGCTGAGCTTCGGTCTGCTCGGCGCGCTCTGGTCGGCCTCCGGGTTCATCGGCGCGTTCACCCGGGCCTCCAACGCGATCTACGGGGTCGAGGAGGGGCGGCCGTTCTACCGCCTGCGCCCGTTGCAGATCGGCATGGCCGCGGTGACCCTGCTGCTGCTCGCGGTGGTCGCCACCGCGCTGATCGTCAGCGGCCCGGTCACCGACGCGGTGGGCGACCGGCTGAACGCGGGCGGGCTGGCCCGCACCACCTGGTCGGTGGCGAAGTGGCCGGTGCTCGCGCTGGTCGCGATGACGTTGCTGTCGCTGCTGTTCTGGATCGCGCCGAACGTGCGGCAGCCGCGTTTCCGCTGGCTCACCCCGGGCGGCGCGCTGGCGCTGGTGGCCTGGGTGGTGGCGTCCTTCGGCTTCGGTCTCTACGTGGCCAACTTCGCCTCGTACGACGTGACGTACGGCAGCCTCGGCGCGGTCATCGCGTTCCTGGTCTGGCTCTACCTGTCGAACTGCGCGCTGATGCTCGGCGTGCAGGTCAACGCGGAGTTGCAGCGGGGCCGGGCGATGCAGGCCGGCGTCGAGCACCCGGACGAGCCGGTGCTGCCGCCCCGCTCCCCGGCGGACTCCTGACCGGTTTACCGGCGGTTCCCCGGGGCATCTCCCAAGGCATGGAACGTGGCAGCAGCAAGCACTCGCCGAGGGTCGACGACCAGATGAGCAGCGAGGTCAGCGGCCTGGTCCAGGGCCCGGGTGCCGGCGGCTCCCGGGTCGACGAGTTCCGCCAGCCGGAGCCGGCCGGCGAGGACCAGCCGGAGGCCACCACGGCGCCGGCCGGCGACCTGCGCACCGGCTCCCCGCAGGGGATGAGTTCGGAGGACGTGGAGGCGCGCAGCCGCCTCGGCCGGTTCATCACGATGACCGCCCTGCCCGGTGACCGGGACGCGCTGGTGGCCAACGCGCGGGAGAACGAGGCGCCGGCGGACATCGTCGCCGCCCTGGAGGGCCTGCCGGACGGCACCCGTTACCAGACGGTCTCCGAGGTGTGGGCCGCGCTCGGGCACCGGAACGAGACGACGCGCTGGTGAGCGGACCGGCCACCGGCGGAACAGGAGGAACACCGACATGAGCGGCGTCGTGGAGCACGTGGACGTGGACGTCCCGATCCGGACCGCGTACGACCAGTGGACCCAGTTCGAGGAGTTTCCGCACTTCATGGAGGGCGTGCAGGAGGTCCGGCAGCTCTCCGACCGGATGACGCACTGGACCGTGGAGATCGCGGGCGTGAAGCGCGAGTTCGACGCGGAGATCACCGAGCAGCTCCCGGACGAGCGGGTGGCCTGGAAGTCCACCGGCGGCACCCAGCAGTCCGGCGTGGTGACGTTCCACCGGCTCGACGAGGGGCACACCCGGGTCACGCTGCAGATGGAGTTCGAGCCGCACGGCGTGGTCGAGCAGGCCGGCGACAAGCTGGGCGTGGTCGACCGCCGGGCCAAGGGCGACCTGGAGCGGTTCAAGCAGTTCATCGAGCGGCGCGGTCAGGAGACCGGCGCCTGGCGCGGTTCCGTGGACCGACCGACCCCTTGAGTTCGCGCACCCCCGTACCGACGCACGACGGCCGCCGGATCACCGGCGGCCGTTTGCGATCATCCGGCCCGGGTACCGCAGGGGAATGACCGACAACGACAGCCACGTGTGGCGCGACGAGGACCGCACTCCCCTGCACGAGCTGGACCAGGCGATCGCCCGCTCGACCCTGGACGGCCAGGCCGACGACGCCACCGGCAACGACGCCGGCGAGGAGGCCGCGTTCGGCCACGGCCCGGAGGCGGTGGACCGGGGCGCCGGACCGGAGGCCGAGCGCCGGGAGATGACCGACGCGGACCGGGCGTACCGGCCGTCGACCACCGGCCGCACCGGTCCGGACACCATCTGAGACATCCGGTTCCGGGTGCCGAAGCATGCCCGGAACCGGAAAGCGCCGCATCGGCCGAAACGACAAAAATTACGGTACGGCCGGTCGAGAAAGCGGACAGCCCATCCAGAATCGGCCGAACGGCTGACGGCACTTCCCCGGTCGCACGTAAGACTTTCGGGATGGATCAGGGTTCCTCTTTCCTCTCCACTCGTCAGCGCCGCCTCGCCTGGCTGGGCTTCGTGCTCGCCGCCGTCCAGGCTCCCGTGGCAGCGAAGTTCAGCGACGACAGCTCCTGGTTGTTCAGCGTGGTGGTGGCGCTGATGGTCGCGACCGTGATCATCGCCGACGACGGCGCCCGGCGGCGCCCGGCCCAGGCCCGCTCCTCCGACTGATCACCGCTCGGCGGGGCGCGCCTCGTGCCCCGGGCGGCCCCGACTGCGGCGTCGCTCCTTCATCTCCGCCTCGTAGAGGTGCCGGCGGCCCCCGGCCAACTCGTCGCGGGCCCGCCGGTCCACCTCCCGGAAGAGCGCGTAGTAGCCGTCGTCGAACTCCTCGACGAGCTGGAAGGTCCACCGCCCGGCGATGACGTTGCGACCCCGCAGGTCGCGGTCGATCCGCTCGGCGGTCTCCGGGTGGCCGGCGGTCCGGAACAGCTCCATCGCCTCGTCCAGCGTCAGGTCGGCGTGGCCGATGAGCTGGTGCAGCTCGTAGAGGTGGCCGCGGGCCCGCTCCACGCACTCCAGGGCCTCGCCGAGCTTGCCCAGCGCCTCGACCGTGGCGTCACTCACCCCGTCCGGCCGCCGGTGCGCCCGGTCCGGTCCGTCGACCTGCTGTGCCATGGTGTGCCTCCGCGGGCTCGCCTGCGTCGTCTGCGCGGATTCCTTCTGCCCCGCCACGGGCGGCTCAATCCCGGCCACCGACGCCGCCGGCACAGCCGGACGATCCGGGCATCGTCCGGTCGGCCGAGGCCACCCCGGCCGGCCCGGGGCTAGCCTCGGTCACCATGCGCGTACCCAACCGGATCGCGACCCGCTCCGCGGCGTTGGCCGCGCGGTCGACCCTCACCACGCTCACCGCCGCCGTCGGCACGGCCGGCCTCGCCGCCGCGGCGACGAACCCGGGGCTGCTCGCCGCCGTCGACCAGCACGCCGCCGGCGTACGCGACAGCCTGCACGGCGACCGTCGCCCGCTGACCGTGGCGGCCCTCGCCGGATACGCGGAGGGGCTGCGCGACGCCGCCTCCGAGCACGGCTGGGCTCCCCCCGTCGGCGCGGTCGACTGGTCGGCGCCGGACTGGCTGCTCACCCGGCTGCTCGCGGTCTGCCTGCTGGCCCGCGCGCTCGACCCACGCCACCTGGCCTGAGACGCGGCGCGGGGTGCCCGCGATCGCCCCGCGGACACCCCGTCACCGTCGTTCACCGTCAGCCGTTGGGCCGGCGGAACTGCTGCGTCTCGTCGCCGGCCTGGCCCGAGCGGTAGGTGCCCGCCCCGGACATCGACGACTGCGGCGTCGCGGGCGCGGGCTGTCCGCCCCGGTCGGCCATCCGCCGGTCGTAGTCGCTGCGACCGACCTGCTGGGCCTGCCGCTGCTGCCGGAACGCCCGGGACTCCTCCGCGGCCCGTTCCAGCCAGCCGTCCCAGCGGTTCTGCATCGGCTTGATCAGGCCACCGCCGACACCGACGATCAGGATTCCCGCCACCGTGGCGAGGAACGCGATCAGCACCGGCGTGGTCACCGTGGTGGCGATGCCCACCTGGTTCAGCGCGGCGATGACACCGAGCGCCAGGATGAAGACCGCCGTCACGTCGGCCAGCACCCGGCCGTACGAGAGCCCGCCCAGCGCACCGGAGACCAGGTCCCGCACGGCGTTGGCGATGGCGGCCGCGATCACCACGATGACGATCGCCACGAAGGCCCGTGGCAGCCAGGACACCACCCCGCGGATCAGGTCGCTGATCGCGTTGGGCCCCCACACCCCGAAGGCGAACTGCAGGGTGAACAACAGGACCGCGTAGTAGGCCAGTCTGGCCAGGATGTCGCTGGCGTCGTACTTGGTGCGTTCGAGGGCGCGTTTGATCCCGCCGCGTTCCACGGCGCGGTCGAACCCGACCCGTTCCAGTGCCGCGTCCACGATTTTGAGCACGGCTCGGGCGATGAGCCAACCCACCACGAGGATCGCGATGAACGCGATCGCCCTCGGTACGAAGAGCAGCACCGACCTCCAGAAGTCGGTCCAGGCCGCACTGATGTCGACCTGCCCGACCGCGAGGGTTTTCGGCATGATGTCCCTCCTGTCGCGTGAACTGCGCCGCCCGCATACCCGGTGCTCTCGGCAGCACGCGGACCGGACCGGGGCAATTTCCCGACATGACCCGTCGAACCGGCCCTGACCTGCCCTGATGTCCCGGCCACCGGGGCTCGGCACCGCTGGCGGACGCATGATCGGAACCCGCCGGCCACGCTCCGGTTAGGCTGCGGTCATGCCAGGCACCGTCGGTCGGATTCCCACGCCGTCCGCCCCCACTCCGGGAGCGACCGCCCACCCGTGGGCCGGTACGCCGCTGGGCGCCCCGCAGAGTTGGGATCCCGCGGTCCGCGCCGTGGCGGACGTGGTGCTGTCCTCTCCCGTACCGATGGCCCTGCTCCTCGGCGACGACCTGGTGCTGCTCTACAACGACGGCTACGCCGAGCTGATCGGCGACCGGCACCCGGACGCGCTGGGCCGCCCGGCGGCGGAGGTGTTCGCCGAGGTGTGGCGGGAGGCTGGCGCGGGCGAGGCGCTGGAGCGGGTGTACCGGCGGGGCGAGCCCTTCCTGGAGCGGGAGGCGGTGCTGCCGGCCGACCGGCAGGCCGAGCCGGCGGTGTTCACCCGCGGCCACTCCCCGGTCCGCGACTCCGCCGGCCGCATCGTCGGCGTGCTCACCGTCTCCGCGCAGACCACCCAGCTCACCCGGCAGTTGCAGAGCCTGAGCGACTTCGCCGCGGCGCTCTCCGGCACCCTCACCTTCGACGACGTGGCCCGGGTGACGCTGCGCTACTGCCTGCACTCGTTCGACGCCGACCGGGTCTCCTTCGCGGTGGACGAGGGGTCCACCTGGCGGTTGGTGCGCCGGATCCGCGGCGAGCTGCTCGACGAGGCCGACGAGCGCCTGCCCCCGCTGTGGCGCCGGATGCCCGCCGACTCGCCGCTGCCCGCCGCGGTGGCCGCGCGCAGCGGCGTGCCCTCGTTCACCGCGGACGGACAGCCGCTGCGCGACGTCGCGGCCGACCGGCACGACGAGAAGATCCGGGCCCTGGCCGCGCTGCCGCTGCGCTCGACCGTGGTCCGGGGCGCGTTGACGGTCGGCTACCAGGCGCCCCGGCCCTGGTCCCCGGCGGAGCGGGCGTTGCTCGCCGCGTCAGCCGAGCTGATCGGCCAGGCCGCCGAGCGGGCCCGCCGGTTCGAGACCCAGCACGGCACCGCCCAGTTGCTGCAACGCAGCATGCTGCCGGAGCAGTTGCCTGACCTGCCGCGGCTGCGCATCGCCGCCCGCTACGACCCGGGCGTCGACGGCAACGCCGCCGGCGGCGACTTCTACGACGCGTTCCTGCTGCCCACCGGCGCGCTCGGGGTGGTGCTCGGCGACGTGGCCGGCCACGACGTGCAGGCCGCCGCGCGGATGGGCCAGGTCCGCGCCGCGCTGCGCGCGCTCGCGCTGTCCGACCCCCGGCCGGACGCGGTGCTCGCCGGCCTGGACCGGCTGGTGGCCAGCCTCGGCACCGAGGGCGGCACGCACGAGCTGTTCGTCACCGTGGCGTTCGGCGTGGTCGACGTCGACCGGGAACGGCTCACGCTGGCCAGCGCCGGCCATCCCGCGCCGCTGGTCCGGCGCGCCCGGGGCGGCGACGGCCCGGCCGCGGAGTTCGTCGACGTGCCGCCCGGCCCGCCGCTCGGCCTCGGCGGCCGGCAGCGCACGGTCACCGTGCCGTTCCGCCCCGGCGACACGCTGCTGCTCTACAGCGACGGGGTGGTGGAGCGACGCTGGCAGGACCTGGCCGCCGGGCTGGCCGGGCTGGGCGCGGCGGTGAGCGCCGCGAGCGGCGGCGATCCCCGGGCGCTGTGCGCGGTGGCGACCGCCGCCGTGCCGGGCGCCACCGAGGACGACGTGGCCGTGCTGGCGGTGGAGTACGCGGTGCGGCCCAGCCGGTCGGCCGGGATGGAGGTGCCGGCCGAACCGACCGCGCCGAGCCGGGTCCGGCACTGGATGACCGCCCAGCTCACCGAGTGGCAGGTGCCCGAGGCGGTGGTCGGCGCGGCGGTGCTCTGCACCAGCGAGCTGACCACCAACGCGCTGCTGCACGCCGGCACCGCCGCCCGGGTGGAGGTGGACCTGAGCGCCGAGCGGCTGCTCGTCTCGGTCGCCGACTCCGGCACCCGGGGTCAGGTCACCCGGGCGCAGACCGACACGCTGAGCAGCCGGGGGCGCGGGCTCGGCCTGATCGAGGAGCTGAGCGACGCCTGGGGCACCGATCCGACGGTACGCGGCTCGACGGTCTGGTTCGAGATCCTCATTCCGGCCGGGTGAGCCGCGAGTCGGCGGCGTCCCGCCGGGGTAGGAGGCGACCATGGCCGACGACATGCGACACGGTGTCCTCTTCGACGTGGACGGCACCCTGGTCGACTCCACCTACCTGCACACGGTGAGCTGGTGGGAGGCGCTGCGCCAGGCCGACCACCGGGTGCCGATGGCGCGGATCCACCGGGCCATCGGCATGGGCTCGGACAAGCTCCTCGACCACCTGCTGGGCGCCGAGCGGGACACCGACGCCGACGGGCGCCTGCGCGACGCGCACGACGCGCTCTACGCGGAGTACTGGGAGCGGCTGGCGCCGCTGCCCCGGGCGCGGGAGCTGCTGTACGCCTGCGCGGACCGGGGCCTGCGGGTGGTGCTGGCGACCTCGGCGGCCGAGCACGAGGTCGCCGCGCTGCGGGCCGTGCTCGACGCGGACGACGTGATCGACACCGTCACCTCGTCCGCCGACGCGAAGGAGAGCAAGCCCGCGCCGGACATCCTGGCCGCCGCGCTGGACCAGTCGGGGCTCGCCGCCGGGCGGGTGGTCTTCGTCGGCGACTCGGTGTGGGACGTGGCCGCCGCCGGCAAGCTGGACATCCCCTGCATCGGCCTGACCTGTGGCGGCACCGGCCGGGCGGAGCTGGCCGGCGCGGGCGCGGTGGCGGTGTACGAGGACCCGGCCGAGCTGCTGGACGCGCTGCCCGCGAGCGCGATCGGTTCGCTCGGCTGAGCCGCCGGTCGATCGCGTTGCGTCGAAAGGCTTAGCCGGTACCGGTTCGGGGCACTGCGAGCACCACTGCCCGGCCGCCGGGCGGCGGAAGGGTGGGGTCGTGGAACCGGTCGATGTCGCGTTCGCTCTGCTGGGCGTCGGTGCGCTGCTGGCGGGGATCCTGCCCCGGGTGCTGGAGAAGCGGCCGTTGTCCATGCCGATCGCGTTCCTCGGTCTCGGCATGCTGGTCTTCGCGCTGCCGACCGGCCTGCCGACGCCGGATCCGCTGCGCTCCCCGGAGCTGACCACCCACCTCACCGAGCTGGGGGTGATCGTCGCCCTGATGGGCGCCGGCCTGAAGATCGACCGGCCGTTGAGCTGGACCCGCTGGTCCTCCACCTGGCGGCTGCTGGCCATCGCCATGCCGCTGTGCATCGCCGCGGTGGCGCTGCTCGGCTGGTGGTGGGCCGGTCTGGTGCCGGCGGCGGCGCTGCTGCTCGGCGCCGCGCTCGCCCCGACCGACCCGGTGCTCGCCTCGGACGTCCAGGTGGGCGAACCGACCGACGCCGAGGACTCGGAGGACGAGGTCCGCTTCGCGCTCACCTCGGAGGCCGGCCTGAACGACGGGCTGGCCTTCCCGTTCGTCTACGCCGCCATCGCGATCGCCAGCACCAGTCTCGCCCCGGCCGACTGGCTGGCCGAGTGGCTGGCCGTGGACGTGGTGTACAAGCTCGCCGTCGGCGTCGGCGGCGGGCTGCTCGTCGGTTGGCTGCTGGGCAAGCTGTTCTTCCGGGCCCCGAGCGCGCTGCGGCTGGCCAAGCACTCCGAGGGCTTCCTGGCGCTGGCCGCGACGTTCCTCGCGTACGGGCTGGTCGAGGTGGCCGGCGGGTACGGCTTCCTGGCCGTCTTCGTGGCCGCCCGGGCGATCCGGGCCGCCGAGCGGACCCACGAGTTCCACTCCGTCCTGCACGACTTCGCCGAGCAGGTGGAGCGCCTGCTCACGGTGCTGTTGCTGCTGCTGTTCGGTGGCGCGGTGATCGGCGGGCTGCTCGCGCCGCTGACCTGGCCGGCGGCGCTGGTCGGCCTGGCCCTGGTGCTGGTGATCCGCCCCTTGCTCGGCTGGCTGTCGCTGCGCGGCGCGCCGGGCCGGGCGGCCGAGCACTGGGTGATCTCGGTGTTCGGCATCCGCGGCGTCGGCTCGTTCTACTACCTGGCGTACGCCACCAGCAAGACCGACTTCCCGCAGGCGGAGCTGCTGTGGGCCACCGTCGGCCTGGTGGTGGTGGTCTCGGTGGTGGCGCACGGGATCGCCGCGACCCCGATCATGCAGGTGCTGGACCGGGCCGGCGAACGCACCCGGGACAGCTCCGAGGTGGGCCGGGCCGAGCAGCCCGTGCCGGCGGGCTGACCGGGCTGACCGGGCTCAGCCGAGGCGGTCGGCCAGGGCGCGGCCCAGGTCCCGGCCGGAGCGCCAGGCGCTCTGCACCCGGGGACGGCCGAACGCGTCGCCGGCCAGGCCGATCCCGTCGCCGTCCAGGTGGTACGTGCCGGCCTCGCCGACCGCCGCCGGCCGGGCGTACGTCCAGCGGTGCACGTGGGTCGACGCGGGCGGCTCGCCCAGGCCGAGCAGGTCCCGGACGGCCTGCTCGATCTCCGGCCGGGCGGCGGTGGGTTGCAGCAGGTGCCCGGCGGCGAACTCCGGGGTGGTGTGCGCGACCAGCACCGGTGCGCCGTCGCCCCGGCGGTCGCCGTCGTCGCAGACCAGGCTCAGCACCGGGTGGTCGTTGACGAACGCGCCCCTGAAGTCGGGCCAGCGGCGCGACGGGAAGTGCAGCACCGCGGCCAGCGTGGAGGCCCAGCGTTGCGCCGCGACCGCGCGGGTGGCCTCGGCCAGCGCCGGGTCCAGCAGCAGGGCGGCCTGCGGGCCGGGCATGGCGAGCACCACCGCCTCGGCGGCCCGCCCGTCCACGGTCGGCCCCGGCTCGACGGTCATGACCAGCCGGTCGTGCGTCACCGCCAGGCCGGTGGCCAGGTGCTCGACGAGCGAGCGCAGCCCGCGCGGGGCGGCCCAGCGCACCGGCCCGGCCACCTCCTCCCGGCCCCGCGGCCCGTACGCGACGAGCGTGTCGGTCCACTCCCTCGCCAACCCGGCGGCCCGCCAGCCGTCCACCACGGCGGCGAAGTCCGGGTCGTCCACGGTGAAGTAGGCGGCGCCCAGGTCGGCGGGGCGGCCGTCGAAGCGCTTGCTGGCCATCCGCCCGCCGGTCACCCGGGCGCGCTCGCGCACCTCGACCGGGATGCCGGCCCGGACCAGCTCGGTCGCGCACGCCACCCCGGCGATGCCCGCGCCGACCACCACCACACCCGCCCGGTCCGCTGTCATCGGTCGATCGTAGGCGCGGGCCGGTATGAACTCGCGGGCGCGGGGGTAATGGCACACCTGTACGAGGAGAGGTGATCAGCATGGCCGACCGCGCCAACGACAACCGCACCGTGAACCCGGACGCCGCCGTCAAGGACCCGGACGACTGGGTGACCGGCGACGAGCCGCCGACCGCGGCCCAGGAGTCCTACCTGCACACGCTGGCCCAGGAGGCGGGCGAGCCGGTGCCGGACGGGTTGACCAAGGCCGAGGCGTCCCGGCGGATCGACGAACTCCAGGCGGAGACCGGCCGGGGGCGCTGAGCCACCTCGGTCAGCGCGGGGGCAGGCGGTGCAGCTCGACCCGGTCGAGCCGCCCCGCCGCCACCCGCGCGGTCAGGTAGGTCGCGTGCGGCTGGGCGCGCCGGTCGGTGGGCGAGCCGGGGTTCAACAGCCGCGGGCCGCCGGGCGCCACGCTGTCCCACGGGATGTGCGAGTGCCCGAAGACCAGCAGGTCGCAGTCGCCGTACGCGGCGGCGCAGCGTTCCTCGCGGCGGGTCTTCGGACCGGTCTCGTGCACCACCGCGACCCGCAGCCCGGCCAGTTCGACCCGGGCCACCTCGGGCAGCCGGGCGCGCAGGGCCGGCCCGTCGTTGTTGCCGTACACCCCGACCAGCCGGCGCGACCGCGCCTGGAGCGCGTCGAGCAGCGCCACGTCCACCCAGTCACCGGCGTGCAGCACCACGTCGGCGGCCTCCACCGCCGCCCACAGCGGGGCCGGCAGGTCCCGCGCCCGCTTGGGCACGTGCGTGTCCGCCATGATGACCAGTTCCACCGCGCCATCCTCCCGCACCCGGCGCGGCGGTGCCGCTCAGGCGCCCTGGCCCTGGTTCTGCATCAGGCCGCCGTCCATGAAGTACGTCGACCCGGTGACGTAGTCGGCGTCGTCGCTGGCCAGGAAGACGGCCAGCTTGGCGATCTCGGCCGGTTCCGCGGCCCGCTTCCACGGGATGCTCTGCACCTGCTCGTGCAGGTAGTCCGGGTTGTCGATCGCCTCCTGGTTGAACGGCGTGAGCACCATGCCGGGCCCGATGTTGTTCACGTTCATCCGCATCGGGGCGACCTCCAGGGCCAGGCTCTTGGCCAGCTCCAGCATGCCGCCCTTGCTGGAGTCGTAGTCGGCGCCGCCGGCCCGGGCCACCTCCTGGTGGATCGACGTGATGTTGACGATCTTGCCGCCGCCGCCCACGTCGCGGCGGTGCCGGACGAACCGCCGGCAGCAGAAGAACATGCCGTACAGGTTGGTCCGGACGCACCGGTCCCAGGTCTCGGTGTCCAGGTCCGCCACCGGGATGCCGGAGGCGTCCACGCCGGCGTCGTTCATCAGCACGTCGAGCCGGTCGAACTCGGCGAGGGCCTCGTCGAACATCGCCTCCACCTGGTGCTCGACGCTGATGTCGCCCTGCACCACCACGGCCCGCGAGCCGGCCGACTCGATCTCGGCTCGGGTGTGGTTCGCCCCGGCGTGGTCGTGCAGGTAGTGCACCACCACGTCGGCGCCCTCCCGGCCGAACTCGATCGCGGTGGCCTGGCCGATGCCCGAGTCCGAGCCGGTGATCAGGGCGGTCTTGCCCGCCAGTCGTCCGGTCATCCGGTCACTCCCTCCGTGCGGGCCGCCCCCACGGGCACGGCCGGTCGGTCGTGGTCGAACCGCGCCGCCGCGTCGGTGATCCGGCCGGCGGCGTTGATCAGGCCGATGTGCGAGAACGCCTGCGGGAAGTTGCCGAGCTGCTCGCCGGTGACCTGGTCGATCTGCTCGGCGTAGAGGCCCAGGTCGTTGGTGCGGCTGGCGAGCTGCTCGAACAGTCGCCGGGCCCGGTCCAGCTCGCCCGCCTCGGCCAGGCAGCCGGCCAGCCAGAACGAGCAGATCACGAAGCCGGCCGGGTCGCCGTCCCAGCGGCGCAGCAGTCCGTCGTGGGACAGCCGCCGTTCGACCACGTCCATGGTGGCGCGCATCCGCGGGTCGTCGGCGGGCAGGAAGCCGACCAGCGGCATGGCCAGCACCGAGGCGTCCAGGTCGTCGGAGTCGAACGCCCCGGTGTACGCGCCGACGCGCTCGTTCCAGCCCCGGCTGAGCACCGCCGCGCGGATCTCGTCCCGGGCGGCCGCCCAGCGGGCCACGTCGGCCGGCTCGCCGATCCGCGGCCCGAAGCGCACCGCCCGGTCCAGCGCGGTCCAGCACTGCACCTTCGACGACACGTAGTGCCGCTCGGCGTCGCGCGCCTCCCACATCCCGGAGTCCGGCTTGCGCCAGTCGCGCATCGCCTGGTCGGCGAGCGTGCTCAGCAGGTGACGCACGTCGGGCGACATCGGGTCGAGGTAGTGCCGCATCAGCCAGGCGGCGTCGAGCACCTCGCCCAGCACGTCGTTCTGCCGCTGCCGCCAGGCGTCGTTGCCGACCAGCACCGGCCGGCTGCCGGCGTACCCGGCGAGGTGGTCGAGGTCGTGCTCGGTCAGGTCCCGCTCCCCCTCGACGCCGTACATGATCGGCGCGGGGGCGTCGCCGAGCCGGCCCATCGCCCGGGCCACCCAGGTGAACTGCCGGTCCGCCTCGTCCGGGCAGGCGGCCCGCCAGAGCGCCTGCAGGGTCAGGCTGAAGTCGCGCAGCCAGACGAACCGGTAGTCGTAGTTGCGGTCCCCGCCGAGCCGCTCCGGCAGCGCGGTGGTGGCCGCCGCGACGACCGCGCCGCTCGGCCCGTACGTCATCCCCTGCACCACCAGCGCGCTGCGCCGTACCAGGTCCCGGTACTCGCCCCGGTACTCGTGCAGGTCCACCCAGGAACGCCAACCGGCGACCGCCCCGGCCACCGCCTCGGCGGCGTCGGGCAGCACCGGCGTGTCACCGGCGTACGTCGGGGCGTACCCGAGGGTGAAGTGGTGGGCGTCGCCGGCGCGGGCGGTGAACCGCCCCGTGGCGGCGCCGTCGGCGAACGTCAGCGGCACGTCGCTGCGCAGCTCCAGCCGGCACGCGCCGGCGGTGGCGGCGACCACGCCGTCGTGCCCGGTGAGGTAGGCGCCGACCCGCCCGTACTCGAACCGGGGCGCGTAGTCGACCCGCATCGGCACCTCGCCGTCGAGGCCCTCGACCACCCGGACGAGCGCCCGGGGCGAGCGCAGGCCGATGTCGTGGCCGCGCGCGCCGGGCTCCAGCGCGAGCGCGTCGGTGACGGCCACCGTCCCGGTCGCGGTGCTGAAGACGGTACGCAGCACCAGCGTGTCGTCCAGGTAGGACCGGGTGCTGGTGAACTCGCCGTCGGGGTGGATCGCCCAGTGCCCGGCGTCGTCGTCGAGCAGCCGCCCGAAGACCGACGGCCCGTCGAACCGGGCGGGGCACCACCAGTTCACCGCGCCGGCGGTGTCCACCAGGGCGGCGCTGCGCCCGTCGGCGAGGAAGCCGTGCTCACTGATCCGTCCGCTGCGCACGGTGGTGGCTACCCGGAGGCGGCGCCGCCATGCCTGGCCGGATCGCCGCCGGTCGCCGCGTTACCCCTCGCCGACGACGGGAACGCGGCGGGTTGACGAAGGAGGATGCTCATGACCAGACCCTCGACTCCGACCGCGGCCTGGCGTCCCGGAATGCCGGGCAGCGACAACCTCCCGTCCGGCCCGGGCGGTCGCCCGATGCCGCCGAGCGGGGACGGGCACGGGCCGCAGGCCGGCCCGCCGACCGTCACGATCGGCTCGTATCCGGACTATCCGTCCGCCCAGCGCGTGGTGGACTATCTGGCCGACAACCGGTTCCCGGTGGAACGGACCTCGATCGTCGGCACCAACCTGACGTTGGTGGAGACGGTGATGGGCCGGTTGACGACCGGCCGGGCGGCCCTGCTGGGCGCCGGCACCGGCGCGTGGTTCGGCCTGTTCA
Organism: Micromonospora ferruginea; assembly: GCF_013694245.2. Classification (NCBI taxonomy): domain Bacteria; kingdom Bacillati; phylum Actinomycetota; class Actinomycetes; order Micromonosporales; family Micromonosporaceae; genus Micromonospora; species Micromonospora robiginosa. Next base: position 3,252,886 of record NZ_CP059322.2, read on the forward strand.
TCGGGTTGCTCTTCGGGATCTTCACCGCGGGCAACTGGCTGGCGGTGATCCTGGTCGGCCTGGTGATCGGCGCGATCTGGGGCGCCGTGTTCGGCGCGGTCGCGCACGCCATGAGCGGCGGGCAGCGCGACTTCACCTCGGCCAGTTCGCTGCGGGCCAGCCAGTACGCGGTCACCGTGGACGCGGAGCTGGCGGAACAGGCCCGGCAGATGCTCGGCCGGATGCACCTGACGCCGACCGGCGCCACCGCCCGCTGAGGCGGCCCGCGCCGACACGAGGGAGGGTCCCCGCCGGGGGCCCTCCCGCACGCGTCGGTCGTGCGCCCGGATCAGTCGTGCCAGGCCTGCTCGCCGGCGCGCAGCGGCACGTCGACGCGGTTCTCCGGCGGGGCGAGCGGGCAGGCCCACCGGTCGTCGTAGGCGCAACTGGGGTTGTAGAGGTAGTTGGCGTCCAGCCGGACCCGGTCGCCGGGCAGCACCGTCAGGCCCCGCCCGAACGTGCCCTTGACCGTGTCGGTGAGGTAGCGCCCTCCGCCGTACGACCCGTCGCCGCAGCTCGCGTCGCGCACCGGCACGAACAGCCCGCCGCCGTACGCGTCGATCCACCAGAGGGTGAGCGGCCCCCAGGGCGTCTCGGCGACCGCCACCCGGCGGTAGTCGACCACCCCGTCCGGGCCACCGGTGTCGATGCTCAGCTCACCCGTGGCGGGCCGCAGCGGCGCCTCGACCACGGCCGCCGGGTCGGGCGGGTACCAGCGCAGCCCGGTGAAGTCGGCCCGCTCGTCGGCCGGCACCGGGCTGCTCGGGTGGCTGCCGAACAGCGCGTCCCGCGCCTGGCGGAACCCACCCAGGTCGAGGTCGGACAGGTAGAGCGCGGCCACCCGCTCCCGCCAGTCCAGCACGTCGAGATCCTCCATCCCCCGACCCTAACCGGCCGGTCGGTTCAAATTTCGATCGACCCGTCGCCCGGGCTCGTCGGCGTGAGCCGGGCCACGCTCACAGAGGTTGTTTAAATTTTAAATAGTGCTACTGTTGCGGCATGACGGAGAGCCTGGACGCGGAGCGGACGGCTTGCTGGCGCGCCTACATCGAGTCGAGCCAGCGGCTGTTCACCCAACTGGAGGACGACCTGCGCGCCGACAGCGAGCTGAGCTTCGCCGACTACCACGTGCTGGTGCTGCTCTCCGAGGCGCCCGGGCAGCGGCTGCGGATGGGTGAGCTGGCCGACCGGCTGGTGTTCTCGCCGAGCCGGCTGACCTACCAGATCACCACGATGCAGAAGCGCGGCCTGGTGGCCAAGGAGTCCTGCCCGGCCGACCGGCGCGGCAGCGAGGCCGTGCTCACCGCGGCCGGCCTGCTGACCCTGCGCGAGGCCGCGCCGCACCACAGGCGCTCCGTGCGCACCCACCTGATCGACGATCTCGACGACGCCGAGGTCGCCTGCCTCACCCGGGTCTTCGAGCGGCTCGGCCGGCGCCTACGCGCCGACCGCGTCGCGTCGTCCACCCCGACCGACAAGTAAGGAGACCGCGATGCCCGCGATCACCGTCGACGACGTCCTCGTCCTGCCCCGCCTGCCGAAGCTCGACGAGACCACCAGCTACCGCCCGGTCCGCCGGGTCACCACCGCGCCGAGCGGCTACGAGGGCGAGGGCTTCCCGGTCCGGCGGGCCTTCGCCGGGGTCTCGATGACCGATCTCGACCCGTTCATCCACCTCGACCAGATGGGCGAGGTGGACTACGCGCCGGGCGAGCCGAAGGGCACCTCGTGGCACCCGCACCGGGGCTTCGAGACGGTGACCTACATGATCGACGGCATCATGGACCACCAGGACTCCACCGGAGGCGGCGGCACCATCACCGACGGCGACACGCAGTGGATGACGGCCGGCAGCGGCCTGCTCCACATCGAGGCGCCGCCGGAGCACCTGGTGACGAGCGGCGGCCTGTTCCACGGCCTGCAGCTCTGGGTCAACCTGCCCCGGGTGGCCAAGATGAGCGCCCCGCGCTACCAGGACATCCGCGGTCGGGAGTCGGCACTGCTGACCACGCCGGACGGCGGCGGCCTGATCCGGGTGATCGCCGGCGAGGTCGCCGGGCACCGGGGGCCGGGCTCGACCCACACCCCGATCACCATCGCGCACGTGACGCTCCAGCCCGGGGCGGAGCTGAGCCTGCCCTGGCGGCCGGACTTCAACGCGCTGGTCTACGTGCTGGCCGGTCGCGGCACGGTGGGCACCGACCGGCAGCCGATCCACCTGGGTCAGCTCGCCGTGCACGGGCCCGGTGACGCGCTGCGGATCACCGCCGACCGGTCGCAGGACGGCCACACCCCGACGCTGGAGCTCTACCTCATGGGCGGCCTGCCCATCCGGGAGCCGGTGGCGCACTACGGCCCGTTCGTGATGAACACCCGGGCCGAGCTGATCCAGGCGGTCGAGGACTTCCAGGCCGGCCGGCTCGGGGTGATCCCGAGCGGACGGCTGCCGCACAGCGACGGCCAGGGCGACCGCCCCTGACCTGCTGAGCACGTTCGGGCGCTCCGGTCCACCGGGGCGCCCGGGCGGTGCCTCAGGAGACGGCGAAGATCCCGGCCACCCCGAGGATCACCATCAACAGGACCGCCACCAGCGCACCCCGCTCCCCCTCCACCGCCCGGTCGCGGTCGTCGGTCACGGCGTTCGTCGTCTCGGCGGGCATGTCGGTGCCTCCTTGAGTTTCGCGATCCAGGGGTCCGGGGTACCCCAGGCGCGTACCACCGCCGCCGACCTGCTGCGTCGTGGTGCGGGGCCCTGCCGGGGGTCCTACCGTGTTGAGGACGTCGTCGACCTCGGGAGGCTGGAACGTGACCCTGCGGGACTGGTTCCTCACCGCACAGGAACGCGCCAACCCAGGGTCTGAGTTACCCGTCTGGACCGATGGAAACCTCGTCGAGCCGCTCATTCACGGTGCCGCGTACTTTGACCGGCTGGTCAGCGAGGTGGAGGCGCTGCGCGAGGGCGACCACCTGTTCTTCACCGACTGGCGGGGCGACCCGGACGAACGGATGCGCCCGGACGGCCCGACCGTGGCCCAGTTGTTCGCCCAGGCCGCCCAGCGCGGGGTGATCGTCAAGGGCCTGCTCTGGCGTTCCCACCTCGACACGCTGTCCTACAGCGAGGCGGAGAACCGCGACCTCAGCGAGACCGTGAACGCGGCCGGCGGCGAGGTGCTGCTCGACCAGCGCGTCCGCCGCGGCGGCTCGCACCACCAGAAGCTGGTGGTGCTGCGCCACCCCGACGACCCGAGCCGCGACGTCGCGTTCGCCGGCGGCATCGACCTGTGCCACAGCCGCCGCGACGACGCGACCCACGCCGGCGACCCGCAGCCGGTGGGCATGTCCCCCCGGTACGGCCCGACCCCGCCCTGGCACGACCTGCAACTCGCGCTGCGCGGGCCGGTGGTCGGCGCGCTCGACACCACGTTCCGCGAGCGGTGGACCGACCCGATGCCGCTGGACTCGGAGAACCCGCTGGCCTACCTGCGGGACCGGCTGCGCGGTTCGGACCTCACCCCGGACCCGCTGCCCGAGCAGCCGGCCGACCCGCCGCCGCTCGGCCCGCACCACGTGCAGGTGCTGCGCACCTATCCGGCGGTCCGCCCGCGCTACTCCTTCGCCCCGGACGGCGAGCGCACCGTGGCCCGCGGCTACACCAAGGCGGTACGCCGGGCCCGGCGGCTGATCTACCTGGAGGACCAGTACCTCTGGTCCACCGAGGTGGCCGAGCTGTTCGCCCAGGCGCTGCGCGAGCACCCGGAGCTGCACCTGGTGGCCGTGGTGCCCCGGCATCCCGACGTGGACGGGCGGCTGGCGCTGCCGCCGAACATGGTGGGCCGCGAGCAGGCGCTCTCGCTCTGCCGCCGGGCCGCCCCCGAGCGGGTGCACGTGTTCGACGTGGAGAACCACGAGGGCACCCCGGTCTACGTGCACGCCAAGGCCTGCGTGGTGGACGACGTCTGGGCCAGCGTGGGCAGCGACAACTTCAACCGCCGCTCCTGGACCCACGACAGCGAGCTGTCCTGCGCCGTTCTCGACGACACCCGCGACGAGCGGGCGCCCACCGACCCGGCCGGGCTGGGCGACGGCGCCCGGACCTTCGCCCGGGACCTGCGGCTGCGCCTGTGGCGCGAGCACCTGGACCGCGACCCGGACGGCACGCAGGACGACGACCTGCTGGACCCGGCGGACGCGGTGGCGGCGATCGACGCGGCGGCGGAGGAACTCGACCGCTGGCACGCCGGCGGCCGGGTCGGTCCCCGCCCGCCGGGCCGGTTGCGGCCGCACCGGCCGGAGCGACTGCCCTGGCGTACGCGGGTCTGGGCGCTGCCGGCGTACCGGCTGGTCTACGACCCGGACGGCAGGCCGCTGCGGGCCCGGCGCGCCGGCACCTGGTGAACCGGCACCGGCTCGTCCAGCGGGTTCGGCCGGGCCGGGTACGCGAAGGAGACCCGCGGCGAGTAGAAGCCCCAGCAGACGTGCAGCGGGTTGGCCGGGCGCAGCGCGTAGACCGGGTGCTCGGGCGCCAGGAACTCCACCGACTCCACCTCGAACGGGGAGACCGGCTCGGCCACGTACGGATAGTCGGTGACGATCAGCTCGCCGTCGTGGCGGGTGAGGTAGCGGTGGTGGCCGCTGTGCGCGGCGGTGCCGGTGTGCCCGGCGCGGGCGGTGACCCGGATCAGCGGTCGGCCGTCGGCCCAGGTCTCGGCGGTGAGCCGGCCGCCCCGCAGCTCGATCTGGGTCACGCCCTCGGCGGCCGGGGCGCCGCGCGCGGCGGCGTAGTGCCTCACCCGGGTGCTGGACGCCAGGTAGTGCGTCCACCAGCCGCCCGGGGTCTCGCCGTCCGGCGGCGCCATGTCCGCCAGTGAGACACCGAGGTAGGTGAGCGAGTAGGCGCCGAAGCCGGAGGTCTGCGTCTCGTCGTCGACGACGTACTGGCAGCAGAAGACCTGTCGCTCGGGGTCCGGGCGGAGCCCGGCCGGGACGAGCGCCTCGGCCGCGCCGGGGTCCGCCGGGAGCCAACTGAACAGCAGCGTCCGGGCGTTGATGACGAGTTGCGGCGCGGCGGGATCCAGCACGGTGCCTCCGTAGACGTGTCCATACGGACGCTACGGGCGGTCCCGTTGGCGGGACAACGACAGAAAGGCGACAGTGTGCGCCGCCTGTCGGGTTCTCCCTTGACCGATCGGTGGACCATCTGCGCCGACTATGCCCCCATCCGGGCACTTCCTACCCCGACGCACCTTAAGTACATCGTACTTTCGGCTGGATTTTTGTCGACCGATCAGGTTACGGTTGCTCCCGAACGGACCAGTTAAACCTAAACCAAAGCGTCTCTTCTTTTTTCTCCGCGGACGAGGTGCAGGGAGGACCACCATGACCGCCCACACGATGAGCGCCCCGGCGACGACAAGGCCGGCCGGCTCCGCGAAGCTCGACCCCCGCTCGCTCACCGACAGCGCCGCCAACCTGCTCGACACGATGGCGGCGCTGCCCGCGAACCACCCCTCGCGGGCGGCCCTGCGCGACCGCGCCATCGAGGCGTGGCTGCCGCTGGCCAACCACCTCGCCCACCGCTACAGCGGCCGGGGCGAGCCCAACGACGACCTGGCGCAGACCGCCGCGATCGGCCTGATCAAGGCGATCGACAAGTTCGACCCGTCCCGCGGCGTCGACTTCGCCGGCTACGCCATCCCGACCATCATCGGCGAGCTCAAGCGGCACTTCCGCGACCGCACCTGGGACATCCGGGTGCCGCGCCGGCTCCAGGAGCTGCGGCTGGCGATCTCCGACGCCAACAGCACGCTGCTCCAGACCCTCGGCCGCTCGCCGACGGTCGCCGACATCGCCGCCCACCTCAAGGTCACCGAGGAAGAGGTGCTCGAGGGCCTGGAGGGCGCCCGCGCCTACAACGCGGTGTCGCTGTCCACCCCTACCGGTGACGGCGAGCGCGCCACCGAGCTGGGCGACCTGCTCGGCGGCGAGGACGGCGAGTTCGAGCTGGCCGAGATGCGGGTCGCCCTCGGCCCGGCGCTGGCCACCCTCGACCCGCGCGAGCAGAAGATCCTCACGCTGCGCTTCTACGGCAACCTGACCCAGTCGCAGATCGCCGAGCAGATCGGCGTCTCGCAGATGCACGTGTCCCGGCTGCTGGCCCGGGCGCTGACCAAGCTGCGCGGCCAGCTCGCCGGCACCTACTGAGCACACACACGCAACGGCCCGGTCGGCGACGCGCCGCCCGGGCCGCCGCGTGCAAGGAGGGGCCCCCGCTTAACGCATTCGGTAGAGGCGGGGGCCCCGCTTAACACCCCGCTTCCGGCGCGCCGCTCACCCAACCGGGAGTCGCGGGCGTTCGGCAGCGCCGCCGGTGGGCAGCGTTAAAAGGGGGCCCTTCCTCTACCGAATGCGTTAAGCGGGGCCCCCGCCTTCCTCCGGGGCGGGTGCGAGAGTGGGGGCGTGCTCGCCGACGTGTTCCTCGACCTGCCGGTCCGGCCGGTGCTGCCCACCCTGGTCGCCGCGCTCCGCAAGCGGGGCACCGGTGTCCTGGTGGCGCCGCCGGGCACCGGCAAGACCACCACCGCCCCGTTCGCCGTCGCCGACGCGGTCGACGGGCGGGTGGTGATCGCCCAGCCCCGACGGGTGGCCGCCCGCGCCGCCGCGCACCGGATGGCCGCCCTGCTCGGGGAGCGGGTCGGCGAACGGGTCGGCTACGCGGTACGCGGCGAGCGGCGCGCCGGGCCGCGCACCCGGATCGAGGTGGTCACCACCGGCCTGCTGGTCCGCCGGCTGCACCACGACCCGGAGCTGCCCGGCGTGGCCGCCGTGCTGCTGGACGAGTGCCACGAGCGGCAGCTCGACGCCGATCTGGCGCTGGCGTTCAGCGTGGAGGCCCGGGCCACGCTGCGCCCGGACCTGTGGCTGCTGGCGATGTCGGCGACCCCGCAGGCGGACCGGTTCGCCGCGCTGCTCGGCGGCGACGAGGCCGCGCCGGTCGTCCGGGCCGAGGCCGCCCTGCACCCGGTCGAGCGGATCTGGGCGCCGCCGCCGCGACCGGTCGTCCCGCCGGGCGCGGGCCGGGTGCACCCGGCGCTGCTGGACCACGTGGCCGCGACGGTCCGCCGGGCACTGCGCGAACGCGCCGGCGACGTGCTCGTCTTCCTGCCCGGCGCGGGCGAGATCGCGGCCGTGGCGGGGCGGCTGGCGGACCTGCGTGACACGGTCGACGTGCTGCCGCTGCACGGCCGGCTCTCCCCGGCCGCCCAGGACGCGGCGCTGGCCCCACCCCGCGCACCGGCCGCCGACGACGCCGGGACGGACGCCGCCAGCACCGCCACCGGAGCCGCCGGCGGGAACGGCGGGAGAGCAGCCGAACGGCGGCGGGTGGTGCTGGCCACGGCGGTCGCGGAGAGCAGCCTGACCGTGCCCGGGGTGCGGGTCGTGGTGGACGCCGGGCTGAGCCGGGTGCCGCGTACCGACCTGGCCCGAGGGCTGGGCGCCCTGGTCACCGTGCCGGTGTCGCGGGCGGCGGCCACCCAGCGGGCCGGGCGGGCCGGGCGGGAGGCGCCGGGCGCGGTCTACCGCTGCTGGTCGGAGGCGACGCACGCCCGGCTGGCCCCGCAGCCGGAGCCGGAGATCGCCACCGCCGACCTGACCGGGTTCGCGCTGGAGCTGGCCGCCTGGGGCGCGCCCGACGGCACCGGCCTGGCCCTGCCCGACCCGCCGCCGCCGGCCGCGTTGACCGTCGCCCGGGAGACGCTGGCCACGCTCGGCGCGGTCGACGTCGACGGTCGGATCACCGCGCGGGGACGGGCGATGGCGGCGGTGGGCGCCCATCCCCGGCTGGCCCGGGCGCTGCTCGACGGCGCGCCGCGGGTCGGGGCCGACCGGGCGGCCGAGGTGGTGGCGATGCTCGCCGAGGAGACGCTGGGCGGCGCCGGGGACGACCTTCCGGCCCGCTGGCGCCGGCTGCGGGCCGCCGTCGACCCGGCGGCCACCGCCCGCTGGCGGAACGAGGTACGCCGCATGCGCGCGGCCCTGCCGGCGACCAGCCGACCGGAGGACGCCCGGAGGGAGCGGCTGCCCGACGATCTGTCCGCGGGGTTGTTGGCCGGGTTGGCGTACCCGGAACGGCTGGCCCGGGTGCGGCGGGCCGGCGGGTCCGCGTACCTGATGGCGGGCGGGACCGAGGCGGAGCTGGCGGCCGGGTCGGGGCTGGCCGGGTCGACGTGGCTGGCGGTCGCGGTGGCCGACCGCTCCCCCGGCGCGCCGGCCGCGCGGGTGCGGCTGGCCGCGCCGGTCGACGAGCCCACCGCCCGCGAGGCCGGGTCGGCGCTGCTGCGTACCGTTCGGGAGGTCGCCTGGTCCGGCGGGGACGTGGTGGCGCGGGAGGTGGTTCGGCTCGGCGCCGTCACGCTGGTCGACCGGCCGTTGTCCGCGCCGGAGCCGGGGCTGGTCGCCGCCGCGGTGCGGGACGGGCTGCGGCAGGAGGGCACCGGGCTGCTGCGGTGGACGCCGGAGGCGATCGGGCTGCGCCGCCGGCTGGCCTTCTGCCGGCAGGCGCTCGGCGACGACTGGCCGGACGTGTCCGACGCCGCGCTGCTGGACTCCGCGCCGGTCTGGCTGGGTCCGGAGCTGGCGCGGGCCCGGCGGCGGGCCGACCTGGGCCGGGTGGACGTGGCCTCGGCGTTGCGCCGGCTGCTCGACTGGCGGCAGGCGGCGCGGCTGGACGAGCTGGCGCCGGAACGGCTGCCGGTGCCGAGCGGGTCGCGGGTGCGGGTGGACTACGCCGACCCGGCGGCCCCGGTGCTCGCGGTGAAGCTTCAGGAGACGTTCGGCTGGCGGGACGCGCCGAGGATCGCCGACGGCCGGGTGCCGGTGCTGCTGCACCTGCTCTCGCCGGCCGGTCGGCCGGTGGCGGTCACCGCCGACCTGGCCTCGTTCTGGCGCGGTGGCTATCCGCAGGTGCGGGCCGAGTTGCGCGGACGCTACCCGCGTCACCCGTGGCCGGAGGACCCGACCACGGCCGAGCCGACCCGCCGGGCCAGCCCGCGCCGGCGCTGAGCCGCCCGGCTCACTCCTCGACGACGTCGGCGATGACCACGGTGATGTTGTCCGGCCCGCCGGCCCGCAGCGCGAGGTCGATGAGCCGGGCCGCGCAGGCGTCGCGCTCCAGGCGCTCGCCGAGCACCTCGGTGAGGGTGTCGGCGCGGACCACGTTGGAGAGGCCGTCGCTGCACAGCAGCCAGCGGTCGCCGGGGCGGGGCACCATGGTCGCGTACGCCGGGGAGACCTGGTCGCCCTGCAACGCCTGGGTGACCACCGCGCGGCGGGGGTGGCTGCTGGCCTGGTCGGGGGTGATCAGGCCCTGGTCGACGAGCATCTGCACGAACGTGTCGTCGCGGGTGACCTGCTTGAGCACGCCGTCGCGGAACAGGTAGGCCCGGGAGTCGCCGACGTGGGCCAGCGCCAGGCAGCTCCCGGTGCGGGCGAACAGCAGCGCGGTCAGCGTGGTGCCCATGCCCTGGCGTTCCGGGTCCTCCTCGACCGCCCGGCGGATGCCCACGGTGGCCTGCTCGATGGCGCCCTGCAGCGCGGCGACCAGCGCGTCCTCCGGCGTCTCCACGTCCAGCGGGGCGATCGCGTCGATCGCGATGCGGCTGGCCAGGTCGCCGGCCGCCATGCCGCCCATGCCGTCGGCGACCGCGACCAGCCAGGGGCCCGCGTGCTGGGCGTCCTGGTTGCCGCTGCGGATCAGCCCACGGTCGCTCGCTCCGACGGAACGAAGCTTCAGGGTCATGGGACGCAGCCTGCCAGGTCGGGGACTCGGTTGTCTCTAGGAGATCACCACCATCGTACGTGGCGCGGTGAATCTCACTGCGCACGGGCGCACGATCGCCATCGGACCGGATCGATTGACAGGGGCGGAACGCGGTGGAAACATCGGCCTGATATTGGGAGCGCTCCCAGCTCCCGTGCTCTCTCCCACCACCCCCGAGCACGGAAGGAACCTCCGTGACCCGATCCCGTCGTCGGCTGGTCGCGCTCACCGCGGCCGCCGCGCTGGCCCTCACCGGCGCCACCGCCGGTCCGGCCCTTGCCGAAGTACCCCCGGACGCCCCCGAACAACTACGCAACGGCGACTTCAGCGCCGGCGTCTCCCCCTGGTTCTCCTACGGCACCGGCGAGCTGGCGGTCACCGACGGCCGGCTCTGCACCACGGTCGCCGCCGGCACGGCGAACCCGTGGGACGCCGGCATCGGCCAGGACGCGGTGCCGCTGATCTCCGGCGCCGAGTACGAGCTGTCCTTCGACGTCTCCGCCACCCCCGGCGCGGCCCTCAAGGCCGTGCTCCAGCTCGGCAGCGCCCCCTACACGACGTACGCGAGCGTCGACGCCACCGCGACCGGCACCGCCAAGCACGTCAGCACCACGTTCACCGCGCCGGCCGACAACGCGGGCGCCCAGCTCATCTTCCAGGTCGGCGGCAGCGCCCAGGCGCAGACGTTCTGCCTCGACAACGTGTCGCTGCGCGGCGGCGAGGCCGCCCCGCCGTACGAGCCGGACACCGGGCCCCGGGTCCGGGTCAACCAGGTCGGCTACCTGCCCGGCGGCCCCAAGCACGCCACCGTGGTCACCGACGCCACCGGGGCGCTGCGCTGGCAGCTCACGTCGGCCGCCGGCGCGGTGGTGGCCAGCGGCGAGACCACGCCGCGCGGGGTGGACGACGCCTCCGCGCAGAACGTGCAGACCGTCGACTTCTCCGCCTACCGCACGCCGGGCACCGGCTACACGCTGACCGTCGACGGCGAGACCAGCCACCCGTTCGACATCTCCGGCACGCTCTACGACCGGCTGCGCGCCGACTCGCTGCAGTTCTTCTACGCCCAGCGCAGCGGCATCGCGATCGACGGCGACCTGATCGGCGAGGAGTACGCCCGCCCGGCCGGCCACCTCGACGTCGCCCCCAACAAGGGTGACACCGACGTGCCCTGCCAGCCCGGCGTCTGCGACTACAAGCTGGACGTGCGCGGCGGCTGGTACGACGCCGGCGACCACGGCAAGTACGTGGTCAACGGCGGCATCGCCACCTATCAGTTGCTGAACACGTTCGAGCGGACCAAGACCGCGGAGACCGCCGACGGCGGCGCGGCCCTCGGCGACGCCACGCTGCGGGTGCCCGAGCGCGGCAACGCCGTACCGGACGTCCTCGACGAGGCCCGCTGGGAGCTGGACTTCCTGATGCGGATGCAGGTGCCGGCCGGCAAGCCGCTGGCCGGGATGGTCCACCACAAGATCCACGACCAGAACTGGACCGGCCTGCCGCTCGCCCCGCAGGACGACCCGCAGCTTCGTGAGCTGCACCCGCCGTCCACCGCCGCCACGCTCAACCTGGCCGCCGTCGCCGCCCAGTGCGCGCGGCTGTTCGCCCCGTACGACGCCGCCTACGCGGCCCGCTGCGGCACCGCCGCGAAGACCGCGTACGCGGCGGCGAAGGCGCACCCGGCGATCTACGCCTCGGCCAGCGACGGCACCGGCGGCGGCGCGTACGACGACTCGAACGTCACCGACGAGTTCTACTGGGCGGCGGTCGAGCTGTGGCTGACCACCGGCGACAAGGCCTACCTGGCCGACGTCACCGGCTCGCCGCTGCACACCGCCGACGTGTTCACCGCCAACGGGGCGTTCGGCTGGCAGAGCGTGGCCGCGCTGGGCCGCCTCGACCTGGCCACCGTGCCGAACACGCTGCCGGCGGCGGAGAAGACCCGGATCCGCGCCTCGGTCACCGCCGCCGCGGACCGCTACCTGGCCACGGTCGCCGACCAGGCGTACGGGCTGGCGATGCCGGGCACCGCCGACGCGTACGTCTGGGGCAGCAACAGCAACCTGGTGAACAACGCGATCGTGCTGGCCACCGCGTTCGACCTGAGCCGGGACGCGAAGTACCGCGACGGGGCGGTGCAGAGCGCCGACTACCTGTTCGGCCGCAACGCGCTGAACATGTCGTACGTGACCGGCTGGGGTGAGCAGAACGCGCACAACCAGCACAGCCGGATCTTCGGCAACCAGTTGGACCCGGCGCTGCCGAACCCGCCGGCCGGCTCGCTCGCCGGTGGCCCGAACGCCGCCCTCCAGGACCCGTACGCGGCGAACCTGCTGGCCGGCTGCGCGCCGATGTTCTGCTACGTCGACAACATCAACTCGTACGCGACCAACGAGGTGGCGATCAACTGGAACTCGGCGCTGGCCTGGCTCGCCTCGTTCCTGGCCGACCAGGGTGACGCGGCGGCCGTGCCGGCGCCCACCTGCGCGGTCACGTACACCACCCACGGGAGCTGGGCGACCGGCTTCACCACCCAGGTGACGGTGCGCAACACCGGCACGAAGGCGGTGAACGGGTGGAGCCTGCGGTGGGCCTTCACCACCGACCAGAAGGTCACGCACGCGTGGTCGGCGCAGGTCAGCCAGACCGGCGCCACGGTGACCGCGAAGAACCTGCCGTGGAACGCCAAGCTGGCACCGGGCGCGTCCACCACGTTCGGCCTGAACGGCACGGGCTCCACCGCCCCCAACCCCGACCCCACCCTGATCACCCTGAACGGAAAGGCCTGCACGGTCTCCTGACGCCAACCGTTTCGTCGATCATGGAGTTGTGGCGCCCAGGATGTCGCTTCGGCGGCTTCCGTCCGGTGCCACAACTCCATGATCAGCGCGGCGAGGCGAATCGCAATGGCGGAGGTCGGCGAGACCGCCGAGCCCGCCCACAAATGACCGGACCCCGGGTACGGTCCGCAGATGGCGTATCTGCTGCTGGCGCTCGCGATCACGGCCGAGGTGATCGGCACCAGCCTGCTCAAGGCGAGCGACGGGTTCACCCGGCTCTGGCCGACGGTCGGCCTGGTGGCGTGTTACCTGACCGCGTTCGGGTTGCTCGCCCTCGTGGTCCGCGACGTCCCGGTCGGCGTGGCGTACGCGATCTGGTCCGGGCTGGGCACCGCCGCGATCATGGTGGTCGGTGCGGCGTTCCTGGGTGAGCCGCTGAGCGTGACGAAGGTGGTCGGCGCGGGCCTGGTCATCGCCGGCGTGGTGGTGCTCAACCTCGGCGGCGCCCACTGACTCCGGCCTGATCAACTCGAGCTCGGCGACGTGGTGGCATCACGGCGACTCGAATGCCGCCACGTCGCCGAACTGGTGTCGGTCACCGTAAACCGGTGGACGCGGACGGGCGCGTACGCGAGGGTGAGCGCGTGACCGGGGAGGCGGAAGGTCGAGTATGGGCGGGGATGCCGGCCGGCACCCGCGCGGCTCTCGCCGCACTCACCCCGGCCGACCTGCGGACGCTTCTGCTCACCGTGGCTCGTGACCGCGCCACGACCGTCCGGCCGGCTCAGGTGCTGCGACGCTGGCGGGAGGACCGGTTCGTCAGGCCGGCGACCACCGACCCGCGCGCGTTGTCCCGGGTGGAGGGACGGATCTGGGCGTTGCTGCCCGACGACGTGCAGGGGGTCGAGTTGTCGCCGGTGGCGCCGCTCGGCACCTGCGTCGCCGTCGCGCCGGTGAGCCAGCACCGGATCGTCTCCACCGTGCGCGCCACCGAGGTGGTCAGCGATCCGACGAACGCCCTGGCGGTCGAGGCCGCCGCGCGCCGGCGGCACGCCGACGAGGTGCATCTCGCCGCGGTGCACCGGGTGCTTCGCGCGCAGGACTTCGGCCCCGGCCGGTCCGCGCACTTCAGGCTCTGTGCGCTGGTCTCCACCGCGCGGGACACCGGTTCGGGGCGCACCGAGGCCCGGCTGCTCACCCGGCACCTGCGTTTTTGGCGTACGGTCCTGGCCGACCTGACCCCGGCCGCCGCGCCCCGGCTGCACGTCACGGCGCTCGACCCGGTGGTCGCCGAACGCCTCGCCGACACGGTCCGCCCGGCGCTCGGCCCCGGTCCGGTCCCGTTGCACGACGAGCCCCGGCGGCAACACGGGCACGGCTACTACCGGGGAGCCGCGCTGCGGCTCACCCTGGCCGACGGCGAGGACGAGGTCGGCGACGGCGGCTTCACCGACTGGACCTCCCGTCTGCTGGGCGACGCCAAGGAACGCTGTCTCGTCTCGTGCCTCGCCACCGAACGCCTGCCGCCGCCCGGCTGACCGGATCGCCGCGACCGCCGGCGGCCTCACCGCTACACGCCCAACCTCGACACAACCGTTCAGCCGACCGGCCGGCGCATCGCCATCCGGTCGGCCGGGTCGAGCCCGAGCGCCGCCTCGGCCGCGAGCAGCCCGACCAGCCCCGGGGTCAGCTCGGACGCGGCCAGCTCGCGGAAGCCGCAGCGCGCGTAGTACGGCCCGTTCCACGGCACCGACCGGAACGTGGTCAGCGTCAACGCCGGCAGGCCCGCCCCGGCCGCCCACCGCGCCACCTCGTCCAGCAGTCTCCGTCCGATGCCGCGCCGCGCGTACGCCGGGTCGACGCTGAGCTGCTGCACGTGCGCGGCCCCGTCGACGAGGTCGACGAGTGCGAACGCGATCGGGCGGTCGGCCGGGTCGACCGTCACCCACAACCGGCCGGCGCGCTGCCCGGCGGCCAACGCCTCCCGCGGCAGCGGTGGCATGTCGGCCACCCGGGCCATGCCGATCTCCCGGAACGGGGCGCCGGAGGCCACCTCGATCCGCTGCACCTCGGCCAGCTCGTCGGGCCGGGCGATCCTGCTGCTGTGCTCCACGGCGCCGACCCTGGCAGAGCGGGCCGGACGGGGCGAGCGGATTTCGGCGTACCCTGCACCGGTGACCCTCCCGCTGCCGGCCGGCGACTTCCGCGCGTACCTGTTCGACTGCGACGGCACGATCGTCGACTCGATGCCGGTGCACCACCGGGCCTGGTGCGCGGCGCTGGGCGAGTGGGGCTGCGAGTTCCCGGAGGACCTGTTCTACGCCTGGGGCGGCCGGCCGGTCGCCGACATCGTCGTGGACCTCAACCGGCGGCACGGGCTGACCATGCCGGTCGAGGCGGTGGCCCGCCGCCGGGAGGACCTGTTCCAGGAGCTGCTGCCCGGGGTGACCGCGGTGCCGGAGGTGCTGGCGCACATCGAGCACGCGCACGGCCGACTGCCGTTCGCGGTCGTCTCCGGCAGCACCCGGGAGTCGGTGACCGCCTCGCTCACCGCGCTCGGCCTGCTCGACCGTTTCGACACGCTGGTCTGCGCCGAGGACTGCGCCCGCCCCAAGCCCGATCCGGAGGGTTACCTGCTGGCCGCCCGACGGCTCGGCGTGGCCCCGGCCGACTGCCTGGTCTTCGAGGACACCACCCTCGGCGTCGAGGCCGCCACGGCCGCCGGCATGCCCTCCGTCCGGGTCCCCACCCCGCACCCGCACCCACAGGTCCTGACCGCGCCCCTCCGCCCCACCGATTCTCGTCGATCTTGGAGTTGTGGTGCCTGGCACGCGTTGAATGCCGGGTTTGTCAAGCACCACAACTGCAAGATCGACGGGCGCGGGCGGGGAGGACGGACGCGGGTCGGTGTGAGCGGCGTCGCGGTGGTGGGGGCCTCGGCGGGGAGGCGCTGCGTCTAGCGTCGGGAGGATGACTGTCGATGAGGACGTCGTGCCGGTCCGGCGCGGGTGAGGGTCGTCCCGGCGTCCGGGGCGCTGCGCACCCTGGCGTTCGCCACCCTGGCCAACACCGTGGGCACCGGGCTGTGGCTGGCCGGCGGCGCGCTCTACCTGACCCGGGACGTCGAACTCTCCCCCGCCTCGGTGGGCGCCGGGCTGACCGTCGCCGGCGTGGTCGGGCTGACCGCCAGCGTGCCGATGGGCGGGCTGGCCGACCGGTGGGACCCGCGCACGCTACGCGCCGCCCTCCAGGTGGGCCAGGCGCTCGTCGCCGCGGCGTACCTGCTCGTCGACTCGCTCCCGACGTTCCTGGTGGTGGCGGTGCCGGAGGCGCTGCTGGCCGCCGGCAACCTGGCGGTACGGGCGGCGTTGGTGGCCGCGGTCGGCGGCCCGACCGGTCGGGTGCACGCGTTCGCCACCCTGCGCGCGGTGGCGAACCTGGGCATCAGCGTGGGCACCGGCCTGGCCGGGTTCGCGCTGGCGGTGGACACCCACCGGGCGTACCAGGTGCTCGTGGTCGGCAACGCGGTCACCTACCTGGTCTCGGCGGCGCTGCTGCTGCGGCTGCCGGCGCAGGCGCCCGGCGGCGTCCCCCCGGCCCGCGGGCGGCGGGACGCGGCGGGCCGGGCCGTTGCGGGACGGCCGGTTCCTGGCGGTGAGCGGCGCGTCGGCGGTGCTCGGCACGCACGTCACCGTGCTGGTGCTGGTCGTGCCGCTGTGGACGGTGGGCCGGGCCGGCGCGCCGCCGCCGGTGGTGTCGGCGGTGCTGCTCGTCAACACGGTGCTCACCGTGCTGCTCGCGGTGCGGCTGAGCCGGGGCGCGGACACCGCCGCCCCGGCCGCCGGCAAGCTGCGCCGGGCCGGGCTGGTGCTGGCCGCCGCGAGCCCGCTGTACGCGGTGACCGCCGGGTTGCCGGTGCTCCCGGCGGTGGTGCTGCTGCTGGTGGCGACCGCGGTGTGGACGGTGGGCGACCTGTGGCACGGGTCGGCCGGGGCGGGCCTCGCCTACGACCTGGCCCCGCCCGGGGCGATCGGCGCCTACCAGGGGGCGGACGGGTTGCTCGCCGGGCTGGCCCAGGCGCTCGGCCGTGGCCTGCTCACGCTGCTGGTGCTGGGCGGGGGCGTGGCCGGCTGGCTGGTGCTCGGCGCGGTGTACGCGGTCGTCGGGCTGGCCGCCCCGACGCTGGCCCGCCGCGCGGTGGCGAGCCGCCCGGCGCCGACCGGCGCGGCGGCGAGCCGCCCGGCGCCCGCCGGGGAGCAGGACGCCACCGGGCAGCCCGTCGCATCCGGATAGCAGGATGACGGCATGACCGAACGGGGAGACATCACCATCCGACCGGGCGGCCCGGCGGACGCGCCGATCGTGCTGCGGCTGTTCGACAGCGCCATCGCCTGGCTGACCGAACGCGGCCGGCCGGAGCAGTGGGGCACCGACGCGGCCTCGACCGATCCGCGCCGGATCGACCAGGCCGAGGGCTACGCCCACGGCGACGGCCTGTGGTTCGCCGAGATCGACGGCACGGCGGCCGGTGCGCTGGTGGTCGGCGCGGCGACGGAGTACGTGCCGGCGGCCACCGAGCCCGAGCTGTACGTGAACCTGCTGGTCACGGACCGGGCGTACGCGGGCCGGGGGGTCGGCGCGCGGCTGCTGGCGCACGCGGCGGACCTGGCCCGCGAGCGCGGGCTGGGCCTGCTGCGGGTGGACTGCTTCCGCAGCCCGGACCGGGCGCTGGTGCGCTTCTACGAGGGCTGCGGCTTCACCGCCACCGACCCGTTCACGGTGGTCCGGCCGGGTCGGCCGCCGTGGCCGGGGCAGGTGCTGGCCCGCCGGCTCGACTGAGCGCCGCCGACGTCAGCCGATCTCCTCGTCGACGAAGCACCAGCGCCACGACTCCCCGGGCTCGATCGAGCGCATCACCGGGTGTCCGGCCGACTCGTAGTGCTTGCTGGCGTGCTGGTAGGGCGAGGAGTCGCAGCAGCCCACGTGCCCGCAGCTCAGGCAGGCGCGCAGGTGCACCCAGTCCCGGTTGCCGACGGCCACGCAGTCCGGGCACTCGGTGGTGGTGACCGGCTCGGCGTCACCGGTGTCGGTCAGGTGCTGGCAGCTCATTCGGCAACCTCCTGTCGTAGCAGGGACTCCTCCAGGTCCAGATCACGGTAGGCGCGGGTGAGCACCTCCTCCGGGATCTGGCCGGAGTCGCGGGCGGCCCGGAACACCTCCCGCTCGGCGTCGATCATCTCCTGTCGCAGCCGCGCGTACGCCTGGGAGGGGGTCTCCCGGTCGGTGCCGCCGAGCCGTTCCCAGGCCATGTTGGACCGGGACGTGGTCAACCCGCGCAGCCGCTCCACCACGGCCGGCGGCGCGTCGTCGGCCATCGCGTCGAGCCGTTCGAGGGCGGCCCGGCTGGCCCGCTGCTGCACGCCGGCGGCGGAGAGCGCGTCCTGCACCGGGTCGTCCGGGGGCAGTCGCAGCCGCCGGGCCAGCCAGGGCAGCGTGGCGCCCTGCCCGACCAGGGTCGCCACGATCACCGCGAAGGCCAGCCAGATGAGCAGCGCACGCGGGTACGGCCGGTCGTCGGCGAGGGTGAGCGGCAGGCCCAGCGCGGCGGCCAGGGTCACCACGCCGCGCATGCCGGCCCAGCCGATGACGATGGGGAACTGCACCGGCGGGGCGGGGTCGCGCTGCCGCACCCGGGGCACCAGCCGGGCCAGGTAGGTGGCCGGGAACATCCAGACGAACCGGGCCAGGAAGACGGCGACCAGCACCCCGGCGGTGATCGCGACCAGCGACCCGAACGGTTCGTCGAGGTCGCGCACGACCTCGGGCAGTTGCAGCCCGACCAGCAGGAACACCAGCCCTTCCAGCAGGAACTGGATCAGCCGCCAGAACGCGGTCACCTGCAGGCGGGAGGCGGCCGACATGAGCATCGGCAGCTTGTGCCCGATGCCGAGCCCGGTCACCACCACCGCGACCACGCCGGAGGCGTGGATCTCCTCGGCGGCGTACACCACGGCGAACGGCACGATCAGCGACAGCGCGTTGTCGAGCACCGGGTCGGTGATGAGCTTGTGCAGGTAGCCGAAGACCACGACGCCGAGCAGCCCGACCACGATGCCGCCGCCGGCGGCGACCAGCACCTCCCGGGCCACCTCGCCGACGCCGACACCGCCGCTGCTGGCGGTGGCGGCGACGATCGCCACCCGCAGCAGCACCAGCGCGGTGGCGTCGTTGACCAGGCTCTCGCCCTCCAGGATGGTGACCACCCGCCGGGGCAGCCCGACCCGGCGGGCCACCGCGGTGGCGGCGACCGCGTCGGGCGGCGCCACCACCGCGCCCAGCGCCAGGCAGATCGCGTACGGCAGGTCGGGCAGGAACAGGTGCACGACGGTGCCCACCACGAACGCGGTGAAGATCACCAGCCCGACCGCGAGCAGCAGGATCGGCCGCAGGTTGAGCCGGAACGCCGGCACCGAGGTGTTCACCGCCGCCACGTAGAGCAGCGGCGGCAGGATGCCGACGAGCACCAGGTCCGGGTCGAGCCGCACGTGCGGGAAGAACGGCAGGAAGGACAGCGCGAGGCCGAGTACGACGAGCAGGATCGGGGCGAGCAACCCGAGCCGGCGGGCCAGCGCCGCGCCGAACGTGGCGATCGCGAGGATCACCACGACCTCGAACAGAGCTTCCATGGGGTACGAGCCTAGGCGTCCCCGGTTCCGCGTGTGA
Organism: Micromonospora ferruginea; assembly: GCF_013694245.2. Classification (NCBI taxonomy): domain Bacteria; kingdom Bacillati; phylum Actinomycetota; class Actinomycetes; order Micromonosporales; family Micromonosporaceae; genus Micromonospora; species Micromonospora robiginosa. The sequence continues at coordinate 3,272,248 of NZ_CP059322.2, forward strand.
TCACGCGGTCGGGCGTACCTTCGGCAGCACCTCGGCGCCGAACGCGTCCAGGAACGCGCGCTGCTCCTGCCCGACGTGGTGCAGGGCGATCTGGTCGAAGCCCAGCTCCACGTAGTCCTGGAGCCAGCCGACGTGCCGGCCCAGGTCGGCGGAGACGTTGACGGTGTCGGTGACCTTCGACATCGGCACGTCCGCGCTGGCCACGTCGAAGTGCTCGGCGGTCTCCAGGTCCCAGCAGACCGGCGGGGCGAAGACGTTGCTGCGCCACTGCTCGTACGCGATCGCCTCGGCCTCGGCCTGCTCGGGCGCCCAGCTCACGTGCACCTGGAGGTGCAGCGGCCCGCGACCGCCGGCGTCCCGGTAGGCGTCGATCATCTGGCGAAGGTGGTCGAGCGGCGCGTTGACCGTGATCAGCCCGTCGGCCCACTCGGCGCACCAGCGGGCGGTGGCGACGCTGACCGCGGCGCCGACCAGGGCCGGCGGCTCCTCGGGGCGGGTCCACAGCTTCGCCCGGTCCACGGTGACCAGGCCGTCGTGGCTGACCTCCTCGCCGGCCAGCAGCGCGCGGATCACGTCGACGCACTCGCGCAGGCGGGCGTTGCGCAGCTCCTTGCGCGGCCACACCTCGCCGGTGATGTGCTCGTTGCTCGCCTCGCCGGTGCCGAGCGCGGCCCAGAACCGGCCCGGGTACATGGCGCCGAGCGTGCCGATGGCCTGCGCGATGATCGCCGGGTGGTAGCGCTGGCCGGGCGCGTTGACCACGCCGAAGGACAGGTTGGTGGCCTGGAGCGCGGCGCCGAGCCAGGACCAGGCGAACCCGGACTGGCCCTGCCGCTCGCTCCACGGCGAGAAGTGGTCGGAACACATGGCCGCGTCGAAGCCGGCGCGTTCGGCGTGGATCACCGCCTCCAGCAGCTTGGCCGGGTGGATCTGCTCGTGGGATGCGTGGAAGCCGAACGCCGTCATGGGCAGCACTCCTACCCACGCCGGCACAGATGTAAGCAGGGGCCCCCGCTTAACGCCTCCGGTAGAGGCGGGGGCCCCGCCTAACACTCACCTCACTCGGCGTGCGCGCCGGCGCCCGCCCCGGCCTCGCCCTCGCCGATCCACACCGTCTTGGTGTTGCAGAACTCGCGCATGCCCAGGGCGGACAGCTCCCGGCCGTACCCGGAGTTCTTCACGCCGCCGAACGGCAGCTCCGGATAGGACGTGGTCATGCCGTTGACGAACACGTTGCCGGCGTCCAGGTCGACCGCGAAGCGCTCCTGCTCCGCCGGGTCGGTGGTCCAGGCGTTGGAGCCGAGGCCGAAGCTGGTGCCGTTGGCCACCTCGATCGCCTCGTCGTACGAGCCGACCCGGTAGAGCCCGGCGACCGGGCCGAACACCTCCTCGCCCCACATCCGCATCTCCGGGCGCAGGTCGGTGACCACGGTCGGCGGGTAGAACCAGCCGTCGGAGGCCGGCTTCTCGCCGCCGCAGAGCACGGTCGCGCCCTGGTTCACCGCATCGGTCACCTGGTCGTGCACCTCGTCCCGGCCGCGCTCGCTGGCCAGCGGGCCGACGTCGGTGTTCTCGTCCATCGGGTCGCCGACCCGCAGCGCCGACATCCGGGCCGCGAACTTCTCGGCGAACGCGTCGAAGACGTCGGTGTGCACGATGAACCGCTTGGCCGCGATGCAGGACTGGCCGTTGTTCTGGCAGCGGGCGGTGGTGGCCACCTCGGCGGCCCGGTCCAGGTCGGCCGAGGGCATCACCACGAACGGGTCGCTGCCGCCCAACTCCAGCACGGTCTTCTTGATCTCCCGGCCGGCGATCTCGGCGATGGAGCGGCCGGCCGGCTCGCTGCCGGTGAGCGTGGCCGCGCGCACCCGCGGGTCGGTGAGCACCCGCTCGACCGCGTCGGAGCCGACCAGCAACGTGGTGAACGCGCCTTCGGGGAATCCGGCGCGGCGGAACACGTCCTCCAGGTAGAGCGCGGTCTGCGGCACGTTGGAGGCGTGCTTGAGCAGGCCGGTGTTGCCGGCCATCAGGGCCGGCGCGGCGAAGCGCATCACCTGCCACAGCGGGAAGTTCCACGGCATCACCGCGAGCACCGGGCCGATCGGCTGGTAGCGGACGTACGCCCGCTTCGCCTTGACCGCGGCGGCGTCGGCGGGCTCGTCGGCGAGCATCTCCGGCGCCTTCGCGGCGTAGAAGCGGCAGGCGGTGGCGCACTTGGTGACCTCCGCCTTCGCGGCGGCGAACGTCTTGCCCATCTCGGTGGTCATCAGCCGGGCGGTCTCGTCGCGCTCGGCGTCGAGCAGGTCGGCGGCGGCGGTGAGCCAGCGGGCCCGCTGCGCGATGGTGGTGTCACGCAACTGCCGGTACGCGAGGTCGGCCCGCTCGATCGCGGCGTCGATCTGCTCGTCCGACATCGCGTCGTACGTCTTGAGCACCTGTCCGGTGGCGGGATTGGTGGTGGCGATGGGCATGTCGTACTCCTGTCACTCGAACAGCGAGTGCCGCACGCCCGGCTCCTCCCGGCGGCGGGCGGCGCGACGGCGCTGGATGACGACCAGATCGACCACGGCCACCACGGCGAGGACCGCGCAGACGACGCCCAGCCAGGCCAGGTCGGCGGCGAACGCGAACACCGCGAGGACGGCCATCACGACCAGGCCGAACAGCGCCAGCGCGAGGCGCAGGTTGAGCGCGCTGTTCGCGTGGCCGACCGTGCCTCGGGCGCGGCGGGGCTGTGATCGGGTCATTCTTCCCGGCTACCCCGGCACCGGCGGGACTAACCGGCGCCCGCCGCGGCACCGGTGATCCGGGACACGGAACGGGTACGCGGCGGATGCGATCACCGGGTGGCCGCGTTGGATCGTGCTGCCGGCCGAGGCGGAGATCCCGCGGCGGTGGAGAGGATGGCATGACCACGATGCAGGCGGGGCCCGTGACCGTCGCCGTGTCCCGGCGCGCCGACCCGGCGCGTACCGGGGAGATGGTGGCGTGGATGCGGGCCGGGACGGCGCTCGCGGAGAGCTTCCCCGGGTTCCTGGGCGCCGGCTTCGTCCGCAGCGCGCCCGGGTCCGGGGAATGGCACGTGATGTACCGCTTCGCCGACGCGGACACGCTGCACCACTGGGAGGACTCGCCGCAGCGGCACTGGTGGCTGAGTTCCGCGCAGGGCATCGTGGAGCACACCCGGGTGGAGCGCCGCACCGGCATCGAGGGCTGGTTCGACGCGCCGGTGGACCACGTGGTGGAGACGTTCGGCGAGCCCGAGCCGGCCGTCCCGGCCGCGCCGCCGCGCTGGAAGCAGGCGGTCACCATCTGGTTGGCGTTCTTCCCGCTGAGCCTCACCGCGACGCTGCTGACCGCCCGGTTCGCCGCCGGCGTGCCGCTCGCCGGCCGGACGCTGCTGATGACGCTGGTCCTCACCCCGCTGATGACCTATCTGGTGCTGCCCCGGATCACCCGGGCGCTGCACTGGTGGCTGCACGGCCAGCCGGCCCCCTGGCGGCGCTGACCACCGTCCGCCGCACACGAATGTGAACGACAGGTGTCGATGCCGGAAAGGCGACAGACCTCCCGTACCGACGGTCGAGGCGCATAGGGTCGATCCGCCCCTGCGTGCCGCCGGACGGAGGACCGCATGCCGCGACGGTGGATCGCCGCGCTCGCCTGCCTCGCCGCGCTCGTCGCGCTGGCCTGCGACGGCTCCGGCTCGGCGTCGCCCCGCCCCACCGAGTCGACCCGCCCGGGCGCGCCCCGGGCGCTGACCGCGCTCGGCGACTCGGTCAGCACCGGCTTCGGCTCCTGCCTCGTGCTGGTGAGCTGCGAGCGCAACTCCTGGTCGACCGGGGACAGCCTGCGGGTGGAGAGCCTCTACCGGCGGCTGCGCGCCGACACGCCGACGCTGCGCGCGTACAACCGGGCGGTGCCCGGGGCCCGCGCGGCCGGTCTCGCCGACCAGGCCCGGGCCGCGGTACGCGACAAGGCCGACCTGGTCACGGTGCTGATCGGGGCGAACGACGTCTGCCGGGGCGACGTCGACGCGATGACGCCGGTCGCCACGTTCCGCGATCAGGTCGACGCCGCGCTCACCGTGCTGCGCAAGGGCCGGCCGAAGGCCCGGGTGCTGGTGGTCAGCATTCCGGACCTGCACCGGCTCTGGGAGATCGGGCACACCGACGCACGCGCCGTGCGGGCCTGGAAGCGGGGCGTCTGCCCGGCGCTGCTGGCCGACGCCACGTCGACCGCGCCCGCCGCGGCGGCCCGCCGGGCCCGCGTCAAGGAACGCATCGAGGCGTACGACGACCAGCTCCGCGCCGCCTGCCGAGGATACGGGTCGCGCTGCCGCTGGGACGGCGGCGCGGTGCACCGGCACCGGTTCAGCCTGGACCAGGTGAACGCGCTGGACTGGTTCCACCCCAACGCGGCCGGTCAGGGCCGGCTGGCCGAGGTGGCCTGGAACGCGTCCGGCTGGGCGCGCGACTGAACCGGGCCGGTCAGGGCCGGCGTGGGCCGGGAAGCTGCCGGGGGCCGGCGGCGCGGTAGAGCGCGCGGGCCCGGTCGGCCAGTTCCTTGGTGGCCGAGGAGTTGGCCCAGGTGCCGAGGATGATCGCGGCGCCGGGGACGACCTTGGCGAACATCCGCTTGGCGGCGCGCACCCCGGCCATCCGGGCCAGCCGCACGCCGAGCTGGAGCATCACCCGGCCCAGCGCCCGGTCACCGGAGGAGCCGAACAGCGCGCCGGCCCGCTCCCGGCCGGCGGCCACGCCCAGCGCCAGCCGGGCGGTCTCGGCGGCCTTGTGCACCCGCTGGAGCACCAGCAGGTCGGTGGCCCGGTCGGGGCTCGTCGGGTCGGCGCCGTAGGCGGCCGCCACGTGCAGCACCAGCCGGGCCTGGGTCCAGGCCAGCACGCCCACGTCGATCACCGCGCCGGGCAGCCCGGCCGCCCCGGAGACCGCGCCGGAGAGGCGGGCGTGGTTGACGAACTTGCGGACCGCCTGGTCGGCCAACTGCTCGGGCGGCGCGTCCGGACGCTGCGCCCGCTCCCGGGCCGCCCACTGCGCGGCCTCCGGGCCGAGCCGGCGCACCGCCTCCAGGGCGAGGTGCTCCGGCGCGTACTGCGGGTCCTCCCGCATCCGGTCCCACAGGGTGGCCGGGGGGCCTTCGGGCGCCTCGACCGGTGGGACCGGAGTGGCGGGAACGGTGGGTTCCCCGTCGACGGGGGCGGGGTCGGTCACGGGACGCTCCGGGGGTCGTGCGGCGGGGTGGACGGGCCGGTCAGCGGCGACGCGTCGAGGACAGGCGGTTGGCGAGCTGCCGCAGGCGTGCCTGGTTCTGCGGCTTGGCCATCTCGCGCCGACCCCGGTCGACCAACTGCTGGCCGCGCGGCGAGCGGAGGAAGGCGGTGATCCGTTGCATCAGCGACATGGCGTCCTCCAGTCCGCGGTTCCCATCATGTGTACCTGGAACCGGCAAGTCACTGATACCCGAACCGGCGTTCCGGCAACCGTCCACTCTCCTCAGCCGAGGATCTCGGCCACCACCTGGCCCGCGTTCCACTCGTGCTGCGCGTACGCGTCGGGGAACGCCGAGATCTGCACCGCCTGGGCGGCGACCGACAGCGGCAGGTCCTGCCAGCCGGGGATCTCCTCCAGCGCGGACAGGAACGCCCTGGTCGCGTACTCGGGGTCCATCAGCTCCTCGATGGTGCCCCAGCCGCTGCTCGGGCGCTGCTGGAAGAGCCCGACCGAGTCGTGGTCCCAGCCGATGGCCTGGTGCGGGTAGTTCTGCGACTCGGGCAGCACGCCGCTGGCGTAGTTGAGCAGGGTGCTCTCCTGCATCGCGGTGGCCACCGCGATGACCAGCCCGCGGCGCGGCACGCCCATCTCCTTGCCGGCCCGGACGATCTTCACCGCGTTGTCCATCTGGACGCGGTCCAACCCGGCGACCGGGACGATCCGGCGGGGCTTCGGCTTGGGCTTCGGCTTGGGCTTGACCTTCGCCTTCGGCGTGGCGGTCGGGGACGGGGCGGCGCTGGGGGTGGTCGGGGCGGTGCTCGGCCGGGCCAGGCTGCGCGAGGCGGCGTCGAGCGCCGCCCGCTCGGCGACCTCCGCCGCGGGCGCCGGCCGGGTGGCGCGGTCGGCCGCGCCGAAGCCGACCTGGCTGACGCCGACCAGCCCGAGGCAGCAGGCCGCGCCGGTGGCGACCACCAGCTTGGTACGGCGGTTCATCGCGCCCCGCAGGCGGGTACGCCGGGTTCCGGCGCCCTGCGGGGCGGCGGTGCGGTCGATGAAGGGGGTACCGTCTACCCGTTCGGTGGAGGGGGTCTCCCCGAACGGTCAGTCGGGCGGGCGGGGCCGTTCGAGTCGTCGAGGGTGCCGTCGTCACGCATCCGACGAGGCTAGGCAGGGCAAACCGGGATCACCCAGGCCCAAACGGTGGCCCTCACCACACTTCATCCCCTCTCAGCCGGACATCGCGGGAAGCGCGGGCCCGGTCCGGCACCAACCACGCGGACCGGGCGAACCTCCGGTACGCCACGGGGCGGGGGCGCTCGGGCAGGATCCTCGCAACCGCTCCACCCGCCGCCGATGATCGACTAACTCGTCCTTTCGGCCGACCCGGGATGGACCGCACGACCGGGGCGTGGCCGAACTGTGATCACGATCCGGGCGCCGGACGGGTCCGTAACGGAATGGACCACGCCCCCCGGTACGTTTGCCGAATCGGGGACGCCGTCGCGCGGCACTCCCCGTACGCGTCGACAGGGAGGACCCACCGGTGCTCGACCCACACGAGCTCTACGAACTCACCGACGAGCTGCCCGACCTCGGCCAGCCGGTGCTGATCCAGGCGCTCACCGGCTTCGTCGACGCGGGCAGCGCCACCCGGCTGGCCCGGGAGCAGTTGCTCACCTCGCTGGACGCGCGGACGATCGCCCGGTTCGACGTCGACCAGATGTTCGACTACCGCTCCCGCCGGCCGGTGATGACCTTCGTCGAGGACCACTGGGCCGAGTACGACGCCCCGGAACTCGAACTGCACCTGCTGCACGACGACGACGAGACGCCGTTCCTCCTGCTCACCGGCCCCGAGCCGGACCTGCAGTGGGAACGCTTCGTGGCCGCCGTCGCCGGGCTGTCGACCCGCCTCGACGTCCGGCTCACCGTCGGGCTCAACTCCATCCCGATGGCCGTGCCGCACACCCGGCCCAGCGGCGTCACCGCGCACGCCACCCGGCCGGAGCTGATCGCCGGGCACGAGCCCTGGCTGCAGAAGGTGCAGGTGCCGGCCAGCGTCGGGCACCTGCTCGAATACCGGCTCGGCGAGCTGGGGCGCGACGCGCTTGGCTTCGCCGCGCACGTGCCGCACTACGTCGCCCAGACCGAATACCCGGCCGCCGCCGAGGCGCTGCTCGCCGCCGTGTCCAAGGGCACCGGCCTGCTGCTGCCGCGCGACGGCCTGCGTGCCGCGGCCGAGACGATCCGGGTGGAGATCGACCGCCAGGTGGCCCAGACCGAGGAGGCGGCCACGCTGGTCCGGGCGCTGGAGGAGCAGTACGACGCGTTCGCCCGCGGACGCGGCGAGAAGAACCTGCTCGCCGCCGAGACCGGCCCGCTGCCCACCGCCGACGAGCTGGGCGCCGAGCTGGAACGTTTCCTCGCCGAGCAGACCCACCCGGGCGACACCCCGGAGCGCTGAGCGGGCGGGGCCGAACCCGATGCGGCAGGCTGGGGCCATGCGCCTGGCGACCTGGAACGTCAACTCGGTGAAGGCCCGCCTGCCCCGGCTGCTCGACTGGCTGGCCGGCACGAAGCCGGACGTCGTCTGCCTGCAGGAGACGAAGTGCCCGGACGGGGCGTTCCCCGTCGCCGAGGTGGGTGAGCTGGGCTACGAGGTGGCCAGCCACAGCGACGGCCGGTGGAACGGCGTGGCCGTGCTGTCCCGGGTCGGGCTGGCCGACGTGACGGTCGGCTTCCCCGGCGAACCCGGCTTCCCCGAGCCCGAGGCCCGCGCCATCGCCGCCACCTGCGACGGGGTCCGGGTCTGGTCGGTGTACGTGCCGAACGGCCGCGCCCCCGACGACCCGCACTACGCCTACAAGCTGGCCTGGTTCGCCGCGCTGCGCGACGCGCTGGAACCGGAGGTGGCCGCCGGCCGCCCGCTCGCCGTCTGCGGCGACTTCAACGTGGCGCCGACCGACGCCGACGTCTGGGACCCGGCGCTGTTCGCCACCTCCACCCACGTCACGCCGGCCGAGCGGGCCGCCCTCGCCGCGCTGCGCGACCTCGGCCTGGCGGACGTGGTGCCCACCCCGATGAAGGGGCCGCACCCGTACACCTACTGGGACTACCGGGCCGGGATGTTCCACCAGAACAAGGGCATGCGGATCGACCTGGTGTACGCCACCGCGCCGTTCGCGGACGCGGTCCGCTCCGCGTACGTCGACCGGGAGGCCCGCAAGGGCAAGGGCCCCTCCGACCACGCCCCGATCGTGGTCGACGCCGACCTGGTGCCGGCCGTCGAGGCGCTCTGAGCCGCCGTAGGGTGGACCGCATGGCAGTCGTGAAGATCAACGCGATCGACGTCCCGCCCGGCGCCGGCGAGGAGCTGGAGAAGCGGTTCGCGGCCCGGGCCGGCGCGGTGGAGAACTCCCCCGGTTTCCTCGGCTTCGAGCTGCTGCGCCCGGTCGCCGGCGAGACCCGCTACTTCGTCTACACCCGCTGGGAGACGGAGGAGGCCTACCAGGCCTGGGCGCAGGGCCCCTCCCGCGCCGCACACGCCGCCGGCGGCGGCGAGCCCCGCCAGCCGGTGGCCACCGGCGCCACCCTCCTGGAGTTCGAGGTAGCCCTCCAGATCCCCACCTCCCCTTCCTGACTCCCCCACCCACCCCACCCACCCCACCCCACCCACCCCACCCCGCCCCGCCCCACCCGCGTCGATCATGAAGTTGGCCGCACAGGTCGCCCTGTTTGTCCGCCGCCAACTTCATGATCGACGGGCCCGAGGGGTAGCGGGGCTCGCCCTGCCCACGCTTCGTCGATCTTGGAGTTGTGGCACCTCGCAAAGGCTCTGTATGCCGCATCTTGGGCGCCACAAGTCCAAGATCGGCGGAGTTCGCCGCACTCGGGGTGCGGGGGTCAGCGGGGGGTCAGGGAGGCGAAGACGATGACGTTGTCCTCGTAGCCGGTGCGACCGCCGAGCCACGTGCCGCCGCAGGTGATCAGCCGCAGCTCCGCCGGGCCGGAGTCGCCGTAGACCCGGGCGGCGGGCAGTTTCGCCTTGTCGAAGTACTCGACGCTGTCGACCTTGAACGTCACCACGCTGCGGTCCGCGCGGGTCACCTGGATCCGCGCGCCCGGCTTCAGGTCGCGCAGCCGGTAGAACACGGCCGGCCCGCTCTTGGTGTCGACGTGACCGACGATGATCGCCCGGCCCGGCTCCCCCGGCACCGCGCCCCGGTTGTACCAGCCGGTCTGGTCGGTCTCGGTCAGCGGCGGCACGTCCACCGAACCGTCGCGCGCCTGGCCGACCGGGGTGACCGGCGCGGCCACCTTGATGGCCGGTACCGAGAGACGGACCGGCACGCTGGCCGGCTTCCGGGCCGGGGCGGCGGACGAGGCCGGTGGGGGCGCCACGGCGCTCGACCCGGCCGAGGCGTCGGCGAAGTCGAACGGCCCGGCGGTACGGCCGAGTCCGGCCCCGACGGCGAACACGCCGAGCAGCACCAGCACCACGGCCATCGGTTTCGACCAGGGGCTCCGCGTCCGGTCCCGTCCCGTCGGCGGAACGGGAGGCGCCCCCGGTGGCCCGGCGGCGGGCGGCGAGCCGGCGGGCAGCGCCCGGGCGGCCGGCGGATCGGCCGGCGGCGGTTGCCAGGGGCGGGACGCGGCCGGCGGCGGCAACCAGGGCCGCGAGCCGGCCGGCGGGGCGTGCGCCGGCCGCGAGCCGGCGGGCGGACTCCACGGAGCCGAGCCGGCGGACGGCTCGTCGGCGAACGGCGGGGCGACGGGCGGACTCCACGGCCGGGATCCGGTGGACGTTCCGGACCCGGCGGGCGACGCCGCGCCGGCACGCGAACCGGCGGGCGACGCCGCGCCGGCACGCGAACCGGTGGACGACGCCGCGCCGGCACGCGAACCGGCGGATGACGCCGCGCCGGCGGGCGGCTCGTCGGCGGGCGGCGCACCGGCCGGCGACGGACTCCACGGCCGGGATCCGGTGGACGGCGCGGCGTCGGCACGCGGACCGGCGGCCGGGCGAGGGCCGGATCGGGGAGGCGCTCCGGCGGGGGCGGGGAGGCGGCCGGGGGCAGCGCGAGGAAGGGCCAGCCGGAACGCCGGGAGCCGGCCGGCGGCGGGGCGGAGTAGTCGGCCATGGCGTGACTCAGGGCCGGGCGGCGCCGGAGTTGCGGCGGGACGCGGCCACGCCGAGCCCGGCGCCGACCACGGTCAGCGCCAGCCCGACGGGCACCAGCAGGCCGCCGAGGCCGGGGCCGGCGGTGCCGCCGAAGCCGGTGGCCGGGCCCCGGCTGGGGAAGTGACTCGGCGGCCGGGTGTGCTGGCCCTGCTTGACCACCTGGAGCATGGTGGACGCGGTCTCCCCGCTCGGGCATTCGAGTTTGACCCGGTAGTTGCCGGGCCGGGTGCGCTCGTTGACCATCGGCGAGGCGGTGAGCAGGCCGCGCTGCGGCTGCACCTGGATCTTGCCGAAGGCGTCGGAGGCCACGATCGCCGGCACCGAGTTGTCACGGCAACTGGCCCGGATGCCGACCAGGTAGCCCGGCTCCACCGTGCTCGGGGTGACCTCCACGAAGACCACGTCGGCGGGCTGCTGCTCGGGCACCGGCTCGGCGGCGCGCGGCGCGGCCTGGACGGCCGCCGCGCCGAACAGCGGGGCGGCGCACGCGACCATCGCGGCCAGCAACGCCGCACGTCCCCTGACTGACCCCATGACCCCTCCCGGCGTACGGGATGAATCCTCTCACCCCCGGCCGCACCTCACATCCGATCGGCGCGACGGTCGCGTAGGCTCGGGTCGCTGTGACCACCACCGACGTTCCCGCCGCCCGCATCCGCACCTTCCATCCGCGTCGCGGGCGGATGAGCGACCGGCAGCGCGACGCGCTGACCCGGCTCTGGCCCGCGTACGGCCTGGAGATCGCCGCCCTCGACGGGTCGTGCGATCCGGCGGCGCTGTTCGGACGGCGGGCGCCGCTGGTGCTGGAGATCGGCTCCGGCATGGGCGACGCCACCGCCGCCATGGCGGCGGCCGACCCGAGCCGACACTATCTGGCGGTCGAGGTGCACACGCCGGGAATCGCCAACCTGCTGGAGCTGGTGGAGCGGCACCGGCTGGCGAACGTACGGGTCGCCGAGGGCGACGCGTTGGACCTGGTCCGGGCCATGCCGGAGGGGTGCCTGGACGCGGTGCACGTCTACTTCCCGGACCCGTGGCCGAAGACCCGGCACCACAAGCGGCGGATCATCCAGCCGGCGCACGTGGCGTTGCTGCGATCCCGGCTGGCGCCCGGTGGCACGCTGCACTGCGCCACCGACTGGGCCGAGTACGCGGAGTCGATGCGCGAGACGCTGACCGCCGACCCGGAGCTGGTCGACGTGCACGGCGGCTACGCGCCCCGGCCGGCGCACCGGCCGGTGACCAAGTTCGAGCGGCGCGCGCAGACCGCGGGCCGGGAGGTCTTCGACCTGATCCACCGGCGGCGCTGAACCCGGTTGGCGCGGCGTGGTGGGATCCAGGCACGATGGGAGCCGCCATGACTCTCACCGCCGCGCTGCCGAAGACCGCCGACCCCGACACCCTCTACGACGCGTTCGCCTCCTGGGCGTCCGAGCGCGGTCTCGACCTCTATCCGCACCAGGAGGAGGCGGTCATCGAGATCGTCTCCGGCGCGAACGTGATCATGAATACGCCGACCGGCTCGGGCAAGAGCCTGGTGGCGATCGCGGCGCACTTCGCGGCGCTGGCCGACGACCGGACCAGCTTCTACACCGCGCCGATCAAGGCGCTGGTGTCGGAGAAGTTCTTCGCGCTCTGCGAGGTCTTCGGCGCGGAGAACGTCGGCATGCTCACCGGCGACGCCAGCGTCAACGCCGACGCCCCGATCATCTGCTGCACCGCGGAGATCCTGGCCAACCTGGCGCTGCGGGAGGGCCGCCGGGCCGACGTCGGCCAGGTGGTCATGGACGAGTTCCACTTCTACGCCGAGCCGGACCGCGGCTGGGCCTGGCAGGTGCCGCTGATCGAGCTGCCGCAGGCCCAGTTCGTGCTGATGTCCGCCACGCTCGGCGACACCACCCGCTTCGTCGACGACCTGTCCCGGCGCACCGGGCGGCCGACCGCCGTCGTGCGCTCGGCCGAGCGGCCGGTCCCGCTGATCTTCTCGTACGCGACCACGCCGCTGCACGAGACGCTCGAGGAGCTGCTGGAGACGAAGCAGGCCCCGGTGTACGTGGTGCACTTCACCCAGGCCGCCGCGCTGGAACGCGCCCAGGCGCTGATGAGCGTGAACGTCTGCACCCGCGCCGAGAAGGACATGATCGCGCAGGCGATCGGCAACTTCCGGTTCACCTCCGGCTTCGGCAGGACGCTGTCCCGGCTGGTCCGGCACGGCATCGGCGTGCACCACGCCGGCATGCTCCCGAAGTACCGCCGCCTGGTGGAGACGCTCGCCCAGGCCGGCCTGCTCAAGGTCATCTGCGGCACCGACACGCTCGGCGTCGGCATCAACGTGCCGATCCGCACCGTGCTCTTCACCGGCCTCAGCAAGTACGACGGGGTGCGGACGCGCCTGCTCAAGGCCCGCGAGTTCCACCAGATCGCCGGCCGGGCCGGGCGGGCCGGCTTCGACACCATCGGCCGGGTCGTGGTGCAGGCCCCCGAGCACGTGATCGAGAACGAGAAGGCGCTCGCGAAGGCCGGCGACGACCCGAAGAAGCGCCGCAAGGTGGTGAAGAAGAAGCCGCCGGAGGGCTCGATCGGCTGGGGCGAGCCGACGTTCCAGCGCCTGGTCGAGGCGGAGCCGGAGCCGCTCACGTCCAGCTTCCAGGTCAGCCACTCGATGCTGCTCAACGTGATCGGCCGCCCCGGCGACGCGTTCGCCTCGATGCGGCACCTGCTCACCGACAACCACGAGGACCCGGCCGCCCAGCGCCGGCACATCCGCCGGGCCATCGCCATCTACCGGGCGCTGCGCGCCGGCGGCGTGGTCGAGGAGCTGCCCGAGCCGGACGAGACCGGGCGGCGGGTCCGCCTCACCGTCGACCTCCAGCTCGACTTCGCGCTCAACCAGCCGCTGTCGCCGCTCGCGCTGGCCACCATCGAGCTGCTCGACCGGGAGTCCCCGTCGTACGCGCTCGACGTGCTCAGCGTGATCGAGGCGATCCTGGACAACCCGCGGCAGATCCTGTCCGCGCAGCAGTTCAAGGCCCGTGGCGAGGCGGTCGCCGCGATGAAGGCCGAGGGCATCGAGTACGAGGCGCGCCTGGAACTGCTCGACGAGGTGACCTGGCCGAAGCCGCTCGCCGAGTTGCTGGAGGGCGCGTACGAGATGTACCGGCAGGGCCACCCGTGGGTCGCCGACCACGAGCTGGCCCCGAAGTCCGTGGTCCGGGACATGTACGAGCGGGCCATGACGTTCCCGGAGTACGTCCAGTTCTACGGGCTGTCCCGGTCCGAGGGGCTGGTGCTGCGTTACCTCGCCGACGCGTACAAGACGCTGCGGCAGACCGTCCCGGAGGACGCCAAGACCGAGGAGCTGGTCGACCTCATCGAGTGGCTGGGCGAACTGGTCCGCCAGGTCGACTCCAGCCTCATCGACGAGTGGGAGCGGCTGCGCAACCCGTCCGACGTGGCCGAGGTGGCCGCCTCGCTGGACGACCGGCCGCCGGCGGTCACCCGCAACGCGCGGGCGTTCCGGGTGCTGGTGCGCAACGCGCTGTTCCGCCGCGTCGAGCTGGCCGCGCTGCGCCGCTGGGACCTGCTCGGCGAGTTGGACGCCGGGGAGGGCTGGCACGCCGACGCGTGGGCCGACGCGCTGGAGCCGTACTTCGACGCGTACGACTCGATCGGGGTGGGGCCGGACGCGCGCGGGCCGGCGCTGCTCATGATCGAGCAGGGGCGGGAGCGGTGGACCGTACGCCAGATCCTGGACGACCCGGACGGCGACCACGACTGGGGTATCAGCGCCGAGGTGGACCTGGCCGCCTCGGACGAGGTGGGCGCGGCGGTCGTCCGGGTCACCGACGTCGGTCAGCTCTGACCTGGCGCGCCCGGTCCGGCCGACGCGGCCGGGCCTGGTGCGGTCGCCCGGCCGGACGGCTCAGCCGGCGTCGGCGGGCGGCCTGAGGTCGCCTGGTCCGACGGCTCAGCCGGCGTCGTCGGCGGGGTGAGGTCGCCTGGTCCGATGGCTCAGCCGGCGTCGTCGGGCGGGGTGAGGTCGTCGGCGTCGACGACGGCGGACCCGCCGTCGTCGAAGGTGACCGAAGCGCGACCGTCCGGGTGGGCCTGTGCGGTGCCGGCCCGCCCGTCGCGGGTGCGCACCTCCGCGCGGCGCGGCTCGGCGGACGCGTCGGCGAACCGGGCCGGGACGACCGGGATCGGCGGGGCGCCGGTCGGCGCGAACCCGGTGATCCGCACGATGCTCCGGCCGGCGAACGACACGTACAGCGCCGGGGCGGCCGGGTTCGAGACCGGGTCGTACCAGCAGTTCGCCGGCCGGCCCCGCAGGGCACCGGTGTCGAGCAGGCGCGTCCAGGTCGTACCGTCGGCGGTGGTGAACGCCCCGGCGAGGCCGACGGCGAAGCGCCGGCCCGGGTCGTGGGGGTCGAACTGCATGTCGTTGAGCACGGCGCCGTAGTGGTCGCCCTGACCGTCGGCGTCCTCGCCCCGGCCGATCTCGATCCGGCCGTCGCAGGTGAGCATCCGCTCCAGCGCGGCGTCGACCTGCCAGGTGAGGCCGCCGTCGTCGGAGCGTCGCACATGGTCCTGGTCGAGCAGGTAGAGCAGGCTCGGCCGGTACGGGTCGACGAAGAACCGGCGGGCCTGCCCGGCGCCGCCGCCGGGAACGAGCTGCTGCCAGGCGGGCATTCCCTCGGTCCACTTCCACAGCCGGAGGGCGGAGTCGCCGCCGACGTGGAAGACGGTGTCGCGGTGCCCGCCGGAGGCCTGCACGAGGCCGATGTCCGGGTCCGGCAGGAACGGCCCCTGCTGGGTGAACGGCCCGCTCGGGCCGGCGCCGAAGCCGGGGACGACGAAGAGCGGACGCGGCGTGAACGTGCCGTCGCCCTTGTTGACCGCGACGAGGACACCGGCCTCGCCGAAGCCGACCAGGTCGGCGTGCCCGACGCTGGTCACGTCCGCGACCACGCGGGGGTGCCGCTCGACCCGCCACCCGCCGGCGTGGTAGCCGAAGTCGGCCAGGGTGGGAACCGGGGTGAACGCGAAGCTGCCGTCGCCGTTGCTGCGCGCGGTGTAGACCCCGGCGTCGCCGAACGCCACGATGTCGGCCTTCCCGTCACCGGTCAGGTCGGCGAGCACCCGGACGTGCTTCTCCACCCGCCAACCCGAGTTGAAGCCCAGATCCGCCAGCACGAACTGCGGGGCAGCGAACGTGCCGTCGCCGTGGTTCAACGCCACCCACACGCCGTCGTCGCCGAACCCGACGATGTCCGCCCGACCGTCCCCGGTCACGTCCACCGCGAACCGGGGATGCCGGTCGACCCGCCAGCCACCGGCCTGCGCCCCGAACCCGGGCACCGCCGGCACCGGCGTGAACGCGAAACTCCCGTCGCCCTGGCTCAGCGCCACGTACACCCCGGCGTCGCCGAACGCCACGATGTCCGCCTTGCCGTCCCCGGTCAGGTCCGCGAGCACGCGCACGTGCTTCTCCACCCGCCACCCGGAGTTGTAGCCCAGGTCCGCGAGCACGAACCGGGGCGGCGCGAACGTGCCGTCGCCGTGGTTCAACGCCACCCACACACCGTCGTCACCGAACCCGACGATGTCCGCCCGACCATCCCCGTCACGTCCACCGCGAACCGGGGATGCCGGTCCACCCGCCAGCCGCCCTCGGCGTAGCCGAAACCCGCCACCGCCGGCACCGGCGTGAACGCGAAACTCCCGTCCCCCTGGCTCAGCGCCACGTACACCCCGGCGTCGCCGAACGCCACGATGTCCGCCTTGCCGTCCCCGGTCAGGTCCGCGAGCACGCGCACGTGCCTCTCCACCCGCCACCCCGAGTCGTAGCCCAGGTCGGCCAGCACGAACCGGGGATCGGCGAACGAACCGCCGGACGTGCTCAACGCCGTCCACACGCCCGCGTCGCCGAAGCCGACGATGTCGGCGTGGCCGTCCGCCGTCAGGTCGCCGAGCAGACGCGGATGCCGGTCCACCCGCCAGCCGCCGGGGGTGTCCCAGTCGGTGCGCTTCTTCACCGCCCGCAGGTCGCGCACCCGCAGGAGCACGGCCAGGTTGTTGGGGAACGAGCCCAGGTCGGACGAGGAGAAGTTGCCGAAGAAGCGGATGAAGACGTGGTCGTCGGGCTGCGGCGGGTCGCCGGGCAGGCCGAGCACGACCGGGCGGTACCCGCGGATGACGAACGGGCTGCTCGCGTTCCAGATCCGCGAGCCCGGCCGGAGCGTCGGGCCGGGGATCATCTGGCGGCGTGCCGTGCCGGTCACGTCCGGCAGCTCCCCCTCGGCGGCGCCGTACAGGGCCAGGGTCTGACCGGTGCCGCCGACGGCGAGCCCACCGTCGGTGTTCCAGCGCGGCGTGAAGACCAGCATCTGCGTCGGTCGCAGCGGGTCGGCGAAGGAGCAGTCGTTGTCGCCGCCGCCGTAATCCTGCGGCCGCCACGTCCGCCCGCCGTCCGGTGAGGCGAAGCCGTCGTTGTCGCCGGTGTTGAGCGAGATCACCGGGCCTCGCCCCGGCAGCGCCAGGCCGGCGATGTTCACCACCGACAGCGTGCTGATGCTGCCGGCCGCGTGGACGTGCCGGCCGCCGTCGGTGCTGCGGAAGATGCCGCCGTCGCTCGCCAGCCAGAGCGTGCCGGCGGTCGGCGTGTAGGAGCCGTCCCGGAAGGTCGCCGCGAAGTCGCCGGAGAGGAAGACGCCGTGCAGGTCGACGTGGGCGTGCTGGCCGTCGTCCAGCTCCTGCCAGTCGGCGGCGGAGGCGGGGTCGAGCGGCGCGGCGAAGACCTTGGCGCGCTGCGGGCCGTAGAACAGCACGTCGCCGCGGCCGGGCCGGGTGGCCGCGACGAACACGTTGCCGCTGTACTGCTGGCCCAGGATCGGCAGCGGCACCGGCGTCCACTGCGACGCGCCGGTCTGCGCGAACTGCGCGTAGTCGCCGCGCCAGAGCTGGGGCGGGACCAGGTTGGCGTCGCCGGTGGCGAAGACCTCCAGCGGCGAGCGCGCGGACACCACCATGACGCGCTCGTTCGGGGCGTTGGCCAGGCCGGTGGCGCCGCCGACGGTGGCCGGGACTCCGCCGGCGTCGGGCGTCCAGGTCGTACCGGCGTCGACGGAGACGAACACCTTCCCGCTGGTGAGGGCGTACACGATCGGGGGCCGGAGGGTGCCGGCGGGCGTCTCGGCGACCGCCACGTGGCTGACCGGTTGCGGGTCGCCGGTCGGCCGGCGCAGGACGTCGGTGAAGGTGGCCCCGCCGTCGGTGCTCACCGCGAGCGAACTGCCGCCGGCGGCATAGACCAGGTCGGCGGTGCCGGGCGCCCAGACGAGTTGGCCGGCCCCGGGCAGCCGGGCGCTGCCGGTGGACCGGGGGAACGTGTGCACCCGGGCCCAGGTGGCGCCCCGGTCGCTCGACCGCCAAACGCCCGCGTCCTGCGTCTCCCGGTCGCTCTGCGCCAGCGCGAGTACGGTCGCCTCGGCGCCGAAGTTCGGCAGCACGAAGCGCGGCGGGTCGAACCCGGTGCGGTTGGCGAGGCTGACGTAGACACCGGCGTCGCCGAAGCCGACCACGTCGGCGTGGCCGTCGCCGGTCACGTCGACCAGGAACCGGGGGTGCTTCTCCACCCGCCAGCCCTGGTCGTAGCCGAAGTCGGCGACCACCAGCCGGCGGGGTGCGAAGGTGCCGTCGCCGTTGTTGCGGGCGAGGTGCACGCCGGCGTTGCCGAAGCCGACCAGGTCGGCGTGGCCGACGCTGGTCACGTCCGCGACCAGGCGCGGGTGTCGTTCGACCCGCCACCCGCCGGCGTGGTAGCCGAAGTCGGCCAGGGCGGGAACCGGGGTGAACGCGAAGCTGCCGTCGCCGTTGCTGCGCGCGGTGTAGACCCCGGCATCGCCGAACGCCACGATGTCGGCCCTGCCGTCACCGGTGAGGTCGGCGAGGAACCGTGGATGCTTCTCCACCCGCCAACCGGAGTGGTAGCCCAGGTCGGCGAGCACGAACTGGGGGGCGGCGAATGTGCCGTCGCCGTGGTTCAACGCCACCCACACGCCGTCGTCGCCGAACCCGACGATGTCCGCCCGACCGTCCCCGGTCACGTCCACCGCGAACCGGGGATGCCGGTCCACCCGCCAGCCGCCCTCGGCGTAGCCGAAACCCGCCACCGCCGGCACCGGCGTGAACGCGAAACTCCCGTCCCCCTGGCTCAGCGCCACGTACACCCCGGCGTCGCCGAACGCCACGATGTCCGCCTTGCCGTCCCCGGTCAGGTCCGCGAGCACGCGCACGTGCCTCTCCACCCGCCACCCCGAGTTGTAGCCCAGGTCCGCGAGCACGAACCGGGGCGGCGCGAACGTGCCGTCGCCGTTGTTCAACGCCACCCACACACCGTCGTCACCGAACCCGACGATGTCCGCCCGACCGTCACCCGTCACGTCCGCCACGAACCGGGGGTGCCGGTCCACCCGCCAGCCACCGGCCTGCGTCCCGAAGTCCGCGGACAGCAGCCGAGGCGCGGCGAACGTGCCGTCGGATCCGCTCGTCGCCGTCCACACCCCGGTGTCGCCGAAGCCGACGATGCCGGCGCCGGGGGCCGCCGAGATCCGGCCGAGCAGGCGGGGGTTGCGCGCGACCGACCAGCGCGCCACGTCCGGCGCGACGGCGATCGAGGTGACGCAGTAGCCGCCGATCGCGCCCGGCACGCCGAACTGGTCGGCGGCCGGCTGGGGTCGCGCGATCTGCGCCCACGACTCGCCGCCGTCCTCGGAGACCCAGAGGTCGCTGGAGAAGGACCCGGCGAAGACCAACCGGCCGTCGTCGGAGCTGTCGAGGGAGAGCATCCGGCCGGTGGTGAACTGCCCCGACTTGCGGCTCGGCGTGTTGGCGCGGGTGGGGCTGACGTCGTCGATCGTGGTCATGTCGACCTCACCGCGCCGGCGCGGTCCGGCGCCACTCCAGCCGGGCGGAGACGGCGCAGCCGGCGCAGAGCACGAACAGGCCGGCGACCAGCAGCCACTCGACCGTGCCGTCATGGTTGTCGGGCTCGATGCCGAACGCCTCCAGCCAGTCCTTCCAGACCAGGGTCAGCAGGAACAGCGCGCCGAAGAGCGACGCGGCGGCGGCCTCGACCCAGAACCGGGTCCGGAACCTGCGGTGCGGAGGCTTCATGGGGTGCTCCTCGGCGTCGTCCGGCCTGGTCAACCGGGGGGTGACGGCGCTCAGCGTAGGCCGGTGCCGGGCCCGGTGCCGTCGGCTGGACGACAGCGCGGGGGAACGTGCGCCATCCGCACGTCCGGGTCCGCCGAGACCCTGGGCGATGTCAGACCCGTCGATTAGAATGTATGTACTAAACGAGCTGTTGACCTGGGAGGATGCTCGTGACTGCGCCCACCTCCGCCGCCCCTGTCACCCCCTACGCCACCCTGCTCGGATTCACCCGCTACGTGGACCGCACCGGCCCGACCAAGGCCACGTTCGTCGGCGGCCTGCGCCGGCAGCGGGCGAGCCGGCACGGTTTCAACCCGCACGGGCAGTTCGTCAAGGCCCTCAAGGCCGACGTCGCGTTCCACACCGGCGGCACCCACCTGACCCAGGTGGTCGACCTGGTCAAGCCGCGGTGGCGCCCGCTCTACGAGGCGCTGGTGCCCGGCGCGACCCGCTGGCTGCACTCGCTCGGCGAGCCGGCCGGCGTCGACCTGGCCCAGGCTCGCGACGCCCTGGCGATGCTGGGCGACCTGCCAGTGAAGATCAACCCGCAGTTCGGCGTGCGCTACGCCGACGGTCGGGCCGAGGCGATCCGGTTGCACTTCGACGAGGCGCCGCCGAGTGAGGAGGCCACCCTGGCCACGCTGCACCTGATGGCCCGGCACATGGACGCCGTGCTGCCGCACGCCGAGCCGGTGCTGGTCGACGTGCGGCGCGGCGAGGCGCACCGGATGCCCGCCGACGCCAAGCCCGAGCAGATCGAGCAGTGGCTGGCCGGCGAGGCCGCCGCGTTCCGCGCCATCTGGTCCACCGCCGCCGCCTGACCTCACCCACCCGAACGGCCGTCCCCGATCCCGGGGGCGGCCGTTCGGCCGTGCCTGGCGTCCGATTCCTCCTTTCGAGCGGTGTATGTGAGCCGGTGTCGGGAAGACCGCTGCCATGTCCGCCCGCAACCGCGCCAAGCTCACCGCGTTCGCCCTGCTCACCGTCGCCGCGTGGAGCGTCGGCCTGGCCCCGCCCGCGGTCCTGGCGCTGGCCGCGCTCACCGCGCTGATCCCGCTCGCCGACGGGCTGGAGCGCGACCCGGCCTCCGCGGTCCGGCCGGCGCGCCGGCACGAGCCCGCCTGATCAGGTCCGCCGAGGAGCACCCGTGGTCACGAACGACCTGCCCGTCGCGCCCACGCTGCCGGCCGCCCACGGCCCGATACGCGGGCGGCTCATCCTGCTCGGGCCGGCGTTCGTGGCCGCGGTGGCCTACGTCGACCCGGGCAACTTCGCCACCAACTCCACCGCCGGCGCGCGCTACGGCTACCTGCTGGTCTGGGTGGTGGTGGCCGCGAACCTCTCCGCCATGCTGGTGCAGACGCTCACCGCCAAGCTCGGCCTGGCCACCGGGCGCAGCCTGCCCGAGCTGTGCCGCGAGCACCTGCCCCGACCACTCAACCGCCTCATGTGGGCGCAGGCCGAACTGGTCGCGATGGCCACCGACCTGGCCGAGGTGATCGGCGGGGCGGTCGCGCTGCGCCTGCTGTTCGGCGTACCGCTGCTGCCGGGTGGCCTGATCGTGGGCGCCGCGGCGTTCGCGGTGCTGGCGCTGCGCGCCCGCGGCTTCCGGACGTTCGAGATCGCCATCACGGTGCTGCTCGGGGTGATCGTGCTGGCGTTCGCGGTCAACCTGCTCACCGCCCGCCCGGACCTGTCCGCCGCCGCCGGCGGGCTGCTCCCCCGGACGGCGGGCACCGACAGCATGCTGCTCGCCGCCGGCATCCTCGGCGCGACGGTGATGCCGCACGTGATCTACGTGCACTCGGCGCTCACCCCGAACCGCATCCCCACCAGCGGGGAGGCCGAACGGCGGGTGGTGGCGAAGGGCCTGCGGGTCGACGTGCTGATCGCGCTCGGCGTCGCCGGGGCGGTCAACCTGGCCATGCTGCTGGTCGCCGCGGCCAGCTTCCACGGCAGCGGCATCCCGGGCACCGACACCCTGGAGGGCGTGCACGCCGGGCTCGCCGGCACGCTCGGCACGGTGGCGGCGGTCGGCTTCGCCGTCGCGCTGCTCCTGTCCGGCCTCGCCTCGACGAGCGTCGGCACGTACGCCGGGGAGGTCATCATGCAGGGCTTCCTGCGCCGCCGGATCCCGCTGGTGGCGCGCCGGACGGTCACGCTGCTGCCGGCGCTGGCCGTGCTCGCGGTCGGCGTCGACCCGACCCGGGCGCTGGTGCTGTCCCAGGTGGTGCTGAGCTTCGGCATCCCGTTCGCGCTGGTGCCGGTGGTGACCTTCACCCGCCGCCGGGACCTGATGGGGAGCCTGGTCAATCGTCGGGCCACCACCGTCGCCGCGGTGGCCGTCACCGGGCTCGTGGTGGCGCTCAACGCGTTCCTGCTCCGGCAACTGCTCGCCTGAGCGCGCCCGCGCCCGCCCGGTCGCGGGGACCGGACGGGCGCGGGGACGGCGCGACGGCTCAGGCGGCCAGGTACTTCGCCAGGTCGTCGAGGATCTTGTTGGCGGCGCCGACGCCGATGCCGGTCATCCACACCTCGTCGGAGACCACGTGCGCCTTGCCCGCCTTGACCGCGGACAGGCCCTGCCACAGGCTGCCGGTGGTGACCTTCGCCTGCTCGGCGGCGGCCTTCTCGCCGTACGCGGTCACGAACACCACGTCGCCGTCGACCTCGTTGACCCGCTCGGCGCTGACCAGGTCGAAGCGCTTGTCCTCCTTGCCCTCCAGGCGCTGCCGCTCCGGGCGACCCAGGCCGGTGTCACCGACCACGATGCCGGAGAACGAGTCCGGGCCGTACACCCGGATGTTGCCCGGGATGAAGCGCACGATGGAGATCTTCCGGGCGTCCGCGTCGCCGAGCTTCGCGCCGAAGTCCTTCGCCCGCTTCTCGTACGCGGCCAGCAGGTCCTTGGCCTGCTGCTCCTTGCCGAGCGCCGCGCCGTCGAGGAGGAAGTTCTCCTTCCAGGTGACGCCGACCTTCTCGGTGAACACGGTCGGCGCGATGGCGGACAGCTCGTCGTAGAACTTCTCCTGGCGGAACTTGCTGCCGAGGATCAGGTCCGGCTTGAGCGCGTTGATCGCCTCCAGGTCCGGCTCGGTGAGCACGCCGACCTCGGTGATGCCGGCGAGCTTGTCCGCGCCGAAGTAGGTGGGCCAGCTCTTCGCCTCACCGGCGGTGGCCGCGCCGACCGGGGTGACGCCCAGCGACAGCGCGGTGTCGATCTTGTCGGTGTCGAGCACCACCACGCGCTTGGGCTCGGCGGGCACCTTGGTGGCGCCCATGGCGTGGGTGATCTCCCGGGTCTGCCCGGCGCCGGCGTCGGCGACCGGGTCGCTCTCCCCGCAGGCGGTGAGCCCGACGCCGAGGGCGAGGGCGGTGGTGAGTACGGCGGCGAGGCGACGCATCAGGTTCCTTTCCGTGGTGCGGGTGTCAGCCGGCGCGCTCAGGCGTCGCCGACGGGGGCGCCGACCGGGGCCGGCGTGCCGGCCGGAGCGGCCGAGGTCTGGGTGCGGGCGGGGACCACCAGCGGGGCCCCGGTGACCGGGCAGGGCACGACCACGCAGTCGAGCCCGAAGACGTCGCGGACCAGGTCGGCGGTGAGGATCTCGCGCGGCGGGCCGGCGGCGACCACCGCGCCGTCGCGCATGGCGACCAGGTGGTCGGCGTACCGGGCGGCCTGGTTGAGGTCGTGCAGCACGGCCACCACGGTCCGGCCCCGCTCGGCGCGCAGCCGGTGCAGCAGGTCCAGCACCTCCACCTGGTGGGCCAGGTCGAGGAAGGTGGTCGGCTCGTCGAGCAGCAACGCGTCGGTGTCCTGGGCGAGGGTCATCGCGATCCACACCCGCTGGCGCTGGCCGCCGGAGAGCGTGTCCACCGCGCGGTCGGCCAGCCCGGTCACGTCGGCCAGCCGCATCGCCTCGTCGACCGCCCGGCCGTCCTCGGCCGACCACTGCCGCCACCACCGCTGGTAGGGCTGCCGGCCGCGCCCCACCAGGTCGGCCACGGTGATCCCCTCGGGCACCAGCGGGCTCTGCGGCAGCACGCCGACCCGCCGGGCCACGTCCCGGGTGGGCAGGTCGCGGATCTGCGCGCCGTCGAGCAGCACCGCGCCGCGGCGCGGGGTGAGCAGCCGGGCCATGGTGCGCAGCAGCGTCGACTTGCCGCACGCGTTGGGGCCGACGATCACGGTGAACGCGTCGGCCGGCAGGTCGAGTTCCAACCCGTCCAGCACGGTCCGGCCCTCGTAGCCGACGACCAGGTCGCGGGTGGACAGCAGCGCGGTCACGACCGCCTCCCTCGGGTGCGCAGCAGCACGAAGATCAGGTACGGGCCGCCGATGGCCGCGGTCAGCACGCCGGCCGGCAGTTGGGTGGGGGCGAACAGCCGGCGTCCGG
Source organism: Micromonospora ferruginea (assembly GCF_013694245.2). Taxonomy (NCBI): domain Bacteria; kingdom Bacillati; phylum Actinomycetota; class Actinomycetes; order Micromonosporales; family Micromonosporaceae; genus Micromonospora; species Micromonospora robiginosa. Next base: position 3,296,268 of record NZ_CP059322.2, read on the forward strand.
CCAGGTCGGCGAGCACCAGCAGCAGCGCGCCCAGCAGCGCGGCGCAGAGCATCGGCGGACGCTCGGCGCGGACCAGCCGGCGGGCCACCTGCGGGGCGACGAGCGCCACGAAGTCCACCGCGCCGACCTGGGCGGTGACCGCGGCGGCGGCGAGCACGCCGGTGCCGGCCAGGCCGATCCGGCGGGCCACCGGGCGCAGCCCGATCCCCCGGGCGGTGTCGTCGTCCAGGGCCGAGCCGCGCAGCGCCCAGCCGGCCCAGAGCAGCACCGGCAGCAGCGCGGCGAGCGTGCCGGCGATCCACGCCGCCTCGGTCCAGCCCTTGCCGGCGAGCGTGCCGATCAGCCAGAGCTGGGCGCGCAGGCCGTCGATGGGGTCGGCGGTCAGCATGACCACCTCGATCAGCGCCCGGAACGCGAACGCCACCGCGACGCCGGCCAGCACGAATCGCTGGGCGGCCAGGCCGTGCCGGGCGCCGAGCGCGAACACCAGCACGGCCGCGGCCAGGCCGCCGAGCAGCGCCGCCGGTGCCACCAGCACCGCCGCGGCGCCGCTGGTCAGTGCGATGGTGGCGGCCAGCCCGGCGCCCTGGGTGACGCCGATGACGTCGGGGCTGGCCAGCGGGTTGCGGGCCACGCTCTGGATCAGCGTGCCGGCCACGCCGAAGGCCGCCCCGGCCAGCGCCGCCAGCACCGCGCGGGGCAGCCGCAGGTCGCGCACCACGAGGTCGTACGGCGTGCCCGCCCCCGACAGCGACCGCAGCACGTCACCCGGCGCCACGTACGGCGTCCCCAGCGACAGGCTGAGCACCACCGCCCCGAGAAGAAGCACCAGCAGCACCCCCGCCACAACAACCGCCCGCCACCGGAACGGCACCGCCACCGCCCCCACGCGCAGCAGCGCCTTCCCCGCCGGCGCCCCACCCCGCTCCCCGCGATCTTGCAGTTTCGGCCCCGGAACGCGCCACTTGTCCGCTTTGCCGGGGCAGTAACTGCAAGATCGCGGGGGTGGGGCGGGGGTGGGGGTGGGGTGGGGGTGGGGGTGGTCATGAGGTGAGGACCTTGGCTCGGCGGACCAGGACGGCCAGCAGGGGGGCGCCCAGCAGGGCGGTGACGATGCCGGCGGGGATCTCGCCGGGCGGGGCGACCAGGCGGCCGGTCACGTCGGCGGCGAGCACCAGCGCGGGACCGAGCAGCGCGGCGACCAGCAGCGTCCAGCGGTGGTCCGCGCCGACCAGCGCCCGGGCCAGGTGCGGCACGGCCAGCCCGACGAACGCGATCGGGCCGGCGGCGGCCACCGCGGCGCCGGTGAGCAGCACGCCCCCGCCGCCGGCGGCCAGCCGGACCAGGGCGACCCGGTGTCCCAGCCCGCGGGCCACGTCGTCGCCCAGGGCGAGCGCGTCCAGGCCCCGGGCGGCAAGCGCGGCGAGCAGCACCCCGGCCAGCACGAACGGGAGCACCTGCCCGGCCACGCCGACGTCCCGGCCGGTCAGCCCGCCGACCACCCAGAAGCGGTACTCCTCGAAGGTGCGCGCGTCGATGCTGAGCAGCGCGTACACGATCGCGCCGAGACCGGCGTCGAGGGCGGCGCCGACCAGCGCGAGGGTGACCGGGCTGGCGCCGTCGCGGGTGCGGTTGGCGACGGCGAAGACCAGCAGCCCGGCGAGGAGCGCCCCGGCGATGCCGAACCAGACGTACCCGGCGAGCGTGCTCACCCCGAACACCGCGATGGCCAGCACCACGCCGAAGGACGCGCCGGCGCTGACGCCGAGGATGCGCGGCTCCGCCAGCGGGTTGCGGGTGACCGCTTGGAACAGCACCCCGGCCAACGCCAGCGCGAGACCGACGACCAGCCCGAGGGCGGTACGCGGCACCCGCAGCTCGCGGACCACGGTGGTGGCGTCGCCGGCGTCCGGGGCCACCAGCGCGCGCCAGACCTCGTCGACCGGGAGGTGGCGGCTGCCGAGCGCCAGGCTGGCCAGCAGCGCGAGCACGAGCAGGAGCGCCGCCGCCACGGTGACCGCCACGCGGCGGGGGGCGCCGCGTCGGGCGGGTGCGTCGGCCGGGGCGGGCCGGACGGCGACGGTGGTCACGGGGGTGTACGCCTTCCGATTAGGTTCGCCTTACCTTAACTGACCAGGTAAGGCGAACCTAACTCGGCATTGTCGATGGGCTTGCGCCTCCACCGGGGGGAGGCGGGAGGGTGGGCGGCATGGACGGTGACGAGCGTTACGAGATCGGCGAGTTGGCCCGGCGGACCGGCGTGCCGGTGAAGACCATCCGCTTCTGGTCCGACCGGGGCATCGTGCCGCCCACCGACCGTGGTCCGACCGGTCACCGTCGCTGGGCCCCGGCGGCGGTGGCCCGGGTCGACCTGGTGCGCACGCTGCGCGAGCTGGGCGTGGACCTGGCCACGGTGCGCCGGGTGGTGGCGCTGGAGGTCACCCTGCCGCAGGTGGCCGCGACGCACGCGGACGCGCTGGCCGCCCAGATCCGGGTGCTGCGGTCGCGCCGCGCGGCCCTGACCCTGATCGCCCGGCGCGGGTCCACCCCGGCCCAGGCCGAGCTGCTGCACCGGCTGGCCGGCCTGGCCGCGCGGGAGCGCCGGCGGCTGGTCAGCGAGTTCCTCGACGCCACCTTTGCCGGCCTCGCCGACCCCGGGTTCGCGGGCATCCGCCGCTCACTCACCCCGGACCTGCCCGACGACGCCGACGACCACCGGATCGAGGCGTGGGTGGAACTGGCCGAGCTGGCGCTGGACCCGGGCTTCCGGGCCGACCTGCGCCGGCTCGCCGAGCAACACGCGGCCGACCGGGAGGGCGTCGCGGGCGTACGCCGGGACGCGGTCGCCCTGGTCCGGGCGGAGGTGGCCCCGGCGCTGGCCGGCGGCGTGGACCCGGTCTCGCCCCGCGCCGATCCGGTCCTGGCCCGGGCCACGGCCCGCTACGCCGGGCTGTGCGGCCGGCCGGACGACGCCGGGCTGCGGCGGCGGCTGCTCGACCGGCTGGAGGCGGCGCACGATCCCCGGCGGGAGCGGTACGAGCACCTGCTCGGCGTGGTGAACGGGTGGCCGCCGGTCGAGAGCCTGGCGCCGGTGCTGGACTGGGCGATCCGGGCGTTGCGCGCCCGACCGGCCGGCGGGTGACGTGGGAAAGCGGCCGTCAGGCCCGGCGTCAGTCCTCCGCCGACAGGCGGCTGCCCGGCACCACCGGCTGCGGCCACACCCCGGTACGCGGGCCGGCCGGCACCTCGACCTGGTGGTCCGACCAGACGTACGTCTCCGGCAGCAGGTCGGACACCGGCACCGCGCGCAACCCGTCCGGCGGCCCGACGATCACCCGGATGGACGGGAAGTAGTCGAGCAGCACCTGGCGGCAGCGCCCGCACGGCGGGATGACCCCCCGGCCCCGGTCCCCCACCGCGACGATCGCCTCCAGCTCCCCGGCGCCCTGGGTGGCGGCCGCGCCGAGCGCCACCACCTCGGCGCACGGGCCGCCGGTGAAGTGGTAGACGTTCACGCCGCTGAACACCCGCCCGTCGGTGCTGCGCACGGCGGCGGCGACGGTGTGGTTGTCGCTGCGACAGCGGAGCTTGGCGACGGCGGTGGCGGCCTGCACGAGCGCCCGGTCGGTGTCCCGCATGATCATCCCCGTCCTCGTCGACCTCGTCGGCGGCAACTTTATCCGCGTCGGACGCGCCGGCAGCGGACGGCACGCCAGCGGGCGGTAACCCGGGGGCGGTCCGCCGCGCGGCTGCCTATCCTTGGCGACGACATGCAGAATCCAGCCGTACCCGCCGCTCCCGCCACCGCCCGCGACCTGCACCGCCGCCTCGCCGCCCTGATGTTCCGCGACCAGCGCCGCCTCCAGCGCCGGCTCGACGGCGCGCGGAAGCTGCGCGACCCGCAGCGGCGGGAGTCGACGCTGGCCGAGATCGCGACCGAGGTCACCCGGGCCGAGGCGCGGCTGGCGGCGCGGCGGGCCGCGGTGCCGGCGATCACCTACCCGGCGCAACTGCCGGTCAGCGAGCGCAAGGACGACATCGCCGCGGCGATCCGCGACCACCAGGTGGTGATCGTGGCCGGCGAGACCGGCTCCGGCAAGACCACCCAGTTGCCCAAGATCTGCCTGGAGCTGGGGCGCGGCGTCACCGGCCTGATCGGGCACACCCAGCCCCGCCGGCTGGCCGCCCGTACGGTCGCCGACCGGATCGCCGAGGAACTCGGCACCGAGCTGGGCGGCGTGGTCGGCTACAAGGTGCGCTTCAGCGACCAGGTCGGCGACACCAGCCTGGTCAAGCTGATGACCGACGGCATCCTGCTGGCCGAGCTGCAGACCGACCGGATGCTCCGGCAGTACGACACGCTGATCATCGACGAGGCGCACGAGCGCAGCCTCAACATCGACTTCATCCTCGGCTACCTGCGGCAGCTCCTGCCCCGCCGGCCCGACCTCAAGGTGGTCATCACCTCGGCGACCATCGAGACCGACCGGTTCGCCAAGCACTTCGCCGACGCCGAGGGCAACCCGGCGCCGGTGGTCGAGGTGTCCGGGCGCACCTACCCGGTGGAGGTCCGCTACCGGCCGCTGGTCGAGGTCACCGAGGCCGAGGAGGAGGACGAGGCCGACGAGGAGAACGTCCGCGACCAGATCCAGGCCATCGGCGACGCGGTCGAGGAGCTGGCCGCCGAGGGACCGGGCGACATCCTGGTCTTCCTCAGCGGCGAGCGGGAGATCCGGGACACCGCCGACGCGCTGGGCAAGCTGGTGCAGTCCAAGCGATCCCTGCTCGGCACCGAGATCCTGCCGCTCTACGCCCGGCTCTCCAGCGCCGAGCAGCACCGGGTCTTCGCCGCGCACAGCAACCGCCGGGTGGTGCTGGCCACCAACGTCGCGGAGACCTCGCTGACCGTGCCCGGCATCAAGTACGTGGTGGACCCGGGCACCGCCCGGATCTCCCGCTACTCCAGCCGGCTCAAGGTGCAGCGGCTGCCGATCGAGCCGGTCTCCCAGGCCAGCGCCAACCAGCGCAAGGGCCGCTGCGGGCGCACCTCGGACGGCATCTGCGTCCGCCTCTACGACGAGCAGGACTTCGACTCCCGTCCCGAGTTCACCGACCCGGAGATCCTGCGCACCAACCTGGCCTCGGTCATCCTCCAGATGACGTCGATCGGGCTGGGCGACGTCGCCGCGTTCCCGTTCATCGACCCGCCGGACCGGCGCAACGTCACCGACGGCGTCAACCTGCTGCACGAGCTGGGCGCGCTCGACCCGACCGAGACCGACCCGGCGAAGCGGCTCACCCCGCTGGGCCGGCGGCTGGCCCAGCTCCCGGTCGACCCGCGGCTGGCCCGGATGGTGATCGAGGGTGAGCGCAACGGCTGCGCCACCGAGGTGGTGGTGATCGCCGCCGCGCTCTCCATCCAGGACCCGCGCGAGCGACCGGCCGACAAGCAGGCCCAGGCCGACCAGGCGCACGCCCGGTTCGCCGACAAGGAGTCCGACTTCGTCGCGTTCCTCAACCTCTGGCGGCACCTGCGGGACAAGCAGCGCGAGCTGTCCTCCAGCGCGTTCCGCCGGATGTGCAAGGCCGAATACCTCAACTACCTGCGGGTACGCGAATGGCAGGACATCGTCAGCCAGGTGCGCCAGGTGCTGCGTACCGGCGACAAGGGTGACGGCCGGCGCGGCGCCGGCGCCGACCTGCCGGAGGAGATCGACACCCCGAAGGTGCACCAGTCCCTGCTGCCCGGCCTGCTGTCGCACCTGGGGCTCAAGGACGCGCAGAAGCACGAGTACCTGGGCGCGCGGGGCGCGAAGTTCGTGATCTTCCCGGGCTCGGCGCTGTTCCGGAAGCCGCCGCGCTGGGTGATGGCGGCCGAGCTGGTGGAGACGTCGCGGCTGTTCGGCCGGGTCGCCGGGCGGGTCGAGCCGGAGTGGGTCGAGCCGCTGGCCCAGCACCTGGTCAAGCGCAGCCACAGCGAGCCGCACTGGGAGAAGAAGCAGGCCGCGGTGATGGCCTACGAGAAGGTCACGCTCTACGGCATCCCGCTGGTCACCTCCCGCAAGGTGAACTTCGGGCGGATCGACCCGGCGCTGAGCCGGGAGCTGTTCATCCGGCACGCCCTGGTCGAGGGCGACTGGCAGACCCACCACCAGTTCTGGCGGGACAACCAGAAGCTGCTGACCGAGGTCGAGGAGCTGGAGAACCGGGCCCGCCGGCGCGACATCCTGGTCGACGACGAGACCATCTTCGCCTTCTACGACGAGCGGATCCCCGCCGACGTGGTGTCCGGCCGGCACTTCGACACCTGGTGGAAGAAGACCCGGCGGGAGCGGCCGGACCTGCTCACCTTCACCCGGGAGCTGCTGGTCAACGCCGGCCGCGGCGGCGTGGACGAGGAGGACTATCCGGACGAGTGGCGGGCCGACGGCGTCACGCTGCCGCTGACCTACACGTTCGACCCGACCGCGCCCACCGACGGCGTCACCGTGGACATCCCGCTGCCGCTGCTCAACCAGGTGCCGGCGGAGAGCTTCGACTGGCAGGTGCCGGGGCTGCGCGAGGAGCTGGTCATCGCGCTGATCCGCTCGCTGCCCAAACCTCTCCGGCGCAACTTCGTCCCGGTGCCCGACTACGCGCGTGCCGCGCTGGCCGCGATCACGCCCGGCGAGGAGCCGCTGCTGGCCGCGCTGACCCGGCAGCTACGCCGGATGACCGGCGTGACCGTGCCGCCGGACGCGTGGGACCCGGCCAGGCTGCCGCCGCACCTGCGGGTCACCTTCCGGGTGCTCGGCGACGACGACAAGCCGGTCGCCGAGGGCAAGGACCTGCCGGCGCTGCAACGCGAACTGCGCCAGGAGGTACGCCAGGTCGTCGCCGCCGCCGCGCCGGACGTGGCCCGCAGCGGGCTGACCGCGTGGTCGATCGGCACGCTGCCGCGCACCATCGAGCAGGTCCGCGCCGGTTTCGCGGTGACCGCGTACCCGGCGCTGGTGGACGAGGGCGCCACCGTCGGGGTGAAGGTGTTCGACTCCGCCGCCGAGCAGGAGGCCGCGCACTGGGCGGGCACCCGCCGGCTGCTCCGGCTGACGCTGCCGTCGCCGGCGAAGTTCCTCCAGGGCCGGCTCAGCAACGAGGCGAAGCTGGCCCTGTCGCGCAACCCGCACGGCGGGGTGCCGGCGCTGATCGAGGACGCCACCGGCGCCGCGATCGACAAACTCGTGGCGGACGCGGGCGGCCCGGCCTGGGACGCGGACGGGTTCGCGGCGCTGCGGGAACGGGTCCGCGCCGACCTCGTCGACACCGTGGTCGAGGTGATGAACCGGGTCCGGCAGGTGCTGGCCGCCGGGTACGCGGTGGAGCAGCGGCTCGGCGCGACCCGGAACCTGGCCGTGGTGGCCGCGCTGGCCGACGTGCGCGCGCAGCTCGGCGGGCTGGTGCACGCCGGCTTCGTCACCGAGGCCGGCTACGCCCGCCTGCCCGACCTGCTGCGCTACCTCACCGCGGTCGAGCGCCGGCTGGACCGGCTGCCCGGCAACCCGCAGCGCGACAAGCAGCAGCAGGACCGGATCGCCGTGGTGCAGAAGGAATACCAGGACATGCTGGCCGCGCTGCCCCCGGCCCGGCGCGCGTCGCCGGCGGCCCGGCAGATCCGCTGGATGATCGAGGAGCTGCGGGTCAACGTCTTCGCCCAGGCCCTGGGCACCCCCTACCCGGTCTCCGAGCAGCGCATCTACCGCGCCATGGACGAAGCCGAGTCCCGCTGACCCCCTCCCCGCCCCACCCCGACCCACCCCTCCCTCCCTCCCCGCCCCACCTCGTCGATCTTGCACTTGCGGCCCTCGATTCAGGGCATTCGCCCCGTTTGCCGGGGCACCAAGTGCAAGATCGACGCGCAAGCAGGGGCGGGGACGGGGTGGGGTTAGGTGGTTACCCGGGTTACGAAGGCGGTTAGGTGGGCTACGGTGCGGGTGATCTTTTCCTCCTGGGTCAGGGACTCGGGCAGGCGGGCGCCGGGGCCGGCGTCCTTGCGGCCCCGCACGTACAGGGAGCAGGCGAGGTCGTCGCAGAGGTAGATGCCCACCGAGTTGCCCTGCTGCCCGGCCTTGCCCGCCTTGCGCGCGACCATCAGGCTGACGCCGCCGGCCGGGTTGGTCAGGCACACCGAGCACATGTTGCGGCGCTGCTGCCCGGGTCCGGGGCTCGGGCGGCGCAGGGCCAGGCCGGTCGGGCGGCCGTCCAGGACGGCGACGAGGTAGGCGCGGTCGAGCGCCTGCGGATCTCGCCAGCCGAGGAAGTCGAGGTCGTCCCAGGGGCGGGTGCCGAGGTCACGCGGGACGTGCATCCGCTTCGCCTCGCCCTTGGTGCAGTTCACGAAGGCGGCACGGATCTCGGGTTCGGTCAAGGGTTGCATAAAACCGAGGGTAGTTTGCCTAAAGGTATTAGGCAAAGGCATAATAGGCTTTGGTGAGAGGGGACTCATGGCACGTGCGGGACTGAACCGGGAACGCCTGATCCAGGCCGGAGCGGAGCTGGCCGACGAGGTCGGCTTCGACCAGGTGACCGTCTCGGCGCTGGCCAGACGGTTCGGCGTCACGGTCGCCAGCCTCTACTCGCACGTGCGCAACTCCCAGGACCTGCGCACCGGGATCGCGCTGCTCGCGCTGGACGACCTCGCCGGCCGGGCCGCCGACGCGCTGGCCGGGCGGGCCGGCAAGGAGGCGCTGACCGCCTTCGCGAACGTCTACCGCGACTACGCCCACCGGCACCCGGGCCGCTGGGCCGCGGCCCAGTTGCGGCTCGACCCGCAGACCGCCGCCGACAGCGCCGGTTTCCGGCACTCGACGATGATGCGGGCGATCCTGCGCGGCTACCACCTGCCCGAGCCGGACCAGACGCACGCCGTCCGCCTGCTCGGCAGCGTCTTCCAGGGTTTCGTCGGCCTGGAGCTGGGGGGCAGCTTCGACCACAGCCCGCCCGCCCCGGCGGAGAGCTGGGAGCGGGTCCTGGACGCCGTCGACGCCCTGTTGCGCAACTGGCCCGGGTCCGACGCCGGTTAGGCCAGCGGCTCCACGCCGGCCGGGAGCCGGTCGGCGGCGGTCGCGTCGTGCACGTACTCCAGGAGGATGCGCCGCAGCTCGCGGCCGGCGTGGGTGGGCACCACGTCGCGGCGGCGGGCCACCGCGATGGTCCGGCGGACGCCGGGCGGGACGAGCCGGGTGACCCGGATGCCGGCCCGGCGGGCCACCACGATGCCGGGCACCAGCGCGACGCCGAGACCGGCCTCGACGAAGCTGAGCACGGCGTCCATCTCGCCGCCGTCCACCGACAGGGTCGGTTCGAAGCCGGCCGCCCGGCACGCCTGGAGCGTGGCGTCGCGCAGGTCGTAGCCCTCCCGGAACATCACCAGCGGCTGGTCGCGGAGGTCGGTGATGCGCAGCTCGCCCTCGGGCGAGGCGCCGGGCAGCGGGTCCACCGAGGCGACCACCAGGCTCTCGGCCAGGATCGGATCGACGCGCAGCCCCGGGTCGGCGCCGCCGGAGGGCATGATGACCAGCGCCAGGTCGAGGTCGCCGCGGAGCAGGTCGCGGACCAGGTCCTGCGAGCCACCCTCCTCGACCCGCAGGTCGACGGTCGGGTGGGCGTCACGGAAGCGGCGCAGCACCGGGGGCGCCAGCGAGGTGGCCAGGCTGGGCGTGGCGCCGAGCCGGACCCGGCCGCGACGCAGCCCGACCAGCTCCTGCACCTCGCGGGTGGCGGTGTCCACGTCGGCGAGGATCCGCTTGGCCAGCGGCAGCAGTACCTCGCCGGCCGCGGTGAGCGCGATGTTGCCCCTTACCCGCTCGAACAGCGGGGCCCCGAGGTCGGCCTCCAGGGCGTGAATTTGCTTACTCAACGAGGGCTGGGTTATGCCGACCACATCGGCCGCTTGGGTGAAATGTCGTACTTCTGCGACCGCGACGAAGTACCGGAGCTGATGGAGCTGCATCTCTATAGCCTACGGCTATCAAGACTGTGATTTCGATGCATTGGACGCCTGATCGAACTGCTCCTAGCGTCGGTCATGTGGTAATCACGAAAACTCGGTCGCCCATCCGCTCGAACGTCGGCCTGAAGGCCGTCATGGCGGTGACGGGCATCCTCCTGGTGCTGTTCCTGATCGTGCACATGCTCGGCAACCTGAAGATCTTCACGGGCGAGACGTCGTTCGACCACTACGCGCACTGGCTGCGGGATCTCGGCACGCCGCTGCTGCCGACCACCTGGTACCTGTGGATCCAGCGCACCGTGCTCACCGTGGCGGTGCTGGCCCACATCGGGGCGGCCGTCGTGCTGGCCATGCGCGCCCGCGCCGCCCGCCCGGTGGCGTACGCGCACCGCCGCAAGATCCACGTGAACTACGCGGCCCGCACCATGCGCTGGGGTGGTGTGATCATCCTGCTCTTCGTGATCTACCACATCCTGGACCTGACCACCGGTCACCTGAACCCGCAGGGCGACTCGGCCAACCCCTACGGCAACGTGGTCGCCGACTTCGCCCCGGAACGCTGGTACGTCACCCTCTTCTACACGCTCGCCATCGTGACCCTCGGCTTCCACCTGCGGCACGGCGCGTTCAGCGCGTTCCGCAGCCTCGGCCAGCAGACGCCGAAGGGCGAGCGCCGGGCCCGCGCCGCCGCGCTCGTCTTCGCCGTCGCGCTCTGCGCCGGCTACCTGGTGGTCCCGTTCGCCGTACTCACCGGATTGGTGGCCTGACATGGATCTCTACACCGAGGGCGACCCGATCGCCGACACCCGGGCCCCGGACGGCCCGGTCGAGACCCGGTGGGACCGGCACCGCTTCGAGATGAAGCTGGTCAACCCGGCCAACCGCCGCAAGCTCACCGTGATCGTGGTCGGCACCGGCCTGGCCGGCGGCTCCGCCGCCGCGACGCTGGCCGAGCAGGGCTACCACGTGAAGTCCTACTGCTACCAGGACAGCCCGCGCCGGGCCCACTCGATCGCCGCGCAGGGCGGCATCAACGCCGCGAAGAACTACCGCAACGACGGCGACTCGGTGCACCGTCTCTTCTACGACACGGTCAAGGGCGGCGACTTCCGCTCCCGCGAGTCGAACGTGCATCGGCTGGCCGAGGTCTCGGTCAACATCATCGACCAGTGCGTCGCGCAGGGCGTCCCGTTCGCCCGCGAGTACGGCGGCCTGCTCGACACCCGCTCCTTCGGCGGCGCGCAGGTGCAGCGCACCTTCTACGCCCGGGGCCAGACGGGCCAGCAACTCCTGCTCGGCGCGTACCAGGCGCTGGAGCGGCAGATCGGCCTGGGCAACGTGGAGATGAACGCCCGCCACGAGATGCTCGAACTGGTGACGATCGACGGCCGGGCCCGCGGCATCGTGGTCCGTGACATGGTCACCGGCGAGATCAGCACCGAGATGGCCGACGCGGTCGTGCTCGCCTCCGGCGGCTACGGCAACGTCTTCTACCTCTCCACCAACGCCAAGGGCTGCAACGTCACCGCCTCCTGGCGGGCGCACCGCAAGGGCGCGTACTTCGCCAACCCCTGCTACACCCAGATCCACCCGACCTGCATCCCGGTCTCCGGCGACCACCAGTCGAAGCTGACCCTGATGAGCGAGTCGCTGCGCAACGACGGCCGGGTGTGGGTGCCGAAGGCCAAGGGCGACGACCGCGGCCCGCGCGACATTCCCGAGGACGAGCGGGACTACTACCTGGAGCGGATCTACCCCTCCTTCGGCAACCTGGTCCCGCGCGACATCGCCTCGCGCGCCGCGAAGAACGTCTGCGACGAGGGGCGCGGCGTCGGCCCGACCGGCCTCGGCGTCTACCTGGACTTCGCCGACGCGATCGGGCGGCTCGGCCGCAAGGCCATCGAAGCCAAGTACGGCAACCTCTTCGAGATGTACGAGCGGATCACCGGCGAGGACCCGTACCAGGTGCCGATGCGGATCTACCCCGCCGTGCACTACACGATGGGCGGGCTCTGGGTCGACTACGACCTCCAGTCGACCATCCCCGGCCTGTTCGTGATCGGCGAGGCCAACTTCTCCGACCACGGCGCGAACCGCCTCGGCGCCTCGGCGCTGATGCAGGGCCTGGCCGACGGCTACTTCGTGCTGCCCAGCACGCTGGCCAACTACCTGGCCGCGTCCGGCCCGCTGGACAAGGTCGACGCCAGCCACCCGGAGGCGGTCGCGGCGCGCACCGAGGTCGAGGAGCGGCTGCGCAGGCTGCTCGCGATCAACGGCGACCGCACGGTGGACTCGTTCCACCGCGAGCTGGGCCAGATCATGTGGGAGCACTGCGGCATGGAGCGCTCCGACGCCGGGCTGCGCAAGGCGATCGACGAGATCCGGGCGCTGCGCGAGCAGTTCTGGCAGCGGGTGCGCGTCCCGGGCGACGGCGAGGGCCTCAACCAGTCGCTGGAGAAGGCCGGCCGGGTGGCCGACTTCTTCGAGCTGGCCGAGCTGATGTGCATCGACGCCCTGCACCGCGAGGAGTCCTGCGGCGGCCACTTCCGGGCCGAGTACCAGACCCCGGACGGCGAGGCGCAGCGCGACGACGACCGGTTCGCCTACGTGGCCGCCTGGGAGTACGCCGGCGACGGCCAGCCGGTGCTGCACAAGGAAGACCTGACCTTCGAATACGTCCACCCCTCGCAGCGGAGCTACAAGTGAACCTGACCCTGCGCATCTGGCGGCAGACCGGCCCCGAGGACAAGGGTCGGATGGTGACCTACCCGGTGCCGGACGTGTCCCCGGACATGTCGTTCCTGGAGATGCTCGACGTCCTCAACGAGCGGCTGATCCTCGACGGCGAGGAGCCGGTCGCCTTCGACCACGACTGCCGCGAGGGCATCTGCGGCACGTGCAGCCTCATGATCAACGGTGAGGCGCACGGGCCGCAGCGCGGCACCACCGCCTGCCAGTTGCACATGCGGCAGTTCTCCGACGGCGAGACGATCGACATCGAGCCCTGGCGGGCCCGCGCCTTCCCGGTCGTCAAGGACCTGGTGGTGAACCGGAACGCGTTCGACAAGATCATCGCCGCTGGCGGCTACGTCACCGCGCCGACCGGCAGCGCCCCCGAGGCGCACTCCACCCCGGTCGCCAAGGAGGACGCGGACGCCGCCTTCTCCGCCGCCGCCTGCATCGGCTGCGGCGCCTGCGTGGCGGCCTGCCCGAACGGCTCCGGCATGCTGTTCACCGCCGCCAAGGTCACCCAGCTCTCGCTGCTCCCCCAGGGCCAGCCCGAGCGCTACACCCGGGTGATCGGCATGGTGGACGCGCACGACGAGTCCGGCTTCGGCGGCTGCACCAACATCGGCGAGTGCGCGACGGCCTGCCCGAAGGGCATTCCGCTGAACACCATCGGCCGGCTCAACCGCGACTACCTCAAGGCGACGACGAAGCGCGCCGGCACCCCCGGCTCCTGAGCCCACCGCGGGCCACCCGCCGCCGACCACGACCGCCGCGCCCCGCAACCGGGGGCGCGGCGGTCGCCCGTTCCGGGGGTACGCACCGCGCAGCGGTCCGCCGACCCGCCTCCCCTCCCCGGCCATCGTCACGTCCGTCACCGGGTCCAGAGAAGTCGCTCCTCGACTGCCTTTAGAGCTGAGTCGTTCCTGATATCGCACGCTCACCCGGGACACCGGGACACCGGGACACCGGGACACCGGGACACCGGGACACCGGGACACCAGGACACCAGGACACCGGGACACCAGGACACCAGGACACCAGGACACCCCGACGCAGCCGACGCGAGCCAGGTCGGCACCCCGGCGAGTCGTTCCTGGCATCAGCTCGAAAGGCTGCGCCAGGCCATGCCGCTGACACGTGTGCCACGCCGGACACGGCCCGAACGTCTCCGGTTCAACTCGATCCTCCCGGGTAGCAGTCCCATGGACGGCACCGAGGAGGGACACACAGGCATGAAGGCACTGACCTGGCACGGCAAGCGTGACGTCCGGGTGGAGGACGTCCCGGACCCCCGGATCGAGGAGCCGACCGACGCGATCATCCGGATCACCTCGACCGCCATCTGCGGCTCCGACCTGCACCTGTACGAGGTGCTCGGGCCGTACCTCAAGCCCGGCGACGTGCTCGGGCACGAGCCGATGGGCGTCGTCGAGGAGGTCGGGTCGGGGGTGACCCGGCTCAAGAAGGGCGACCGGGTGGTCGTCCCGTTCAACATCTCCTGCGGGCACTGCTGGATGTGTGAGCGGCAGCTCTACGCGCAGTGCGAGACCACGCAGGTCACCGCCGAGGGCAAGGGCGCCTCGCTGTTCGGCTACACCTCGCTCTACGGCTCGGTCCCGGGCGGCCAGGCCGAGTACCTGCGCGTCCCGCAGGCCCAGTTCGGTCCGATCAAGATCCCGCCGACCGGGGCGGACGAGCGGTGGCTCTACCTCTCCGACATCCTGCCGACCGCGTGGCAGGCGGTGAAGTACGCGGACACCCCGCCCGGCGGCACGTTGGCCGTGTTCGGGCTCGGCCCCGTCGGGCAGTTCAGCGCCCGGATCGGCCGGCACCTCGGCGCCGGCCGGGTGATCGGGCTGGACCTGGTGCCGGAGCGGCTGGAGATGGCCCGCCGGCACGGCATCGAGGTGCTCGACGTGAGCCAGCTCGACGACGTGCCCGGCGCGCTCATCGACCTGGTCGACGGGCGCGGCCCGGATGCGGTGATCGACGCGGTCGGCATGGAGGCGCACGGCGCGCCGGTCGGCAAGATCGCTCAGGCGGCCGCGGGTCTGCTCCCGGACAAGCTGGCCCAGCCGATGATCGACGCGGCCGGCGTGGACCGGCTGGTGGTGCTGCACGCCGCGCTCAAGGCGGTCCGGCGCGGCGGCACCGTCTCGATCTCCGGGGTGTACGGCGGCGAGCAGGACCCGATGCCGCTGATGGAGATGTTCGACCGGGGCATCCAGTTGCGGATGGGGCAGTGCCACGTGCGGCGCTGGGTGGACGAGATCATCCCGCTGCTGGAGGGCGACGACGACCCGCTGGGCGTCGAGGACCTGCGGACCCACCGGCTGCCGCTGGCGCAGGCGCCGCAGGCGTACGAGATGTTCCAGAAGAAGGAGGACGGCTGCGTCAAGGTCGTGCTCGCACCGTGACCCGGACGGTGGTCGTCACCGGCGCGACCAGCGGGATCGGCCGGGCGGCGGCCCGGGAGTTCGCGGGCCGCGGGGACCGGCTGGTCCTCGCGGCCCGCTCCTCCGAGACGCTCGCCGAGGTGCGCCGGGAGTGCGCCGACGCCGGCGCGGCGGAGGTCCGGACCGTGCCCACCGACGTCACCGAACCCGGCGCGCTCGACGCCCTGGCCGCCGAGGTCGACCGGATCGACGTCTGGGTGCACACCGCTGCGGTGATGGCGTACGGGCGCTTCGAGGAGATCCCGGCGGAGGTCTTCGACCAGGTGGTCCGCACCGACCTGCTCGGCTCCGCCGGGGTGGCGCGGGTGGCGCTGCGGCACTTCAAGGAGACCGGCGCGGGCACGCTGATCCTCACCGGTTCCGTGCTCGGTCACATCACCGCGCCCTACATGAGCGGGTACGTCACCAGCAAGTGGGGCCTGCAGGGGCTGGCCCGGGCGTTGCAGCAGGAGTCCCGGGACCTGCCCGGCGTCAACGTCTGCCTGGTCACCCCCGGCAGCGTGGACACCCCGGTCTACCAGCAGGCGGCGAACTACGTGGGGCGGATCGGCCGGCCGCCGCTGCCGATCACCACCCCGGAACGGGTGGCCCGGGCCATCGCGCACTGCGCCGACAGACCCCGCCGGGAGATCTCGGTGGGCCCGGTCAACCTGCTCATGCGGGTCGGCTTCACCGCGCTGCCGGCGGTCTACGACGTCCTGGTCGGGCCGCTGATGCGGCTCGGCGGGCTCACCGGCCGCCCGGTGCCGCCGACCGAGGGCGTGGTGTTCGCGCCCAATCCGGCCGGCGAGGCGACGCGCGGCGGCTGGCTGCCCGACGTGTCGCGGGCGGTCCGCTCGGCGGTCGGGGCGACCGCGGCGGCCGGGTCGGCGATGCGGCGGAGGCTGGGCTGAGCCAGCCCCCGCGCCCGTCGTTTCCCGCACGGGCGCGGGGATGGCTACCGTGGAGTGCGGGACACGGCGGAGGGGACGAGCATGCGGGCACCAGCGGAGCGGGAACCGGACACGGCGGGCGGCGGCCGGGGGTGGCGGATCGCCGGGCTGGCCGCCGTCGCCGGGCTGGCGTGGGCGGCGCGGGACGTGCCGGCCCAGCTCGGCGGGCGGCTCACCGGCGCGCGGGCGGAACGGGCAGCCCGGTCGCCGCGGTTCCGCGACGGCACGTTCCACAACCCGACCGGCACCGGCGCCACCATGGTCGCCGACCCGGGCCGCAACCTGGTCCGGGAGCTGATCTTCGGCAAGCAGAAGCGGCGGCCGGGCAGCGCGGTGCCGCTGCTGCGCCCGGCCGACGCCGCGCCGGTCGACCCGGCCCGCGAGCTGAACGTGATCTGGTACGGCCACGCCTCCACGCTGGTGGAGATCGAGGGATATCGGGTGCTGCTCGACCCGGTGTGGAGCGACAGGTGCTCGCCGTCGACGCTGGTCGGCCCGCGACGCCTGCACGAGCCGCCGGTCCGCCTGGACGAGCTGCCCCGGCTCGACGCCATCCTCATCTCGCACGACCACTACGACCACCTGGACATGGCGACGGTCCGGGGGCTGCTCACGCACCAGTCGGCGCCGTTCCTGGTGCCGCTCGGCGTCGGCGCCCACCTCGACCGGTGGGGCGTGCCGGCGGACCGCGTCGTGGAGCTGGACTGGTCGGAGAGCCACCGGGTCGGCGGGCTGACCCTCACCGCCACCGCCGCGCAGCACTTCTCCGGGCGCGGGCTGCGTCGCGACGGCACGCTGTGGAGTTCCTGGGTGGTGGCCGGCGCGAACCGCCGGGTCTTCTACACCGGTGACTCCGGCTACTTCGACGGCTACGCCGGCATCGGCGCCGAGCACGGCCCGTTCGACGTCACGCTGATGCAGATCGGCGCGTACGACCGGGCCTGGCCGAACATCCACATGTTCCCGGAGGAGGCGGTCGCCGCCCACCTCGACGTGCGCGGCGAGCTGCTGGTGCCGGTGCACTGGGGCACGTTCAACCTGGCCCTGCACGACTGGTCGGAGCCGGTGGACCGGCTCTGGGCCGAGGCCAAGGCCCGGGACGTCCGGCTGGCCGTGCCCCGCCCCGGCGAGCGGGTGGTCGTCGACGAGCCGCCGGCGGTGGACGGCTGGTGGCAGGCGGTCGCCTGAGCCGGCGCGGTCGCCCGAGGCGGCTCAGAGCACGAACGCGTCCGTCCACAGCGCGCCCGAGCGCCCGGACAGCGCGTCCAGCATCGCCACCGCCTGACCGTCGGTGAGCTGCGCGACGAAGTCGACGATGGCCCGCCCCCGGGCCCGGCCGATCCGGTCCGGGGTGCGCGGGTGCAGCTCCGCCTCGGCCAGCTCGACCAGGTCGTGCAGCCGGCGGGGTAGCCGGGACTCCTCCTCCGGGTCGAGCAACCACTCCCAGAGCGCCTCGACCAGCGTGTCCAGCAGCCGGGCCTGCCCACGCTGGTGCAGCGCCAGGTCGGGGCGGGCCAGCACGAACCGGTGGTGGACGAACTTCAGCACCTGCACCTCGTGCCACTGCGCCTTGCCGAGCAGCACGTACCCGGAGCGCACGTGCGGCTCCGGGGTCACCGTGATGGCGTCCACGAAGCGGGTGGACCAGCGGGCCGAGAACCGGGCGACGTACTGCTCCGCCTCGATCGAGCCGTCGAACGGCAGCGCCAGCAGCCCCTCCACCAACTCCTCGCGGACGTGCTCGACGGCCGCGGCGAACGCGTCGTCGTCGGCGATCCAGCCGTCCTTGCGGTGCAACTGGCGGCGCAGCCGCTCGATCGCCGCGCCCGGACGACGACCGGCGGTGTCCAGCGCCGAGGCGGTGATCGAGCGCAGGTGCCCGCTCTCCCGCTGCCAGGCCATCAGCTCGGCCGCCACGGTGCCCTGCTGGAGCACCCCGACGCGATAGAAGTCCTCCACGTCGTGGATGGCGTAGGCGATGTCGTCGGCGGTGTCCATCACGGACGCCTCGGGCGTCTGCTGCCAGTCCGGGATCCGGCCGGCGAACGGCTCCCGGGCCTGCCGCAGGTCGTCCACCTCGGTCCGGTAGGCGCCGAACTTCACCGACCCGCTCTCCGGGTCGTCCGGCGGGCCGGCCGCGCCCCGGGGCGCCGGGTCGAGGTGCCGCGGGTGCGGGTCGGGGTGGTCCAGCCGGGTCCACGGGTATTTCAGCATCGCCGCCCGGACCGCCGCGGTCAGGTCCAGCCCGGTGGTCGCCGCGCCGCGGATCTCGGTGCTGGTGACGATCCGGTACGACTGGGCGTTGCCCTCGAAGCCGTCGGGCAGCCCGAGCCGCTGCCGGGCCAGCCGGTCAAGCACCCGCTCCCCCAGGTGCCCGAACGGCGGGTGCCCGAGGTCGTGGGCGAGCGCGGCGGCCTCCACCACGTCCGGGTCGCAGCCGCCCAGCTTCTCCAGCAGGTCCCGGTGCGCCGGGTCGGCGGTCAGCCGCTCGGCGATCGCCCGGGCCACCTGCGCCACCTTCAGGCTGTGGGTGAGCCGGTTGTGCACCAGCAGCCCCGAACCGCCCGGACTGATCACCTGGGTGACGCCGTTGAGCCGGGCGAAGAACGGCGACGAGACGATCCGGTCCCGGTCGGCCCGGAACGGGCCGGCGGCCAGGTCGCCGAGCGCCCGGGCGCTGCCCCCGAAGAGCCGCCGGGCCCGCGGATCCGCAGGTGCCTCCATGATCGCCACGCTAGCGCAGCCGGCGGCGGGCCGGGCACAGCCGGTCGGACGGGAGCGGCACAATGCAGGGCGGAACCCACCGGAGAAGGCGGATCAAGATCGTGACTCAGTCTGTGCACCAGCGGATCGCCGAGGAGCTCGGGGTCGCCGAGCGTCAGGTCCGGGCGGCCGTGGAGCTGCTCGACGGCGGCGCCACCGTGCCGTTCATCGCCCGCTACCGCAAGGAGGCCACCGGCACCCTCGACGACGCGCAGCTGCGCACGCTGGAGGAGCGGCTGCGCTACCTGCGGGAGCTGGACGAGCGGCGCGCCGCGGTGCTGGAGTCGATCCGGGGCCAGGGCAAGCTGGACGAGGCGCTGGAGGCGCAGATCCTCGCGGCCGACTCGAAGTCCCGCCTGGAGGACATCTACCTGCCCTACAAGCCGAAGCGGCGGACCCGCGCGCAGATCGCCCGCGAGGCCGGGTTGGAGCCGCTGGCCGACACGCTGCTCGCCGACCCGGCGCAGGACCCGAAGACGGTCGCGGCCGGCTTCGTGGACGCCGAGAAGGGCGTCGCCGACGCGGCCGCCGCGCTGGACGGGGCGCGGGCCGTCCTGATCGAGCGCTTCGCCGAGGACGCCGACCTGATCGGCACGCTGCGCGAGCAGATGTGGTCGCGGGGCCGGCTGGTCTCCCGAGTACGCGAGGGCCAGGACGCCGCCGGCGCCAAGTTCGCCGACTACTTCGACTTCGCCGAGCCGTACCCGAAGCTGCCCTCGCACCGGATCCTGGCCATGTTCCGGGGCGAGAAGGAAGGCGTGCTGGAGCTGACCATGGACCCCGAGGCCGAGGGCGACGCCGGCGCGGCCACCGGGCCCAGCCGCTACGAGGCGGCCGTCGCCGGCCGGTTCGGCGTCAGCGACCGGGGGCGGCCCGCCGACCGGTGGCTGGCCGACACGGTGCGCTGGGCCTGGCGTACCCGGATCCTCATCCACCTCGGCGCGGACCTGCGGATGCGGCTGTGGCAGGCGGCCGAGGAGGAGGCGGTGCGGGTCTTCGCCACGAACCTGCGCGACCTGCTGCTCGCCGCGCCCGCCGGCGCACGCGCCACCATGGGCCTCGACCCGGGCCTGCGGACCGGCGTGAAGGTGGCCGTGGTCGACGCCACCGGCAAGGTGGTCGCCACCGACACCATCTATCCGCACGAGCCGCGCCGCCAGTGGGACGCGTCGCTGCACACGCTCGCCACGCTGGCCGCCGCACACGGCGTGGAGCTGGTCGCGATCGGCAACGGCACCGCCAGCCGGGAGACCGACAAGCTGGCCGGCGACCTGATCAAGCAGCATCCGGAGCTGACGCTGACCAAGGTGGTCGTCTCCGAGGCCGGCGCGTCGGTCTACTCCGCGTCCGCGTACGCCTCGCAGGAGCTGCCCGGCCTCGACGTCTCGCTGCGCGGCGCGGTCTCCATCGCCCGTCGCCTCCAGGATCCGCTCGCCGAGCTGGTGAAGATCGACCCGCGGTCCATCGGCGTCGGGCAGTACCAGCACGACCTGTCCGAGGTGAAGCTGTCCCGCTCCCTCGACGCGGTGGTCGAGGACTGCGTGAACGGGGTCGGCGTGGACGTCAACACCGCCTCCGCACCGCTGCTCACCCGGGTCTCCGGCATCGGCGCCGGGTTGGCCGAGAACATCGTGCTGCACCGCGACGCCAACGGGCCGTTCCGCAGCCGGTCGGAGTTGAAGAAGGTGGCGCGGCTCGGACCGAAGGCGTTCGAGCAGTGCGCCGGCTTCCTGCGCATCCCCGGCGGCGACGACCCGCTCGACTCGTCCAGCGTGCACCCCGAGGCGTACCCGGTGGTGCGCCGCATCCTCGCCTCCACCGGGCAGGACCTGCGCGCGCTGATCGGCAGGTCGGCCATCCTGCGCGGCCTGCGCGCCACCGACTTCGTGGACGACACGTTCGGCCTGCCCACCGTCACCGACATCCTGGCCGAGCTGGAGAAGCCCGGCCGGGATCCGCGACCGGAGTTCCGCACCGCGACGTTCGTCGAGGGCGTGGAGAAGATCGGCGACCTGACGCCGGGGATGGTGCTGGAGGGCGTGGTCACCAACGTGGCCGCGTTCGGCGCGTTCGTCGACGTCGGCGTGCACCAGGACGGCCTGGTGCACGTCTCGGCGATGTCGCACACGTTCGTCAAGGACCCGCGCGACGTGGTGAAGTCCGGCGACGTGGTGAAGGTGCGGGTGCTCGACGTGGACGTGCCGCGCAAGCGGATCTCGTTGACGTTGCGGCTGGAGGACGAGGCGCCGGCCGGGAGCGGGCGTCCTGCGGGCGGCGACGGCCGGCGGGAGCGCGGCGGCCAGGGTGGCGGTCCGCGTGGTGGCGGTCAGAGCCGGGGCGGACCGGGCGGCGGCCCGCGCGGTGGTGGTGAGGGCGGCGGCCAGCGCGGTGACCGAGGTGGCTCACGCGGCGGTCCGCAGCAGCGGCAGGGACGCGGCGGCGGGGCGTCCGCACCGGTCAACGACGCCATGGCGGAGGCGCTGCGCCGGGCCGGCCTGGCCTGACCTCGTCGCGGCCCGCCGAGCTGATGTCACGCCCGACTCAGCTCGGCGGGGCCCGGCGCGGGGAGTCGACGGGTCGGTCGGAGGGCGCGGATGCCGGCGTACCCTCGCCGGTGTGGGCGGGGACGACGACACGCGGTGGCGGGAACGGCAACGTGAGGCGGTGCGGGCACACGCGGAGGCCGCCGCCCGGGAACGGGCGGCGGAGCAGGCGCAGGCCACGGAGCTGGTCACCCGGTTCGCCGCCGAGGCACTGCGGCGCGGGCTGCCGGTCGACCGCCTGACGGCGACCGGCCACGACGGGCGTGGCCGCTACCGCACCGGGCTCACCGGCTGGTACGTCGATCGCGCGCGTAGCCGGGCGGTGGACACCGAGGGGCGGTACTACCTGCTCACCGTGCCGCCGAGCCTGCGCTCCCGGCTGCTCGGGGCCGAGCCCCGGCCCACCGCGCCGCCGCTGATCGTCGGGCGGGGTGGGCGGGACGGCGAGTCGGTGCCGCTGGCGACGCTGCTCAGCCGGCGTCTCGAGGCGGGCGACGGCTGGCGCTGACCGGCGTCGCGCCACGCTCGACCCGCTGTCGCGGCACCGCGTGGCCGGCCCGTCGTGCCACGTGCCGCCACCAGCACAGTTGGACGACCAGGGTGAGCAGGCCGGCCAGCACGATGGCGGCCAGGTTGATCACCAGTTGCAGGGCGGACCCGGCCGCCTCGTGCCACACCCCGTACGCGGTCGCGACGGCCACGTTCGCCGCCGCCGGCACGGTGGTCACGGAGATCAGCACCCCGACCAGCGAACCGGACTTCTTCGAGGTCAGTGAGAGCATGCCGGCGACGCCGGCGAGCAGTCCGACCACCCAGGAGAGGGCGTCCGGGCGCCAGATGAAATCGGTCAACGGCCGCTCGGCCAGCAGCATGTCCCGGTCGACGAGCCCGGCCGCGTCGAGCGCCCAGGTGCTGAGCACGGTGGCCACCATGGCGGCGAGGAAGCCTACCGTCAGGGCCTGCACCGACCGGCCGACGACCGGCGGCTGACGCCGCAGCAACGCCACGCAGAGCGCGGCGAGCGGCCCGAACTCGGGGCCGACCACCATCGCGCCGACGATCAGGATGGGCTGGTCCAGCAGCACGCCGATTCCAGCGATCATGGTGGCGACCACGATCAGGGCGAGGAAGGTGCCGGTGAGCACGGTCTGCTCGCCGGTCTTCGCGGCGATCTCGTCCCAGACCACGGCGTCCTCACCGTGTCCGGGCGCGTCCTCGGCGGCGCGGTCGGCCGCCTCGGAGAGCGTCAGCTCCACGTCGTCGGCGGCGATCGCCCCGTGCGTCTCGATGCCGAGTTCCTGAAGCTCACGCAGCACCTTGTCCGCGTTCTCCCGGACGACGTCACAGGTGACGTAGTCGCCGGCCGGCTGGCGGGCCGCCCCGGGGAACACCACCAGGTGGGTCACTCCGGGGTCGGCCGTCAGCAGCTCGACCACGGCCGACGACCGGTCGCCGGGAGCGATCACTCTCAGGTGCAGCAATCGAGGCTCCTGTGCTCGGGAACGTTCCTGCGTGGCCGACGCACTCTACTCCGGGTGGCCGTCGCTTCCGACCGAGGTGACCGCGCGAGCGTATCCGCAGCGGGAGCGGTGCGTTGAGGACGACGACACCCGCAACTCCAAATACCGACAAATAGCTACCAATAGGATAGAATTCACCGCAGGCGTGTGATTGGAGCCGTATGGCCGGCCGCATCTTCCTGTCCGCTCCGGACGTCGGAAGTCTGGAAGAGTCCTACCTGCTCGGCGCGCTGCGTTCCGGCTGGGTGGCACCGGTCGGGCCGGATCTGGACGCCTTCGAGCGCGAGGTCGCCGCGCGGGCCGGTGTGGCCGCGGCGGTCGGGGTGAGCAGCGGCACGGCCGCCCTACACCTGGCTCTGCTCGCGCTCGGCGTCGGCCGGGGACAGGTGGTGGTCGTTCCCACCCTGACATTTGCCGCCTCCGCCAACGCGGTCGTCTACACCGGCGCCGAACCCGTCTTCGTCGACTGCGACCCGCAGACCGGAAACCTCGACGTGCCGCTGCTCCTCGACACCCTCGACCGGCTGGGCGCCCACGGCCGCCGGGTCGGCGCCGTCATGACGGTGGACCTGTTCGGCGGTTGCGTCGACTACACCGCCCTGCTGCCGGCGTGCGCCGCCGCGGGCGTGCCGGTCGTCGAGGACGCCGCCGAGGCGTTGGGCGCGACCCATCACGACCGGGCCGCCGGTTCGTTCGGGCGGGTCGCCGCGTTCTCCTTCAACGGCAACAAGATCATGACCACCTCCGGCGGCGGCATGGTCGTCTCCGACGACGTCGGCCTGATCGGCCGGTGCCGCCATCTGGCGACCCAGGCGCGCGAGCCGGTCCCGCACTACGAACACGTCGAGATCGGCTACAACTATCGACTCAGCAACCTGCTCGCCGCGCTCGGCCGGGCCCAGTTGCATCGGCTCGACGCCATGATCGCTCGTCGCCGTCACCTGCGCGAACGGTACGCCAAGCTCTTCGCGCCGATCCCTGGCGTGCGGCTGCTCAACGAGGCCGACACCGGCTCGAACTGCTGGCTGACCACGATCGTGGTGGACCCGGAACGGGCCGGATGGTCCGCCACCGAGCTGGGCCGCTGGCTCGCGTCCGTCGACATCGAGACCCGCCCGGTCTGGAAGCCGATGCACCTGCAACCGGTCTTCGCCCGGGCCGCCCGGTTCGTCACCGGAGCCGCCGAAGACCTCTTCACCCACGGTCTCAACCTGCCGAGCGGTTCGGCTCTCACCGACGCCGAGATGGACCGCGTCGAAGGGGCCGTCGTCCGATTCCTGGAGCACCGATGACCGTCACCGTCGACGTCACCGACGCCGGCCCGATCGACCCCGCCACCGACTCCCGCCGCCCCGACGTGTACTTCACCAGTGGGTACGGCGAGGCGGTGGCCGCCGACGGCTCGGGATCGTGGCGCCTGGCCCACCACGACGACGACCTGGTGCTGCTGCCGTACCTGCTCCGGCCGTTGGGCGATGACGCGGCCGACGCGGTGAGTCCGTACGGCTACTGCGGCATCCACGTCGCCCCGGAGTGTCGCCCGAGCGATCTGGTCGCGTTCTGGTCCGCGCTGGGTGACCGGTGGCGCGCGGAGGGCGTGGTCAGTCTCTTCCTCCGGTTCTCGCCGCTCGACCCGGCATCGGTCGATGCGGTTCGCGGATTGGACGGCATGTCCCTGACCCGGCGTGCGGACACGGTCACCGTGCCGGTGCGGGCGACGCCGACGGAGATCTGGGACGACATGGAGGGTCGGTCCCGGACCGCGATCCGCAAGGCGCGGCGCGGCGGCATGCACGGCACGGTACGACCGGCGGAAGCCGAGGACGTGGCTGCCGCGTCCCCCTTCCGCCAGTTGTACGAGTCGACCATGACCCGCGTCGGCAGTGCGGCCGGTTACTTCTTCCCCGAGGCGTACTACCGGCGCCTGCTGACCGGGCTCGGCCCGTCACTGTTGCTGGCGGAGGTACGCGACGGCACCTCGGCCGTGGTGGCGGCGGCCCTGGTGCTGCGGCACGGCGGCCGGGTGCACTACCACCTCGCCGGGTCACGACCGGAGGCCGCCCGCGAGGGCGCCAACAACATGCTCGTGTGGACGATCCTGGAGTGGGCGGCGGAGACCGGGGCGGACGTCGTCCACCTCGGGGGCGGGTTGCAGGCCGACGACAACCTCTTCCGGTTCAAACGCGCGTTCGGCGGGCTGCGTACACCGTTCTGGACCGGCACCGTGATCCTCGACCACGAGCGGTACGACCGGCTCACCGAGGAGCGCGCCGCCCGGCTCGGCCTGCCCGCGGCGCACCTGCGGCAGAGCGGCTACTTCCCGGCCTACCGTTTCGGCGGAGCCTGAGTGCCCGGCGACCGGCATCTGCGGGCGCGGCCACGGACCGACCCCGACGACCGGTGGGAGGTCGGGTCGTCGTTCCCCCTCACCCACGCCGCCGGCCCCGGCACGACGCGCCTGCCGAGCCCGCTCCGGCTGTACGGCACCGGCCGGCAGGCGTTGCTCGCCCTCCTGCGGATGGGGAGGACGGAACTGGGCTGGACCGCGGTGCACCTGCCGGCCTACTACTGCCCGCCGGTGGCGGACGCCGCCGCGACCGTGCTCCCGGTGCGGCGGTACGACGCCGGTCCGCGAGGGCACGTCGACCCGCCCCGCCCCGGTCCGACCGAGGCGGTCGTCGCGGTGTCGTACTTCGGTGATCGCCCGGCGGACCCGGTCACCCGGGGCGCCGCGCTGGTGGTCGACAGCACCCACGACCCGTTCGCGCCCTGGCTGCCCTCGACCGGCGCCGACTACGTGCTGGCCGCCCTGCGCAAGACGCTGCCCCTGCCCGACGGGGCCGCGCTGTGGTCGCCGGCGGGCCATCACCTGCCCGCGCAGCCCGCGCCCTCGGTCCGGCACCGGGCGGCGGCCGGTCAGGTCCTGGCCGCCATGTGCCTCAAGGCGACGTACCTGTCCGGCTCCCCGGTCGAGAAGAACGCGTTCCTGTCCGCCTTCGCCGCCGGCGAGGCAGCGTACGGGTCGACCTCGGTCAGCGGGGCCAGCGACTACACCCGTGAGGCGTTGCCGGCCATGCCGGTGGACCGGTGGCGCCGGCAACGGACGGCCAACGCCGTGGTTCTCGGTGACGCGCTGGCCGGCGTCGTCGGGTTGCGGGCGCATGTCCACCCGTTCGGCGTCGTCGTGGAGTGCGACTCCGGCGAGCTGCGTGAGGCGCTGCGGACGGCCCTGGTCGCCCGCCGCGTCTATCCGGCTGTCCTGTGGCCGCAGCCGCCGGACGCGCCCGCGCGCCACCTGGACTACTCCCGTCGGATGTTGCACCTGCACACCGACCACCGCTGGCGCGCGGAGGACATGCTCCGCGTCGCCGCTCGGATCCACGACGTCCTCGCTCCGGTGACGGGGCCGACGCCCGATCCGACAGATACGCGAGAGGTGATGGAATGCTGACTGGCCGACTGGTGGCGCTGAGGCCCATGGTCGCCACCGACCTCGAGTTCCTGGCCGACCTCACCAACGCCGGCCCGGTACGGACCCACGTCGTCGGCTGGGACTGGCCGGTGACGGTCGACGCCCAACGTGAATGGCTCGCCCAGACCCACCGTGACGGGCGGAACCGCAGGCTCACCGTCACCGACGCGGCGACCGACGAGCCGATCGGGATGACCGGCCTGTGGGAGATCGACTGGCACAACCGTTCGGCACTCAGTGCCGTCAAGTTGATGCCGGGACGCGCCCCGAAGGGCGCGGGCACCGACTCGATCATGCTGATGATGGCGTGGAGCTTCTACGAGGTGGGCCTGCGCCGCCTGCACAGCACCATCCTGGACTTCAACGCGGCCAGCCTCGGCGCGTACGTCCGCCGGTGCGGCTGGCGGATCGAGGGCCGGGAGCGGCAGGCGGTCTTCCGCCGTGGCGACTGGCGCGACCTGCTTCGGGTGGCGATCCTCCGGTCGGAGTTCGACGAGCTGCCCGACTCCGCCGAGTACGTCGAGCGGGTCTGCGGCGCGGCGCACCGGTCGGCCGACGCCGGCGCCGGAGTGGTTCGGCAACTGGCGGAGGTGACCCGATGAGGGTCGCGGTCACCGCGGAGTCGCGGTTCCTCCGCACTCCGGACGGTCACGTGTGGATCGAGATCGGCCCCGACCACGCCATCTGGGCGCGTTACCTCGCCGCGTTCGACGAGGTGCGGGTCGTCGCCCGCGTCCTCGACGTGGCCGAAGCCCCGGCCGGCGCCAACCGGGTCGACGGCCCGGGCGTCCACGTCCGGGCCCTGCCGCACTACGTCGGCCCGGCGGGCTACGTCCGCAACCTGCCCGGGATCCGGCGGGCGGTGATCGGCGCGACCGACGGCGCGGACGCGGTGATCCTCCGGGTGCCGTCGCCGATGGCCACCATGCTGAGCAACTGGTTGGACCGGCGGGGCCGGCCCTACGCGCTCGAGGTCATCGGCGACCCGTACGACGTGTTCGCTCCCGGCGTCGTCGACCACCCGTTGCGCCCCGTGCTGCGTCGCTGGTGCACCGGCGCCATGCGCCGACAGTGTCGCAGCGCGGTCGCGGTCAGCTACGAGACCACCCGTACGCTCCAGGCCCGCTATCCCGCGCGGCCGGACGTGCCGGCGATGGGGATCTCCTCGGTCGACCTGCCGGACGACGCCTACGTCGCCGCCCCGCGGGTGGTCGGGCCGGCCCCCCAGCGGCCGACCCTGGTGTCGGTGGGCTCGTTGGAACAGCTCTACAAGGGCATCGACACCCTGATCGAGGCAATCGCACGGTTGGACGCCACCGTGCCGCCGGTTCACCTGGTGCACGTGGGGGTCGGCCGGAGCCGTGCGGCTCTGGAGGACCTCGCGGTGCGGTCGGGCGTGGCCGACCGGATCCGGTTCGTCGGATGGCTGCCGGGGGTGGACGCCCTACGCGATCAACTGGACTCCGCGGATCTGTTCGTCATGCCCTCGCGTACGGAAGGGCTGCCGCGGGCGCTGATCGAGGCGATGGCCCGGGCCCTGCCGGCGGTCGGCTCCACCGCGGGCGGCATCCCCGAACTCCTCGCCCCGGACGCCCTGTTCCGGCCGGGGGACGTGACGGGCCTGGCCGCACTGATCGGTCGCACGGTGACCGACCCGGACCGGCTGGCCGCGCACTCCCGTCGGAACCTGGCCGTCGCGCGGGAGTTCAGCGCGGACCGCCTCGGCGCGCGACGGACCGAGTTCTACCGGTCGGTCGCCGACTGGACGCGCCCGCGGTCGCTGCTGAGCGACCGGCGCTGAGTCGACGGCAGGGTCACGCACGGACGGGTGGTCCCCGCCGGGTCCCGGAGGACCCACGGGGACCACCCGTCTCGTCGTCGCGGACCCGGTCGGGTCGCGCCGGTCAGCGGCTCGCCGGAGCGACCGCGTGGGGCGAACCGGCGCCGGCCGCCGCCGACTGCTCCCGGTACCACTCGAAGGTCCGTCGGACGCCTTCGACGAGCGGTACCGCGGGTTCGTAACCGGTGAGTCGACGCAGCTTGCCCAGGTCCGGCCGGCGCCGGTGCACCGAACGGGCGGGCGCGGGCAGCACCCGGACCGACGCCGTGCTGCCGGCCATGGAGAGGACCAGCCGGGCCAGGTCGGCGATGTTGGTCTCCTCCCGGTCGTTGCCGAGATGCACGATCTCCCCGTGCGCCGCCGGGGTCTCCATCAGCCGGACGACCGCCTCGACGGCGTCGTCGACGTGGCAGAACGCGCGGTGCTGGTCGGCGCCCCAGACCCGGAAGGGATCCTCGCCGGAGAGCGCCCGCAGGGTCATCTCGGGGATGACGTGGTCGCTCCCCATCCGCGGTCCGTACACGTTGTGGAACCGACCGACCACGGCGGTGGCGCCGCGGGCGTGGACACCGTGCAGCACCAACGCCTCGCCGGTGAGCTTGCTGACCGCGTAGGCCAACCGGGGCGACTTCACGTCGGCGATCATCAGCGGCACGTCCTCGGCGGTGGGAACCGGGACCACGCCGGCGTCCACCCCGCCCGCGTACACCTCGCTGGTGGAACTGAAGAAGATCTGGTGTCCGGGGCGCACCCAGTCGACCAGGTGCAGCGCGGTCAGGGTGTTGACCCGAAGCACCCGGGTGGGATCCGCCTCGACGTTGCGGACGCCGACCACCGCAGCGAGCAGGTAGACCTGGTCCACGTCGCGGGGCAGCGTCTTCCAGGCCGACTCGGTGGTCAAGTCCGCCGAGCGGACCTCGACCGCCGGGTCCCGGCCGATCGCGGACAACCGCTCGTCGGCGCGGCCACGGGAGAAGTCGTCGACCAGGACCACGCGGTGGCCGTCCCCGACCAGGCGTTCCGCCAGGTGCAGACCGATGAAGCCGGCGCCACCCAGAATCAGTGCGCGCATCAGGCGGACACCTCCCGCTCCCGTCGGGCGGGCGACGTGGGCGCCCGGTAGCCGATCCCGGCATAGCGGACGCCGCTCGCCCGGACGGCCGCCTCGTCAAGGATCCGCCACGAGTCGAAGACCAGCCGCACCGGCGTGCCGGCGAGCAGCGACCCCACCGGAAGGGCGCGGTAGTCCGGGTGGTCGGTCAGGACCAGCACCGCGTCCGCGTCCGCGAACGCCTTGTCCAGGCTGATCGGCTCGGCGCCCAGATCGCGGATCACCTCGGCCGCGACCATCGGATCGTGGCCGAGGACGGTCATTCCGGCCGCTCGGAAGGTTTCGAGCATCGCGACGACCGGGGCGCCTCGCATGTCGTCGGTGGGCGGCCAGCCCTTGTAGGCCCAGCCCAGCACGGCGAGGGTGGCGTTCCGGGTGGAGCCGTGGGCCTGCCGGACCAGCTCGACGACCTCGCCGGCGACGTGCGCCGGCAGGTGCTCGTTGAGCCGGCGCGCGGGGCCGACCAGGAACGGCGGCTCCGCCTGCGCGCTCGCGATCATCAGATACGGGTCCTTGGACAGGCACCCGCCGCCGACGTAACCCGGCCGGGCCAGGTCGGGGCGGGGGTAGTCGACGTTGGCGGCGGCGATCACCTCCAGCGGATCGAGGCCGTGTCGTCCGGCGATCAGCGCCAGTTCGTTGCCGAACGAGTAGATCAGGTCCGTGTGGCAGTTGTTGGCGAGCTTCACCAACTCCGCGGCCTCGAGGCTGGACACCGGCACGAGCTGGCGGACGAGCCCGCCGAGGAACGCCTGTCCCGCCTCGGCGCTGGCGTCGTCCAGCGCACCGACCACCTGGGGCAGCTCGACCAGTTCCCGCAACGCCTGGCCCTGGATGGTCCGCTCCGGCGCCATGACCAGCCGGACGTCGGCGCCCCACGCCTCGGTCAACACGGGCAGCACGACCCGCCTGGTGGTGCCCACCGGCACGGTGCTCCGCACCACGACCAGGGTGCCGGGCCGGCAGGTCCGTGCGACGGACGCCGCCGCCTGCGCCAGGTTCTCCAACCGGGGCTCGTGGGTCTCTTCGTCGACCGGGGTGGAGACGCAGAGCACGACGGCGTCCACGTCGGCCGGGAGGTGCTCGTCCACCAGCAGGGTTCGGCCCACGTGCCGGGCGAACACCTCCTCGACGCCGGGCTCGTACAGATGCGGACGCCCCGCGCGCAACGCCTGGCGGACCCGGGGCTGGGCGTCCACCCCGTGCACCCGGTATCCCTTGTCCGCCAGCGCGGCGGCGAGCGTCACACCGACGTAGCCGAGCCCGACGATTCCGATTCTGTGGTACACGGTCATCCTTTCGAGGAGGTGAGAGAAGGTTCGTCCGACGCCTCGGTCCACACGGCACGAAGGGTCTCGGCGAGGTCCAGCAGCGGCGACCAGCCCAGGTGCCGCCGGGCTGCGGTGACGTCGGCCCGGATCCAGGGCACGCCGGCCGAACGCTCGGCGCCGGGAGCGGGTGACGTCTCCGCCACCGTCCCGGCGAAGCCCGCCTCGGCGGCGAGGGCGTTCACCACCTCCCGGACCGACACGGCGGTGCCGCTGCCGATGTTGTAGACGACCCGGGGCAGCGGCGGGGCGAGCACGGCGGCCCGGACCGCGAGAGCGACGTCCCGCACGTCCACGAAGTCCCGGTACGCGTGCAGCGGGCCCAGCTCGATCCGGTGGGCTCCGGACCGCCTCGCGTCCGCGAGCAGACGTGCCACCCGACCGAGCACACCCGTGGCCGGCAGGCCGGGACCGATCGGGTTGAACACCCGCAGCACCACGGCGTCGAGCCGGCCGGCTGCCAGCTCCATGAGCCGGGTGGCGGTGAGATGGCTGAGGCCGTACGCGCCGAGCGGTCGGGCCGGGTCGGACTCGGACACCGACCGGCCGACCGGCACCTGCCCGTACTCACCGGCGGAGCCGAGTCGCACCAGCCGGGCGCCGGGGGCGGCCTGGGCCACCGCGTCGACGAGCCGGGCCGTGACCAGGGTGTGCGCCTGGAGCAGTTGCTCCGCGCTGCCGTCGAGACGGCCGGTGCAGTTGACCACCGCGGTCGGACGGACGCCCCGGACCAGGTCGGTGAGCTGCGCGACGTCGGCCGTCGACAGATCGCAGTCGGCACGGCCCGGGCAGACCAGGGACGCGTGCGGCGCCAACGCGTCCCGCACGTGCCGGCCCAGGAATCCGTTCGCTCCGAACAGCAGGACCGTGCTCATGCCGGCGTCCGCGGCGTGCGTGGCATCGGCGGGCGGAGTGTCGGGGCGCGGTTCGACTCGCCCACGGGCGTCTCCCTCGGGTCGGCTCACGGTGGTCCGGTCGAGTGGCCGGACGACAGTCGGTACGCCAGCTCAACGCCGACGGGATGTTCCGGTTGCGCGTTCTGGGCCGAAATAGCCGCGCGCATCCCGACCCGGGTCCGTCCGGTCTCGTCCCCCCTGGGTCGACCGGCCATTAAAGTCCGGAAATGCCGGATAGCAAGCACACATGCTGATACAACGGATATCGGCCGTTTCGTCGACTGGCTGGAGGCCCGTGACGTGAGCAGACCTGACGCCGATCCGCCCTCCCCGAGGCAGGACGCGCCCGCCCTGCGGATCGTCATACTGGTCAAAACGAACGAGGGCGGGATCTGGATCGTCCAGCCGGCCCGCGCCATGGCGGCGCGGGGCCACGAGGTCGTGGTCGTGCTCCCGCCGGGCGACGGCAAGCTCACCCGGCGCCTCGCCGAGCACGGCATCCGGACCGTCGACTCACCGTTCTCGTTCCGGTTCCGCCCCGACCCCGCCACCCTGCGCGGCCTGTGGCAACTGCGCCGACTGCTCCGCCGGCTGCGACCGGACGTCCTGAACTATCACCTGTACGCGGCCGCCCTGGCGGGTCGACTCGCCGGTCTGGGCCTGCCGCTGACCCGGGCACACACCGTGGTCGGCCCGCTGTTCCTGGAGTCACCGCTGATCCGCCGGTTCGAGCGGCTGCTCTGGCGGCTGGACGACGTCATCGTCTGCGGCACCGCCTACACGTCACGGTGCTACGCGGCCCTCGGCGTCCCGACACCCCGCCGCCCCGTGGTCACCTGCGGCATCGACACCGCACGCCTCAGCCCCGTGCCCGACGAGCACCACGACCCGGTGGTGGACGCCCGCGCGGTCCAGCGGGCGCGACGTGAGCAACGCGCCAAGGCGCGAGCCGACCTCGGCGTCGCCGAGGACGTGCTGCTCGTCCTCATGGTCGCCTACGTCTATCCGGCGAAGCGGCTGGTGGCTCGCGGCCGGCCGATCAAGGGACACGACGTCCTGCTGGAGGCCTGGCGCCACTTCCGGACCACCGCGCCCCAGGCCCACCTGATGCTCGTCGGTGGCGGCCTCGGCGCCGAGGCGCAGCGCCTGCGTCGGGACCTGATCGAGCGGTACGGCGTCGCCGGTGACCCCACCGTCACCTGGTTCGACTCCGTCGACGACGTCCGCCTCCACTACCAGGCGGCCGACCTCAGCGTCAGTCCGTCCCTGTCGGAGGGGCACGGCGCCTCCGTGGAGGCGAGCGCGATGGCGGTGCCGAGTGTCGTCAGCGACGCCGGCGGACTGCCGGAGACCGTCACCCGGGACTCGGGCTGGGTGGTGCCGCGCGACGATCCGTCCGCACTGGCCGCCGCCCTGGGCGCCGCGTACGCGGAATTCCGCGCCGGCACGTTGGCGTCCCGGGGCATCCGGGCCCGGGAACTCGCCGTCCGGCACTTCGACCATCGTCCGGCCGCCCGTGAGGTGGTCACCATCCTGGAGCGAGCCACCGCCGCCCGGCGCGGTCAGGTCGGCGAGCCCGCACGTACGGAGGTCACCCGATGAGCACCACGGGTCGTACCCGCCTGCTCGGTCCGCGGGGCGACGAGGTGGCCAAGCGCGCCGTCGACCTGACCATCGCTGTCCTGGCGCTCCTGCTGACCACGCCGCTCCTGGCGGCCGCCACGCTGGCGGTGCTGCTGCGGATCGGTGCACCGGTCTTCTTCGTGCAGGAACGCACCGGACGGCACGGCCGATCGTTCCGGATCTACAAGCTGCGCACGATGACCGACGACCGGGACGCGGACGGCGAGCTGCTGCCCGACGCGGTCCGCTGTCCACCGACGGGCCGGCTGCTGCGACGCCTCAGCATCGACGAACTGCCGCAGTTGTGGAACGTGCTGCGCGGCGACCTGAGCCTGGTCGGCCCGCGCCCCCTGGTGCCTCAGTACGACCCCTGGTACACCGAGCGCGAACGGCAGCGGTTCCTGGTCCGCCCGGGCCTCACCGGTCTGGTGCAGATCAGCGGGCGCAACGGCCTGACCTGGGACGAGCGGCTCGCGCTTGACGTCCGGTACGTCCGGGAGCGGTCGCTCGGGCTGGACCTGCGGATCCTCCTGCGCACCGCCCGGGCGGTGCTCGTCGGCACCGGCGCCTCGGCCACCGCGCGGGCCCGGACGGTCGACCTGGACGCGGAACGGCGGGCCTGGCTCGCGGTCGGCAGCCGATCCGCCGGTCCGACGGCGCACATCCTTCCGAGCGTGCCCCGGAGCTGACCCGTCCGGCCCCGACCCGGCACCGGTCGCGGTCGCGGTCGCCCGGACCCCAGCACGCCGACCGGCAAGAGAAACGCTCCCCGCACCGAGCCGGTGCGGGGAGCGCTTCTTGGAGGTAGGGGCGGATCAGATCGGCAGGCGGCGACGGGCCTTCCCGTCCGCGGCCTCCCGCAGGATCTCCAGGTAGGGGCCGAGCTGGTCCTCGCGGAACAGACCTTCGGTCGCGGTGGCCGGCACGACCGGCAACCGGCCCGTCCGCTCCTTGACGTCGAGCCACTCCCGCAGTTGGGCCGCGATCATCGCCGGTTCGTTGCGCACGACCCCGGCGCCCCGGTCCCGCAGCAGCTTCGCCGCCACCCCGCCCTCGTACCCGAGAAGCAGGATCGGACGCCGGGCCTGGAGGTAGTCGAAGATCTTGCCGGTGACCGTCCCGGCGTCACGGGGGTCGTTCCACATGAGCAGGACGAGCGCGTCGGCGTCCGCCTGGACGCGCCAGGACTTCTCCTGCGACACCTGCCCGAGGAGGGTCACCGAGTCGGCGACCCCGGCGCGCTCGACGGCGGCGCGGACGATCCCGTGATCCACCCCGGCGAAGACCACGTGCACCCGGGCGGCATCCGGCCCGAGCAGGGCGATCGCGTCGAGCAACGGACCGGGGTCGCGGCGTCCCGGGTAGACGTATCCGGTGTGCGCCAGCGTCAACGTGGCACGGCCCTGACCGTCACCGAGCGGCACCGCGTGGGCGGACTCCGCCGGCACGGGCCTGCGGTCGATGCCGTTCATCACCACTCGGGTGTCCACCCCGAACGTCCGGCGAACCGTCTCCGCCAGCGGCTCCGACACGGTCACACAGGTCGTCACCGACCGCAGCACGCGTCGCTCCAGGCTCTCGTCGATCGCCCGGCGCGGCGCGGACCGCACCCAGTACTCGTTCCCGACGGACCAGAGATCCCGGTAGTCGGCGACCCAGGGCACGCGCAACCGCCGAGCGATCGACGCCGCGACCAGGAAGCCGGAGAACGGCGGGCCCGACACCAGGACGACATCGGGACGCCACTCGCCCACCGCCGCACGGAAGGCGCGGATGGCCGGACGGATCCAGTTGACCTGCGCGTCGGGAACGAGGACCTCCAGGCCGGCGCGCACGAGCGCGTGTCTCACGCCGGCCCGCAGCCGGCTCAGTGGCGGCGTCCGTCCGGCGGAACCGCCGTCCGTCGGCGCGCCCGCCGTGGAGGTGGGCCGGGGAATCCGGGGCGAGGGCAGGGCGCGGATCACCTGCGCCTCGGGCAGCGGGGTCCGTTCGCCACCCTGGTCCGCACCGATGGCGGTCAGCACCCGCACGTCCCAGCCGTGATGGTGAGCGAACGCGGCCAGGGCCGCGGGCCTTCGGGCACCGACCGTCTCCGCGGGTGGAAAGTGGTAGGACACGATCAGCAGACGCCGCGTCGTACCGGAATCTCCCGGTGTCTCGGTCACGATCCGCACACTCCTTTCTGGCCCGGCAAAGGATCAACGAGTCTTTCCATGCGAAGACGTGGCAGAAGATCAAGCTGCCGCGCCGAGGCGCCTCAACTCTGTGGCACGAGCTGCGGCCGGGAACGCGACTCACGTCCGGCCCGGCTGGCCACCGTCACCACCCGAAGCGACATCAGCCAGCCGACGCCGTAGGTCAGGGCGCCGGCGATGCCGAACGCCCAGATCGCGACCAGCGGAGAACCACCGAGCAGCGCCACCAGCGAGACCGCTCCGGCGACCGCGACAAGTCGGCCGACGTCCCAGGCGAGTTGCAGCCCCTGCCGCTCGAACACGACCAGGGTCTGCGAGAGCGGGGACGCGATGAACTGAGCGGCCATGAAGACGGCCATGCCCTGCGCGAAGCTGCCGCTGCTGTGCCACTGCGGCCCGAATATCAGGGAGAACACCCCCGGCGCGCCGACCACGACGGCAAGCGCGCTGACGGCCGCGATCAACGCCAGCTTCCGGCTCGCGCTCACGAAGACTCGCCGGCTCCCGGCGGGTGCCTCGCGGGCGGTCCGGGCGATCTCCGCCAGATAGACCTGGGCGACGGCAGAGGCCACCAGGGCGGCTGGCATCGCGATCACCCGCTGGGTCAACCCCAACCAACCGGCGACGGCGCTCCCGTACCAGAACGCGATGAGCAGGACCGGGAGCTGGGTGCCGAGGATGTTGAGCAGACCGGACGGAGCCATGAGGAGCGGAAACCGCCGATACCGTCGAGCCACCGCCAGCAGCCGCCGAGGTCCGTGGTCCGCCTTCACCGCCACGCCCTGCCCGCTCGCGTCCCGGAGAAGGACGACGGCGGCCACCACCTGACCGAACCCGAACCCCAGTGTCAGTCCGCCGGTACGCAGACCCGCGACACCGGCCACGATCTGCGTGACCACGACACCGGCGGACTGGAACAGGTTGCGCCGTCCGATCGCCCCGTACCGACGGTGTCGGACGGCGAGTTGGTTGAGCACGAGGACCACACCCATCGCCGCGGCGGAGGGTGGGACCACCCACAGCCAGGGCGCCAGCTCCGGCTGACCGAACCACCGGGCCACCTCGTCGCCGGCCAGCAGCACCAGGACCGAGCCCAGGCCGGCGGTCGCGCACACCGCGACGAGGCCGAGGCCCACCAGCGCGCGGGCGACGCTCTCCTGTTCGGCCAACGGGATCGCCATCTCGAACCGGAGCGCCGCCACCGTGCCGACGGTGACCGCCAACGCGGCGACGACGGTGAGATGGCCGAAGTCAGCGGGGCGGTAGAGCCTGGCCAGCAGGGGCGCAGCCGCCAGGGCGAGAACCTGCCCACCCGCGGATCCGGCGGCAACGCTGATGACCCCTCGCCGGCCCGCCGACAGCGTCGGCCATGCGGATGCCCGCCACCTCACCCGACGACCTTCGACGGTCCGGTCTGCCGACGCGCCCCGGCCTCCCCCGCGAGCGGCACGAGGCGCCACGAGGCGTCGGCACCACCGACCGCCGGGTGCCGGGTCGAGGGGACGCCGGGACGTCGGGAGGTCGCGCGGGTCGCGCCGGCGAGTACGAGCACTCCGAGGGCCAGCGCGGCGAACAGTGGACGGTCGCCGTTGATGTCGCCGGACGTCGAGACGGCAACCGCGTAGAACGTCACCAGAGCGAGCGCGAACCCGGCGGCGGGGTCACGCCGGCTCGAGCGCCAGAGCCCGACGGCCACCACCACGACGGCCAGCGCGAAGGCGCCCGCCACCCACCAGCCCGACTCCGCCGGCAGCTCGAGCCACAGGTTGTGCGGGTAGTTGTGCATCGGCATGTCGGCGTAGTAGCTCCAGTTGCCGACGCCTACGCCGCCGGGGTGCTCGGCGATCATCGGCAGGGTGACGTCGCGCATCGCGGCCCGCGCACTGCCGTGCAACTCCTCGCTCGGGTCGACCACGAACGCGTACACCCTCGGGGGCAGCAGTGACGGCAGGGCGATCACCGTCACCACCAGAGCACCCATCAGCCCCAGGCCGACCCATTCGCGGCGGGTCCGGCGGATCTTCAGCCGGAGCCCGGCGAGCACGAGCACGAAGAGGGCCACCACCGCCGCCAGCAACGGCCCCCGGGAGCCGGTCGCGAACAGGCCGAGGAGGAGCAGCGCCGCCGCGCCCGCGGTCCACCAGACGGACAGCCGCTTCTTGAGAGACAGCCAGATGAGCGCCACGATCGCGCCACCGATCGCCCTCGCGACCCAGATCGGGTTGGCGCCGAACCCGGTCGCCCGGCCGTTCTCCGGGTCACCGACCAGAGCGGCGACCGCAAGCACCAGACCGGACACGACGAACACCGCGGCGAAAGCCTCGACGTCCCGTCGCCCTCGCAGCACCGCGACCGCCAGAGCGGCGAACATCGTCAGAGTCACCAGGAGGAAGAACTTCTGCTGGCCGTACTCCGTCTGGGGTGGCTCGAGGATCGGCGGCAGGGCAAGGATCCCGAAGGTCGTCAACACCGCGCACACCACCATCCTCGCCCGCGACTGCCCGCTGAGGATGTCGTGCAGGAGCAACGGAACCGCCAGGACCACCGCGGTGATCAGGAGTCCCCGGCCGACCAGGCGCGGAAACAGGTCGAAGTTGAGAAGAGCCACCACGGCGACGGCCCGCACCACGGCCGAGGCCGCGGTGGCCTGCGGCGGCGTCCGCTCCAGCCCGATCGGTCCGCCCGCGGCCGTCGGGACACGGCCGCCGATCATCACCATCTCGCACGTTCCTTCCGGGCAGAACCGCTTGTGCTGACGAAGACCGGTCCCGACGGCGGCCGATGACGGTGCCCGACGGGGCCGTGACGGCCGAGGAGCCCCACTCCGGTCATGCCCGTGCCGGTGCGCCGACGGGCAGCAGCATGTCCCGGACATCGGCGAAGCACCGGTTGGCCTCGTCGTAGTCCTCGGGCCGCCCGATGTCGAGCCAGTAGCCGTCGAACTCGTAGCCGGCCGGCGGCTCCCCCCGACCCAACAGGTCGAGCACCAGTTGGTCGAACCCGAAGGGTTGCCCCACCGGGTAGCGGGCGATGGTGTCCCGGGAGAGCCCGTAGACACCCATGCTCACCCGGTAGTGCAGGACCGGCTTCTCGGCGAATGAGGTGATCTTGTCGCCGGCCAGCTCCAACACCCCGAAGTCGATCTTGACGGTGCGCCGGTAGGTGGCGACCGTCAGCGGCGCGCCCGAGCGCGCGTGAGTCGCCAGCAGGTCGGCGTAGTCGAGATCGGTGAGCACGTCGCCGTTCATCACCAGGAAGTGCTCGGGCAGGCGATGCCGGATCCCGAAGAGCGGCCCGATGGTCGACAGCGGCTTGTCCTCCTCGACGTAGTCGACGTTCAGACCGAAGCGGGAGCCGTCGCCGACGAACGCCCGGATCAACGCGCCGAGGTGGTTGATCGCCAACGTCACGTGGGTGAAGCCACGGTCGGCGAGTTGACGCAGCACGATCTCGAGGATCGCGTAGCTCTCCCCGATCGGCACGAGCGGCTTCGGCAACGTGGAGGTGTAGGGCCGCAGCCGAACCCCCGCGCCGCCGGCCATGATCACGACATGCATCGGCTCTCCACTCGTCCCCCGCTCCACCTCGCGTTCAACGAGCCGGATCCGCGCTTGGGTACGGAAATCACCTGTTCGGGGGCACTTTCCCGGCTCCGCGCCTTCCGGTAAGTCCAGCGGCCCGCGCGTCGCTGTGGTGAGCTGTACCCGTGGCGGGCTACGTGTTCGGGCTGGTGCTGCACCCCACCCGGGACGTGGCCGAGGTCGTCGGGATCATCACGGACTGGGCCGGCCGGCACGGCAAGACCCTCGCGGTACGCGCGGAGGACCGGCACCGGGTGCCGGCGTCGGTGGAGGCGGTGCCGGGCGGCGAGTTGGCCGCCCGCTGCGACGCGCTGATCAGCATCGGCGGGGACGGCACCATGCTCGGCGCGCTGCGGATGGCGGTGCGCGACCCGAAGCCGGTGCTCGGCGTGCACCTGGGTCGGGTGGGCTTCCTGGTCGAGGTGCAGCCGCCGGACCTGCCCCGGGCGCTGGAACGGCTGGTCGCGCACGACTTCACCGTCGAGTCGCACGCCTGCCTGGCCTGCGACGTGTGCGGCGACGACGTGGTGGCGTTCAACGACATCGCGCTGGTCCGGCAACCCGGGGCCGGCTTCGTCACCGCCACCCTGGCCGTGGACGGCCAGCAGTACGGCTACTACCGGTGCGACGCGCTGGTGGTGAGCACGCCGACCGGCTCCACCGCGTACAGCTACGCCGCCGGCGGGCCGCTGATCTCGCCGGCGACGGAGGCGCTGGTGGTGACGCCGTCGGCCCCGATGGCCGGGATCTCCCGCTCGGTGCTGCTCTCCCCGCACGAGAGCGTGCACCTGGAGCTGCGGCCCGACTCGGCGCCGGTGGCGGTGGAGATGGACGGGCTGTTGATCCGCCAGGCGGCGACCGGCGGCTCGGTGCACGTGCGCTACGTCCGCGACGCCGGCCAGGTGGTCCGGCTCGACCCCCGCCGCTACCAGGAACGCAACCAGCTCAAGCTGAGCCTGCTGGACCTGCCGCTGCTGCCCGACCAGCTCCGCGAGCTGCTGCCGGACGGATTGCGGGAGCAGCTCAACCGCCGCGAGCTGCCCCCGCCCCGGTGACGCCTCAGCCGCCGAGCACGCCGTCGACCAGCGACTTGGCCTCGTCCTGGATCCGGGCCAGGTGCTCCGGACCCTGGAACGACTCGGCATAGATCTTGTAGACGTCCTCGGTGCCGGACGGCCGGGCGGCGAACCAGCCCGACTCGGTGGTCACCTTCAGCCCGCCGATCGCGGCGCCGTTGCCCGGCGCGCTGGTCAGCACCGCGGTGATCGGCTCGCCGGCCAGCTCGGTCGCGCTGACCTGCTCCGGCGAGAGCTTCGCCAGGACCGCCTTCTCCTCCCGCCCGGCCGGGGCGTCGATCCGCGCGTAGGCCGGCGCGCCGAACTTCTCGGCCAGCTCGGCCCAGTGCTCGCTCGGCGTCCGCCCGGTGGTGGCGATGATCTCGGCGGCGAGCAGGCAGAGCAGGATGCCGTCCTTGTCGGTGGTCCAGGTGCTGCCGTCGCGGCGCAGGAAGGACGCGCCGGCGCTCTCCTCACCGCCGAAGCCGACCGAGCCGTCGAGCAGGCCGGGCACGAACCACTTGAACCCGACCGGCACCTCCAGCAGGGTCCGGCCCAGGTCGGCCGCGACGCGGTCGATCATCGAGGAGGAGACGAGCGTCTTGCCCACCGCCGCGGCCGGGCTCCACCGGTCCCGGGTACGGAACAGGTGGCCGATCGCCACCGCCAGGTAGTGGTTGGGGTTCATCAGCCCGCCGTCCGGCGTGACGATGCCGTGCCGGTCGGCGTCGGCGTCGTTGCCGGTGGAGACCTGGAACCTGTCGCGGGCGGCGATCAGCGAGGCCATCGCGTTCGGCGAGGAGCAGTCCATCCGGATCTTGCCGTCGCCGTCGAGGGTCATGAACCGCCAGGTCGGGTCCACCTCCGGGTTGATCACCGTGAGGTCGAGGCGGTGCCGCTCGGCGATCTCCCCCCAGTACGCCACGCTCGCCCCGCCCATCGGGTCGGCGCCGATGCGCACCCCGGCGTCCCGGATCGCGTCGATGTCCAGTGCGGCGGGCAGGTCGTCGACGTAGTGGGCGAGGAAGTCGTACTCCCCGGTGGTGTCCGCGGCGCGCGCCCGCGCGTACGGGATGCGCTTCACCTCCTTGAGCCCGGCGGCGAGGATGGCGTTCGCGCGGTCCTGGATCCACTTCGTGACGTCGGTGTCGGCGGGCCCGCCGTTGGTGGGGTTGTACTTGAACCCGCCGTCGGACGGCGGGTTGTGCGACGGGGTGATCACGACGCCGTCGGCGAGGCCGGACGTGCGGCCCCGGTTGTGGGTGAGGATGGCGTGCGAGGCCGCCGGGGTCGGGGTGTAGCCGTCGCGGCTGTCGCGCAGCACGGTGACGCCGTTGGCGGCGAGCACCTCCAGCGCGTCGGCCTCGGCCGGCGCGGACAGCGCGTGGCTGTCCCGGGCCAGGAACAGCGGCCCGTCCAGGCCCTGCTCCCGCCGGTAGTCGCAGAGCGCCTGGGTCACCGCGACGATGTGGTCGGAGTTGAACGCGTTGCGCAGGCTCGACCCGCGGTGCCCGGAGGTGCCGAAGGAGACCTGCTGCGCCGGGTCGCTCGGGTCCGGGTGCTCGGCGTAGTAGGCGGTGACCAGCCGGGGCACGTCGACCAGGTCGGCGGGCTCGGCGGGCTGCCCGGCACGGGGGTGGGCCACTGCGGGATCCTCCTCGTCAGATGGGTGGGGCCGGTCAGGGCTCGACGCGCTGACCCTTGCCGATGACGACGATGCCGTTGTCGGACACGGTGTAGCGCTGGCGGTCCTTCTCCAGGTCGACGCCGATCTCGGCGCCCTCCGGAACGTAGACGTTCTTGTCCAGGATCGCCCGCCGGACGACCGCGTGCCGGCCGATCTCGACGCCTTCCATCAGCACCGCCCCGTCGACGTGCGCCCAGGAGTGCACCTTGACCTTCGGCGAGACGATCGAGTTCTCCACCAGCGAGCCGGAGATCACCGCCCCGGGCGAGACCATCGAGCCGACCGCCCGCCCCACCCGTTCGCCCCACTGGTGGACGAACTTGGCCGGCGGGTACGGCGGCTGGTCGGTGTAGATCGGCCAGTCGAAGTTGTAGAGGTTGAACACCGGGTGCACGTTGATCAGATCCATGTGCGCGTCGTAGAACGAGTCGAGCGTCCCCACGTCGCGCCAGTAGCCGCGGTCGCGGTCGGTGCTGCCCGGCACGTCGTTGTCCTTGAAGTCGTAGACGTTGGCCTCGCCGCGCTCGACAAGCATCGGGATGATGCTGCCGCCCATGTCGTGCTTGCTGGTCTTGTCCTCCGCGTCGCGCTCGACCGCCTCACAGAGCGCCCGGGTGCTGAACACGTAGTTGCCCATCGACGCGTAGATCTCGCCCGGCGAGTCGGGCAGCCCCACCGCGTCGGTGGGCTTCTCCCGGAACGCCCGGATCCGCTTGCCGTCCTCGCCGACCTCGATCACGCCGAACTGGTCGGCCATCGACAGCGGCTGGCGGATGCCGGCCACGGTCACCCCGGCGCCGGAGGCGATGTGGTCCTCCACCATCTGCCGGGGATCCATCCGGTAGATGTGGTCCGCGCCGAAGACGATCACGTGGTCCGGCTGCTCGTCGTTGATCAGGTTGAAGCTCTGGTAGATCGCGTCGGCCGAGCCGGCGAACCACCACGGGCCGCGGCGCTGCTGCGCCGGCACCGGCGTGACGTAGTTGCCGAGCAGCGTCGACATCCGCCAGGTCTTGGTGATGTGACGGTCCAGCGAGTGCGACTTGTACTGGGTCAGCACGACGATCTTGAGAAAGCCGGCGTTCGCCAGGTTGGAGAGGACGAAGTCGACCATGCGGTACATCCCGCCGAAGGGGACGGCCGGCTTCGCCCGGTCGGTGGTCAGGGGCATGAGGCGCTTGCCCTCCCCGCCGGCCAGGACGATCGCGAGCACCTTGGCAGCCATGGTCAGACGCTATCCACCCCGACGCGACTTCACCACTCGGACGCCCACACTTGCGCACCCGGTGCGATCCGGCACTCTGCACTAGGGTGCGGGCATGGCACCGTTGCGCGTCGACCTGCTCACCCGTGAATACCCGCCGGAGGTCTACGGCGGCGCCGGGGTGCACGTGGAATACCTGGCCCGGGAGCTGCGCCGGCTCGCCGAGGTGCGGGTGCACTGCTTCGGCGCGCCGCGCGACTCCCCGGGCGTGACGGCGTACCCCGAGCCGGCCGGGCTGGCCGGCGCGAACGCCGCGCTACGGGTGATGGGCGTCGACCTGGAGATGGCCGCCGGCACCGCCGGCACCGACGTGGTGCACAGCCACACCTGGTACGCGAACCTCGCCGGGCACACCGCGAAGCTGCTGCACGGGGTGCCGCACGTGGTCAGCGCGCACAGCCTGGAGCCGCTGCGCCCGTGGAAGGCCGAGCAGCTCGGCGGCGGCTACGCGCTCTCCTCCTGGTGCGAGCGGACCGCGTTCGAGGCCGCCGACGCGATCATCGCGGTGAGCGCGGGCATGCGCCGCGACGTGCTCACCGCCTACCCGCAGGTCAACCCGGACCGGGTTCGGGTGGTCTACAACGGCATCGACACCGCGCAGTACGCCCCGGACCGGGGCACCGACGTGCTCGACCGGCTCGGCATCGACCCGGCCCGCCCCAGCGTGGTCTACGTCGGGCGGATCACCCGGCAGAAGGGCCTGCCCTACCTGCTGCGGGCGGCTCGGGAGCTGCCCGCCGACACCCAGTTGGTGCTGCTGGCCGGCGCGCCGGACACCCCGGAGATCGGCGCGGAGGTCGAGGAGCTGGCCGCCGAGCTGCGGGCGACGCGCTCCGGCGTGGTGTGGGTGGCGGCGATGCTGCCCAAGCACGAGGTGATCCAGGTGCTCACGCACGCCACGATCTTCGTCTGCCCGTCCGTCTACGAGCCGATGGGCATCGTCAACCTGGAGGCGATGGCCTGCGAGACCGCCGTGGTGGCCACCGCCACCGGCGGCATCCCCGAGGTGGTGGCCGACGGCGAGACCGGGCTGCTGGTGCCGATCGAGCAGGCCGGCGACGGCTCCGGCACGCCGCTGGACCCGGAGCGTTTCGTGGCCGACCTGGCCGCCCGGATGAACGAGCTGCTGGCCGACCCGGCACGGATCGCCGCGTTCGGCGCGGCGGGCCGCCGGCGAGCGGTGGAGCACTTCTCCTGGTCCGCGATCGCCGACCAGACCCTCGCCGTCTACGACTCCGTGAAAGGCGGGGCCCCCGCTTAACGCTTTTGGTAGAGGCGGGGCCCCCGGTTAACAGGTGTCGACCGGTTCGCGGTGGTGGGTAGCTTCGCCGGATGCCTGATGCGATCTTCGCCCATCCGCGCCTCGCGTCGGTCTACGACGCGTTCGACGGCGACCGCGACGACCTGGCCGCCTACCTGGCGGTCGCGGACGAG
Source organism: Micromonospora ferruginea (assembly GCF_013694245.2). NCBI lineage: Bacteria > Bacillati > Actinomycetota > Actinomycetes > Micromonosporales > Micromonosporaceae > Micromonospora > Micromonospora robiginosa. The sequence continues at coordinate 3,340,686 of NZ_CP059322.2, forward strand.
CTGGGCGCACGCACGGTGCTCGACGTCGGCTGCGGGACCGGGTCGCTGGCGGTCCTGCTCGCCCGGCACGGTCACACGGTCATCGGCGTCGACCCGGCCGAGGCGTCCCTCGACGTCGCCCGGGCCAAGGACGAGGCCGGCCAGGTCCGCTGGCTCCACGGCGACGCCACGACGCTGCCGGCGCTCGACGTCGACCTGGCCACCATGACCGGGAACGTGGCGCAGGTCTTCCTGACCGACGCCGACTGGACGCGGATGCTCCAGGGCGTCCACGCCGCGCTCCGCCCGGGCGGGCACCTCGTCTTCGAGACCCGGAGACCCGAACGGCGCGCCTGGGAGGAGTGGGCGGCGGAGACCGGCCCGGAGACCCGGGACGTGCCCGGCGTCGGGCCGGTGGAACAGCGCCTCGTCGTCACCGACGTCGACCTGCCGCTGGTCTCCTTCCGCCTCACCTACCGGTTCGTCGCCGACGGGACGGAGCTCAGCTCGGACTCGACGCTGCGGTTCCGCGACCGCGACGAGATCGAGTCGAGCCTGGTCGCCTCCGGCTACCGGGTGCGCGACGTGCGCCAGGCGCCCGACCGCCCCGGACGGGAGTTCGTGTTCGTCGCGCAGCGGGCGGGCTGGACGTTCCACCCACCGACGGCAACGGCAACCGACCGCGCGATCCGGTGCTTCGGCGGTTGCCGCCGAGCGCGAGAGGATCTCGCGCAGTAGGTTGGGCGGGTGACTGGACGGTTCCCGATCGAAGACGTCTCCCCCGTCGTCGCCTGCGGTCGCTACCCGGCCAAGGCGGTGGTCGGCGAGGTCGTACCGGTGTCGGCCCGGGCCTACCGCGAGGGCCACGACGCGCTCGGCTGCAACGTGGTGTGGCTCGGCCCGGACGGCGCGGCGCGGCCGTTCACCCGGATGCGTCCCGGCGAGCCGGGGCAGGACCGCTGGCACGCCACCATCACCCCGGACGCGGTCGGCGAGTGGCGGTTCACCGTCGAGGCGTTCCAGGATCCCTACCTCACCTGGCAGAACGCGGTGACCAAGAAGCTCGCCGCCGGCCAGGGTCCGACCGAGCTGGCCAACGACCTGGCCGAGGGCGCGCGGGTGCTGACCGCCGCGCTCGGGCTGGTGCCGAAGGCCGACCGCGATCGGGTACGCGAGGCCGCGCGCGCGCTGGGCGACGAGGAGATCGACCTTCCCCGGCGGGTCAGCGCGGCGCTCGACCTGGCGCCGCTGCTCTGGGCGTACCCGGTGCGCGAGCTGGTGACCACCGGCGACGAGCGCACGCTGTGGGTGGACCGTCCGCGGGCACTCTTCTCCGCCTGGTACGAATTCTTCCCCCGCTCCGAGGGCGCGGTCCCGGCGACCGTCGACGCGCCGGCCCGCTCCGGCACCTTCGTCACCGCGCTCGACCGCCTGCCGGGTGTCGCCGCGATGGGCTTCGACGTGCTCTACCTGCCGCCGATCCACCCGATCGGCCGGGTCAACCGCAAGGGGCGCAACAACGCGCTCACCGCCGGGCCGGACGACGTCGGCTCGCCGTGGGCGATCGGCGCGGACGAGGGCGGCCACGACGCCATCCACCCCGACCTGGGTACGCCTGCGGACTTCCGTGACTTCGTCGCGGCGGCCGCCGAGCAGGGCCTGGAGGTGGCGATGGACCTGGCGTTGCAGTGCGCGCCGGACCACCCGTGGGTGGCCGAGCATCCGGAGTGGTTCACCACCCGCGCCGACGGCAGCATCGCGTACGCGGAGAACCCGCCGAAGAAGTACCAGGACATCTATCCGCTGAACTTCGACAACGACCCGGAGGGCATCCGCGCCGAGGTGCTGCGGGTGGTCCGGCACTGGGTCGGCGAGGGCGTGAAGATCTTCCGGGTCGACAATCCGCACACCAAGCCGTTCGACTTCTGGCACTGGCTCATCGCCGAGGTGAAGCGCGTCGACCCGGACGTGCTGTTCCTCGCCGAGGCGTTCACCCGGCCGGCGATCATGCACGGGCTCGGCAAGGTCGGCTTCACCCAGTCGTACACCTATTTCACCTGGCGCACGACGGCCGCCGAGATGCGGGAGTACTGCGAGGAGCTGGTCGCCTCCGCCGACTGGATGCGGCCGAACTTCTGGCCCAACACGCCGGACATCCTGCACTCGTCGTTGCAGCACGGCGGGCCGCCGATGTTCAAGATCCGGGCGGTGCTGGCGGCGCTGCTCTCCCCCTCCTGGGGCATGTACGCGGGCTTCGAGCTGTTCGAGCACGTCGCCCGCCCCGGCGCCGAGGAATACCTGGACAACGAAAAGTACGAGCTGCGGCCCCGGGACTTCGACGGCGCGCTGGCGCGCGGGCGCTCGCTGGCACCGTTCATCACCACGCTCAACCGGGTCCGCCGCGACAACCCGGCCCTGCACCAGCTCCGCAACCTGCGCTTCCACGACATCGACAACCCGGCGCTGCTGTGCTGGTCGAAGCACGACCCGGAGACCGGCAACACGGTGATCGTGGTCTGCTCGTTCGACTCCCGCACGGTGCAGTGGGGCAACACCACGCTGGACATGCCGGCGCTCGGCTTCGACTGGCACGAGCGGTTCACCGTGCGCGACGAGCTGACCGGCGCGGAGTACGCCTGGGGGCAGCGCAACGCGGTGCGCCTCGACCCGTACCTGCAACCGGCGCACGTGCTCACGGTGCGCCGCCCGGCGCCGCCGACCGCCGACGAGCCGGCCCGCCCGGCCGCGCCCGACCTGACCGTCGAGGACGTACCCGCCGAGTTGTCCGGCGGCACCGCACCGACCGCACCGGCCGAGAAGGACGACGCACGATGGACCAGTTGATCGCCGGTGAGGCGTACGACCCGCACGCCGTGCTCGGCGCGCACCCAGCCGACGGGAGCACCACGATCCGGACGCTGCGCCGGGGCGCCGGCGAGGTGACGCTGCTGGTCGACGGCGACCGGCACCCGATGAAGCGGGTGCACGACGCCGGCGTGTTCGAGGCGGTGCTCCCCGGCGAGGTGTCCGACTACCGGGTCGAGGTGGACGGCGCCACGCTCGACGACCCGTACCGTTATCCGCCCACGCTCGGCGAGCTGGACCTGCACCTGATCGGCGAGGGGCGGCACGAGCGGCTCTGGGCGGCGCTGGGCGCCCGGGTCTTCGACGAGGGCGTGGCGTTCACCGTGTGGGCGCCCAACGCCCGCGGCGTGCGGGTGGTCGGCGACGCGACCGGCTGGGGGCCGGACGACGGCTGGCCGATGCGCTCGCTCGGCTCCAGCGGGGTGTGGGAGATCTTCCTGCCCGGCGTGCCGGCCGGCAGCCGCTACAAGTACCGCATCCTGGGCGCCGACGGCCGGTGGCGGGACAAGGCCGACCCGATGGCCATCCGCACCGAGGTGCCGCCGGCCACCGCGTCGGTGGTGCACGATTCCCGGTACGAGTGGGGCGACGCGGGCTGGCTGGAGCGGCGGGCGGCGCGGCGGCCGCACGAGGAGCCGATGAGCGTCTACGAGGTGCACCTGGGTTCGTGGCGACCCGGCCTCGGCTACCGCGAGCTGGCCGAGCAGTTGACCGCGTACGTCACCGAGATGGGCTTCACCCACGTGGAGCTCCTGCCGGTGATGGAGCACCCGTTCGGCGGCTCGTGGGGTTACCAGGTCACCGGCTACTACGCGCCCACCGCGCGCTTCGGCGACCCGGACGACTTCCGTCACCTGGTCGACCGGCTGCACGCCGCCGGCATCGGGGTGATCCTCGACTGGGTGCCGGCGCACTTCCCCAAGGACGAGTGGGCGCTCGCCCGCTTCGACGGCACCCCGCTCTACGAGCACCCCGACCCGCGTCGCGGCGAGCACCCCGACTGGGGCACGTACGTCTTCGACTTCGGCCGCAACGAGGTGCGCAACTTCCTGGTCGCCAACGCGCTCTACTGGCTCGACGAGTTCCACGTCGACGGGCTGCGGGTCGACGCGGTGGCCTCGATGCTCTACCTCGACTACTCCCGCGACGACGGGCAGTGGGCCCCGAACGTGCACGGCGGCCGGGAGAACCTGGAGGCCATCGCGCTGCTCCAGGAGGTCAACGCCACCGTCTACCGGCACCACCCGGGCGTGCTCATGATCGCCGAGGAGTCCACCGCCTGGCCGGGCGTCACCCGGCCGACCTCCGACGGCGGGCTCGGCTTCGGGTTCAAGTGGAACATGGGCTGGATGCACGACACCCTGCTCTACACCTCGAAGGACCCGATCTACCGCCAGCACCACCACCACCAGCTCACGTTCTCCCTGGCGTACGCGTGGAGCGAGAACTACGTGCTGCCGATCAGCCACGACGAGGTCGTGCACGGCAAGGGCTCCCTCGCCGGCAAGATGCCCGGCGACACCTGGCAGCGGCTGGCGACCGTGCGGGCGCTGCTGGCGTACATGTGGGCGCATCCCGGCAAGCAGTTGCTCTTCATGGGCTGCGAGCTGGCCGACGACCGGGAGTGGAGCGAGGAACGCGGCCTCGACTGGTACCTGACCCACGACCCGGCCCGCGCCGGCGTGCAACGCCTGGTCGCCGACCTGAACCGCGCCTACCGGGCCACCCCGGCGCTCTGGGCGCAGGACACCGACCCGGCCGGCTTCCGCTGGATCGCCGGCGACGACGTCGCCAACAACACGGTGTCGTTCATCCGGATCGCCCCCGACGGTCGGACGCTCGTCTGCGTGGCGAACTTCTCCGCGGGGCCGCTGGAGGACTACCGGATCGGCCTGCCGGCCGGCGGCACGTGGACCGAGGCGCTGAACACCGACGCCCACCACTACGGCGGGTCGGGGGTGGGCAACCTCGGCGAGGTGCACGCGGAGAACACCCCGTGGCACGGCATGCCGGCGTCGGTGGCGCTGCGGGTGCCGCCGCTGGGCGTGCTCTGGCTCCGCCAGGGCTGACACCCTCCGTAGCCGCCGTCAAAGGCACATCACTCTTGGTCGGTATACCTCTGAGGCATAGGCATGACTCAGAGGTATAACGCTCCCACCGGCCCTCTTCTTCTCGCACCCGTCACTCCACGTGACGTCGCTCGCCGTCCTCGCTCACTCTCCGGCGACACCGGCCGTCCCCGTGAACTCGCGGTGGGCTGCTCGCCGTACTCCTGGGCGGATGCCGGGTGGCCGTGTGACGACGAGGCGGAGGAGCTTCGATGGCGAGAAGCAGGAGCACAACCGGTAGGCGCGGGGCGGTGGCCCACTCCCGGAACCGGAAGATCGCCGGCGGGGTGGCGCTGGTCGTCACCGCCGGGGCGGCATTCGCGGTGGCCACCGGCACCGGCCAGGCGGCGGAGAACTGCGCCGGCCTGGACAACGCGTTGCGGGCCAACCTGACCGCGCTCGCGGACCAGCGCCGCAACCCGGGCGCCGGATCGGCCGACCGGATCGCCGACCGGACCGCGGTCGTCGACCAGATCCGGCAGCACCGGTCCGCGGCCGGCTGCGACGGTACGGTCGAGGTGGCCGGCGCCGCCTGTCCGGGCGTGCCGTGGGACCAGGCGATGGCGGTCGAACTGGACCGGGCGTGGGCGGTCACCGAGCAGATGGCAGGTGAGCGCTCCGGCCAGTTGGTCGACCCACGGTTGACCGAGACCCGCGTCCAGCGGCTGAGCAGCATCGTCGGCGGCATCCGGGGCATCGCCCAGGGCGCCCAACGGGCCCAGGCCAGCGCCCCGGGCGCAGGAGCGGCGGACGCAGGAACGGCCGGCGCAGGAGCGGCCGGCGCAGGAGCGGCCGGCGCAGGAGCGGCCGGCGCAGGAGCGGCCGGGGCTGCGGGTGGTGCCGGACGAGCCGTGGGCATCATCAACGCCGTCGGCGGCCTGATCGGGCAGATCGCCGGGATCGTGCAGGCCGCCCGCGCCGCCCGGCAGGCGAAGCAGCAGGCCGCCGGGCAGGGCGACCAGCAGGCCGAGCCCGGCCAGGATGTCCAACCGGGCGACGCCGGTCAGCGGAACGCTCCGCCGGCCGGCGCGAACGATCAACCTGGCGCGGACGAACAGGCTGGCGCGGACGAACAGGCTGGCGCGGACGACCGGGCCGGCACGGACGACCAAGCCGGCACGGGCGACCGGGCCGGCACGGACGACCAAGCCGACACGGGCGACCAAGCCGGCACGGGCGACCAGCAGGGCGAAACGGGTGCCGGCGAGCAGGCCGGCGACGCCGGGAACCGGGTGGCACAGCGCATTCGGCAGATCAGGGCTCGGATCCAGCAGCTACGCGCCCTCATCCAGCAGATCCGCGCCGCCCGCCAGGCAGCTCGCGATCTTGGCGCGGGCCAAGACCAGGGCGCGGGCCCAAGTCAGGACGCGGGCCGGAACCAGGGCGGCCCGGCAGGCCGAACGGGTGGACGAGACGACATCGCGCCGGGCGGACGACCGGGTACCGACGACGGCGCGACGACGGGCCAGGGCACCGAGCCCGCCCAGGACGCGAACCGGTCCGGCCAGGCTCAGGTGTACCAGGTGGCCGACCCCCGGGTCCCCGGCTGCACCCCCGCCACCCCTGACCCCGACACGACACCCACCACCCACCACCGACCACCCACCACCGACCACCGACCACCCACCACCGACCACCAGCGTCGATCATGAGGTTGACGGCACCGCAGGAGATCCACAAGGCCGTCAACCTCATGATCAACCCCGCCGAGTCGAGATCTTGGTACGAGACCGCCCCTCCGGGGGCGCTCCGATACCAAGATCTCGCACGGTCCCACGTCACGGGACGAGGTGCCGGGAAGTGGGACGGCGAGGAAGCGGGTGGGGCGACGGGATGGACCTGGTCGACTTCGCGATGCGGCTTCCGCAGGCCGGCCCACCCAGCCACCGCTGACCGACAGGGCCGACGAGGATCGACCCGCCGGCGAGCACCGACCGGGTCGGTGACACCCCTCAGCAGCCAGCGTCGATCATGAAGTTGACGGCACCAAAGGAGATCCACAAGGCCGTCAACCTCATGATCAACGCCGCCGAGTCGGGATCTTGGGACAGGGGCGGCCGCTCTGGTACCGAGATCTTGCGCGGTGCCGGGAAGTGGGACAGGCGGGCCGGGTCAGACCAGGTCGGCTTCGCGGAGGAGCTTCCACAGGCCGGCGCCGTCGGGAGCGCTCAACCACTTCTGGCCGACGGGGCCGGACGAGGAGCGGCCCGCCGGGGCGGGCAGGCTGCCGGCGAGCACCGACTGGGTCGGTGACAGCCGCCGGATCGCCACGCCGGCCACGTTGTCCGGGTGGGCGGCGGCGAACTCCCGGTAGATCTCCTGGTCGTGCTGCCCGTCGTCGCCGATGAGCAGCCAGCGCACCTCGGGGAACTCCCGGGCCAGCCGGGCCAGCGTGGCCCGCTTGTGTTCGCGCCCGCTGCGGAACCAGCGGTCGGCGGTCGGGCCCCAGTCGGTCAGCAGCAGCGGCCCGGCCGGGTAGAGGTGCCGGGACAGGAACCGGGTCAGCGTCGGCGCGACGTTCCAGGCGCCGGTGGAGAGGTAGAAGACCGGCGCGCCCGGGTGGGCGGTGGCCAGGCGCTCGTAGAGCACCGCCATGCCGGGGACGGCGGTGCGGGCGTGCTCGTCCAGGACGAACGTGTTCCACGCGGCGAGCATGGGCCGGGGCAGCGCGGTCACCATGACCGTGTCGTCGATGTCGGAGAGGACACCGAAGCGCACGGTCGGGTCGAGGATGCGGACCAGCGCCTCGACCGGCTCGGCGTCGGCCACGGACAGGCGTACGCAGCCCCAGCCGGGGGTGAAGTCGCCCTCGACGACGGTGTCCACGAAGCCGCTGCGGTCCGCGGTCACCTCCTGGCGCTCGCCGTTGACCTCGATGGTGACCCGGGCGTGCTTGGCCGGCAGGGTGGCGAAACTGCGCCAGCCCCGCACCTTCTCCAGCCGGCCGCGCCGGGTGTCGGGGCGGCCGAGCAGCACCCGGCAGAGCACCCGCGCCCAGCCGGGCGCGCCGTAGCCGGCGTACGCGATGATGTTGGGCTGCCACCCGGTGCGCCGCAGCCGGCGTTCCACCAGGCCGTGCAGCGCGTCCTCGATGCGCGCGGCCCGGTGCAGTTGCGGCACGGCGAGCTGGTCCGGTGGTGTGGGTGGCACACCGCAACCCTGCCACAACCGGCGGAGCCCGGCCACGCGAGTGATCTGGACCGATCCGGCCCGGAGCCCGGTGACCGTCGTGTCACACTGCGTTCGCAGGCGACGACGGGGGCGTGGGTCGTGGCGACAGCGTGGCGCAACCCGGACCGCCCGGCGGTGGCGGCGCTGCTGCTCGGCGCGGCCGGGGTCGGTTACCGGCTGGTGCTGACGCTGCTCACGGTGCCGGCCTCGAACAGCGACGAGGCGACGTTCGGCCTGGCCGCCCTGCACATCGCCGGCGGTCACGAGCGGCCGGTCTTCCTCTACGGGCAGCGCTACATGGGCGTGCTGGAGTCCTACCTGGCCGCGCCGCTGGTGGGCTGGGGTGGGGCGAGTTGGCCGCTGCTGCGGCTGCCGCTGCTCGTGCTGTACGCGATCTTCCTGTGGCTGGCGTACCGGTTGACCCGCCGGCTCTTCTCCGGATGGCTGGCCGTGGTCGTGGTGGGCCTGCTGGCGCTGGGGTCGGAGCGGGTGGTCCGCGACCAGCTCACCGTGGTCGGCGGTCGACCCGAGGTCAAGCCCGCGGTGCTGGCGCTGCTGCTGATCGCGGTCGCGCTCGGCGAGCGGCGGGTCCGGCACCGCTGGGTCGCCACCGGCGCGTTCGGGCTGCTCGCCGGCCTGGCGCTCTGGTCGGACTGGCTGATCGCGCCCTACCTGCTGGTGGCCGTGGTGGCGCTGGTCCTGGCCGCCCCGCGCGATCTGGTCGGCTGGCCGGGCGTGCTGCTGGTGGCCGGTTTCCTGGCCGGCATCGCGCCGGTGGTGAAGGACAACATCGTCGCGCCGCCCGGGCAGGACTCGCTGTCGGTGTTCCGGGAGATCAGCACGAAGGACGGGGTGGACCCGTCGGTGGCCGCCCGGCTGCACGGCGGGCTGCTGGAGGGGGTGCCGCTGGCCTCCGGGCTGTGCCCGATGGACGGCTGCGCCGGCTGGGCGCGGTGGTTCGGCGCGCTCTACCCGGTGCTGCTGGTGCTCGCCGCCGGGCTCGGCGTGGTCGCGTACCGCCGGGCCGTGGACCCGGCCGCGCGGGTCCGGGCCGTGGCGATCCTCGCCCTGGTCGCCGGCGCGGCGGGGACGCTGCTGGCGTACGTGCGCAGCCCGCTCGCCGCGACCGACCCGCTGGGCAACGCCCGCTACCTGTCGGTGTTGCAGATCTCGCTGCCGGCGGTGCTGTGGCCGCTGTGGCTGGCCGCCGTCCACGCGACGCGGACCACCGCGTCCCGCGCGGCGCGGCTGCGGGGTGTCGCCGCGTCCGCGGTGCTGGCCGGGTTGACCGCCGCCGCGCTGGCCGGCACCGCCGCGTTCCTGGCTGGCATGCCGGGGGTACGCGCCGAGGAGCGCACCGCCCGCCGGCTCGCCGACGCGGTGCTGCGGGCCGACCTGCGCGAGGTGTACGGGGACTACTGGACCTGCAACCGGCTGATCTTCAACACCGGGGAGGCGGTGGCCTGCGGGGTGCTGGACGGCAACCTGACACCGGGGCAGAACCGCTATCCGGCGTACTGGCGGCGGGTGGCGCAGGCGGCCCGTCCCGGGTACGTGGTGGCGGTCGGCTCGCCCGCGGAACGCGCGCTGCGGCGGTTGCTGGGCGACCGGGCCGACGCGGCGGTGGTCGCCGAGATCGGCGGGAGTCGCGTGTACCACCCGGACCACGCCGTGCGGCCGTGGCGCTGACCTCGGCCCGTACGCTGTGCCGGTGCTCATCCTGCTTCCCCCGTCCGAGGGCAAGGCCGAGGCCGGCACCGGCCGCCGGCTGGACCTGTCGAAGCTGTCGCTGTCGGAGTTGACCCCGGCCCGGGAGGCGGTGCTGGGCGCGCTCGTCGACCTCTGCGCCGGCCCGGACGAGGCGGCGGCCCGCGAGGCGCTGGGCCTGAGCGAGGGGCAGCGCGGCGAGCTGCGGCGCAACGCGCGGCTGCGGGCGGCGGCCACCGCGCCGGCCGGACGGCTCTACACCGGGGTGCTCTACGAGGCGCTCGACCTGGCCACGCTTCCCCCGGCGGCGGAGCGGGCCGCCCGGCGGTCGGTGCTGATCAGCTCCGGGCTGTGGGGTGCGGTCCGGCTCACCGACCGGGTTCCGCCGTACCGCTGCCCGATCGGGGCGCGGCTGCCGGGCGTCGGGGCGCTGTCGGCGTACTGGCGTGCGGCGCTGGGACCGGCGGTGACCGCGGCGGCGGGCAGCGGGCCCGTGCTGGACCTGCGCTCCGGCGCGTACGCGGCCACCTGGGCGCCGCGCGGCGTGCTCGCCGAGCGCACGGTGACCGTGCGGGTGCTGCACGAGCGGACGGTCGACGGGGCGCCGGTGCGGTCGGTGGTGAGCCACTTCAACAAGGCGACCAAGGGTCGGCTGGTGCGTGACCTGCTCCTCGCCGGCGCCCGCCCCCGCACTGCCGGCGCGCTGGTGTCGGCGCTGCGCGAGCTGACGTACACGGTCGAGGAGGCGCCCCTCTCGGCCGGTCGGCCCCGGCAGGTCGACCTGGTCGTCACCGACCTCTGAGCGCAAGTTTTGCTCAAGGCTCGGGCGCAGCGGTTCCCCGGCCCGGCGTGGCAGGCCACGGTGGAGGCACCACCACGCCGACCTAGGAGCTGTGCCGATGCTCTCCGAGCCCACCACGCTGCTCGACCGGCCCCGCCCGTCGTCGCCGGCCCCACCGCTGGACTGGCTGACCCTGGCCGACGCGTTCGAGGTGGCCTGCCTGGTGCGCTGCATGCCGGCCCCGGCCGCCGGCGTCCGCCGGCTCGACGTCGACCCGGACCGGGGCGGGGTCGCCGAGTTCAACCGGGAGGACGCGGCGCACCGGATGCGGCAACTGCTGCGCCGGCTCGACGTGCCGGTGGAGCACGCGCTGACCACCGGTGGCCTGCGTCGCCGCTACGAGCTGCACCGGCTGTCGGTGCCCCGGGAGCACCGTCCGGCGTACGCGAACCTGCTGGCGGCCGGCTGGCGGCAGGGTCGCCGGGAGTTGCTCGGCGGGCCGGCACCCGGCGCGTCGACGGCGCGTCGGCTCTGGCGTCCCCGGCTGGCGGCCTCGGCCTGGCGGGCGGCGCTGCTCGCCGGCGGCCGGCACGTACGCCGGCACTGCCTCGGCATCAGGCTGGCCGACCGGGACCTGGCGGCGGTGCTGGTGCGCGGCGCGGCGCTGCTGGAGGTGCCGGCGGTGCTGCGGCCCGGGTCGGGCTGTTTCCTGGTTTCCGTGCCCAACGGCGAGCACCGGGCCCGGATCACCGAGAGCGCCACGCTGGGCTGACCGCCGCCGGGGCGGGCGGGCTTGCGCGGTGCCGGGTGCACGGCGCAGAGTGCAGCCCGTGAGCCGACACTGGTCTGCACGCCGCCGGCGCCGGACCGCGGTCCCGCTGGCGTTGCTGCTGCTGCTCGTCCCCGGCGTCGCCGGCTGCCGGGACGAGCCCGCCGAGCCGGTGCGGATCCGCATCGCCACCGGCAGCCCGACCGCCGTCTACCACGCCTTCGGCCAGTCGCTGGCCGCCCTGCTCAACCGGGAGCTGCCCGGGGTGCGGGCCGAGGTGCTGGTCACCGCGGCCTCCGCGCAGAACGTCCGGCTGGTCGGCGCCGGGGACGCGGAGCTGGGGTTCACCCAGGCCGACGTGCTGCCGCCCCGCGAGCCGGAGCACCCGGCGGTGCTCGCCGTGGCCCGCGTCTACGACGACCTGCTGCACCTGGTCACCACCGCCGGCGGTCCGGTGCGCACGCTCGCCGACCTGCGCGGCCGGCGGGTCTCGGTGGGCGCCGACGGGTCCGGCACCGAGGTCACCGCCACCCGGCTGCTCTCCGTGGCGCAGCTCGGCGGCGACCGGGTCCGCCAGGAGCACCTGGGCCTGGACGACTCGGTGGCCGCGCTGCGCGAGGGCCGGATCGACGCGTTCTTCTTCTCCGGCGGGCTGCCGGTGCGCGGCGTCGCCGACCTGGCTGAGCGGACCTCGCTGCGGATGGTCGACCTGGGCGACTGGACCGAGCCGTTGCGGCGCGCGTACGGCCAGGTGTACGTGACCCGCGACATCCCCCGGTCGGTCTACCGGGCGGACCCGGTCAGCACGGTGGCCAACCCGAACTATCTGATCGTCAACGCGCGCCTGCCCACCGCGCTGGTACGCGACGTGACCCGGCTGTTGATGGACCGGCGCGAGGAGTTGGCCGCGGCCCATCCGGCGGCCGGCCGGATGAGTCCCCGGTCGGCGATCGTGACCACGCCGTTGCCGCTGCACCCGGGCGCGGCGCAGTGGTACCGCGACACCAAACCCTGACGCCGGTCAGCCGCCGACCGGCTCGCCGTGGCGCTCCGGGGCGGCGGCGCGGTCGTCGGGATCGGCCGGCTCGGCCGGCGGCGCCGGGAACCACAACTCGGCGACCAACCCGCGCGGCTCGCCCTGGCGCATGGTGAGCCGGCCGTCGGACGCGTCGACGAGCACCGCGGCGATGGTCAGCCCCAGCCCCGCGCCGTCCACGTTCTGCACGTCCGGGGCCCGCCAGAACCGCTCGGTGGCCTGGTCGATCTGGCTGGCCGTCATGCCGGGGCCGGTGTCGCGCACGGTCAGCTCCGTCCCACCGTCGACGCGGCGTACGGTCACCGTCACCTCTCCCCCGGCGCCGCTGAACTTGACCGCGTTGTCGATCAGCGCGTCGAGCGCCTGGTCGATGGCGGTCGGCACGGTCCGCGCGTGCGCCGGCGCCTCGTCGGCGTCGAGCCGGAGCGTCACCGACCGGTGCCGGGCCAGCGGTAGCCAGGCCGCGACCCGGGACTCGGCCGCGGCGGCGGCGTCCACGGTGACCCGCTGGTTCTCCTCCCGCTCGGCCCGGGCCAGGGTGAGCAGCGCGTCGAGCACGGTGGCCAGCCGGTCGGTCTCCTCCAGCGCCAGCCGGTGCTCGGCCCGGCCGTCCGGGTCGGTGAGGCTGGGCCCCAGCTCCTCCACCCGCAGCCGCAGCGCGGTCAGCGGGTTGCGTAGCTGGTGGCTGGCGTGCGCGACGAAGGCCCGCTGCCGGTCCATCACGTCGGAGACCGCGTCGACCATGTCGTTGAAGCTGGTCGCCAGCCGGCGCAGCTCGGGCGGGCCGAGCCGGGGCCGGACCCGGGCGGTGCGGCGTCCCTCGGCGATCTCGTGGGTCGCCGTGTCCAGCTCGGTGACCGGGCGCAGCACCCAGCCGGCCAGCCCGAACGCGGTGGAGACGCAGGCCAGCACCGTGAGCAGGCCCAGGCCGGCCAGCAGCAGCCACCACACGGTGACGGTGCGGCGCACCGGGCCGGTCGGCGTGGTGGTGACCACCGCGCCGAGCACCTCGCCGCCGTCGTTGATCGGCACCGCCGTCACCAGCGGCCCGTCCTCCCAGGGCCAGACCGACTCCGGGCCGCTGAACTGCTGCCCGGACAGCGCGGTGTCGACCGCCGTGCCGGTGCCCCCGCCCGGGTCCCACCGGGCCGAGGCGGCCACCGTACGGCGGTCGCGGTCCACCACGGCCGCGCCGATCCGGTAGAGGTCGTCGTAGGCGGCCAGTTCGCCGCCCAGCGGGCCGGGGCTGCCGCCGCGCAGCGCCGGACCGGCCAGCGAGGCGAAGCGGGTGGCGTCGGCGAGCCGGTCGGCGCGGACCCGGTCGGTCTCCCGCGAGGCGAGCGTGACCGCCAGCGGGGTCTCCAGCGCGACCAGCACCAGCACCATCAGCAGCAGGTAGCTGATCACCAGCCGGCGGCGCACCGGGGCCTCCTCACGCGGCGCGGAGCCGGTAGCCGACCCCGCGCACGGTCTCCACCAGCGTCGGGTCGCCCAGCTTGCCGCGCAGCGACCCGACGTGCACCTCGACGGTGTGCCGGTCGGCCCAGACGGTGCCCCAGACGTCGAGCAGGATCCGGTCCCGCGGCACCGCCACCCCGGGCTGGCGGGCCAGCGAGAGCAGGATGTCGAACTCCTTGCGGGTCAGGGTGACCGCCCGCCCGGCCACGCTGACCGTCCGGCCGCCCACGTCGATGCGGACCGGGCCCGCCTCGATGAGGTGGCGTTCCGGGACGGTGTGCGACGCCCGGCGCAGCACCGCCTCGATCCGGGCCTGCAACTCCACCATCGAGAACGGCTTGACCACGTAGTCGTCGGCGCCCAGCCGCAGGCCCAGCACCCGGTCGCGTTCCTCCCCCCGGGCGGTCACCGCGATGATGCCCAGTTGGCTGCTGCGCCGGCGCAGCTCCCGGCACAGGTCGGTGCCGTCGCCGTCGGGCAGGGTCAGGTCGAGCAGCACCAGGTCGCAGGGGGCGGCGGAGAGCGCGGCGGCGACCGTGGCGGCGTGTTCCACCTGGTAGCCGCGACGGGTCAGCGCGGACGACAGCGCCGCGGCGACCCGACGGTCGTCCTCGACCAGGAGGATCCGCACCCGTGCCTCCGTCCGCTCGCCGTGTTGCCCTGGAATGGTGGCAGACCCGCCGCCCGCACGCGAGGCCACTCTAGGCTGCGATGGTGATCTACAAGATTCTCGCCGACGACGAGTGGGCGCGGGCGCGGGCGGACGGACGGTTCGCCGGCACCGCGCTGGACCGGCAGGACGGCTTCCTCCACCTCTCCGCCGCCGGCCAGGTGGTGGAGACCGCGCGCCGACACTTCGCCGGGGTCACCGGGTTGACCCTGCTCGCCGTGGACGAGGCGCGCCTCGGCGACGCGCTGCGCTGGGAGGCGTCCCGGGGCGGGGCGCTCTTCCCGCACCTGTACGCGGCGTTGCCGGTCGACGCGGTTGTCGCCGAGCATCCGCTGCCGGCGGATCGGCCGGCCGCCGACGCGGTGGCCGAACTGCTCGCCTGAAGTGCTCGTTATGCTGCGTCGAGCCCAGCCCGACGGCGCGACGCGCCCCGCCACGATGCGAGTTGAGATGACTGACAGCAACGACCGGTCCGCTTCCGTCTTCGTCCACCCGACGGCCGACGTGGAGGACGGCGCCCGGGTCGGCGACGGCACCAAGGTCTGGCACCTCGCGCACGTCCGGTCGAGCGCCCAGGTCGGCGCCGGCTGCGTGATCGGCCGCAACGTCTACGTCGACGCGGGCGTCACCGTCGGCGACCGCGTGAAGATCCAGAACAACGTCTCGGTCTACCAGGGCGTGACCATCGAGGACGAGGTCTTCGTCGGCCCGTGCGCCGTGTTCACCAACGACTTCCGGCCGCGCGCGCAGAACCCGGACTGGACGATCACCCCGACGCTGGTGCGCCGGGGCGCCTCGATCGGCGCCAACGCCACGCTGGTGTGCGGCATCGAGGTCGGCGAGTACGCGATGATCGCCGCCGGTTCGGTGGTGACCAAGGACGTCAAGCCGTACCAGTTGGTGGCCGGCAACCCGGCCCGGCCGAAGGGCTGGGTGGACGCCAAGGGCGAGGTCGTCTCGCGGGACGTGGACAACCCGCCGCACCAGGGCTGAGCACGCGACGGGGCGACGACCGGTCCGGTCGTCGCCCCGTCGGGTCGGTGTGCGGGTCAGCCGCAGAGCCGGCCGATCTCGTCGCGGAACCGGTCCATCGGGTTGGACCCGGCCGGGCCGAGCAGGTATTCCTTCAGCTCCCTTCGCGCCTCAGCCATCGGGTCGTCGCCGCCCCGGGTCACCGCCAGGATCTTGGCCAGCTCGCCGCCGTCCGCGGAGAGCAGGTACGCCGCCCGGGCGGTCGGGAACTGCCGCCGGAACTCGTCCTCGGGCAGCCCGGCCGGGTTGGCCACCACGTACGGCCGCTCGCTCTGCACGAAGTCGGAGACCACACTGGACACGTCGCTGACCAGCAGGTCGGTGACGTTGAAGCAGTCGAACAGCGACGGCGTGCGCCCGGTGACCACCAGGTGCGCGGCGCCGTCGAGCGACGACGGATCGGTCTCTCCGCCGGCGGCGCGGATCCGGGCCACGACGCGCTCGTGCACCGCCTTCGCCTTCGGCGACCGGGTGCCGGTCAGCGGGTGCGGCTTGTAGACCACCCGCAGGTTCCCGGCGGCCAGCAGCCCGGACACGATCCGCTCCCCCATCAGCACCAGCGAGGTGTGGTAGGGGTCGTCGTCCAGCCACCCCTCCCAGGTGGGGGCGTAGAGCACGGTGAACAGGTGGTCGGGGGCGCCCGAGCCGAACGTGTGCACGCCGGCGAGCTGCGGGCGGCCCACCTCGACGATGTCGCGGTCCAGCACGCCGACGTCGGCCCGCGCGTACCGCTCCCGACCGGCCGGACCGGCCACCCACACCTCGTCGTACACCTTGCTGTACGGGTTGACGCTGGCCGCCTTGTCGCTGTCGCCGTGCCCGACGAAGACGTGCTTCACGCCTGGCTCGCGCAGCAGGTGGATGTTGGCGCCGACGTTCGCCGCGTAGAGGGCGACCCGGAGCGAACCGAGGTCGAGGTTCATGAAGTCGACGCCGGCCGGCACGCAGATCACCGGCAGCCGGGTGTCGGCGAGCTGGTGAAACGCGTCCGCGGCCCGCAGCAGCACCACCGCCCGCCGGCCGGTCGCCTCCATCGGCGCGAGCCACATGTTGGCCTGGTAGACGTCCTTGGCCGGGCCGGCGAAGTAGAGGGCCACCTCCGGCTTCTCCCGGGCCAGCCAGTCGTGCACGGCGGGCAGCACGCCCGGGGTGGCCCCCCGGCCGCGCAGCGCGGCCAGCGCCAGCACCGCGGCGGTGACCAGGCCGGCGACCAGGGTCACCAGGCCGGTGACCACCACCGGGGCGACCCGGTCCACCGCGGCGGCCACCACGGCCGCCGGCACCAGCAGCACGTTGAGCAGCGGCAGTCGCAGCCCGGCCAGCCGCCGCGCCCAGGTCGGCGGCGTCGGCACCCGGCGCAGCGCGCCGAGGTCGATGTTGCGGGTGTACGCCGGCGGGTCGACCCGGCCCTCGACCGACTTGGTGACCGCGGTGGTGCCGACCGCCACCACCCAGAGCGCGGCCGGCAGCAGCAGCACCGCGACCGTGCCCACCAGGCCGGGGCGGACCGCGGCGATCACCAGCAGCGCCACCGACAGGTCCCGGACCAGCCGCCGGAACGGCAGCCCGACACCGGCCTTGGCGACGAGCTGCGCCGTGTCGGCGTACCGGGTGGCCAGCGCCAGCTCACCGCTCAGGACGACCGCCGCGGCGATCGCGTACGGGATCACCAGCCCGAGGGCCCCGGCGAGGATCATGACGCCGTACCCGAGGAACGTCACGCCGACCACGGCGAGACCCTGCTGGCTGCGTACTCTGCTGAACAACGACACGCTCCCTGTCTGCCCGCCGGTGTCGGAGAGGCCCGATCCGGACGGCTTGCGACCCTAAACGGGTCAAGTCACGCAAGTATTACCGGAGTGTCCGGTGGGTGAACAAATTGAGGACGGCTCTCGGCCCGCACAACGCGGTGGGCCCCGGCCGAGACGGCCGGGGCCCACCGTGCAGCGGGATCAGCCGCCGATGACCACCCGGCGGACGCCGGTCCAGCGGGCCGGGTCGGTGACCCGCCGGCCGTCGACCAGCACGGTCACGCCCGGCAGGTCGGCCGGCGTGAGGGTGCGGTACTCGGCGTGGTCGGCCTGGATCACCGCGGCGCCGATCGGCTCGCCGGCGTGGGCGGGCAGGCCGTGCGCGACCAGTTCCTCGTCGGTGTACATCGGGTCGGAGACGTAGGGCGTGGCACCCCGCCGGCGCAGCGCCTCCACGGTCGGGAAGACACCCGAGAAGGCGGTCTCCTTCACCCCGCCCCGGTAGGCGGCACCCAGCACCAGCACGCCCACCCCGGTCAGGTCGCCGTACGCGGCGGCGAGCAGGTCGACCGCGTACTCCGGCATCGCGGCGTTGGCCTCACGCGCCGAGCGGACCACGGTGGCGGCCGGGTCGTTCCACAGGTACATCCGCGGGTAGATCGGGATGCAGTGCCCGCCGACCGCGATGCCCGGCGAGTGGATGTGGCTGTACGGCTGGGTGTTGCACGCCTCGATCACCTTGGTGACGTCGACGCCGACCGTGTCGGCGAAGCGGGCGAACTGGTTCGCCAGGCCGATGTTCACGTCCCGGTAGGTCGTCTCGGCGAGCTTGGCCAGCTCGGACGCCTCGGCCGAGCCGAGGTCCCACACGCCGTTGCTGCGGTCCAGGTCGGCCCGCTCGTCGAAGTCGAGCACCGCCTCGTAGAACCGCACGCCGCTCAGCGCGGAGGCCTCGTCGATGCCGCCGACCAGCTTCGGGTAGCGGCGCAGGTCGGCGAAGACCCGGCCGGTGAGCACCCGCTCCGGGCTGAACACCAGGTGGAAGTCGGTGCCGGCGGTCAGGCCGGAGCCCTCCTGAAGCATCGGCGCCCAGCGACCGCGGGTGGTGCCGACCGGCAGCGTGGTCTCGTAGCTGACCAGGGTGCCCGGCTTCAGGCCACGGGCGATCGCCCGGGTGGCGTCGTCCATCCAGCCGAAGTCCGGCACGCCCTCGGCGTCCACGAACAGCGGCACGACCACCACGACCGCCTCCGACTCGGCGACCGCGGCGGCGGTGTCGGTGGTGGCCGTCAGCAGCCCGGCGGACACCGCCTCCTTCATCTTGACGTCCAGGTCGGCCTCGCCCGGGAAGGGCACGACACCCTCGTTGACCAACTGGACGACCCGCTCGGAGACGTCGGCACCGAACACCCGGTGCCCCTTCGAGGCGAACTGCACGGCGAGCGGCAGACCGATCTTACCGAGCGCGACGACGCAGATGTTCATGAACTACTTTCCTCCAGAAGGCCAGATTCGGCGCAGGCGGGCAAGGAACCGACCGGGGGTCACCGGCGTGATCGCCACGATCACGTGGCCCTTGTGGTTCGTGGTGGGCGTGACGAGGTGCAGGCGGACGCCGCGCCGGGCCAGCCGCCGGGGTGCGGCGACGGGACGGTCGGTGCGCAGTGGCGCGGTGCCGGCCCCGCCCAGGGTCGACACCTCGGCCCGCACGGTCCGCCGCTCACCGGTCGCCGCGACGACCGCCAGCAGCCGGTCCACCGCGAAGTCCGCCCTTACGACGGTACCGGTGCCGTCCGGCGTCACCGACGTGACACCCGTGAGGTCGCCCACGCTGACCCGCAGCGCCTCGGCGCTCAGCTCGGCCAGCTCGGCCCGGCGGCTCTGCGCGGTGATCACCAGGGCGCGGGCGCCGGCGCCGTCCCGCCCCCAGGCCAACCCGGTCGCGGTCAGCTTGGCCAGCAGGGTGGCGGCCCGGTCGGTGACGTCGTACCAGTCGTCCGGGTAGCCGAAGGCGGGATCCCGGAAGCCGACGCGGTGCGCGTACCAGCGGCCGTCGGCGATCGTGACCTCGGGCAGCGTCCGGTCCGCCTGCTGCTCGATCAGCTCCCGCACCGCGTCGAGCCCGCCGTCGCGGGCCACCGCCAGCCGCAGCCGCTCCTCGGACGGCATCCGGGCCAGCACGCCCTCGGTCAGGTAGGCCTCGGCGAGCTTGCGGACCCGGTCGTGGACGTGCCGCTGCACGTCCGGCGAGAGGGCGAGGAACTCCGTGCGGAGCAGCTTCGCCACCTCCCAGGTGAAGTGGCGGACCAGCACCGCGTCCCGCCGGCGCCCCGGCTCGATCAGGCCGGCGACGAACCCGACCAGCTCCTCGGCGCAGCGCAGTCGCTCCTCGAACCGGCTGGCGTAGGTGATGTTCTGCGCGTTGTCCCGCTTGACCGCGAAGTAGTAGTCGTAGTCGCCGAGGACCGAGACCTTCTTCGCCCGCACGCACGCCTCCAGCGTGAACGGCTGGTCGCTGCCCATCGGCATGTCGGTGCGGAACCGCAGGCCGTACCGCTCGACGAGGTCCCGCCGGAACAGCTTGGTGTTCGACAGCGACCACGGCAGCGCGCTGTCGAACAGGTCCAGCCGCTCCTGGGTGGTGGCGTAGACGGCCTGGTGCACGTAGCGCTTGTTGGTGCCGACCATCCGGCCGAGCACCACGTCCGAGTCCCACCGGTCGGCGGCGTCGACCAGCCGTTCCAGCGCCTCCGGCCCGAGGTGGTCGTCGGAGCCGATGAAGAACACGTAGCGGCCCCGGGCGTGGTCCAACGCCAGGTTGCTCGGCGCGGCCGGACCGCCGGAGTTGGCCTGGCGCAGAACCCGGACCGTGCCCGGGTAGCGCTCGGCGTACCGGTCCAGCTCCGCGCCGCTGCCGTCGGTGGAGCCGTCGTCGACCGCGACGACCTCCAGCCGGTCCCGGCCGATGGTCTGCCCGACCAGCGAGTCCAGGCAGGCGGTCAGGTAGGGCATGGTGTTGTAGACGGCGACCACCACGGTCACGTCCGGCCCGCTCACGCGCCCACCTCCACCGAAGCCGGCGCCGCCACCACCGGCGTGGCCGGTCGGGGCGGCGCGTCGGGCAGCAGCCGGGTGTAGACGTCGTCGAGCACCCGCGCCTGCGCCTCCCAGGTCCAGCCGGCCAGCAGGCCCGGCCGGTCGTACGCGGCGCGGTAGCGCGCCGGATCGGCGAGCACCGCGCCGACCGCCCGGACGAAGTCGGCCACGTCCTCGGCGCGGAACACCTCGCCCTGGCCGGTCTCCCGGACGGTCTCGGCCATGGTGCGCACGTCGGAGACGACGAGCGGCAGGCGGGCGTGTGAGTACTCGAAGAACTTGGTGATCAGCGCGATCTCGTGGTTCGGCCAGTGCTGGATCGGGATGACGCCGACCTGCGCGCCGGCGAGGAACCGGACCACCTGGTGGTGCGGCACGTACGGCAGCACGTGCAACCGGTCCGCCACGCCCAGCTCGCCGGCGCGGTCGACCAGGCCCCGCACGTATGCCGAGGCGGGCTTGTTGACCACCAGGGCGACGTGCGCGCCGGGCAGCCGGGGCAGCGCCTCGACCAGCACGCCCAGCCCCCGCTTGGCGGCGGCCACGCCGCTGTAGACCAGCAGCGGGGTGTCCGGCCCGAGCCCGCAGCGGGCGCGGATGTCCGGCACCGGCTCGGTCGGGTCGCCGGGCAGCTCGTCGACCGCGGGGGCGTTGAGCACGACGGCCGGGCGCTCGGCCAACCCGTGCTCGTCGCGCAGCAGGTCGGCCAGGCCGCCGGAGACGGTGGTGGTGGCGTCGGCGTACGGCACGTACTCCCGCTCGTGCGCCACGTTGCCGGGCAGCCAGCGGGCGTTGTCCCGCCACGGCTGCACGCCGGGCAGGTATTCGTGGGCGTCCCACACCAGCGCGACCCGCCGGCCCGCCGCGGCGGCCCGGACCTTCGCGCGGGCGCCGACGCCGAGCATCCGGAAGTCGTTCGCGTGGATCAGGTCCGGCGCCAGCTCGTCGACGACCGGGCCGTAGGCCAGCTCGTAGTCCCACAGGCCGGGCTCCAGCCGGCGCCACGCGCCGTCACCGCGCAGCGTCCGCCAGAACGCGGTGTAGGCGCGGTCCCAGGGGCCGTCCAGCTTGCGACCCTTGCGGGCCCGGGTGAGCTGGCGGTTGCGGAACCCGACCCATCTGCGGGTCAGGCCGGCCAGCTTCTCCTCGGTGCGCAGCGCGACCCAGGGCAGGCCGCCGGGCCGGCCGGCGCCGGACTCGCGGGCCGCGGTGGTCAGCGCCGCCCGGCGGACGGCCAGGTCGGCGCGCCAGGCCCGGACCGTCTGGGTGCGGTGCGCGGCGATGCCGCTCGGCGGGTACGCCAGCGGGCGCCGCAGCCAGGCGCGGCGGAACTCGTGCCGGCGGCGGGACAGCGGCTCCGACATGGGGATCAGGCGCACCTCGGCGGCACCGAGCCGCCAGCTCTGCGGCTGGCCCACCGGCGCGCGCCCGAGCAGGACGACGTCCCAACCGGCGTCGGCGGCGGACCGCGCCGCCTTCTGCACCCGGGAGTCCCCGATGACCCCGTTGTCCACCAGCATGACCACCCGTCCCCGGGTGTCCGCCGCTGCGGTCGTGCCGTCAGATCCCATCCCTGCCCGTTTCGTCGTCGCCAGCACCGCGCCCGCGGACCCGAGCGAGTCTACGACAACGGTTCGGGCCCGAACGCCCGCCGCCGTCGGCGATCCATGACCTGCCGCGCCGATTGCTACCCTCCATGCTGTTCAACGACCGGTGGACGTCCCGGGTCGTCGCCGGCCGGCGTCGCGCCGCCGGGCCGCGACCCGCGTGCCGCTGGATCGCTCCAGGTCAGCGGGGATGGATCGGACAATGGATGCGGTGACGACCGAGGAACCGAGCCGGCCGGTGTCGGAGGCGCCCGACGCGCCCGACGAGCCGCGGCACACGCCCGCCGGGCGGCTGCGCCACGCCGCCCGGCACGCACTGCCCGCGCTGGCGCTTTACGCCGTGATCCGTCTGGTCGGGCTGCTGACCGTGTGGATCTGGGCCGGCAACGTGGGCGCCGACCCGGTCGAGCAGCTCACCCGGGCCGACGGCACCTGGTACCTCGCCATCGCCCGGCACGGGTACGACGCGTACGAGAAGACGCAGAGCAACATGGCGTTCTTCCCGCTCTACCCGGGGCTGACCGCCGGCCTGGAGCGGCTCACCCCGCTCAGCCCGCGCGAGTCGGCGCTGCTGGTGGCGTGGGTGGCCGGGCTGGCCGCCGCGTGGGGGCTGTTCGCGATCGGCGCGCACCTGCACGACCGGCGCACCGGTGTGCTGCTCGCCGCGCTCTGGGCGGCCGTGCCGCACGGCGTGGTGGAGTCGATGGGCTACAGCGAGAGCCTGTTCACCGCGCTCGCCGCCTGGACGCTGTACGCGCTGCTGCGCCACCGCTGGCTGGCCGCCGGGGTGCTCTGCCTGTTCGCCGGCCTGACCCGGCCGACCGCCTCGTCGCTGATCCCGGTGGTCGGGCTGGCCGCGCTGCTCGCGGTGCTCCGGCGGCGGGACGGCTGGCGGCCGTACGCGGCGCTGCTGCTCGCGCCGGCCGGATGGTTGGCGTACCTGGCCTGGGTGGGCTGGCGGACCGGACGGCCGGACGGCTGGTTCCACATCCAGTCGGCCGGCTGGGGCACCACGTTCGACTTCGGCGTCTACACGGTCGACCGGGGGCAGCAGGCGCTGGTGCAGGTGGCCGCGCTGCCGCTGCTGGTGGTCACCGTGGTGGCGCTGGTGTCGCTGATGTTCTTCGTGCTGAGCGTGCTCGACCGGCAGCCCTGGCAACTGCTGCTCTACAGCGGCCTGCTGCTGGTGACGACGCTCGGCGCGGCCGGCTACTACCACTCCAAGGCGCGGTTCCTGCTGCCGGCGTTCCCGCTGCTGCTGCCGGCGGCCGTGGGCCTGGCCCGGGCCGGTCGGGCCCGGGCCGCCACGGTGCTGGTGACGCTGGTGATCTTCTCCGCCTACTTCGGCGGCTACCTGCTGCTGATCTGGACGAAGTCGCCCTGACCGGCGCGCCGGTCGGGGCGGTCAGCGGGTGAACGGGCGGACGTCCCAGAGCCACACGTCGTCGACCCGCCGGCCGGGGCCGTACAGCGCGTCGAGCACCACCTTCAGGTCGTCGTGGCGGCGGGCGCCCCGGTCCGGCAGCGCCACCGCGTCGGCCTTCCAGTACCGCACGTCGGCGCGGGCCTGGGCGATGTCGGCCGGACCGACCGCGGTGTCCCGTTCGCCCCGGGACACGGCGGTGAGCAGCGTGGCGGTGGGCTGCGGGTCCACGCCCCAGCGCCCGGTGGCGTCGGTGGCGGAGACCGGCCCGAGGAAGTAGCCCTCGGGCACCGCGAAGCCGGCCACCGCGGCCGAACTCCAGTAGAGCGACGTCATGCCGTTGACCGGCACCGGCACCAGGGTGCGGCCGGGCGCCACGTGGTCGCGCCAGGCCCCGCCGGTGACGAACTCCGGCACCGGCGCGCGCCCCTTCGCCTCCAGCGGCATCGGCAGGACCGGCAGCAGCGCCGCGGCCACCGCGACGGCGCCGACGCGGGCGGCCAGCCGACCGGACGGTTCGTCCCGCCGGGCGGCGAGCCGGTCCCCGGCGACCGCCAGCAGCACGCCGAGCGCCACGGTGGTGATCAGCGCGAACCGGGCCACCACCACGGAGTCGAACACGGGCAGGTCCTGCACCAGCGCGAACGGCGCCGGGATGTCGGTGCGGCGGGTGCCGGACGTCCAGGTGGTGCCGATCGAGAACAGCGCCGAGACCAGGCCGACGACGCCGAGCACCCGGGCCGTGACGTCCCGCCGCAGCCACCACAGCGCGCCGGCCGCGACCACCAGCAGCGACCAGCCGTAGAAGCTGGCCTGCTCGGTGGTGTTCGGCGCCCAGCCCACCGCGCTGGTCGGGCCGCCGGCCACCGACTGGGTGGCGAACCTGACGTACGAACCGAGCTTGAGGGCGTAGATGTCCGGCGTGCCCGGGTGGCCCACCCGGTGCTGCGGGCCGGCGAACTGCATCCACAGCGGGTACGCCGCCGCGGCCCCCACCAGCACCGCGGTGATCGCCAGCCCCGGCAGCATCGGCCGCACCCGGCGCACCGCGTCACGGGGCCGGACCGCGAGGTAGGCCAGGACCAGCATCAGGCAGCCCAGCGCGGTGAGGAAGAGGATCTCCAGGCTCACGAAGAACTGGGCCACCACCAGCCCACCCAGCACCAGGCCGTCGCGGACCACGTGCCCGCCCCGGGACAGCGCGACCACCCGCCAGACGATGAACGGCACCAGCCACTGCGCGGTGATGTGCGGGTGGCCGTTGCTGTGCGACACCAGCGCCGGGGCGAAGGCGCAGAACAGGCCGCCGACGAACGCGGCCGCCCGGGAGTCGACCAGGTGCCGGGACAGGACGTGGTACCAGGCGTATCCGGTGCCGGCCAGGTTCAGCGTGATGAACAGCAGGTAGGAGAAGGACGCGCCGAAGAGCAGGGTGACCGGGGCGAGCACCAGCCCGGGGAGCTGCAGCCCGACGTTGGTCATCAGGTTCACCCCGGAGGGGGCGTTCTGCAGGGTGGTGAAGAACGGGTTCTCCAGGTGGCTGACCGCGTGCGCCGCGTACGCCAGCATCCACTCGTTGAAGCCCTGGTCGTTGGGGCGGCTGCCGAGCAGTCGCCCGTCGTGGTCCAGCCAGCCCCGGGCGGTGACCCAGAACGCGCCGGCCAGGAACACCAGCGCGACCGCCGCGTCGATCCGGCGTGACCGCCGGCGACCCGGACGGCCCTCGGCCGTCGGCGCCGGGGCGGGCGTGTCGGCGCCCACCGCCTCGGCGTCCCCGTCGGGGACGGGCTCGTGATCGCGGGTGTCGGGCACGGGCGAGGTCATGGCCCAGCAGTCTACGAAAGCGGTGACCCCCGTCGCTCGGTGGCACGTCCGCCGCGCGGGACGGCGTTATTGTAGTGTCCGCAGGCTGTCCGAGGGCCGTTCCGCTCTCCCCCCACCCTCCCAGGATCGGAATCGATGAACAACGGGCGAACTCTCTGGGACTCGTTGAAGCTCCCCCGGCCGCGACGGTCCGGGTCCCGACCGCACATGACCTACCTCGCCATCGGCTTCCCGCCGGCCGCCAAGAGCTGCGCCTACCGGATGCGCGAGACCGCCAACCAGTTCGCCGCGGCGGGCTGGGACGTGACCGCGGTCACCATCGCGGACGAGGCCTGGGAGCGCGAGTACGGGCTGGACCACACGTTGTCCCAGGGCCTCGACCCGCACGTCCGGGTGGTGAAGCTGCCGCTGTTCCGGGACGACCTGGAGACCGACATCCGCGCGTTCACCGAGCAGCGCGCGCTGGCTCACCTGGACTACCTGGCCGAGCTGCGCAAGCAGAACCTGAAGATCTTCCCGGAGCCGGTCTTCGGCGGCTGGCGCCCGGCGCTGGAGAAGGCGCTGCTCCAGATCCACCGGGAGCGGCCGGTCGACCTGCTGGTCACCACCTGCGCCCCGTACGTGAACCTCTCCGCCACCTGGAAGCTGTGGGAGACCCACCGGGTCCCGTACGTGGTGGACTTCCGCGACGGCTGGTCGGTCGACGTGATCAACAACGGCGAGGCGTTCCCCCGGGAGTCGGTCTCCGGGCAGTGGGAGATCAAGCTGCTCACCGACGCGATCGCCATCTGGAACGTCAACGAGCCGATCTCCCGCTGGTACCGCGAGCGCTACCCGGAGCTGGCGCACAAGATGCGGGTCGTGCGCAACGGCTACGACGCGGCCAGCATCCCGGCCGACGCCCTCCCCGCCCCCGCCGACCGGCCGCTGACCTTCGGCTACCTCGGCGCGCTCAACCTGCCGGTGCCGCTGCTGAGCGCCGTGCTGGAGGGCTGGCGCACGGCCCGCGCGGAGGATCCGGCGCTGGCCGGCGCCCGCTTCGAGGTCCGCGGCCACATCGGCGCCGCCTGGGCGCGCGGTGACAACGCGCACGCCGAGCTGCTCCGGGCCGCCGCCGACGACGGTGTGGTGGTCGGTGGCTCGGTGCCCAAGGCCGAGGTGGTGGACCTCTACTCCCGCTGGGACGCCGTGGTGCTGATGGTGACCGGCGGCCGGTTCATGACCTCCGGCAAGGTCTACGAGTACATGGCCACCGGGATGCCGGTGGTCTCCGCCCACGAGGCGGACCACGACGCCTCCACCGTGCTGTCGACGTACCCGCTCTGGACCGGCGCGGTCGGGTTGGACCCGGCCGAGCTGGCCGGCGCGTTCCGGCGGGCCGCCGCGATGGCCCGCGCCGCCGGGCCGGACGAGCGGGCGAAGGCCCGCGCCGAGGCCCGGCAGTACGCCCGCGAGGAGCAGCTCATTCCCGCCGTCCGCGAGGTCACCGATCTGGTCCTCGGCGACGGCGGGCCGACCGGCGCCCGGCCGGCGTCCACCACCGGCGCGCGCGTCCTGGCCCGGGAGGGTAGGTCATGATCGAGGTCCTGATGGTGATGGGCACCGTCCCCGGGCGGGTGGCGGTCCTCACCGACGCGTTGGCGCAGTTCCGCGCCCTGGGCGTCACCGTGCGGGTGGCCACCACGTTCGACCCGGCGGAACGGGTCCCGGCGGCCACCGAGCTGGCCGAGCTGCACCTGCTGCCCACCGCCAAGGAGCTGGGCCCGCGCTTCGGCCGGATGGTCAAGCGGGCCAACCCGGCCCGGCGGCCCTGGCTGCGCGCCCAGCGCGACCCGTGGGTCCGCCGGCACGCCCGGCGCGCCGACGTCCTGGTCGCGCTGGACGCGCAGGCGTTGCACACGGTCTGGCAGTTGGCCCAGCGGCACCGGCGCGCGGACGCGGTCTACGGCATCGCCCCGGCGCTGCGCGCGGTGGAGAAGCGGTCGGCCGACCCGGCGCGCTACCGCCGTCCCCGGCTGAACACCGTCGGCCACGCCCCGGCGGTGCTGGCGAGCGCCACCCGCAACCAGACCGTCGACCTGGCCAAGCGGATGTTCGAGCTGAGCACCGGCAAGCGGGCCATGAAGCTCGGCCCGGTGCGCTGGTTCTGGCAGGGGGCCGTCACCGCGCCCGGCCTGCCGGAACGGCACCGGGGCAAGATCGCCCGGCGGGTCACCGGCACGATGCTCAAGTCCGGCCACGGCGCGAGCGCGAAGCGGGTGGCGCTGGCCGCGCAGGGCCGGCTGAAGAGCCCGACGACCAGAGGTGCCCTCCTCGGCCCGATCGTCGACGCGGAACTGAGCCAGGGCCGGGTGCCCGAGCACCTGATGACCGTGGTGCGGGGTCAGCTCAAGCTCGCCGACGGCTTCCTCAAGAAGCGCAACCCGGGCAAGGCCGCGCCGCACGTGCTGCGCGCCTTCAACCTGCTGTTCCACCGGATCGTGCAGTTCGACGGCACCAGCTCGCCGCTGGCCGCGGACCCGGAGAAGTTCCTCGCCCCGCTGCACAACAGCGAGGCCGGCCGGGCGATGGCCACGCCGCGCGGCCGGGAGCACCCGGCGACGTTCCCGCCGGCCGACCGGCCACACCGGATGCTCTTCTTCACCGGGTTGAACGACAACTTCCTCGGGCCGATCCTCGAACGCTACGAGGCGATGCCCGGGGTCGAGGTCCGCCGGCTGAACCTGATGGAGGAGTCGATCCTCCCGGTGCTCAGCAACGGCCGCACCAACGTGACCCTCCACATGCTCGCCGGCGCCTCCAAGCGGGCCGGGGAGGTCCGGGAGGCGTGGGGCCCGCACCTCGAGTGGGCCGACACGGTCTTCGTGGACTGGTGCAACCTGGGCGCGGCGATGCTGACGATGATCGACCCGGGCACCACCCGGGTGGTCGTCCGCCTGCACAGCTTCGAGGCGTTCAGCTGGTGGCCGCACGTGACCGACTGGTCCCGGGTGGACGACGTGGTCTTCGTCTCCGAGCACCTCCGCGACCTGGCGCAGGCGGCGGTGCCGCGGCTGCGCGCCCCGCAGGGGCCCCGGACGCACATGATCTTCAACGCCATGGACCTGCACCGGTACGTGGCGCCGAAGGTCTCCGCGGACAGCCGGTTCACCCTCGGGCTGGTCGGGTTGAGTTCGCTGGCCAAGGACCCGCGCTGGGCCCTGGACGTGTTGCGGGAGCTGCGCCGGCGGGACGACCGCTACCGCCTCAAGCTGATCGGCGACCCGCTCAACCCGGAGCTGAGCCCGGCGATCGCCGCGTACGTGCGGGAGCTGGACGCCGAGCTGGCCGAGCTGGAGGCGGCCGGCGCGGTGATCCGGGCCGGACGCACCGACGACGTGCCCGGCGCGCTCACCGACGTCGGCGTCATCCTCAGCACCTCGCTGCGGGAGAGCTTCCACTGCGCGCTCGTCGAGGGCGCGGCCAGCGGCGCCGTGCCGGTGGTCCGCGACTGGCCGTTCTTCGCCGGTCGCCCGCACAGCGCCCGGACCCTCTTCCCGAGCGACTGGGTGGTGGGCACCCCGGAGGAGGCCGCCGAGCGGATCCTGGCGCTCACCGCGTCGGAGGAGGTCTGGCGCGAGGCGGGCCGGGCGGCCTCGTCGCACGTGCTGAGCACCTGGGACTGGTCGGTCACGCAGAAGGACTTCGACCGGCTGCTGCTGGAGCCGCCGGCCGGCACGGACTGACCGTCGAGAACGGAATCGGCCGGCTCCCCTTTCGGGGGAGCCGGCCGAACTCGTTCGGGCGGGTCAGCGCGAGGTGCCCGCGAGCTCCTGCTCGTCCTCGGGTCGCCGGGCCACGGGCGGGCGCGCCCCGCCGCCCCGCAGCGAGGTGTAGACCTCGTCGAGGATCCGGGCCTGGGCCTCCCACGTCCAGGCCTCCAGCAGGCCCGGCTTGTCGTAGGCGGCCCGGTAGCGCTCCGGGTCGGCGAGGACGGCGCGCACGGCCCGGGCGTAGTCGGCGAGGTCCTCGGCGGTGAACACCTCGCCCTGACCGGTGGCCCGCGCGGTCTGCGCCATGGTCTTCACGTCGCTGACCACGATGGGCAGGCGGGCGTGCGAATATTCCAGGAACTTCGTGATCAGCGCCAGCTCGTGGTTGGGCTTGTGGTGGATCGGGATGACCCCGGCGTCCGCGCCGGACAGGAACGGCACCACCTGCCAGTGCGCCACGTACGGCAGCAGGTGCACGCGGTCCGCGACGCCCAGCTCGACGGCCCGCTCCCGCAGCCGCTCGGAGAACGTGTTGTCGCCGTTCGGGTTCATCGTCACGAACGCGACGTGCACGTCGGGCAGTTCCGGCAGCGACTCCACCATGATCTGGCAGCCCCGGCTCGGGTTCACCGCGCCGGAGTAGACGAGCACCGGGGTCCGGTCGTCCACGCCGCACAGCGCCCGCAGGTCCGGCACCTCGCCGGCGGCCTCGGCCGGCGGCGCCATCGGCGCGTTGAGCACCACGGCCGGCCGCTCGGGCAGGGCGTGGGTCTCCTGGAGCAGGTCGGCGAGCGTGTCGGAGACCGTGACCACCGCGTCCGGGTAGGCGGCGTACTCGGCGGTGTAGGCGATCTGGGCCGGCAGCCAGCGCGGGTTGTCGGCCCGGCCGGTGATGCCGCCGACGAACTCGTGCGCGTCCCAGACCAGCTTGGTGTGCCGGCCGGCGGCCCGGGCCCGCAGCGTCGCCCGCGCCCCGATGCCGAGCATCCGGAAGTCGTTGGCGTGGATGATGTCCGGCTTCAGCTCGTCGAGCGCGGTCCGGAACGCCAGCTCGAAGTCCCACAGGCCGGGGTCCAGCCGACGCCAGGAGCGGTTGCCCAGCACGCCCTGCCAGAACCGGATGGGCAGCCGGCTGAGCGGCGCCTCCGGGTCGAGCTGGGCCTTGCGCAGCCGGTGGGTCTCCCCGTTGCGGAACCGCACCCACCGGGCCAGCGCCGTGGCGGCGGCCCGCGACGGTAGCTGGACCGCCCGTGCCACGGTGGCGGGAAGCCCGCCGTCCCCCGCCTGGGCGCGGACCCGACGCTCGTAGAGGTCGGCCTGCCACGCCTTGATCTCCTGGACCCGGTAGGCGGCCCGGGTGGTCGACGCGTACGCCAGCGGCCGGCGCAGCGACCGGCGGTACTCCCGGGGCAGCCGGTGCAGCGGCTTGGGCACGCGCAGCAGTCGCACCTCCGCCCCGCCGATCCGCCACGTGTCCACCTCGGAGCGGGCGTTGCGGATGCCCAGCAGGAAGACCTCCCAGCCGGCGTCCGCCGCGGACCGGGCGGCCTTCTGCACCCGGGAGTCACCGTGGACCCCGTTGTCGACCAGCATCACCACCCGTCCCCGGGTCGGTCGGGCATCGCTGTTCGCGCCTGCTTGCATCGGGTGCTTCTCCTCGTCGACAGGGGTGGGGCGGGGTTACCGGAGGAAGGTGTCGAAGGCCGCGGCGGTCCGTCGCCCGTCGTGGTGCTCGCGGACGTAACGCGCGCCTTCCGCGGCGAGGGCGGCTGCGGCGGGCCGGTCGTCGAGCAGCGACTCGATCGTCTTGACCAGGGTGTCGGGTGTGGCGTTGGCGATCGGCGGCCGGACGCCGGCGGCCCGGTGCGGGCCCTCGCTGAGGTAGGCCACCACGACCTTGCCGGCGGCCATCCCCTCGCAGGAGAAGGTGCCGTAGCTGCCCATCACGAGCTGGTCGACCACGATGTCGCAGTCCTGCACCAGGCGCCGCATCTCGTGGTGCGGCAGCCCCTCCACCAGGCGCAGCTCGATGATCCGCCGGTCGTGCAGCGCCTGCAACGGGGGCAGGAGCCGGTCGGTGCCCTTGGTCCACCGCTTCGACGGCGCGTGCAGCACCACCGGCCGGGCGCGTTCCAGCACCGGGCGGTCGCAGGCCCAGCCGTCCACGTCGACGATCAGCGGCGCCCAGGTGGCGAACGGCACGTCGTCCAGCAGGTCGGGGGTGGTCACGAAGAACGGCAGGCCGCTCTCCTCGGCGGTGCGCCGGTTGCGCTCGGCCACCGTGGTGAGCCGCTCGCGCAGCTCCTCCGGCGCGTCCCGGAACGCCGACTCGGCGTGCCGTTCCAGGTGGGCGCCCGGATGGCGGATCTCGCTGCCGTGCGCCAGCAGCGCGACCTTGAGGCGGGCCCGGCGCAGCGCGGGCAGGTCCGCGGCGATGTCGTCGCCGTTGGCCCGGCCGAGCACCGGGCGGAACGCGTCCACGATCAGGTGCGTGTACCAGCCGAGCACCCGGCCGGCCTGCTCCACCTGCACGTCCAGCCGGTGCTCGCCCGGATAGTTGAGGTAGCGGTCGGCCGGGTAGCGGTAGGTCTCCGGCGGCTTCGCCATCACCAGCTCGACGCCGACGTCCGACCGCGCGGCGGTGATCGCCACCGCGAGCGCGGAGAGCTGCCCGGCGAAGTTGGCGGTGCCCATTCCCAACCGGACCGGACCGACGCCGAGCGCCCGCCAGGCACCCGGGGTGCCGGCCTCGACCGGCGCGACCGCCGGCTCGCCAGGTGCGGGTGTCCCGTCGCCGCTCCGGGCCCGATCCACCGCCTTCGCGAAGGAGGGCAGCGACCCGGGGGCGAAGAGGTCGCCGGTCCCGTGCCGGGCCAGGTGCTCGCGGACCACCCGGCTGTCCGCCGCGACGACCCGCAGCCCGGCGGCGAGGTAGGTGTCGAGCAGCGCCAGGCCGGCGTCCGGCGCGAAACCGAACACGGCCACGTCCGCCGAGCGGAGGAACGCGGCGGTCACCGCGCGCGGGCGCGGCACCAGGTGGATCCGGCGGCGGGCCTTGCCGGCCCGGCCGACCAGGTCCGCCGCCGCCGTCCACTCCGCCTCGGCGCAGACCAGCGCCAGGTGGACGTCGTGCAGCCGGGCCAGGGTGCGGACCACCCCGTCCAGCGCCCGGTCGGCCACGATCCCGCCGGCGTGCACCAGGAGCGGCGTGCCGGTGGGCAGCTCGCAGAGCTCGCGTACCGAAGGGGTCTGGAAGGGCGGGGCGCCGGCGGCGGCCCGGCGGAGCGCGATGCGCCACCGCCGGGGAATCCGCCGCCCCACCGCCGAGACCGTCCGCCGCACCGGCGCCGGGCTCATCGCAGTGCCGGCTCCGCGCCGCTGCCGCCCGGCACGACCGACACGACCTTGCCGTCGGCGGCGGACTCCAGCAGCGCCGCCGCGACCTGCACGGTACGCAGGCCCTGCCGCAGGGTGACGATGTCGCTCTGCTTGCCCTCCACCGCGTCGCGGAAGCGCTCGTGCTCGACCAGCAGCGGCTCCCGCTTCGGGATGGCGTACCGGACCATGTCGCCCTCGGCGACCCCGCGGAACGCGCGCAGCGCCTCCCACTCGGTGTCGATGGCGGCGTTGGCGTAGAAGGTGAGGTCCGCGGTGAGCGTGTCGGCGACGAAGCAGCCCTTGTCGCCGGTGACCACGGTGGACCGCTCCTTGAGCGGGCTCAGCCAGTTGACCAGGTGGTTGACCATGGTGCCGTCGGCGAGCGTGCCGACCACGGCGACCATGTCCTCGTGCAGCCGGCCGCTGCGGGAGACCGTGCGGGCGGAGACCGAGGTGTATTCCTGCCCGGTCACCCAGGCGGTCAGGTCGATGTCGTGGGTGGCCAGGTCCATCACCACGCCGACGTCGGCGATGCGGCGCGGGAACGGCCCCTGCCGACGGGTGACGACCTGGAAGACCTCGCCCAGTTCGCCGCCCTCAAGCCGGGTCCGCAGGCTCTGCAAGGCCGGGTTGTAGCGCTCGATGTGACCGACGCCGGCCACCAGGCCGGCGCTCTCGAACGCCTCGACCAGCTTCGTGGCGGCCTCGACGGACTGGGCCAGCGGCTTCTCGATCAGCGCGCAGACGCCGTTGGCGGCCAGCTCCAGGCCGACCGGCTCGTGCAGCGCGGTCGGGCAGGCGACCACCGCGTAGTCGACGCCGAGGGCGATGAGGTCGCTCACCTCATTGACGACCGGCGCGCGCAGCGAGCCGGTGACGTCGCCGGCCGGGTCGACGACGCCGACCAGCTCGACACCGTCCAGGTTCGACAGCACCCGCGCGTGGTTGCGCCCCATCGCGCCGAGGCCGATCAGGCCCGCCCGCAGCTTGCGTCCCGCGCTCACTGAACTCTCCTTCGTCCGCGGCTGCGGGGCCCGCACATCCGACTGAGTCATTTGGCACCCCCGGCCAGGTTCGCGCCCTCGGCGATCCGCTCCAGCTCGGCCTGGCTCAGCGACGGGTGCACCGGCAGCGAGACCACCTCGGCGGCGGCACGCTCGGTCTCCGGCAGCTCCCACGGGCCGGGCTGGCCGTCGGCGTTCAGGTAGGGCTTGAGCCGGTGGATCGGGGTCGGGTAGTAGACCGCGTTGCCGATGCCCAGCTCGGTGAGGCGGGCCTGGGCGGCGTCCCGGTCGCCGGTCACCCGCACCGTGTACTGGTGGTAGACGTGCTTCGCGCCGTCGGCGACCGGCGGGGTGACCATGCCGGTGATGGCGGAGTCGAGGAACTTGGCGTTGGCCCGGCGCTGCTCGGTCCAGTCGCCGAGCTGGGTGAGCTGCACCCGGCCGATCGCGGCGGCCACGTCGGTCATCCGCATGTTGGCGCCGACGATCTCGTTGGCGTACCGCTGCTCCATGCCCTGGTTGCGCAGCAGCCGCAGGGTGCGGGCGAGCTCGGCGTCGGCGGTGGTGATCATGCCGCCCTCGAGGGAGTGCATGTTCTTGGTCGGGTAGAAGCTGAAGCAGCCGGCGGTGCCGAAGGCGCCGACCGGGGTGCCGTTCAGCTCGGCGCCGTGCGCCTGGGCGGCGTCCTCGACGACGGCCAGGCCGTGCTGCTGCGCGATCTCCATGATCCGGTCCATCGCGGCGGGGTGGCCGTAGAGGTGCACTGGCATGATGCCGACGGTCTTCGGCGTGATCGCGGCGGCGACCGCCTCCGGGTCGACGCAGAAGCTGCCCGGCTCGATGTCCACGAAGACCGGCTCGGCGCCGACCAGCCGGACCGCGTTGCCGCTGGCGGCGAACGAGAACGAGGGGACGATGACCTCGTCGCCCGGGCCGAACCCGAGCGCCATCAGGGTGAGCTGGAGCGCCGAGGTGCCGGAGTTGACGGCGACGCAGTGCCGCCCGGCGACCAGGTCACCGAACTCCTCCTCGAACGCCGCGACCTCCGGGCCCTGCACGACCCGGCCGCTCCGCAGCACCCGGACAGCCGCCTCGATCTCGGCCTCGCCGATGATCGGTCGTGCTGGGGGAATGAACTCTGGATGCGGCCCGACCATGGGGCTTCCTCCTGTCGACGCGTGACTGTGGGGGACGTTCGGGGGGATGGTAGCGGTCTGGACGGAAAACGCTGCGTTCGCGCTCAGTGTCCGACCGGATGTTTCGCGCTGTTCATGATCGACGAGTGAGTCATACTTCCACCTCGTCGCGGGCAGGCTCCAAGCATGCTACCCGCAGCGCCGCGACGATCGCGGCGGCCATGCGGGGCACCTCGGTCGGCTCCAGCGGGGCCCGCGAGATCGCCATCCGCCAGTAGACCGGACCGACGATCAGGTCGACCGCGGCCCGCCGGTCGGTGTGCGGGGACAACTCGCCCCGCTCCACCGCCCGGCCGATCAGGATCCGGCCGACGGCCTGCTGGTAGTCGTCCAGCGCGGTCTGGAGCTTCTCGGCGATCTGCGGGTTGCGCGCCGCCTCGGCCAGCAGGTCCGGGATGATCTGCGCGGCCAGCCGGTGACGCAGCGCACGCGCCATCACGTGCAGCAGGATCTCCAGGTCGCCCAGCAGGCTGCCGGTGTCCAGCAGCGGGATGTTCCGCCCGGCCACCGCGGAGACCATGTCCAGCACCAGGTCGAGCTTGGATCGCCAGCGCCGGTAGATCGCGGTCTTGCTCACACCGGCCCGCCGGGCCACCGCCTCGATCGAGAGGCGACCGTAGCCGACCTGGGCCAACTCCTGCATCACGGCGGTGCGGATGGCGCTGGTGATCTCGCCGCGCAGCACCGCCGCGCCGGCCGGGGCACGCCTCTTCTCGGTCGTCACATGGGACAATGTAGCGCAACGACGGTACGGTTGCGTCCCGACGTTCGGTGGACTACCTTCCATGCAGCAGCGAGGCGGCTCCTCCCGCCCGGCCACGCTGGATGTCTTCACCGCACTGCTCCCCATCGGCACGAAAGATCGGAGCGCCTCACCATGGCCAACACCGCGGTGGCCGACCCCGAATCCGGACTGACCCGGGCCCAACTGGCCGGGCGGTACGGGCTGCGGGTCGCCGGCGAACGACCGCCACTGGGCGAGTACGCCCGCCGGCTCTGGGCGTACCGGCACTTCATGACCGCGTACTCGCGGGCGAAGGTCGCCTCGTCGCTGAGCAACACCCAGCTCGGCCAGCTCTGGCAGGTGCTGACCCCGCTCACCAACGCGGCGGTCTACTTCCTGATCTTCGGCCTGATCCTGGCCCAGCACCGGAACGTGAACAACTTCATTGCGTACCTCTGCACCGGTGTGTTCATCTTCATCTTCACCCAGACCGCGGCCACGAACGGCACCAGCGCGATCACCGGCAACCTGGGCCTGATCCGGGCGCTGCAGTTCCCGCGCGCCGCGCTGCCGATCACGGTCACCCTGGTGCAGCTCCAGCAGTTGCTCATGTCGATGGTGGTGCTGGCCGCCATCGTGCTGTTCACCGGCGAGCCGGTCACCTTCCGCTGGCTGCTGCTGCCGCCGATGCTGCTGCTCCAGACGATCTTCAACGTCGGGTTGAGCATGGTCATGGCCCGGCTCGGCTCCAAGGTCGCCGACCTCAAGCAGATCATGCCGTTCGTGATGCGCACCTGGCTGTACGCCTCCGGCGTGCTCTACCCGGTGGCCCTGCTGCGCGAGCACCTGCCGTCCTGGGCGGCGAGCATCCTGGAGTGGAACCCGCCGCTGGTCTTCATCGAGCTGGCCCGCTACGCGCTGCTCGACTCGCACCAGCCCAACATGGTCAGCTCCCCGATGAAGCTCTGGGCGCTCGGCGTGTTCTGGGCGATCGTCATGGGCGTCGGCGGGTTCGTCTACTTCTGGCGCGGAGAGAAGGAGTACGGCCGTGGCTGAGCAGACCCTGCCGGTGAACGCCGGCCCGGTGATCGACTCGGGCCGCGTCCCCACCGTGGTGGTGGACGACGTGCACGTGATCTACCGGATCCACAAGGGCGCCGCCGGCGGCACCACCCCGGTCTCCGCGCTCAAGCGGATCGTCTCCCGCACCAAGGCGCCGAACATCCGCGAGGTGCACGCCGTCAAGGGGGTGAGCTTCACCGCGTACGAGGGTGAGGCCATCGGCCTGATCGGCAGCAACGGCTCCGGCAAGTCGACCCTGCTGCGGGCCATCGCCGGCCTGCTCCCGCCGGCCCGGGGCGCGGTCTACACCCAGGGGCAGCCGTCCCTGCTCGGCGTGAACGCCGCGCTGCTCAACGACCTCTCCGGCGAGCGGAACGTGGTGCTCGGCTGCCTGGCCATGGGCATGGCGCCGGAGGAGGTCAAGCGCATCGCCCCGGAGATCATCGAGTTCTCCGGGATCAACGAGCGCGGCGACTTCGCCTCGCTGCCGATGCGCACCTACTCCTCCGGCATGGGCGCCCGGCTGCGCTTCGCCATCTCGTCGGCGAAGAAGCACGACGTGCTGCTCATCGACGAGGCGCTGGCCACCGGCGACCGGAAGTTCCGGGTCCGCAGCGAGGAGCGGGTCCGGGAGCTGCGCGACAGCGCCGGCACCGTCTTCCTGGTCAGCCACTCGATCGGCTCGATCCGGGACACCTGCGAGCGGACCATCTGGCTGGAGAGCGGCGTCCTGCGGATGGACGGCCCCACCCAGGAGGTCTGCGACGCCTACGAGAACCAGAAGTAGCCGGCCGGAGCGCACCGACCCGGGATCCGTCCGGGCGGTGCGCTCCGCCGTACGCGTTAAGGTTTCCGGACCCATCCCCTTCACCCAGAGTGAGGTACGGCAATGACGCAGGACCACACCACCGCACCGGACGCCGCGCCGGCGAACCCGGCACCCTGGCGGCCCACGCGTACGGTGGCCGTGATCCTCGCCGGAGGCACCGGGACCCGACTGGGCCTGGGCATCCCGAAGCAACTGCTGAAGATCGCCGGCAAGCCGATCATCGAGCACACGCTCGCCGTCTTCGAGGCCGCGCCGGAGATCGACGAGATCATCGTGCTGATGGCCACCGGCCACGTGCCCGACGCCGAGCGGATCGTCGCCGGCGCCGGCTTCCGCAAGGTCACCAAGGTGATCGAGGGCGGCGACACCCGCAACGACACCACCCGCATCGCGCTCGACGCGGTCGGCGAGGGCGACGTCAACATCCTCTTCCACGACGCGGTCCGCCCGCTGGTCAGCGCCCGGATCGTGCGCGAGTGCGTGAACGCGCTCTGGAGCTACTCCGCGGTCGACGTGGCCATCCCGTCGGCCGACACGATCGTCCAGGTCGACGCGGACGACTGCATCACCGACATCCCGGTCCGGTCCCGCCTGCGCCGCGGCCAGACCCCGCAGGCGTTCCGCTCCGGCACCATCCGGGAGGCGTACCGGCGGGCCGAGGGCGACAGCGACTTCGCCGCCACCGACGACTGCGGCGTGGTGCTGCGCTACCTGCCCGGCACGCCGATCAAGGTGATCGACGGCTCGGACGAGAACATCAAGGTCACCCACCCGGTCGACGTGCACCTGGCCGACAAGCTGTTCCAGCTCGCCGCCGCCCAGGCGCCCCGGCTGACCCACCGCGGCTACGCCGAGGAACTGACCGGGCGGACCATCGTGGTGTTCGGCGGCAGCTACGGCATCGGTCACGACCTCACCGAGCTGGCCCGCCGCTACGGCGCCCAGGTCTTCCCGTTCAGCCGCTCCACCACCGGCACGCACGTCGAGCGCGCCGAGGACGTGGCCGCCGCGCTGAAGACCGCGTTCGAGGCGACCGGCCGGATCGACCACGTGGTGGTCACCGCCGGGATCCTGGAGAAGGGCGCGCTCGCCGAGATGGACGACGAGACGATGGACCGGCTCCTGCACGTCAACTTCGTCGGCCCGGTCACCATCGCCCGGCAGTCGCTGCCCTACCTGCAGCAGACCAAGGGCCAGTTGCTGCTCTACACGTCCAGCTCCTACACCCGGGGCCGGGCGCGCTACGCGCTCTACTCGGCCACCAAGGCCGCGCTGGTCAACCTGACCCAGGCGCTCGCCGACGAGTGGGCGGAGTTCGGCGTACGGGTCAACTGCGTCAACCCGGAGCGCACCGCCACCCCGATGCGCACCAAGGCGTTCGGCGAGGAGCCGGAGCACACGCTGCTCGCCTCCGAGGCGGTCGCCCAGGCCTCCCTGGACGTGCTCATCTCCGAGCTGACCGGCCAGGTGGTCGACGTCCGCCGGGCGCCCGGGGAGCCGGTGGCCGCGGTGCCCGCCCAGCCCGGCGCGGACGCCGCGGAATCGCTGTCCGCCGACGTGCACGCCTGATCGACGGGACGAGCCAGATGCGTGGTGACCTGGTCCGGAAGCTGATCGCCCGGGTGCTGGCGAGCGGGCTGGCGGTGCTGGCCTTCCTCGTCGTGGCGCTGACCGGCGCCACCGCCGCCGGCCTCGCCCTGGCGGTCGCCGCGCTGGCCGCCACCGCCTGGGAACGCCGGGTCCGGCCCAGCGCCGACGGTCTCGTCGAGACGGTGCTGGTGGCCGCCGGGATCCTGGTCGGCTACGCCCGCCGGGCCGACGACGGCTTCGACCCGGCGCTGGCCGCCACCGCCCTGGTCCTGCTCGGTCTGGTGCTGCTGGTGGGCCCGCTGCGCCAGGCCGGCGCGCTGGAGATCCGGGCGGCCAACCTGCCGGTCCGGTCCTGGGCCCCGCCGGTCGCCGCCCGGCTCGGTGACGCCGTGCTGGTGCTGCTCGCCCTGGTGGCGCTCGCCGCCGCGCTCACCCTGCCGGCCTGGTTGCCGCTGGCCGCCACGCTGCTCGTCGGCGCCGGCTGCGCCGCGGTCGCGCTCGACCTGGCCCGGCGCCGGTTCCGCCCGCCGGCCGGTGGCGGTCCGATCGGCCGGGCGTTGCGCCGGCACCAGCCCGAGTTCGTGCTGCACTTCTCCGCCCCGCCCGGCTCGGAGTACCAGGTCACGATGTGGCTGCCCTACCTGGAGCGGATCGGCCGGCCGTTCCTGGTGGTGCTGCGCGAGCCGGAGTTCCTGTCCACGGTGGCCGCCGCGACCCGCGCGCCGGTGGTCCTCTGCCCGACGCTGAAGGCGCTCGACGAGGCCCTGGTGCCCAGCCTGCGCGCCGCCTTCTACGTCAACCACGGCGCGAAGAACGCCCACGTGATCCGGTTCCACCAGCTCACCCACGTGCAGTTGCACCACGGCGACAGCGACAAGGCGCCCAGCGCCAACCCGGTGTCCGCCATCTTCGACAAGATCTTCGTGGCCGGACCGGCGGCGATCGACCGCTACGCGCGCGCCGGCGTGGAGATCCCCGCCGAGAAGTTCGTCGTGGTCGGTCGCCCCCAGGTCGAGGCCATCGAGGTACGCCGGGAGCCGGCGCCCGCGTCGGCCCACCCGACCGTGCTCTACACGCCGACCTGGACCGGGCACCACGCCGACGCCAACTACTGCTCGCTGCCGGTGGCCGAGACGCTGATCCGCCGACTGATCGACCGGGGAGCGGCGGTGATCCTGCGCGCCCACCCCTACACCGACCGCAACCCGGCGTCGGCCCGGCAACTCGCCCGGCTCACCGAACTGCTCGCCGCCGACCGGGCGAAGACCGGCCGGCCGCACCTGTGGGGCGCGGCGGCGGCCCGGGAGCTGACGCTGACCGAGTGCGTCAACCGCGCCGACGCGCTGGTCTCCGACGTCTCCGGCGTCATCTCCGACTGGCTCTACTCCGGCAAGCCGTACGCGGTCACCGACACCGGCGCGGACGGCCCGCACTTCGTCGCGCGGTTCCCGCTCGCGGCCAGCGGCTACGTGCTGCGCCGGGACATGTCCAACGTGGACGAGGTGCTCACCGCGCTGCTCGACACCGACCCGAAGGTCGCCGAACGGTGGGCGGCGCGCAGCCGCTACCTGGGTGACTTCCCCGCCGACAGCTACGCCGAGGCGTTCCTCGCCGCGGCCCGGCGGGAGCTGGAACCGGACCTCGCCGTGCCGACGCCGCGCGCGGTCGTCTGACCCTTCACAGGTACGCGTCGAGCAGCGCGAGCACCGCGGCCGGGTCCTCGACGTGCGCGTTGTGACCCAGCCCGGGCAGGGTGGCCACCGGCACGCCCAACTCCTTGAGCTGCGCGTCGCTCACCATCGGGTCCAGCTCGCCACGGGCCAGCAGCACCGGCACGTCGACGGCGGACAGCAGGGCGGGCAGCCTCGGCTCCCCCACCGCGAAGGCGGCCGGATCCATGGCCAGCCGCCACCGACCGTCCCCCCGCTGGTCTCCCGTCGTGGTCACCTCCGTGGCGAGCGGCCAACGACCGTCACCCCACCGGTCACCGATCGGAGCCGACGGCCGGCGGCCGTCCCCACGCTGCCCGCCGGTCGTGGCCGGTGGTCGGCGGCCGTCCCCACGCTGGTCGCCGGTCGTGGCCGCTGGCCGACGGCCGTCCCCACGCTGGTCGCCACCCCGTCGGCCGGGGCTGTTCTCCCGGCGCAGGCCGGCGTCGACCACCGGATGGTCCGGGGCGAACAGCCCGGCGAGCCCGGAGACCCGCAGATAGCGACGGGCCGCCTCGTCCCGGGTGGCGAACCAGGTCACCGGCCGGGCGGCCAACTCGTCCGCCTTCGCCAGCTCGGCCGCCGACCAGGCCACCTTGATGCCGAGCCCGACCACGGCGTCGACGGGTAGGTGCCGTTGCCGGGCGGCCAGCGCCAGCGCCACCACGCCACCGAGCGAGTGCCCGAGCAGCACCAGCCGATCGTTCGGCCCCAACCGGACCGACCCGAGGCCCTCCGCGGCCCGCTGCGCCAGCGCCGCGAAGGAGTATTCGGGCAGCGGCGGTGACCAGCCGTGCCCGGCCAGGTCGGGAGCGAGCCAGCGGCGTTCCAGCAGCGGCGCCCACGGCAGCCACACCTCGCCGGTGGCGCCCATCCCGTGCAGGAGCACCAGGTGACGGGTCACCGTCGTATCGCCCATACGCCGCAGTCTGCCACCGCACGAACACGCCGCGCGAGACCCGCCCCGCTCCCCCTCCCCGTCGATCTTGCACTTTCGGCCCCTCTGACGCCGGATTCATCCGGTTATGACCGGGCCGAAACTGCAAGATCGCCGCTGGTTGTCGGCGGGCTCGTGACGAGCCGCTCGGCGGGAGGGGATGTGGTGAGTGGGTGCGGGGGCGGTCAGGCGCCCGAGGCGTTTCGGTGGGTCGGTTGGCGGGTGTTGTGGGAGCCTGCGGGGCTTCGATGTGCGCATGGCGAAGCGGGTGGAACGCGATGGGTGCCCATGGTGTGCCGGTGGCCTTCGGTGGGCGGGTGGGTGGAACACCGTGGCCGTCTGCGAGGGCGTGAGACCTCCACGGTGTTCCAGTGGTGCTCCGCTGGGCCGGCGGGTGGAACGCCAAGGCTGTCCGTGCGGGCCTGAGACACCCGTGGCGTTCCAGTCGCGCTCCGATGGGACGGTGAGTGGAACGTCATGGGTGTCTACGGGAGTTTGAGGCACCCATGGTGCTCCAGTGACGCTCTCGGTGGGGCTGTTGGGTGGAACGTCACGGGTGTCTGGGCTGGCCGGATAAGGCATGGTGTTCCGGTTGCGCGTCGGGTGGGGCGGGTGGCGGGTGGCACTGCGGTGGGATCTGACTGGGTGTGTCGGGTGGGTGGGGTGTCCGGTTCGGGGTGGTGGGTGGCACTCTGGCGGCGGAATCGGGGCGGGGTGCGGGGCGTTGTAACCGGGTGAACGACCGAGCCAGGCGACCGGGTGAACGACCCCGAGCCAAGCGACCGGGTAACGCCCCGAGTCGAGCGACCGGGTGAATGCCCCGAGCCGGGCAACCGGGCGAACGACCCGAGCCAGGTGAGCGTCCCCGCGCCGCCAGCCCTGGATCCCCGGGGGTCAGCCGGCCCGCATCTATCGGGCCAGCCGACTGACCCGCAGCCTTCGCCCCACGATGGTGACGGTCCCCGGGAATGGTGGTGGCCGGCCGGTCGTTACACACACTCCCGGCCCCCGCGACGAGCCCCGCGCTCCGCGCCCACGCCGGAAACCCCCTGACCTTTTCGAGCGCCTGACGGTGCCCGCACCCCCGTCCCCCGCGAGGGTGTGTTGACCCCCGAATGGAGCCCACCATGAACACGATCCTGCGCAAGAGCATCCTCGGTATCGCTGGTCTGGCCTTCACCGGTGGCGTGTTCGCCGGCCCGATCGCCGCCCACGCCGACACCCCCGCGCACGCCGCCGCCAAGCCGGTGACGGCCACCGTGCAGGGCGAGCAGTCCACCATCACCCTCAACGACGAGCAGACCGCCAACGCCAAGGCGATCATCGCCGCGACGAAGAAGGCCGGCCTGCCCGAGCGGGCCGCGGTCATCTCGATCGCGACCAGCCTGCAGGAGTCGAAGCTGGAGAACCTCGGCC
Source organism: Micromonospora ferruginea (assembly GCF_013694245.2). Classification (NCBI taxonomy): domain Bacteria; kingdom Bacillati; phylum Actinomycetota; class Actinomycetes; order Micromonosporales; family Micromonosporaceae; genus Micromonospora; species Micromonospora robiginosa. The sequence goes on from NZ_CP059322.2 coordinate 3,383,560, forward strand.
ACCTCGGCGACCGCAACGACCATGACTCGCTGGGCCTGTTCCAGCAGCGCCCCTCCAGTGGTTGGGGTACGCCGGAGGAGATCACCGACCCCGAGCACTCCACCCTGGCCTTCCTGAAGGGGCTGAAGCAGGTCGACGGCTGGCAGGACATGCCCCTGACCGACGCCGCGCAGACCGTGCAGGTCTCCGCCTACCCGGACGCCTACGCGCAGTGGGAGAAGCAGGCCACCGACCTCGTCGCCCAGCACTGGACCAAGTAAGCGCGAAGAAGGCCGGCACCCCGAAACGGGTGCCGGCCTTCACGCGTACCGAAGAAAGAGGTCAGGCGGAGTAACCGCGCGTGGCCATCCAGTTCGCCAGGTCGATCGTGCTGACCCAGTACGACGGCAGCGACGGGTCGGCCGAGTCGGCGATCCGCACGGTCCGGCCGTCGTTCTTGTAGCCGACCACGGCGATGTAGTGGCCGCCCGGGAACGAGTGCCAGCCGCCGTTGGTGTCGGTGGCGTCGCCGACGATGTTCGAGACGACGGCCCGGCCGTTGCTGACGGCCCGTACGACGTCGGCCTGGAGCTGGTCGATCTGCGCTCGGGTGGCCGAGCCCGGGATCATGCGGGTCCGGTACGGGTTGCCCTTGACCTGCTGGTTGAGGACGCGGGTGGTGTCCTCGGCGGAGTTGGTGCCCATCTCGGTGGTGCCGAGGGCGACGGCCAGGGTGTCCTGGCTGCGCTCGATGCCGTTGGCGCTGAGCGCGTTGCGCACGGCGGCCGGACCGCAGTAGTAGTAGGTGGTCTGCGCCTGGTAGTCGTAGTCGAGCGTCCGGCTCGACGGCGGCTTCGGCTTGGCCGTGCGGGTGGTGTCCGGGTCGGCAGCCTTCGCCGAGGCCGAGGCGCTGGGCCGGGGCGACGCGCTGGGCGTGGCGCTGGGCGACGTGCTCGGGGCCGGGACGGCGATCCGGGCCTCGCTGCGGCTGGCGGTGTCGCCGAGCCGGGCGCCGAGGTCGGCCACCGAGGCGGTGTTCTCCTGGCGGACCGGGGCGTCGTCGGTGGCGGCGAGGGCGGCGCCGGTGCCGCTCGCGAGCACGAGGGCCGCTGCCGAGCCGGCGATGATCTGGTACGGGCGCTCGGTGGCGAGACGCCGCAGTTGACGCTTCAGGTGGTGCTTCACGGTGGTTCCTCCACGGGGGTGAGCGGCACGCGCCGGCCCGGCGCGCGGAGGAACTCACACGCGCTGGCGGGCGGCAGGGCCGCGGAAGCGACGCCCGGGCTGCCGGGCGATCAGGGGTCGGGGGACGTGTCGCCGGTCAGGCGAGCGCCGGTACCCGGTGGCCGTGGAGGCGGGGGACGATCGGGGGGTGGAGGGCACGAGGCGGAACTCCTTCCGTGGCCGCCGACCGGGTTAGCTGACGGATTCGGGCGGGAAGTACGCCCTACCGCGGCCGTGGCGCGCGGATTCACCCCGGTGTTGCTGTGGGTCCCCGGTTCGTGTGTGCACGATTAGGCGGGTCGGCACGGCGTCGCCATCTGCGACCGTCAACCGCACCGGACGCGCCGACACTACCGGCGGGTAAACGCCCTGCCAAGCGCCGCCACCTGCGGAAACGTGCGGGGCGACTACGGATTCGGTGCAGCCGGTCACCGATGCCCCTCAATGGGACGAGCGGCTACGCCGGTAGCTGTCCGCCCAAAAGGGGGACATCCGGCCGGCGGAGAAACGGGCAGCAGGCGCAGCACCGGTCATCGGGTCCGGCCGTCGCCGGTCGGACGGCGCCCGTGACCGGGCTCACCACACTCGGTAACGATTCGGCCGAGGTCGTCGGCTCAGCCCACCCGGGCCGGACGCCAGCGGGCGCTCCGCACGGCCGCCGTCGCCGGGACGCGGGTCGCGGCCGGGGCCCGGGACGCCGGCACGGGCCGCAGCGCGACGGCTGCCGCGTACGCCTCGGCGGCGAGCGTGCGGGCCGACTCGGCGGCCAGTTCGGCGTCCCGCCACGCCAGGCGCTCCCGCTCGGCGGCAGTCTCCCAGCCGGCCCGACGCCCGTCACGGACCGTGCGGGCCAGCACGATCTCCTGCTCGGCCGGGTGGCGGCGCGGGTCCCACCCGTTGCGGTGGGCCAGCACGTCGGCGAGTTGGCGGGCGGTCAGGTCGCCCCGCCAGTGCGCCGACATGGCGGCGTGGTGCAGCCAGCGTTCCCGTGCCGCGTACTCGGTCGGGGTGTGTGGCGTGTGCGGGGCGGGCAGCGCGCCGGCGGCGGCCAGGCGGCGGGCGGCGGTGTCCGCCTCGTCGTACGCCGCCCAGGCCCGGTCCGCCTCGGTCTGCGCGGCCAGCCACCGCTCGCGGCGGCGATGTGCGGTCTGGGCGGCTCCGGCGGCGGCCACGGCCACCTCGTCGGCGTATCGGGCGAGGTCGGCGCGGTGGAGGGTGTCCGCGTCGACCGGGTCGGCTTCGACCTCGGTCGCGCCGTCCCGCTCCGGGCGGGCGACCAGCACGGCGAGCAGGGCGAGCGCGAGCACGATCAGCGCCGACCAGATGGCGGCGGCCTCGGGAACCGCGGTGAGGAAGTTGAGGAGAACGGTCTGCGACATGGTCGGCACCTCACGGGAGACGAAAGCGGGAAGATCCGCACGGGCCGGGCGGGTACGGGCGCCGCCGAAACGCCGAGGGCGGGTGCGGGGTGAGGTTCGGGTGGAGGGGCGCGGGCCGGACCCGCGGCGGGTCAGCGGGCGGGCGGGGCCCGCGGGCCGGCCGGCGCCGGCGGCTGACCGCCGGGCAGCGGGAGCCGGCGGGAGGGCGGCACGGCGGCGCTCTCCGGCTGTGGCTCGGTCACACCGGTGGGGGCGCCCTGCCGCGCGGCGGCGAGGCCACGCTGCCGTTCGGCGTTGGCGTCGTCGTGCCGCTGGGCGTCGGTGCCGCGCTGCCATCCGGCGGTGGCGTCGTCGTGCCGCTGGGCGTCGGTGCCGCGCTGCCATCCGGCGGTGGCGTGGGCCGTCAGGCCGGCGGCGGTGCCGGTCGACGCCGGTGCCGCCGCGGAGACGCCGGCCGGCAGCGCGGCGGCGCCGATCGAGAAGGCGACCACCACGGCCAGGCTGGCCAGCATCCGTGCGACCCAGCGCGCCACCCACCACACGGGACAGGTGAGCGCGATCGGAAGCACGGGTACAAATTACCGCCGATGCCGCCGCGCCGCATCGCCGTCCGGCGTGTCGTGACGTCGCTGGGCGGGCCGCGCGGCTCAGTCCGGCCGGCGCCGCCCGGCGTACTCGATCGAGCGGACGGCGTCGTCGGCGGCCGGTCGCGGCGCCGGCACGCCCGGCGCGGCGGGGGCCGGCGCACGGCGGACCCGGCGCGACGGGCCGAGGCGGCGCATCATCGGCACCTCCACCCAGCGGTGCAGGGCGGCGGCGAGCGCCAGCGTGAGCAGCAGGAAGCCGAGCACGGCGACCGGGCCCCGCCAACCGGTCAACCCGGTGCCCCAGTCGCCGGTGAGCCGCAGGACGGTCACCATGACCAGCACGTGGACCAGGTAGAACGCGAACGAGACCTCGCCGAGCCAGACCATCGGGCGGGACCGCCACGGAGTCCGCCGGCCCCGCACGTCGGCGTCCGCCGCGGCGGCGATGACCAGCAGGTACGCCACGGCGAGCAGCGCCGCCCAGAACTCGGCCGGGATCCACAGCGCGGCGACCACCCAGGTGGCGACGAACAGCAGGCTCGCCACGGTGAGGTCGGGACCCCGCCAGCGGTGGCGGCGCATCAGTTCGGCGGCGGCCGCGCCCATCCAGAACTCGAAGGACCGGGTGACCGGGAAGATCTGGGTGAACCACCACCGCTGGTCCTCGGGCACCAGGTGCTGACCGGGCCAGAGCGCCAGGATGAGCAGCGGCGCGGCGACCAGCACGGCCCGGAGCATCCCGGTACGCGCCCGGCGCAGCCACGGCACCACCAGCGGCAGGCACAGGTAGAAGGCCAGTTCGCAGGAGAGCGACCAGCTCACGTTGTTGACGCTGTAGAAGTAGCCGTTGAGCGGGATCCACGCCTGGACCAGGAAGAGGTTGCCGATCGCCGCCCAGGGCAGGACCGGGTCGGCGAACCAGGCCGCCACGGCCAGCGCCGCCAGGAACGTCACCACGTGGTTCGGGTAGATCTTGGCGAACCGGCGGCGCAGGAACGTCCACCCGCGCTCGCCGTCGCGGTACGACCAGACCAGCACGAATCCACTGAGGATGAAGAAGAACTCGACGCCGGAGAGGCCGAGGCTGAAGGTCTTGTCCATCACCGCCTTCCACCCGGGCTCGGCGATGATCCGCATGGTGCCCGCATGGAAGCCGAAGACCAGCAGGGCCGCGACCCACCTCAGCCCGGTCAGCGACGGCAGCCGCGGCGCGCGCACGGTGGTCGGGGCACTGGTCATCCCGGGCACCCTACCGGGTGGTGGCCGACCCGCTCCGGTCCGGCGGCGTCGCGAGGGCCCCCGGCCGGCGGCGGATAGGATTTCCGTTCCCGCACGCGCGGGCCCCCGGCGCCCGCCGGGCCGAATCGGAAGGTGAGCGACCGGATGCACCAGCGGATCCTCCTCCGCGCCCGCAAGGGCCCGTTCGACGTCCTGACGCCCGAGGAGACCTTCGCCGGCAACTGGATCAGCGACAACACCGGCAACCTGGTCTTCAGCCACGCCGCGAACAAGCTGCTCGCCACCTCCACGGCGGAGGTCACCTCGACCCGCAAGCTCGCCGACCCGCGCGACGCCGACGAGATCAACGAACGGTACGACGTCTTCGTCGTCCCACTGGCCAACGCGTTCCGCCGCAGCTTCATCAACCGCCTCGAACCGATGACCCGGCTGATCGAGCGGCTGAAGATCCCGGTGGTGGTCCTCGGCGTCGGCGTGCAGACGAACGTCGACGGCGACCGGGAGTACCTGCGCCAGATCGACGAGCCGGTGAGCGCGTTCTGCCGGGCGGTGCTCGACCGCTCGCACAGCATCGGGGTGCGCGGCGAGATCACCGAGAGCTACCTGCGTACCCTCGGCTTCTCCGCGGTGGAGCAGATCGGCTGCCCGTCGATGTTCCTGCACGGCGCGGACTTCCGGCTGGCGAAGAACCGGCCGGAGCTGACCACCGACGACCGGATCGCGCTGACCATCTCCCCGTACGTCTCCTCGATGGCCCCGGTCGTCCGCCGGCACCGTGAGCGCTACCCGAACCTGTGCTACGTCCCGCAGGACCTGCGGACCCTCGGCACCCTGCTCTACGGCGACGCGCCCGAGCACCGGGGCAAGAGCAGCGAGATGCCGCTGCACGCCTCGCACCCGCTCTTCGTCGAGGACAAGGTGCGGATGTTCGTCGACCCGTGGACCTGGATGTCGCACCTGTCCGGCTTCGACTTCAACTTCGGCACCCGGATCCACGGCACCATCACGGCACTGGTCTCCGGCACCCCCGGCTACCTCTTCGCGCACGACTCGCGGACCCTGGAACTGGCCCGCTACTTCGACATCCCGCACCGGATCATGCGGGACGTGCCGGCCGACGTCGACGCCGCCGACCTCTACGCGGAGGCCGACTACACCGCGCTGACCGGGGGCCACCGGGCCCGCTTCGACGCCATCACCGCGTTCCTGGCCAAGCACGACCTCGGCACCTCGTTCGCCGACGGCGACAGCGCCGCCGCGTTCGACCGGCAGGTCGCGGAGACCGTGTTCCCGCCGGCCGTCCGCCCGGCCGCCGCCACCGGGCCGGACGAGCTGCTGGTCCGCATCCAGCGGCTCCGCGACGAGAACCGCGAGCTCGCCGCCACCGTCCGCGCCCTGCGCGCGCAGGGGCTGCGCGAACGTATCAAGCAGGCCGTCCCGGACCCGGTCCGCCGGCTGCTGCGCCGCTGAGCGGTCGTACGCCTGTACGATCACAGGCGTGTCCGGCAACGCGTACCAGCCCTCGATGCTCGACCTGGCCGAGCAGGGCCCGACCCTGGGCCCGCTCGCCGTGCGCCGGCACGAGCTGAGCCGGGGCGCCTGGGTCGACCACCTGCCCGGCTGGGTGCGGGGCTCCGACGCGGTGCTCGACACGCTGCGCCACGAGGTGCCGTGGCGGGCCGAGCGCCGCACCATGTACGACACCGAGGTCGACGTGCCCCGCCTGCTCTGCTGGTACGCTGGCGGCCGGCCGCTGCCGCACCCGGTGCTCACCGCCGCCCGCGACGCGCTCACCCGGCACTACGCGCCCGAGCTGGGCGAACCGTTCGTCACCGCCGGCCTGTGCCTCTACCGCGACGGCCGGGACAGCGTCGCCTGGCACGGCGACACCCAGGGCCGCTCCGCGCACACCGACACCATGGTCGCGATCGTCTCGTTCGGCTCCCCCCGCCCGCTGCTGCTGCGCCCGCGCGGCGGAGGCGGCGCCAGCCTGCGCTTCCCGCTCGGCCACGGCGACCTGGTGGTGATGGGCGGCTCCTGCCAGCGCACCTGGGAGCACGCGGTGCCGAAGACCGCCCGACCGATCGGCCCCCGGGTCAGCGTCCAGTTCCGCCCTGCCGGGGTGGCCTGACCCCGCCCCGTGCTAGAAACAACTCCCAGGGTCGATCACACCCCGTCACCACAGATGTGAAGGGTGAGGCGATGACCCAGTTCCCCCGGTGGGCCGTGCACGGCGACGGCCGCTCGGTACGCCCCGGCGACGTGGTCCACCCCGGCGAACGGCTCTCCTGGCCGCGCACGGTCGGGGTCGGCGTGCAGCACGTGGTCGCCATGTTCGGCGCCACCTTCACCGTCCCGCTCATCACCGGCTTCCCGCCGGCCACCACGCTCTTCTTCTCCGGCCTGGGCACGCTGCTGTTCCTGCTGGTCACCGGCAACCGGCTGCCGTCGTACCTCGGGTCGTCGTTCGCGTTCATCGCCCCGGTGATCGCCGCCAAGACCGACGGCGGCATCGGCGCGGCGCTCGGCGGGATCGTGGTCGCCGGCGTGGCGCTGGCACTGGTCGGCGTGGTGGTGCACGTGGCCGGCGCGCGCTGGATCGACGCCCTGATGCCCCCGGTGGTGACCGGCGCGATCGTCGCGCTGATCGGGCTCAACCTCGCGCCGGTCGCCTGGGACGGCGGCGGCGCGGGCACCGGCGTCAAGGCCCAGCCGCTGATCGCCGTGGTCACCCTGCTGGCGATCCTGGTCACCACCGTGGCGTTCCGCGGCTTCCTGGCCCGGCTGTCGATCCTGCTCGGCGTGGTGGTCGGCTGGCTGCTCGCCGCGGTGACCGGCCAGCTCGACCAGCAGGCGGTCACCGGGTTGCGGCAGGCGGCCTGGGTCGGGCTGCCGGAGTTCCACACGCCCAGCTTCAGCCTGCGGGCCGTGGTGCTGGTCATCCCGGTGATCCTGGTGCTGATCGCGGAGAACGCCGGGCACGTCAAGGCGGTGGCCGCGATGACCGGTGAGAACCTCGACCGGCACATGGGCCGGGCGTTCCTCGGCGACGGCCTCGCCACCGTGCTGGCCGGCTCCGGCGGCGGCTCCGGCACCACCACCTACGCGGAGAACATCGGCGTCATGGCGGCGACCCGGGTCTACTCCACGGCCGCGTACTGGGTGGCCGGCGGCGCGGCGATCCTGCTCGGGCTCTGCCCGAAGTTCGGCGCGCTGATCCTCACCGTGCCGGCCGGCGTGCTCGGCGGCGCCACCACCGCGCTGTACGGCCTGATCGCCGTGCTGGGCGCCCGGATCTGGATCGAGAACCGGGTCGACTTCCACGACCCGGTCAACCTGTTCACCGCCGCGGTCGCGGTCATCGTCGGCGCCGCCAACTACACGCTGACCGCCGGCGACCTGTCCTTCAACGGCATCGCCCTGGGCACCGCCGCCGCGCTGGCGATCCACCACGGCATGCGCCTGACAGCCCACCTACGCGGCACCACCCCCGCCCCCGAGCTCTCCCCGACCCCGACCTCTGACCCCACCCACCCCACCCCGCCGCGTGGATCTTGCACTTGCGGCCCGGGTTTTGCCCGGCTTAGCCCGAAATATCCGGGCCGAAACTGCAAGATCGACGCGGGGCGGGGCGGGGCGGGGCGGGGGCGGGGCGGGGTGGGGTGGGGTGGGGTCAGTCGCGGTCGATGTGGTGGCCTACGACGGTGGGGCCGAGCATGACGGCGAAGCCGGAGCCGTCGCGGCGCGGGTCCGCCGGGGGCAGCTCCACCGGGTCGCCGGTCGCCGTCGCACCCACCGGGCGCGGGCCGATCCAGGCCACGGACAGGTCCGTCTCACCCTTGAGGAGCCGCTGGGCGCGCACCCCGCCGGTCGCCCGCCCCTTCGCCGGGTACGCCTTGAACGGCGTCACCTTGACCGTGGCACCGGTCGAGGTGACCACCATCGGCTCACCGTGTTGCGCGTCGTCGGTGCGGACCGCGCCGAAGAACACCGCCCGCGCCCCGGCGGGCAGGCTGATGCCGGCCATCCCGCCGCCCTTGACGCCCTGCGGCCGCACCAGCGACGCCGCGAAGCGCAGCAGCGATGCCTCCGAGGAGACGAACGCCAGCGTCTCGGCGCCGTCGGTCAGCCAGGACGCACCGACCACCTCGTCGCCCTCGCGCAGCGAGATCACCTCGAACTCGTCCGACCGGACCGGCCAGTCCGGCGCGCACACCTTGACCACGCCCTGCCGCGTGCCCAGCGCCAGACCGGGCGAGCCGGCGGCGGACGCGCCCAGCGGCGCCAGCCCGACGACCGTCTCCCCCGGCGCCAACGGCGCCAGCTCGGCGGCCGACATGCCGCCGCGCAGCGACACCGTGCCGGACTGCTCCGGCAACACCGGCAACGGCAACACGTCGATCTTGAACGCCCGGCCGGCGCTGGTCACCAGCAGCACCCGCCCCCGCGCGGTGGAGTGCACCACCGCGCGTACCGCGTCGTGCTTGACCCGGCCGCTGCGTCGCCGCGCCTCGGCCGCCTCCTCCGACTCGGCCGCGGTCCGCGCCACCAACCCGGTCGCGGAGAGGATCACCTGACACGGGTCGTCGGCCACCTCCAGCGGGCCGGCCGGCACCGACGCCGCCAGCACCTCCTTCAGGTCGCCGTCGACGAGCGTGGTGCGCCGCTCGGCGGGGAACTGCTTCACCACCGAGGCCAGCTCGTCGGAGACCAGCTTCCGCAGCACCTTCGGGTCGTCCAGGATCGTCGACAGCTCGGCGATCTCGCCGCGCAGCTTGTCCTGCTCGGCCTCCAGCTCCAGCCGGTCGTACTTCGTCAACCGGCGCAGCGGCGTGTCCAGGATGTAGGTCGCCTGGATCTCGGAGAGCCGGAACTTCTGCATCAGGCCGTCCTTGGCCGCCTGGGCGTCCTCGCTGGCCCGGATCAGCTTGACCACCCGGTCGATGTCGAGCAGGGCGATCAGCAGGCCGTCCACCAGGTGCAGGCGCTCCTCCCGCTTGCGCTTGCGGTAGGCGCTGCGCCGGGTCACCACCTCGTAGCGGTGCGACAGGAACACCTCGAGCAGCTCCTTGAGCCCGAGCGTGCGCGGCTGGCCGTCCACCAGCACCAAGTTGTTCACCCCGAACGACTGCTCCAGCGGGGTGAGCCGGTAGAGGTCGGCCAGCAACGCCTGCGGGTTGACGCCGACCTTGCACTCGACGACCAGGCGGGTGCCGTTCTCCCGGTCGGTGAGGTCCTTGACGTCGGCGATGCCGGTCAGCCGCTTGGTCTTGTTGACCTCGTTCGTGATCGCCGCGATGACCTTCTCGGCGCCGACGCCGTAGGGCAGCTCGGTGACCGTGATGGCCTGCCGGCCGCGGCTGCCCTCCAGCGGGCCGATCTGCACCCGGCCCCGCATCCGCACCACACCACGCCCGGTCTCGTACGCCCGGCGCACCTCGTCCAGGCCGAGCAGCAACCCGCCGGTGGGCAGGTCGGGGCCGGGGACGAACTCCATCAGCCGGTCCAGCGTGGCGTCCGGGTGGTTGATCAGCCAGCGGGCGGCCTGCACGACCTCGGCGAGGTTGTGCGGGATCATGTTGGTCGCCATCCCGACCGCGATCCCGGACGCGCCGTTGACCAGCAGGTTGGGGAAGGCGGCCGGCAGCACGGTGGGCTGGACCAGCGAGCCGTCGTAGTTGGGCTCGACGTCGACGGTGTCCTCACCCAGCTCGCCGACGAGCAGCATCGCCTCCCGCGACATCCGGGCCTCGGTGTAGCGCGCCGCGGCCGGGCCGTCGTCCGGCGACCCGAAGTTGCCGTGCCCGTCGATCAGCGGGGCGTTGAGCGAGAAGTCCTGCGCCAGCCGCACCATCGCGTCGTAGATGGCCGTGTCGCCGTGCGGGTGGTATTTACCCATCACGTCGCCGACGATCCGGGCTGACTTGACGTGTCCCCGGTCGGGGCGGTGGCCCTGCTCGTGCATCGACCAGAGGATGCGCCGGTGCACCGGCTTGAGGCCGTCCCGGGCGTCCGGCAGGGCGCGGGAGTGGATGACCGAGAACGCGTATTCCAAATAGGAGTCGGAAACCTCGGTGACCAGCGGGTTGTCGAAGACCCGGGCGCCGGCCTGGTCGAAGGCGGAGAGGTCCGCCTTGGCGCGGTCGTCCTTGCGGCGTGCCATGGTGCAGCTTCCTTCCGAAACGAACGCGGTGGTCAGGCGTCGATGGCGTCGCGGTCGACGCGGTCGGCGGAGTCGATCAGCCAGTTGCGGCGGGGCTCGACCTTCTCGCCCATGAGCAGTTCGAGGATGCGCTCGGCGGCCTCGACGTCGTCGAGCGTGATCCGCCGGACCGCCCGGGTGGCCGGGTTCATGGTGGTCTCCCACAGCTCGTCGGCGTCCATCTCACCGAGGCCCTTGAAGCGCGGGATCGGGGTGACGATCTGCTTGCCGGCCTTCTCCAGCTTGCGGACCGTCGCCTCCATCTCGGCCTGGGTGTAAGTGTAGGTGGTCTGCGGGTTGCGACCCTTCGTGGTGATCTTGTGCAGGGGCGGCATCGCTGCGTAGAGCCGGCCGGCCTCGATCAGCGGCCGCATGTAGCGGGCGAAGAGCGTGATCAGCAGCGTCCGGATGTGCGCGCCGTCGACGTCCGCGTCGGCCATGATGAGCACCCGGCCGTAGCGCAGGGTGGACAGGTCGAACGTGCGCCCGGAGCCGGCGCCGAGAACCTGCACGATCGCCGCGCACTCGGCGTTGTCCAGCACCTGCTGGAGGCTGGCCTTCTGCACGTTGAGGATCTTGCCGCGGATCGGAAGAAGCGCCTGGTATTCGGAGGATCGGGCGAGGCGCCCCGTCCCGAGGGCGCTGTCCCCCTCCACGATGAACAGTTCGCTTCTGTCGATGCCTGACGCGCGGCAGTCGACCAGCTTGGCCGGCATGGCCGCGCCCTCCAGCGCGGTCTTGCGGCGGGCGGCGTCCTTCTGCTGCTTCTGGGTCAGCCGGACCCGGGCCGCGTCGACGATCTTCTGCAGCACCGTGCGGGCCTCGGCCTTGGTGCGGCGGTCGTCCAGCCAGCTCTTCAGGTGCGCCTCGACCAGCCCCTGCAGCACCTTCGTGATGCCGGCGGTGGACAGCTCGTCCTTGGTCTGCGAGGTGAACTGCGGCTCCGGGATGCGCACGTGCACCACCGCGGTCATGCCCTCCAGGACGTCGTCCAGGGTGGGCGCGTCCTCCTTGGGCTTGAGCAGGCCGCGGGTGCTGCGGGCGGCCTCGGCGAGGGTGCGGGCCAGGGCCCGCTCGAAGCCCTTGCGGTGGGTGCCGCCGTGGGCGTTGCGGATGGTGTTGGTGAAGCACTCGACGGTGCGGTCGTAGCCGGTGCCCCAGCGGAACGCGATCTCGACCTCGGCGCGGCGCTGCACGTTGGACTGCATCACGCCGTTGGCGTCGGCGGCGTTCTCGCGGTAGGTGCCCTCGCCGGTGACCAGCAGCGTGCCGGAGACCGGCCGGTCGCCGGCCGGGGCGAGGAACTCCACCATGTCGGTCAGGCCGTCGGGGAAGTGGAACCGCTCCTCGACCACCTCCTCGCCGGTCTCGTCGCGCAGCCGGTAGGCCACGCCGGGGACGAGGAAGGCGGTGTTGCGCAGCTTGAGCCGGACCGCCTCGGTGTCGAGCGCGGCGCCGGTCTCGAAGTAACGGGGGTCGTGCCACCAGCGGATCGAGGTGCCGGTGCGCTGGCCGCGCTTGATCGCGCCGGCGATCTGCAGGCCGGGGCCGGGGGTGAACGGCGCGTCGGGGCCGTCGCCGTCGAAGATCCCGGGTACGCCGTGGCGGAACGACATGGCGTGGACCTTGCCGCCGCGGCGGACGGTGACGTCGAAGCGGCGGGACAGCGCGTTGACCGCCGAGGCGCCCACGCCGTGCAGGCCGCCGGAGGTCTTGTAGCCGGAGCCGCCGAACTTGCCGCCGGCGTGCAGGCGGGTGAGGACCAGCTCGACGCCGGAGATGCCGGACTTGGCGTGCACGTCCGTGGGGATGCCGCGGCCGTCGTCGTCGACCCGCACCGAACCGTCGGCGTGCAGGATCACGTCGACGGCGGTGGCGTGACCCGCGACACCCTCGTCGGTGGAGTTGTCGAGGATCTCGTTGACGAGGTGACCCACGCCACGGCTGTCGGTCGAGCCGATGTACATGCCGGGGCGCTTGCGGACGGCGTCGAGGCCCTCCAGGTGGGTCAGGTCGTCGGCCCCGTAGAGCGTCTCAGGCTGTGCGGTCAACTGGTCGTACTCCCAGGTCTCGGCGGTGTGGTGCCGTTCACCGTGTGGTGCCCCACGGCGATCGCCGGGCGCGGCGCGCCGCAGCGAGCCTAGCCCGGCGCTCCGACAGGTCCGTGTCACCGGGTGCGGTGCGTTGTCCGGTTACCCTGCGGGCCGGGTTCGTGCCGTCGCCGCCGCGGCGGCGCCCGGGGCGAGGAGGCATCCGTGGGTGACAACGACGTGACCGGCTCGGCGTCTTCCCGGCCGGCGGCCGGCGGTGACTCGATCGGCCGGTTCGAGCGGCTCTACGCGGAGGCCGGGCGCGGCACGGCGGAGGTGCCCTGGGATCTGGCGGCGCCGCACTCGCTGGTCGCGGAGTGGACCGCGCGGGTCCGGCCGGACGGCTCCGGTCGCCGCGCGGTGGTGGTCGGGTGCGGTTTCGGCCGGGACGCGGAGCACCTGGCCGGGCTGGGCTTCGACACGGTCGCGTTCGACGTCGCCCCGAGCGCGGTGCGGGAGGCGCGGCGGCGGCACGCGGGTTCGGCGGTCCGCTACGAGGTGGCGGACCTGTTCGATCCGCCGGCCGCGTGGTCGGACGGCTTCGACCTGGTGCTGGAGAGCATGAACGTGCAGGCGTTGCCGGTCGACCTGCGCGCGGCCGCGACGGCGGCGGTGGGGCGGCTGGTGGCGCCGGGCGGGCTGCTGCTGGTGATCGCGGCGGGCCGGCGTCCGGACGAGGCGGTGGACGGGCCGCCGTGGCCGCTGACCCGGGCCGAGGTCGAGTCGTTCGGCGTGGGCGGGCTGACCGCGGCGCGGATCGAGGAGATCACCGCCCCGGACGGTGGGCTGCGCTGGCGCGCGGAGTTCCGGCGGGGCTGAGCCGGTGTCCGGCCATTGACGCCCGTCACACGCCCGTGATCTGATCGCTCCCCTGAAGAATCTTTCATGTTTCGATGGGTGAGGGTGAGGTGGGGCATGTCCGTGTTCCGTCGTTCCGTGTTCGCGGCGGCGCTGGCGCTCGCCACGGTGGCGCTGCCGGCCGCCGTGGCCCCGGCCGGCCCCGCCGCCGCGGCGCTGCCCACCGCCGCGGTGGCGTTGGGTGACAGCTTCATCAGCGGCGAAGGCGCCGGCGGGTACGCCCCGGTGGTCGACGTCAACGGCGTCGCGCAGGGCTTCCCCGGCTGGTCGGCGGCGAACGCCAACGCCTACTTCTGCCACCGCTCGCCGAACGCCTCGCTGTTCCGGGCCGAGCTGCCGGGCATCGCCGCGCGGTTCAACCTGGCCTGCTCGGGCGGGCAGCCGTACGACATCGCCAACGCCTCGGCCACCCGGGCCAAGGGACGGCAGGTCGCCGCCCAGCTCGACCAGCTCCGATCGGTGGCCCGCACCCACGACATCGACCTGGTGCTGGTGGGGCTCGGCTCGAACAACAGCTCGTTCACGTTCGGCAGCGTGGCGGAGAAGTGCGCCAACCGGTTCATCGCCGACGCCTGGACCGGGTGGTGGGAGTTCTGGGCCTACCTGGGCGGGCCGGTGGAGCAGAAGCCGTGCACCGACGCCGACCTGGGCACCGCCGCGCAGTTCTCGGCCGCCACCGCGGAGACCACGGCGGCGCTGCGGCAGTTGCTCACCACGCTCGACGAGGTCGACGCGGACGGCCAGCACCGGGTGGTGTTCCAGGACTACACCAACCCGCTGCCGTACGAGCTGGAGCAGAGCTACTGGAGTGAGGACAGCCGGGACGACACCCGCGACAAGTTCCGCGCCCTGGGCGCCGAGCGGTACGCGGCCGGCTGCCCGATCCACCGGGCCAGCCTGGCGCCGGGGCAGCGCTTCTCCCAGGGGCTCGGTTCCCTGGTCGGCTCCGTGCGGGGCACCCTGGCCGGCGAGTTCCCGAACGACGACCTGGTCTACCTGAACGTGCAGCGGGCGTTCGACGGGGCGCGGCTGTGCGAGTCGGCGGGCAGCCCGGCCAACGCGCTGGCCACGCCGATCCGGCTGATGGACGGCCCGAGCGGCGTCTTCGTCACCAGCCTCTCCGGCTACGACAAGCTGGACATCCAGCGGATCGCGAACGCCTGCGGCACCTACTTCCAGACCTGCCAGGAGTCGTGGCACCCGAGCGCGGCCGGCCACCAGGTGCTCGGCCGGTGCCTGACCGGCGCGGCGGTGGCCGCCGCCCGCACCGTCGCCTGCGTACGGGCCCCGGACGGCACGATCTCGGTCGGCTGACGGCAGGGTCGGCGTCCCCGCGCCGGGGCGCCGGCCCGCGCCGGGACCGGTCAGGGTCGGGTCGCGACGCCGAGCACGTGCGGCGAGGCCGGAGCCGGGACACCGGACGGGGGGAAGCGGAACCGGTCGACGTCGGTGATCGTGAAGCCGGCCGACCGGATCGCGGCCAGCGTGTCGCGGGCGGTGTGGCAGCCGGCGCAGAACAGCGGCCAGAGCGTCGCGTCGGCGATGCGCTGGGCCCGGCGCAGGCCCGGCGTCTGCGCCACCACGTGCTCGTAGAAGCGCAGCTCGCCGCCGGGTCGGAGGATCCGGCGCGCCTCGCCGAGCGCGACCCCCTGGTCCGGCACCGAGCAGAGCACCAGCGAGAGGACCACCGCGTCGGCGGCGCCGTCGGCGACCGGCAGCGCCTCGGCCAGGCCGGCGGCCACGGTCACCGGCACCCGGGCGGCGGAGCCGGCGGCCTCGGCGAGGGCCCGCAGCCGGGGCTCCGGCTCCACGGCGAGCACGTGGTCGACGGCCGGCGGGTAGTGCGCCAGGTTGCGCCCGTTGCCGGCGCCGACCTCGACCACCAGGCCGCGCAGCCCGGCCACCAGCCGGCGGCGGTGCGCGGCGACGCCGGCGTCGTCCATGGCGACGCTGGCCCGGGCGAACACGCGGGCGAAGATCGGGTGGGAGACGCCCATCAGTGGGCCGTGGGGAGCGCGCCGAGGCTGAGCAGGAGCGGGCCGGCCGGCCCGTCGACCAGGTCGCCGAGGCGTACCCCGTCGAGCACGGCGAGGAAGGCGGCCTGGGCGCGGCGCAGCTCGCCGCGCAGCCGGCAGCCGGTAACCAGCGGGCAGGCCGGTTCGGTGCAGTTGACCACCTCGTCGTCGCCCTCGAACGCGCGGACCACCTGCCCGACGGTCAGCTCGCCGGCGTGCTCGGCGAAGGCCACCCCGCCGGACCGGCCCCGGATGGTCACCAGCACCCCGAGCCGCTGCAGCCGTTGCACCACCTTGGCGACGTGGCTGCGGGGCAGCGCGAGCCGGGTGGCCAGCTCGTCCACCGTGGCGCGGACCGGGGACGCGGCGGTCAGCATGGCGATCCGCAGCGCCATGTCGGTCGACCGGTTGAGCCTCACGCCCAGACCCTAACCAGTCGACGCCGATCGCGACACGGGTCGTTTTCACCGCCGGCGCCCGCGGTGGTGGGGACGGCCGCCGTCGTCGTGGGTCCGGCCCGCCCTTGCTACTCGCCGGTAGCTACGCTGGTCCGGTGAGCGGTGAGTACACCCAGGAGTACGTGGACGTCGACGGCGCACGGATCGGCGTGCAGATCCACCCGGAACCGGACGGACCGCCCGGCGCGCCGGTGGTGCTGATCTGGCCGGCCATGGGCGTACGCGCCCGCTACTACCGGCCGTTCGCCGCCGCGCTGCGCGACGCCGGGCTCGCCGTGATCGTGGCGGACCTGCGCGGCACCGGGGAGAGCACCCCCGCCCCGTCCCGCACCTGCCGGTACGGCTACGCCGAGCTGGCCACCGACGTCGGCGCGGTGCTGGACGCGCTCAAACCCCGCCTGGACGGGCGCGTCCGGGTGCTGCTCGGGCACTCCCTCGGCGGCCAGGTCGCGGTGCTGCACCAGGCGCTGCACGACGCCGGCCGGGTGGACGGGCTGGCCCTGGTGGCGGTGGGCCTGCCCTGGTGGCGGCGGTATCCGGGGCGGCGCGGCTGGGGCGTGCTGCCGTACACCCAGGGCATCGCCGCGGCGGCCCGGCTGCTCGGCGTCTGGCCGGGCTGGGGGTTCGGCGGCCGGCAGGCGCGCGGGGTGATCCGGGACTGGGCGCACACCGCCCGCACCGGGCGTTTCCCGGCGCTCGACGGGGTGGACGCGGAGGCGGCGGTGCGGCGGATCCGGACGCCGGTGCTCGCGGTCAGCGTCGACGACGACCAGTACACGCCGCACGAGACGCTGGACCACCTCTGCGACAAGCTGGCCGCCGCGCCGGTGACCCGGCACCGCTACACGGTCGCCGAGGCGGGTGCCGGCCTCGACCACTTCACCTGGGTACGCGCCGCCGTGCCGCTGGCCGCCCGGGTGGCCGCGTTCGCCGGCTCGCTGCCCGCGCGCGACTCGGGGGCGTGACCGCGCCGAGGACGGGTATGCCGCACCGCCCGAACACGGCGGAGGGGGATCAGATGTCCGAACGGCATACCGCGTTGCGCTCGATGCACGACCTGGGCCTGGCGGCCTGGTTCGGCGGCTCACTGATGGGGGCGCTCGGCGTCAACGGCGCGGCGGCACGAATCGACGACACGACCCAACGGCTGCCGGTGGCCTCGGCCGGGTGGGCCCGGTGGACCCCGGTGAACGCGGCGGCGATCGGCGCCCACCTGGCCGGCGCGGTCGGCGAGCTGGTCACCGAGAGCCCGCGGATGGCCCGGCAGTCCGGCGTGGGCAAGGCGAGCGCGGTGAAGACCGCGCTGACCGTCGGCGCGCTGGCGGTGACCGGCTACAGCCGGCTGGTCGGCATGCGGCTGGAGAAGGCGGGCGGGCCGCCGGTCGAGGGCACCACCGAGCCCAACCACCACACCCCGGCGAACGTCGCCGCCAGCCAACGGCAGATGAAGTTGCTGCAGTGGGCGGTGCCGGCGATGACCGGCGCCCTGGTCGTGATGACCGCGTACATGAGCGAGCAGCAGAAGCCGACCCAGGTGCTGCGCGGGATGCTGGACCGGGCCGGCGGGCTGATGTCCGCGCCGAAGAACCTCGGCAAGATGGCCGCCGTGGGCGCGGCCGGACGGCACCTGGTCGCTTCCGGCCGCTGAGACCACCGCGCGGCCGGTGACCCACATCGGGGTGGGTCACCGGCCGCGCGGTGCACGCGAGCGCCTGCCTCGCGCTCGCCCTAGGAACCGGTGCCGTCCTCACCCGGGCGGCCCGGCGCGGCCTGCTCGTTCGCCGGCACCGGAGAATCGGCCACCGGGTGCCCGGTGTCGTCCACCGCGCCCGGCGCCATGCTGCCGCCGTGCGCCTCCTCGGCCTCCCGCGGATCCCGGTCCGCCGGGGTCTTCTCGTCCCGCCGCTCGTCCACGTGTCCCCCTCGCCGTCGTTCCGGCCGTACCCGCGAGGTGGGCGGGGAAACCTCAGGCCCGCGCGGCGGCGGGCACCACGCCGAGCAGGTCGGCGAGGCGGGCGGCGTCGCGCTGGGCCTGGTCGCCGCAGCAGTTGTTCATCAGCACGTGCAGCTCGGCGCACCCGTCGGCCAGCTCGCGCAGCAGCACCGACCAGTGCCGCAGCTCCCGCTCGCCGTAGGCGTACCGGAACCGCTCCCGCTTGTCGCCGCTCTCCCACGCCTCGCTGTGGCCGTGGAACCGGACCACGGCCAGGTCGGTGGTGGCGACCAGGATCGGCGGCACCGAGGAGACGTGTCCCTGCGGCATGTCCACGCAGCCGTAGCCGAGCCCGTTCTCGCGCAGGAACGTCACCGTGTCGACCACGGCGTCGTCCTCGAACCAGGAGGAGTGCCGCAGCTCGACGGTGACCGGGTGGGGCCGGCACCGCTGCGCGGCGGCCAGGATCCGCCGCCGGGCCGCGTCGCCGCGGGCCAGCCAGGGCGGGAACTGCAGCAGCACGGCGCCGAGCCGGTCGGCCGCCGCGAGCGGTGCCAGCGCCGCGTGGAACCGGGCCCACAACTCGTCGTACGCCCCGGCGGGCAGGTCGCGCCAGCGGATCCGGCTCGGCGCGCCGGCCGGACGCAGGTCCTTCGGCAACGCGTCGACCGGCGTGTGGTGGCCGGTGAACAGCCGGAACGCCTTGACGTCGAAGGTGAAGCCGGGCGGGGTGGCGTCCGCCCAGGTCGTCGTGGTCTCCACCGCCGGCACGGCGTAGTACGAGGTGTCCACCTCGACCAGTGGAAAGTGCTCGGCGTACCAGCCCAGCCGCCCGGCCGGGGTGTTGGCGGCGCGCGGGTACCAGCCGGAGCGGACCAGCATCGCGTCGGCCCACGAGGACGTGCCCACCTTGATGACACCCATGTCGTTCAGTTCACCGCGAACCGGACCGACCGGCAACCGGAGGCTCCGGTGTGGAGCGGTGGACGTGTCGGTGCGACGTCGTACGGTGACCTCGCATCTCCGATCGGAAGGAACGAGCGACATGGACGTCACCGACCAGGTTCTCACCGGCGAGCGGGCCGACCTGCTCGAGTCGTTGCGCCGGCACCGCGGCTTCCTGCGCCAGACCGTGGCGGGGCTCGACGACGAGCAGGCGGCGCGCCGCAGCACGGCCAGCGAGCTGTGCCTCGGCGGGATCGTCAAGCACGTGGCGAGCACCGAACGGAGCTGGATGCGCTTCGCCACGGGCGGCGCCGAGGCGATGCGCAGCGAGCCGGTCGACTGGGCCGGCCAGTTCCGGATGGTCGAGGGCGACACCCTGGCCGGGCTGCTGGCTGAGTTCGACCGGGTGGCCGCCGAGACGGACGCGCTGGTCGCCACGCTCGACCTGGACGCCGCGCACCCGCTGCCGGACGAGCCGTGGTTCACCCCCGGCGCCTCCTGGACCGTGCGCCGGGTGCTGCTGCACCTGATCGCCGAGATCTCCCAGCACTCCGGGCACGCCGACATCATCCGCGAGTCGATCGACGGCGCGAAGACCATGGGCTGACCGGCCCGGCGGTGCCGGAATCGGCCTTCTGGTGACCGGGCTCACCCGCCGCGCGGGGCTCGACGTGTGACGCTCGGGCAGGTCGCGGCGCTGAGGGTCACGAGATGGACGCATCCCGCCTGGACGAGGAAACCGTCGAGCGACTGCTCGACGGTTCGCGCGGCGGCGGGTCCGCCGGCCCCCGGGCGCTCGTCGAGTGCCTGGACGCCGTCCGGGCCGGGCCCCGGCCCGGCGAGCTGGCCGGCGAGGCGGCCGCGGTCACCGAGTTCCGGGCGGCCCGGGCGGCGGCTCACGTGGGCGTCGGGCAGGCGGCGGGCGGATCCGTTCGCCGGCCGACCGCCGACGTCGGCGTGGACGGCCGCCCCGCTCGACGTCTCGCCACCCTGCTCAGCGTCAAGCTCGCCGGCGCCGCCCTGATCGCGACGCTCACCGGCGGTGTCGCGCTGGCCGCCGCGACCGGAACCCTGCCCGGCACCACCTGGGACGAGACACCGTCGGCCGACCGCACCACCGCCGGCGCGCCGCCGACCAGCGGCCCGCCGCGCACCGCCCGCCCCACCCACCCGGGCACCGGCCCGACCGCCGGGGCGCCCGACCTGTCGACGCCGGCCGGGCTCTGCGTCGCCTACCGGGCCGTCACCGAGGGCGAGCGGGGGCGCGCCCTCGACGCGCCGGCCTTCGCCGGCCTGGTGGCGGCCGCCGGCGGCCCGGCCCGGGTGCCCGGCTACTGCACCGCGCTGCTCGACGCCTCCGGCTCGCCGGTGGGTCCGACCGGCCGCCCGAGCGGTGGCCCGCCCACCGGGCCGCCGACCCGGAGCGTGCCCGACCCGGGCACCGGCGGACCGCCGTCCGGCACCGCCGCCCCCGAGTCCAGCGCCGCCCGCACGCCGGCCGCCCCCACCGCCGGCACCGCCCGGTCACCGGCCGGCCGGCAGTCCGGCTCCGCGAGACCGCCGGGCCACTCCGTGCCCGGGTCGAACGAGCCGACCGGCCGGCGCGCCGGCTGACGACCGGCTGGTAACTTGCGCCGATGACCCCCAGGCGTCGCCGCGCGGCGATCCTCCTCCGCCTGGCCGTGGTGCTCGGCGTGGTGGCCGGCGTCGTGCTCACCGCGCTCGGCCCGGCCACGGTGACCGGCCTGCTGCCCTACTTCACCATCCAGAGCAACGTGGCGGTCGGCGTCCTCGCCGGCTACGCCGCCTGGTGCGCGGCCCGCGACCGGCCGGAGCCGCCCAGCGTGCTGAAGGGCGCGGTGACCCTCTACATCACCATCACCGGCACGGTCTACCACCTGGTGCTGGCCAACCCCGCCAGCCCGTTCGCGATGACCCAGCCGCACCGGGAGCCGGGCGAGTGGTGGGGCAACCAGCTCCTGCACACGGTGGTGCCGCTGCTCGCGGTCGCCGACTGGGCGCTGTTCGACAGGCGCGGCCGGCTGCGCCCCCGGTACGCCGCCTGGTGGTTGGCGTTCCCGCTGGGCTACCTCGGGTTCGCGCTGGTACGCGGGCTGGTCGTGCACCGCTACCCGTATCCGTTCCTCGACGCCGGGCAGCTCGGCTACGACGGCGTCGGGATCAGCGCGCTCGGGTTCGCCACCGTGTTCTGGCTGCTCGGCCTGCTCCTCGTGGGCGTCGACCGTCTGCTCTCCCGCCGCCCCCCACGAAAGGAAGTGCCCCCGGTCGACGCCTGCGACAAGGCGGGGGCACCCTCTTGACCGGCGCTCAGGCGGCACGCAGGCGCCGGCCGGCGTCCCGTTCCCGGCCGTACGCGTCGGTGCGGCCCCACCGGCCGGGCACGTCGAGCAGCTCGATCCGGCCGTAGCCGGCGGGGATCGCGGGGTCCACCAGCAGGTTGTCCGCGCACGGGCGCAGCCCCAGCATGGTCGCGAGCAGCATCAGCAGGCCGCCGGAGGCCCACGACTGCGGGCGGCCGGCGGCCGGTAGCTGCACCGGGTACTTGGTGAGTCGGCGCGGGTAGCCGGCGATCACCTCCGGGACCGACCCGCCGAGCGTCTCCGCCGCGGCGAGCACCCCGGCGGCGACCTGCGCGGCCTCGGCGTCGTAGCCGTAGCGGCGCAGGCCGGCGGCGACCAGCGCGTTGTCCGACGGCCACACCGCGCCGAGGTGCGCGCCGACCGGGTTGTACGGCCGCTGGCCCTCCGCGTAGGTGCGCACGCCCCAGCCGGAGAAGAGGTCCGGCCCGCAGAGGTGCGCGGCCAGCGAGTCGGCCCGGTCGGGCTCGACGATCCCGCTCCACAGCAGGTGCCCGAGGCCGGAGGTGAGCGCGTCGACCGGCTGCCCGTCCGGGGTGATCGCCAGCGCGTAGTAGCCCCGCTGCGGCAGCCAGAAGTCCCGGTTGAACCGTTCCCGCAGGCAGGCCGCGTCGGCCTCCAGCCGCTCGGCGTACTCCGGGTCGTCCCAGAACTCGCGGGCCAGCCGGGCGCCCCGGATCCGCGCGTCGTAGGCGTAGCCCTGGAGTTCGCAGGTGGCCCGCGGGTAGGGCGGCTGGACGCCGTGCCGGTCGACGATCGCCTCCGGCGAGTTGCGCCAGGTCTGGTTGGCCACCCCGTTGGTCGTGTTGCGCGGCTGGTAGCGCAGGTAGCCGTCGCCGTACGGGTCGCCGTACTCGGTCAGCCAGTCCAGCGCCATCCGGGCCGGGTGGCGCAACTGCCGGACCAGGTCGGCGTCGCCGGTCCAGCGCTCGTACTCGTCGAGCAGGACGACGAAGAGCGGGGTGGTGTCGGCCGCGCCGTAGTAGAGCGCGGTGGGCTCGTCGCCGAACGCCGCCGCCTCGCCGTACCGCAGCTCGCCGAGGATCTTGCCGGGCTCCTCGTCGTGGTAGTCGTCGAGCTGCCCGCCCTGGGCCAGCGCCAGCATCCGCAGCGTCGCCGGGGTCAGCTCCGGCGTGAACGGCAGCGTCGCCAGGCAGGTGACCAGCGCGTCGCGGCCGTACAGCGTCATCGCCCAGGGCAGGCCGCCGACCGGCACCCGCTCGGCGTACGCCAGCGGGGTGTAGCGCAACGCCGCCAGGTCGGTCAGGGCCTGCCGGTACGCGGCGGCCAGCGGTTTGCGGTCGGCGACCAGTTCCGGCGCCTGGTCGAGCCAGCGGGCCAGGTCGTCGCGCATGGACCGCCGGACCTGCTCCCGGTGGGAGTCGATGTCGGACCGCAGGTCCCGTTCCCCGGCGCCCTGGATGACCATGCTGACGTGCAGGTCGGTGCGCCAGGCGCCGTTCGGCTCGACCCGGATCCGGAACGTCATCCCCCGCTGGTCGACGTCGACCGGGGCGGTGCTGGAGACGCACGTCTCCCGGGTGAACCGCCCGCGCCGGTGACGGATCCGCAGCTCGTGGTGCTGCGGGTCGGTGGTGGCCGTCGGCCGGCGCGGACCGGGGTGGCGGATCTCGGCGGTGTCGGCGAAGTCGCTGCCGATCTCCATCCGCACCGTGAAATCGGCGGGCTCGGCGGCGTGGTTCAGCACCGTGAGCTGCTCGTGGAATCCCTCGTCGAGGCAGCGGTGCCGGATCACCGAGACGTCGGCGTCGACGTAGTGGCTGGCGGCGCCGGGCACCAGCACGAAGCGGGTCTCGAAGTAGGTGAGGTCGTCGCGGGAGAGCGCCTGCAACCGCTCGCCGTCGACGGTGAGCACCCAGCGGGACAGGAACCGGGTGTCGAAGGAGAACAGGCCGATCGGCGCGCACGGGTGGGCTTCCATGTCGCCCTGCGCGTCGCCCATGGCGAAGGCGTTGCCGGCCAGGACCGAGACCAGTTCCTGCTTCACCGGGGCACCGGCCGGTAGGGGACGTCGGCCACGTCGCGGGGGTGCCGCGCGTCCGGCGGGCCGGGGAAGAGCCGGCGCAGCGTCATCAGCAGCCGCAGGTTGCCCTGCCCGGCCAGGTCGTTGCGCAGCAGCGCCGCGGCCAGGTGCAGGCGTCCGGCGGCGATCCGGTCGAACACCTCGCGGTCGGCGCGCACCACCAGGTCGGCCTCCTCGGCCGAGCGCTCCACCCGGACGTCCTGACGGTCGATGGTCAGGTACCAGTGTTCGGTCCGGCCGCCCTCCCGCATGTCCAGCCGGACCGTCCCGGACGTGGTCTCGGGCAGCTCCGGGTGCCGGCCGGCCGCCGCCCGGGCCAGGTGCTCCGCGGCCGATGTGCTCATCGGTGCCTCCCTCGTCCCGTCACGGTGGCGGACCGGTGTGCACGGCGTCGCCCGTGCCGCAGCGTTCCCGCCGGCCGGGTGAGTCCAACTCACCCGGACCGGGTGAGACGGGCCGGCGGACCGGGTACTCCGACGGGCATGTCGACCATCGGGGACGCCACCACCGAGCGGGTGCTGTCGGCGCTGCTGGCCATGCAACGGGAGTCCTGGGAGCAGGGCCTCACCGGGCAGGCGCTGCTCGACCTGGGCCGGCCGGAGGCGGCGTTGCTGGTCGCGGACGCCGCGGTGACCCGGCAGCGCCCGGACGGCCGGCTCGGTGAGTTCGCCGGCTCGGTCGGCGCGGTCAACGGCGCCGCCTGCGGCGAGGTGGTCCGGCACGCGGCGACCACGACCGGGGAGCCGAGGTACGCGGCGGCGTTGGCCGCGCAGCTCGACTGGCTGACCCGCCGGGCACCCCGGGACGCCGACGGCACCCTGTTCCACCTGCTCGACAGCCGCCAGGTGTGGGCCGACACGGTCTACATGGTGGTGCCGCTGCTCGCGCTGGCCGGTCGGACCGAGCTGGCCGCCGCCCAGGTGGCCGGGCACCGGCGCCGGCTGCACGACCCGGGCACCGGCCTCTACGCGGCCCGCTGGGACAGCGACCGGGGCGAGCTGGACCGACCGCAGCCGTGGGGCACCGGCAACGGCTGGGTGGTCGCCGGCATCGCCCGGGCGCTGCGCCTGGCGCCGGGCTGGCCGGCGGGGGTACGCGCCGAGCTGGCCGGGCACGCCGAGGAGGTGCTGACCGCCTGCCTGCGCCACCGCACCGCGGACGGCCTCTTTCCCGACGTGCTCGACGACCCGGGCACGTTCACCGAGGCCAACACCGCCCAACTGCTCGGGTACGCGGCGCTGACCGGGGTGGCCGACGGTTGGCTGCCGGCGGCCTGGCTGGACACCGGGGCGGAGTTGCTGGCGGCGGCCGGCCGGCGGGTGGACCGGCTCGGTCGGGTCACCGGCGTCAGCGGGGCGCCGGACTTCGCCGGCCCGGGCACCTCCCCCGAGGCGCAGGCCTGCCACCTGCTCGGGCGGGCCGCGCTGGGGCGGGCCCGGGCGGCGGTCAGTCCCGCCGGATGAGCCCCCGCACGTACGCGGCCTGCCCGGCGTGCTGCAGGTCGTCGTCGAGCACGCTGACCAGCCGTACGCCGAGGGTGACCGGCGGGTCCCAACTGTCGTCGACGACCCGGTCCAGGTCGGCCGGACCGAGTCCGCGCAGGTACGCCAGGCTCCGCTCGACCACCGCCCGGTGGTAGTCGAGCAGCACGCCGCCGTCGGACGGTCGCACGGCGGCGATCTGCTCGGGGCCGTGGCCGTAGCCGGTGTCGTCCGGGTCGGGGCGCAGGCCGCACCGCTGCGCCCAGTCGCCGGTGACCCAGAGCTGCTCGGCGCCGAGCAGGTCGGCGACGTGGTGGTCCTGGATCCGGGTCAGGTGCCAGACCAGCCAGCCCACCGGGTTCGCCCCGTCGGCCGGCGCCTGGCGCAACTGCTCCGGGTCGAGCCCGTCGAGCGCCCCGGCGACGAGGTCCGGCAACCGCCCGTACGCCTCGGTCAGCAGATCGTTCACGTCCACGTGCGCCTCACTCCCCCACCGTCTCGTGTCGTCCCCCGGGCAGTACCGCCCAGCGTGCCCGGCAAACCCGTCCGCCGGGTTTCGCACCATCTGCGGTGGCCCGTGGCGATCCGCGCCGAACCAGGGCAAGCTGGTAAAAGCGCAGGTCAGAGCCATTCTGGCCACCCGAGGACGTGCGGCCGGAGCGCACCGAACACGTCCGAAGGAGTACGCCATGGCCGCACCCGTCATCCGTTCCGTCACCGCCGACGCCCCCGTCCTGCACCCCGGGCAGTCGACCACCGTGCGGGTCGACGCCTACCACCCCGACTCCCGGCTGCTGACCTTCTCCGGCCGGGTCAGCGACCCCACCGGGACGGCCTGGGACGGCCCGGTCCGGGTGGACCTGAGCGTCCCGCTGACGATCCAGCTCGCCAGCGCCTCGCCCGGCGTCACCGTCACGGCCGGCGGGTCCGACCCGACCCGCTTCACCGTCACCGTGCTGGCCGGCCGGGGCACGGTGACGCTGACCGCGACCGCGCGCGACGGCGCCGGGCGCACCGGCACGGGCAGCACCACGCTGACGGTGCCGCTGCTGGTGGGCATGAGCGCCGAGAAGGGCGCGCGGACCCAACGGGTCGTCGCCGACTACCCGGGCATCCGCTACATGCGCGACTTCGGCACCGACGGCCCCGACGCCGACGCGCTGCCGGAGCTGCCCGCGCTGAACGCGGGCAAGTTCGTCGACGCGCCGTCGGCCGTCATGCACGTCTCCTGGAAGGACGACGTCGAGCAGTTGACCGGCTGGCTCGACGGCGTGAGCCGGCCGATCTACCTGACCTGGTACCACGAGCCGATGGGTGACGTGCCCCCGGCGACGTACCGGGCGACCGCCAGCCGGGTGACCCAGATCGTGGCCGCGCACCGCAACCGGCGGTGGGTGCTCGGGCACGGCCCGATCGTCACCCGCTACTGGTTGGACGAGGGCGGCGGCAACCCGACGGACTGGGGCTATCCGGGCATGACGCACTACGGGGTGGACTGCTACTCGCGGGACACCGCGGCGTACTGGCCCGCCTCCCGGATGTTCGGGGTGGCCCTCGGCAAGGTGCGTGCCGCCTATCCGGGGATCCGGCTGCTGGTGCCGGAGTACGGGCTGAGCCGGATCACCACCGACCCCACCGGCGCGGGCCGGGCCCAGACGATCCGGGACCACGTGACGTGGCTGCGTCAGCAGAACGACGTGGACGCGATCGCGTACTGGAACAACTGGGCGGAGTTCGAGTTGGGCGACCCGCCGCTCGAGGCGACGGCCTGGCGCGGCCTCCAGCTTCCCTGAGCCTAGAATGGCCTGATGAGGCGGAGCCGGTGACCGGCGGGAACGGGACGGACCGGGGCCACGCCCACGTCTGCCTGGTCTACGACGACCCGGCCGTGCTGCACGCCCGGGCGGTCGCGGAGGTCGGCGCCGGCCTCGCCGCGGGCGAGCAGGTCTGGCTGGTCGGCTCGGAGGAGCCGGACGCGGTGGCCCGCCGGCTGGCGTCGGTGCCCGGCTTCGTCGCCGCGCGGCGGGCCGGCGCGGTGCGGCTGTTCCGGGTCGACGAGGCCTACCGGCGGGACGAGGTCGTCGACCCGGAGACGCAGGTCCGGGCGTACGTGCGGGCCACCGACGAGGCGCTGGCCGCCGGCCACACCGGGCTGCGGGTGCTGGCCGAGGCGACCGACCTGGTCCGCACCCGGGCCCAGCGCGACGCGTTCGCCCGCTACGAGCACCGCGTCGACCACTGGATCCGGCACCGGCCGATGTCGGCGGTCTGCGCCTACGACCGTCGGGCGCTCGGCGACGCGGCGATCGCCGAGCTGGCCTGCCTGCACCCGCGGACCAACGCCGACGTGCTGTTCCGGCTGCACGCCGGTGACGACGACGCGGTGCTGGCGCTCACCGGCGAGGTGGACCCGACCGACGAGCACCTGTTCGCCACCGCGCTGGAGCGGGCCGACCCGCGGCCGGTGGCCGGGCGGCTCGTCCTCGACGCGACCGACCTGCGCTTCGTCGACCACCGCGCCCTGCTGCGTCTCGGCGAGCACGCCCGCCGCCACGACGCGGTCGCGGTGCTGCGCACCCGCCGCCCGGCCACCGCCCGGCTGGTCGAGCTGCTGGACCTGGCCGAGGTGCGCGCGGAGGTGGTCCGATGAGGACCGGTGCGGCCGCCGGCCACAAGGGCTACTTCCACGAGGCGCTGCTCTACTACGACGACGACGAACTGCTGGCCGTGGTGCTGCCGTTCCTGCTCGGCGGGATCGAGGCCGGTGAGCGCGCGGCGGTGAGTTTCGGTGACCACAACGCCGAACTCCTCCGCCGGGCGCTGCCCACCGGCGCCGACGTCACCTTCCTGCCCGGCGGCGACGTCTACGCCCGGCCCGCGGCGGCGATCCGCGCCTACCGGGAGTGCCTCGGGTCGTTCATGGTGGGCGGCACGACGCAGATCCGGATGGCCGGGGAGCTGCCGCCGCTGCTGCTCGGCGCGACCTGGGACGCCTGGGCCCGCTACGAGTCGGCGATCAACCACGTCTACGACGACTTCCCGCTCTGGGGCATCTGCGCCTACGACCGCCGGATCGCACCGCCACACGTGCTGGCCGACGTGACCCGGACCCACCCCCGCCTCACCCGGCCGGGCGACGTCCACGAGCCGACCGGGGTCTACGCCGAGCCGGACAGCTATCTGGCCGACTGCCGGCCGGCCCTGCCGGACCCGCTGCAGCACACCGCGCCGGTGGTCGAGCTGGTGGACCCGACACCGGCCCGGGCCCGGGAGGCGGTCCGCGCCGCCGACTCCGGCCTGCTCCCGCCGGACGACGTCGACGACCTGGTGATGGCCGTCAGCGAGGTGGTGTGCAACGCGCTGCGGCACGGGACGCCGCCGGTGCGCCTGCGACTGTGGCGCGCGCCGGACCGGATGGTGGTGACCGTGCACGACCGCGGTCCCGGCCCCAAGGACCCGTACGCCGGGCTGCTGCCGGCGGGCGACGGGACCGAGGGCGGCCTGGGGCTGTGGATCAGCCACCAGAGTTGCGACCACGTGACCCACCACCGGGACGCCGACGGTTTCACCATCCGACTGACGGCGGGGAATGCGCACTTCCCGGTCTGACCGTCCGACCGACCGGCGGGCCGGGGGCGGGGCGGGCTCGACGGCGCGCGCGGACACGGTACCGTTGCGCGTCATCGTGCCCTGTGGCGTGGCGCTGGCGAACCGACGGAGGATGGCGCATGTCCAACGCTGAGGAACCGTTCGCACCCCACGACGACGTGTCCGCGCGCCCGCGGTTCGACCAGGCGCTGCGCGGCTACGACAAACGTCAGGTGGACCGCTACGTCGAGCAGATGGACGGCGAGGTCGGCTCGCTGAGCGTCGCGCGCGACCGGGCGTACGCGCAGGTCCGCGAATTGACCGCGCAGATGCAGCGGGCGCAGGCCGAGGCGGTCGAGCTGCGCGACCGTCCGACGGCGGTGGACCGGGCGTCCTTCCGCGACCTCGGCCCGATGGTCGACCAGATCCTCGACCTGGCCGAGAAGCAGGCCGGCCAGATCACCGAGATGGCCGCCAAGCGCGCCGACGACTTCTCGGCCCAGGCGGAGAAGGTGCTGGTCGCGGCGCAGGAGCAGGCCGCGCGGGACCGGCGCGAGCTGGAGGAGGAGCTGTCCACCCGCCGGGCCGAGCAGGAGCGGGCGGACGAGGAGCGGCGGGCCACCGCGCAGGCGGAGCTGACCGCCGTGCGGGAGCTGGCGGAGAAGCTGCGCGCCGAGGGCCAGGCCGTGCACGACCGGGCCCAGCAGGAGGCGAAGCGGATCACCGAGCAGAGCACGCAGCAGGTCGAGCAGGCCCGGTCCGCGTCCGAGGCGCTGGTGAAGGCCGCACGCACCCAGATCCAGCAGGAGGTGCAGGCCAACCGCAGCAAGGCCCAGCAGGAGCTGGCCCAGTGGCAGGCCACCATGGCCCGGGAGCTGGACGAGCGGCGGGCCGCGGCCGAGCAGGAGCTGGCCGACCGGGCGGTGGCCGCCGAGCGGGACATCGCCGCGCTGGTCGCCGAGGCCCAGCAGTACGCCACCGAGGTGCGCGAGCGGGCCGACCTGGAGAACGCGACGCACCAGGAGCAGCTCGCCACCGTGCAGCGCGACATCCAGCAGCGTCAGGAGACGTTGACCCAGCTCAAGGCCGAGCTGGAGACCGTCGATCAGCAGTTGGAGCAGACCCGCGGGGAGATCGCCACGATCGAGCGGGACGGTGCCGAGCTGGAGGAGCGGCTGGTCGTCGTACGCCGGGACCTGACCGCGGAGACCAAGCGGCTGGACGAGGCCCGGCGCGCGGCGGAGCTGGCCGAGCAGCACGCCAAGGAGACCCGGGCCCGGGTGCAGCGGGAGGCGAAGCGGGTGGCCGACCTGGCCGCGGCGGCGGTGATGGCGGCCGCCGCGGGTGGCGGCGAGACCGCCGAGTACCCGCAGGTGGCGGCGCGTCTGCTCGGGCCGGCGGCAGCCGAGCCGCTGGTCGGCGGGCGGTCCGAGAACGGCCGGCCCGAGCACGAGCCGTCCGAGACCGAACGGTCCGACACGGAGCAGGCCGGGGCCGAACGGTCCGAGGCGGAGCGGCCCAGCGCGGAGCCGTTCATCGAGCGGCTGGACGGGCCGAGCTTCGACGCGTTCGCGGTGCGCACGCCGGCGCCTCGCCCGGTGCCCGAGGCGGAGAACACCGGCCCGGACACCACCGTCCGCACCCCGGCCTGAGCAGCGCCGGAGATCTTGGTACGGGATGGCCCCCGGAGGGGCACTCCTATACCAAGATCCCTCTGGGCCGGAGGGATGGATGGCGAATCCTGACAGGTGGACGTGGCACGTCGGGCAGCCGGCGCAGGCTCCCGGTGGAGCGACCGGATCCGCGACGAGCAGTCGACCCCGGCGGCCGGGAACGGGGCGGATGTCGACGACGGTGAGCTGGTCGCGCTCTTCACCGCCGAACTCGCCCGCCTCGACAGCCGGATCGCGTGCATGAGCCTGAGTCGCGACGCGGTCCGGCGGCACCTGCGGCTGCGGACCGACCACTGACCCGGCCACCCTTGTCAGTCGCCTTTGCCATATGCAAATATGTGGATCAATTTGCAGGCACGGCTCCCGGGGGTTGATGGGCATGCGCAGAGCTTCCTCGATCGGCGCGGCGTTCCTGCTGGCCGTGGCCGCGGCGGGTGTCGCGGTGGTGGGCGGGGCCGCTCCGGCCAGCGCGAGCTGCTCCCACTCCCACTCCAACATCGACAACAAGTTCGGCCAGCTCTTCAACGCCACCAACGTCAACATCCGCAGCGGCCCGCACACCACCTGCGGCTCGCTGGGCTACGGCCAGCTCTCCCACAACGTCGACTTCCACTGCTTCGCCAGCGGCGACCGGGTCAGCGCGAACGGGCACACCACCTACACCTGGACCTACCTGCGGGACACCACGACCGGGGTCTCCGGCTGGGTCGCCGACGCCCTGCTCGACAACCTCGGCGGCAACGTCGCCTGCTGAGCGGGCCACGCGACGCCCGTTCGGCGGGCACAATCGGCGGGCATGACCGACGTCCCCCTCCACCCGCCCGTCGAGCCGTACGCCACCCACCGGATCCCGGTCGGTGACGGCCACGTCCTGCACGTGGAGGAGGTGGGGCGGCCGGACGGCGTACCCCTGGTCTTCCTGCACGGCGGGCCGGGCGGCGGCCTGGTGCCGGCGGCGCGGCGGTTCTTCGACCCCGGCCGATTCCGCGCGGTGCTGTTCGACCAGCGCGGCGCCGGCCGCAGCACCCCGTTCGGCGAGGTGCGCGCCAACACCACCGGGCACCTGGTCGCCGACCTGGAGACGATCCGACGGCGCCTGGGCGTCGAGTCGTGGCTGGTGTTCGGCGGGTCGTGGGGCGTCACCCTCGGCCTGGCGTACGCCCAGGCCCACCCGGACCGGGTCACCGGGCTGGTGCTGCGCGGCGTGCTGCTGCTGCGCCGCGCCGAGCGGGACTGGTTCTACCAGGGCGGCCTGCGCCACCTGCAACCCGAGGAGTGGGACCGGTTCGTCGCCCCGATCCCGCCGGCCGAGCGTGACGACGTGCTGGCCGCCTACCACCGCCGGCTGCACGGCCCGGACGACGACGAGGCCCGGGCCTGCGCGCGGGCCTGGGGCCGGTGGGAGGCGGTGAACTCGTCGCTGCGCCCCGACCCCGAAACGCTCGACCACTTCACCGACGACGGGCGGGCGCTGCCGATCGCCCGGATCCTGTCGCACTACGCGGTGCACGGCGGCTTCCTCACCGAGGGCCAGTTGCTCGACGGGGTGGACCGGATCCGCCACCTGCCCGCCGTGATCGTCAACGGCCGCTACGACCTGTGCTGCCCGCCGGCGTCCGCGTACGACCTGGCCCGCCGGTGGCCGGAGGCGGAGCTGCGGATCGTGCCGGACGCCGGCCACTCGGCGACCGAGCCGGGCATCGCCCGGGAGCTGCTGCGCGCCGTCGACCGGGTCGCCGACCGGATCGGCTGACCCCGCACGTCACCGGGCCAGCAGCTCCCGCACCGCGCCGCCGATGACCGGGTCGACCGGGAAGCGGGCCTGGAGCCAGTCGAGCATCGCCCGGGCGGCGGCCCGGTTGTGCAGGTAGCCGGGGACCATCTCGGCCAGGGGCAGCACCTCCGGCGGGTACGCCTGCTCGACCCGGCGGCTCGGGTCGAACGGGTCCCGCCGGTGCCCGCCCGGCTCGGTGAGCCGGACCAGGGCGAGCGCCCGGTCCACCGCGTACGTCTGGATGAACCGGGCCGCGGTGAGCCGCTCGCCGCGCAGCTCGCGGTGCAGGCCGACGTAGAGGTTGGTGAGCGCCTCGTTGAGGTGGAACTCGACCGTGTCGTACGGGGTGGGAGGCGGGGCCGGCGCGCCGGCGTCCGCCAGACCGGGCGGGGCGTCCGGGCGCTGCCAGACCACCCGGGCGCCGGTGAACGGCAGCCGGGACAACTCGGCCACGGTGAAGACGGCGTACTCGACGAAGATCCCGTCGGCGTAGCGCGCCTTCCGCCCGTTGCGCTCGTTGGCGAAGCTGTAGGCGACCGGGCAGGGCGCGGCGAGCCAGTCGGTCTCCGCGACGTAGCGGGCCACCGCGCCGTCCGCGACGACGAGGAAGAAATCCAGGTCGGAGTGCTCGTCGAGCCGGTCGTGGTCGACGCCGGCCGAGCCGAGCCCGAGCAGCGCCACGGTGTCCGGGCGGACGGCGAGGTGGGTGGCGAGGTCGTCGAGCCGACGCAACATCGGGTGCATGCCGTCGTCCCTTCCGGGAAAAGAGTCGACGTTTCAGCCCGTGCGGCCCTGCACCGCCGCCGGGGTCGCGACACCGATGCCGCCCATTCTGCGTCGGACCCCGGACACCGCTCAACCCCGCGCCTGGCCTTCCGGGGTCGCCGCTGGCAAGATCGGCCGGGTGACGGGTGCGTTGTACGCGGTCAGTGACCTCCACGTGTCGTACGCGCAGAACCGTGCGGTGGTGGACGGCCTGCGGCCGGAGAGCGCGGACGACTGGCTGATCGTGGCCGGTGACGTCGGCGAACTGTTCGCCGACATCGAACGCACGCTGCGGCTGCTGCGCGACCGCTTCGCCCGGGTGGTCTGGGTGCCCGGCAACCACGAGTTGTGGACACACCCCACCGACCCGGTGACGCTGCGCGGGGTGGCACGCTACGAGGCGCTGGTCGCGATGTGCCGCGAGCTGGGCGTGGACACCCCGGAGGACGACTACCCGGTGTGGCACGGGGCGGGCGGCCCGGTCACCGTGGCGCCGCTGTTCCTGCTCTACGACTACTCCTTCCGCGCGCCCGGCACCACCACGAAGGAGGAGTCGCTGCGCGCGGCGTACGCGTCCGGGGTGGTGTGCACCGACGAGATGCTGCTGCATCCCGACCCGTACCCGGATCGGGAGTCGTGGTGCCGGGCGCGGCTGGCCGCGACCGCGCGGCGGCTGGACGCCACCGACCCGGCGCTCCCGACCGTGCTGGTCAACCACTGGCCGCTGGTCCGCCAGCCCACCGAGGTGCTCTGGTATCCGGAGTTCGCCCAGTGGTGCGGCACCGACCGCACCGCCGACTGGCACGTGCGGCACCGGGCGGCCGTCGCGGTCTACGGCCACCTGCACATCCCGCGCACCACCCACTACGACGGGGTGCGGTTCGAGGAGGTGTCGCTGGGCTACCCGCGCGAGTGGGGCCGCCGGGGCGGCGAGCCCCGGCCGATGCGCCGGATCCTCGGCGACGCCGGGTGATCGAGGCGCTGCTGCCGGCGGCGGCGGTGGTCGTGGAGGCGTTCGCCGACCGGCCCGGCGAGTCGCCGTACCCCGGGGAGGAGGACCTGGTCGCGCGCGCGGCGCCGGGCCGCCGCCGCGAGTTCGTCACCGCGCGGCGCTGCGCCCGCGAGGCGCTGGCCCGGCTCGGGTACGCGCCGGCGCCGATCCGTCCCGGCCCCCGGCGGGAGCCGCTCTGGCCGGCCGGCGTGGTCGGCAGCATCACCCACTGCGACGGCTACCGGGCGGCGGCGGTGGCCCCGGCCACCGCGCTGGCGTCGCTGGGTGTCGACGCCGAGCCGCACGAGCCGCTGCCCGAGGAGGTGCTCGGCGTCGTCACCACGGCCGGCGAACCGCGGCGGCTGGCCGCGCTGCGCGGCGACCACGCGGGCGTGCACTGGGACCGGCTGCTGTTCAGCGCCAAGGAGTCCGTCTACAAGGCGTGGTACCCGTTGACCGGCCGGTGGCTCGGCTTCGAGGAGGCGGAGGTGACGCTCGACCCGGCCGGCCGGTTCACCGCCCGGCTGCTGGTCGACGGCGCCCGGATCGACGGCCGGCCGCCGTTGCGCGCGTTCCACGGCCGCTGGCTGGTGGCCGACGGTCTGGTGGCGACCGCCGTCGCGGTGCCCAGCGATTCGTCCTTGTTTGCCCGCCCCGACCCAGGGTAGGGGCTGAGGGCCTGGTCATTTCACCGCAACGGAGGACAGGTCCTGATGGAATCCAGCAAGCCCGCCCGGGTCGTCAAGGACGTCGTCGAGGCCGCCGTGGAGAAGGTCGGCGAGGCGCTGACCCCCGACGTGCCAGGCGCGCCGGGCAGCGCGCCGCCGTCGCTCGACGAGCCCACCGCACCGCACGGTCCGCTGCCGCCCAAGGACGAGCAGGGCGCGCCGGACACGCGTACGCCCACCGGCGCGGAGACCGGCGTCCCGAAGATCGCCAAGGGGCAGCAGGGGGCGTACCTCACCACCGCCAACGGCGCCCGGCTGCGCGACACCGACCACTCGCTCAAGGCCGGCCCGCGCGGCCCGGTGCTGCTTCAGGACCACCACCTCCGCGAGAAGATCACCCACTTCGACCACGAGCGCATCCCGGAGCGGGTGGTGCACGCCCGGGGCGCCGGCGCGCACGGCGTCTTCGTCGCGAACGGCGCGGCGGAGCAGGTCACCCGGGCCGGTTTCCTGAAGAAGGGGCGCGAGACCCCGGTCTTCGTCCGCTTCTCCACCGTGCTGGGTTCGCGCGGCTCGGCGGACACGGTCCGCGACACCCGGGGCTTCGCCACCAAGTTCTACACCGACGAGGGCACGTTCGACCTGGTCGGCAACAACATCCCGGTCTTCTTCATCCAGGACGCGATCAAGTTCCCGGACGTGATCCACGCCGGCAAGCCGCACCCGGACCGGGAGATCCCGCAGGCGCAGAGCGCGCACGACACGTTCTGGGACTTCGTCTCCCTGCACACCGAGGCGCAGCACCACACCATCTGGAACATGTCCGACCGGGGCATCCCGCGGTCCTACCGGACCATGGAGGGCTTCGGCGTGCACACCTTCCGGATGGTCGACGACGCCGGGGCGACGGTGCTGGTGAAGTTCCACTGGAAGCCGAAGCTCGGGGTGCACTCGCTGGACTGGGAGGAGGCCCAGTTGCTCAGCGGCATGGATCCGGACTTCCACCGGCGCGACCTCTACGACGCCATCGAGGCCGGCGCGTTCCCGCAGTGGGAGCTGGGCATCCAGGTCTTCCCGGACACCCCGGAGGAGACGTTCGCCGGGGTCGACCTGCTCGACCCGACGAAGATCGTGCCGGAGGAGATGGCGCCGGTGCAGCCGATCGGCACGCTCACCCTCAACCGGACGCCGACCAACTACTTCGCCGAGGTCGAGCAGGTGGCGTTCCACGTCGGGCACCTGCCACCGGGCATCGACGTCACCAACGACCCGCTGATGCAGGGCCGGCTCTTCTCCTACGTGGACACGCAGCTCACCCGGCTGGGCGGGCCGAACTTCACCCAGATCCCGATCAACCGGCCGCACGCCGACGTCAACGACATGCTGCGCGACGGCTTCCACCAGCACGCGGTGCACGCCGGCGTGGCGCCGTACCGGCCGAACTCGCTCGACGGCGGCAACCCGTTCCCGGCCGGTGACCGGGAGCACGCGTTCGTCGACGTTCCGGTGACGGTGGCCGAGGCGCCGAAGGTGCGGGCGTCGCCGGCCAGCTTCGACGACCACTACAGCCAGGTGCGGCTGTTCTGGGCGAGCATGTCGCCGGTGGAGAAGGAGCACATCGTCCGGGCGTACACGTTCGAGCTGGGCAAGTGCTACCACCAGGCGATCAAGGAGCGGCAGCTCCAGTGCCTGGCCAACGTCGACCCGGTGCTCTGCGAGCAGGTCGCCACCGGTCTCGGCCTGCCCGTGCCGCAGCCCACCGTGCCGCCGGCCGAGGTGCAGCCGAGCCCCGCGCTGTCCCAGGTCGGCGGGGAGTGGCCGGCGGACGGCCGGACGGTCGGCATCGTGGTCGACGCGGACGGCGACCTGGACGACGTGGGGCCGGTCCAGCGGGCGGTGTTCGCCGCCGGCATGGTGCCGCTGCTGATCGCCGCGCACGGCGGCACGGTGGGCGGCCTGCCGGTGCAGCGGACGTTCGCCACCGCCCGGTCGGTCGAGTTCGACGTGGTCCTGCTGGCCGGTGCGCCGGCGCCCGCGCCGGACGCGCTGCCGGCGCGGGACGCCAAGGCCGGCGCGCCCGGGTCCCGCACCGTCGACCCGCGGGTGACGCTGCTGGTCGAGGAGGCGTGGCGGCACGCCAAGGCGATCGGCGCGTGGGGCGCCGGGGCCGAGGTGCTGCGGGAGGCCGGGGTGGCCGGTTCGCCGGGTGTGGTCGCCGGTGGCTCCGGCACCGAGGCGCTGGAGTCGGTGCAGCGGCTGATGGCGGCGCACCGGGTCTGGGAGCGGTTCCCGGCCTCGGTCGCCTGAGTTCGGAGCGGCGGGGCGGTCCCGGTCGGGATCGCCCCGCCGCTTCTTTCATCGACCTGTCTAAGTATTGCAATGTCACGTCGCGTGCTGCCATGATGACCGTCAATTTCTTCCTCCTCCCCCGAAGGAGCGGTCTCCATGGCGCCCACCCGCCGTACCCTGATCCGGTCCCTGGTGGCCGGGTCCGCGCTCGCCGCGCTTCCCGACCTCGCGCTCTCCCCCACCCCCGCGGCCGCGGCCAGTCCCCCCGGCGACGTGGTCGGCAAGGTCACCGTCGGCTACCAGGGCTGGTTCAGCTGCCCGGGTGACGGCGCGCCGATCGGCGGCTGGTGGCACTGGAGCCGGGACCGGTTCCAGTCGCCCTCCCCGGCCAACACCACGATCGTGTCCTGGCCGGACATGCGGGAGTACACCCGCGGCTACCCCACCGCCTACCCGAACCTCGGCGACGGCCGGCCGGCCACGCTCTTCTCCTCCTACGACCAGCAGACCGTGGACACCCACTTCCGCTGGATGCGGGAGTACGGCTGCGACACCGCGGCGCTGCAACGGTTCAACCCGTTCGGCGACGAGGGACCGACCCGCGACGCGATGGCGGTCAAGGTCCGCTCGGCGGCCGAGCGCTTCGACCGCAAGTTCTACGTCATGTACGACGTGACCGGCTGGACGTCGATGCGGACGCAGCTCAAGGAGGACTGGACGACGAGGATGTCGGCGCACACCGCCTCACCGGCGTACGCCCGGCAGAACGGGCGGCCGGTGGTCTGCGTCTGGGGGTTCGGCTTCGCCGACGACGGCCGCCCGTTCGCCCCCGACGCCTGCCTGGACGTGGTGCGGTGGCTCAAGGCCCAGGGCTGCTACGTGATCGGCGGGGTGCCGACCTACTGGCGGCAGGGGATCAACGACTCCCGGCCCGGGTTCGGCGAGGTCTACCGGGCGTTCGACATGCTCTCGCCGTGGATGGTGGGGCGCACCGGGACGCTCGACGGGCTGGACTGGTTCCACACCAACGTCAATGTCCCCGACCTGGCCGACTGCGCGGCCCACGGCATCGACTACCAGCCCTGCGTGATGCCCGGTGACCTCTCCGCCGGCCACCGCCGGCACGGTGACTTCTACTGGCGGCACCTCTACAACATGGTCCGGCTCGGCGCACAGGGGCTCTACGTGTCGATGTTCGACGAGTTCAACGAGGGCAACCAGATCGCGAAGACCAGCGAGACCGGGGCGGCCACCCCGGCCGGGACCGGGATCCGGGCGCTGGACGAGGACGGCACGGCCTGCTCGTCGGACTACTACCTGCGGCTCACCGCCGACGGCGGCCGGATGCTCAAGGGGCAACTGGCGCTCACGCCGGTGCGGCCCACCCCGCCGGTGGTCGGGGGCGGCCAACCGCCGACCGGCGACCTGGCGGCCGGGCGGCCGGCGTCGGCGAGCAGCCAGCAGGGCGGGCCGTACGGTCCGGGCAACGCGGTCGACGGCGATCGGGGCAGCTACTGGGAGTCGGCCAACGGCGCGTTCCCGCAGTGGTGGCAGGTCGACCTGGGGGCCACCCGGCCGGTGGCGCGCCTGGTGCTCGCGCTGCCGGCCGGCTGGGAGGCGCGGATGCAGACGCTCTCGGCGCAGGGCAGCACCGACGGCGCGACGTTCGGCACGCTCACCGGCCCGGTCGACGTCCGGTTCGACCCGGCCACCGGCAACCAGGCCACGCTCACGTTCGCGGCCACCGGGGTCCGGTACCTGCGGGTGCGGTTCACCGCCAACACCGGCTGGCCCGCCGGACAGCTCGCGACGCTGTCCGCGTACGCCTCGTAACTCATCGAAGTCCATCGTTGACGACTTAGTTAATAGTCTTTAATATTTGGTCCACCTCGAGGAAGACCCCCTGTCCGCCCCCGTCCCCCGGGAAGGCCCTCGATGCACAGACCCCACCTCCGGCGACGCCTCGCCGCCGGTGCGCTCGCGCTGGTCACCGCCACCGCCACGCTCGCCCTCACCCCCTCCGCCGCCGAGGCGGTGGTGCTGCCCAACGGCTTCCGGAGCGTCGGCTACATGCCGTCCTGGAGCGGCAGCGTCAACAGCATCCAGTACGGCAAGCTCACCCACGTCAACTACGCCTTCGTGCTGCCCAACGGCGACGGCAGCCTGCGCGCCGTGGAGAACCCCAGCAAGCTCTCCTCGCTGGTGTCCCTCGGGCACGCCGCCAACGTCAAGGTCTCCATCGCCATCGGCGGCTGGAACGACGGCGACGACTCCGCGTTCGAGGCGCTCGCCGCCAACTCCGGCGCCCGCGGCGCGTTCGTCAACAACGTGGTCGCCTTCGTCAACCAGTACAACCTGGACGGCGTCGACATCGACTGGGAGTATCCCGACCCGG
Source organism: Micromonospora ferruginea (assembly GCF_013694245.2). Lineage (NCBI taxonomy): Bacteria > Bacillati > Actinomycetota > Actinomycetes > Micromonosporales > Micromonosporaceae > Micromonospora > Micromonospora robiginosa. Next base: position 3,422,515 of record NZ_CP059322.2, read on the forward strand.
GCGCGTCGGCCAGCAACTACACGCTGCTGATGCAGCAGCTCGGCAGCGCCCTGCACAGCCGGGGCAAGCTGCTCACCGCCGCCGTCGTCGCCGAGGGCTACTACGTCAACGGGGTGCCCACGGCCGTCTTCGGCGCGGTCGACTGGCTGAACATCATGGCGTACGACGGCGGCAGCCCGCACGCCAACTACGACTGGTCGATCGCCGCCGTCAACGGGTGGAAGGCGCGCGGCCTGCCCGCCGCCAAGGCGGTGCTCGGCGTGCCGTTCTACAGCCGGCCCGGCTACTACACGTACGCCGCGCTGGTCGGCATGGACCCGGCCAACGCCAACCGGGACTGCACCACGGCCGGCGGCGCCCAGCAGTGCTACAACGGCATCCCGACGGTCAAGCGCAAGACCCAGTGGGCGATGGCGAACGCGGGCGGGATGATGAACTGGGAACTGTCCCAGGACACCACCGGCGCGACCTCGCTGGTCACCGCGATCTACGACACCGCGACCGGTGGCACCACCCCGCCGCCGTCCGGACGCACCGGGCCGATCACCGGCATCGCCGGCAAGTGCGTCGACGTGGCCGCCGCCGGCACCGCCAACGGCACCGCGGTGCAGCTCTACGGCTGCAACGGCACCGCCGCGCAGAGCTGGACCGTGGCCGGCGACGGCACGCTGCGGGCGCTGGGCAAGTGCCTCGACGTGACCAGCGCCGGCACCGCCAACGGCACGAAGATCCAGCTCTGGGACTGCAACGGCACCGGCGCCCAGGTCTGGCAGGCCCAGGGCAACGGCACGCTGCGCAACCCGGTGTCCAACCGGTGCCTGGACGCCACCGACAACAGCTCCGCCGACGGCACCCGGCTCCAGATCTGGGACTGCTTCGGCGGCGCCAACCAGGTCTGGCGGCTGCCGGCCTGACCGTGCCGCGACACCCCGGCGGGACGGCCGACCAGGCCGACCCGCCGGGGTGCTCGGATCAGCGACCCCGCTTGGCCCGGCAGATCTCCACCGGCTGGGCCGGCGCGCCGTCGACCGGCGCCGGGTCCTCCGGCGTGGCGGCGATCCCGCCGGCCGCGATCCGGTCCAGCGTGGCCAGCCCGGCCGCGTCCACCTGCCCGAAGACGGTGTAGTTGGGACGCAGCGCCGAGTCGCGCTGGACCAGGAAGAACTGGCTGCCGTTGGTGTCCGGCCCGGCGTTCGCCATGGCCAGCGTGCCGCGGGCGTACAGGCGGCGGACACCGGTCGGGTCGGTCGGCGCGGGCGGCAGGTCGGTGGGCAGCTCGTCGCGGTAGCGGTAGCCCGGGCCGCCCTCGCCGGTGCCGGACGGGTCACCGCACTGCAGCACCGTCAACGTCGGGTACGCGGTGAGCCGGTGGCAGGGCGTCCGGTCGTAGAACCGGTGCCGGGTCAGGTGCAGGAAGCTCTGCACCGTGCACGGCGCCTGCTCCCGATCCAGGGTCAGCCCGATCGGCCCCTGGTTGGTGCGCAGCGTGACCCGTACCGTGCCCCGGTCCGGCGTGCGGCGCGGGTCCGGCGGCAGCGGCACCGGCCGGGCCGCCGGCTCGTCCGGCGTCGGCGTGTACGCGCACGGCCCCTTGGTCGGCGCGGGGTCGGCGGCCGGTGCCGCGGTCGCGGCGACGGCGGAGCCGGCGACCAGCGCGGCGGCGGCCACCGTCACCCCGGCGAGGCGGGCCAGCAGCGGTAAGGCGACGTGCGGTCGGGTTTCGCTCGACACGTGGGTCCTCCCTGGACTCGTGGTACCAGAACGACCGGAGTCTATGGAGCCGGTGACCCGATGTCGACGGAAAGTCGGTTGCCGGGCGTGGCGGGGTCCGGGAGGGTGTCGGTCATGACGTTCTGACGGACCGCACCCCGCCGCTCCCCACACCCCTTCCGAACGAAACGAGCGTTCGTGCCTGCCTCCGTCTCCGTCTTCTCCTCCCCCGGCAGTTGGATCGAGTCCGCCGCGCTCGACCAGTGCCACCAGGTCGCCGCCCTCGACGGCATGACGCACGTCGCCGCGATGCCCGACCTGCACCCCGGCAAGGGCGCGCCGATCGGCGCCGCCATGGCGTCGAGCGTGCTCTACCCGTTCCTCGTCGGCTCCGACATCGGCTGCGGCATCGCGGTGTTCCCGATCGCGCTACGTCGGGCCGTACCGGAACGGCTCGCCGCCCGCTTCCCCGACCTGGACCGCGCCCTGCACCCGGACCGGGACGCCGACGACCCGGCCTGGTCGGTGCTGACCGGCGACGTGCCGGCCGGGCACCTCGACGGCCTCGGCACGGTCGGGCGCGGCAACCACTTCGTGGAGCTGGCCCGCGTCGGCGCGGTCGACGCGCCGGCGCACGCCGACCGGCTCGGGCTGGCCGCCGGCGACCTGGTGCTGGTGGTGCACTCCGGCTCGCGCGGGCTGGGCGAGAAGATCCTGCGCGAGCACACCGAGGCGTACGGCGCCGGCCCCGCGCCCGACCCGGCGGCCTACCTGTCCCGCCACGACGACGCCGTCCGGTGGGGCTCGCTCAACCGGCGACTGCTGGCCGCCCGGGTCGCCCACGCGCTGGGCGCCGAGCCCACCGAACCGGTCGTCGACCAGTGCCACAACCTGGTCGAGGTCCGCGACGGGCACTACCTGCACCGCAAGGGCGCCGCCCCGGGCGACGGCCGGGACGTGCTGGTCGCCGGCACCCGGGGCACCCCGTCGTACCTGGTGGCCGCGCACGCCGGCGCGGACGCCAACCACTCGGTGGCGCACGGCGCCGGCCGGAAGATGTCCCGTGCCGACGCGCTGCGCCGTGGCAGGGCCAAGCACACCGTCGAGGAGCTGCGTCGCACCCCGGTCGGGTCGCTCGTGGTGTGCGGCGACCGCCAACTGCTGTTCGAGGAGGCGCCCACCGCCTACAAGCGCATCGAGCAGGTGATCGGCGACCTGGTGGCACACGACCTCGCCACCCCGGTCACCACCACGGTGCCGCTGGTCACCTACAAGACGCCTGACGTCGCGCCGGCGCGCCGCCGGGGGCGGCGGTGACCGACCTGTTCCTCTCCGCCGGGCGTGGCCCGCAGGAATGCGCCTGGGCACTGGGTCGGCTGCTGTCCCGCCTGGAGGCCGACGCCGCCCGCCACCGGCTGGTCGCCACCCGGGTCGAGACCGTCCCCGGCGAGCGGCCGGGCACCTGGCGCTCGGTGCTGCTGCGGATCACCGGCGCCGGGGCGGAGACGTTCGCCGCCGGCTGGACCGGCACGCTCTGCTGGCAGGCGGCCAGCCCCTACCGGCCCGGCCACGGGCGGAAGAACTGGTACGTCACCGCCCGGCCGCACCGGGCCGAGGTGGTGGACACGCCGTTCCGGGAGGCGGACGTCGCGTTCACGCCGTGCCGCACCGGTGGACCCGGCGGCCAGCACCGGAACAAGGCCAGCACCGCCGTACGGGCGACCCACCGCCCGTCCGGTCACGTGGTGGTGGTGGACACCGAACGGCACCTGCACCTCAACCGCCGGATCGCCGTCGACCTGCTGCGCCGGCGGGTCGCCGAGGACGACGAGGCGGCCCGCCGCGCCGGCACGGCCGCCCGCCGCCGGATCCACGACGACCTGATCCGCGGCGACCCGGTCCGGCTGGAACGGCCGTGACGCGCACGTTCCTGCGGCCGGACGACATCCGTGACCTGGTACGCGACCGGCTCGGCGCGGACCGCCGGGTCGCCACACTCGACCGGCTCACCGGGGGCACCCGCAAGGGCGTCTACCGGATCGGGCTCGACGACGGGTCGACCGCGATCCTCTATGTCTGGTCGCCACGGGAGAACTACTGGCCCGAGACGGAGGCCGTCCCGGACGACCCGTTCACCGAGGCGTCCGGGCCGGAACTGTTCGCCGTCAATCAGGCCGCGCTCACCGCCGCCGACGTCCGCGTGCCGCACCTGATCGCCCGTGCCCCCGCCGGCCGCCACCTCGACGCCGACGTCGCGCTGGTGGAGGACGTCGGCGGGGTGACTCTGGAGGCGTTGCTGACCCGCGACCCCGAACGCGCGGCCGAACCGCTGGCCCGGCTCGGGGACGCGCTTCGGCGGATGCACACCACGTTCGGCCCTCGCTGGGGCCGGCTCACCGACATCGCCCGCAACATCTCACCGACCCGACCCTGCGAGGACGTGGTGCTGGCCCGCGCGTCAGGCCACCTCGCCGGGGCGGCCGCCCGCGACCCCCGAACGGCCGCCGCTCGTGATCGGATCGCCGCCCACCTGCGCGGCCTGCACGACCGGGTGACCCCACGGCGGGAGTACGCGCTGGTGCACGGCGAACTCGGCCCGGACCACGTGCTCGTCACACCGGACGGCCAACCGGTGATGATCGACATCGAGGGTCTGACCCGGTTCGACGTCGAGTGGGAGCACGCCTGGCTGCGGCTGCGCTTCGGGGCGGCCTACCCGAGGCTGCATCCGCTCGCGCTCGACGCGGACCGACTGGAGTTCTACCGGTACGCGCAGGTGCTGTCGCTGATCGAGGGACCGCTGCGGATCGCCGAGGGCGACTTCCCCGACCGGCGATGGATGCTCGACCTGGCCGAGCGAAACATCACCAAGGCCCTGACCCCGCTCTGAGCCCACCTCCCCTCCCTCCCACCTCCCACCTCCCACCTCCCACCGATCTTGGACTTGTGGTGCCAGCGAATGTCTGATTCACCCAGGTATGGCCGGTGCCACAACTCCAAGATCGACGGTCGGGTCGCGCCACCCCCACCCCCTCGGGCGTGATCAAGGAGTTCGTGTCGCCGCGGAGATCGACTTCGACACGAACTCCTTGATCACTCGCCGGTTCTGGGAGCCCGGGTGGGGAGGGAGGGAGGGGTCGGATACGGTGGGCGCGGCCGGGAGGGGGTCGGATGCGACTGCGCGTCGGGTGTGCCATGTGGACGCACCGGGCCTGGCCGGGGCATTCGCTGCCGGCGCACGAGCGGCTGCGGGCGTACGCCGGCTGGTGCGACGCGGTCGAGGGGAACACCACGTTCTACGCGACGCCGAGCCCGGCGACGGTGGCGTCCTGGGCCGAGCAGACCGAGCCCGACTTCCGGCTCCTGGCGAAGCTGCCGAAGGCGGTCACGCACGAGCGGCGGCTCACCGGCGGCGAGGCGGAGCTGAGGGCGTTCCTGCACGCGATGGAGCCGCTCGGCCCCCGGGCGGACACGCTCTGGGTGCAACTGCCCGGCTCGTTCGGCCCGGGCGACGTGCCCGACCTGGACCGGTTCCTGCGCGCCCTGCCCGCCACCCACCGGTACGCGGTCGAGGTCCGCCACCCCGCCTTCTTCACCGACGCCGGCGCGGCCCGCGCGTTGGCGGCGACGCTCGGCCGGGCCCGCGCGGAGTGGGTCCCGTTCGACACCACCGCGTTCTTCCGCACCCCGCCGACGAGCGACGGGGAGCGGGAGGCGTGGACGCGCAAGCCACGCCTGCCGCTGCGCACCGAGGCGCTGACCGACCGGCCGGTGGTGCGCTACCTCGGCCGCGACGATCCGGCCGCGACGGTCGAGGGCTGGCAGCCGTGGCTGGACGTGGTCACCGGGTGGCTGCGCGAGGGCCGCTCGCCGACGGTGTTCGTGCACACGCCGGACAACGCGGACGCGCCCGACCTGGCCCGCCGGTTCCACGACCAGGTCCGTGCCCGCCTGCCGGAACTCGCGCCGCTGCCCGAGCCGACCCCGGTCGGCCCGGCCACCCTGTTCTGACCGGGCCGCCGCGACCCGGACGCCGGGCCGGCGCGCCGGTCAGGCCGGCGTGAGCGGCAGCAGCACCGTGAACCGGGTGTCGCCGGGCTCCGACCGTACCCGGATGTCGCCGTGGTGCTTGTTGACCACGATCCGGTACGAGATGTCCAGGCCGAGACCGGTGCCCTCGCCCACCGCCTTGGTGGTGAAGAACGGCTCGAAGATGCGCGGCCGGACCTCCGGCGGGATACCCGCACCGGTGTCACGGATCTCCACGGTCAGGCTGTCGTCGGTGCGCCCGGTGCGGACCGTCAGCGTGCCCTCACCGGCCATCGCGCCGAGCGCGTTGTCGATCAGGTTGGTCCACACCTGGTTGAGTTCGGCCGCGTACGCCGGGACGGTCGGCAGGCTCCGGTCGTACTCCTTGACCACGCGCACGCCGGACGGGACCTTCGCGTGGAGCATGACCAGCGTGGCGTCGAGCAGGTCGTGCACGTCCACCGTCTGGTAGGGCGCCCGGTCGAGCTGGGAATACTGCTTCGCGGCGCCGACCAGCCCGGAGACCCGGGTGACCGCGTCGTCGATCTCCCCCATCAGCAGCTCGGTGTCGATGGTGTAGGTGATCCAGTGCACCGCCGACTCCAGGTCGTCGCCGCCGACCGCCGCGTCGACCTGGGCGAGCCAGCCGCTGTCGATGCCGCCGGCGACGAGCGTCGGCGCCAGCTCCCAGGCCCCCCGTACGCCGTGCTCGTCCAGCCAGTCGCCCAGCTCGTCCTCGGCGTCGCTGGCCGCCAGCGGCGACAGCGGCGACGCGGCGGCGGCCCGCTTCACCGCCTCCTCCTGCAACGCGACGAGGTCGTGCAGGCGCCGCCCGTCGAGCCGGCCGTCGGCGATCATGGCGAGCTTGTGCCGCATCTTCGCCACCCGCCCGCGCAGCGCGGCGGTCGCCCGCACGGCCGCCGCCGCCGGGTTGTTCAGCTCGTGGGTGAGCCCCGCCGAGAGCGCGCCCAACGCCAGCAGCCGCTCCCGCTCGCCGACGATGGTCTGGGTGTTGCGCATCCCGACGAACAGCCCCTCCAGCAGGTGGGTGGCCATCGGGAACCAGGCACGCATCGCGTCCGCGATGATCGCCGCCGGCACGGCGAACACCGCGCAGTCGGTGACCGCGCGCAGGCTGTTGCGGTAGCGCTGCTCGGCCGGGTCACCGATGTACGCCTGCATGGCGCCGCCGTAGACGCCGCGCTTGTCGGTGCGGCTGACCTCCACCTCGTCGCCCTGCACCCGCTGGTGCATCGCCACGGTGCCGTCCAGCAGCACGAAGAAGCAGCTCGCCGGCTCGCCCTCGACGTAGACCGCCTCGCCGGCGCCACGGTGCTCCACCCGGCCGTGCTCGGCCAGGTGGGCGAGCTGCTCCGGGGTGAGCGACTCGAAGAGGAAGAGCTGCCGCAGCTCGTCCGGGGTCAACCGATCCGACGTCATTGCGCCTCCAGGTATCGGTGCACCAGGGAAACCGCCATCGCGCCCTCGCCCACCGCCGAGGCGACCCGCTTCACCGAGTCGGCCCGCACGTCACCGGCGGCGAACACGCCCGGCATGCTGGACTCCAGGTGGTAGGGGTCGCGGGGCAGGGCCCAGCCGGCCGGCCGGTGACCGCCCCGGGTCAGGTCCGGCCCGGTCAGCACGAAGCCCCGGCGGTCCCGGGCGACCGCGCCGTCGAGCCAGTCGGTGTGCGGCTCCGCGCCGATGAACACGAACAGCCACGAGGTGTCGACCTCGCGCGTCTCCCCGGTGCGCATGTCGCGCAGCGTCACCCGTTCCAGGTGGTCCTGCCCGGCGCCGCCGACCACCTCGGTGCACGGGTGGACCTCGATGGCGTCGATCCGGGCGATCTGGTCGATCAGGTAGCTGGACATCGACCGGGCCAGGTCGTCGCCGCGGATCAGCAGGTGCACGCGGCGGGCGTACCGGGAGAAGTGCACCGCGGCCTGGCCGGCCGAGTTGGCCCCGCCGACGATGTAGACGTCCTCCCCGGAGCAGCTCGGCGCCTCGCTCGCCACCGAGCCGTAGAAGCAGCCGCGACCGGTCAGCTCGGCCAGCCCCGGCGCGGGCAGCATCCGGTAGGAGACGCCGGTGGCGAGCACCACGGTGTGCGCGGCGACGCTGCTGCCGTCGCTGAACCGCAGCACCCGCGCCCCGCCGGCGTTCTCCAACGACACCACCTCGCGGGCGCTGAGCAGCTCCGCGCCGAACCGCAGCGCCTGCCGCCGGGCCCGGTCGGTCAACTGCGCGCCGGAGACCCCGTCCGGGAAACCGAGGTAGTTCTCGATCCGGCTGCTCTGCCCGGCCTGCCCGCCGGTGGCCCGCCGTTCGATCAGCACCGTCCGCAGCCCTTCCGAGGCGCCGTAGACGGCCGCGCCGAGCCCGGCCGGGCCGGCGCCCACCACCACCAGGTCGTAGAAGTCGGCCGCCGGGGTGGTGGCCAGGCCGACCTGCGCGGCCAGGTCGGCCGGCGACGGCTGCACCAGCGACTTGCCGTCCGCGGTCACCACCAGGGGTACGTCGTTCGCGGTCACGCCCGCGGCGCGCAACAGCTCGGCGCCCTCCGCCTCGTCGGCGAGCACCCAGCGGAACGGCACCAGGTTGCGGGCCAGGAAGTCGCGCGCCTTGAACGACGGCGCCGACCAGCGATGGCCGACCACCCGCAGCTCGGGCGTGGCGGTGGCCCCGCCGGCCGTCCACGCCTCCAGCAGTTGGTCGAGCACCGGGTAGAGCTTCTCCTCCGGCGGGTGCCACGGCTTGAGCAGGTAGTGGTCGAGGTCGACCACGTTGATCGCGTTGATCGCCGCGTCGGTGTCGGCGTACGCGGTGAGCAGGACCCGGCGCGCGGCGGGGAACAGGTCCATCGCCGCCTCGAGGAACTCGATGCCGTTCATCTGCGGCATCCGGTAGTCGGCGAGCAGCACCGCCACCTGCTCGCCGCGGAGCTTCAACTCGCGCAGCGCCTCCAGGGCCGCCTCGGCGGAGTCGGCGCGCACCACCCGGTAACGGTCGCCGTAGCGGCGCCGGATGTCGCGGGCCACCGCCCGGGAGACGGCCGGGTCGTCGTCGACGGTGAGGATCGCGGGGTTGGGCATGACGTCCATCCAAGCACTCCCGACCGCCCGCCGGCATTACCCAGGTCACCCGGCTCTTCCCTCGGCGGGGTTTCTGGGCTGGGATGGCGGAGCAGAAGACCCACCAGGGAGGGAACCGCGATGAGCGACACCGGGCAGACCACCGACGAGTGGAACGTGGCCGAGGACGACGGCGTGCTGGACGCCTCCGACACGCTCGACGACTCCGTCGGTGACCCGCTCGACACCGGGATCGCCGCCGCCGACCACTGGACGGCGGCGAACCGGTTCGGCACCACGGCCGCCGAGGAGCGCGCCGGGGACTCGCTGGCGCACCTGCTCGCCCAGGAGGAGCCGGACGTCGACCCGTACGCCGAGCCGGCCGAGGACGAGGACGAGCTGATCCGCCGGGGTTACGAACGGGAGGCCCGCACCGGCCGGCTGGTCGCCGACGACCAGGGATTCGGCGAGGACCAGCAGGCCGACTCCGTCGCCTGGGACGTCGGCATCGACGGCGGGGCGGCCAGCGCCGAGGAGGCCGCGGTGCACCTCGTCGACGATCCGTCCGGCCCCGGGGACGGACCGCTGCGCTGACTCCCCGACCTCACCGCCGCCGCCGGCCCCGGGTCGACACGAACTGGTAGGACATGGCCGCGAACCCCGGGTCGCGCAGCAGCCGGCGGAACGCCTCCAACTGGCCGGTCGACAGCCCGGCGTCGAGCAGCTCCGGTTCCAACTGGCGGGAGTTGGTGCCGTACAGTGAGATGCCGAGCGAGCCGCCCGGCCAGCTCTGCGCGTGGCTGACGGTGTCCACGTCGACCAGGCCCGCCCCGATCAGCTCGGCGTGCACGTCCTGCGCCCAGGCCAGGTCCGCGCCGTGGCTCTGCAGGATGCCCAGCATCGCGTCCGTCACCTGGGCGAAGAGCTTCGCCGCGTCGTCGCTCGGCGCGGTCAGCACCCGCAGCGGCGCGGTGCAGTCGAACTCCTCGACCACCAGCCACCCGCCCGGGGCCAACGCGCCGGCCAGGGTGCGCAGGACCCGGCGCCGCTCCGGCAGGTGCAGCAGCACCAGCCGGGCGTGGATCAGGTCGAACGCGTCCCCCGGCGGCGGCTCCCGACGCACGTCGTGCCGGCGGACGTCGAGGTTGACCGCCGGGCGCAGGTGCGTCAGGTCGAGGTCGGTGGCGACCACCCGGCCGGCCGGGCCGACCGCGGCGGCCATGGCCCGGGCGACCGAGCCGCCGCCGGCGCCGACCTCCCAGCACCGGGGGGCGTCCGGGCTGAGCAGCGGCGCGGCGATCCGGCCGGTGGTGATCGGGTCGAGGAAGGCTTCGAGCGCGTGCAGTTGGGGCACCGCGTCGGCGGCGCCGGTGTCGAAGGCGTAGTCGGTCTCGGAGGCGTCGGTCGGCATCGCTCCTCATTCCTGTCGCGGTCGGTCGGTTCGTGGGCCCGGCGCCGTCGGCACTCCGGGTCGGGGCCGGGAAGCCGGCGGCTCCGCGACCGCGGCGACGCTGAGCAGCGCCGCCACCGCGCCCGGGTCGGCCCGGGCCTCGTCCGCCGGCCGGTCGTAGACCACCCGGCCGTACTCCAGCACCGCGATCCGGTCGGCGATCTCGACCGCGTGCCGGATCTGCTGCTCGACCAGGAGCACGGTCGTCCCGGAGCGGGCCAGGGAGCCGACCAGCTCGCGGATCCGCGCGGCCAGGTCGGGCGCTAGCCCCTCGCACGGCTCGTCGAGCAGCAGCACGCGGGGCTGGCCGAGCAACGCCCGGGCGATGGCGAGCATCTGCTGCTCGCCGCCGGAGAGCTGGTCGCCGCGATGACGCAGTCGGGCCCCGAGCCGGGGCAGCAGTTCCAGCACCCGGGCGACGGTCCAGCCCTCCCCGCCGGGGGTCGCCGCCCGCCACGGCGCCGCGGCCAGGACCAGGTGCTCGGCCACGGTCAGTCGGGAGAAGACCCGGCGGCCCTGCGGCACCAGTCCCACCCCGGCGCGGGCGACGCGGTGCGGCTGCCGGCCGGCGACCGGTACGCCGCTGATCTCGATCCGGCCGGTGTGCGGCCGGACCAGGCCGGCCACGCAGTGCACGAGCGTGCTCTTGCCGGCGCCGTTGCGGCCCACCACCGCCTGCACCGCGCCGGGCGGCACGTCGAGGCTCACCTCGTGCAGGACGGTGCCGCCGCCGTAACCGGCGCACAGCCGTTCGATGCGCAGCATCACGCCACCCCCTCCGCGTACGCCTCCCGGACCGGGCCGGACGCGCGGATCTCGGCGGGCGACCCGGTGGCGAGCGTCCGGCCGTCCCGCAGCACGGTCACCGTGTCGCAGAGCGCGTAGACCAGGTCCAGCCGGTGCTCGACCAGCAGCACCGCGACCGCGCGCGGCAGCCCGCGCAGGAAGTCCGCCAGCCAGCCGACCTCCACCGCGGAGAGCCCGGCGGCCGGCTCGTCCAGCAGCAGCAGCCGCGGCCGGCCGGCCAGCGCCACGGCGATCTCCAGTTGCCGCCGCTGCCCGTGGGCGAGCTGCCCGGCCGTGGTCGCGGTGAGGGCGGCGAGGCCCACCCGGTCCAGCAGCGCCTCGGCGGTACGCCCGGCCGCCCGCCGTCGGGCGGTGGGATGCCACCGACCCGCCCGCTCGGCCCGGGGCAGCGCGGCGACCAGCACGTTCTCCCGTACGGTCAGCGAGTCCCAGACGGCGGGCCGCTGGTGGATCCGGGCCACGCCGCGGCGGGCGCGGGCGGCCGGCCCGAGCCGGGTGACGTCCCGCCCGGCCAGCCGGATCCGGCCACCGGCCGGCCGGGTGGCGCCGGCCACCACGTCCAGCAGGGTGGTCTTGCCCGCGCCGTTCGGCCCGATCAGCGCGTGCCGCTGGCCGAGCGGGACGTGGAGGTCCACCGCGTCGAGCGCGGTCAACGACCCGTAGCGCACGGTGACCGCCTCGGCGGCGAGCAGCGGCGTCACGGGCGTACTCCGGTCATCGCGGCCGGGCGGGGCGCGTCGGCGGGTCGGGCGGTCGGGGTGGACCGCCGGGGCGCCGGCCGGGCGGACCGGGCGGTGGGCAGCAGGTACGCGGCGACGACGAAGGCCACCCCGAGCACCAGCGGCGCCTGCCCGGGCAGCGCGCCGAACAGCCAGTCCCGGGCGGCCACGACGAGCACGGCGCCGACCAGCGCGCCGCCGACCGAGGCGGTGCCGCCGACGACCACGCCGAGCAGCAGCAGCGCGGAGGTGTCGAAGCCGAAGTCGGCCGGCGAGACGTACTGCTGGGCGGTGACCAGCAGGGAGCCGGCCGCGCCGGCGATCGCGCCGGCGGCCACGTGGACGCCCGCCACCTGCGCCGGCACGCGGTGCCCGCTGGCCCGCAGCCGCGCCTCGTCGTCGCGGCCGGCCCGCAGCAGCAGGCCGGCCCGGGTCCGCAGGACCAGCAGCACCAGGCCGGTGAGCACCGCGACCACCAACAGCGTGTAGAGGTAGCGGGACCGGTCGGTGGCCAGCACCGGCAGCCCCCACAGCGGGCGGATCGGCGCGATGCCGGCCAGCCCGTCGGTGCCGCCGGTCACCGACGTCCACCGGCCGGCCAGCACCACCGCCAGCTCACCCACCGCCAGCGTGATCATCAGGAGCACCACCCCGCGGGCGCGCAGCACCAGCGGCAGTGCCACCACCGCCAGCGCCGCGCCCGCCACGGCCGCGACGAGCAGTTGCACCGGCCCGACGTCGGAGAGCCGGCCACCGGCCACCGCCCCGGCGTACGCGCCGGCCGCGTAGGGCGCGGTCTGGCCGAGCGTGGGCAGCCCGGCCACCCCGGTCAGCAGCGCGACGCCGACCGCGACCAGGCCCAACGCCAGCGTGCGGGCCAGCAGCGCCACGGTGTAGTCGTCCACCGACCAGGGCGCGGCGACCAGACCGGCCAGCACCGCCGCGCCGACCGCCGGCCGCAGCACCCGCACCGCCCGGCCCCTCATGTCGCCGTCCGCGCCGTGGCCAGGCCGCGGGCCCGGACCGCGAGCACGACCGCCATGGCGGCGAAGAGCAGGAACGGGGCGGCCGACGGGGCCAGCGCGACGCCGAGCGTCTGGATCTGGCCCACGGCCAGCGCGGCGAGCAGCGTGCCGGTCATCGAGCCGAGACCGCCGAGGACCACCACGACCAGGGAGAGCAGCAGCACCGCGTCGGCGGTGTCCGGCCCGGGGCCGATGATCGGCGCGCCGAGTACGCCCGCGGCGCCGGCCAGCGCCCCGGCCGCGGCCAGCACGCCGACCCGGACCACGGCCGGGCTCACGCCGAGCGTGGCGACCATCTCCGCGTCGTCGACCGCCGCCCGCACCAGCATGCCCGCCCGGGTCCGCCGCACCACCAGGTGCAGCAGGACGGCGAGCGCCGCGGCCACCACGATGAAGACCAGCCGGTACGCCGCGTAGCGGTGCCCGGCGACCGCCACCGACCCGTCCAGCGCGGCCGGCACCCGTACCGGTGGGTCGTCCGGGCCGAACGCGGCGACGAGCAGGCTCCCGCCGGCCAGCGCGACCCCGAAGGTGAGCAGCGCCTGGGTGAGGTGCCCGGCCGTCGCGACCCGGGCGAGCAGCACCGCGACCAGCGCGCCGGCGGCGGTGGCGGCGGCCACGCCGACCGCCAGCGCCACCGCCAGGCTGGCCCAGCCGCCGTCCAGCACCGCCGCGGCGGTGTAGCCGCCGATGGCGAACAGCAGCCCGTGCGCGAGGTTGAGGATGCCGGCCACGCCGAAGCAGAGCACCAGCCCGGCCGCGGCGACGAACACCAGCAGCCCGTAGGCGACCCCGTCCAGGGCCGGCACGACGTAGGGGTCGACCGGCACGCCGGTCATCCCCCCACGGTGGCGAGGTCGCCCACCACGGTGTTGGACAGCGCCCGCCCGTCCTGGCGGACCTGGCGCAGGTACCACTTCTGCACCGGGGCGTGCGTGGTCGGCGAGAACTGCCAGGTGCCGCGCGGGCTGGCGATCTGACCGAGCTGGCCGATCGCCGCGTTGATCTTCTCCGGGGTGGCGTCGTCACCGGCCGCCGCGATCGCCCGGTCCAGCACCGCCGCCGCGTCGTAGGAGGCCATCGCGTACGTCGTCGGCGAGCCGTCGTGCTCGGCCTTCCACGCCGCCACGAACTCGCGGTTCTCGGCGTTGTCGAGGTCGGGCGAGTAGTTGAGCACCGAGTAGATGTCGCGGGCGGCGTCGCCCTGCGCGTCGAGCACCCCGCCCTCGGTCAGGAAGCCGGCGGCGTACAGCGGCACGTCCTTGATCTCGGACTGGGCGTACTGCTTGACGAAGTCGACGGCCGCGCCACCGGCGTAGAACGTGTAGACCGCGTTCGCCCCGGAGGCCTTGATCCGGGCGAAGTACGGGGTGAAGTTGGTGGTCGCCGGGAACGGCGTGAACGTGGTCTTGCCGTCCGGGTTGGCGAGCTTGCCGCCGGCCGCGGCGAACGCCTCGGTGAAGCCCCGCAGCTCGTCCCAGCCGCCCTGGTAGTCCGGGCCGATCGCGTAGACCTTGCCCTTGACGTCGTCGCGCACGTGCGCCGCGATCGCCTCGCCGGGCTCGTCGGAGAGGTAGGAGGTGTGCCAGACCCGGGACACGTCCTTCAGCTCCGGCCGCCCGTTGGACCCGACGAACGGCACCTTCGTCTCGTTGAGCAGCGGATAGACCGCGGCCACCGAGCCGCCGCCGACGATGCCGGTGAGCGCCACCACCCGGTCCTGCTTGAGCAGCTTGGTGGCGGCGGGCACGGCGGTCGCCGCGCCGTTGCCCTCGTCCGCGACGACCAGCTCGACCTTGCGTCCGCCGAGCTTGCCGTCGTGGCCGGACAGGTAGAGCTGGAAGCCGTCGCGGATGTCCTTGCCCACCGACTGGTAGGTGCCGGAGAGCGAGGCGAGCAGACCGATCTTGACGGTGCCGCCGGAGCCGGCGGTCGGGCCGTCGTCGGCGCAGGCGGACGCCGCGAGCAGGACGAGGGCGAGCAGCCCCGCGGTGCCGGCACGGCGGTGCCGGGACGAGGTCAGGGACATGGTGTCTCTCCTGGTTCAGGGGTGAGGATCCGGCGTGCTGCCGGCGGTCAGCGGCTGCGGCTCAGGGCCGCCCGGGCCGCGGGGGTGAGCGCGTCGCCGATGCGGTTCGCCAGCTCGGTCATCTCGTAGGAGACCTTGCCGACGTCGCACCGCGGATCGGCGAGCACGAGCAGTGAGGCGCCGTCGTTGAAGGCCATGGAGAACATGAAGCCGCCCTCGAGCTGGGTGACGTTGGAGATCACCGCGCCGGCGTCGAAGAACGCCGCCGCGCCGCGCAGCAGACTGACCAGCCCGCTGCCGGTGGCCGCCAACTGGTCGGCCCGGTCCGGCGGGAGACCGCGGGTGGCGGCCACCATCAGACCGTCGCTGGAGATGGCGATGGCGTGGGTGACCTCGGTGGCGCGCTCGGCGAAGGCGTCCAACAGCCAGCCGAGATCCTGGTGGTCGGTCACGTGCGCTCCCTTGTCGGGTCAGTGGGTGATGAGGGTGGTCCGGCGGCCGGCGACACCGCGGGCGTAGGCGGCCATCGCGTTGGCCACCCGGGCCGGGTCACGGTGCTCGGTGGCCTGCCGGGGCGCCGGTACGCCGCCGGGCACCAGTTGCTCCTGCGGCTGCCGGCGGGGCAGCCCGGAGGTGGTGGTGCCGGCGACCCGGGGCTCGTCGGAGCGCGCCGCGGTGCGCCAGGCGTCGTCGGCGGGGCCGGCCCACGACCCGCCGTCGCCGTCCGGCCGGTCCGCCTGGAACCAGTGGTTGACCTGGTGGAAGATGACCAGCTCCTCGGTGGGTGCGTCGCCCGTCCGGGACGCCGCCGGCTGGAACACCGGGGCGACCGGGAGCGCCCGGTCGGCGGCCGGCCCGCCGGCCCACGGCTGCGGGGCGGGGCGCGCCCCGGCCGGCACGACGGTGGCCCGCCCGGTCGGGGAGGCGACGGTGGTGCGGCCCGCCCGCCGGGACGGCCGGTCGGGGGTGAGCAGGAACTCCTCGGGCGGCAGCGGCCTGATCAGCGCGGCCGGGAGCGCCACCTCGGCGATGGTGCCCCGACGCGGCCCGGAGCGGAGCTGGACGGCGGCGCCGAGCCGGGTGGCGAGTTGCCCCACCACGACCAGGCCCATCGCCCGGACGGTGGCGACGTCGATGGCGGGCGGCTGGGCGAGCAGGTCGTTGAGCTGCTGCCGCCGGTGCGGGGGCAGCCCGACGCCCTCGTCGCTGATCTGCACGATCACCCGGTCGCCGAGGCCGCGGCCGGTCACCCAGGCCTCGGTGGCCGGCGGCGAGTAGCCGGTGGCGTTCTCCATCAGCTCGGCGAGCAGGTGCACCACCTCGTCGACCGACTCGGCGGCCACCGCCACGTCGCCGTCCACCAGGCCGATGCGGATGCGGGGGTAGTGCTCGATCTGGCTCTGCGCGGCCTGCAGCACCTGGGGCAGCGGCACGTCGTGGTGGCGGACCCGCCCGACGCCGACCCCGCCCAGCACCAGCAGGCTGGCGTTGATCCGGCCCATCCGGGTGGCGAGGTTGTCCAGCGCGTAGAGCTGGTGCAGCCGGTCCGGGTCGGTCTCGTCCTGCTCGACCTTGTCGACCTGGGCCAGGACGGCGTCGACCAGGCGCTGCTCCCGCCGGCTCAGGTGGATGAAGATCTCCGCGGTGTTGGCCCGCATCACGGCCTGCTCGGCGGCGGTGCGTACGGCGGCCCGGTGCACCGCGCTGAACGCCTGCCCGACCTCGCCGATCTCGTCGTCGCCGGAGACCTCCACCGCGTCGACGGCCTGCCGGCGGGCCAGTTCGTCCGGGTCCACCGAGGCGCTGTCCGGTTCCTGCAACCGGGCCACCACCTGGGGCAGCCGTTCGAAGGCGACCGCGTTCGCCGCGTCCCGCAGCCGGCGCAGCCGTCGGGTGATCTGACGGGCGACCGCCCAGGTGACCAGTGCGGTCAGCAGCAGCGCCAGCAGGGCGGCCGCCGCCTCGACGACGGTGCGTCGGCGTTGCTCGGCGTGCGCGGCGCGGATGTCGTCGAGCACCGCGCCGTCGACCCGCAGGCGCAGCTCGGCCAGGCGGACCGCCCACTGCCCGGTGGCGTTGAGCCAGGTGCCCAGGTCGAGCTGGAGGCGTTCGCCCGCCGCCGTGCGCGCCACCTGGTCGAGGAGGCGTTGCAGCCGCAGCGCGCTCTCCCCGCTGCCGGCCTGCTCCCACCAGCCCTGCCAGGCCGGCCGGGCGAGGGCCAGGAAGGCCAGCGTCGCCTCGGTGATGCCGGTCCGGGCGGCGGTGATGTCCTGTTGCAGGGCGGGTGTCACCTGGCCGGCGGTGACCGCGCGCAGCACGGCCACCTGTTGCTGGCCGACCGCCTCGGCCACTTTGGACAGCGCGGCGGAGGCACGGATGCCGTCCGCGATCCGCGGCTCGACCACGCCGAGGGTGACGCTCTCCCGCAGCCCGAGCAGGTCGGCGATGACGATGCGGTAGCTGAAGGTCATCGCCGACACCGAGGCGCGTTCGGCGGTGCGGACCTGGGCGCGCAGCGGCGCGAGGGCGGCGAGCGCGGCGTCGATGCGGGGCAGCACGGCCCGTTCGGCGGCGGCGCCGGAGGGCACCCGGGCGCGCTGCCGGCGGTAGCCGGCCACTGCGGCGTCGGTGGCGGTGGTGGCGTCGGCGAAGGCGTCCTGCTGCTCGGCGCCACCCCGGGTCAGCAGGTCGGCGGCGACGATCCGCTCGTGCTGGAGGCGATGTGCCAGGCCGCCCGCCTCGGCGCCGAGTTGGGCGAGTTGGCCGAGGTCGCTGGCGCGGGCGGTCTGGCGGGCGCTCTCGGTCAGCGCCAGGCCGGCGAAGCCCATCACGGCGACGAGCGGGGCCGCCACGATGAGACGCATCCGGCCGCCGATGCGCCACCGACGGCGGCGGGTCGGGTAGGGTCGGGCCGCGTGGGACCTCGTGCTCGACGCCACTGCTGACTCCCCGCACTGATCGGCAAAGTTCTATCTGCATTTGCGGATTGCACGTCTCATTGCGCCGGAAGCCATGCGTCGAGGCCAGACCCGGCCGTGGTACAAACAGGCCGTACCAGCATCTGTACCCAGAGTTGGCGACGCCGGTGGCCGACCCCGGCGCCCGGGGACCGGACCCCGGTCAGCGGCGGTCCACCGCCGGCGGTGGAGGCCCCTCCGGCTCGGGCTGCGCGAGCACCTGACCGATCAGCTCCCGAAGCTCGTCGATCGCCGCCACCACGGCCTGCGGGTCGCGCGGGTCGCGCCGCACGGCGGGTGCGGCGTCCGGCCGGTCCGCCTCGCCGAACCGGGGCCCCCGCCGGCCGTCCGCGGCCAACTGCTCCGCCGCGACCTGCGGCCACATGTCGCACAGCCGGCCGCCGGTGGCGAGCACATCGTCGCAGCGGGCGGCGAACTCCTGGCTGCCGAACCGCCGGCCGGACTCGACCGCGGCGACCGTCTCCCGGCTGAACCGCACCCGTTCGGCCAGCGCCCGCTGGGTCAGGCCGCGCCGGGTCCGCCAGCGGCGCAGCTCGGCACGGAACTGGCGGCTGGCGGCGGAGGGATCGGCGTTCGACGCGGGCGTGCGATCCATGTGCTCACCTTCGCGACGCCGGACCGGCATCGGCAGCAGATCGAGGGCGGGTGATGACTGGGCGTTCGCAGGGGGTCATTCTTAACCCACCGACGCGCGGGTGTGAAGACGCGACTGCGCTGCGTATCCGCCCGCGCCGGCCGTCCGGCGCCCCGACGACCACGCGTCATCCCTCCGGGCGGTGGCCGGACGGCACCGTCGCGGCGACCGTGACCGGCAGCGCCCGGTGGGCCCGGAACGCCAGGTTGGGCCGGAAGGCGCGGTGGTGTCCCGGCGCCAGCCGCAGGCCCGGCAGGGCCGCCGCGAGGCGGGTGAGCGCGGTGCCGGCCTCCAGCCGGGCCAGCGCCGCCCCGATGCAGAAGTGCGGCCCGTGGCCGAAGGAGAGGTGGTCGTGCGCGTCCGGGCGCTCCGGGTCGAACCGGTCGGGGTGGCGGAACGCCGCCGGGTCCCGGTTGGCGGCGCCGATCAGCAGCAGGCAACGCGCCCCGGCGGGGATGGTGACCCCGCCCAGCGTGACCGGCCGGTTGGTCACCCGCAGCCAACCGTCGATGGCGGGCGCGAAGCGCAGCGTCTCGGCGAGGAACGCGGGCACCCGCTCCGGCCGCTCGGCGAACGACCGCCACCGGTCCGGTTCGGCCAGCGCCCGCTCCAGCGCGTGGGCGAGCAGCCCGGCCGTCGTCTCGTGCCCGGCGACCAGCAGGTTGAACACGATGCTGGACACCTCGGCCACGGTCAGCACCTCGTCGTCGCCGTGCCGGTACGCCAGCAGCTCGCCGACGTAGTCGTCGCCGCCACCGTCGAGCCGACGCCGCACGAGGTCCTGGCAGTAGCGCCAGAACTCCAGCAGCCCGCCGGCCAGCCGCACCTGCTCGGCCGGGTCGGGCCGGCCCCAGATCAGCGCGATCTGCCCGTCCGCCCAGGCCCGGATGCGCGGCACGTCGCCCGCCGGCACCCCGAGGATGTCCAGCAGGACCAGCAGCGGCAGCTCGGCGGTGAACGCGGTGACCAGGTCCACCTCCTCCCCGCCGCGGGCGGCCAGCCGCGACACCAGCTCGTCCACCCGGCGGCGGACGATCCGGCCGTAGCGTTGCTCGACCCGTTCCGGGGTGTTGGCGAACGTGACCCGCAGCGCCCGCCGGGTGCGCGGATGCACCGGCGGGTCGGCCGCGGCGGTGGTGGGCGGCGCGTCGATCTGGGCGACCAGGGCCAGCGCCTCCGGGCAGACGTCGTAGACCGGGGCGAGGGTGAGGGCGTTGCCGAACGACCGCGCGTCGGCGAGCGCGCGCCGGACGTCGGCGTGCCGGCTGATCAGCCACAGCCCGAGTTCCTCGTCGTGGTGCACCCCGCCGTCGCCGGCCAGCAGCCGGGCCCAGACACCGGCCGGATCGGTGAGATACGCTCCCGCGAACGGATTCAACCGCATGACCGCCTCCTGCACTACCGACCACTTTCCTTACCGTGCGCTACCGGACGAACACGCGTCAAGATTTGCCGGCATCAATATATTTCTGCCGCTTTCCCGCAACTTGCGCCCTGCTCCTTGCCTTTTCCACAACGCTGGTCGGTGTGTGACGATGCGGGGATGCGGGCGGTGGTTCGCCGGCGTCGTCGCGGCGGGTCGGCCCGGCCACCATGGACCGCCCGGCGACCGCCGGGATGCGGCTCGTCCGCCCCAGACGGCCGTGGGCCGGCCCGGCGCCGGAGAAACCGACGCGGACCGGCCCACGGGCCGACCGGCTCAGCCGGTGACGGTCACCGAGACGGTACGGGGCGGCTGCTGGTACTGCCCGTGGTTGTCCATCCCGCGGATCGTCACCGAGTAGGTGCCGGCCGGCACGGCCGGTGACGTGTACGCGAAGTTCGACCCCGGCGAGCCCGGGCTGGTGAGGAACGTCGCGATCCAGGTGCCGGCCCGGCCGAACGTGCCGGCCGCGGTCATCCCCTGCCCGGCGCTGTTGGTGATCTGCACCTCGACCCGCTGCATCCCGACGTCGTCGACGGCGCGGCCGGACACCACGATCCGTCCCCCGGTGTAGGCCTCGCCCTCGACCGGGGTGATGCTCGGCTCCAGCGTCGGGTCGAGGTCGCCGGGATAGACGAGGTACTTGGCGGTGGCGCCGGCGGTCGACCCGTCCTGCTGGCCGGCCGTGTCCACGGCCCACGCCTCGACGCTGTACGTGCCCTTCGTGGGCAGGTCGATCGAGAGCGTGAACGCGGTGCTCGTGCCGCCGGGATTCGCCAACGTCGCGTCGACGGTGGCGAACGCGGCGGCCATCGTGCCGCCCGGCTGCACGTACCGGCCGGTGTCCAGGTCACGCAGCGCCACCCGGACGGCCCGGACGCCCTTGTCGTCGGTGGCCGTGCCGGCCAGGTCGAGGTGCAACCGGTCGATGTTCTGGTCGGTGCCGGTGAAGCTGAGCAGACCGTTCGGGAAGGCGTCGCCGGGCGTCTGCGCCGTGACGGTGAGCCGGCCCAGGTTGGCGCTCGACGTGGTCAGGCCCAGCCTGTCGGTCGCGCGGACCCGGAAGTCGTAGACCCCGGCGGTGAGCGGCACCGTGGTGAAGGTCCAGTCGAACGTCGCCGCGTCGAGGTTGGTCGGGGAGATCCGGTGGTACGCGGCCACCGAGTCGGCCCCCCACGTGCCGTCCGCCGCCAACGCCTCGCGGGTGGTGGTGTTGCGCAGGTAGATCTCGACCGACTTCAGCGCGTCCTCGTCGCGCGCGGTGCCCGCGAACGTGATCGGCGCGCCCGGGGCGACGGTCAGCGGCGGCGCGGTGGCCGGCGGGGTCATCGCCACCGGTGCGGTGATCTCCACCGTCGGCGGCACGCCGGTCGCCGAGATCGTCCAGTCCCGGGTGTCGCCGCGCAGGTCGCTCTGCCCGACGTTGTCGACCGCGGTGGCGGTCATCCGCCACTGGCCCTCGGTCGGCAGCGTCACCTCGTACTGCCAGGTGGCGGACGTCGCGCCGATCACGTCCGGCTCGCCCCGGAACGTGTTGTAGACCGCCGCGACGCTGCCGTCGTCCTGCAGGTACCGGTTGTCCGGCGTGCGGAACGAGTAGACCATCGCGCTGACGCCCTTGTCGTCGGTCGCGGTGCCGGTCGCGACGAAGCTCTTCGTGGCGAGCAGGCCGGCGGTCGGCGCGCCGATCCGGGTCGAGGGCGGCAGGTCGTCGAAGCGGAACGTCTCGATCTTCTTGGTCGCCTTGGTGGTGTCGCCGGCGCCGTCGCGGCCGAACGTCTTGGCCTGGATCTGGTAGGCGCCGGCCGGCAGCGACACCGGCAGTTTCCAGGTGGTCGAGGTGGCGTTCGGCGTGGCGACCGTCGCGTTGACGCCCTTGAACGCGCCCCAGGTCGTCAGGTCGGCCTGGAGGTACTTGCCGCTGTTACGGTCCATGATCTCCACCTGGACCCGCGACACGCCGGCCGGGGCGAGCGCCTGCCCGCCCAGGTCGAACGACTCGCCGGCCTGCTTCACCGCGCCCTCGATGGGCGTGGTGACGGTGGTGTCCAGCGCCGACGGCGCGGGCTCCTTGGACAGGTCGAAGAAGGCGACCCGGCCGGTGGTCTTACCGCCCTTGACGTTGCCGTCGCCGCCGACGAGCAGGCCGCGCGAGGTGGCCAGCATCGCCTTGTCCCCCTCGTACGAGTTGGAGCCGGGGTTCCACTCCAGCGCGGTGCCGGTGACCGGGTCCAGCGCGCCGAGGTGGTCACGGCGGACCACCTGGTCGCCGAGGCCGTAGCCGCTGAGGCCCTGGCCGGTGCCGTACCCGACGTTGTCCAGGCCGGGCCAGGGCACGTTCGAGGTGGGCGACTCCTGCCAGCTGAAGTGGCCGCCGACGTAGACGGCGGTGGCGGTGATCGCGACCGAGTAGATGCTGTCGAAGTGCCGGGAGACCCAGAGCGGTTCGACGTGGTCGTCACCGGTCAGCGGGTAAGCGATGGCGGTGTCGTTGATCGGCGGGCGGTCGCCGCCGGAGCCACTGGTGACCACGAAGTAGGAGTCGTCCGGCGCGATGTCGCCGGCGAAGACGCGCTGGATGCCGCCGACGAAGGAGAGGTTGTCCTCCCACAGCCGGGTCCGCCACGGCAGCAGCGCCTTGCTGGCGGTGCCGATCAGCGCGACTCCGTAGCGGTCCTGGCCGGCGATCTGGCGCCCGGTGTGCACCACCAGCAGCTTACTGCGGTCGTGGGTGAGCTTGAGCTGCTGCACGGTGAGCATGCCGCCGACGCCGATGCCGCCGGTGAGCGGCAGGTTGAACGCGGTGTCGACCGCGCCGGTGGTGGGGTTGAGCGCGGCCAGGCCGCTGCGGGCGACGCCGTTGACGGTGGCGAACTGGCCGCCGACGTAGACCGCGGTGGGGCTGACGGCCAGCGCGGTCGCCCGCGCGCTCGCGGTCGCGGTGAACGCGGCGACCGGCGCGCCGGTGGTCGGGTTGAGCCGGGCGATCTTGCGCTTGGTGACCCCGTTGATCGTGTTGAACGAGCCCGCGATGTAGAGCGACGACCCGTCCGGCGAGGCCTCGACGGCCGCCACCGCGCCGTCGATGGTGGGCTTGAAGCCGGTGTCCACCTTGCCGGTGTCCAGGTTGTACGCGGCCAGCGACCGCTGCGTGATCGCGGTGCCGCCCACGTTCGCGATCGACGTGAAGGTGCCGGCGACGAAGACGCGGTTCCCGATCACCTCGATGTCGACGATCTCGCCGTTGGTGATCCGCGGCGTGTCCGCGCGGGGCGTGGACGGCATCAGCCGGGTGTCCCCCGGGGTCACCAGCGCCTTGGTGGCGACCGTCCGGGCGGCGCCGAGCGCGGCGCTGCCACCCGTGGTCCGTGCCCCGGTGCGCCCGGTGACGCCGGCATCCGCGACCGTGACGGTGGCGGCGAGCGCCGGCACCCCGGCCACCACGACCGCGGCCGCGGCGAGCACCGCCACCGCGCGACTCCAAACTCGCATCGAGACAACTCTCCTGTCCGCCCGGACGGCGCCCTCGGGTGGCTCCCGACTCCTCCCGTCCGCGTGCCGGACGTCACCGTAGGGAGGCAAGGACTTCTCGCGATACGCCGCCACACCGGTTATCGACCGCTCGACATCAATTCCAGCCACACCGGCGGGTCGCGTCCGCCGATCGGGTGGCTCTCCCCTGCCGGCGGTGCCGCCCTCGGACCGTTCATTCCGGCACCCCACGCCGCTGTGCCCGGTCGCGCCGTCGAGCCGAGGGCCGGGCCCGGATCACCATTCCGACCGGCCTGAACTGACGTTTAGGCGACGATCCCCCGGCGAGATGTCGACAGAGCGCGGCGACGTCACCGGGGAGCACATTTTCCGACCCGTACGCCACGGCCTCGGCGCAATTGTCGAATCGACGACGGATGCCGGTCGGCGGACGGACCGGCGGGGCCGGACACGGGATTGATCGTGACGGTAATCCATCGAAGATCACCCTGTCAACGACGGCACTCGACACCGCTCTGACCAGCGAATACCTGCCGTGATCCGGCATCACCGGCGACGCCGCGCGCATCCGGGCATATCCCTCCACAGTGCTGCCGAGACCACCGAAGCCGCCGATGACCGAAACGAGCGACATCACCGCCGGGCCGGCCCGAGTCGCGACGTCGGGCCGCCGCAATCGCATTTCTTACCGGTGCCGGGTAATTGGCCGAACGTGTTGCCTCGGGCACCGAACGCGTCGACCACCGGCACGATCCGGGGATCGGCCTACGAAGATCGCCGGTGACATGATGGGCGAGGTTCCCCATCGAGGAATCCTGATCTTTTCCATCACCCGGCCGACCCGGGCGCGAGCGTGCGCGCCCGGACGGAGCCCACCCGGCGGCCGGGACGTGACGAAGGCGGAGGCGATGACCGACGTCCTGCGGACCCGGCGACCGGCCCCACCGGCGCGGCCCGATCCCGGCCGCCCCGCGCCGGCCACCGCGGCCCAGCGCCAGATGTGGCAACTGGACCGGCTCGACCCGGGCTCGGCCGGCTACCTGGTGCCACTGGCCTACCGGCTGCACGGCCCGCTCGACGTCCCCGCGCTGTCCGCGACGCTCGACGACCTGGTGGCCCGGCACGCCGCGCTGCGCACCACGCTCACGGCCGGACCGGACGGCGACGACCCGGTCCAGGTGGTCCACGAGCCGCGCCCGGGGCTGCTGCGGGTGCACGACCTCAGCGGCCTGCCGAGCTGGCAACGCGACCGGGAGGTGCGGGCCCGGCTGCGCGCCGCCGCCCGCGACCCGCTCGACCTGACGCGTGGGCCGGTGTTCCGGGCCGACCTGGTGCGGTGCGCGCCGGAGGAGCACGTGCTCCTGCTGACCATCCACCACGTCGCGATCGACGAGTGGTCGCTGGGCATCCTGCACGAGGAGTGGGAACGGCTCTACCCGGCCCACCGCGCGGGGCGGCCGGCGGTGCTCGACCCGGTGCTCGGCGACTGCCGCGACCTCGCGGTCCGGCAACGGGACTGGCTCGCCGGGGCGGAGGCGGCGGCCCAGCTCGACCACTGGCGGGACCGGCTCGCGGGCGCCCCCGCGGCACTCGACCTGCCCACCCGGGGGCCGCGTCCGGCGGTGCCGTCCGGCGCGGGCGCCACCCTCACGGTGCCGCTGGAGGTGCCGGCCGAGGCGCTGGCCGCGTTCTGCCGGCGGGCCGGCGCGTCGCCGTACATGGCGCTGCTGGCGGTGCTGCACGTGCTGCTGGCCCGCTGGACCGGCGAGCGCGACGTGGTGGTGGGCACCCCGGTGGCCGGGCGACGCGGTCCGGAGACCCGGCAGCTCGTCGGCCTGCTGCTGAACACCGTCGCGATCCGGGCCCGGCTGGACGACGACCCGTCCTTCGCCACCCTGCTGGACCGGGTGCGCGGCGCGGTGCTCGACGCCCTGAGCCGGGAGGAGCTTCCCTTCTCGACCGTGCTGGAGACGCTGCGCCCGGCGCGCCGGGCCGGCTTCAGCCCGCTGTTCCAGGTGATGTTCGTGTACGGCCGGGAAGCCGCCCCGCCCCGCCTGGACGGCCTCCAGGTGAGCACCGTCGAGGTGCCGCCGGACACCGCCAAGTTCGACCTCACGGTCGCCGTCCGGGAGGACGACCGGGGGCTGCGGACCGTGCTGGAGTACCGGACCGAGCTGTTCGACGCGGACACCATGGCCCGGCTCGCCGGGCACTACCAGACGCTGCTGGCGTCGCTGCTGGCCGATCCGGACGCGCCGGTGGGCTCGGCCGCGATGCTCACCGCCGCGGAACACCGGTGGCTGGTCGGCGAGTGGAACCGCACCGCCACCCCGGCCGAGCCGGACGAGCTGGTCCACACGCTGATCGAGGAACAGGCCCGGCGTACCCCGGACGGGGTGGCGGTGACCGACGACGTGGCCGCGCTGAGCTACGCCGAGCTGCACGCCCGGGCCGAGGCGCTGGCCGGGACGCTGCGCGCCCGGGGCGTCGGCGTCGGCGGCCTGGTCGGGGTGCTGCTGCCCCGCACGGTCGACTTCACCGTGGCGGTGCTGGCGGTGCTGCGGGCCGGCGCGGCGTACGTGCCGATGGACCCGGCGAACCCGCCGGCCCGGCTGCGGCACCTGATCGACGACACCGCCGCCCGCACCGTGCTGACCTGCGGCGAGCTGGCGCACCTGGTGCCGGGCGACGCGGCGGTGCCGGTGCCGGGCCCGGAAACCCCGGTCGCGGCGGCGGAGCCGGCACGTGGCGGCGGCCCGCGACGCCGGCCACGCCGCCGGCCGGCGCCCACCGCCGACGACCTGGCGTACGTCATCCACACCTCCGGCTCGACCGGCCGCCCGAAGGGCGTCATGGTCACCCACCGGGGGGTCGCCAACTACGTGCGCTGGGCCACCCAGGCCTACCGGCTGCGCGCCGGGGACGTGGTGCCGCTGCACTCGTCGGTCGGGTTCGACCTGACCGTGACCAGCCTGCTGGTGCCGCTGGCCGCCGGTGCCACGGTGCGGATGATCGGCGAGCACCTCGGCCCGGCCGCGCTGGGCGAGGCGTTGCGCGACACCGCCACCCCGTTCGGCCTGGTCAAGATCACCCCGGCCCAGTTGGAGCTGGTCACCCACCAGCTCCGCCCAGAGGAGCTGGCCGGGCGCACCCGGTGCTTCGTCATCGGCGGCGAGAACCTGCGCGCCGACCAGGTCGCGCCGTGGCGGACGCACGCGCCGGAGACCGCCCTGGTCAACGAGTACGGCCCGACCGAGACCGTGGTCGGCTGCGCCGCGTACGAGGTGGAGCCGGACACCCTCGACGGTGGTTCGGTGCCGATCGGCCGGCCGATCGCCAACACCGCGCTGTACCTGCTCGACCGGTGGGGCAACCCGGTGCCGGTCGGCGTGGTCGGCGAGCTGCACGTGGGTGGCGCCGGGGTGGCACGCGGCTACCTGGGGCAGCCGGCGCGCACCGCCGAGCGGTTCCGCCCCGACCCGTTCTCCGGCGTGCCCGGCGCGCGCCTCTACCGCACCGGCGACCTGGCGCGCCGCCGCCCGGACGGGGTGCTGGAATACCTGGGCCGCACCGACCGGCAGGTCAAGGTGCGCGGCTACCGGATCGAGTGCGGTGAGATCGAGGCGGCGATCCGGCGGCACCGGCCGCGGGCCGACGTGACGGTCCAGTTGCGCCACGACGATCCGACCGACCCGCGCCTGGTGGCCTACCTGGCCGGCCACGGGGCGGACCCGGCCGGGCTGGCCGCCGCGCTCGCCGCCGAGCTGCCGTCCTGGCTGGTGCCGGCCGCGTTCGTGCGGCTCGACGCGCTGCCGCTGACCGGCAACGGCAAGGTCGACCCGGACGCGCTCCCCGCACCCGACCCGGCCGCCGTCCGCCAGGCCGCCACCCCGGACCGGCTGCGCCCGGCCGGTCCCACCGGAGCCGGGACGACCGTCCGACCCGGGGCCGAGCCGGCCCGCTGGGACGCCGACCGGGTACGCCTGGAGCGGCTGGTCGCGCAGGTCTGGCGGGAGGTGCTCGGCGTCGACCGGGTCGGCCCCCGGGACAGCTTCTTCGACCTGGGCGGGCACTCGATGCGGCTGCTCGCCGTGCTCGACCGGCTGCGCGCCCGGCTCGGTGACGTGCTGACCGCCACCGACCTGTTCCGCCACCCGACGCCCGAGTCGCTGGCCGCGTACCTGGTCGGTGTCACGGCGGGCGGCGCGGAGCCGGCGGCGCCGCCCGTCGCGCGCCCGGCCGCGACCGCCGGCCCGGCCGACGGTGCGGTCGCCGTGGTCGGCATGGCCTGCCGCTTCCCCGGCGCCCGCACCGTGGACGAGTTCTGGGCGAACATCCGCGACGGGGTGGAGTCGGTCGGCGAGTTCACCGTCGAGGAGATGCTCGCCGACGGCGCGGACCCGGCCCGGATCGACGACCCGGCGTACGTGCGCGCCGGCACCGTGCTGCCCGGCATCGACGAGTTCGACGCGGCCTTCTTCGGCGTCACCCCGCGCGAGGCGCAGACGCTGGACCCGCAGCACCGGCTGCTGCTGGAGTGCGCCTGGCACGCGCTGGAGCACGCCGGGCACGACCCGTCCCGGCACGCCGGCCGGGTCGGCCTGTTCGCCGGCTCGGGCCGCAGCTCCTACCTGCTCGACCACCTCAGCGGCCACCCGGAGCTGACCGCCGGGCTCAGCGAGCACCAGATCTCGCTCGGCAACGACAAGGACTTCCTGCTCAGCCGCGTCGCCTACCAGCTCGACCTGACCGGTCCGGCGGTCACCGTGTCCACCGCCTGCTCCACCTCGCTGGTGGCCGTGCACCTGGGCCGGCAGAGCCTGCTCAGCGGCGAGTCCGACGTGGTGCTGGCCGGCGGCGTCAGCGTCTTTCCCGCCCAGCGGCGCGGCTACCTGTGGCACGACGGCGGCATCTACTCCCCCGACGGGCACTGCCGGCCGTTCAGCGCCGACGCGCGCGGCAGCATCGAGTCCAGCGGCGTCGGCGTGGTCGCGCTCAAGCGGCTCGCCGACGCGCTCGCCGACGGCGACACCGTCTACGCGGTGATCCGAGGCTCGGCGATCAACAACGACGGGGCGCGCCGCACCGGCTACACCGCGCCGGGCGTCGCCGGGCAGGTCGAGGTGATCAGCCGGGCGCTGGCCACCGCCGGGGTGAGCCCGCGCACGGTGGGCTACCTGGAGGCGCACGGCACCGGCACCAGCCTCGGCGACCCGATCGAGGTGGCCGCGCTGACCGAGGTGTTCCGCCGCGACACCGACGAGCGGGGCTTCTGCCGGCTCGGCTCGGTCAAGGCCAACATCGGGCACACCGACGCGGCGGCCGGGGTGGCCGGTCTCATCAAGACCGTGATGGCGCTGTGGACGCGGACCCTGCCGCCGACCATCAACGTGGACCGGCCGCACCCGGCGATCGACGTCACGGCCGGCCCGTTCCGGCTGGACCGCGCCGCCGGCCCGTGGCCGGCCGACGGCCCGCGCCGGGCCGGGGTCAGCTCGTTCGGCATGGGCGGCACGAACGCGCACGTGGTGCTGGAGGAGCCGCCGACGGCGCCGAGGACCGCGCCGGCCCCGGCCGGGCCCCGGCTGCTGGTGGTGTCGGCGCGTACCCCGGCGGCGCTGGAGCGCGCCACCGGGCAGTTCCGCGACCACCTCGACGCCCACCCGGAGGTGGCGCTCGCGGACGTCGCGGCGGCGCTGGGCCGTCGGCAGCCGATGACCCACCGGCGGTACGTGGTGGCGGCGGACCCCGCCGACGCGGTGTCCGCGCTGGACGACCCGGCGCGCCGGCTCACCGGGGCCCACCCGGGCGGCCGGCGGACGCTGGTGTTCGCCTTCCCCGGCCACGGCGCGCAGCACGTGGCGATGGGTGCCGGGCTCTACCGGTCCGAGCCGACCTACCGGGCCGTGGTGGACGAGTGCGCCGGCCTGCTCGGCACCGACCTGGGGCGGGACCTGCTCGCCGTGCTCCGCCCGGCGCCCGGTGGGCACGCGGCGGCGGAGCGGTTGCTCGACCGTCCCGCGCTGGTGCAGCCCGCGCTCTTCGTCACCGGGTACGCGCTGGCCCGGACAATGATGGGCCGGGGCGTGACCCCGGACCTGATGGTCGGCCACAGCCTCGGCGAGTACGTGGCCGCGTGCCTGGCCGGCGTCTTCTCCCTCGCCGACGCGCTGCGCCTGGTGCGGGTGCGCGGCGAGCTGGCGGAACGGACGCCGGCCGGGGCGATGCTCGCGGTGGGGCTGCCCGAGGCGGCGGTGACCGGGCTGCTCGGCGACGGGCTGTCGCTGGCCGCGGTGAACGCCCCGGAGCTGTGCGTGGTCTCCGGCGACCCGGCGGCGGTGGACCGGCTGCGGGACCGACTGACCACCGACGGCGTCGACTGCCGCCCGCTGCGGGTGGCCCGCGGTTACCACTCCGCGCTGCTCGACGGGATCCTCGACGAGTTCGCCCGGCACGCCGCCACCGTTGAGTACACCGAACCCGAGCACCCCTACCTGAGCAACCTGACCGGCGGGCCGGTCACCCCGGGCCTGGTCACCGACCCGGCCTACTGGGTGCGGCACCTGCGGGAGCCGGTCCGCTTCGCCGAGTCGGCCGCGCTCTGCGCCGAGCAGGAGGCGGCCGTGGTGGAGCTGGGACCCGGGCACGCGCTCGGCGGCCTGGCCCGGCTCGCCGGGGTGCGCCCGGCCCACGCGGTGGCGGCGATGCGGCATCCCCGCGCCGACGCCGACGACCTGGTGACGCTGCTCGACGCGGTGGGCCGGCTCTGGCTGGCCGGCGTCCCGGTCGACGTGGACCGGTTCCACGGCGACGGCGACCGCCGGGTCCCGCTGCCGGGCTACCCGTTCGAACGGCAGCGGTACTGGGTCGCGCCCGCGCCCCGGCCGGCCGCGGTCGGGTCGGGATCCGGGCCCGTGCGGGTCGCGGTCCCGGCCGGCGCGCCGGTGGCGGAGCCGTGCGAGGACGCGAGCACCGCGCCGGTGCCCGCCGGCAACCGGCCGGCGCTGAGCACCGCGTACGTGGCGCCGGCCGGTCCGGCGCAGGAGTCGGTGGCCGAGGTCTGGGCCGACCTGCTCGGCATCCGGCCGATCGGCGCGCTCGACGACTTCTTCGAGCTGGGCGGCCACTCGCTGCTCGCCACCCAGGTGGTGGTGCGGCTGCGCGCCCGCCTCGGCGTCGCGGTGCCGCTGGAGACCGTCTTCGCCCGGCCCACCGTCGCGGCCCTGGCGGCGGCGCTGCCCGACGCCGACCGGGTCGCACCATCGACCGCGCACCCGTCCGCCCCGGCGGCCGGCGGCGCCGAGGCGGGCACGTCGAGCGCCGAGCCCGACCGGGTCGGCGGCGCGGCGGTCGACGCCGACGGGCCGCCGGCCGGCGAGCGCATCCCCCGCGCCGCAACGGACGCCGGCCCCGCGCCGCTCTCCTCCGGCCAGCACCGCCTGTGGTTCCTCGACCAGGCGTACGCGCAGAACGCGTACACCGTCGGCACCACGCTGCTGCTCGACGGCGCGCTCGACGTGGCGGCGCTGCGCGCCGCGCTGGCCGGGCTGGTGCGCCGGCACGAGGCGCTGCGCACCGTGTTCCCGCTCGGCCCGGACGGCGACCCGGTGCAGCGGGTGCTCCCGGCCGGGCCGGTGGAGCTGCCGGTGGTGACCGCCCCGGCGGGCCCGCACCCGGCCGGGCCGTCGAGCATCGTCGAGCCGGCGGTGGCCGAGGCGGTGCCCGGGTGGGTGCACGCGGCGCTCGCCGCCGACGTGCGACGCCCGTTCGACCTGGCCGCCGGGCCGCTGTTCCGGGCCGTGCTGCTGCGTGTCGCCGACGACCGGCACGTGCTGTCGCTGACCATGCACCACGCCGTCTCCGACGGCTGGTCGCTGGGCGTGGTGGCCCGCGAGGTGGCCTTGCGCTACGCCGCCGCCCGGCTGGGCGACGCCGACCCGCTGCCCGAGCTGGCCGTCCAGTACGGCGACTACGCGCGCTGGCAGCGCGGCCGGCTGGCCGAGAAGGACCGCCCGGACCTGGCGTACTGGCGTGGACAGCTCGCCGGCGTGCCGGCCGCCCTGGAACTGCCCACCGACCGGCCGCGTCCCCCGGTGCAGACGTTCGACGGCGCGGTCCGCACGCTGCTCCTGCCCCGCCCGGCCGCCGACGCGGTACGCCGGTTCAGCCAGGAGCACGGCGTCACGCTGGCGATGACGCTGCTGGCCGCGTGGCAGACGCTGCTCTGGCGCTGGAGCGGCCAGCGCGACGTCTGCGTCGGCACCCCGGTCGCCGGCCGGGTCCGGGCCGAGTTGGAGCCGATGGTCGGCTTCTTCGTCAACATGCTGCCGATGCGGACCGTGCTGGACGGCGACTGGACGTTCGCCGAGCTGCTCGGCCGGGTCCGGCGCACCGCGCTGGACGCGTACGAGCACCAGGAGGTGCCGTTCGAGCGGCTGGTGGACCTGGTCGACGCGCCCCGGGATCTCAGCCGTAATCCGCTGTTCCAGGTGATGTTCAACCTGCTCAACGTGCCCGAGCAGCGGGACACCGACGCGGCCGGGGTGCGGATGACCCCGTTCGCGGTGGAGCCGGGCATCGCCCAGCAGGACCTGGCGCTGTACGCGTACGAGGTGGCCGAGGGGCTGCGGTTCCGGCTGGAGTACAACACCGCGCTGTTCGACGCGTCGACCGCCGAGCGGATGGTCGGTCACCTGGAGACGCTGCTCGCCGCCGCGCTCGCCGACCCGGGCGCCCGGCTGGCGACGCTGCCGCTGCTCACCGCCGCCGAGCGCGCCCGGTTCGCCGACTGGAACGACACCGCCGCGCCGGCCGGCTGGGACACCCCGCCCGGCCGGGTGCCGACGCTCGTGGACCTCGTCACGCACCAGGTGACGGCCGGTCCGGACCGGCCGGCCGTGACGTTCGGCGCGACCACGCTCGACTACGCCACGCTGGACGCGCGGGCCA
Source organism: Micromonospora ferruginea (assembly GCF_013694245.2). Classification (NCBI taxonomy): domain Bacteria; kingdom Bacillati; phylum Actinomycetota; class Actinomycetes; order Micromonosporales; family Micromonosporaceae; genus Micromonospora; species Micromonospora robiginosa. The sequence goes on from NZ_CP059322.2 coordinate 3,454,834, forward strand.
ACCGGCTCGCGCACCGGCTGCGCCGGGCCGGCGTCGGGCCGGACGTGCCGGTCGCGGTCTGCCTGCCCCGCTCCGCCGACCTGCCGGTCGCGCTGCTCGGCGTGCTCAAGGCCGGCGGCGCGTACGTGCCGGTGGACCCGGAGTACCCGGTCCAGCGGCAGCGCTACGTGCTGGCGCACAGCGGCGCCCCGGTGCTGGTCACCGAGCCGGACCTGGCCGACCGGTTCGGGTTCGCCGGCACGGTGGTGACGCCGGACGCGGCCGGGGAGCCGGACACCGCGCCGCCGCCGTCGGCCGGGCCGGACCACCTGGCGTACCTGATCTACACCTCCGGCTCGACGGGCCGCCCCAAGGGCGTCCGGGTCACCCACGGCGCGGTGGTCAACACGCTCGCCGCGATGCGCGAGCGCCCCGGCCTGACCCGCGACGGCACCATGCTGGCGATGGCCAGCTTCGCCTTCGACATGTCCGTGCCGGAGCTGTTCCTGCCGCTGGTGGTCGGCGCCCGGATGCTGCTGGTGGACCGGGACGTCGCCTACGACGCGTCCCGGCTGGCCGCGCTGCTCGCCGCCGAGCGGGTCACGCTGGCCCAGGGCACGCCGACGACCTGGCGGCTGCTGATCGAGTCGGGATGGACCGGCACGCCGGGGCTCACCGCGGTGTGCGGCGGCGAGGCGGTTCCCGCGCCGCTGGCCCGGGACCTGGCCGGCCGGGTGGACGCGCTGTGGAACCTCTACGGCCCGACCGAGGCCGCGGTCTGGGTCACCATGGACCGGATCACCCCGGACGAGACCCGGCCCACGATCGGCCGGCCGATCGGCAACATGCGGGTGCACCTGCTCGACGCCGCGGCGCACCCGGTCCCGGTGGGTGTGCCCGGCGAGATCCACCTGGGCGGGCCGGGGCTGGCCCGGGACTACCACGACGACCCGGCGCTGACCGCCGCGCGCTTCGTGCCCGACCCGGACGGCGGCGGCCGGCTCTACCGCACCGGCGACCTCGGCCGACGGCTGGCCGACGGCCGGATCGAGTTCCTCGGCCGGGGCGACTCGCAGGTGAAGGTGCGCGGGTTCCGGATCGAGCTGGGTGAGATCGAGGCGGTGCTGCGCCGGCACGACGCGGTCCGCGACGCCGCCGTGGTGGTCCGCGAGGACGCGGGCGAGAAGGCCGTGGTGGCCTACCTGACGCTGACCGGTGGCCCCGAGCCCGACGCCGGGGGCGAGCTGACCGCCGACTTCGCGGCCGACCCGGCGCCGTGGCGGGCGTTCGTGCGCACCTGGCTGCCGGACTACATGGTGCCGTCGGCGTTCGTGCCGATGAACCGGATGCCGCTCAACGCCAACGGCAAGGTCGACCGGTCCGCCCTGCCCGCGCCCCGCCGGGACCGGGCCGCCGCCGGCGCGGGTGAGCCGGACACCCCGCTGCGGGCGGCGCTGGCCCGCCGCTGGGCGGAGGTGCTCGGGTACGACCGGGTCGGCATCGACGACGACTTCTTCGACCTGGGCGGCGACTCGTTCCGGGCGATCAAGGCGCTGGCCGGCAGCGACCCGGCGATCAGCGTGCTCGACCTGTTCCGCCACCCGACCATCCGGGGGCTGACCGAGCACCTGGACGCCACCGGCGGCTCGGCCGGGAGGCTGCTGCACGAGCTGACCCCGGCCCGGCCGGGCACCACGACCACGTTGACGCTGCTCTGCGTACCGTTCGGCGGCGGCTCCGCGATCACCTTCCAGCCGCTCGCGGACGCTCTGCCGCCCGGGGTGTCGCTCTACGCCCTGGAACGCCCCGGGCACGACCTGAACCGCCCGGACGAGCCGATGCTCGACCTGGACGAGCTGGTGGACCGCTGCGTGGCCGAGGTGGTCGGGCAGATCACCGGGCCGGTGGCGGTGTACGGGCACTGCGTCGGCGGCGCCGAGGCGGTCGAGCTGGCCCGCCGGCTGGAGGCGGCCGGCGTCGAGGTGACCGGCGTGGTGATCGGCGCGCACTTCCCCGCGCCCCGGCTGCCCGGCCGGGTGTTCGGCTGGCTGCGCCGCTGGTTCCCGGTGGAGCGCTGGGCGTCGAAGCGGCGCACGCTGGAGTCGCTGCGCGCGATGGGCTTCTTCACCGAGGTCTTCGACGCGGCCGAGAAGGACTTCGTGATGCGGGTCGTCCTGGCCGACTCGGCCCGGGGCGAGGACTACTACACCGACGTCTACGCGGCCGGCCTGCCGGCGAAGCTGTCCGCGCCGCTGGTCTGCGTGGTCGGCGGCGGCGACCGGGCCACCGAGCTGTACCAGGAGCGCTACCTGGAGTGGGAGTTCTTCGCCGACCGGGTGTCGCTGGAGGTGATCGAGGGCGCCGGGCACTACTTCGCCAAGCACCAGCCGGCCGAGCTGGCCGCGATCATCCTGGCGCACTGCGCCGCCGCGCCGGACCCGGCCACCGTCGCACCCGCGCCGGACGGCGCCACCGCCGGGGCCGAACCGGCGGACGGGAACCAGCCCGCCGGCGTACCCGGGAGGGCGCGGCCGGCCCGGGCGGCCCGGACCGCCCCGGCGGCGGCGACCGCGGCGGACGTCGCGGTGCGGCGCCCGGCGACGCCCAGCCTGGCGGTGTTCTACCTGGTCGCGATCGGGCAACTGGTGTCGCTGATCGGCAGCGGGCTGACCGCGTTCGGCATGGGCCTGTGGGTCTACCAGCGGACCGGCTCGGTGTCGCTGTTCGCCACCGCCACCGTGCTGGCGCTGCTGCCGGCCGTGGTGCTGTCGCCGATCGCCGGCGCGCTGGCCGACCGGTGGGACCGCCGACGGATCATGGTGTTCGCCGACTGCCTGGCCGCCACCGGCACGGTCAGCCTGGCGCTGCTGCTCTGGCTCGGCCACCTGCACCTCTGGCACATCCTCACCGCGATCACCGTCACCGCCGTGGCCACCGCGTTCCAGCAACCCGCCTACCAGGCGGCGGTCACCCAGCTCGTGCCGAAGCGCTACTACGGGCGGGCCAACGGCATCGTCTCGCTCGGCACCGCCACCAGCACCGTGCTGGCCCCGCTGGTCGGCGGCGCGCTGGTGCTCGCGGTCGGGCTGCGCGGGATCGTGGTGATCGACCTGGTCACGTTCGCGGTGGCGGTCACCGTGACGCTGTCGGTCCGCTTCCCGGACACGCTCTTCGTGCGGCGGGAGGAGCCGTTCCGGCGCGAGGTGCTCGGCGGCTGGCGGTTCATCGTCCGGCGGCACGGGCTGGTCGCCCTGGTCGTCCTGGTCGCGTCGCTGAACTACTTCTTCGCCATGGTCGAGGTGCTGGTCACCCCGCTGACGCTCTCCTTCGGCGACCCGGCGGCGCTCGGCCGGGTGCTGGCCGCCAGCGGCGTCGGCATGGTCGTCGGGTCGGTGCTGATGGGCGTCTGGGGCGGCACCGCCCGGCGTACCACCGGCATCCTGGCCAGCGTCGTGCTGCTCGGCGTCTCGCTGCTCACCGTCGGGCTGCGGCCGGACCCGCTGTTCCCGGCGCTCGGCCTGTTCGGCATGGGCCTGGCCACCGCGCTGGTGAACACGCACTGGCTGGCCATCGTGCAGGCCAAGGTGGGTCTGGAGTTGCAGGGCCGGGTCCTCGCCATGGCGCAGATGCTGTCCTGGCTGATGGTGCCGGCCGGGTTCCTCAGCGCCGGCCCGCTCGCCGAGCACGTGCTCGCCCCGCTGGCCCGCCCCGGCGGCCCGCTCGCCGGGCTGGTCGGCACCGGGCCGGGGCGGGGCATGGCGCTGGCCGCGATCCTGGCCGGGCTCTGCGCGCTGGCGCTGGCCGCCGGCGGCATCGCGTACCGGCGGATCCGGCGGCTGGAGGACGAGCTGCCGGACAACGACCCGGGCCGGGTCGTGCTCGCCGACAAGGACCGCATCCAGGAGGAGGCGGACCGCCGCCTCGCCGCCGTGGCCGGCGGTGGTTCCCGGTGAGCGCGCCCGCCCGACCCGCCGGCCCGACCCGCCGGTCCGCCACCAGTCGCGCCGGGGCCGGTCCGGCCACGGTGGACTGCCTGCACCGGATGGTCGCCGCCCAGGCCGCCCGCACCCCGGACTCCGAGGCGGTCCGGCACGTCGACACCGCGCTCTCCTACCGGGACCTCGACCGGGCGGCGAACCGGCTGGCCCGGGTGCTGCTGGCGCGCGGCGTCGGGCGCGGCGACCGGGTCGGCGTCTGCCTGCCGCGTACGCCCGAGCTGGTGGTCGCGCTGCTCGGCGTGCTCAGGGCCGGCGCCGCGTACGTGCCGCTGGACCCGGCGTACCCGGCGGCCCGGGTGGCGTTCATGACCGCCGACTCGGGGGCGCGGCTGGTGCTGACCACCGCCGGCCTGGCCGGCCGGTTCCCCGGCCCGACCGTGCTCACCGACCGGCTCGACCCGGCCGGCGACGCCACCGACCCGGCGGTCCCGGTGACCCCGGACGACCTGGCGTACGTCATCTACACCTCCGGCTCCACCGGCCGCCCCAAGGGCGTGGCGATCGAGCACCGCTCGGCGTCGACGCTGCTGCACTGGGTCCGGCAGGCGTTCGACGACACCGAGCTGGGCGGGATGCTCGCGGCCACCTCGGTCTGCTTCGACCTGTCCGTCTTCGAGATCTTCGGGCCGCTGGCCTGGGGCGGCCGGGTGCTGCTGGTGGACGACGTGCTGGCGCTCGCCACGCCGGGCGCGCACCGGCTTCCGGTCACGCTCGTCAACACCGTGCCGGCCGCGATGGGCGAACTGCTCACCGCCGGGGCGCTGCCGGCGACCGTCCGCACGGTCTGCCTGGCCGGTGAGCCGCTCACCGCCGCGCTGGCCGCCCGGGTGTGGGCCCGTCCGCACGTGCGCCGGCTGTGCAACCTGTACGGCCCGTCCGAGGACACCACGTACTCGACCTGGGCCGAGGTGCCGCCGGACGGAGGTGACCCGCCGATCGGCCGGCCGCTGCCGGGCACCCGGGCGTACGTGCTCGACCCGGACGGCCGGCCGGTGCCGCCGGGCGAGGCGGGCGAGCTGCACCTGGCCGGCGCCGGGCTGGCCCGCGGCTACCTGGACCGGCCGGCGGAGACCGAGGCGCGGTTCCGGCCGGACCCGTTCCGCCCCGGTGAGCGGATGTACCGCACCGGGGACCGGGTCCGGCTGCGCCCGGACGGGCAACTGGCCTACCTGGGCCGGCTCGACGACCAGGTGAAGCTGCGCGGCTACCGGATCGAGCTGGGCGAGGTGGCCGCCCGGCTCGCCGAATTGCCCGGCGTACGCGAGGCGACCGCCGCCGTCCGGCCCGGCCCGAGCGGCGACCCGCTGCTGGTCGGCTACCTGGTCGGCGAGCCGCGCGACGACGTCCGGGCCCGGCTGGCCGAGGTGCTGCCGGGTCCGCTGGTGCCGGCCGCCGTGGTCTGGCTGGACCGGCTGCCCACGCTGCCCAACGGCAAGGTGGACCGCGCCGCCCTGCCCGCGCCGGACCTCGGCGCCGCCGCCGGCCCCGGTTCGCTCGACGGCACCGCCGCCCTGGTGGCGGGGGTCTGGCGGGACCTGCTCGGGGTGCCGGTCACCGGCCCGGACGACGACTTCCTCACGCTCGGCGGCGACTCGCTGCTGGCCGTCCGGTGCGCCACCCGGCTGACCGACGTGACCGGCCACCGCGTCGACCCCGGCGACCTGTTCGCGCACCCGACCGTCGCCGCCCTCGCCGCCCACCTCGACGCGCTCGCCCCGGCCGGGGACGAACCGGCGGCGGCCGGCTCCCCGGCCGGGGACGGGCCGGCGCCGCTCTCCGCGGCGCAGCGGCGGTTCTGGTTCCTGCACCGGCTCGACCCGGCCGACACGTCCTACCTGCTGGCGTTCGCGGTCCGCTTCGCCGCGCCGCTCACGGCGGCCCGCCTGACCCGGGCGCTGCACCGGGTGGTCGACAGGCATCCCGCGCTGCGCACCGTCTTCCCCACCGGACCGGACGGGCCGGCGCAGGTGGTCCGCCCGGACGCCCGGCCGGACCTCCTCGTCGCGCCGGCCGACCCGGACACGCCGCTCGACGCCCGGCTCGACCGGCTGGCCGCCGAGGCCACCGCCGTCCCGATGGACCTGGCCGACGGGCCGCTGCTGCGCGCGTACCTGCTGCCGGACGGCGTGGGCCGGGCGGAGGCGCTGCTGCTGGTCGTGCACCACGCGATCGCCGACGACTGGTCGTTCGGGGTGCTGGTGCGCGACCTCGCGGAGTCCTACGACGACCCGGACGCGCCCGCCGAGCCGGCACCCGGGCCGGCGGTCCTCGCCGCCGCGCAGCACGCCTGGCTGGCCGGCCCCGCCGGCCGCCGCGCCACCGACGAGCTGCTGCGCGAGCTGCACGGCGCCCCCACCCTCCTGGAGGTAAGGCGGGGCCCCCGCTTAACGCCTGCGGTAGAGCAGGGGCCCCCGCTTAACAGCCCGGCCCGGGGAGGCGCCGCGCTGCGGACCACGGTGGACGCGGGGACCGCGGTGGCCGTGCGGGAACTCGCCCGCACGAGCCGGGCCAGCCTGCACATGGTGGGGCTGGCCGCGTTCGCCGCGCTGCTCGGCGCCGCCACCGGCCGGGACGACCTGCTGGTCGGCGTCGCGTTCGCCGGGCGCACCAGCGTGACCGCCGAACGCGGCGTCGGCTGCCACGTCAACACGCTGCCGCTGCGCCTGCGCCCGGCCCCGGACCGGTCGTTCGCCGACCTGCTCGCCGAGGCGCGACGGGTCACCCTGTTCGCCGCCGCCCGCCAGGACGTCCCGTTCGACCTGCTGGTCGAGCGGCTGCGCCCGGAGCGCCGTCCGGACCGCAACCCGCTGGTGCAGGTCGCGTTCGGGGTGCAGAACGCCCCGCCGGCCCGGCACCGCAGCGTCGTCGGCGGCGAGTTCACCGGCGTCGAGCTGACCCCGGACGCGGCCCGCCTCGACCTGACGCTCTGGCTGGACGACCGCCGGGACGGGCTGGAGGCGCTCTGGACCTACCGCACCGACCTGTTCGACCACGACACGGTGGCGGCGTGGCACCGCCGCCTCACCGCGCTGCTGCGTACCGCCGCCGCCGACCCCCGGCGCAGTCCGGCCGACTGCGCCGACACCGCTGGGAGTGAGAGATGACCGATCAGATCCGGGTCACGCGGCCCGTCCCCCGCCGCGGCCGGGAACGGAACCTGGTGGACGTACGACCGGACTGGCCCGGCGGCCCGCTGCCGGCTCTGGTGCGCGCCACCGTGCCCGACGTGGACCTGGCCGGCTGGCTGGCCGGGCACCGCGACGAGGTGGACGAGCTGGCCCGGCGCGCCGGGGCGGTGCTGTTCCGCGGCTTCGCGGTGGCCGGCGCGGACGACTTCCGCACCGTGATGGGCGCGCTCTCCGGTGACGTGCTGGCCTACGGCGAGCGGTCCTCGCCGCGCAGCCGGGTCACCGAGGGCGTCTACACGTCCACCGAGCATCCCGCCGACCAGCCGATCGTGCTGCACAACGAGCAGTCGTACACGGTCAACTGGCCGCTGCGCATCGTGTTCCACTGCGAGGTCGCGCCGGCCGCCGGTGGCCGTACGCCGCTGGCGGACAGCCGCCGGGTGCTGGCCCGGCTGCGCCCGGAGACGGTCGACGGGTTCGCCCGCCGGGGCGTGCTCTACCGGCGCAACTACCTGCCCGGCATCAGCCTGTCCTGGCAGACCGCGTTCCAGACCGACTCCCGCGCCGACGTCGAGGCGTACTGCGCGCGGGCGCTGATCGACGTGGAGTGGGTGGGCGAGACGCAGTTGCGGACCCGGCAGGTGCGCCCGGCGGTGCGGCGGCACCCGGTCACCGGGGAACGCACCTGGTTCAACCACGCGTTGTTCTTCCACGTCACCTCGCTGCCGGCGGACGTCAGCGCCGGGCTGCGGGCGGCGCTGGCCGAGGAGGACCTGCCCTACCAGACCGCGTACGGCGACGGCACGCCCATCGGGGACGACGTGCTGGCCGAGCTGCGTGCCGCGTACGCGGCGGAGACCCGCTCGTTCGACTGGCAGGAGGGCGACGTGCTGCTGGTGGAGAACATGCTCGCCGCGCACGCCCGGGAGCCGTTCACCCCGCCCCGACGGATCCTCACCGCCATGTCCGACCCGGTAGCCGCACCGGAGCTGCACACCGGGGACGGTGCCGCATGAGCGCCCCCGGCCCCCGCCGCCGCGCCGCCGGTGGCACGGTCACCGCGCCGGTGACCCGCCGTACGCTCGGCCCGGACGGCTTCGTGCTGCTGGTCGAGGCCGCCGTGCCGGACCTCGACCTGGCCGGCTGGCTCGCCGGGCGGCGGGCGGAGCTGCTGGCCGACCTGGACCGGCACGCCGCGGTGTTCTTCCGCGGCTTCGACGTGCGCAGCGCCGACGACTTCGGCCGGGCGGCCCGCGCGGTCGACCCGGACCTGCTCGGCTACCTGGAACGGGCCGCGCCCCGGCACGAGGTGGCCGACAAGGTGTTCACCTCCACCGAGTTCAACGCCGCCCAGTGGATCCCGCTGCACCACGAGATGTCGTACTCGCACAACTGGCCGACGCACCTCTACTTCCACTGTGCGCAGCCGGCCACCGGCGACGGCGGCGCGACCCCGCTGGCCGCCGAGCGGGTGATCACCCCGCTGATCCCGGCGGAGGTGCGGGAGCGGTTCACCCGCGACGGCGTCCGCTACGTGCGCAACTACGGCCCGCACCTGGACCTGCCCTGGCAGGAGGCGTTCCAGACCACGGACCGGGCGGAGGTGGAGGCGTACTGCGCCGCGTCGGCGACGGAGTTCACCTGGCGGGGCGACGACGGGCTGCGGACCGTGGCGCGGCGGCAGGCGACGGCCGTCCACCCGCGTACCGGGGAGACGGTGTGGTTCAACCACGCCCACCTGTTCCACGTGTCGAACATGCCGCCCGAGGTGGCCGGCGCGCTGAGACGCGAGTACGGCCCGGACGGGCTGCCCCGCAACGCCCACTACGGCGACGGCGAGCCGATCCCCGATGACGTGGTCGGCGGCATCCGCGAGTTGTACCGGCAGCACGCGATCTCCGTGCCCTGGCGGCGCGGCGACGTGCTGGTGGTGGACAACTTCCTGGCCACCCACGGCCGGGAACCCTTCACCGGCGACCGGCAGATCCTGGTCGCCATGTCCGATCTCTACGTCAACCGGAGTGTGTGGTGAACGGATACCGTCTGTCCCCGGTCCAACGGCTGGCCTGGGCCGGCAAGCAGGACCTGGTCCGGGCCCGGGTGCGGCTGGACCGGCCGCTGGACCGGGCCCGGCTGCAGGCCGCCGTGGACGCGGTGGTGGCCCGGCACGAGGCGCTGCGGCTGACCCTGGTGCACCACCCCGGCCTGCGGGTGCCGTTGCAGGACGTGGACGACGACCGGACCGTCACCGTCGACGCGCAGGGCGAGCTGTCGGTGACGCTCACCGACGAGGCGCTGGAGCTGGCCGCCACCCCGCTGGTCGCCGACCCGGCCAGCCTGCGGTTGGTCCTGGCCGACCTGGCCCGGGCGTACACGGGTGACCTCCCGCCGGCCGACGAGGAGGCGTTGCAGTTCCTCGACGTCACCGAGTGGCAGGTGGAGGAGCGGGAGGCCGCCCCGGTGCCCGCGCCGGTCGCGCCGGCCGCGCGGCTGGTCGAGCCGCACGGCGACGACCCGGGCGCGGTGGTCACCGCCACGCTGCCCGCCGCCGAGGTGGCCGCCGTCGCCGAGGTCGCCGGCTGCGCCGCCGGCACGGTGCTGCTGGCCGCGTGGGCGCTCGCGGTCGCCCGCCGGGCCGAGACGCCGGACGGGGCCGAGGAGGCGGACCTGGTGCTGGCCCGCTGGCACGACGGCCGCCGGGCCGAGGGCACCGCCGGCGTGGTCGGCCCGCTGGGCGGCTACGGCCCGCTGCGGCTGGCCCTGCCGCTGCCGGCCGGACCGGCCGAGCTGCTGGCCGCGGTACGCGCCGCCGAGGCGACCGCCGACGAGACGTTCCACCTGGTCGACCCGGTCGACGAGAGCACCGCCGCGGCGGCCGGGTTCGCGGTGCAGCCGGCGGTCGCCCCGGACGCCCTCGCCGCCCTGGGCGCGACGACCGCCGAGGTGCCCGTCCCGCCGCCGCCGAGCGGCCCCCGACTCACCGTGCTCACCGGCCCCGCTTCCGGCACCGGCACCGGCGACAGCGCCGGCACCGGCGAAGGCATCGGCGAGGCCGACGTCACGCTCCGGGTCACCGGCGGCCAGTGGTTGCTCGACTCGCTGGTGGCGGTGCTGCGCAGCCTGCCGGCCGCGCTGGCCGGGGACGCGCCGCTGGCCGTGCTCGGCGCCGGGGAGGCGAAGTGGCTGTCCGAGGCCGGCGGCACGGCGGCCACGGCGCCGGCGCGTACCCTCGTCGACCTGCTCGACGCCGGCCTGGCCGCGATGCAGCCGCAGGCCCCGGCCGTGGTGGCGGCGGACGGCGCGTACCCGGTCGAGGAACTGGACCGGCGGGCCGCCCGGGTGGCCGCGGCGCTTGCCGCGCGCGGTCTGGCCGGCGCGCCGGTGGGCGTGCTCGCGGCCCGGTCCCGGGAGACCGTGGTGGCGTTCCTGGGCGTGCTGCGGGCCGGCGCGGTGTTCGTGCCGCTGGACCCGGACGCCCCGGCGCCGCGCCTGGCCGCGCAGGTGGGCGCGGTCGGCGCGGAGTGCGTGGTCGGCGTCGGCGGGCCGGCGACCGTGTCGGTGGACGAGCTGGTCGCGGCCGGCGGACCGCCGCCGGCACCGCCCGCACCGACCGACCCGGCGTACGTCATCTTCACCTCCGGCTCGACCGGCACGCCCCGGCCGGTGCGGGTGTCGCACGCCGCCGCCGCGCACCTGGCCGGCGCGCTGGAGGCGACCGTGTACGCGGGCCGCCCGGCCGGCCTGCGGGTGGCGGTGAACGCGCCGCTGACCTTCGACGCCTCGGTGAAGCAGCTCGTGCAGCTCGCCCACGGGCGGAGCCTGTTCCTGGTGCCGGAGGACGCGCGCCGCGACGGCGCCGCGCTCGCCGCCACGCTGGCCGCGCACCGGGTGGACGTGCTCGATCTGACCCCGTCGCAGGTGCGCATCCTGCTCGCCGGCGCGGGCGACACCCGGCTGCCCGGTCTGCTGCTGCTCGGCGGCGAGGCGGTGCCCGAGGACCTGTGGGCCACGGTGGCGGCGCTGCCGGGCGTGCGCGCGGTCAACCTGTACGGCCCGACCGAGTGCACGGTGGACACCACCGTGGCGGAGATCCGGGCCGAGGACCCGCCGACGATCGGCCGTCCGCTGCCCGGCGTCGCGGTGCGGGTGCTGGACGAGCGGCTGTGCCCGGTGCCGCCGGGCGTGGCCGGGGAGCTGTGCGTGGCCGGCCCGCAGCTCGCCGACGGCTACCTGGGCGACGAGGCGGCGACCGCCCGCCGGTTCGTGGACCTGCCGCTGCCCGACGGCGGTGTCGAGCGGGTCTACCGGACCGGCGACCGGGTCCGCTTCGACGCGCGGCGGCGGCTGCGCTACCTGGGCCGGCTCGACGACCAGGTGAAGATCCACGGTTTCCGGGTGGAGCCGGGCGAGGTGGCCGCCGTGCTGCGCGGGCACCCGGAGGTGGCCGACGCCGCCGTGGTCGCCCGCGACGACGACGGGTACGGCGACCGGCTGGTCGCCTACGTCCGGTCCCGCGCCGGGGCGGCGCTGGACCTGACCCGGGTCACCGGGATCAACCCGCACGAGACCCGCTACCTGTACGACGAGATCTTCGCCCAGCGCGTCTACCTGCGCGACGGGATCGTGCTGCGTCCCGGCGCGACGGTGCTCGACGTGGGCGCGAACATCGGCATGTTCTCGCTCTTCGTGCACCAGGTCTGTCCGGACGCGACGATCCACGCGTTCGAGCCGGTGCCGGCCGTGGTCGAGGCGCTGCGCCGCAACGTCGCCGAGTTCGGCGTGCCGGCCACCGTGCACCCGCACGGGCTGTCGCGGGAGCCGGGCGAGGTCTCGTTCACCTACTACCCGGGCTACTCGATGATGTCCGGCCACGCCGCGTACGCCGACCCGGACGCCGAGATCGGCGTGATCAAGCGGTACCTGGCCAACGAGCGCGACGCCGGCGCGGGTGAGCGGGACGTGCTGCTCGACCGCGCCGACGAACTGCTCGCCGAGCGGTTCGCCGGCCGGGAGCTGACCGTGCCGGTCCGGCCGCTGTCGGCCGTGCTCGACGAGCTGGCCCCGGCCCGGATCGACCTGCTGAAGATCGACGTGCAGCGGGCCGAGGCGGACGTGCTGGCCGGGCTGGACGACCGGCACTGGCCGCTGGTCGCACAGGTCGCCATGGAGGTGCACGACGCGCCCGGCACCGCCACCGCCGGCCGGCTGGCCGAGCTGGTCGCGCTGCTGGAGGCACGCGGCTTCACCGTGCTCACCCGCCAGGACGACCTGCTGGCCGGCACCGACCGGCACACCCTGCACGCGGTCCGCCCGGAGTACGCCGCCGCGCCCGGTGAGGTGATTGGCGGGGGCCCCGCCACAGCAGATTCCGATAACGCGGGCCCCCGCCTCACACTTCGGGAGTGGCTGGCCGAACGGCTGCCGGCACACCTGGTGCCGGCCGCGGTGGTGGTCCTGGACGAGCTGCCGCTGACCCGCAACGGCAAGCTCGACCGGGCGGCGCTGCCCGCGCCCGCACCGGAGCGTCCGGCCGGCGACCCGGCGGTGACGCCGGCCAACCGGGCCGAGGAGATCCTGGTCGAGGCGTGGCGCGAGGTGCTCGGCGTGGCCACGTTCGGCGTGACGGACAGCTTCTTCGCGCTCGGCGGCGACTCCATCCGCAGCATCCAGATGCAGGTCGCGGCGCAGAAGCGGGGGCTGTCGTTCCAGCTCAACGACATCTTCACCCACCAGACCATCCGGGACCTGGTGGCGCACGGCCGGATCACGCTGGACGGCGTCGCGCCCGAGCCGGCCGCGCTCGACGGGCGGTTCGCCCTGGTCGACGCCGCCGACCGGGAGCGGCTGCCGGACGGGCTCACCGACGCGTACCCGATGACCGCGCTCCAGCTCGGCATGGTCTACCACGGTGAGCTGACCGGCGACCCGGCCGTCTACCACAACGTCACCGCGCACGAGGTGGCCGCGCCGCTGGACGCGGCGGCGCTGCGGCGCGCGCTCGCCGCCCTGCTGGACGCGCACCCGGTGCTGCGGACCGGCTTCGTGCTCGGCACGTACGCCGAGCCGTTGCAGCTCGTGCACGCGCGGGTGCCGGTCGACCTGCCGGTGACGGACCTGACCGGTCTCGACCCGGCGGCCCGCCGGGCCCGGGTCGACGCGCTGGTCGCCGAGGAGCGCCGCCGCCCGTTCGACTGGGCCCGGCCGCCGCTGCTGCGGCTGCACGCGGTCCGCACCGGCGGTGACGGGTTCACGCTGCTGGTGGCCGAGCACCACGCCGTCCTCGACGGCTGGAGCCTGCACCTGCTCCTGACCGACCTGCTCGCCGGGTACGACCGGGAGCGGGCCGGCGCGCCCGCGCACGCCGACGCCGGCCTGCCGTTCCGGGAGTACGTGGCGGCGGAACGCGCGGCCCTGGCCGACCCGGCGACCCGCCGGTTCTGGTTGGACGGCGCCGGGGCCGCGCCGCCGCTGCTGGTCGGCGGCGTGCGGCCGAGGACCACCACCACCCAGCGGGTGCCGCTGCGCTCCGGCACCACCGAGCGGGTGGCCGAGGTGGCCCGCGACGCCGGGGTGCCGGTGAAGTCCTGGCTGTTCGCCGCGCACCTGCGGCTGATCGGCGAGCTGGCCGGCCGGGACGACGTGGTCAGCGGCCTGGTGGTCGGCGGCCGGCCGGAGGGCGAGGGCAGCGACGCCACGCTGGGGCTGTTCCTCAACACGCTGCCGGTGCGGGTCGCACTGGGCGGCCGGTCGATGGCCGAGCTGGCCGCCGAGGCCTGGCGGGCCGAGCGGGAGCTGATGGGACGGCACCGCTTCCCACTCGCCGAGATCGTCCGGGCCGGCGGCGCGGGCCCGCGCTTCGACCACTTCTTCAACTGGACCCATTTCCCGGCGCGTCCGGCGGGCGACGGCAGCCGCATCGTGGACAGCCGGGGCGTCACCGTGGACGTGGCGTTCAGCCTGGCCGTCGACGCGGAGCTGGACGCCGGGCGGCTCGGGCTGATGATCCAGTACGACCACCGGCACGTGCCGGCCGGCCGGGTGGACGCGCTGGCCGACGGCTTCCGTCGGTTGCTGGCCGCCGACCCGGACGCGCCGCTGCCGCGGGTGGCCGACTCCACGCCGGTGGACGGCGGCGACGCGCGCCGGCGGTGGGCGGACCGGGTGGCGGCGGCCTGGCAGGAGGTGCTGGGCACCGCGCCGCGCGACCCGGAGGCCGGGTTCCTCGCCGCCGGCGGCGACTCGCTGCGCGCGTTGCGGCTGGTCACCGTGCTGCGCCAGCGCCACGGCAGCGACCTGACGCTGCCGGAGTTCACCGCGCTGGGCAGCTACCGGGCGCTGGTGGACCGGGTGGCGCGCGGATGACCGGGTTCGGCACCGCCGCGGTGCACGGCGACGACGGGCTGGTGCCCGGCGGGGCGGTCGCGCCGCCGATCGTGCAGAGCGCCACGTTCAGCGCCGAGTCCGACGAGCGGTTCACCGAGATCGCCACCGAGGCGCGGGGCAGCGCGTTCTACACCCGCTACGGCAACCCGAACCACGCGCAGGTGGCCGCCGTGGTCGCCGAGCTGGAGGGCGCGGAGACCGGGCTGGTCACCGCGTCCGGGATGGGCGCGATCAGCACGGTCGCGCTGGCCCTGCTCGCCGCCGGCGACCACGTGGTGGTGCAGCGCAGCACGTACGGCGGCACCACCTCGCTGGCCACCGGGCTGCTGGCGCGGTTCGGGGTGGCCTGCACCCAGGTCGACCAGACCGACGCCGACGCGTTCGTCCGGGCGCTGCGCCCGGAGACCCGGCTGGTGCTGGTGGAGACGCCGAGCAACCCGCTGCTGGAGCTGACCGACCTGGCGGCGGTGGTGGCGTCGGCGCACGCGGCGGGCGCGCTGGTGGTGGTGGACAACACGTTCGCCACCCCGGTCAACCAGCGTCCACTGGCCGCCGGGGCGGACCTGGTCTGGCACAGCGGCACGAAGTTCCTCGGCGGGCACTCCGACGTGTCCGCCGGGGTGGTGGTCGGCGGCGCGGAGCTGGTCGAGCGGGTGTGGCGCACGTCGATCGTCACCGGCGCCACGCTCGGCCCGGTGGACGCCTGGCTGCTGCTGCGCGGCCTGCGGACGCTGTCGCTGCGGGTCGAGCGGCACAACGAGAACGCGCTGGCCCTGGCGCGGGCGCTGGAGGACCATCCGGCGGTGGCCCGGGTCCGCTACCCGGGACTGGCCTCGCACCCCCAGCACGCGCTGGCCCGGGCGCAGATGACCGGGTTCGGCGGGGTGCTCGGCGTGGAGCTGGCCGCCGGCCGGGCCGGCGCGGCGGCACTGCTGGGCGGGCTGCGCCTGGCCAAGCGGGCGGCCAGCCTGGGCAGCGTCAGCACGCTCGTGGTGCACCCGCGCTCGATGTGGGCCGGGATCGTGGACGCCGAGCAGCTCGCCGCGGCCGGGATCGGCGAGGGCCTGGTGCGCGTCTCCACCGGCATCGAGGACACCGACGACCTGGTGGCCGACTTCCGGGCGGCGCTGGAGGGCGCGCCGGCCTGACCGCTCAGGGCGCCTCGTCGCCGCGCTTCTCCTCCTGGGCCAGCACCGCGTCGCGGCGCTGCGGGTCGGTGCGCTCGGCCAGCTCGGCGGCGAGGCGCGGGTCGGCCGCGAGGCGCTCGCGGTTACGGTTGCAGGAACGCCTCGAACCCCCCGGTGTACGGGCAGGCGTCGTCGCCGAGCGTCTCCTTCGGCACGTACCGGCAGCCGTCGCAGGGTGCGCCGGTCCGGTCCAGGTGCGCGCCGTCGAACGCCCACGGGTGGGTGTCGATGCGGGCCAGGTCGGCGTACTGGCTCATGCCGATGACGGTGGCGTTCATGACCCAGTCGGTGCCGTCGACGAAGCTGCGCCGGAACCAGTCCGCCAGGTCGGCGGGGCGCCAGCCGCGTTGCAGGCCGTAGTTGCCGAGCACGGTCAGCCGCGCGGTCTGGTGCGCCCACCCGGTGTCCCGCACGCCGGCCAGCACGTCGGCGAGGCAACGCGCCTCCACCGCGTCCGCGTCGAGCCGGTCGAACCACTCGGGCAGCGGCCGGGTCGCGCCGAGCCAGCCGACGCCCCGGTAGCGCGGCGCGAAGTACCAGTAGAGCTGCCACAGGAACTCGCGCCAGCCGAACAGGCCGCGCACGAACCGGTGCACCGCCGCCGGGGGCGCGGTCCCGTCGCGGCCGGCACGCTCGGCGGCCCGGATCGCCGGTTCCGGGTCGAGCAGGCCGAGGTTGAACGAGGACGACAACACGCTGTACGCGAGCCGCGGATCGCCGTCGCCCAGCACGCCCTCGGTGTCGGCGTACGCGGGCAGCCGGTGGTCGAGGAAGTGGGCCAGCCGGGCCCGCGCCTCGGCGTGCGTGGCCGGGTAGCGGCGCGGCGCGTCCCGGCCGACGAACCGGATCCCCTCGTCCTGCCAGCGGTCCAGGTCGCGGCGCACCTGCGCGTCGATGTCGTCCTCCACGACCGGCGGCGGCGCCGGGACCTCGGCCGTCGCCCGCTGGCGGGTCCGGCGTCCGGGCGGCGGCAGGTCCCGCAGCACGCCGTGCCGGTGCCGCGCGTAGCGGTAGAAGTCGGCCATCCGGAGCTGGCCGCGCCGCCGGTCGGCCCAGGCCGCGAAGTCGGCGCGGTCGGTGACGAACCCGCGCGGCGGCAGCACGGCCAGCCCGTCGACGGTACGGGCGAACGCGAGCGCCGCCCGCGACGTCGGGTGCACCACCTCGACCGGCTCGCCGAGTTCCGCGGCCCGGTGCCGCAACGCGGACAGGATCAGGTGCGCCTTCTGCCGGTGCACCGGACGGTGGGCGAACAGCGAGCGGGTCTCCACCAGCAGGACGCGTTGCGCGTCGTCGTCGAGGAAGTGCGGACCCACCTGGTCCGCCAGGAGCCAGCGCCAGCGAGACATGTGGGCCATCTTCCCCCCTCCCCCCGACGGAATTCCGTCAACTTCCGCGCACGCTCGGTCGACGGTGGTCGGTCAGCCGCAGGCCGACGCCGCGTACCGCGACGACGGTGACGCCGGTGCCCAGCTCGTCGAGCTTGCGACGCAGCCGCTTGACCAACGACTGCACGTCGGCGCGGCGACGCGTCGGCGCGTCGTGCCAGACCGCGCGGTGCAGCTCGGCGTAGCCCCACACCCGTACCGGCTCGGTGGTCAGGCAGGTGAGCAGGTCGCGTTCCAGCCGGGTGAGAGCTACCTCCCGCTCTCCCCAGCGCGCGGTGGACCGCGCCGAGTCGATCACCAGCGCGCCGTCGGGCGGCGGGGTGTTAGGCGGGGGCCCCGCCACCTCCGAATGCGTTAACGGGGGCCCCCGCCTAACACCCTCCCCGGGGGCGATCAGTTCGCGCAGCTCGTCCAGGTCGGCGACCAGCAGCAGTGGCGCCACGCCGTCCAGCAGCTCGGTCAGCCGCAGCCGCTCGGCCGGGGACGACGTCACGCCGATGACCAGCGAGAACGGGTGCTCCGCCGGGTCGGTGCCGCCGGCAGAGGCGGTATTCGTGTCGTCGTCCGCCACCGCGCCCCCACCGTGACAATGACTGTCAACCGGGCCCTCGATCGGTAAACCTGTTGGTGACAAGTTGCTCACGTACGGTCATTGATCGCCCATTGGTGTCGATCATAGTGTCCACACAGGTGGCCGGCGTAGACCCGCACGGCGCCTAGGGGGCCTGGGGGGTTCGTTCAAACCGGTGTGACCAGTCGGGAGCGCAGCTCCTGGCCCTTCTGTCCTGGCTCGACCTTTCGCGGGTCATCCTGGAGGAGGCAGCACCGATGCTGAGACGTCCACACCGAAGGGGTACCGCCGGGCGGCTGGTGAGCGCGGGCACCGCCCTGCTGCTCGCCGCGACCGCGCTGGCCGCCACCGGCGCGCCGGCGCAGGCCGGCACCGGCGCCGGCGCGTCGGCCGGCGACAAGATCCGTCCCGAGGTCACCCGCCAGCTCCAGGGCAAGAGCGAAGGCGACTTCTGGATCCACTTCGCCGACCGGGCCGACCTGGGCAAGGTCACGGCGGTCAAGGACTGGAACGAGCGGGGCGCCGCGGTCGCCGCGACGCTGCGCAAGACCGCCGCCGACAGCCAGGCGAAGATCCGCGCCGAGCTGGACCGCTCGGGTACGACGTACCAGACGTTCTGGGCCACCAACGCCATCAAGGTCACCGGCGGTTCGCTGACCATGGCGCAGAACTTCGCCGCCCACGCCGAGGTCGACGGCATCTACGCGCCGGTCGCCTACGAGCTGCCGAAGACCGTCCCCGGCACCAACGAGAAGTCGACGAACGCCCTGGAGTGGGGCATCGCCAACATCAACGCCGACGACGTCTGGTCCCAGTACGGCGTCAAGGGCGCAGGCATCACCGTGGCCAGCATCGACAGCGGCGTCCAGTACGACCACCCGGCGCTGGTGAACTCCTACCGCGGCAACAACGGCGACGGCACGTTCGACCACAACTACAACTGGTTCGACGCGGCCGGCGAGTGCGCCACCGCGCCGTGCGACTCCGACGGGCACGGCACCCACACCATGGGCACCATGGCCGGCTCGGACGGCGCCAACCAGATCGGTGTCGCCCCCGAGGTCAAGTGGATCGCCGCGAACGGGTGCTGCCCGACCGACGCCGCGCTGATCTCCTCCGGGCAGTGGATGCTGGAGCCCACCGACCTGAACGGGCAGAACCCGGACGCCAGCAAGCGGCCCAACATCATCAACAACTCGTGGGGCACCACGGCGCCGTCCAACGAGCCGTTCATGGAGGACGTCACCAACGCCTGGACCGCCTCCGGCATCTTCGGCGTCTGGTCCAACGGCAACAACGGCCCGTCCTGCCAGACCAGCGGCTCACCGGGCAGCCTGGCCAGCAACTACTCGGCCGGCGCGTACGACATCAACAACAACATCGCCAGCTTCTCCTCCCGGGGCACCGGGCAGAACGGCGAGATCAAGCCGAACATCTCGGCGCCCGGCGTGAACGTCCGCTCCAGCGTGCCGAACAACTCGTACGCCAGCATCAGCGGCACCTCGATGGCGGCGCCGCACCTGGCCGGCGCGATCGCGCTGCTCTGGTCCGCGGCGCCCACCCTGGTCGGCGATGTCGCGGCCACCCGCGCGCTGCTCGACAACGCGGCGGTCGACAAGGCCGACACCCAGTGCGGGGGCACCACCGACGACAACAACGTCTACGGCGAGGGCCGCCTCGACGCGCTCGCGCTGGTCACCGCCGCCCCGATCGGCGACAACGGCACGCTGGCCGGCAAGGTCACCGACGCGGCCGGCGCCCCGATCGCCGGCGCGACCGTCACCCTGACCGGCGCGGCGGACCGCACGCTGACCACCGGCGCCGACGGCACGTACTCCTCGCTGCTGCCCGCCGGCGACTACCAGGTCGTCGTCTCCGCCTTCGGGTACGCGACCCGGACGCTGACCGCGACCGTCACCAAGAACACCACCACCACGCTCGACGTCACGCTCACCGCGGTCGCGAGCGTCACGGTCAGCGGCCAGGTCACCGACGGCTCCGGCCACGGCTGGCCGCTGTACGCGAAGGTGAGCGTCGAGGGCACGCCGATCTCCGACTACACCACGCCCGCCACCGGCCGCTACAGCCTGAAGCTGCCGGCCGGGGCGACCTACCGGCTCAAGGTCGAGCCGCAGTACGCCGGCTACCTGACCGTCACCAAGGAGGTCACGGTCGGCACCGGCAACCTCACCGCGAACATCGCGGTGCCGGCGAACCCGGAGGCGTGCACCACGGCGCCCGGCTACACCACCAGCTCCGACGGCGTCTACGAGACGTTCGACGGCACCGGCGTGCCGGACGGCTGGTCCGTGGTGGACAACGCCGGCACCGGCCAGGTGTGGGAGTTCGACGACAAGGGCGAGCGCGGCAACCTGACCGGCGGCAGCGGCCACTTCGCCATCATCGACAGCGACAACTACGGCAGCGGCGGTAAGCAGGACACGTCGCTGGTCAGCCCGGTGGTCGACCTGACCGGGGTGAGCACCCCGGTGATCCGGTTCAACCAGGACTACAACTGGCTGAACAGCGACCGCGCGGACGTCGACCTGAGCCTCGACGGCGGCACCACCTGGAGCAACGTGCTCCGGCAGGCCGCCGACGTGCGCAACAAGGTGACCGAGGTGCCGATCCCGCAGGCGGCGAACCAGTCGCAGGTGCGGGTGCGCTTCCACTACTACGAGGCGAGCTGGGAGTGGTGGTGGGAGGTCGACAACGTGCTGATCGGCAGCAAGCTGGTCTGCAAGCCGGTCGACGGCGGCCTGGTGCTCGGCCACGTGCGCGACAAGAACGACAACGGCTACGTCAACGGCGCCACCGTGACCAGCAAGGACCGCCCGGCGGAGAAGGCCACCACGGTCGCCACCCCGGACGACACCGAGCTGCCCGACGGCTTCTACTGGATGTTCTCGTCGCTGACCGGCACGCACCCGTTCACCGCCAGCGCCGCCAACTACGTGAGCCAGACCAAGCAGGTGGACGTCCAGACCGACTGGGCCACCACGGCCACCTTCCAACTGGCCGCCGGCCGGCTGTCGGTGCAGCCGACGTCGCTGACCGGCACGGCCCGGATGCCCAGCGGCAAGGTCAGCAAGACGTTCACGGTGACCAACACCGGTGGGGCCCCGGTCAACGTCGAGTTCGCCGAGCGTGACGGCGGCTTCGTGCTGCAACGCGCGGACGGCTCGCAGCTCTCCGAGCAGGCGCTGCTCGGCTCGACCGGCGCGCCGGCGCAGCGACTGACCGCGCCGACGTCGCTCGCGGCCCGCTCGTCCGGCAAGTCGTCCACCTCGGTGGCGGCGGCCGCGCCGGCCGCGGACCCGTGGACCGCCATCCCGGGCTACCCGGCGAACGTGATGGACAACCGGGTCGTCACCGTCGACGGCAAGGTCTACTCCATCGCCGGCGGCGACGGCACCACGTCCAGCGCGAAGAACTACCGGTACGACCCGGTCGCGCAGTCCTGGTCCGGCATCGCCGACCTGCCCGGCGCCCGGAACGCCGTGACGGCCGGCGTGATCGACGGCAAGATCGTCGTCACCGGCGGCTGGGGCGCCTCCGGTCCGGACGGCGGCACCTGGTCGTACGACCCGGCGGCGAACACCTGGACGCCGAAGGCGGCCAACCCGGCGCCGCGGGCGGCGGCCGGCCAGGCGGTCGCGGGCGGCAAGCTGTACGCGATCGGCGGCTGCACCACGGCCAACTGCCTGCCGATGTCCAACACGGTGGTCCGGTACGACCCGGGCGCGAACACCTGGGAGACCCTGCCGGCCTACCCGAAGTCGGTGGCGTTCCTGTCGTGCGGCGGGGTCGACGGCATCGTCTACTGCACCGGCGGCAACGACGGCACCAACGCGCAGAAGGCCGGCTACGCCTTCGACCCGGGCGCCAACGCCTGGACCGCCATCCCGGACGCGCCGGCCGACAACTGGGCCTCCTCGTACGCGGTGGCCAACGGCAAGCTCCTGGTCGTCGGCGGGTCGCAGGGCGGCGCCATCACCAACGCCGGCTTCGCGTACGACCCGGCGACCGAGTCCTGGGCCAACCTGCCCAACGCCAACGCCCCCCGCTACCGGGGCGGCGCGGCGTGCGGGTTCTACAAGGTCGGCGGCTCGTCGGGCGGCTTCACCGCCACCAAGGACAGCGAGGTCCTGCCCGGCTTCGGCGAGTGCTCCGAGGGCTCGGCCGACGTCAGTTGGCTGACCGTCGACAAGTCGAAGGTCACGCTGGCACCCGGTGAGAAGGTCACCGTGACGGTCGGCATGACGGCCAACGTGGACCAGCCGGGCACCTACTCGGCGTCGGTCGTCATCAAGGAGGACACCCCGTACACGGTGGCCCCGGTCGCGGTCACCATGATCGCGCAGCCGCCGACCACCTGGGGCAAGCTGTCCGGCACGGTCACCGGCCGGAGCTGCCAGGGCGGCACCGCGCCGCTGCCGGGCGCGACGGTCCAGGTCGACTCCTGGGCGAACTCCTACACGTTCACCACGGACGCGGACGGCAAGTACGCCTACTGGATGGACCGGCGCAACAACCCGCTCACCCTGATCGTCGCCAAGGACGGCTGGAAGCCCCAGACCCGCCAGACGAAGATCAGCTCCACCACACCCACCGTGGAGGACTTCACCCTCTCCCCCACCCGCTGCTGACCCAGCGGCCCACCTCAGGCGGCCCGCCCGGTGCTCCCGCACCGAGCGGGCCGCCCCGTCCCCACCCCTCACCCCGTCCCACCCCGCGCACCCCGCCCCGCCCTGCCACCCCTCCCGCCCCGCCCTGCCACGCCCCGTCCTGCCACGCCCCGTCCTGCCCGCCATGCCCAGCCACCCACCCCGCGCACCCCGTCCCGCCCCGCGCACCCCGCCCCGCCCGCTCCGCGCGCCCCGCCCTGCCCCTCCCCGTCCTGCCCGCCATGCCCAGCCCCCACCCCCTCATCCCGTCCCGCCCCGCGCACCCCGCCCTGCCTGCCCTGCCCCGCCCCGCGCGCCCCGCCCTGCCGCCCCATCCCGCCCCGCCGCCCCGCCCTGCCACGCCCCGTCCTGCCCGCCACGCCCCGCCATGCCCGCCCCGCCCCGCCATACCCCGTCGATCTTGCACTTCCTGCCCCGACGAAAGCACCAAATGCCTCATCTCATGGGCACAAACTCCATGATCGACGCGCACCAGGCAGGCACACCTCGTCGATCATGAAGTTAGCGGCGACAAATCGGACCACGCGCACCGCTAACTTCATGATCGACGGGGTGAGGCGGCCGATGCCGTGCCGCACCCACGCTCCACTGCGGTGATCAAGGAGTTTGGGTCGCGTGAGGGCTGGGCGGGGACACAAACTCCTTGATCGCGCTGCGTTCGGCACGCAGGACGGGAGGGGCGAGGGCGGGGCAGGGTGAGGGGCAGGGCAGGGCGGGGGCGGGGTCAGGAGGGGGTTAGGCGGAAGCCGACGCCTCGGACGGCGTGGATGGTGGCGGCGGCGTCGAGGCGGCCCAGCTTGTGCCGGATGCGGCGGACCACCGAGTGCATGTCGGAGCCCCGGCCGAGGTGGTCATTGCCCCAGACCTCGCGGTGCAGCCGGGCATACGTCCACACCTGGCCCGGGGTGCCGGCGAGGCAGACCAGCAGGTCGTGCTCCAGGGGCGTCAGACCGACCTCCCGTTCACGCCAGCGCAACACTCGCCGGTCGGAGTCGACGGCCAGCGCCGGCCGCCGGTCCACCGTCTCGACGTCGGACGCAGCGGCGACGACGTCACCGGCCGCCCCCTCGGCGTCGACACCGGACGGCACCGCGCCGGCATCCCGGGAGGACGTCGGGCGGCGGACCAGGTCGAGGAACCGGCGGGCCTGGTGGGCGCTGGAGACGATCAGGAACGTCTCGGTGCCGCCGAGCAGTTGGGCGAGCTGCCGGCGCTCGGTCGCCGAGGACGCGATGCCGATGACCAAGGACGGGATCGTTGTCATCCGTTCCCACTTTCCGGCAGGCTGGCGCAGCTCCCGGCAATTACCGCGCCCATTTCGGCGTGGCGGTTCGGGCCGTCCACCGTTGCGGTGCGCCGTGGCGCGGCGGGCAGCCTGAAGCAAGCTGGAGCTGCGGATTCGTGAGGCGTCGGGCTGAGCTACCGCGGATCATATAGCCGCACACCGATGATTGGTATAGCAGTTAACGTCGATGTAACTGCGATCGGCAACGTGCGTCGGAGAAATTGCCGGACCGGTTCACAGGGCCGCTCGCAGCGCCCCCATCGACCGGATCGCCGAGCGGATCTCCTGGAGGTACTCGGCCGTGGTCAGCGAGTGCCGGAGGCGCGCGTCCGGCACCGTCGCCGGGTCGAGGCCGACCGTCTCCACCGCGCACCCGTACGGGATGCCGAGCGTCCGGATCGCGTCGGCCTGCTGGAACGGCACGAAGTGCTCGGTGGTGACCAGGAGAACGCTCTGCCCCGCCAGCGCCCCCGCCCCGACCCGGGAGTCGGCCCAGAACGCGCAGGTGTCGGCGGTGTTGGCGCGCCGCGCCGGGTCGGACGAGGGCGCGGCCAGCACGGTGAGCCGGCGTCCGCCCGGTGCCTGGTAGTCGTGGATCAGGGCGGCGGTGTCGAGGTCACCCAGCCGACGCAGACCGGGGAACGCGGCCTGGACCGCGACGTCCATGGCGGCGAACTCGGTGGGGCAGTCGCCGGCGCCGTGTCCCGCCGCCACGGCCCGCTCCGGCGCGGTGGTCGGCCGGATGCTGCCCAGGCCGCACACGGTCCCGCCGGTGACGTGCCGGTCGAGCAGGGTGGCCGCGTACCCGGCCCGGAGCAGGCAGCTACGGACCAGGCCGCCGTGGATCAGGACGTGGTCGTAGCGGTCCCGGCTCGGCGTGGCGCGGTGGCGCAGCCCGAGCGCGCCGGCCGCCGCGCGCACCCGATCGGCCACGTCGGCCGGGAACTCCCGGGGTCGGGCGGTGGCGCGTTCGCCGCCGCGCCGGAAGTCCCAGTGCCGGGCCGAGATCTCCGCCAGCCCGACGAGCACGTCACCGGTCGGCCACTTCTCCTCGAAGCAGTCCACCAGCTCACGCAGGGCGGTCGAGGTCGCCCACCCGGAGATCTCCGCCCGCAGGACCGCCGGATCCCCCTGCGGCTCCCAGCGCGGCAACCCCACCCTGGCGTACGTCGTCATGAGCCTCGCCTTCTCGGCAGCGATGAGATTCGGTCCGTACGCCGGTCTGATCCGCGTGACGATCCTCGTGCTCCGGCTGGCCGGTCCGACGCCGACCCGCGCGGACATCGCGGTCCGCTGCGCCGATCTGGCCGAGGCGTTGCGCGGCCGGGACCGGGGGGTGGTGGTCTGCGACGTCTCCGCGATCGGCCGGCCCGACCTGGTCACGATCGAGACCCTGGCCCGGCTGCGGCTGACCGCCCGGCGGTTCGGCTGGCGGCTGGAGCTGCGCGGCGCGAGCGCTGACCTATGCGACCTGGCCGGCCTGTTCGGGCTGACCGGCGCCCTCCTCCAGCCGGTCCGGCAGGCCGAAGAGGGGGAACAGGCGCTCGGTGTCGAGGAAGTGGTTGAGCGACGTGATCCGGCCGCCGGAGAGCCCGACCACGATCAACGACCAGGGCACGTGGCCTGAGTCGGGGTCGCGCCGGTACTGCCCGAACGCCGGCATGCCGTTGGCCGCCACCGGCACCAGGCGGGAGCCGCGGCAGCCGTTGCCGGTGCCGGTCATCCAGTCGGCGATGTGGTCGGGGCCGCGCAGCCACAGCGGCATCGGCGGCATCGACAGCGTCGCGTCCTCGTGCAGCAGCGCGGTGAGCGCGGTGAGGTCGTACGCCTCGAAGGCGCGCACGTAGCGGGCCAGCAGCGCCTGCTGCTCCTCGTCGAGCGGGCGGCGCACCTCGGCGCCGGTGTCGGCGGCGGCGATCGTGGCCCGGGCCCGTTGCAGCGCGCTGTTCACGCTCGCCACCGACGTGTCGAGCAGGTCCGCGACCTCCTGCGCGGACCAGGCCAGCACCTCGCGCAGGATGAGCACGGCCCGCTGCTTCGGCGGCAGGTGCTGCAACGCGGCGACGAACGCCAGCCGGACGGATTCCCGCCCGGCGACCACCTCGGCCGGGTCGCCGGCCGTGGGCAGCACCCGGTCGTCGGGCACCGGGCCGAGCCAGATCTGCTCCGGGCGCGGCTCACCCGGATGCGTCGCGGTGCCGCTGCCGGCCGGGCCGAGGTCCATCGGCCGGACCCGGCGCTGGGCGCTCGCGGTCATGTTCAGGCAGACGTTCGTCGCGATCCGGTAGAGCCAGGTCCGCAGCGCGGACCGCCCCTCGAACCGGTCGAAGTTGCGCCAGGCCCGGACGAAGGTGTCCTGCACCGCGTCCTCGGCCTCGAAGGCCGAGCCCAGCATCCGGTAGCAGTAGCCGGTCAGCTCCGGCCGGTACGCCTCGAGTTGCGTCTCGACGGGGACGCTCGCCACCTCGCTCACCCTGCCGAAACTAGCCCACCTGCGGCGCGAACGCGAACACCGGCAACCTCCGGTCGCGGGCACCGATGAGTTCGCCGCGTCCGCCCGGTCCATCGTTCGTCACCACGGAACACCGAAGGAGCACCCGATGACCAGCGTCGAGACCAACACCCCGGGGCAGTACGCCGACGTCAACGGCGTCCGCCTCTACGTCGAGACCCACGGCGCCGGCCGGCCGATGATCCTGCTGCACGGCGGCCTGGGCTCCGGTGAGATGTTCGCACCGGTCCTGCCCACCCTGGCCGCCGGGCACCAGGTGATCCTGGTCGACCTGCAGGGGCACGGCCGCACCGCCGACGTGGACCGGCCGATCGACTTCGCGCTGATGGCCGACGACATCGCCGCGCTCATCGACCACCTCGGCCTGGACCGGCCGGACCTGGTCGGCTTCTCCCTGGGCGGCGGGGTGGCCATGCACGTGGCGTTCCGGCACCCGGAGAAGGTGGGCCGGCTGGTCTCCGCGTCGGCCAACATCCGCCGGGACGCCATCTACCCGGAGATGCTGGCGCAGCAGGGCGGGGTCAACGCGGCGGCGGCCGAGTTCATGAAGGACACCCCGATGTACGAGCTGTACCAGCGGGTGGCGCCGCGCCCGGAGGACTTCCCCCGGCTGCTCGACAAGATCGGCGAGGCGATGCGGGTGGACTTCGACTTCACCGAGCAGGTCCGCGGCCTGCGGGTGCCGACGCTGGTGATGGCCGCCGACGCCGACATGGCCCCGCCGAGCCACTACGTGGAGGTCTTCAAGCTGCTCGACGGCGGGCTGCGCGACGGCGGCTGGACCGGTGAGGGCCGGCCGACGGGCGGGCACGCGCTGGCGATCCTGCCCGGCCTGAGCCACTACGACATCGTCGACTCGCCGCTGTTCGCCGCCGCCACACTCGCCTTCCTCGACCAGGGCCGCTGAATTCGGTAGCCGGAACGCCGCGTGCGGTTCTACGGTTTCGCGATGCGTCCGGGAGAAGTCGTCGTCACGGTCCAGCAGGTGCGCACCCTGATCGACGAGCAGTTCCCCGAATGGTCGGCCCTGCCGATCACCCCGCAGCCCTTGACCGGCACGGACAACGCGCTGTTCCGGCTGGGCGACTCCCTGACGGCGCGGCTGCCGCGGGCACCGTGGGCGGTCGACCAGGTGACGACCGACGCGACGTGGCTGCCGCGACTGGCGCCGCACCTTCCGGTGCCGATCCCGGTACCGATCGCTCTCGGTGGCCCGGGCGGGGACTATCCGTGGCCCTGGACGGTCGTGCCCTGGCTGGACGGGCGTAACCCGGAGACCGGGCAGGACCTCGCCGACCTCGCCGTCGACCTCGCCGGCTTCGTCCACGCGATGATCGGAATCGATCCGATGGGCGGTCCGGTGAAGGAGGGGATTCAGCGCGGCGTACCTCTGGCGCAGCGGGACGAGCTGACCCGCCGGTCGATCGCGGCCCTGGGTGACCGGATCGACCGGCGGGCGGTGACCGCAGCGTGGGACGAGGCGACGGCGGTGGACGAGTGGTCCGGACCGCCGGTCTGGCTGCACGGCGACCTCCTGGCCGGCAACCTCCTGGTCGACCGGGGCAGGCTCACCGGGGTGATCGACTTCGGCGCTCTCGGCCGGGGCGATCCGGCGGTCGAGGTGCGGCCGGGCTGGAGCCTGTTCGATGCCCGCGCGCGGGCCGCGTACCGGGAGGCGCTGGGATTCGACGAGGCGACCTGGGTACGCGGGTGGGCCTGGATGCTGTCGGGCTCGCTCTACTGGTTGGCGGACCTGTGGGACTCGATCTCTCCGACCGACCGCGACGACACGCTCCGCCACATCGACCACATCGTGCGTCACCGCCACGACTGACCCGCGGCGCCACTGCCCGCCGCCGGGCGCGGAACGGCCGTTCTTGACCAGCTCGCCGCCGCCGGTCAGGTGAGCCCGCGGGAGCAACGCGCCGTCGGGCGTGCCGTCGACCGGGCCGTCGCCGATCTGCGGGGCGCACCGCGCGGTCGACGCCAGCGCCGTGCCGCCCGCGCCCGCCGGGCTCTTCCAGGGCGTCGGCGGACCCGGCCGGCGCTCCGTGGAGGCCATCGACGCCATCGACCCCGCCTCGGTCGCACTGCGACTACCGCCGCGTACCCCTGCCCTGCGCACCCGCGGAACGATCGACCCGCAGGCACCGTGCCAACCAACCGGGCCCCCCGGCGGTGGAGCGGACGCACACCAGCGGGCCCGGCCGGATCGTGCTGCCGGACGCGGCGCCCGGCCCTTTCCGTCGATCATGGACTTGTGGCACCTCGCAAAGCTCGCCCACGGGGACATCCGAGGCGCCACAACTCCAAGATCGACGAGAAGCGGGGTGGGGGCGGGGCAGGGCGGTTGACACTAGGATGTGAGCGTGGCTCGGGTTGGGCGCTCGCATCGGCTGGTGGCCGCCGTTGTGGTGGTGCTGGTGCTCGGGGCGGGGTGGCCTGGGGGGTCGGCGACGCGTTGGGGCTGAGCCACGCGCCGGCGGACGTGCCGGCCGAGACGGCCGTCGCCGCGCCGCCTCGGGCGCCGGCCCCGGTGCCGCCGCTGGCCTCGATCGTGGTGCCGGACCAGCTTCGCGCGGTCAAGGCCGCCGGGGTCGTCGCCGACGCGCTCGCCGCCCGGGGGCGCCCCCGGCCCACGATCACCCGGGTCGCCACCCCGAACGCGAACCCGGACACCGCCACAACCGGCCCGAACCCGGGCACCGCCACAACCGGCCCGAACCCGGGCACCGCCACAACCGGGCCGAACGGGACCGGGCCGAACGGGAACGGGCGGAACGCGGACGCTGGGAACCTGTCGGCGGTGACCACGCTGCGGGCCGCACTGCGGCCGGGCGGGGCCTCGGACGCGTACCGGATCGACGTGCGCCGGGCGGAGCTGCACGTCACCGGTGACCTGGCCGGTGTCGCGGCCGGGTTCTACCGGCTGGCCGACCGGATCCGCTCGGGCGCCGAGGTGCTGCCGGCGGCGGAGGTCGGCCGGCCGGTCGCGCCCCGGCTGGGGCTGCGGCTGACCGACGCGGGCTCGGTCGGCCGCGAGGCGGACCCGAAGACGTTCGGCGACGACTACCGCCTCAACACCGACGTGGTCACCCCGGCGCTGCTGCCCGACGCGCCCTGGGTGGACGCCGCGGCGGTGGCCGGCATCGACGCGCAGTTCCGGCAGTTCGTCGACCACGCGGCGGCGCAGGGCTACAACGGCGTCGTGCTGCCCGGCTTCCTGGAGTACCTCACGTTCGACGGTGTCGGCGACGGGCACGCGGTCTATCCGGCCGGCGACCCGCACGTGGACCGGGCGCGGGCCCTGGTGGCGGCGTTCGGGCCGGTCTTCCGGTACGCCGACCAGATGGGCCTGAAGGTCTTCCTGCTCACCGACATGCTGGCGATGTCGCCGCCGCTGGAGGCGCACCTGCGTCGCACGGTCGGCGGCCTCGACACGGCCGACCCGAGGCTCTGGGCGGTCTACCGGGCCGGGCTGGCCGAGCTGTTCGCGCGGATGCCGTTCGTCGCCGGCCTGATGGTCCGCGTCGGCGAGGGCGGCGAGGTGTACGCGGGCAGCGGCTGGGACTACACCTCGAAGCTGGCGGTCACCACCGCCGAGGGCGTGCGCGCCATGCTGCGGGCGCTGCTCGACACGGCGGGACCGGCCGGCAAGGAGGTCATCTTCCGGTCCTGGACGGTCGGCGTGGGCGAGGTCGGCGACCTGCACACCAACCCGGAGGCGTACGGGCGGGTGCTCGGCGGGTTCGACGACCCGCACCTCATCGTGTCCACCAAGTACACGCTCGGTGACTTCTACAGCCACCTGCCGTTCAACACCACGCTGTTCGGCGGCGCGCAGCGGCGGATCGTGGAGTTCCAGGCGCGGCGCGAGTT
Organism: Micromonospora ferruginea; assembly: GCF_013694245.2. NCBI lineage: Bacteria > Bacillati > Actinomycetota > Actinomycetes > Micromonosporales > Micromonosporaceae > Micromonospora > Micromonospora robiginosa. The sequence goes on from NZ_CP059322.2 coordinate 3,484,832, forward strand.
CGAGGGGTTCGGCGCGCTGCCCAACGACCTCGGTCCGCTGCACTCCGCGGCGCTGCGCGCGTTCCTCGCCGCGAACCCGCGGGTGGAGGGCGTGTGGAACTGGACCCAGGACGGCGGGCCGCTGCGCGCCGGCCCGATGTCGCTCTACCTGCGCGCCGGCTTCTGGCAGCTCTACGACCTGAACACGTACGCGGTGGCGCGGCTGGCCTGGGACCCGGACGCCGACCCGGCGCGGATCACGGCGGACTGGGCGTACCGGACGTTCTCCGGTGACCCGGCGACGGTGGCGGCGATCGGGCAGGCCATGGCGCTGTCCCGGGCGGCGGTCACCACCGGCCTCTACGTCGGCCCGTACGCGGACACGTCGGTGCGGGCGCTCGGGCTGGAACCGCCGCCGATGATGTGGATCTTCGAGTGGGACATCCCGACCGGTGACTCGGCGGCGCTGGACAGCATCTACGCGGTGACCGGCGACCGGGTCGACGAGGCGGTCGCCGAGGGCGGCGCGGCGGTCGGGACAGCCCGGCGGATGCGGGCGCTGGTGGCCGGCACCGACCCGGCCACGTGGCGGGACGCCGAGCTGCGGCAGCGCTTCGTCGACACGCTCGACTACCAGGTGGACCTGTTCGAGACGCTGGCCGCCTACCGGAGCATGGTGCTGCGGCACGCGCAGTGGCTGGACACCGGTTCCGCCGACGCGTACGCCGGGTGGCGGTCGGCCGCCGGGGCCTACCGGGAGGCGCGCGACCGGCACCGGCAGCGCTTCGGCGGGGACCTCGACCTGCCGGCGTACCGTTTCACGGCGGCCGACCTGGGCGCGCTGCGGGCGGACCGCGACCCGGCGATGGCCTGGGCGGCGCGGGCGCTGCTGGTGCTGGTGGGCGTGCTGGTGGCGCTGGGCCTGCGCGGGCGCGGGCCGGGCGGCGCGGCGGCGCGGGCGCTGCTGCTCGGCGCGCTGCGCCCGTGGCGGCTGGCCGGGCTGCCGGAGCCGGCGTCGCGGGTGGACCGGATGCTGGTCCGGCTGGCGCCGCTGGCGGTGCTGGTGGCGAGCCGGCTCGTGTTCACCTGGTTCGCCGCGCCCGCGCACCTGCTGGTCACGCTCGGCGGGTGGGCGTTGTTCGCGCTGGTGGCGCGCCTGGCGGTGGGCCGGCGCGACCCGTTCGCGCTGTGGGCGGTCGTCGGCGGGGTGGCGCTGCTGCGCAGCGTGCTGCTGCTGGCGGTGCTGGCCGGGCGCGGTCCGGGCGGCTACTGGTTCGTGTTCTGGACCGCGCCGGCCCGCCGGGCGGTCTACCTGACCGTGGCGGTGGCGGCGTTCTGCTGGTTGTTCGTGGCGACCGCGCTGGTGCTGCGGGACCGCTACGGCGTGACCCGGCGCCGCGCCGCCGGGCTGGTGCTCGCCGCCGCCGGGGTGCCGCTGGCGGTCCTCGCCGGGCTGGTCGCGTGGATCGGCCTCGAACGCGCGTTGACGGTGTGGAACGACCAGATGGCGCTGCTGCCGTGGGGGTTGTCCCGCATCCTCGGCATCACCGTCTACCTGGGCATCCCGGCGGGGCTGCCCGGCTACGCGGCCGGCGTCGGGGTGGCGCTGGTCGCCGCCGGGGCGTTGTTGTCGGTTGGCCGCCGCGTCACCGGGGTACCGATGGGACAGGAACCGGCGAGGAGGACGAGATGACCGACCCCAGGTACGCACCGATCGGGCTGGCCGCCGCCGGGCGGCTGGTCCCCGACGACGGCGGGACCGGCGGTGGTGAGGTCGTCGGCGCGGACGACGCGGCGGCCGACGCCGCCCGGGCCGGCGCCGACGTGGACCTGTCCGACGCCAACCGCGACGACGACGGCACCCCGGTCGGGGCCGCCGATGCCGACGCCGACCGCGAGCGCGCCGCCGACGCGTGACGTGACGGGCCGGGCAGGCCCCTCCGGCCCGGTCTCGGTGGCCAGCGGGCGGGCGCGGCGCAATCCCGTCGCGCCCGCCGGGCCGGCGATGCCACCATGTCGACGTGCGTAAGATCCCGACGTTGTTCCGCCGTGACCCCGACGACCGCCGCCGCGTCCTGCCCGAGGCCACCCCCGAGTGCCGGTGGGTGCTCGACGGCGAGGGCGTCGCCACCCGCAAGTACGACGGCACCTGCCTGCTGCTCGACGAGGACGGCGACTGGTGGGCGCGGCGCGAGGTGAAGCCGGGCAGGACCCACCCGCCGGGCTACCGGCCGGTGATGACCGACGAGGCCACCGGCAAGACCGTGGGCTGGGAGCCGGTCGCCCAGTCGTCGTTCGCGACGTTCCACGCCGAGGCCCTGGCCGCGCACCGGGGCGAGCCGCGGCCCGGCACCTACGAGCTGATCGACCCCAAGGTCAACGGCAACCCCGAGGGGGTACCGGGACACGAGCTGGTCGCGCACGCCGACGCCGAGCGGCTGGACGTGCCCCGCGACCACGACGGCCTGCGCGAGTGGCTGCTGGCCCATGCCGCGTACGAAGGGGTGGTCTGGCACCACCCGGACGGCAGCCGAGCCAAGCTGAAGCGCCGCGACGTCGCCTGATCGGGAGGAACTCACATGATCGAGGCGGTCTTCTTCGACGTCGGCGGGACGATCCTCGACGAGTCCCGCGAGTTCGCCGACTGGGCGGACTGGTTGGGCGTGCCCCGGCACACGTTCTCGGCGGTCTTCGGCGCGGTGATCGCCCGGGGACAGGACTGGCAGGAGGCGTTCCGGACGTTCCGGCCCGACTTCGACCTCGCGACCGAGCTGGAGCGCAGGGCGGCCGCCGGACGGCCGGAGGCGTTCGGCGAGGAGGACCTCCATTCCGACGCGCGGGCGTGCCTGGCCGCCCTGAAGGAGCAGGGCCTGCTCGTCGGCCTGGCCGGCAACCAGCCGGCGCACGCCGAGGCGAGCCTGCGCGCCCTCGACCTGCCGGTCGACGTGATCGGCACGTCGCACGGGTGGGGCGTGGCGAAGCCGGCGCCGGGCTTCTTCGACCGGGTCGTCCAGGCGGGCGGCGGTGATCCGGCCACGATCCTCTACGTGGGCGACCGACCGGACAACGACGCCCATGCGGCCATGACGGCCGGCATGGCCGCGTGCCTGATCCGGCGCGGCCCGTGGGGACACATCCTCGACATGCCGGCCGTGGCCGAGCGGTGCCTGTTCCGCATCGGCTCGCTTGACGAACTCCCGGCCCTGGTCGCGGCGCACAACGCGATCGGACGCTGAGCGCCCGCTCAGTGCTCAGGCGTGCCTTCGACTCCGAGGCGAAACTCGCTCAGGGTGTGCCAGGAGTGGGGCTCCGGCGCACCGACGATGAGCCGGACCGCGTCGACCGCGGCGCGGATCGGCAGATGGCCGGCGACGTCCTCGGCGGCTCGGGCCAGGACGTGCTTCGGCGCGTCATGGCCGACGGTCAGGTGGGGTACGACGTCGGCATGGGCGCCCGCGTACGGCGGAGCCTCGGGAAACCGCCGCCACACCGCCTCGGTGAGGAGGCGGAACCCGTCGTCCGGCTGCGGCGAGAGCCAGAGAACGGTGTCGCCGAACCACTTCACCTCGGCGAAGGTGACGTCGAACCGCGGTGCGGCGGCAAAGATCTCACCCAGGGTGGTGAGCACACGGTCGTCGATCCGCTCCGGGGGCAGGAACGGGTAGAGCACGGTCAGGTGCGCGGGCACTCCCCAACCGGCGGCGGTGTCCAGCTCGGACCGGAGGCGCCTCACGGCCGGTTCGGTCTCGGGGACGGCGACGATCAGCGCGCTCTCCGTCGGCTCCATCGTCACAGCATCCGATCATCGTGCCCGGCCGTCCACCGGTTTCGTGAGCGCGAGAGGCCCGGCGGTCATCCACCCGACGCGCGCGCCACCGTCGACGACACGACGGCCAGTTCGGGCCGCGTGGGCAGGAACACCGTGGCGACGCCCAGCGACTGGTTCATCGCGGCGAGCCGGTGTTCGGCCTGGAGGTCGGTGGTGTTCCGCACGCCCCGGACGATCACCGCGACGTCATGGCGACGGCAGTAGTCGGCGGTGAGCCCACGCCAGGCCGTGACCGTGACGGTGGTCCAGCCGGCCGGCAGGACGGCACGGACGGCGGTCGCCCGCTTCTCCTCGTCGGCGTCCGGCTGCTTGTCGCCGTTCACCGCGACGAGCACGACCACCTCGTCGAACAGGGCGCGTGCCCGGTCCACCACGTCCAGGTGCCCGGGCGTGACCGGGTCGAAGCTGCCGGGATAGACGGCCCGCACGCGATCGTCGATGCCCATTGCCCGACTGTAGGCGCCGGCCCCGGGGTGAGTCGTCTGTGCCATCAGGTCGAAAGGCACTGCGGAGGCCCGTCGGCCGGAGGCCAGCTCCGCTCCAGCGGTTCGTCGCTTGGACGGCTCGCGAGTCGCGCCCTGCGCCCCGGCAGCCGCCGCCGAGGTGTTAGCCGGCCAGGGCCAGATTCGCGACCTCGGCCGCGCAGCCCCAGGACAGCGTCACCCCTGCCCCGCCGTGGCCGTAGGCGTGCACCAGTCGCCCGCCGCCGGGGTCCCTCTCGACCCGGGGCCCGCCGTGCCGGGCCGGCCGCAGCCCGATCCGCTCCCCCAGCACCGGCGCGCCGGCCAACCGTGGCACCAGGGCGACGCACCGGCGGTGGATCGCCGCCGCCGTCTGCGGGTCGGGGCGGGTGTGCGCCACGCCCGGCTGGTAGGTGCCGCCGAGCACCACGTCGTGGCGGCGCGGGTGCACGTAGGTGATGCCGGCCGGGTCGTCCTCGTCGCGCACCGACACGGTGAGGCCGGGGTTCGCCACCAGCAGGACGTGCCCGCGCGCCGGGTACACGGCCGGGTCCGCGGCCAGGTGGCCGGCGGCCAGGCCGGTGGCGTTGACCACGGTCGGCGCGATCGCGTACGCCTCGGCGAGCGTGCGCAGCCGGCGGCGGACGACCTGCCCGCCACCGGCCTCCACCTGCCGGTGCAGCCAGGTCAGGTAGCGGTTCATCTCCACGGTCGGCGCGGTGAACCGCAGCAGCGCCGACCGGGGCGCGTCGGCCGGCTCGGCCACCAGGTCGCCGCACGCGTCGGCCCACCACGGCGGCCCGGTGTACGGGCGGCGCAGCCACATCCGGGTGGGCCGGTCGACCACCCCGGGCACGCCGTCCGCGGCCTGGCGACGCAGCTCGGCGTGCGTGTCCCGGGCCCAGCGCAGCACCCGCGGGTCGGCGTCGGTGTGGCTCGGGTACCAGACCGCGGCGGCCACCGTGGACACGATGTCCGCCGGGTCGTCGGCGGTCAGCACGGTGACCCGCGCGCCGCGCCGCTGGAGGGTGACCGCCGTCGTCATGCCGATCACTCCCCCGCCGACCACCACCACGTCCGCTGTCGTCATGGCCCGCTCCCGCCACTCGTACCGTCGATGTGCTGCCGATGGTGACCGCCCGGCGGTGGCGCCGTCCAAGACGGATCGGCGAGTCGGCGATAAGCGGCGCTTATGATGGCGGCATGGTGGAGGCACCGGGCGCCTGGTCGGACCTGCGCCGGCTGCGCTCCTTCGCGGTGCTCGCCGAGGAGCTGCACTTCACCCGCGCGGCCGCCCGCCTGCACATCGCCCAGCCCGCGCTCAGTCAGCAGATCCGGGCGCTGGAACGCCAGCTCGGCGCGCCGCTCGTGCACCGCACCAGCCGGGGCTGCACGCTGACCGAGGTCGGGGCTCGGGTCGCCGAGGAGGCGGCGCGGCTGCTCGCCGAGGTGGACGCCGCGACCGCGCGGATCCGGGACCTGGTGCGGGGGCGGGGCGGCCGGCTGCGGCTGGCGTACACCCGCTCGGCGCGCGGCGGGCGGGTGGACGCGCTGATCGGCCGGTTCCGGGCCGCCCACCCCGGCGTCGAGGTGGTCTCCGAGACGGCCTGGACCGCGCCGAACGTGGCCGGGCTGCTCGCCGGCCGGCTGGACGCGGCGTTCGTCCGGCCGCCGGTGGACGAGCCGGCGCTGGCCTGCCGCACGGTCGACACCGAGGAGCTGCTGCTGGCACTGCCGGCGGGTCATCCGCTCGCCGCCGGCCGGCGCCGGATCGGCCGGGCCGAGGTGGTCGACCTGCCGGCGGTGATGTGGCCCCGGGAGAACGGGCCGGGCATGTTCGACCGGACCATCGCCCAGGTGTGGCCGCGCGGCGGGTTCCGGCTGGTCCGGCAGGAGCCGGACGACGAGCAGTTGCTGCGCGCGGTGGCGCAGGGCGACGTGGTCGCGGCCGTGCCGGCGGGTCGGGCCCGGGCGTTGCGGCTGCCGGGCGTACGGCTGCGCCGGTTCACCGCGCCGACGCCCACCGTGGACGTCGGGCTGGCCTGGCCGGTCGACAGCACCAACCCGGCGCTGCACGCGCTGCTGGCCCTACTCGACTGAGCGCTATCCGGCCACCGGGGCGGGCACCGCCGGCTCGGCGCGGTCGGCCCCGGTGAGCCCCGCGAAGAGCAGCAGGTACGCGGTCAGCTCCACCGCCACGGTGAGCGCCGGCACCGGCTGCGGCATCGCCGTCGTAGGCGTGATGGCGTACCAGGCGAACAGCGCCGTCCCGTCGCCGACGGACCACGACAGCGGCACCGCTTCGATGCCCGCGTCGATCAGCCGCAGCGCGACCAGCGCCAGTGCCGCCGCGCCGGCCGCGGCGAGCCGCCGGCCCCGCCCGGCCAGCAGCGCGGCGAGGGCGAGCGCGGCCACCGCGAGGGCGAGCGCCGGCAGCACCGCGAGAACCATCGCGCTCGTCACGTCCGTCAGGTCGGGGCCGCTCGGGTACGGGCGGTCCTCGGCGACCAGGTCGCGCCGGATGTCGACGACCCGGACGACGGCGTACCCGACGACCGGCAACGCCGCCAGCGCGGCGAGCACCGCCGGTCGGCGCCGGGCGCGACCCCGGAACCCGACCAGCAGGAGAACGGTCGCGACCAGCATCGCCCCGCCGGCGCTGAGGCTCGCCTCGACGCCGGCCGTGACGTCGATCGGCTCGGTCCCGTCGAGGAACCGCCAGCCGGAGCCCTCGCCGCCCGGGGCCGCCGGCATGGTGCGGATCGCGTCGACCAGCAGCACGGCCAGCGCCGCCGGCACCGGCCAGCGCGGCCACGGCAGCCCACCGGCCAGCGCGTACGCGAGAAGCAACGCCAGGCTCAGCACCTCCGCGCCCCGCCACACCGGGTGGGCCACCAGGACCCCGGCGGCGTGCAGCGCGGCGCACACCGTCGCGGCGATCAGGAGCAACGGGCGACGAGGCACGCCGCGCATCCTGTCACGGGACGCGCGCCCGCGGTTGCCCCCGTCAGTTTCCGGCCGGCACCTGGTCCTTGACGTCGTCGTAGCCGACCGCGCCCGGTGCCTCGGCCGGCGTGTAGATCACCCGGATCACGCCGGTCGGGTACGCCTCCGTCGCGGCGACCCGCAGGTGGTACGGCGCGTCACCCTCGTCGAACAGCTTGCGGCCCTTGCGCGCGGCCACCGGGTGCACCAGCAACCGCAGCTCGTCGACGAGGCCGGCGGCGAGCAACTGCTGCACCACCGAGATCGACCCGGGGATGAGGATGCCCTTGACGCCCGGGTCGGCCCTGAGGGCCGCGACCGCATCGACGAGGTCGCCCTGGATCAGCTCGGAGTTGCGCCAGGTGAACTCCGGCGACCGCCGCGACGCGACGACCTTGCGCATGTCGCCGAGCTGCTTGGCGAACGGCGCGTCCTCACCACCGGCGGCCTCCCGGTCGGGCCACGCGCCGGCGAAGCTGTCGTACGTCTCCCGGCCGATCAGCAGCACGTCGGCGGCGTCGTAGTCCTCGGTCACCGCGCGGCCCATGTTGTCGTCGAAGTAGGGGAAGTGCCAGTCCGGGTCGATCTCGGCGACGCCGTCGGCCGAGATGAACAGCGTGGAGATGACCTTCGCCATCGCGGTGCTCCTTCACGTCAGGTGATGTCGGCGGGTAGACCGCCGCAGCATGCCAAACTCATCGCCCGGCGAGGGGGTGACCCGCCGACGACGGCGACCTGGTCAGGAATCGAGAAGCGGTCGGCGCTGGTCCGGCCATAGCGTTCATCCTGAGCGGGCGGCACCACGCCGGCCGCCGGTGACGAGGGGGAACCGAGATGAGCGAGGGCTTCAGCGCCGAGGAACGCGCCGCGATGAAGGAGCGCGCGGCCGAGCTGCGCAACGAGGGGAAGAAGGGCGCGAAGAAGGCCGACGACCTCCAGGCGGTCCTGGACCGGATCGCGCAGATGGCGCCGGACGACCGCGAGCTGGCCGAGCGCGTACACGTCACGATCACCGGCAACGCGCCGGAGCTGTCGCCGAAGACGTGGTACGGCATGCCCGCCTACGCGAACGCGGCCGGCAAGATCGTGGTCTTCTTCCAGGACTCGGGGAAGTTCAACTACCGCTACTCGACTGTGGGTTTCCAGGACGCGGCCAACCTCGACGACGGCGACATGTGGGCGGCGTCGTACGCGCTGCTGCGGTGGAGTCCCGAGGTGGAGAAGAAGCTCGCGGAGCTGGTGCGCGCGGCGGTGTCCTGAGTCCCGGTGCCCGGCTCACCGCTGCCAGGAGTCGAGGCCGCGGACGGCGGCCCGGGCGAAGTCGTCGGCGAGGTCGGGGTTGTTGCTGGTGCCCTCCCAGCCCTGGTCGTGCACGACGGTGACCGCGCCGGCCACCTTGACCACGGTGATCTGGCTGGTGGCCTTGCCGCCGACCGGGGTGCCGTCCAGGCCGGTCGCCGGTCGGGTCAGGGTGACCAGCAGGGCGTCGTCGCCGGTGCCGGCGAGCGGCTGCGAGCGGACGGTGACCGTGTTGCCCGCGTCGGAGAAGGAGCGGCAGGGCTCCAGCGCGGCGCGGACCCGGCGCAGGTAGTCCCCGGCGCCGGCGCCGGCGAACGCGAAGACGGTCTGGTGGAGCGTGCCGAAGGGGACGTTCTCCGGCGGGTCCTTCGGCGTCTTGTAGATGCTGGCCATCGCGGCGGCGGCGGTGGACCGTCCGCCGGTGGCGAACTCCTCGGCGCACAGCTTCGGCAGGGCGTCGGCGACCTGCATCGACTGCGGGGCGCTCTTGCGCAGCTCGGCGGGCAGGTCGACGAAGGCGGACTTCGGGATGGTCACCGGCCCGCCGGTCGACGGTGACGCCGACGGCGTGCCGGCGCTCGTGGACGCCGCGCCCGGCGTGGCGGTCGCGCCCTGGCCCTGGTCGGTCCCGCCGTGGGTGCACGCGCCGGCCAGCAGCGCGGTGGTGAGCAACGGCAGGCCCAGCAGCCTGCGGTGGCGTCGGGTCGGTCCGTTCACGTCGATCTCCGTCCGGTGATCCGCATCTGCAAACAACTGCTTGTGCAAAGGTGCGCTTTCATTAAGATGGCGTCATGCCCGATCTCGACCTCGCCTTCGCCGCGCTCGGCGACCCGGTCCGCCGCGCCCTGGTGACCCGCCTCGCCCGGGGCGAGGCCACCGTCGGCGAGCTGGCCGAGCCGTTCGACCTCACCCCGCAGGCGATCTCCCATCACGTCGGCGTGCTGCGGCGCTGCGGGCTGGTCGAGCAGCGCCGCGAGGGCACCCGCCGACCCTGCCGGCTCCGGGCCGACCAGCTCGCGCTGCTCGGCACCTGGATCGACGAGCAACGCCGGGCCTGGCACGACCGGCTCGACGCGCTCGATGAGCACCTTACCGACGAGGACCCGGCCCGGTGAGCGCCCGCGCCGAGCTGCACGGCGACGAACTGGTCGCCCGACGCCACCTGCCCGCCACGCCCGCGCGGGTCTGGGCCGCCTTCACCACACCGGCGGGGGTCGCCGCGTTCTGGGGCGGCTCGCACGCGACCGTGCCGCCCGGGTCGGTGACCGTCGACCTGCGCGCCGGCGGCGAGTTCGCGCTCGACACCCGTGCGCCGGACGGCGCGACCCGCCGGCTGCGCTTCGTCTACGTCCACGTCGACCCACCCCGCGAGCTGGTGTTCGACGAGCCGGTCACCGGCGTGCGCACGACCGTGACACTGCGCCCCACCGCCGACGGCACGGACCTGACCGTCCACCAGCGACGACTTCCGCCCGCGCTCCGGACCGCCAGGGCGGCCGGCGGCCTCGCCTCGATCCTCGACGCCCTGGCCGACCACCTCGACCACGAAGGAGACAGCCATGCCCCGAGCGACCCAGCGTGACCTGGTCGACGAATACTTCGCCGGCTTCCGGACCGGCGACCACCCGCGCATCCTGGCCACCCTGACCGAGGACGTCGAGTGGGTGATCCACGGCCACCGGACCACCCGGGGCCGGGCCGAGTTCGACGGCGAGATCGAGAACCCCGACTTCTCCGGCAGCCCCCGGCTCGACGTCGAGCGGGTGCACGAGGCCGGCCCGGTGGTGGTGGTCACCGGCGAGGGCGGCGGGACCAGCGTCGCGCACGGGCCGTTCCGCTTCGCCTTCAACGACCTGTTCACGTTCCGCGACGGGTTGATCGCCCGCGTCGACTCCTACGTGGTCCCGCTGCCGTGAACCGGCCGGCGATCAGTGACAGGTGACGAGCACCTCGACCGCGAGGCAGCAGGACGCCGTGAGCGCCAGCAGCACGGCTGCCGCCGCCCGCAGCGTGATCTCCACCGGTTGCCGGTGACGCCAGGCCACCGGCAGGGCCTGCTCCACCACGACCGCGGCCAGCCAGCCGAGAAGCAGCAGCACGAACACGAGGTCCAGGCGTGCGTCGCCGAAGGAACTCGCGTTTCCGTTCCCGCCGTGGTTGGGACACTCCCGACTGTCGACGATCGGGCGCAGGATCAGCAGCGCCACCACGATGACGACCGCCCCGCCGCCCAGCGCCCAGAATCCGCCGAACCGGGTGGACCTCCCGGCGGGTGGACCGTCACGCGTCACGTCGGGATCCTGGCACACGAGGTGTCGTTTCCGTACAAGACAGCGGTCGGGCCAGTTCCTAGCATGGCCCTCATGCGTGATCTTGTGTACACGGGTTTCATGTCGCTCGACGGCGTGGTCGACTCCCCCGGTGGCGGGCCGGGCGAGGAGCACCGCAGCGGCGGCTGGGTGGTCAAGGACATCGAGTTCCTCCCGGAGGCGTTCTCGCTCAAGGGCGAGGAACTGGCGGAGACGTCGGCGTTGCTGTTCGGCCGGCGCAGCTACCAGGCGTTCGCGCCGGCCTGGCGGGACTCCGACGACCATGCCGCCTATCGGGAGCTGCCGAAGTACGTGGTCTCGACCGGCCTGGCCGAGGACGACCTCGTGGACGGCTGGGGCCCGACGACGGTGCTGCGCTCGACCGACGACGTGGCCGCGCTCAAGCGGGGCGAGGGTGGCGCGATCTTCGTGCACGGCAGCGCGGAACTCGCCCGGCGGCTGTCGGACGCCGGCCTGATCGACCGCTACCACCTGCTCGTCTTCCCGGTGCTGCTGGGCGCGGGGAAGAGCCTGTTCAGCGCCGCGGACCGGGACAAGCAGTCGCTGCGGCTGCGCGAGTCCGAGTCCTATCCCAACGGGGTGCTGAAGGTGATCTACGACGTGGTCCGCTGACCCAGGTCCAGGGCGATCGCCCCGTGCGCGCCCGCGCGCAGTTGTCCGGCCGTGCGTCCGACGTACCGGCGCAGCGCGCGGGCCAGGTGCGGCTCGTCGACGTACGCGAGCCGGGCGACCACGTCGGCGACCGGGTCACCGGCGGCCAGCAGCGCGGCGGCCTCGCGTACGCGTTCGATCTGCCGCACGGCGCCCTGGGTGAGCCCGGTCGTGGTGCGGAACCGGCGCTGGACGGTGCGGGCCGCCGCGTGCGGGCGGTGGCCCCGGCGGAGGTCGGTGACCAGCGGGTCGCGGACCACGGTCCCGGCCCGGACGAGTCGGTCGACGAGGGCCTCGGCGTCGTCCGGGCCGGGTGTCTCCCACCGGTCGCCGGCGAGCCGGAACGTCCGCGTGGTGGCGTCGGGCAGGTCGGCGCCACGGTCGACCAGGGCCGGCGTGGGCAGCATCCGCAGCGACGTGCCCACCGCGAACTCGATGCCGACGAAGGTCGCGCCCTCGGGCACCGGCGCGACGGCCGCGCCGGTCTCGGGTCCGGAGACGCTCGCGTAGGGCCGCCCGTCGCGCTGCCAGAACACCAGGCCCCAGCAGGGCGTCGCCACCGAGGTCATCTCGGTGACCCGGTCGCTCGCGCAGGTCCACACCGTGTCGACCCAGGGCGAGTCGGACGCGCGCGTGCTGAACCGCAGTTCCACGCCGAGAGGATACGGCCGCCCTACCGGGCGGCGGGTTCCTGTCCGTCGTGCGCCCCGACCGCGTCGTCGCGGGACGGGTAGCCCAGCACCTCGGCCAGGTCGCCGGCCGCCCGGGTGTAGGCGGCGTAGATCTCGTCGTCGAAGTGGTTGCGCCAGTCGCCGGCCGCGCCCTTGCGGTAGTGCGAGACCCGGCCCGGCGCCTCCTTGCCCTTCTTCATGTTGGTGAAGCTGTAGCGGGCGAGCAGGGCCGCCAGCTCGGCCGGCGGCAGCGTGATCCCGCAGTGCCGCAGCAGCCGGTCGATCTCCTCGGCCTGCCCCTCGCCGGTGAGGTCCTCGTAGCGGAACAGGCGGAACGTCTCCGCGGGCGGGGCGACCGCCCACGACCGCATCTGCCCGAACTGCTTCTTGTCGCGCAGGCGCTCGATGACGTGGAGCATGCCCTCCTTCTTCGGCCGCTCCTGCAGCACCTTGCGCGCCTGCGGGATGTCACCCATCGGGGCGTGCGAGTTCCGCAGCGAGAAGTAGCTCGACACCACCACGTCACGCGGGTCGCGGATCACGAAGAACGCGCGGTAGGTGCCCGCCTTGGGCACGGCCTCGAAGCGCTTGTGGGACAGGAAGATCGCCAGGCCGGTGCGGCCGGCCGGGACGGGCGCGGTCACGCCGCCGGCGTAGAAGCGCGGGTCGTAGGGCAGCAGACCGGAGTGCCGGTAGACGGCCGGGTCGCTGAACAACGCCTTGATCCACTGGCTGCCCGTCTTGCGGACGGTGCAGTGGAAGACATTGTCGAATTCGTTCTTGGCGACCACCGGCACGGTCAGCCGCATTCGGGCGTTGCGCGCTTCCATCTGCGCCCGCCGGGCCGCCACGCGGAGGGAATTCGGCGAGTGGTGCTTGGCAAATTCGACCGCGCGATCAATCATCGTGGAAGCCCTAACCGCACCCTGCTGAGCAGGGGCAACGCCGACAGTTTCGCGCACGTCGGGCAGGAGGAATCCGCGAACTCCGCCTGCTCCGCCCGCGCCCCGACGCGCGCTAGGAATATCCCTGACCACCAAAATGATGTCAATCCCGCGAACCTGGCAACTCGCTGAAAATCCACAATTTCCATAGGAATTCCCAGTAATGCGCGGCGGATAATCCGTCCTGGCCGGGCGGGCCGGCCGGCACAATGGGCGCCGTGCTCGCCCCCACCCACGCCCTGCTGGCGTCGCTCGATCCCCTCCCCACCCGGCCCGGATGCGCCGCCTCGCCGACTGGGCGCGCACCGCGCCCGACCGCGCCCGGGTCTGCGCCGACCTGCGCGACCAGGGCGCCTACGAGCGCCACCTCGCGCTGGTGGCCGCCATGGTGGTCCGGGACGACGACGCGGTGGCCGCCGCGACCCGCGACCCGCACCCGGCGCTGCGCACCACCGCGCTCGCCGCCGCGCTCCGGCTCGGCCGGCCGCCCGGCGACCTCGCCGACCGGCCGGCGGCCGACCGGCGGCGGATCTACCGCGTCCTGCGCCGCCGGCACACGCCGGCCGTCGCCGACGCGCTGATCACCGAGGTACGCGACCGGTTCGGCGACGACGAGGCCGCCGCGCTGCTGCCCGCCTGCGGCGCCGACACGGTACGCGCGTCGCTGCCCGACCTGGAGCACGCGCTCGACCCGGAACGGCTGGTCCGGTGGCACCCGGAGACGGTGCTGGCCAGCACCCGCGAGCGGCTGGCCGCGGCCCCGCCCGAGCGGCGCGCCCGGATCTGGGGCGAGGTCGCCGACGCGGTGCTGCGCTGCGACCCGGCGCAGGCGCTGGACCTGCTCGAACGGTACGCGCCCGAGGAGACGCTCCCCGGTCGGCCGGTCGCGTACGGGCGGCTCGCGGTCCACGACGCGCGTCGGGTCGTACGACTGCTCACCGCGCCGGGACGGGCGGCCTGGCTGGCCCGGACCGGGCTGGCGCCGGCGCTGCTGCGCCGCCTCGCCGCGCTGCCCACCGGCGAGCTGGCGCCGCTCGCCGCCCGGCTCCGGGACCACGGCCGGCACCTGGCGGCGCTGCTCGACGCCGTCGCGCCGGCCCGCCGTGGGGAGCTGTACGACGTGGCCCTGGCCGACGTCGACGCGACGCTGACGACGCCGGCCGTCGAGGTGATGGCGGTGCTGCCCGCGCCGGTGCGGATCCGGGAGGCGACCCGGGTGCTGGCCCTGCCGCGCGTCCGCGAGCGGGAGGCCGCGGTGCGCGCGTGGAGCGCGTACCTGGCCTGGCCGGACGCGTCCGCGGCGCTGGAGGTCGGGGTGCGCTCCGGCGACGCGGACGAACGGGCACAGGCGTGGTCGCTGCTGGTGGCCGCCGCGCGCCGCTCCCGCGACCCCCGGGTGGTGGCCGAGGTGGTGGTCCGGCTCGGCCGGCTGCGCAACGAGCAGGATCCGGTACGCGCGTCCGCGCTCACCGCGCTGGCCCGGGTGACGCCGCTGCTCACCGCCGACACGGCGGCCGGGCTGACCCGGCTGACCACCGACGCGGTCGACGCGCGGGACGCGTCCGCCGCCACCACCACGGCGTTGAGCGGGCTCGCCGCCGACGTCCTGGCGCACCACGTCGGCGTGGCGCCGCTGCGGGAGTGGGCCCTGTTGACGATCGACCTGGTGAGCAGCGGCACGACCGTGCCGGTGCTGCGCCGCTTCGACCGGGTGCTGCGCCGCGGGCAGGAGACCGTGGTGGTCGAGCGGCTGCGCGGCTGGGTCGAGGCCGGCATGGCCCGCGGCCGGTACGGCCCGCTGTTCGCGCTGACGGTCGCGCTCGGCCCGCGGGCCCGTCGGGTGCCCGTGCTCCAGGAGCTGCTGCGGCGGGCGATCGGCCCGGACACGCTGCCCTCGGTGGCCCGCACGGCGGTCGCGTTGTGGCTGGACGATCCGCGTACCCGGGGCGAGCGGGTGGTCGAGGTGCTCGACGTCGACGCGTCGGCGGTGACGCTGCACCAGGTGTGGCACGTCCTCGGCACCTCCCGCACCGACCTGCTCGACCGGGCGCTGGACCGCGCGCCACGCGGCCGGTTCGTCGAGGCCGGGACGCGGTGGGTGCCGCCCTGGGCGCCCGGCGGCGACCACTGGCTGCCCCGCCAGCAGGCCCGGTTCGTGGCGTTGCAGGAGTCGGCCGTCGCCGACGCCGGCCACGAGGTGTGGCGGCAGGCGGCGGCGATCCGGGCCGTCGCCGGCCTGGGCGTCGCGGGGCGCGAGATGGTGCGGCGGCAACTCGACGCGTCCGAGGTGCCGATCGTCGAGACCGCGCTGGCCGCCCTGGCCCGGACCGACCGGCCGGACGAGGCGCTGCCGGTGCTGCTGAGCCACGCCGACGGCGACCGGGCGCGGGTTGCCCTCTACGCGGCGGGACGCGCCGCCCGGCACGTACCGCCGTCCACGCTTGCCGACGCGCTCGGCGCGGTGCTGCGCCGCGACACCGCGAAGGTCACCAGCCGCAAGGAGGCCGCCCGGCTACTGGCCCGCTACGGGCCGCCGTCGGCGATGGCGACG
Organism: Micromonospora ferruginea; assembly: GCF_013694245.2. Lineage (NCBI taxonomy): Bacteria > Bacillati > Actinomycetota > Actinomycetes > Micromonosporales > Micromonosporaceae > Micromonospora > Micromonospora robiginosa. The sequence goes on from NZ_CP059322.2 coordinate 3,500,532, forward strand.
CTGCGCCGGGCGTACGCGGATCCGGGCGCGCACCGGGACCTGCGCGCGGCGATCGTCTCGGCCGCGCGGCAACGGTTGTGGGCGGAGGAGAGCTGGACGATCGTGCACGCGGCGCTCGACGGCAGCCGGGAGGAGCGGCGCGCGGTCCTGGGCGCCCACCCGTACTGGATCCCGGAGCGGCACCGTCGGCGCTACGGCGCGCTCGTCGTGCGGGCCTGCCGCGCCGACGACCCGGAGATCCGACGCACCGCGCTCGGTCGGCTCGGGGACTGGGCGCCGTGGCTGGACGACGTCTCCGACCTGGTCGTGGAGCGGCTCACCGACCTCGACCAGACGCTGGCCGACATCGCCGTACCCCACCTGCTGCGCGCCGGCGGCGACGCGGCGTTCGGCGTCGCGCTGGCCCGGCTGGTCGCCCGGGACGCCGACGACGACCGCCCGGGCGGACCGGCCGCCGACCGGCCGGCCCGGCGACGGATCGATTTTCTCGCCCGCCGGGTGGCCGCCTGGTCGGCGTCGCGGCCGGCCGGCGACGACCGGGGCGCGCTCGTCGACGCGGCGCGCCGGCTCGCCGACCGGCCGGGCTTCGCCGGCGCGGCCACCGGGCTGCTGGTCGACCTGGGCCGACTGGACAACCTGGACGAGGTTGCCGGGCTCTGCGCGGGCCGGCCGGTGCTCGCGACGCGGGCCGCCGAACGCGTCGGCGCCCGGCTGCGCGGTCTCCGCGAGTGGCCCGACCCGGTGGCGCTCACCGGCACGGTGGCCCGGCTGGCCGGGCGCGGCGACCTGGCCGGAGGGCTGTTCGCGGTGGCGCTGGTGCGACACGGGTCGACGTTCGGGTGGACGGAACCGTGGCGGGACCTGCTCGTCGGGCTGCGCCGGCACCCGGACGCCGACGTCCGTGAGGAGGCCTACGCGGTGGACATGAGCTGACCGCCGCCGCTCAGCTCGCGCGGCCCGTCGACGTCCAGTCCTGCCGGTGCAGGCGTTCGATGCCGTCCAGCAGCAGGTCGAGGGCGAACTCGAACTCGAACTGGTCGTCGCAGCCCGGCGTCACCACCGACGCCTCGTCGTGGGAGGCCGCCCCGGCGATCGCGGCGAGGTGCGGGAACCGGGCGGCGGCCTCGGGTGGAAAGGCCGCCGCCGGTTCGGGTCCGGTCGCGCCGGAGCGGCCGGCGCGGCGGGCGGCGTCGAACAGCTCCTGGCTGAAGCCGAGGATCCGGCTGCCCATCGCGTGCATGACGTGGTGGGTCAGGTCGGTGGAGAACCCGCCGGCCCGGAACACGCCGACCGTCGAGTCGAGGTAGGCGAGGACGCCCGGCGTCGCCGTGTTGCGCGACTCGATCGCCAGCGCCGCCCACGGGTGGCGGCTCAGCGCCCGCCGCGCGGCGAGGACGCGCAGCCGGACCGTCCGCTTCCAGTCGGCGTCGGGCACCGGTGGGTCGATCTCGCCGACGACCACGTCGATCATGCCGTCGAGCAGTTCGTCCTTGTTGGCCACGTGCTTGTAGAGGGCCATCGGCACGACGCCCAGGTCCTGGGCGAGGTTGCGCATGCTGAGCGACTCGATCCCGGTCGCGTCGGCGAGCGCGACGGCGGCGCGCAGGATCCGATCCCTGCTCAGGGGCGTGCGGCGCAGCACGTCTGCCTGCTCGGCCATCGCGTCCTCGTCTTCCCGGTGGCGGTGGTTGCACCCTAGCCCCCTTGACAGGTGTACGCCGTACACCCACCATTGGTGTACGCCGTACACCCAGGGAGGGACGATGAAGGCGATCGTGCAGGACCGCTACGGCCCGCCGGAGACGCTCACGCTCGCCGACGTCCCCGTGCCGGCGCCCGGCCCGGACCAGGTGCTGGTGCGCGTCGAGGCGGCCGCGCTGAACGCGTACGACTGGCACGCCATGCGGGGCGACCCGCTGATGGCGCGGCTGGCGATGGGGCCGACGCGGCCACGGGCGCGCATCCGCGGCCGCGACGTCGCCGGTCGGGTCGAGGCGGTCGGCGCGGACGTCCGACGGATACGACCGGGCGACGCCGTCTTCGCCGACCTCGGCGACGCCAACGGCGCGTTCGCCGAGTACGCGTGCGTACCCGAGTCGCTGGTCGCGCCGCGGCCGGCGAACCTGACACCGCAGCAGGCGGCGGCGCTGCCGCTGGCCGGCGTCACCGCGCTCGTCGGGCTGCGCGACGCCGGGCGGGTCGGGCCCGGCCAGCGGGTGCTGGTCAACGGCGCCTCCGGCGGCGTCGGCACGCTCGCGGTCCAACTGGCCAAGGCGCTCGGCGCGACCGTGACCGGCGTGTGCCGCACGCGCAACGTCGACCTGGTCCGCTCGCTCGGCGCCGACCACGTCGTCGACTACACCCGGGCGGACTTCACCCGCGACCCGCGCCGCCACGACGTCGTGCTCGACCTGGTCGGCAACCGCTCGCTCACCGCGCTGCGGCGGGCCCTGACCCCGACCGGCACGCTGGTGCTCTCCGGCGGCGGCGTCTGGCGCGGCGGCAGCGTCGTCGGACCGGTCTGGCTGCTGGCACGCGGGCGGCTGCTCGCGCCGCTCGTCCGGCAGCGCGTCGTGGTGCTCACCACCACGCCCGACCGGCGCCACCTCGACGCGCTGCGCACCTACGCCGAGGCCGGCCACCTCACCCCGGTCGTCGACCGCACCTATCCGCTGCGCGAGGTGCCCGAGGCGATGCGCTACCTGGAAGGCGAGCACGCGCGGGCGAAGGTGGTCGTCACCGTCTGATCGCGCATCCACGCCTTCCGGGGATTCCGCGCGGTCCCGCGTGCGACCGTAGAGCCGGCGGGACCGAGGAGGCACGCGTGAACTACCACCTATTCCAGATGATCAACGCCGGCGCGGGGCGGGTCGACGCCCTCGACGACGTCTTCGAGTGGGCGGCCATCTGGCTGATCTACGTGCTGGGCGCGCTCGCCGTGGTGCCGGTGCTGCGCCGGGGCCGGTCGGCGGCCGGCCCCGTCCTGCGGATGCTCGCCGCATTGGGGATCGCGTTCGCGCTGGGCCGGGCCGCCGCCGCGCTCAGCACGGAGGTACGCCCGTTCCAGACCCACCACGTGCACCAGTTGATCCCGCACGCGACCGGACCGTCGCTGCCCAGCGACCACGCCACCGCGGCGTTCACCCTGGCCTTCGCCGTCGGCGCCTTCCTGTCCCGACGCTGGGGGGTGGCGCTCGCCGCCCTGGCGGCGGTCATCGGGTTCGCGCGGGTCTGGACCGGCGTGCACTACCCCGGCGACATCGCGGCCGGCGCGCTCCTCGCCGCCGGGGCCGTCGGCACGGTCGTGGTCGCCGCCCGCCTCCACGGGCACCGGTCACGGCCCGATCGCGTCTGACGTCCGGCCGGGGTGGAACCGCCGGCCGCCGGCGCGCTGGTGTTCACTGTCACGCGTGGATCGCCAACGGCTCAGCAGCATCGCGCACTCGCACCACCCGATCGCGGCGCCGATCTCCGGTGTCAACGTCAACCGGCTCCTGCGCCGGGCCGACCGCCGGCCGGCGGCCCGCATCCTCGACCTCGGCTGCGGGCAGGCGGCCTGGGCGATGCAGGCCCTCGCCCACTACCCGGACGGGCACGCCGACGCCGTCGACACCAGCCACCACGCCCTCGAGCACGCAGCCGCGGCGGCCGAGGCGCGCGGCCTCGCCGACCGGCTCACCCTGCACGAACGCGACGCCCGGAGGTACGTGCCGGACGGCGACTACGACCTGGTGCTGTGCATCGGGTCGACCCACATCTTCGACGGGGTCGTCGGCACCCTGAAGGCGGCCGGACGGCACGTGAACCCGGACGGCATCCTGGTGCTCGGCGAGTGCTTCTGGCAGGCGCCGCCGACGCCGGCGGCGCTGACCGCGCTCGACGTCGCCCCGGCGGACCACACCGACCTCGCCGGCCTGGTGGACGTCGTCGAGGAGGCCGGCTGGACCCCGGTCCACGCGCACGTCAGCGACGCCGCCGAGTGGGACAACTACGAGTGGTCCTGGGTCGGCTCGCTCACCGAGTGGGCGCTGGACAACCCCGGCCACCCGGACGCCGCCGACGCGCTCGCCGTGGCGCGGGAGCACCGGGACGGGTGGTTGCGTGGCTACCGCGACGTGCTGGGCTTCGTGACCCTGGTGCTGCGCCGCATCTGACCGTGACATGGGCGGCGAACATGAAACCCCTCCCTGGTTGCGCCAAGGACGAGGAAGCCCGGTGGGTTCCGAGATTCACCGCCGGTGATGGTTGGCGGTTTTACCGTCCCATCGATGGCGCGGGTGCGACTATGGAGGGCGTGGGAACTGCGAAAACTGCCGCCATGCCGTCCATCTCGCCGCTGGCCGGCGAGCCGATCAAACGGGCCGACGCCGAGCGCCTCGCCGGGGTGCTGAAGGCGTTCGCCGATCCGGCGCGGCTGCGGCTGCTCAGCCTGATCCAGTCCGCCCCGCAGGGTGAGGCGTCGGTGAGCGACCTGACCGCACCGCTCGGGCTGTCCCAGCCGACGGTGAGCCATCACCTGCGCATCCTCACCGAGGCCGGGCTGTTGGAGCGCGAGAAGCGCGGCGTCTGGGCCTACTACCGGGTGGTGCCGTCCGCGATCGCGGCGATCGCCGACCTGCTGACCCCGCCCCGGAAGCGAGCGACGAAGCGCGCTCGCTGAGCGCGCGGCTCGGGGGCGGCGAGGGGTTCCCGCCGCCCCGCTGCCGTTCCGAAGTCCGCCGGCTCCTCGACCGGCACACCTCCCCACCCGTGTGGTCTAATTACTCACGTCGATGTTCGCGCTAACATTGATGGCCGGTCGCCACCACCCTCGGCACCCCGGGCATCGTGACGCGTGCGGGCCTCGCGCCGGAACCGGGCGCCGGCGGTGGGTTCCCCCTGCGCGCACCGGCGTTCCATCGACGGCCACCACACCGGAAGGCTCCGCGCCGGTACGGAACGTCTCGGAGCCCTGCGCATCCGAGGAGCCGTCATGCCCCTTTCCCGTCCCCGATCCGTCCGGTCCAGACCCGCGCGCCTGACGGTCGCGACCCTGGCCCTCGTCCTGGTGGCCGGCGGCGCCGCCCTGCTCACGCAGGCCCGGACGGCCACCGCCGCACCCGGGCCGGGCGCCGTCGTCGGTGCACAGTCCGGCCGCTGCGTCGACGTACCCAACGGCAGCACCACCAACGGCACCCAGGTCCAGCTCCACGACTGCACCGGCGCGACCGCGCAGACCTGGACCTACACGTCGGCCAGGCAGTTCACGGTGTACGGCACCAAGTGCCTGGACGCCAACGGCCAGGGCACCGCTCCGGGCACCGCGGTGATCATCTGGGACTGCAACGGACAGCCGAACCAGCAGTGGAACGTCAACGCCGACGGCACGATCACCGGTCAACAGTCCGGGCTGTGCCTGGACGCCAACGCCGCCGGCACCGCCAACGGCACCCGGCTCATCCTCTGGACCTGCAACGGCCAGGCCAACCAGCGGTGGAGCACGTCGACGACGCCGTCGTCCCCGCCGCCCACCTCGCCGCCGCCGGGCGGCGGCCGGCCGTGCGACCTCTACGCCGCCGGCGGCACGCCCTGCGTGGCGGCGCACAGCACCACCCGCGCGCTCTTCTCGGCGTACGGCGGCAACCTCTACCAGGTCCGTCGCTCCTCGGACAACGCCACCCGCGCCATCGGCGTACGCGGTGCCGGCGGCTCCGCCGACGCCGCCGCCCAGGACGCGTTCTGCGGCGGCACGACGTGCGTGATCACCGTGGTCTACGACCAGTCGGGCCGCGGCAACGACCTGTGGTACCAGGGGTCGGCGCAGGTCCCCGGCTCCACCTCCAGCCGGCCCGCGACCGCGACCAGCGAGTCGTTGACCGTCGGCGGCGCCCGGGCCTACTCGCTCTACATCAACCCCGGCAACAGCTACTGGCGCGACGGGCACCTGACCGGCGTCCCGACCGGCAGCGCGCCGGAAGGCATGTACATGGTGACCAGCGGCACCCACGTCAACAGCGGCTGCTGCTTCGACTACGGCAACAGCGAGACCACCCGCAGCGCCGACGCCGCCGGCGCGATGGACGCGATCAACTTCAGCACCAGTTGCTGGTTCGGCGGCTGCTCCGGCACCGGGCCCTGGGTCCAGGCCGACCTGGAATGGGGCCTCTACCCCGGCGGCAGCCAGACCTGGAACCCCAACCAGCGCGCCTTCACCAGCAAGTTCGTCACCGCCACGCTGAAGAACAACGGCACCTCCCGCTTCGCCATCAAGGGCAGCAACGCCCAGTCCGGCAACCTCTACACGCTCTACGACGGATCGCTCCCGCCCGGCTACAGCCCGATGCGGAAGCAGGGCGCGATCATCCTCGGCAGCGGTGGCGACTGCTGCAAGCCCGGCGGCGGCGCCAACCTGAGCGCCGGCACGTTCTACGAGGGCGCGATGGTCGCGGGCTACCCCTCGGACGCCACCGAGAACGCCGTGCAGGCCGACGTCGTGGCCGCCGGATACCGCTGAGACCCCCGTACCAGACTCGAAGGGACCGTGATGTTAGCGCTATCAAGAAGACCTGCCCGACGCAGGCTCGCCCTGGTCGTCACGCTGCTCGCCCTGATCGGACTGTTCCCGGCGGTCGCCCGGGCCGACAACCCGATCGTGCAGACGATCTACACGGCCGACCCGGCGCCGCTGGTCTACAACGGCCGCGTCTACCTCTACACCGGCCACGACGAGGACAACTCGACCTGGTTCACCATGAAGGAGTGGCGGGTCTACTCGTCCGACGACATGGTCAACTGGACCGACCACGGTTCCCCGCTCAACCTGGCCACCTTCAGCTGGGCCAAGCAGGACGCGTGGGCCGGCCAGGCGGTCTACCGCAACGGCAAGTTCTACTGGTACGTACCCATGGTCGTGCGGGCGACCGGCCAGATGGGCATCGGCGTGGCGGTCGCGGACAGCCCCACCGGGCCGTTCCGGGACGCCATCGGCCGCCCGCTGGTGAGCAACGGCGAGATCGACCCCACCGTGTTCATCGACGACGACGGGCAGGCCTACCTCTACTGGGGCAACCCGAAGCTGTGGTACGTGAAGCTGAACGCGGACATGACCTCGTACTCGGGCAGCCCGACGCAGATCCCGCTGACCACCGCGGGCTTCGGCACCCGGACCGGGGACGCGAACCGGCCCACCCTCTACGAGGAGGGTCCCTGGGTCTACAAGCGCAACAACCTCTACTACAACGTGTTCGCCGCCAAGTGCTGCTCGGAGTTCCTCGCCTACTCGACCGCGCCCGGCCCGCTCGGGCCGTGGACCTACCGCGGGACGGTGATGCCCACCCAGGGCAGCAGCTTCACCAACCACCCCGGGATCATCGACTACAAGGGCGGCTCCTACCTCTTCTACCACAACGGGGCGCTGCCCGGCGGCGGCGGATTCACCCGGTCGGTGGCGGTGGAGAAGTTCACCTACGGCTCGGACGGCTCGATCCCGACCATCACCATGACCAACTCCGGCGCCCCGCAGGTGGGGACGTTGAACCCGTACGTCCGGCAGGAGGCCGAGACGATCGCCTGGGGGCAGGGCGTGGAGACGGAGGCGGCCAGCGGCGGCGGGATGAACGTCGGCTTCATCGACAACGGGGACTACATCAAGGTCAAGGGCGTGGCGTTCGGGACCGGCGCGACCTCGTACACCGCCCGGGTCGCCTCGGCCGGTAGCGGGGGCACCATCGAGCTGCGCCTCGACGGCACCAGCGGCCCGCTTGTCGGCACCTGCCGGGTGTCCGGCACCGGCGGCTGGCAGACCTGGGCCGACACCACCTGCGGGGTCAGCGGCGCCACCGGCACCCACGACCTCTACCTGCGGTTCACCGGCGGCAGCGGCTCGCTGTTCAACATCGACCACTGGCGGTTCAGCTCCGGCACCGGCACCACGCCCCCGACCACCACGCCGCCGACCACCCCGCCCCCGACCACCACGCCGCCCACCACCGCCCCGCCGACCACCCCGCCCCCGACCGGCGGCGCCTGCGGCGCGACCTACCGCACCACCAGCACCTGGTCCGGCGGCTTCCAGGGCGAGGTGACCGTCACGGCCGGCGCATCGGCGATCAACGGTTGGACGGTGGGCTGGAACCTGGCCGGCGGCCAGAGCATCAGCCAGATCTGGGGCGGCACGCTGAGCACCAGCGGCTCCACGGCGACCGTGCGCAACGTGTCCTACAACGGCTCGGTGCCCGCCGCCGGCTCGACCACGTTCGGCTTCCTCGCCAACGGCTCGCCGTCGAGCCCGTCCCTCACCTGCACGAGCCCCTGAGAGGAGCAGACATGCGTACCAGGAAATGGCTCGCCGCGGTCGCGGCGCTGACCCTGTCGGTCGCCGGCATGCTGGCCCCGGCCGGCCCGGCGGCGGCCGAGTCCAACGGCGGGGTGCGGGTGATGCCGCTCGGTGACTCGATCACCGAGGGCACCCAGGTCCCGGGCGGCTACCGGATCGGGCTGTGGCAGCGGCTCGCCGCCGGCGGCTACCGGATCGACCTGGTCGGCTCCCAGTTCAACGGGCCGGGCAACCTCGGCGACCACGACCACGAGGGCCACCCCGGCTGGCGGATCGACCAGATCGACGCCAACATCACCGGCTGGTTGAACACCTACCAACCGCGCACCGTGCTGCTGCACATCGGCACCAACGACATCCTGCAGAACTACAACGTCTCCACGGCGCCGAACCGGCTCTCCACGCTGATCGACCGCATCACCGCCACCGCGCCCAACGCCGACGTGTTCGTCGCGCAGATCATCCCGCTGGCCAACGCCGGCCAGGAGTCGGCGGTGCGCACCTTCAACGCCGCCCTGCCGGGCATCGTGCAGGCCAAGGCGAACGCCGGCAAACGGGTCCACCTGGTCGACCAGCACTCGGCGCTGACCACCGGCGACCTGATCGACGGCATCCACCCCACCGCCACCGGCTACGACAAGATGGCGGCCGTCTGGTACCGGGCGCTGCAATCGGTGGACGGCAGCATCGGCGCCCCGGGCAGCGGCGGGGGCACCTGGCAGAACGTGCAACTGGTGGGCGGCGGCTCGGGCCGGTGCCTGGACGTGCCGAACGGCAGCACCACCAACGGCACGCAGGTGCAGTTGTACGACTGCTGGGGCGGCACCATGCAGCGCTGGACCTACACCTCCGCGAAGCAGTTGCAGGTGCTGGGCAACAAGTGCCTGGACGCCAACGGCCGAGGGACCGCCAACGGCACCGCGGTCATCGTCTGGGACTGCAACGGCCAGGCCAACCAGCAGTGGAACCTCAACGCGAACGGCACGATCAGCGGCGTGCAGTCCGGGCGCTGCCTGGACGCGGCCGGTTACGGCACCGCCAACGGCACGAAGATCAACCTCTGGGACTGCCACGGCGGCTCCAACCAGCAGTGGACCACCCGCCCCTGAGGTGAAAGGCGGGGCCCCCGCTTAACGCCTCCGGTAGAGGAGGGGGCCCCGCTTAACACCCACCCACCCACCGAGACGTCGAGGCGGTGGTTCTTCGCCTCGCGCGAAGGGCCACCCACTGTCGACGTGTTAAAAGGGGCCCCCTCCTATGCAGAATGCGTTAAGAAGGGGCCCCGCCTTACGTCAGCGGAGGGTATAGCGCTGGTTCGCGCCGTTGAGGCACTGCCAGAGCTGGACGCGCGTGCCGTTGGTGGTGCCGAACGCGCTGGCGTCCAGGCACAACCCGGACTGCACGCCGGTGATCGAGCCGTCGCCGTTCACATTCCACTGCTGGTTGGCCTGGCCGTTGCAGTCCCAGACGACCACCGCGGTGCCGTTGGCGGTGCCCTGGCCGGAGGCGTCCAGGCACTTGGTGCCGTACACCGTGAGCTGCTTGCCGGAGGTGTAGCTGAAGCGCTGGTTGGTGCCGCCGTGGCAGTCCCAGAGCTGGACCTGGGCGCCGTTGGTGGTGGTGGCGCCGGGCACGTCCACGCAGCGGCCGGACTGGCCGCCGACGATCTGGACGTTCTGGTTGGTCGGCCCGCCACTGGGCGGCAGCAGCGTGATCGTGGCCGTGTCGTTGATGTTCGCGTGCGGCACGGTGACCGTGGTGCCGTTGTTCGACAGGCTCACCACGCTGTCGCGCACCGTGACCGGGCCGGACACCGCGGCGCCGTTGTTGTACGGGATGTTCTGCACCACCACCCGAACCTGGTTGTTCACCACGATCCCGCTGGTGGCGTCCAGGCGCTGGACGGTGACGGCGACGTTTCCGGTGGTCGAGTTGCCGCCGACGAGGATCTTCGCGGAGCCGGTGTCACGGGTGGCGAACGCGTCGTACGAGGCGCTCGGGGTGACCGAGGCGATCTGGCCGGTCATCGAGCCGTAGAACTGGTAGGCCCACCACTCCCCCTTCGGCTGGTACTGCCCGGCGGAGTTGCGGGTGAGCAGGCTGGCCAGGTCGTTGTGCAGGTTCTGGCCGCCGGCCCAGTTGGCCCGCAGCCCGTCCGCGCCGGCGCGCTCCAGCCGGGCCAGGTACCACGCCCCGCCGGCGGGGTTCTGCTGGTTGGCCGCGCCGTACTCGTTGATCTGGTGGGGGCGCGGGTGTGCGATGCCGCGCGAGTCGAGCGTCTGGTTGGCGGTGGCCACGTTCGCCACCGGGTCGCCGGGCAGCGAGTGCCAGCTGACGATGTCCGGCACCACGTTGTTGGCCTTCACGTAGTCCAGGAACTGGGTCCACCAGCCGCTGGTGGACGGTACGCAGGCACAGCTCGGCCCGACGATGAGCATGCCCGGGAACGCCGCGCGGATCCGTTGGTAGGTGCGCTTCCACATCTCGAAGTACTGCGACTGGGGCCGGTTCCAGAACAGGCTGATGTTCGGCTCGTTCCAGATGTCCCACTGGACGGTGATCCCGGCCGAGCGCACGTCGGAGAAGAGCCGGTCCAGGAAGCGGTCGTAGTCGCTCCAGTCGCCGTTGTCGCCGGGATAGCGGCTGATCGAGGCGCCGTCGGCGCCCCACAGGTCGTGGTCGAGCAGGACGAACGTGCCGCCCAGCGCGGCGGTGCGCCGGGCCTGGGCGACGGTGGCGTTCCACCGGCGGTCGTATCCGCCGCCGACCCAGCCCTGGCCGGGTAGTTGCGCGCCGCCGGCCCGCATGGCCTTGAAGCGTACGTCCCGGAAGAAGCTGTCCGGTGGGTTCTGGCCGTTCTCGGTCATCCCGTAGATCCAGCCGGAGCCCCGCCAGGTGGGTGTGCCCAGCGAGGCGGAGAGGTTGACGGTGAGCGACTCGTCGGCGGCGCGGGCCGGCGACGCGACGGCCGCGAGCGAGCAGGCGACGGTGAGGGCGCCGGCGGCGATCCGGGCGGTGAGGCCGCGGATGCGTGGCGCACGGTGGTGGGGGAGGTTCACGGCGACTCCTTCGGCAGGGTGGTGGGGCTGCGGAGGACGTCCTGGCGAATCGATTCGCCGGGCAGCCTAGGCGTCGACGTCGATGAATGTCAACGCGTTGAACAGGCATTCGAGGTCAACAGCCTTGACCGCACACATAGACCGGCTTAGGTTTATCGAACCGATTCGCCAGATCACCGCAGGCTTGACGGCCGGCGCGGTCAAGGACTGAGCCATCCGCACCCAGAAAGGCAGCCACCCGATGACCGTCGCCCCCACCGGTCCGGCGTTCTCCGTCCGGGAGATCCCGTTCAGCCACCACGGCTCCTGGCTCAGCGTCTCCCCCGTGCTCGCCGAGAACAGCTACGCCGACGACCTGCACCTGGTCTCGCACCGCCACGGCATGCACCCGGTGCTCCGGTTCACCCCGTCGGGCGACGCCACGGTGACGGCCCGGCCGGCGTTGCTGAGCTGGCAGGACCGGGCCGGCCGGGTGGAGCTGACCGGCGCCGGCCCGGACACGCTGCGGCTGCGCGGGCGCGGGGCCGGGCTGCGGATCACCGCCGCCGCCGCCACGCTCACCCCGTTCAGCGGGACCTACCTCTACGACGACCCGGTCTCCGCCGCGTCCGTGTTCACCTCCTACGAGACCGGCCGCCGTTACCGGGTCACCGTGCTCACCGGCGCCGCCGGCTCCGTCGGCGCGCAGGCCCTCGGCACCGCCGAGCGCGGCCTGGTCCTGCCCGCCGACCAACCGTGGGAGATCGCGATCGAGGAGTACGCGACGGCCCGCGCGCCGTACCGGTCACGCCTGGACTTCGACGGCCTGGTGGACGCCGGCCGGGCCGAGTTCGCGGCGTTCGTCGAGGCGGTCGCGCCCTGGCGGGACGCGGAGACGCCGGCCGCCGAGCTGGCCGCGTACGTGCTGTGGTCGGCCACCGTGGCGCCGGACGGCTTCGTCACCCGACCGGCCGTCCTGATGTCGAAGCACTGGATGAACAAGGTGTGGAGCTGGGACCACTGCTTCAACGCGCTGGCCCTCGCCGAGGGGCGGCCGGATCTCGCCTGGGACCAGTTCCACCTGCCCTTCGACCACCAGGACCCGGCGGGGGCGCTGCCGGACTCGGTGACGCACGCGGAGGTCCTGCACAACTTCGTCAAGCCGCCGGTGCACGGCTGGGCGTTGCGACAGTTGCGCCGCCGGTCGGGCCGCCCGGTGCCGCGCGACGAGCTGGCCGAGGTCTACCGGCGACTGGCCCGTTGGAGCACGTTCTGGCTGGAGCACCGGCGGGCGCCGGGCCGCCGCCTGCCGCACTACCAGCACGGCAACGACAGCGGCTGGGACAACGCCACCACCTTCGACGACGGCCGGGTGGTGGAGGCGCCCGACCTGGCCGCGTTCCTGGTGCTGCAACTGGGCCACCTCGCGGAGCTGGCGACCGAGCTGGGCCGCCCGGGGGAGGCGACGCGGTGGGCCGCCGTCGCCGACGAGGTGCGCGGCGCGCTGCTGGACGAGCTGTGGACCGGGGAGCGGTTCACCGCCCGCGACCCGTGGACCGGGCGGACCCGGTCGGGCTCCAGCCTGCTGGACCTCATGCCCGTCGTGCTCGGCGCGGAGCTTCCGGCGGACGTCGCGGCCGTCCTCGCCCGGCGGGTGGAGGAGCACCTGACCGAGCACGGCCTGGCCACCGAGCCGCTGGACTCGCCGCACCACCTGGCCGACGGCTACTGGCGCGGCCCGATCTGGGCCCCGGCCACCGTCCTGGTCGAGGACGGGTTGCGCCGGGCCGGGCACACCGGGCCGGCCGACGAGATCAGCCGGCGGTTCCGGCTGCTGTGCGAGCGGTCCGGCTTCGCCGAGAACTTCGACGCCAAGACCGGCGCGGGCCTGCGGGACCGCGCGTACACCTGGACCGCGAGCGGCTATCTGCTGCTCGCCGGGGACGACCGCCGGCGACGGGCCGCGCGGGGATGAGGAGATCCGACGGTACGCGGTCAGCGCGCGCCGCGGGCCGCCGGCACCGGACCGGTGCTGGCGCGCAGCGAGATCGGCGGGCGGTAGAGCCGGTGCCGGGGCGCGGTGTCCGGGGCGGCGATCCGTTCCAGCAGGAGCGACACCGCCTCCGCGCCCATGTCGACGATCGGCACGTCGGCCGCGGTCAGCGGCGGCCGGGCGTTCTCCGCCCAGTGCCGCGCGGCGACCCCGGTGAGCGAGAAGTCGCGCGGCACCACGAGCCCGGCGCTCTCCAGCGCCCGCTGCATGCCGGGCAGGGCCGCCTCGTTGACGGTGGCCACGGCGGTGACCTCGGGGTGGGTGGCCAGCAGTTCCTCGACGCACGCCTCGCCGGCGGCCACGTCGTCGCCGCAGCAGACGTCGACGCCGACCAGGCCGCGTTCCGCGGTCGCCCCGGCGAAGCCGGCCGACGCGCGGCTGCCCGGGCCGTAGCCGGCGGCGACCAGCTCGGCCGACCGGTTGACCAGGGCCACGTGCCGGTGCCCGAGGTCGGCCAGGTGGTGCACGCACCTGGCGATGAGGCCGCCGTAGTCCACGTCGACCCAGCTCATCCCCTGCGGCTGGGCGGTGCGGCCGATGGTCACGAACGGCAGGCCGGTCTGTTGCAGCCGGGTGACCCGCTCGTCGGTGAGGCGGATCTCCATCAGCACCACGCCGTCGACCCGGCGGCCGGTGACGATCCGCTCGAAGGACCGGTCGTGGTCGCCGCCGGACGGCGACAGCAGCACGTCCAGGTCGGCCCGCGCGGCGGCCTCGACCACGCTGGCCACGAAGCCGAGCTGCATGTCGGTGAGGCGCCGGCTGGCCGGCGGGATGACCAGGCCGAGGGTGCGGGTCCGGCCCTCCTTGAGGGCGCGTGCGCTGGCGTTGGGGCGGTAGTCCAGCTCGTCGATGACGGCCTGGATCCGCTGCCGGGTGGCCGCCGAGACCGGCCGTTTGCCGCTGAGCACGTACGACACGGTGCTGCGGGACACCCCGGCGCGCCGGGCGATCTCACCGATGTTCATCCCGCTCCCGGCAACGGTCGTCGAATCGGTTCACCTGGTGGGACGACCCTAGGGCGGGTCGATCGCGGCTGTCAACGCATGGAATAGACGTAGCTCGATATTGACCGAGCCGACACCCGTTCTTAACATGAGACGTCATACCTATGCTCGTCGATACGTTGTGGGAGGGTTCCCGTGAACACATCCGCCCTGCGCCGGCCGGCCGCGACCGGTCTCGCGCTGGCGACGGTGCTGGCCGGCGTCGCCGTGGCGGTCTTCGCCCCGTCCGCGTCGGCCGCCGTCACCACCCTCCACGCGTCGCCCGGCGGCAGCGGCACCGCCTGCTCGGCGTCCCAGCCCTGCGCGCTGGCCACCGCGCAGTCCACCGTCCGGGCCACCGCGCCGGGCATGTCGGACGACGTCGTGGTGGAACTCGCCGACGGCGTCTACCGGGTGACCTCGCCGCTGGCCTTCGGTGCGGCCGACTCCGGCGCCAACGGCCACACCGTGCGCTGGCAGGCCGCCACCGGCGCGCGCCCGGTGATCAGCGGGGCGAAGCAGGTGACCGGCTGGACGGTCGCGGACGCCGGCCGCAACATCTGGAAGGCGGCCGTCGGCGCCGGGCAGGACACCCGGCAGCTCTACGTCGACGGCCAGCTCGCCACCCGGGCGCGCACCCAGGTCAACCGGTCGGACTTCAGCGCCTCGGCCACCGGGTTGCGGATCACCAACGGCAACCTCACCTACCTGAACAACCTGGCCGACCCGGGCCGGGTGGAGGTGGAGGGGGTCAACTCCTTCACCGACCGCTACTCGCCGGTGCAGAGCATCAGCGGCGGCCTGCTGACCATGCGGCAGCCGGCCTGGAACAACAACAACTTCGGCTACGACACCCTGATGAACCCGTTCCGGGCCGGCCCGTTCTACCTGGCGAACGCGTACGAGTTCCTCGACTCCCCCGGCGAGTGGTATGTCGACCCCGGCACCGGCACGCTCTACTACATCCCCCGCTCCGGGCAGACCATGAGCAGCGTCGACGTCGAGTTCCCGGTGGTGCAGTCCCTGGTGACCGTCGGCGGCAGCTACGCGAGCCCGGCGCACCACATCGCGTTCTCCGGCATCACCTTCACCGGCACCAGTTGGCTGGGCCCCAGCGGCAACCAGGGCTGGGTCGACCAGCAGACCGGCTCGTACATCGCCGGCACCTGGTCGACGCCCGCGTTCGGCTCCTGCACCTCCGGCTGCCAGCAGTTCGAGGCGGCCCGGCCGAGCTGGTCGCAGATGCCCGCCGCGGTGCAGGTCTCGGCCGCCAACACCATCACGTTCAGCGACTCGCAGTTCGTCAACCTGGGCCAGACCGCCATCGGGATCGGCAACGACGCCAACGCGCACGCCACCGGCGTGGGGCTGGGCGCCAGCGGCATCACGGTCACCCGCTCCGAGATCGCCCGCAACGCCGCCGGCGGCTTCGTCATCGGCGGCGTCCGGGCCGACGCGCACCACCCGAGCGACAGCCGGATGACCAACCGGGACATCACCGTCAGCAACAACCGCATCCACGACCTCGGCATCGACTACCGGGGCGTCAGCTCGGTGCTGCCCACCTACGTCACCAACGCCACGATCAGCCACAACGAGATCTACAACATGCCGTACTCCGGCATCACCATCGGCTACGGCTGGGGGGCCAACGACGCCGGCGGCAACACCGAGTACGCCAACCGCGGCCTCTACAACTACCAGCCCCGCTACAGCACGCCCACGACCGCGTCCAACACCCGGGTGGTCGGCAACCACGTCCACGACGTGATGCAGCAGATGAACGACGGCGGCTGCATCTACACGCTCGGCTGGAACCCGAACGCGCTGATCAGCGAGAACCACTGCCTGCGCACCAACGGCTACTTCGGCGTCTACTTCGACGAGGGCTCCAAGTACTACACCGTCACCAACAACGTCTTCGCCAACACCGGCACCTGGGCGACCGCCAACTACTGGGGCGGCGAGAACATGGGCAACTGGACGCTCACCAACAACTGGTCGACCAACGGCAGCACCAACGTCACCAACGGCGACCGGGGGAACGTCGTCTCCGGCAACACGGTGGTGACCAACGGCGCCTGGCCGGGCGGCGCGCAGACCGTGATGAACAACGCCGGCCCGCAGGGCACCGGCGGCCCGACCACCCCGCCGCCCACCGGCACCGCCCGGCAGATCGTCGGCGCGCAGTCCGGCCGGTGCGTGGACGTGCCCAACTCGTCGACCACCAACGGCACCCAGGTCCAGCTCTGGGACTGCGGCACCGCCACCGGCCAGCGCTGGACCGTCACCTCCGGCCGGCAACTCCAGGTGTACGGCACCAAGTGCCTGGACGCCAACGGCCAGGGCACCACCAACGGCACCGCCGTGATCATCTGGGACTGCAACGGCCAGACCAACCAGCAGTGGAACGTCAACGCCGACGGCACCGTCACCGGCCAGCAGTCCGGGCTGTGCCTGGACGCCAACGCCGCCGGCACCGCCAACGGCACCAGGCTCATCCTCTGGGCCTGCAACGGCGGCGCCAACCAGCGGTGGAGCCTGCGGGGATGAGCGGGCGACCGGCGACGGGGCGGTGACGGTGAGGGTCACCGGCTGGCGCAGCCTGACCACCACGCACGACTGGGAACGGGTGATCGGCGACGCCAACGGCGTGATGCCCGGTCCGCGTACCGACTTGCCGGTGCTGATCGTGGAGACCGACGTCGGCCTGGAGGGGGCCGGAGCGGGCCGGGCTGCGGCTCGTCCCGGACCGCTAGCCGGGCGGCCCTTCGAGCCGGCGCCGCTGCCACGAGGTGACGATGTGGTCGCGCATGGCGCGTTCGGCGCCGGCCGCGTCCCGGCGGGCGATGGCGTCGACCACCAGCGCGTGCTCGTCGAGCGTCGACTCGAAGGCGCTCTCGTACGCCAGCCCGTGGAACCGGTCGCTCTCCATCGCCCGGCGGTAGAGGCGCTTGCAGATGTTCTCGGCCAGGCGGTTGCCGGACAGTTCCATGATCGTGAAGTGGAAGACCACGTCCGCCTGGCGGGAGGAGTCGGTCTCGTGCCGGATCTCGCGCATCGCCGCGAGCGCGTGCTCCACCCGGGTCAGCTCCTCCGGCGTGCGCCGGGTCGCCAGGGCGCCCGCCATGGCCGCCTCCAGGCTGCCCCGGACGATCGTCAGCTCGTCCAGGACGCCCAGCGACTCGTCGTTGTCGATCAGCGCGGACAGCACGACCGGGTCCAGCATGTTCCACGAGCCGGCCCGGGCCACCTGGGTCCCGCGCCCCTGCGAGACCACCACCAGGCCCTTCTCCTCCAGCCGTTTCACCGACTCGCGGACGACCGTGCGGCTCACCCCGAAGTGCTCGCTGAGCGGCCCCTCCGGGGGCAGCAGTTGCCCCTCGCCGAGCTGGCCGGTGACGATGAGCTCGACCAGCTCGCGGACGACCGCGACGCCCAACCGCTCCGCCGGGCGGCGGGGCGGAAGGGCGAGCCGGTCCACGCGCGCGGTCATGGCCACACCCTAGGCCCTCCCGGCCCGCGACCGGGTCACGCGCCGATCGCGTCCAGTTCGGCGAGCGCGTCGGCGGGCAGGTCCAGGGCCGCCCCGGCGACGTTCTCGCGCAGGTGGGCGATCGAGGACGTGCCGGGGATGAGCAGGATGTTCGGCGAGCGGTGCAGCAGCCAGGCCAGCGCGACGGCCATCGGGGTGGCCGCCAGCCGCTTCGCCACCCGGTCCAGGACCTCCGACTGCAACGGCGAGAAGCCGCCCAGCGGGAAGTACGGCACGAACGCGACGCCCTGCCGGGCGGTTGCGTCGACCAGCGCGTCGTCGGCGCGGTTGGCCAGGTTGTAGAGGTTCTGCACGCAGACCACCGGGGCGATCGACTGAGCCTCGGCGAGCTGGTCCGGGGTGACCGTGCTCAGCCCCAGGTGCCGGATCAGCCCCTGCTCCCGCAGCGCGGCGAGCGCGCCGAACGGCTCGGCGATCGAACCCGGCTCCGGGGTGTCGAAGCCGCCGACGCGCAGGTTCACCACGTCGAGCGCCTCGAGGCCGAGACGGCGCAGGTTGTCGTGCACCTGCCGGGTCAGCTCGGCCGGCGTGCGGGCGGGCGGCCATCCGCCCTGCTCGTCGCGGCGGTTGCCGACCTTGGTCACGATGTGCAGGTCGTCCGGGTAGGGCGCGAGCGCATCGCGGATGATCTCGTTGGTGACGTGCGGGCCGTAGAAGTCGGCCGTGTCGATGTGCCGGATGCCCAGCTCGACCGCCGTCCGCAGCACGGCGACGGCGGCGTCGCGGTCGCGGGGCGGCCCGAACACGCCGGGGCCGGCCAGTTGCATGGCGCCGTAGCCCATCCGGGTGAGGGTGAGGTCGCCGACCTGACAGGTGCCACCGGGAAGCTTGTCGCCGGTCATGGTTCCCTTCCGCCCGCCGGAGTGTCCGGAGGGCATCCCTCACGGTGCCCCTCGTCGGCCGGCGCAACCAGGCCCCACCGATCCCAGGATCGGCGGGGCGGGTTCACCGCT
Source organism: Micromonospora ferruginea (assembly GCF_013694245.2). Lineage (NCBI taxonomy): Bacteria > Bacillati > Actinomycetota > Actinomycetes > Micromonosporales > Micromonosporaceae > Micromonospora > Micromonospora robiginosa. The sequence goes on from NZ_CP059322.2 coordinate 3,519,432, forward strand.
GCCGCAGCAGCCCGCGCCCGGTCATGAAGGCCCGCAGCGTCTCGGCGTCCGCGTCGGACATCAGCCGGCGGGGGATCACGGTCGCCGGCATCCGGCCGACGTGCACGATCCAGAACTCCGGGTCGTCCGTCACCTTGGCGACCCCGTCCCAGGCGATGCCGCCGGACTCGGAGCCGCTGCGCATCATGATGTTGTCGTCGGTGATGTCGTAGCCGCCCTCGACGGCGTAGCCACCGGAGCGGCGGCGGGCGCGCCACCGCACCCACGGCGCGTAGAGCATGGAGAGCAGGCCGCCCACGAGCAGCGCGGTCCACAGCGACGTGAACCGGCCGTCGGAGCCGAGCGCCCACGAGACGGCCAGCCCGAGCACCCCGAGGCCGGCCAGCGCCGCGCCGACGTATCCGAACCGGCGCAGCCGGACCCGGCTGAGTGCGGCGGCCACGCGGCCCGGATAGGTGGGATCGGCCGGGACGTCGAAACGGATGTGCACGCCCGAACCATAGCGCCGGCCCAGCGCTGTTAACGCTCACCGTCAGCCCGCGACGGCGAGCCCCGGAAATTTCGGCGTTCCTACCGGGAATTTCGGCCGGCATCGTCCGACGAAAGTCCAGCTCAAAACCGGTCGGGCGAGGCAGCGTGCCGCACCACAAGATCAACGACGTTCGCTTCTTCCGCAACACGCGCGGTTGAACCTGTTATCGATAAACTGCTATCTTTCGGCACGGGGGCGAAGGGCACGCTCCCGGTCACCGGCAACGCGCCGATGAGGGCACGCCCCTCCGTCGCCCGGCGACCAGTCCGGGCCGCCGTGCCGATGCCCACCGACCGCAGACCACCGCCGGAGGACCACGCTCCTCGCCGGCCCCGTCCGCCATGTCCTTTCGCACCCCACCACTGGCAAGGAGGCACGCAACAGTGAAACGTACCCATCTCCTCTCCACCCTCGCCGCCGCGGCCCTGATCGTCACGACGGCCGCCGGCGGCGTGCTGAGCGGCGGCCTCGGCGGCGCGGCCGAGGCCGCGACGAACGGCACGCTCGCCGCCGCCGCCGGCTGCGGCAAGGCCCCCACGCTCACCAACGGCACCCGCACCATCTCCAGCGGCGGGCAGAACCGCAGCTACATCCTGCGGATCCCGGACGGGTACGACCGGAACCGCCCCTACCGGCTGGTCTTCGGCTTCCACTGGCTGAACGGCTCGGCGAACAACGTCGCCTCGGCCGGCTACTACGGGCTGCTGCCGCTGTCGAACAACAGCACGATCTTCGTCGCGCCGCAGGGCATCGACAACGGCTGGGCCAACACCAACGGCCGGGACCTGACCCTCTTCGACGACATCTCCCGGCAGGTCGAGAACGACCTCTGCGTCGACACCACCCAGCGGTTCGCGCTCGGCTGGAGCTACGGCGGGGCGATGAGCTACGCGGTGGCCTGCGCCCGGGCCGGCGTCATCCGCGCGGTCGCCGTGCTCTCCGGCGCCAACCTCAGCGGCTGCAACGGCGGCACCCAGCCCGTGCCCTACTTCGGCATCCACGGCACGCACGACAGCGTGCTGAACATCTCCATGGGCCGCTCGCTGCGCGACACGTTCGTCCGCAACAACGGCTGCACCGCGCAGACCCCGCGCGAGCCGGCGTTGAACAGCTTCAGCCACATCACCACCGTCTACTCCGGCTGCCGCGCCGGCTACCCGGTGCAGTGGGCCGCGTTCGACGGCGACCACACCCCCAGCCCGGTCGACGGCTCCGGCAGCCCGAACGACTCCCGGACCTGGACCTCGGGCGAGATCTGGCGGTTCTTCAGCCAGTTCGAGTCGACCACGCCGCCGACCACCGCCCCGCCGACGAGCACGCCGCCCACCTCGACCCCGCCCACCACCACGCCGCCGACGACTCCCCCGGCGACCGGCTGCGCCGCCGCCTACCGCACCGTCAACACCTGGCCGGGCGGCTTCCAGGGCGAGGTCACCGTGGCCAACAACACCACCGCCGCCGTCACCGGCTGGACGGTACGGCTGACGCTGGCCTCCGGGCAGGCCATCAGCAGCCTCTGGAGCGGCGTCAACACCGGCACCACCGGCACCGTCGCGGTGCAGAACGCCCCGTACAACGGCGCGTTGGCCCCGAACGCCTCGACCACGTTCGGATTCACCGCCACCGGCAACGGCGCCACCGCACCCGGCAACGTCACCTGCACCGCCTCCTGAGCGACCCGGGCCCGGAGCCGGCCGGCTCCGGGCCCGGGCTGTTCCCCTGCGCGCGGCACCGCCGGTCCGTACAGTGCTCAGACAGTGCCGTCGCGAGGAGGAGAGCCATGTCGAAGCCGCCGCTGCCCGAGCCGGCCGTCGCCATGCTGCGCAAGCCCAACCCGGCCGTCATCGCCACGCTGCGGCCCGACGGCCAGCCGGTGTCCGCCGCCACCTGGTACCTGTGGGAGGACGGCCGGATCCTGGTGAACATGGACGAGGGCCGCCGCCGCCTCGACCACCTGCGCAACGACCCCCGGGTCACCCTCACCGCCCTGGACGAGCAGGGCTGGTACACGCACCTGAGCATCGTCGGGCGCGTCGTCGAGCTGCGCGACGACACCGACCTGGCCGACATCGACCGGCTCTCCCGGCACTACACGGGGAAGCCGTACCCGCGACGGGAACGCGCCCGGGTCAGCGCGCTGATCGAGGTCGAGCGCTGGCACGGCTGGGGCGCGCTCAAGGACAACAGCCAGGTCGGCTGAGCCCCGCTCCCCCCTGCGAGACCAGGGGAGCCGTCGCCGCTGTCCGCCCGGCTGTGCGCGGCCGACCCGGACGCTCGCTCTCCCGGGGGCGGGTGAGCACATTCCCCCGCGCAGGGGATCGATCCCCGACCCGCGTGGCCGACGGTGGAGACATCGCCGCGGAACCGCGGCCGGATCGGGAGGACGACCATGCGAAAGACAATCGGGTACGCGCTGGCCGCGGCGGCGGTCGTGGTGGCGGCGGCGACGCCGGCCGGGGCGGTGCAGCGCGGGCCGGCGCGGGTGACCGGATCGGCGGAGTTCGCGCTGCCGTTCGGGCAGGACGACGACGTGCGCTCGTTCGCCTTCGACGTCCGGTCCGCGCCGTACAGCCGGCCGATCCCGGCCCCGGGCGGGGAGCAGGGCTCACCGGCCGACGCCACCGGCACGGTGCGGGTCTCGCACTGGCTTGCCGAGCAGAACCTCACCGTCCGGTTCGAGGCGGCGGTCGACTGCATGATCACCAGCCCGGGTCACGCGACGCTGACCGCGATCGTCACCCGCGCCGACGAACTGGCCGCGGACTTCGTCGGCAAGCGGGTCGGCTTCAGCGTGCAGGACGGCGGGCGCGGGCGCGACCGGGTCGGCTTCACCTGGTCGGCGAGCGCCGACCAGGACGAGACGGGTCAGTGGGGCCCGTCGCGGATCGGCACCTGCCTCGCCCCGGCCGCGTTCGCCACGGTGACGCGAGGGGACTACCGGATCCGGCACGCCGAGCTGACCGCGCCCCCGGCCGGCGACTGACCTCGGGCGCCCGGTGCCCGCCGGTGTGTCGACGGGCACCGGGACCGGGTGGTCAGCGCCGCGCGGCCCAGAAGACGTAGACCGCGCCGTACGGCACGGCCGCCGTCGCGCCGTCGGCGCAGGGACCGGCGGGCGCGACGCCGCCGGAGGTCAGCAGCCGGTTGACGTACGCGACGTCGGCGAGGATGCCCGAGCCGGTGTGGGTGTCCACCGTCAACAGCAGCTCCGGGATCGTCCCCGGGCGGGGGTTCTCCGCGGTCTTCTTCGCCGTGATCAGCGAGCCGTCGCGCTCGGACTGCCAGCTCGGGCCCCTGAAGTGGTGGACCCGGCCGCCGGTGCCGAACAGTTGGGCCTCCGGCACGGACGCGCCGGTGAACACGCCACCGGCGCACGTGTAGGTCTGTGTTCCGCTGGTGACGACGTACGCGCCGACCGGACGGGATCCGGCCGGCGGACGGATCGCCGGGGCGATGCCACCGGCGGCGACCCGGTGGGCGTCGGGGCCGACGGCGGCGGACGCCGGAGCGGTCGTTCCACCGAGCGCCGCGAGGACGCCGGCCGTGCCGACGGCGGCGAGGGCCCGGATCCGGGAGCGGGACGTGCTGGGCATGCGGTTCCTCCGTTCGGGCAGGCGCGTGCGCGCCTCCACACTCCCTAACGGACCCCGGCCGGGTGGCGATCACCGGTGCGCCGGTTCTGTCGGCCACCCGACCCTCCCTTGTTACGGGGACGTTCGATCCATATCTCGGGCAACTGATCGACAAGCCGATCGGTATCGGACACCATCTATCCCATGAATGTCCGGTCCGCCGGCGCCCGCCCTCCCGCCGGGAGCGCGAGCCCCGATCAGATCTCCGACGAGCGCCCACCGGGCGGACGGGGGAGACGAATCCCGCGCGAGTGGGTCCTCGCGATCGTCGGCAGCCTGCTGCTGGCGGTGGCGCTGACCTGGCCCACGCTGCGGCACCCGGCGACCACGATCCCCGGCGACCTCGGCGACCCGACCCTGCAGGCGTGGCAGGTCGCCTGGTCGGGGCACGCCCTCCTCAGCAACCCGCTCGGCCTCTGGGACTCGAACACGTTCTATCCCGAGAAGTACACGTACGCCTACAGCGACACCCTGCTCGGCTACGCGCCGGCCGGGATGCTCGGCTCCGGCTTCGAGGCGGCCGTGGTCCGCTACAACGTGCTCTACGTGCTGCTGCACGCGCTCGCGTTCCTCGGGGCGTACGCGCTGGCCCGGCAGCTCGGGGCGAACCGGTGGGGCGGCGCGGTCGCCGGGGTCGCCTGGGCGTACGCGCCGTGGCGGCTGGCGCACTCCGGCCACCTGAACATCCTGTCCAGCGGCGGCATCGCGCTGGCGCTGGCGATGCTGGCGCGCGGCCACGGCTGGTCGCTGCGTCACGGCTACCGGCCGGAGCGGCGCCGGCCCGGCTGGGCGCTGGCCGGGTGGCTCGTCGCCGCCTGGCAGATCAGCCTCGGCTTCGGCATCGGGCTGCCCCTGGTCTACTTCCTGCTGGCCGCGGTGCTGGTGGCGGCCGGCTGCTACGGCTGGTCCTGGTGGCGGCGGCGGGAGCGACCGCCGTTCGGCCGGCGGCTGCTGCTCGCCGACCTGGCCGGCGGGGCCGCGTTCGGCGCGGTGACGGTGCTGCTCGGCCTGGTCTACCTGCGCGTGGTCGACCTCAACCCGCAGGCGCAACGGACGCTCGACTGGACGAAGATGTTCTCCCCGCCGCTGATGGGGTTCCTCGTCGCGCCGGGTGACTCCTGGGTGTGGGGCGAGCGGCACGCCGCCGCCCGCGAGCAGTTGAGCTGGCCCCCGGAGATGGCGCTGTTGCCGGGGATGACGCTGATCGGGCTGGCCGCGGCCGGGCTGTTCGTCTCGGCGTACCCGCTCCGGCGCCGGATCGCGCTCGGCGTCGGCGTGCTCGGCACGGTGCTGCTGGGCCTGGGCGCCACGCTCGGCGGCGACGGGGACCCGGGCTACCTCACGTTGTCCCGGCTCCTGCCGGGCTGGGACGCGCTGCGTACGCCGGGCCGGATGATGCACTGGACCAGCCTGCTGCTCGCGATGCTTGCCGCCGGGCTGGTGACGGCGCTGGCCGAGTCGTCGGGGCGGGCCACCAACCGCCGCCGGGCGCGGGTCCTCACCACGCTGGTCCTGCTGGTGCCGCTGGCCCTGGTCACCGTGGAGGGCGTCAACCGGACACCGCACCCGGCCGTGCCCCGGCCGCCGGCGGCGCTGCGGGCCGCGCCGGACCCGATCCTGGTGCTGCCCGCCGGCGGCATCGGCGACCTGAACTACATGCTGTGGACGACCGACGGATTCCCCCGGGTGACCAACGGCCTGGGCGGCTTCGAGCCGGTCAGTCAGGCCCGGACCCGGGCCGCGGTCGCGTCCTTCCCCGACCCGGGCAGCGTGGCCTACCTGCGCGGCATCGGGGTGCGGTCGGTCGTCGCCGTGCCGAGCCGCACCGCCGGGACGCCGTGGGAGGGCATCGAGTCACGGCCCGTCGACGGGCTGGGCATCACCCGGGAGGATCGCGATGGCACGCTGGTCTACCGCCTCTGAGCGGGGCGGCGCGAGGTGACGAACGTGCGGCTGTCCGTGGTGGTGCCCTGCTTCAACGAGGAAGCGTCGGTCGAGCGGTTGCACCGGCGGGTGCGCGACGCGCTGGACGCGCTCCCCGACGTCGACGTCGAGGTGGTGTACGTCGACGACGGCAGCGAGGACGACACGCTCCCCGCGCTGCGCCGGCTCGCCGCCGCCGACCCGAGCGTCTGCTACCTGTCGTTGAGCCGGAACTTCGGCAAGGAGGCGGCGATGCTCGCCGGCCTGCGCCGGGCGACCGGCGACGCGGTGGTCATCATGGACGCCGACCTGCAACACCCGCCGCGGCTGCTGCCGGAGATGCTGGCGCTCTACCGGCAGGGCTTCGACCAGGTGATCGCCCGGCGCGACCGGCGCGGCGACCGGTTCGTCCGCACGCTGGCCTCGCGGTCGTTCTACCGGGCCATCAACTGGTGGATCGACGTGCGCCTGCTGGACGGGGAGGGTGACTTCCGCCTGCTGTCGCGGCTCGCGGTGGACGCGATCCTCGCCATGCCGGAGTACAACCGGTTCTCCAAGGGCCTGTTCTCCTGGATCGGCTTCCGGACCGTGGTGGTGGCCCACCACAACGAGGCCCGGCAGGCGGGGCGGAGCCGCTGGACGTTCGGCAAGCTGTTCAACTACGCGTTCGACGGCCTGCTGTCGTTCAACAACCGGCCGCTGCGGCTGGCGATCTACGGCGGCCTGTTCCTCACCCTGATCGCGGTGGCCTACATGGCCTGGGTGGTCGCGGACGCGGTGGAGAAGGGCATCGACGTGCCCGGCTACACCACGATCATCGTCAGCGTGATCGGGCTCGGCGGCATCCAGATGATGCTCCTGGGCGTGATCGGCGAGTACATCGGCCGGATCTACTACGAGACCAAGCGCCGGCCGCACTATCTGGTGCGGGAGACCGAGCGCCTGGTCACCGAGGCCGGCGACGAGCGCTGAGCACCGCCGGGCGCGCGGTGGTGCCAGCACCACGGGTACGCGGGCGTCAGCACCGCTGACCTGGCGGATCCCACGGCGCATCGTTTCCGCATCAGTTCCACTCGGAACGCGGGAGGCGACATGCGCACCGACGTCGACATCGCACCGTCCACCCCGGTCGGCGGGCGCCGGCCGCGGCGGCAGTTGCGCGGGATGGTGCCGCTGCTGCTGGTCGCGGTGGCCTTCGTCGGATACGCGCTGCCGCCCTACCTGACGCTGGACCCGAGCCGGTCCCGACTGCCGGCGCAGGACGCGCACCCGCAGTACTACCCGCTGCTGGTGACGCACATCGTGTTCGGCTCGGTGGCGTTGCTCGCCGGTTGTCTCCAGGTGTGGCCGTGGTTCCGCCGCCGCCATCCGGTCGCCCACCGGCGGCTGGGCCGGGTCTACCTCTTCGGCGGGGTCTTTCCCGCGGGCGTCGCCGTGCTGGGTGTGGCGCCGCTGAGCAGCACCGGCTTCGTCTCCCAGGTCGGCAACACCGTGCTGGCGGTGCTGTGGTTGGCCACCGCGGTCGCCGGCTACCGGACGGCGCGGCGACGCCGGTTCGCCGAGCATCGCCGGTGGATGGTGCGCAACTACGCGTTGACCCTGTCGATCGTGCTGAACCGGCTCTGGTTGGTCCTCTTCGTCGTCCTGCTGCTCCCCCGGGTCGACACCACCTTCGGCGGCGACCAGGACGCCATGATCCGGGCGGCGGCCGGCGCGAGCGTCTGGATGAGCTGGGTGGTCAACCTGCTCGTGGCCGAGTGGTGGCTGGAGCGCGGCCGGACCGGGCCGGTACGCGCTCGGCGTACCGGCCCGGTGACCGGATCGGGGACGGGTGCTCAGCCCAGGACCACCCCCGAGGCGCCGACGCCGGAGAGGCCGGAGAAGATGTCCTCGTAGTACATCCGCCAGGCGCAGACCCGGCCGGTGGGGACGTACCCGGTGCAGGCCGTCGTGGTGTTGGTGTCGTCGATGGCGGAGTTGGTGCCGGTGGCGTACACCTGGGCGGTGTTCGCCCCGTTCACGATCTCCACCGCGCCGCCGCTGTCGCCCTGGCCGACCGCGTTGGTGCGGGTGGTGCTCTCCGCCTGCACCTGGCCGCAGACCGTGCCGAAGTTACGCATGTTGATGCACAGGTTGCGGGCCTTGACCTGGATCGAGCAGCGGGTGCCGGAGTAGGCGCCCGTGGTGCACACGAAGTTGCCGACCTGGCTGGCCAGCGCGCCGATCACCTGGTTGCTGAACTCGCTGGTCACCGCGCCGGCCGCGTCGGTGGTGTTGTTGAAGACCCGGCCGCCGGAGCTGCCCGAGAGCAACATCGTGTCGGTGCCGGTGTTGCGGGTGCCGACGATGCCGATCGTCTGGCCGGTCGGGTCGGTGGCGACGTTGTTGAGCGCGCCGCAGTGCGCGGCGGACAGCATCCGGGCCACCCCGCCCTGGAACGCCCCGAAGCCGGTCGAGCAGCCGCCGCCGGTGGTGGCGTTGCGCCACGCGCCGCCGCCCCACCACGGCGCGGTGTCGTCCCACCGGGTGGCGGGCGCGGCGGCGACGCCGGTCTGCACGGTCACCGGGACGCCGGCGAGGCTCGCCGCGCCGAGCAGCCCGTGCTGCGTACCGACGAGCAGGCCGGCGCCGTCGGCGCGCGGCCCGACCGTGGTGATCTCGTCACCGGCCGCGGCGCGCAGCCGGGCCGCGGCCACCGCCAGCTCCCGCTGCGAGTACGCGGCGGGCAGCACCCGGGTCGGTACGACGCCGCGGGCGGCGGCCATCAGGCCGGCCGGCGCCGTGCCCTTCCAGTAGACCTGCAACTGGCGGGTGGTGGGGTCGGCGACGACGCCGGCGAACCCGGAGTCGGGTCCGCGTCGCGCCGCCCGCTCGATCCGCTCGGCGGCGACGTTCATCCGCTGCTGCACCGTGAACAGCTCCGCCCAGGACGCGAAGCCGGCCGGTGCCGGGGTGCTGTCGACGAACGACCCGGTGGTGGTCGCCTTGCCGGCCGGCGCGGCCGCGGCGGCCGGCGCGGTGGACACGCCGGTGGCGAGCAGCGTCAGGCCGACCGCCGCGACGGCGGCGCGCCGCAGCAGTCGGTCGGTCAGGTGTCGGTGACTCATCAGGGTTTCCCTTTCCCCAGGTGGCATGGCACGGGTCGAGCCCGCCCCGGGACGGTGGCACGGGCCGCCGGGGTGCCGGGGCGCATCCTGGACTGGGCTGGACACCGCCGGACACGGCCGGCCGCCCGCGCGGCCCGCCGGAACGGATCTGTCGGAGATCAGCATCGATCTATGGATTCCGCCGGTTCCGGCCCTACCCTCCCGGTGTCGGCTCCCTCGGCAGCCGGGGAGAGGTCGGCGGGGGAGGCCGCATGTCCGACCAGTCGGAGCGTCGCGGGGTGGCGAGGACGCCGCGGGGCGCGACCGGGGTCGACCGCTCCGCGTACCCGATGATCCGCGCCGCCGACGCCGCGCGGACCGTGCCGGAGCTGGCCGGCCTGCTGCGCCAGCTCCGGCGTCGGGAGGCCCGGCAGCAGGGCGAGACGCCGTTGACCTACCGGCAGTTGGCCGCCAAGACCGGCTGGTCGCGGGGCGTGATCGGCGAGTACTTCGCCGGCCACATCCTGCCGCCGACGGAACGGTTCGACGTGCTGATCCGGCTGCTCGGCGCCACCGCCGGCGAACAGGGCGCGCTGGCCACCGCGCGCGACCGGGTCGAGGAGGCGCGGCGGCAGCCCGACCCGGGCGACACCCGGGGGGTACGCCCCGGCGGCGGGCGGGACCGCGCCCGGGCGGCCCGGCTGCCCGTGCCGCGCCAACTGCCCCCGGCGCTGCCCGGCTTCGTCGGCCGGGCGGAGCAGTTGGCCCAGTTGGACGCCGGGGGCGGCCCGGCGGCCGGCGACCCCGCTCCGACGATCCTGGTCCTGACCGGCACCGCCGGGGTGGGCAAGACGACGCTTGCGGTGCACTGGGCGCACCGGGTCGCCGACCGGTTCCCGGACGGCCAGCTCTACGTGGACCTGCGTGGCTTCGACTCCACCGGCGCGGCGGTGACACCGGCCGAGGCGGTGCACGGCCTGCTGGAGGCGCTGGGGGTGCCGCCGGAACGGATGCCGGTGCACCTGTCCGCGCAGGTGGGCCTCTACCGCAGCCTGCTCGCCGACCGCCGGATCCTGGTGCTGCTGGACAACGCCCGCGACGTCGAGCAGCTCCGGCCCCTGCTGCCGGGCAGCCCCGGCTGCCAGGTCCTCGTCACCAGCCGCAACCGGCTCGCCGGCCTGATCGCCGCCGAGGGCGCCCGGTCGATCACCGTCGGGCTGCTCAGCACCGCCGAGTCCTGGCAGTTGCTGGCCCGCCGTCTCGGCGCGCACCGGCTGGCGGACGAGCCGCAGGTGGTGGACGAGATGGTCGAGCGGTGCGCGCGGCTGCCGCTGGCGCTGGCGGTGCTCGCCGCGCGGGGCGCCGCGCACCCGGCGTTCCCGCTGGCCACCCTCGCCGCCGAGCTGCGCGACGCGGCCCGGCTGCTGGACGCGTTCGACACCGGGGACGCGGGCACCGGCGTGCAGGCGGTCTTCTCCTGGTCGTACCGGAGCCTGACGCCGGCCGCCGCGCGGCTGTTCCGGCTGCTCGGCTGCCACCCGGGGCCCGAGATCGGCATCCCGGCGGCGGCCAGCCTGGCCAGCCTGCCCCGCAACCAGGTGCCCCGGCTGCTCGCCGAGCTGGCCCACGCGCACCTGGTCACCGAGCACGCGCCGGGCCGCTACGGCGCACACGACCTGCTGCGCGCGTACGCGGCCGAGCTGACCGAGCGGCTCGACCCGGACGGGCAGCGGCAGGCGGCGATCCGCCGCGGCCTGGACCATCACCTGCACTCCGCGCACGCCGCCGCGGTGCTGCTGCAACCGGGCTGGGATTCGGCCGCCCTGCCCGACGCGCTGCCCGGGGTGCTGCCCGAGGAGATCGCCGACCAGGAGGGGGCGCTGGCCTGGTTCGTCGCCGAGCACCGCGTACTCCTGGCGGCGGTGGCGCACGCGGAGCGCGCCCGGTGCGACGGCCACGCCTGGCGGCTGGCCCGGACCCTGGTGGACTTCCTGCAACGGCAGGGCCGCTGGTCGGATCTGGCCGACGCCCAGCGGGCCGCGTTGGCCGCCGCCCGGCGGGCGGGCGAGCGGGCCGGGCAGGCCCACGCCCACCGCGACCTGGCGCGTGCCCTGGTCCGGCTGGGCCACGAGGAGGAGGCCGCCGGCCACTACCGCGACGCGCTGGCGATCTTCGCCGAGCTGGGCGACCACAGCGGACAGGCGCGTACCCACCGGGCGTTCGGCGCGATGCTTGACGCGCGGGGCCGCTACGAGGAGTCGCTGCAGCAGGCGGCGCGGGCGCTGGCGCTCTACGAACGCATCGGTCATCCGGCCGGGCAGGCCAGCGCCCGCAACGCGATGGGCTGGGCGCACGCCCGGCTGGGCCGCTACGGCCCGGCGCGCGGGCACTGCGAGCAGGCGTTGGCGTTGCTGCGCCGCACCGACGACCGGCACGGTGAGGCGAACACCTGGGACAGTCTCGGCTTCATCCACGACGGGCTGGGCCACCACCGCCGGGCGATCCGGTGCTACGGCCGGGCGCTGACGCTCTACCAGCGGATCGGTGACCGCTACGACGAGGCGGACACGCTGACCCGGCTCGGCGACAGCCGGGCGGCCGGCGGGGACACCGCCGGCGCGCTGCGGACCTGGCGGCGGGCCCTGGCCATCCTGGACGGACTCGGCCACCCGGACGCCGAGGGGGTACGCGCGCGGCTGCTGCGGGCGCCGTGAGCACGCGGGCCGGGCGTCGGCGACGCCCGGCCCGTCGACTCAGGTGCGGCTCAACCGGCCGCGCAGGACAACGACGGTACGCCGTTCGTGGCGCCGGACGACCCCAGGAAGCCGAAGGTCGTGCTGCCGCCGGCGCCGAGCGCGCCGTTGTAGCTGACGTTGCGGGCGGTCACCGTGGCGCCGCTGCTGGTCACCGTCGCGCTCCACGACTGCGTCACCTGCTGCCCGTTGGCGAACGTCCAGGTCACCGTCCATCCGCTGATCGCCGAGCCGCCGGCGGTGACCCGCACCTCGGCCTGGAAACCGCCCTGCCACTGGCCGGTCACGGTGTAGGTGGCCGTGCAGGAGCGCCCGCCCGACGGCGGCGGGGTGGTCGGCGGGGTGGTGGTCGGCGGAGTGCTCGTCGGCGGGGTGGTGGTCGGCGGCGGCGTCGTCGGGTTGCCGCCGCCGACGGCGCTCATGATGGCGTCGATGATGCCCTGCTGGGTGACGGTGACGGTGCTGCGGTTGAACAGCCCGAACCCGTACGCGCCGTTGTATCCGTTGTCCCAGTAGGCGGTGGCCGCCCCGTACTTCTTGGCGGTGGACACCAGGGTGCGCGCGTAGTCGGCGCGATACCTGTTGTTGATGGAGTCGGCCGACGTCTTGTCGACCGATCCGTATTCACCGACGAACACCGGATATCCGCGCGAGACGAAGGTGTCGCGCATCTTCTTCAACTGCCCGTCCATGAAGTCCTGCTGGCCCCAGGTCGACTTCCGGGCCGGGTTGGTGGCGGCCGGCCCCCACTGCGTGATGGTGCCGTTCTCCTCCCCGGCGAAGTCCCAGGGGTCGTAGTAGTGCACGGAGATCATCAGCCGCTGCTCGTTGGCGGGCACGGACGACGACCGGTACTGGTCCGTCGGCAGCACGAAGCCGTAGTTGCCCACGGTGTAGTCGATGTTGGTGTTCCAGCCGGGGACGAGCAGCCAGCGCGAGGTGTTGTTCCCGCCGGTCCGGCGGACGGTGTCCACGAAGATCTGGTTGTAGGCGTTGATGTTCGAGTAGCACGGCTGGGTGGGATTGCCGTACTGGCCGTCGAACTCCTCGTTCATGGACTCGAGGATCAGGCGCTCGCTGTAGCTCTGGAACCTGGTGGCGATCTGCTGCCACACCTTCTGGTACTTGTCCCTGATCGTCGTCTGGTTCGACGAGTCGCAGATCAGCCAGGAGCCGTTGATGGTCTTGTAGCCGTCACCGTGCATGTTGATCAGGACGTACAGGCCACGGCCGTAGGCGTAGTCGACGATTTCCTGGATCCGGTTCAGCCAGGCGGTGTTGACCGTGTAGCTCGGCGCCGATCCGATGTTGCCCAGGTAGGAGACCGGGATGCGGATCGTCTTGAATCCCGCCGCCTTCACCCGGTCGATGAGGGCCTGCGTGACGACCGGGTTGCCCCATGCCGTCTCGCTGGGGATCCCGTTGGCGTTGGCCTCCAGCGCGTTCCCCAGGTTCCAGCCCGCCCCCATGTCGGCGACGAGCTGCGTGGAGTTCAACTGCCTGATGCTGTCGGCCGACGCGGAATTCGTCATCAGGGTCGCGGATCCGGCCAGTGCCAATATGCCGGCGAGGAAGGCGAGGTGCACCTTCCGCAGGGTTGATCTCACAGGTAACTCCCGTCTAATTCAGCCATCACGCTGAGTTGTCGAATTTATTCGACGATGATGGTCGATTACGCTTTCACGAACGACCAGATCAATAAAAGCATAGACGTCGGTCCATAAAGCAACAAGGCGCACGACAGGCTCGGTCGCCCGCCGGGGCGATCCGGGCCGGCGGGGATGGGCGCGGAGCCCTTTACCGTTCGCAGCCGACGTGGCCCGCTTCGTGATGCGCGATCGCACTCGTGGCGCCGCCTCCAATGTGACCACGGCGCTCACCGCGCGCTGCTCCTGGCCGACGAGGCGGAGCTGCGACGGCGGATCCGGTCGGACATCCCCGAGGTGCTGCGGCTCGACCAGTGGAACCATCCCGACCTGACGGACGGGCGGCCCCCCAGCGAGTCCGAGACGTTCCGCCAGCTCGCCGACGTGCTGGCGACCGGCGACCTCCGCCGGTACGCGCCCGCCCTGCCAGCCAACACGCACTGGTCCCACTGGTCGGAGTCGGGCAGCCTGTAGCCGCCCGCCCACCGCAGGCGCACCGGACCGGCCGGGACGGCGGCGCGCCGTCCCGGCCGGGGCCCGATCACCTCACCCGCTCAGCGGCGGCTGCCAGCCGTCGCGGTAGCGCACCCCGCGCAGCCGGATCTGCTCGTGCACCGCGTCGCGGACTCCCTCGGTGCGCACCGCCGCGGGACGGTCCACCACGACGCAGACGTCCTCACCAGGCCACCACCATCCGCAGGAGCGGGCGAGGTCGGCCCAGGTGTCGAGCTGGTCGGCCTCGTCCGGTCGGTACCGGGCGAGACCGAGCCGCCGCAGCACGTCGTAGTAGGCGATCCAGAACGCGTCCTGCTGCCCGTACCAGCACACCGGGACCGGGCCGTCGACCGTGAGCGCCGCGCGCACCGGAAGGTAGAACCCGTGGGCGAGGCTTCGGTGCAGTGCCTGACGGACGCCCTGGTGCAGCACGACGGCGAGCGGGACGCCGCGGTCGAGCGCCGCAAGCGGCGGCAGCTCCGGCCAGGGCTCCCTGGTCCTGCCGGCGCGCAGCGGCGTCAGCTCGGGGTCGGCGTGGGTGACGCCCGCGCTCAGGGCGCCGCGCAGTCGGGATACCACCATGGCGACATCGCCGGCCACCGGCGGCGTCCCGCGCGGGCGGGGGTCCCGGATCCACTCGTGGAGCCGGTCGAGGGTGGGCCAGCCGGCGACCAGGGGACGTGCCTCGTGGGGCGAGTCGACCCACTCGAACCGGGGCCGCGGCCGGGACGCCCGGGCGTAGACGGCGGTCAGGCAACGCTCGGCGGTCGATCTCTCCGCCGGCTGCGTGGACAGGGCGTGGCCGAGCCATTCGCGTCGAATCTCGACGGTCTGGCGCCACAACTCGGTCGGTGAGGAGATCGCGGCCTCGTGGTGCCGCGTGGGCGCGCTCAACGCGCCAGGGCGTCGCCGCCCTTCCGATACGAGATCATGAGCCCACCATGACCCACCCTCGCCGCCGACGCAAGGCGATTTTCCGGTCGACGGGTCGTGGGCGGCCGGACCGGCACGCCCACGACCCTCCGATCAGGACACCGCGTCCGGGCGGTCGACGTCCCCGCGCCACGCGCCGGTCGCACTCCCCCGGTTCTCGATGAACTCCTTGAAACGCTTCGCGTCGGCCTTCACCTGGTGGCTGTCCACGCCGACGGCGCTGCCGGCCTTCTCCACCAGCCCCTCCGGCTCCCAGTCGAGCTGGATCGTCACCCGGGTCTCGTCGTCGGAGAGCCGGTGGAACGTGACCACCCCGGCGTGCTTCGTGTCACCACCGGTGCTCTTCCACGCCACCCGCTCGTCCGGGTGCTGCTCGGTGATCTCCGCGTCGAACTCCCGGGTCACCCCGGCCACCTTGGTCACCCAGCGGGTGTGCGTCGGGTCGAGCTGGGTGATCGACTCCACGCCCTCCATGAACTGCGGGAACGACTCGAACTGCGTCCACTGGTCGTACACGGCGCGGATCGGAACCTGAACATCGACGGACTCGGTCACGGTGCTCACGGGGCCTCCTCAAACGACTTGTCGTCATCTCGTGGTGCCCCGGGGTGGTCGGTTCAACCCTGCGACCGCGTCACATCCGCGCCCGGCCGGTCACGCCCGCCGTCGTCGGGCCAGCACGACGAGCACCACGGCCAGCGCCGCGACCGCGCCGATCGCGGCGACCGGCAGCGGCCGGCGTACCTTCTGCGGCAGGTCGTGCTCGCGCAGGGACGCCTCGATCGACTCCGACGTCGACGCGAGCCGGCCGGTGACCGCGCCGGCGACCTCTCCGGCGCGCCCCACCGCGGCGTCCACCTTGGCCCTGGCCTGCGCGCCGGCCTCCTCGGCGGCGACCTTGGCGCGGGCCTTCACGTCGGTCTTGGCGGCGAGCGCCTCGACGGTGTCGCCGAGCGCGGCGCGGGTCTGCGCGATCTCGGCCCGCAACTGCTGCGGGTCCGAAGGCGTGCTCTCACTCATGGCTTCTCCCCTCCCGGAACGCGGTCCTCACCGCGTCCACGTCCGCGGTGACACCGGACACCGCCTCCTGCGGCGCCAGCGGGGTCGTCGCGCGCAACTGCCGGCGGCCGAGCAGGGCCAGCACCCCGGCGGCGGCGAGCACGACGACCATGACGGTCAGGACGGCCAGCCACAGCGGCCAGACCAGGTCCAGCAGCACCACCGCCAGGACCAGCAGCAACGCGAGCCCGTACAGGCCGAGGACGGCGGCGCCGCCGAACAGGCCCCCGCCGAGGCCGGCGTGCCGGCCCTTGGCGACCAGCTCGGCCCGGGCCAGGGCCAGCTCGTCGCGTACGAGTGTCGACAGTTGCTCGGTCGCGCGGCTGATCAGGTCCGATGTCGACAGGGTCTCCGCCGGGGCGGCGCGACCCTCCCCGACGCGGACCGACGGGTCCGGTGCCATCGCATCCCCTCTCGTCGTGTGCACGCCTGATGCCCGGGTCGGGCGCCGCACAAACGGGCGGGTCAGCTCCAGCGCGGCGGCGCCTGCCCGTACGCGGGTGGCAGGTGGGGCCAGCTCAGGGGACGGCCGTCCAGGCGACCCGGCGGGCTGATTCCGCTCCACCCGTCGCCCAGCGCGGTGCGGTAGGCGTCGGCGCCGGCCGGTGCGGGCGAGCGCCAGTCGGCGGCCGCCGCGAGGCAGGCGGCCACGGACGCGACGGCGCAGTCGGCGACGGCGAGCGGTGACGCCAGCGCCACGGGCCGGGGATCCCCGTCGAGCCGCGGCCCGGCGGAACCCGTCAACCCCAGGTCGGTCAGCACGTCGTTCACCAGGGTCGTCATGCGGACATCCTGACGGGTTCCGGCGGCCGGCGCGTGCTCGACGCCCGGACGGGCGACCGGGTCGTGGTCGCGGGGCGGCTCCCGCTCAGGCCCGGCCGCCGACGACCGGGGGCCGGTCGTCGAGGGCGTCGAGATAGCGGGCGAAGCCGTGCGGGGCGCGACTACGTCGGCGGGCGCTGGTGCGGACCGGGCAGGTGGCGTCGGCGACGACCCGCAGGGCGCGTCGGCGACCACGGTCCACGAGGTCGTGGTCCTCGCCGTGGCGCAGGTCGGCGAATCCGCCGAGTCGCTCGTACGCGGTGGCGGCGCAGCCCAGGTTCGCACCGTGCACGTGCCGGTGACCGGTGTCGGTCAGGCCCTGCCGGTAGCGGGTCTCGAACCGCGTGCGGACCTGCTCGGAGCGGGGCGCCCAGTCGTGCACGCGCACGGTGCCGACCAGCAGGTCGGTGCCCGCCCGGCCGTGGCGCAGGTGCCATCCGCCCCAGCGCCGGGGCACCCGGCTGTCCGCGTCGGTGGTGGCGAGCCACAGGTCCTGCGGGCCGTGGCGCAACGCGTGCGCCATGCCGGCGGCGCGCGCCCGGCCGACGTTGCGGGCCCGCACGGTCACCACGACCGCGCCGAGGCGACGGGCGACGGCGGCCGTGGCGTCCCGGCAGTCGTCGGCCACGACGATCACCTCGGCGCGCACCGGCAGGCGGCGGAGCGAGTCGAGGACCGAGGCCAGGCAGGCGGGCAACGACGCCTGCTCGTCGTGGGCGGGCACCACGACCGCCAGCCGGTTCACCACAGGCCCTCGGCCTGCGCCACGGAGCGGGCCGCCGGCGGCACCCGGAGGAGGACGTCGAGGAGGAAGTCGGCCTCCTCGTGGCGGGCCGTACGCTCCAGCCCGGCCACGTCGCCGAGCAGCCGGTGCACCTCGTCGCCGCCCCGCGCGTGTTCGGCCACCACCGGCCGCCAGTGCACGGCGACGAGCGTGCCGCCCGGTTCCAGCGACGCCACCGCCCGGGCGACCAGCCGGTCCAGTCCGGCGTCGTCGAGGTAGTAGCCGAGTTCGGAGAGCACGACCAGGTCGAAGCGCGCGTCCGCCCCGGCCGGCCACTCGTCGGGGACGCGCATCCGCTGCACCCGCACGTGGGCCTGGTCGGCGAGGCGCTGCCGGGCGCTCGCCACGGCCGCGGCGGCGATGTCGACCGCCAGCAGACGGTCGCACCGACCCGCCAGGCGGTGGGTGAGCATGCCGGTCGAGCAGCCCGGCTCGAACGCCGACCGGTAGCGCCGGCGCGGCAGGCAGGCGACGGTCAGATCGTGTTTGCGTTGCTCGTACCAGCGGGTCGCGAAGCTCCACGGGTCGTCGGCCCGGGCGTACATGTCGTCGAAGTACTCGGCGGGGGTGCCGCGTGTGGTCATGGCACGAACACCGTTTCGTAGGGACGCGCGAAGCGTGCGAGGACGTGCGGCGGAAGGATCGCGGCGTCGGCGGGCGCCGGCCCGATCGGCCGGATCTGGCTTCCGAAGGCGTCGATCGCCGCCCGCTTGGCCGCCCGGGCGGCCCCGGTCAGGTCGATCCGGCGCGCGCGGTGCCACGGCACGTCGGGTTCGTCCGGCTCGGCCCAGTGCCACGTCCAGACCGGGAACTCCAGCAGCGTCGCACCGGTGCGCCGGCAGGCGTCGGCGGCGGCCCGCCCGACCGCCTCGTGGTCCGGGTGGCCGTCGCCGCGCCAGGTGGTGACGCACCACCTGCCGGGGGCCAGCCGGGCGGCCAGCGCGTCGGCGAGCGCCGGCTCGTCGATCCCGCCGTCGGGATGCCCGAGGTGTTCGACGGCCGAGGCGGGCACGCCGAGCCGGCCGCACGCCGTGACGGTCTCGGCCCGCCGGATCGCGGCCAGTTCCGCCGGCGCGTACACCGTCGAGCCGGGGTGCGAGGCCTCGCCGTCGGTGACCACCGTGATCTCGGCGCCGGCACCGTCGGCGAGCATGGCGACCAGGCCGCCGACGCCGAGCACCTCGTCGTCGGGATGGGGGGCGACCACCAGCGGCGGCGCGGTCCGCGCCGAACCGGTGAGATCGAGTACCGGCCAGGCGGCCGGCGCCGGCCACGCGCGCCACGTCTCCTCGCCGGTGCCGGTGTCGACGATCGGTCTCACCATCCGGGGTCCCCGCTCGCCGTCACCAGCTCACCCAGGTGCGCCAGGTCCGCCTCCGCGTGGCTCTGGCGCAGATAGACCGTCAGGTCGGCGACCCGCCTGGCGTGGTCGGCGTCCTGGCACAGCGGCCCCGCCCCCAACGCCCGGCCGACCCGGTCGGCGACGGTGGTGGCGGTGGCCTCGACGGCGGCCCGCACCTGGTGGGCCAACCGGTCGGCGTCGCCGGTGGGGTCCGCGTCGATCTCGTCGGCGGCGGCGAACAGCACGGCCCGGGCGGCGGCCAGGGCCGCGTCGACCGCGCCGAGGTGCGCCAGGGCGTGCGGGCCCAGGGGCCGGCGTCGCGCCGCGGCGTGCAGCGTGTCGGCGACCCCGACGGCGCCGCCGTACCAGCAGGCGGCCACGCCCGTCCCGCCGTGCCAGAAGCCCGGCCGCGCCGTGTAGGAACCGGGTCCGCCCACCGGTGTCCCGGGCACGTCGTCGAAGCGGACCGTCCGGCTGTCGCTGGCGGCCATGCCGACCGCGGGCCAGGTGCCGGCCAGCGGGGTCACTCCGGCCCCGCCGACCTCCACGGAGAACAGCCGTACCCCGTCGGCGGCGGTCGCGGTCACCAGGGCCCGGGACAGCAGCCCCGCCCCCGAGCACCAGGGCCGGTCGCCGGTCAGCCGCCACCGCTCGCCGTCCCAGGTCGCGGTGAGCGAGGCCGGCACGGCGGCCCACACGCCCCACGGCTCGCGGCGCCGGGCCGGGTCGGGCGACGCGCCCAGCTCGGCGAGGATGGCCAGCGCGTCGGCGTGCCCCTCCCCCAGCCGCGCCAGCGTCAGGTCGGCGCGACCGAGTGCGGCGAGGCGCCGGAAGCGTTCGGCCGTTCGTCCGCCGCCGGGCGCCGGCAGGTCGAGACGCCCGTCGCGCACCGCCGACCGGAACGCCGCCGCCGGGTGCCGGCCGTCCGTGACCGCCGGGGTACGCGCGCCCGGTCCCACCTCGTCGTCAGCGGCGGGCGACGGGTCCGGACGGCCGACAGTCATCGCGAACCCCCATCCGGCGAAGTGGCGACCGACGTGGGTCGTGGCCGGAAGATGCCCCTCTCCGGGGGGCCGAAACATCACCGACGCGACCTCGTCCACGGCCGGATCCGCCGGTGTCCGGCTTCCGATCCGGCGGCGACCGATAGCTGACTGCGGCGTGACCCACCGTGCCTACGCTGCTCCTCATGGCACCGGGTCCGCCGACCCTCCTGACGGCCGCCGACGAGGCCGCCCGGCCGCTGCGCGCCGTGCTGGAGGACGTCTGGCTGACGCTCGACACCGCGGTCGAGGGCGAGGGCCGTTGGCTGGAGCTCTACCGCGGCACGCCGGCCGACCCGGTCTTCGTGTGCCTCGACGCGATGAGCAACGTGCTGCACGTCCGCTTCGACGGGCCCGACTCGCTGACCGTCAGCTATCTGCCCGGCTGGTGCTACGAGGCCGCCACCGCGGCCCACGCGGACCGGCGACCGGAGGCGTCCGCGGTCCTGGTGACCGATGTCGACACCGCTCAGCCACTGGTCTTCGACATCAGGGTCGAGCATCGGATCACCGGCGCCGAGCGCAGCGTGGTGGTCGGCGGGGAGGCGATCCCGTACGCGCCGCTGCCGATGGGTTACACGTTCACGCCCGCGCGCGCTTTCGAGATCGAGGAGGCGGACGCGCCGGCGACCCCGCTCGTCCACTGGAGCGCGATGCGGCTGCTGCTGGCGATGGCGCCGGGGGTGTCGTACTCGGCGCGGCCGCTGCTCGACGCGGACGGGTTGCGGGCGCTGCGCGCCGCGTACCTGCCCGGCGACGGGCCCACCCGCTGCGACCAGAGCCTGGCCTTCGAGGTCCGGCGCCACCGGCGTCCGGACACCCTGCCGCCGCTCGGCGGTCCGCTGGAGCCGGTCCCGCTCGCCGAACCCGACCTGGTGGCCGGGACCGTCGCGCTGGACGCGGCAGTCGGCGGCGCGCTGCTGCCGACGAGCGTCCAGCAGGTCCGGGCGGACGGGCTCGACCTGGTGCTGATCCGCCCCGACCCGCGCCGCCCGCCCGTCGGCCAGCCCTGGTCCTGGCAGCCCGACTGGTTCGTCGCCGCCGCCTCGGCGCTCGACGACGTCGCGTTCTCGCTCGCCAAGGATCTGTACGACACCTACATCGACTGGCTGGGCGGGATACCCGACAGCGCGCCGCTGCCGATCCACGTCCGGGTCGACCCGACCAGCGCCGAGGACCGCTTCGCCTACCGGCTGGACCTGCTGGACGACGACGGCGAGCCGGCCGCCGGGCCGGCCGACCCGGTGCTCGACGGCCCGGTGTGGCAGCTCACCGTGATCCGTACCCCGGGGGTGCGGGTGTTCCTCGACGACTCGGTCGGCGCCGTCGGGGTGAGCACCCTGCGGGGCGTCGTCCGTTACCGGGAGCAGGTGGTCACACACTTCGACGACGTACCCCTGGAGATCACCGACGAGGTGGTGCCGGTGCGGGACCTGCCGGCCCGGCCGGCGACGCTGGACGAGATCGCCCACGTGGTGGTGACGGTTGGCGAGTTCGTTCCCGTCCCCACCGTCCAGGCCATGTACGACCTGCGTGACCTCGGTTCCGTCGCCGCCTGGGTGTTGACCGGCGAGGATCTCCAGGGCAAGCCGATGAGCGGGCTGGCGGCGGCGCTGACCCTGGGCGGCGTGCTGGTGCCGCCGGTCGCGGAACGGGTCGGTGGTTCACTGCTGGCCGCCGGCCGGCGGGTGCTGACCCGTGGCGACGTACCGCTGCCCCGGCTGGCCCGGGCGGCGGCGGAGGCCACGCCGGTGGACGCCGACCTGGCCGCCACCCTGCTCGCGGAACTGCCGCAGGTGTCGCCGTGACCCGGCCGGTGGGACTGCTGCCGCAGCAGGCGATGCTGCTGGCCCAGCAGAGGCTGACCGCCCAGGCGGCCCGGAAGGCGGCGACGAGTGCGCCGGTGCCGACCGCGTTCCTGCGCGACCCGGCGCAGCTCGTGGACCGCTCCGGTGTCGCGCTGGAGTCCGCGTACCTGCAGAATCTCTACCTGGCGGCCCGGCGGGACGACCCGCGGCTGACGACCGGCGAGTTCCTCGCCGGCGGCGCCGCCGACTCGCTGTTCCACGGCATCGTCGACTCGCTCCTCGGCCCCGCCGCGGCGACCATGCTGCGCACCACCGACCCCCACCTCTACCGCCAGGCGCTCGGCCAGGCGTTCCACGACTTCCGGTTCGGTCCGACGCCGTACGACGGTGGCGTCGCCTACAGCAGGTACCGCTACCAGACCCGGCAGCACGTCGCGTTGCCGGAGGAGCTGAACGTCCTCCCGATGAACGCGCCGACCGGCCCGGACCTGCACTATCCGCCGTACGGGCCGCTCGTCACCGCCCGCGGGAATCGCGCCATCGGGATGGTGATGGCCTCGCGGGCGTGGGGACGGGACATCCCGCTGGACGCGCGCGGTGTCACCCTGTTCCGGACGTTGGGCCTGAAGAGCGAGGACGTGCTGCACGCCTGGGACTACGACCCCGATCTGCTGCTGTCCGAACCGCAGATCGCCCACATGATCACGACCGGCGCCGCACCGGTGTACCACTTCAAGCTCGTGCGGGAAAAGGTCAACGACCGGACCGCCGAGCAGGCGCGGTGGGAGTTGGCGGCCCGGCTGGAGGACGAGGCCTTCATCGAGGCCGACGACGCCACGCTGCAACGGCTGTGGAGCCACTACGGCAGCGACACCGCCGGTAAGACCGGAGATCCCACGGCCCTCGAGACGCGGTACGCCCGGGATCCGTACTACCGGAGGTCCCAGGACGAGCTGTTCGAGATGGCCCTACGCCTGCCGGGCTCCTGGAACGTGAGGACCCGCTCCCGGGAGTGGGAGCACGGCCTGGTCCAGCGGTTCACCACTCGCATGAACGACTGGGCCCATCGGCTGAGCAACCACCTGGACGAAACCTTCTGGGCCAGCCGGCTGTCGATGCTCACCGGCGCCGCCGAACCGGCCAGCCTCCAGCTCCTCTCGCCCTGGGAGCACGCCCGGGTCGACCTGCACGCCGGGCGGATGTTCAAAGGCGCCACGCGCCTCGACAGGTACGGCAACCGGGCCGTTCCGACCCTCCAGGAGGTCGAGGCGTACGACGACGCCGCCCGGGTGGCCGACTCCCCGCTGTCGGGCGGCGGGACGCTGCGGGCGTTCCCGCTCACCGACGCGCCGCGCGCCGACGAGCCGATCGTGGCGTTCGACCAGTTCACCCTCGGCGAGCTGGTCGGCGCGCTGCACGAGGACGAGTGGCAGAAGGCCCTGCGGACGGAGGCCGGCCGGGTCCAGGCCGAGTGGAACCAGCTCGTGGACCGCCTCAACACCCACCTCGCCGCGTACGGCATGCCCGCGGCCCTGCACCTGCCGAAGATCTGAGGGAAACCGGAGGGGAATCATGACAACCCCCGTCACCACCCAGGTGGGCCTGCGGTTCGTCCAGTTGCGCCGGGAGGGCGACGCCGCCCCGGCCGCCTGCACGACCGGCCCGAGACTGATCGATGCGGTCGTGGACTTCCGGGACGCCTGGTCGGACCCGGTCCGGGAGGTCGTCACCGCCGGGGACGACGACCGGGCGCGGCGGCTGCTGGCCGAGCGGCTGGCGGCGAGGGACGACCGCCTCGACGCACTGGGCCGGCAGACCCTGTGGCTGCTGCTCCGGGTCGCTATGGACGCCCGGCTGACCGTCGGTGAGCTGCGCGACGGCATCGCCGGGTGGGCCGGCGCGCACGACGTGGGCGCCGGGCAGCTCGCCTCGGCCGCGGCGGAGCTGACCGGTTGGGTGGTGGACGTGCTGGTCCTGGGCCGGTTCCTGCGGATCCCCCGGTCACCGGCAGCCGTCGTGCTGGTCCGCGTGCTGCGCGGGATGACGCTGCTGCGCCTGGCCCGGTCCGACGCCGACGCGGCGTGTCTCGTCCGGGCCCTGCTCGGCGGGCGTGACGTGCTGCTGCCGGACCCGCCGGCGCCGCCGCGGACCGACCCCGACGCCGACCGGGCCGAGAGGTTCGCCGACCTCGGCCGGACGCTGCGGCGGCTGCGCGCCCGAGCCGACGCCGTCGGCCCGGCCGACGCGACCGTGGAGAGCCTGCGGGACAGCGGCTTTCCCGACCTGGGTCCGGCCGTCTCGGCCGTCGCGCAGGCCGCCACCGACCTCGGTGTCCCGGCCACCACGACGCTGAGCCGCCTCGCCCGGGTGTTCTCCGCCGAACGGGACGACGCCCGCCGCCGGGCGAGCGCGAAGCTGGACCCGGGCGGGTTCGAACCGATCCCGTCGCACCCCGGCCCGGCCGACCCGCTGCCGTACCCGGGGGAGCCGAAGGTGCCGGTGCTGGACGCCTATGCCCGCGTCGCCGGCCGGGGCGACCTGATGGTCATCCGCACCGCGCTGCTGCGCTACCAGCCCGCCGAGATCTCGTACATCGAGAACGTGCTGGCCAGCGAGACCCGCGGGCGGTCCCACGTGGCCGACACCAGCACCAGCGAGACCGTGACCACGATCAGCAAGACGATCGACGCGTCCACCGAGGAACTCGCGTCGACCGAGCAGAACAGCCTGGACCGGGCGCTGACGACGGCGGCGTCGCAGCAGAACTCCGCCTCGCTGGGCGTCAGCGTGTCCGGCGGACTGGGGCCGGTGCGGGCCGGGATCGAGGTCAACGTCGACCAGTCCACCTCGACCGAGACGAGCAGCAGTTCCGCGGTGTCGTACGCGAAGACGCTCACCGAGACCGCCTCGCGGCTCCTGCGGACCGAGACCGGCCAACGCCGCACCACCACGAGCACGGTCCGCGTGACCGAGACCAACACCCACTCCTTCGACAACTCCGCCGGCACGGCCGACATCAGTGGTGTCTACCGCTGGCTGGACAAGGTCGACCAGGCGCAGGTCTACAACTACGGCGAGCGGCTCATGCTGGAGTTCGTCGTCCCCGAGCCCGCCGCCACGCTGGTCTGGCTGAACACCCGGACGGCCGAGGACACCAGCGCGGGCGCCGTCCCCAAACCGGCCGCCTGGTTCCTCGACGTCGACGACCTGGACGACGAGAACTGGGCCGCCAAGGCCGCACGGTGGGACATCTTCGGCGTCGAGCCGCCCCCGGATCCGGAGGTCTTCGCCACCGCCACCTTCGTCGACCCGGCCGCCCGGCCGTTCGACTACCCCAAGAACTCCACCGACAAGTCCCAGCCCGAGTGGGGGTACGCCTCCTACACCGGCGAGGTCGCGGTGCCGGCCGGTTACGAGGCGAGCAGGGCGTACGTCTGGACCACCTGGGGCCTGTCCGAGGGGGAGTATCCCGCCGACGTCGGCAGCCCGCCGCAGGCCGTACAGATCGCGGTCGGCGAGCACCGGGTGACCCTCAACGAGAGCGACGGCTACGCGAAGGTCGATTTCGACTCGCCGGTCCCCGGGCCGGTCCCGATCGGCGTCAGCACCGACCAGCGGGGCGGGCTCACGGTCGTGGTGCGGGTCCGGTGCGCCCGGACCGACGCCGCGTTCGAGGCGTGGCGGTCGCGGGCCTGGGAGACGATGCGCGCCGGATACCTGGCCCGGCGCTCCGCCTACGACAACGACCAGGCGCGCCGGCAGGCGCGCACCGCCTACCGGGCGGACGGGTCGGCGGCCAGCCTCCGGCAGGTGGAGATGCTGGAACTCAAGCGGGCCTGCCAGACGGTGCTCACCGGGCAGGAGTTCGACCTGTACGGCGCGCTGGACACCCCGGACGACGAGGCCCCCCGCATCGACCGGATGCAGATCGTCGCCGAGGCCGACCACATCCAGTTCTTCGAGGAGGTCTTCGAGTGGGAGAACCTGACCTACCTGTGCTACCCCTACCAGTGGGCCGGCCGGGACCGCTGGGTCACCGTGCGCAGCCGCACCAGCGGCGATCCGCTGCACCAGGCGTTCCTGCAGGCCGGCGCGGCCCGGGTCATCGTGCCGGTACGCCCCGGCTACGAGTACGCCGTCGGCGGATACCTCGCCTCCTCCCAGGTGCCCACCCTGTCGCCACGGCCGTGGCGGGACGGCGGCAACCCGTACCCGCCGATCGAGGAGCTGATCGCCGACGCTCTCGACCGGCCGGGTGAGGAGGTGGCCGTGGGCGATCCGTGGGAGGTCGTCACGCCCACCTCGCTCGTCCAGTTGCAGGCCGGCCCCGGCCTCGACCCGCCGGCCCGTGCCGGTTGACCCTCGACCGGGTTCAGGGCGCACGCTCCACCGGTGACCTCGACAGCGAGCGACCCGCGACCGGACCGTCCGACGATCGACCTGGCGCGGCTGGCGCCGGTCCTGCGGGCGAGCTGGGGGGCGGACACCTGCGACCCGCACGACCTGCCGCACTGGCACCCCGGCAACCCGGCCCGCGGTCAGTGCGGCGTCACCGCGCTGATCGTCCAGGACCTCCTGGGTGGGGAACTCGTCCTCGGCGAGGTCTTCGTCGGCGAGGCCAGGGTCGGGCACCACTACTGGAACCGGCTGCCCGACGGCACCGACGTGGACCTCACCGCGGACCAGTTCTTCCCGCGGGAGGTCGTCGTCGACGCCCGGGTGCAGCAGCGTCCGCCGGGCCCGCCCGGCCGGTGCCGGCAGCAGTACGAACTCCTGCGGCAGCGGGTCCGCTCCGCCCTCGCCCCCGGCCCCGGGGAGGCGGCGGACCCCCGGAACTCGCCGGAGGTCGGCCGTCGGGTGGAACCGGGCGCGGGTGGCGGGGACGGATCTATCCGGCGGTCGTGAACACGAGCCGGACGCCGAGGCCGAGCAGGACCGTGCCGCTGACCCCGTCGACCGCACGACGCACGGCCGGTCGGGAGAGCAGCCCGTGCGCGGCGGCGACCAGGTTCGCCACGGTGAGGAACCAGACGGCTGTGACGACCACGGCGATCAGCGACAACGTCAGCAGGGGGACGAGGCCGGCGTCGGCCGGGAGGAACTGCGGCAGGAGCGCGACGAAGAAGATCGCCGCCTTGGGGTTGAGCGCGTTGCACAGCAGCCCGTCGCGGAACGCCCCCCACAGGCCCGGCCCGGCGGCGGGCACGGCATCCGGTTCGGGTCTCCGGTGGCGCGGGCGCCAGGACGAGCGCAGCGCGCCGACGCCCAGGAGCACCAGGTAGCCCGCGCCCACCAGCTTGACGACGGTGAAGGCGACGCCGGCCGCGGCGACCAGCGCCGCGACCCCGGTGGTGGCGGCGACCGCCCAGGCGAGGACCCCGGCGGTGACGCCCGTCGCCGTCGCCATGCCGTGCGCGCGGCCGGCGAGGGCCGCGCGCCGCGTCACGACGGCGAAGTCCGGTCCGGGTGACATGGCGCCGAGGGCGACGACGCCGGCGAACGCCAGCACCTGCGCGATCGTCACCACCGCTCCCCTCCGCGTGCCGCGGCGACGCGCACCACCGCCGAGCCGTCACGGCGCGGCGGGCTCCCGCAGCACCTTCCTCAGGTGGACCGCCGACTCCTCGTATCCGAGCGCGGCGTAGAACGGCGCGGCCCGTCGGGTGGCGAGCGTGACGAGGCCGCAGTTCCGGCTCACCGCCCACCGCTCGAAGGCCGCCATCAGGGCGCGGCCGATGCCCCGCCCACGGACCTCGGGGCGGACCAGGATCTCCTCGACGACGGCCACCGGCCCGTTCGCGTAGAAGGTGAGGTGGTCGACGCCGAGGAGGTAGCCGAGCGCGGCGTCACCGTCGACGGCGAGCAGCAGGCAGGCGGCGTCCGAGTCCAGCAGCGCGGCACAACTGGCGTCGAATCGCGTTCGGGAGAACGGGAACGACTGCGCGAGCTGACCGGCCATCTCGGCCACCGCCGCGACGTCGCCGCTGGTGGCGTGCCGGACGTCGGTCACGGCCCGAGCGGGCGGTAGCGCAGGCACACGACGCCGTTGCCGAACCGGCGCTCGTCGAGCAGTTCGAGTTCGGCGCGCATGCCGGTCGGCAGCCCCGGCTTGCCCCCGCCGACGACGATCGGCCAGACGAACAGATGGCACTCGTCGATCAGCCCGGCCCGGAAGGCCTGCGCCGCGAGCTCGGCGCCCCCGATGGTGAGGTCGCTGTCGGCCGTGTCCTTCAGGTGGCGGACCGCGTCGGGGTCGAACTTCTGCTCGATCCGGGTGTCGGCGGTCGACGCCGTGGTCAGGGTGGTGGAGTAGACGACCTTGCTCGCCGCCTGCCAGGTGCTCGCGAACTCGGCCGTCAGGTTCGACTGCTCGGCCAGCGCGGGTTCGGTCTCCCAGAGGGCCATCGCCTCGTAGAGGCGCCGTCCGTAGAGGAACGTGCCCACGGACCGCAGCAGGTCGGTGTAGGCCACGAAGACCTCGTCGTCCATGGGGAGCCAGCCGTACACGCCGCTCTCGTCCTCCATGTAGCCGTCGAGCGACACGTTGTTCACGTAGATCAGCTTGGCCATGCTCACGCCTTTCGGTAAGGAACCTGGACATTCGTCAATGCGGCGGTCAGCTTGGTGAACGCCTGGCGCCAGCCCTCCGCGCTGTGCGGCGCCAGTCGCTCCGGAAGCCACTGGCGGATCTCCAGCCGCGTCCGTCCGCCGGCCTCGTCGTGGAACTCGACCCGCAGTCTCGTCGCGAACGGCTCGACGCCCTTCTGGAGCCGGCCGCCGACGTGCATGACGCCGTCGAGCAGTTCACCGTCGGTGACGTCGGTGAGGTCGACGTGGACCCGCACCCGGAGGTCGGGCTCGGCCGGGTTGACCTCCGTCCACCGCTGGTAACCGCCGGGGCGTACGTCGAACTCGATCTCGTCGCGCGGCAGGGTGTTGCCGATCGGGCCCCACCACGACGCGAGGTGGTCGGGGTCGGTGAAGGCCCGGTAGACGAGCTCGCGCGGCGCGTCGAACACCCGGGAGATGACGAGCTGCGGAGTTCCGGTGGTCATGCGCGCTCCCTGGGGTCGTCGGCCGGTCGCTCCGTTGCCGGTTCGGCGGCCTGCAGCGCGGCGAGGTGGGCGTCGAGGCGGGTGAGGGAGGTGTCCCAGAACCGCCGGTAGCGCTCGATCCAGTCGGCCGCCTCGCGCAGCGGGGCGGCTTCGAGGTGGCTCGCGCGCCACTTGCCCGACTGCGACCGCGAGATGAGCGCGGCCCGTTCGAGCACCTTCAGGTGCCGTGACACCGCCGGCATCGAGATGGCGAGCGGGGCGGTCAGCTCGGTGACCGTGGCGTCGCGGGTGGCCAGCTCGGCGATGATCGCCCGTCGGGTCGGGTCGGCGAGCGCCGAGAACACCGCGCTGAGTTGATCGGTGCCGGTCATCGGATGCTCACCCCTCTCACTTAACCAACTCGTTAAACGTATGGGAGCACGAGTGGCGTGTCAACGACCCCGAGCGATTGGGCAGGTCACGGGCGGGGTAGTGGCCCTCCTCGCAGAGATCGATCGGCGGCCGGTCCCGGTCCGCCCGGCAGGAGGGGTGCCACGGTGCGGAGCTGGGGACGCGACGCCGTCGCGCGGTTACGCGGCGACGGGATGACCGTGGTCGAGCTGACCGCCGCCGCGGCGGTCGCCTGGATCCTGGCGGCGGTGGTGATCGGTCACCCGGACCCGTTCTACGCCCCGACCGCCGCGCTCGTCGTGCTCGGCGAGTCCCGCGGGCGACGGCTGCGGCAGACCGTCGAGATCCTGCTCGCCGTGGCCGCCGCCGTGCTCGTCGCGGAACTGCTGGTGTACGCGCTGGGCCCGGGCACCGGCACGGTCCTGCTGGTGCTGGTGCTGACCACCACGACGCTCGTGGTGATCGGGGCCCGCCGCGCCCTGGTCGTGCAGGCCACCGTCTCGGCGATGTACCTGGTCGTGGTCGCCGCGCCACACGGGACGCTGATGCCGTTCCGCTTCGTCGACGCGCTCATCGGCGGCGCGGTGGCGCTGGCCGCCACCCAGTTGATGGCCGCCCGCGACCCGCTGGCGCCGCTGGTGGCGCAGGCCCGGCGCAGCTACGCCGACCTGGCCGACCTGCTCGACGAGGTGAACGCGGCGCTGCGGGGCTGCGACGAGGATGCCGCCCGCGCGGCGCTGGACCAGGCCCGCCAGGTGGACGACTGCGTCGCCCAGATGCAGGCCGCCGTGCTCGCCACCGGTGAGACGCTGCGGCTGGGGCTGCGTCGCCGGCACCTGGGCAAGCTGGTCGAGGTGGAGGCGACACTGCGCCAGCTCGACTACGCCGCCCGCAACATCCGGGTGCTGGCCCGCGCCGGCGTGACCCTGACCCGCCGGCACACCGCCACGCCACCGGAGCTGGCCGCCGCGATCGGCGCGCTGACCGCCGCCGTACGGTCGGCCGGTGAGGCGCTTGTCCACGACCTCAGCGGCGCCGACGCCGACCGGCACGCGCAGGAGGCCGACGCGGCGGCCCTGGAGGCCGTCCGGGTCGCCGCGGGCCTGCTGCGGACCGATCCGCCGTTGCCGGTCACCATGATCGTCGGGCAGATCCGGGCGACCGCGATCGACCTGCTGCGCGGGGTCGGCCACGACGACGTGACGGTGCTGGACCGGGTGGACGAGGCACTCGGCCTGAGCCGGGCGTGACGCCCCGGCGCTCCGGGTGGCGGGGTCGCCCCTGGGGCCCGTCGCGTGCCTACCCGTCGATGACGTGCGCACGGACCACCGAGCGGTGAGGGCCGGCGGACCGGTTCGACATCCGGGCGCGGCCGTACTCGGCGAGGGCGTGGAAGGCGACCTTCGGTGTCCAGGTGCCGTCCGGCAGCACCCGCACGATCCCGCGGGCGGCCAGGTCGTAGTCGTGCTCCGGGTCGCCGGTGGTGGGCAGGTGCCGGTTGGCGAACGTGTAGACGAACGCCGCCTCGACCCCGCCGGCCTCGTAGTCGCGCAGCAGGTCGAGCAGGTAGCGGGCCTGCCCCTGCTCGTCGCGCTCCAGCTCCGCGGTGAGCTTCGCCGCCCGGCCGTGCTCGTCGTAGGTCACCGGCTCGGTCGCGCCGGCCACGTCGGCCGCGCCGCGGTAGGTGCAGCAGCCGAACTCGGTCGCGGCGTACGGCTTGCCCTGCCCCACCGCCGCCGCCAGGCTCTGCGGGAACGCCGCCGCGTTCGTCGCGTCGCGGTAGCCGGCGTCGCTGGCGATGATGTCGAACAGCGCCCATTCGACGTCCTCCAGCGGGATCGACGCGTAGCCGACGGGTCCGCCGAAGCGCTCGCGCACGGCGGGCACCGCCTCGGCGAGGAAGTCACGCACCGCGGCCCGGGCGGCCGGGACCGCCTCCCGCATCCGCATCGGGTCGGTGAACAACGCCATGCGCTCGGTCAGGTCGCGGCCGGGCAGGAAGCCGTCGGTGAACATGGAGATCTCGGACCCGGTGAGGTAGACGACCGAGGCGCCGTCGCGTCGCAGCCGCTCGGCCCGCTCGGCGCCGTCGAGCAGGAACGCCATCAGCCCGGCGCGATCCAGGCCGTTGGTGAACGGGCAGTACCACACCTCCAGCCCCACCTCGGCGGCGAGCCGCGCGGTCAGCTCCAGCCGATCCTGCACGCCGCCGGTGATCCGCACCGCGTCGCAGTGCAGCTCGTCGCGGATGACCCGCAGGTCGGCCCGGACGACGTCGGGGTCGAACGGCTCGTGGGTGGTGGACCCGGCGCTGACGAAGCCGGTGTCGTAGTTCATGCCGAAGACACGCATCAGGAACTCCCGCTCATCGTAAGGTACGCCACGTACCTTATAAGGTACGTGGCGTACCCTGCAAGACATGGGCACGAGGCGGCGGGGCGAGGAACTGGAACGGGCGATCCTGCACGCCGCCGCGGCGGAACTGCGCGAGTCCGGATACGCCGGGATGACGATGGATCGGGTCGCCGCCCGCGCCGGCACCAACAAGAACGCCATCTACCGGCGGTGGCCGCACCGCGCGGCGCTGGGCATCGCGGCGTACCGCCACCTCTCCGACGCCGCCATGCCCGACCCGGACACCGGCACCCTGCGCGGCGACGCGCTCGAGATGCTCCGGCAGGCCAACGAGACGTGGTCGTCGCCGCACGGGGCGATCCTGCGCGGCCTGCTCGCCGCCGCTGCCGACGACCCGGACCTGCTCACCCTCATGCGCGAACGCTCCGGCGCCGACACCATGGACCGGGCCTGGATCACGATGCTCGAACGGGCCGCGACCCGGGGCGAGGCGCCGGGGGCGGCCGTCCACCACCGGGTGGCGACGACGCCGATGATGCTGCTCCGCGCCGAGTACGCCATGCGCGGCATCCCCTCGGTCCCGGACGAGGTGCTGGTCGACATCGTGGACGAGGTGTTCCTCCCCCTGGTGCGCGGACGCGGCTGACGCGGCCGGAACCGCCGACAGCCGTCGAGGTGGTCGGAGGCACCGGCCCCTCCGACCACCCCCGGCCGCGGATCAGCTCCCGCAGATGCCGTATCCGTTGAGGCTCCACGAGCCGGCGAACCCGTCGGCGTCCTCGTCCGCGCGCACCCGCGCGGTGTTCCCCCCGGTGATGTTGACCCCGGTCAGCAGCACCTGACCGTTACCGGCGTTGATGTCCGCGCCCGCGCTGTAGAGGCCCTTGCCGGCCGGGCACGCCCGGAGGCCGCTGTCGGACGGGTTGCTCGCGCTCGTCCCGATGGTGGCGACCCGCTCCAGCCCGGCGGGCGCGGTGGCGCAGACCGCGATCGAGGTGGCGCTCCAACCGGCCGGCGAGGTGCCCTGCACGGCGACCGCCCGGACGGTCACCGACGTCAGGTCGAACGACGGCACCACCTGGTCGAGCACGACGTCGCCCAGGCCGCTGTTGATCCGCCCGCCCATCCCGATGACCTTCTTGGTCCCGCAGCTCGCCGTCACGAACTCCGTCCCCACCGCCCCGGTCGTCGCCACCACCTGGTAGCCGGCCGGCGAGGTGGCGCACTGGGCGAGGGCCTGCAACCCCCAGTCGCCGGCGAAGTTGACCGGGCCCACCTCCCGCATCGTCGCGACGAACCCGGTGCCGTTCGCCAGCGGCTCCAACCGGTCCAGCGCGACCCGCCCGGCGGCCGACGAGCCGGCGGGGAGGAACCCGCCGCCCCCGGTGACCACCTTGCCCGCCGGGCAGGACGCGAGCGCCGACTTGTCCGCGCTGCTCTCGGCCGCCGACTGGGTGACCGTCTCCAGTCCCGCCGGCGTCGCCGAGGCCGGCGCCGCCCAGCCCACGCCGGCCACCACGGCGACCGTCGACACGACGGTCGCCAGCGCGCCGCGCCCCTTGGTTACTCGCATGTCGCTCTCCCTGTCCACCTCGGCCGGCGACGTGCCGGCCCGCCTCCCGCCGAACCACTGGGCCGGCGACCTGGGAAGAGCCTGAGCCGGGCCGCTTGTCGTCCGCTATCCGACGGCTTGGCGCCGGTCGTGCCGGCCGCGCCGTCCATAGACTGACGTCGTCCGACCACTACCCACGAGGAAAGCCATGCGGTGGTCCCTCCTCGGCCCCGTCCAGGTGACCGCCGGAGGGCGGGTCCTTCCCATCGACCGCCCCCAGCACCGCGCGGTGCTCGCGCTGCTGCTCCTCAACGCCGACCGGCTGGTGCCGTTCGGGCAGGTCGTGGCGGCGCTCTGGGCCGACGGGCCACCGGCCAGCGCCCGGACCCAGGTGCAGGTCTGCGTCTCCCGGATCCGGGCGGCCCTGCGGGACGCGGGCGGGGACGGCCTGCTCACCACCCAGGGCGGCGGCTACCGGCTCACCGTACGCGGGACCGAGCTGGACCTCGCCGAGTTCACCGGGGCGGTCGAGCGGGCCCGCGTCGAGGAGGCCGCCGGTCGGCGGGCGGAGGCCGCGCGGCTGCTGCGCGACGGCCTGGCGCTGTGGCGGGGGCCGGCGCTGGCCGGCGCGGCCGGCGCCTTCGTCGAGGCGGCCGCCGCCGGCCTGGACGAGCAGCGGCTGCTCGCGTACGAGCGGCTCGCCGCCGTGGAACTCGACCTCGGCCGGTTCGCCGCGACCGCGCGTGCCCTGCGGCCCCTGGTGGCCGAGCATCCGCTGCGGGAGCCGCTGGTGGCCGGTTACCTGCTCGCCCTGGCCGGCTGCGGTCAGCAGGCCGCCGCGCTGCGGCTCTACGCCGAGACCCGCCGCCACCTCGTCGACGAGTTGGGTGTGGAGCCCGGCCCCGAGTTGAGCGGGGCCCACCTGCGGGTGCTGCGCGGGCACCCCCCGGCCGAGCCCGTGCCCGCGCCACCCGCCGCGCCGCCCCCGGCGCAGCTCCCCGGCGAGCCGGCCTGGTTCACCGGCCGGGCGGCGGCGCTGCGGCAACTGGACGCGCTGCTGCCCGCCGCCGGTGAAGCCCGGGACGGCGGCGCGGGTGCGCCGGGCCGGGCGGTGGTCATCTCCGCCATCGCCGGCACCGCCGGGGTCGGCAAGACCACGCTCGCGGTGCACTGGGCCCACCGGGTCGCGCACCGCTACCCGGACGGCCAGCTCTACGTCAACCTGCGCGGCTTCGACCTCGACGGCCGGGCCATGCCGGCGGGCGAGGCGCTGCGCGGCTTCCTGGAGGCGCTGCACGTGCCGCCCCAGCGGGTGCCCCCGGACCTGCTCGGACGGGCCGCCCTGTTCCGGACCCTGCTCGCCGGCCGCCGGATCCTGGTGCTGCTCGACAACGCCCGCGACGACGAGCAGGTGCGGCCCCTGCTGCCGGGCTCAGCGGGCAGCCTGGTCGTGGTGACCAGCCGCAACCGGCTCACCGGCCTGGTGGTCAGCGACGGGGCCCGCCCGGTGACGCTGGACCTGCTCCCGCCGGCCGAGGCCCGGGAGCTGCTGGCCGGTCGACTCGGGCGTGGTCGCGCGGGGCGCGAGACGGCGGCGCTGGACGAGATCGTGCGCCGCTGCGCCGGGTTACCGCTGGCCCTGGCCGTCGTCGCGGCCCGCGCCGTCGGGCAGCCCGACGTGCCGCTGGCGGCGCTCGCCGCCGAACTGCGGGACACCGACCCGGACCGGCTCACCGCGCTGGCCACCGGCGACCCGGCGACCGACGTACGGGCCGTCTTCTCCTGGTCGTACCGGGCGTTGGACGCCGACTCGGCCACGCTGTTCCGGCTGCTCGGGTTGCATCCCGGCCCGGACGCCGGGCGGGTGGCGGTGGCCAGCCTCGTCGGCCTGCCACCGGCCCGGGTCGGCCCGCTGCTGGCCGCTCTGACCCGGGCGCACCTGCTCACCGAGCGCGCTCCCGGCCGGTACGCGATGCACGACCTGCTCCGCGCGTACGCCTCGGAGCTGTGCCACGGCACCGACGCCCCGGCCGAGCGGGAGGCGGCCCGGCGCCGCCTGTTCGACCACTACCTGCACGCCTCGCACGCGGCGGACCACCTGCTCGACCCGTACCGGTTGGCGCGACCGGCCGCGCTGCCGCCGCCCGAGCCGGGGGTGACGGTGGGCGACCACCCGAAGCACGCGGGGGCGACCGCCTGGTTCGCCGCCGAGCACCACGTCCTGCTGGCGTGCGTGGAGCAGGCGGCCCGTACCGGCCTGGACCGGCACGCGTGGACGCTGGCGGCGGCGCTCACCACGTACCTCGATCGCAGCGGGCACTGGGCGGAGCTGGCCGCCGCGCAGCGGACCGCCCTGGCGGCGGCGCTGCGCCGGGGTGACCTGGCCGGTCAGGCGCTGGCGCACCGGGGGTTCGCCATCGCCTGCACCTGGTCGGGCGAGCACGAGGCGGCGCACCGGCACTACCGGCGCGACCTGGAGCTGTATCGCGAGATGGGCGACGACACCGGTCGCGCGCACACGCACCTCGGGGTGAGCTGGGTGCTGGCGCGGCAGGGCCGGCTGCGGGCGGCCCTCGACGAGACCCGGCTGGCCCTCGACCTGTACCGGGCCGGCGGCTACCGGGTCGGGCAGGCCAAGGCGCTCAACAACCTGGGCTGGATGCACGCCCGGCTGGGCGAGCCGGAGGCGGCGCTGCGCTGCTGCCGGGCGGCCCTGCGGGTGCACGAGGAGACCGGCGACCGGCACGGCGCGGCGCTGACCTGGGACAGCCTCGGCTACGTCCGGCACGGCCTCGGCGACCACGACCGGGCCGCGGACTGCTACCGGCGGGCGCTGGCGCTGCACCGGGACCTCGGCGACCGGTACGACGAGGCGGAGGTGCTGGACAACCTCGGCGACACCCTGCGGGCGGCCGGTGACCTCGACGCCGCGCGTCGGGCCTGGCGGGAGGCGCTGGTGATCTTCGACGAGCTGCGCCATCCGGACGCCGACCGCCCGCGCGGCAAGCTGGCCGCCACGGCGCCGCCCGGTCGAGCAGCCGGGTCGCGGCAGGCGCGTCCCGACAGCCGGGCAGCCACGTGACGGCCGCTCCCCGCCGGCCGTCACACGTCACGCCGAGTTGCGCCACCTGCGGCCGTGCCGGCCGATGAGCCGTTCGGCGTCGGTCGGCCCCCAGGAGGCGGCCTCGTAGGTGGGGATCGGCGAGTGGTCCTTCGCCCAGTGCTCGATGATCGGGTCGACGATCCGCCAGCACTGCTGCACCTCGTCGCTGCGGATGAAGAGCGACGCGTCCCCGATCAACGCGTCCAGGAGCAGACGCTCGTACGCCTCCGGCGACTCCTCGACGAACGTCTGGTCGTACGAGAACTCCATCGTGGCCGTACGGACCCGGAAGGAGTGACCCGGCACCTTGGCGCCGAAGCGCAGCGAGATGCCCTCGTTGGGCTGGATCCGCAGGATCAGCGCGTCGGCTTCGAGGCCGGTAAGCTGGTCGGTCGGGATCGGCAGGTGCGGCGGGCGCTGGAACTGCAACGCCACCTCGGTGAGCCGCGCCGGCAGGCGCTTGCCGGTCCGCACGTAGAACGGCACCCCGGCCCACCGCCAGTTGTCCACGTTGAGCCGCATCGCCGCGTACGTCTCGGTGCGCGACAGCGGGTCGACGCCGGCCTCCTCGCGGTAGCCGGCCATCAGCTCCTCGCGGGTGCCGCCCCGGGTGTACTGCCCGCGGACCGCGGCCTCGGCGATGTCGCGGTCGGTGGGGAGCCGGATCGCCTGGAGCAGCTTCACCTTCTCGTTGCGCAGGCCCTCCGCCTCGAACGAGGCCGGCGGCTCCATCAGCGCCAGCGCGAGGACCTGGAGCACGTGGTTCTGCACGATGTCCCGCATGGCGCCGGCGTCCTCGTAGAAGCCGCCGCGCGAACCGACGCCGAGGGTCTCCGCGACGGTGATCTGCACGTGGTCGACCCAGGAGCGGTCCCAGATCGGCTGGAAGATCGAGTTCGCGAAGCGCAGCGCCAGCACGTTCTGGACGGTGTCCTTGCCCAGGTAGTGATCGATCCGGAAGACCTGGTGCTCGTCGAACGCGTCGTGCACGACACCGTCCAGCTCGCGCGCGGTGGCCAGGTCCCGACCGTACGGCTTCTCGATGACCAGCCGGGAGAAGGAGCCCTCGCGCGGCTGGTTGAGCCCGACCCCGGCCAGCCCGTTGATGACCGGCTCGAAGGCCCCGGCCGGGGTCGACAGGTAGAAGAGCCGGTTGCCGGCCGTGCCCCGCTGCGCGTCCAGCTCGTCGAGCGTCTCCACGAGCCGCTTGTAGGTGCCCGGGTCGTCGTAGCCGCCGGCCACGTACCGGACGCCGCCGCGGAGCTGGCGCTGGCCGGCGAGGGCGCGCCCGCCGAGGGCGCTCTCCGCGAACTGCTCGTCGGTCATCGGGGTACGCGCGACGCCGACCAGCGCGAACTGGTCCGGAAGCCGCTCGTGCCGGGCCAGGCTCTCCACGGCGGGCAGCAGCTTGCGCCGGGTCAGGTCACCGGAAGCGCCGAAGATCACCAGCGTGGCCGGTGGAGCACTCCGCTCCTGGATGAGCTGAGGTGCGTGGTCCATGGGGTGCGTTCCTCCTCGGTGGCGGAGCTTGAGCGTCGCATGCCGGACCGACGTGTGAACGGTTCGGTGCGATCCGTCGGTGCGGCCCAGCTCAGACGCTCGCCCCCACGACCCGCGTCCCAGCCTGTGGGAGCACCACGCGCGGTGTCGTCCGAGACGGCCCGCCCGGGCGAGCGGGCAGGATCCCCGGCATGAGCCTGGTGTCGGCGTTCGTACCGATCTGGATCCTCACCGCGGTCGGCTACGCGGCCTGCCGTCGGGGCCTGCTGGGCGAGGCGGCGGCGTCGGTGCTCGGCCGGTTCGTGTTCCACCTGGCGATGCCGTCGGCCCTGTTCCTCACCCTGTCCCGCATGCCGCTGTCCGGGTTCGCCGGCCGCGCGCTGCTCGCCTTCGCGGTGAGCACGGTCGCGGTCGTCGGGTCCGGGTGGGCCGGCGCGAGCCGGCTGTTCGGTCGCGGGCCCGGCGAACGGCCGGTCTGGGGCATGGCCGCCGGCTACGTGAACTCGGCGAACCTCGGCATCCCGATCGCCTCGCAGGTGCTCGGCGACGTCTCGTTCCTGGCGGAGGTGGTGCTGCTCCAGGTGCTGGTGGTGGCGCCGGTGATCCTGGTCGTCCTGGACCGGCGCCGCGACCCGGCCGGGCGGGTCCGGGTCGGCCGGATCACCTCCCTGCCGGTACGCAACCCGGTGATCCTGGCGTCGCTGCTCGGCGTCGCGTGCTCGGCCGCCGGCCTACACCCGCCGGCGGTGGTCGACGCGTCGCTCACCCTGCTGGCCGCCGCCGCGGTGCCCACCGCCCTGGTCGCGCTCGGCGCGTCGCTGCACCGCACGGCGCCGTCGCGGGCCGAGCCGGCCCGGCCGGCCGAACTGGCCGCAATCACCGCGCTGAAGCTCGTCGCCCAACCGCTCGTCGGGTACGCGGCCGGACTGGCCCTGCACCTCTCCGCGCCGCAGGTGCTCGCCGTGGTGGTGTGCGCGGGCCTGCCGACGGCGCAGAACACGTTCATCTTCGCCCAGGAGTACGGCGTCGGCGAGGCGGTCGCCAACCGGGCGGTGGTGGTGACCACGACGCTGTCGCTGGCCACCCTGGCCGCGGCGGCGGCCCTGCTCGGATAGCCGATGCGTCCCACCGGACACGGCGGTCCGGTCAGCCCACCCCGAGCGTGCCGGCGAGCGCCGCGATCGTGGTCGGCGAGCTGCACGGCCGAGGCGACCACCAGCTCCCGGTCGCCGGTGGCGGCGAGCATCGCCCGATCCACCGCCAGCCACGCCAGCTCGGCGTCGCCCAGCTTGAGCACCAGAGAAGCGGTGATCCGGTACGCCTCGACCAGCGGCACCCGACCCGCCACCGGCGCCTCGGCGTGGGTGCGCTGCGCACCGGTGAGCAGGTCCGGCGCCAGGTCGACAGCCTGCGGTAGCGGGCGTACTGGAACGTCGTCCACGCGTACCCCACGTCGCACAGCATCCGGTCCACCGGCACCGCCGGTCGGCGGCCCGCCGGCCTGCCCAGCGGGATCTCGTAGCGGGACAACGCCGCCCTGATCCGCTCGACGCCCTCGTCGCGACCCGCCGCCTCGACGGTGCGGCGTCCCGGCCGACCAGGGCGGCGGTGTCGACCCGGAGCACCCGGGCGATGTCCTGGAGTGTGGACAGCTTGTCCAGCGACCGGACGCCCCGCTCGACCTTGTCGACCCAACTCTTCGACTTGCCGAGCCGGTCGGCGAACACCTGCTGCGACAGCTTCCGCCGACCCCGCCAGTACGCCACCCGCCGCCCCACCGGCACCCGCTCACCGCTGCCCACGGCGCCACCGCCGATCCGGTACGGCCCGAGTGGTCTCCTCCACCGGAATGCGGTCGGCCTCCGCCTCGGCCAGAAGCCGCCGCCTCGCGGCCTCCCGCTCGGCCGCCTGGATCCGCTCACCCCGGCTCACCGCCGGCTCGTCGCCCTTACCCGGCATCCCTTACCTCCGCCTGTAGAAGCGGCGGCACGCTGACCGTCGCAGATCCACAGTGACGTCGAGATGTCACCTACCGCGACGGCACAGGAACCGACAACTCGACCACATGGCCGGCGACATTTAGGCGACATGGCGCTAGGGTGACGGTCATGACCGCCCCCAACACCGCGTTGCGTGCCGTCCGCACCGGGATGCGGATGAGCCAGGACGATTTCGCTCGCGCGCTTCAGGCCGCCGGCCACCGCGTCGGTGAGCCCAACGACGCCAACAAGCGACTCGTCCAGCGATGGGAGTCCGGCGCGATCGCCGCGCCGCGCCCGGTGTACGCCCGCGCGCTGGAAGTCGTCACCGGGCTACCCATTTCACTACTCGGCTTCGCCGCGGTGCCCGGCGGACATGTCAGCGACGACGACCACGGCGGCCACGACCTGGCATCTCCCGTGTCCAACCTGGCCACGCCCACACCTACGCCCAAGCCCACCACGGCCCACCGGTCGTACGAGGGCGTGTGGCTCAGCCGCTACCAGTTCTATTCCAGCGGCCGGGAAGACTCCTTCGCCGGACAGCACTTCGTCGTGATGCTTCAGCACGGGGACAGGCTGACCGCGCGAAGCTTGCCTGGATCGGCGTCATCGTCGCTGTCCTTGGACCTGACCATGGACGGTGCCGTCGTCACCGGCACCTGGGTCGAGCAGACCGACCCCACCGGCTACTACCGGGGCGCCAGGTATCACGGGGCAATCCAACTCATCGCCGAGCCGACCGGACGGCGGATGGCCGGGAAGTGGATCGGCTTCGGCAAGGACATGGACGTCAACACCGGCCCGTGGGAGCTTGTCTTCCGGGATGCATCGACCTCGAAAGCGACGCTCGATCGCTACAACACCTCGGCGACGTAGCCCAGGAGCCGCACGACACCCCTTGATGCCGCCCGGCCGTCGGCCATCGCCGACAGCGATGGCCGCGTTCGCTCGGAACAGCTCGCTGCGTCGCCGGCCCACAGAACCCGTCGTGTTGATCTAGGGTGATGCGATGACCGCCAGGCCGGTGACGACGGTACTGTTCGACTTCGCCTGGACTCTGTTCGCCCGCGACTCGGAGCGCTGGGTGGGCAACGCGGCGGCATCGATCGACCGGACATTGGCTGCCGGCGAGGCGCACCGCATTGCCGGCGACTTCGCGGACCTGTTGCGGAAGACGGCCACGGATCCGGCCCACATCGCCCGAGATCTGGATCCGCGAGTCTGGGATCGGGCGATCCTCGCCGTGTTGGAACAGATTCCTGGAGTGGACCAGCCGCTGGCATCGGTCCTGCACAGAACACACGCCGAAGCGGTCGAGCCGTACGCCGACACCGCCGCCACCCTGTCCGCGTTGCGTGACAGCGGTGTTCGCATCGGCGTCGTCAGCAACGTCGGCTGGGACATTCGCACATGCTTCGCCCGGCACGGACTCGACGGCTATGTCGATGCGTTCGTGCTGTCCTACGAGGTCGGCTTCGTCAAACCGGACCCTCGGATCTGGGGCGCCGCCCTCGAAGCCCTCCACGCCGCACCGGACCAGACCCTGATGATCGGTGATCATCCCGCCGGCGACGGCGGGGCGGTCTCCGCCGGCATACCAGCGCTGATCCTGCCCATGGTGTACTCGCCCGCGCAGAAACGCGGCTTCGAACACGTGCTCAGGCTTGCCCAGCCGGGCGGCCCCTTCCGGATGACTGCGCCCGCAGACTGATGACACGACGCTTCGGCGACCGGGCCACGTTCGCGGTGGAGGTCGGTGAGGTCCGGTCGCCGCAACTCCGCGTCGTCGACCTGTGGGCCGCCGGCAAGAGGCTGACCACCGACGACAACTGGGCCTTCCTCCCGTTCTTCATCCGCGCCATGCGGTCGAGCGCGGCACAGGTACGCCGACGTGACGTCGAGCCCTGCCCCTTCCCGGGCCGCGCCCCGGAGGAGGTCTTCCGGCTGCTTCACGCTGACGACACGGAGTTCCGGGAACGGTTCTGGTTCATGCAGTGGGGGGAAACCGTCGACAACGCCTCCACGTACGCCTACCTGGACGACGATCTGGTGATCGCTTTCGTGTTCTGGCGGGAGGACCATCCCTTCCCCGAGGACCTGGGCACGGTCTTCGTCACCAGGATCCCGCTGGAGGAATTCGTGGCCACCGTCGAGGAAGCGGCGAATCTGCTGGACGCTCAGCCGACCAGGCCGCCCCCGCCCGGGTGAGGAGTTCCAGTCGGGCGGAAACGGCGCGACGCGCGGCGGCGGGCGTGGCTACCCTGCGGAGCGTGAGCAGGATCCTCTCGGTCAACCTGGCGGTGCCACAGCCGAACCCGGCCAAGGGCGTCGGGTTCACGGGTGCCGACAAGCGGCCGGTCGACCGCCTGGTCCACGTACGCGCCCCGGGGCCGAAGACCACCGGGCTGCACAGCGGCCTGGTCGGCGACCAGATCTTCGACGTCGAGAATCACGGCGGCGACGACCAGGCCGTCTACGCGTACGCGCGGGAGGACTACGACTGGTGGCAGGCGCGGCTGAACCGCCCGCTCGCCGACGGGCTCTTCGGCGAGAACCTGACCACCGAGGGAGTCGACGTCAACGGCGCGGTGATCGGCGAGCGGTGGCGCGTCGGCCCGCGACTGGTGCTCCAGCCGACGTTCGGCCGCATCCCCTGCGTCACGTTCCAGCACCGGATGGGCGAGCCGCGGTGGGTGAAGACCTTCACCCGGGCGAACCGGCCGGGCGCGTACCTGCGGGTGCTGGAGCCGGGTGACATCTGCGCAGGTGACCCGGTGACCGTGGAGGAGCGCCCGGCGCACGGGGTGACGATCGCGCGGGCGTTCCAGGCGTACCTCACCGCACCGCGCCTGCTGCCCGGCTTGCTGGCGCTCGATGGGCTGCCCGACGGCCTCCGCGCGACCCTGGCGGAACGGCTTCCGCGGCGCCGCTGACCCCGCGTCGGCCCGGCCGCCGGCGTGCGGACCCGCCGGCCGGGCCCGGAAACCGATGCGGCGGCGGCGTCGGTCTGGCACCCTCGGCCCATGCAGAGCGTGTACGAGGCGGCCGGCGGCGCCGCCGGCCTGCTCCGCCTCGCCGAGGCCTGGCACTCCCGGGTCCTGGCCGACGAGGTCGTCGGCCACGCGTTCACCGGAGGCGTCCATCCCCGGCACACCGAGCGGCTGGCCGCCTACTGGGCGGAGGCGCTCGGCGGCCCCACCACCTTCTCCGACCGCTACGGCGACGAATCCTCCGTCGTACGGATGCACAGCGGCAACGGCCGGCACGAGGAGATGGACCGTCGCGCTATCGCCTGTTTCGACGCGGCCCTGCACGACGTCGGCCTGACCGCCGATCCACTCCGGACCGTGCTGCACGACTACTTCGCCTGGGCCACGACGGATGCCATGGCCCGCTACCACGCGTCCGCGGACGACGTGCCCGCCGGGCTGACGATCCCCCGCTGGTCGTGGGACGGCCTGCGGCGCTGACCCACGGCCGGCGACACGCGCCCGCCAGATGATCTGCCGGAACGTCCGAGGCCTGATGGCAGGTAGAGAGGGCGTAAGGCCGCGGAACAGGCGATGAGTGGGCACCCTGCCGTGCCGGCTGGGGCGGCTTGACCGGATTCGCGGCGTCGGCTTCCACCGGCGCGGATGGTCGGGCAGGATCCGTTCGTGATCTCCGACGTTCATCGACTCCAGCGTGCCTTCGACGAGGCCGAGCTACGCGCCGACACCGACGTGCTGAACGCACTGCTGGCCGATGACTTTCGGTCGATCGGTGAGCAAGGCTATGTGCTTGACAAGGCACAGTGGCTCGGAAAGTTCACCGAGTTCGCCTACACCAGCCTGGAGAGCAGCGAAGTAGAGGTGTCCTTCTACGGACACGCAGCAATCGTCCGGTGCGTCCAGCGAAGCCGGTCGACCTGGCGAGGACAGGACATGGCCTT
Source organism: Micromonospora ferruginea (assembly GCF_013694245.2). Lineage (NCBI taxonomy): Bacteria > Bacillati > Actinomycetota > Actinomycetes > Micromonosporales > Micromonosporaceae > Micromonospora > Micromonospora robiginosa. The sequence goes on from NZ_CP059322.2 coordinate 3,563,158, forward strand.
GACCGTCCGGGTCAGTCAAACCTGGGTCGAGTTGTCCGAGGGCTGGCGCCTGGCCGGCATCCAGTTCAGCTCCCTCGGCATGTGACGCGTACGTCTGACCTGCCGCGATTGGCGCGGACGTCGGGAATCAGGTAGCGGATGACTACAGCGAGATCCGGGCCGCCCTCACCAAGGCCCGACGACCCTCGACCGAGCGCGGGCTGCTCCTTGCAGTGAGCGGTTCAACGGGTGGGCGCCTACCGCACCTGCTCGAAACGAAACTCGCGGATGAAACAGTCTCTTGGTTGACCGACCGCGAAAAGCACACAGTCGATGACAGATCGCGCGGTGAGGTCACTGTCGACCTGGCGCGGCCCATCCTGAACGAAGTCCGGCGGAAACAGTGAGATCACTCGGATCCCTTCCGGCCGGAGTCGGTGCGACAGGATCTCGGCGAATCCGGCGTGGGCACGCTTCGCCGCGTAGAAGGCGGGATGTGCGCTCGATCGGTGGTGTCCCACCTCGCCGCATGCGGAGATCATGTTGACGATGTCGGGCCGCGACGATGCCCGTAGCAGCGGTAGTAGATTCTTGGTCAACAACATGGTGCCGGTCCCCGCAGCCATCACGCTTTCGATCTTGTCGTTCGAGACATCTCCCAGGTCGTCACCTTCGACGTACGGGGCACCATTGTTGATCAGTACATCGAGGTGCTTCGTCCGTTCGGCCACGGCGGCGGCGAACGCGCGTACCGACTCCGGTACGGCGAGGTCGCAGTGAAATGCATCAGCCCGACCTGGCCCCCGCCGGCTGATCGCATCCGCGACATGCTCGGCCGCAGCCAGGTCGCGGGCCGAGAGGAAGATCTGTGCACCGCGCTCGGCGAAGGCTTCGGCCAGTAGTCGTCCGGTGTACCGTGCGGCACCGGTGATGGCGACGCGCAGGCCGTCAAGATTCATGGCCGAAGTGAAGCATCTGAACTCCGGTTGAGGTCAATCGGTCACCTCCACTGGCCGCATACTCCAACCAGGACCGATGGGCACAGGAGGCCGGTGCTCAGGCAGCCTCGGAGCCGAACGCGACGAGTGCGGCAACCGCTCGCCGCTGCTCCGCTGACCAGACAGTGTCAACCCGACATGCTCAGGTATGCCGCGTCTGTCAGCGGCATGGGAGGAAGCTCGATCGGTACCAGTCCGCCACATGACGAGCTGGGGTGTGTGACGGGGGTCACGCCTGGTGGTGTCACGGATCGGGAGGTCATCTTGTCCCATGGCCATGACGAGGATGAAGAACCAGACCGTGATCGTCGCCGGAGCCAGTGGTGTCTTCGGCCGGCACATCCGTCAGGCGCTGAGCGACGCCGGGCACACCGTGCTGGGTGTGGGCCGTGGGAAGGGCAACGAGATCTGCGGCGACCTGCTCGACCGCGACGGGCTGCTGCGGGCGTTCGAGGGGATCAAGGCCGACGTCGTGGTGCACGCCGCGACCGCGCTGCGCAAGCCGCCGATGACGCACAAGGGCATGTTCGGCACCGACGACCTGCGGGTCGTCGGGACCGCGAACCTGATAGAGGCGGCCAAGATCGCAGGCGTACGCCGCTTCATCGGCGAGAACATCGCCATCGGCTACGGCTACCGCGACTTCGGCGACCGTGTTCTGACCGAGGCCGACGAGTTCGCAACGCCCGTGACCGACCCGAAGGTCAACCGGCACCTGGAGGGTATGCGGGAGAAGGAGCGCCTGGCCCGGCAGTCGGGGCTGGAGGCGATCTCGCTGCGATTCGGTCTGTTCTACGGGCCGGGAGGCACCGAGACCATGGTGCACATGCTGCGGAAGCGGCGGCTGCCGACGTTCAACGACCACGGTCGCGTCTCGCCGTGGACGCACCTGGCGGACGCGGCCAGCGCCGTCGTCGCGGCGATCGATCGGGGTCGGCCCGGTGAGGCGTACAACGTCGTCGACGACCACATGGGCTTCGGGGAGATGATCCGGGCGATCGCCGAGACCTTCGGCACGCCCAAGCCGTTCACCGTGCCCACGTGGACGATGGGGGCCGCGTCGTACATGCATCTGATGCTCGGCGTCAGCATGCGGGTCTCGAGCGAGAAGGCCCGCCGCGAGCTCGGGTGGCAGCCCGCCTACCCGACGGTGCTGGACGGGCTGCGCGCCCAGGCGCTGGCGCACGTCTAGCCTGCTTCCATGATCGATGACCAGGTCTTCGCCCAGCATCGGCGGCTGCTCTTCGACGTCGCGTACCGGATGACGGGGAGCGTCGCCGATGCCGAGGACATCCTGCAGGAGGCGTGGCTGCGGTGCCGCGACGTCGGCGACCAGGTCGCCAACCTACGGGCGTACCTGGTCAAGACCGTCACCAACCTCTCGCTCAACCAGCTCACCTCGGCCCGTGCTCGCCGCGAGACGTACGTCGGGCCTTGGCTTCCCGAGCCGGTGCTCACCACGCCCGACGTGGGTCAGGAGGCCGAGATGGCCGAATCGATCTCGATGGCGATGCTCGTCGTCCTGGAGACGCTCACCCCGACCGAACGCGCGGTCTTCCTGCTCCACGACGTTTTCGGCTACAACCACGCCGAGATCGCCTCCATTCTGGACAGGTCCGAGGTCGCGGTGCGGCAGACCGCGGTCCGGGCCCGGGCGCATGTCGCGGCCCGCCGGCCTCGCTTCGACGTCGACCAGGGCGTACGCCGAGAAGCAGTGGACCGGTTTCGCAAGGCCTGCGCCGGAGGCGACCTGAACGCGATGATGGAACTCTTGGCGCCCGAGGTGATCTGCTGGTCGGACGGCGGTGGCAAGGTGACCGCCGCCCGCCGGCCGCTGGAAGGCGCCGACAACGTCGCCCGCTGGCTGCTCGGGGTCTTCGCCAAGCCGGGGACGCAGGACACACGGCTCGTGATCACCGAGATCAACGGCGGACCGGGCGTCCTCGGCCTGGTCGACGGGCAACCGGCCGGGGCGATCTGCTTCGACTTCGACGGTGAGAGGATCACCGGTGTACGCATGCAGGGCAACCCGGACAAGCTCCGAGGCCTCGCCCTCTGACTCACGACCACCGTTGATCTCGACAGCGGGGCGCACGACCACGCCGCTGGCCTGCTCGTACCAGCGACTTAGGCTGAGCCGATGTCAATCGACGTCTCCAGCCGGTCGCCGCGTGCCGTCCCGTGGTTGCAGAGCGTCTACGACCTGATGTGCGCCGAGGCTGAGCAGGACCCACGGATGGTTGAGCTGATCAACGAATGGGGTCGCCGGACACAGCGCGCGCTACCCGCCGCAGTATTCGAGTTCTACACCACCGTCGTTCGCATCCCATTGGTCAACGACTCCGGCGTCGTGGCCGACGGGGAATACTGGACTCTGCCGCTGCCCGAGCTGTGGCGCGAGTTCGCCTACGACAACCGCCTGCTCTCCGTGGAGGAGATCCTCGCGGGAGTCGAGCGGGCCCAGGTGGGCAGCGATCCCTTTCTCGCGAGTTACTTGGTGGAGCCGGTGCAGGATCGGTGCGGGCCGTTGGTGTGGTTCGAAACGGAGACCTACGCCGCGTACCTCAACTGCTTCGAGCTCGGCGGGGCCGAAGATCCGGTGGTCTGGGCTTACTCCAGAACGTCTACGGCGCAATGGGGCCTGGGCTGGGGCCGCGACGGTGAGTCGTTCAGCGGCTGGCTGCTGGACTGGTTCGCGTCGTTCTACCACGAGCGCGACCTGCCGTTGTCGTTCGAGGGGCCGGACGCGGACTGGGAGTCCCTTGAGCAATGGCCGATGCAGCCCTACCGCAACGGGCTATGGGCAACCGCGATCGACCAGCCGACGTCGACGGTGGCCATCGCCGAACTGACCGCCCGGTATGGGCAGCCGTCCCGGCGGTCGCTGGCCGGCGGTGCGGCTTCCTACCGGTGGCAGCCACACGGATGCGTCCTCACCGTGACCACGGACCCACCCGACGGCAGCGTATCGACGTGGTGGCTTCACGGCGACACCCCCGAGGCCTTCGCCGAGCTACTGCGCTCGGTCTGGCGCTACGGGACGCTACCGAGCACCCTCACCCACTCCCGGTCATGCGTCAACCGGGCCGAGGCGGACCGAGTGATCGAGGGCGTGTTCCAGGCCCACGCGTCGCAGGCTCAATGATCTTTGGCCAAGTTCGGCCACTGCTTCCACGCCCTCGGCCGCAACACCCACGCCGAACGCTTCGCGGTCCGATCCCTGCGCATGGACAACCGCTACGTACGCGGCAGAGCCTTCAACCTCGCCCTGCTCGCCAGCATCCACGCCCAACAGGGCGAAACTGACCGCGCCTGCGCCATAGGCGCGGAGGCTCTGGCTCTGACCAAGCAGCTACGCTCCGCCAGAGCCGTCCGCTACCTTCGCGACCTGCAAACTCATCTCGCCCCACAGCGGCGGCTACCCACCGTCCGGCACTTTATCGGTCGCATCGACGCCACCCTCGGCCCACGACGCTGACCGTCACAGCTCTCCTCTGGCCTTGCGCGCGACCAGCTCCAGCACCGCAATTACGGTGCCAGCACCGACGATCTCCCCCTGAGCCACAAGCCGGTACGCCTCTTCTAGCGGAATCCAGGCGACCTGCTCAGCCTCGTTCACATCCACGGGCGTGCCGATGTGCTCGGCCTGCCGGGCTAGGAACAGCAGATTCTCGGCGTCGGCAGTACCGACCCACGGCTGGAAGGACAGCAACGGCTCGACGCCTTGAGGGCGCCAGCCGGTCTCCTCCTCAACCTCCCGCACCGCACACGCCGCCGGCTGCTCCTCGCCGTCGACATAGCCGCCGGGCAACTCCCACACCCACCGGTCGAACACGAACCGGTGCCGCCGCATCAACCGCAGGCGCTCCTGGTCGTCGAGCACGGCGACCATGGCCGACCGGGGAGCCCGGATCACGTACTGCTCGAACCGAACCCCGTCAGGCAACTCGACCTCGGCAATGCTCAGCCGCGCCCGGCGGGTGTCGTCCACGACCCGCTCGCCGTGGATGGTCCACCGGGTCAACTCCGCCGCCTGTTCCTCCACCACGCTGCCAGTATCCGCACCCGCCCCTCGCCATGCTCGGCAGGCGCACATACTGGACGGCCATCCGACCCCTCGCTTGTAAGTTCTGGGCGCTCGGTCCGGCTGCATCCGTGCATGTGCGGGCCTCGGGCGACTGTCTGGGTAAGGCCGCTGCCGGCTGCCGTCGTACTAGCCGGTTGCTGTCAGCGCTGCTGTCAACGGCTTGTCGGTGGGCTGTATGGGAAGAGCCGCGTATCGGCGCTCACCCAGATTGGATCGAACAGACGGGGCCCGGCCGTGCGGTAGTGTCCTCCGAGGTCCCGGGTGTCCCTCTGGATGCTTTGCGTTGGCTACTCGCTTCTCCGACCAAGTCGCCTGCCACCGGCCTCCCTTGGCGGGATCGACTAAATGTCATGAACACGGGGTAGGGCTGTCGCATGGGTCGATGGGGTGACGAGCTGATGATCAGGAGCCGGCGAGGTGTGATCGTCGCCGTCGGGATCAACTGCCTGCTCTTGGTAGTCCTGCTGATCCAAGCCTTCCGGGACGACTTCTGGTTGGGGCGGCTGCTAATGCTGGTCGGCGCTGCCGCCGTGGCTTTCCTGACCGGCTTAGTCGTCTGGACTCGCCTCCTGCACGGCGACGGCAACAGGCGGCGGCGAGACTAGCTGCGTTAGGGATTCAGGCCAACACTTGGCGTTGAACTGTCGCCGGCAGGCAGGCGATCCGGAAAAGGTTGTTTATTACCCGCTTGAGCTGGGCAAACAATGTGCATCGACAATCACCATTAGGCACCGCTGGTCAACATCGAGTGGCAATCCGAGGACTTCCGGTTCCATCTCTAGAACCCAGTTTTTGACTGACTTTAGATACCATTCTGGGAGCGTCAAGAGAACAGCCTTCGGATCTTCCGCTCTAGTCAAACGCAATAAGACAAAAGTGTCTTTGAAATCCTCCTCCAGATGACCCAGAATCCTCAAGAAAAAGTGACGCTTTTCCGCTAATCGCGCATTAACATGAACACCGTGGTCGAGCCTCTTCAACCCTGGGTTAACAATGTCAGCGAAGTCCATCCGCTGTCGCCGATAAGACTTCTGCTGTGACTCGTTGTCCGACTCGCTAGACATTGTTCTAGTGTGATTACGTGCTAACGGTTCCGCCAGTGCTGCGCGGAGCATTCCGAGGGCTGCGGTAGTCGACAATACGACACAAGCGCTTCATCCCGTCTGCCATCGACCCGCCGTTCTGGGAGCGGGCTGCCGCGTCAAGCGGACCTTGACGCACGTGCGGACGCTGGCGGGTCGGGCGGTGGTCTGCTCGGCTTGCCCGGGTCGATGGCAGGCGGGATGGCCCTCCGCAACCACCCACGAACCTGGAACCGCCGGCGTTGCGCAGGCATCCTGGAGCCGGAGCGCCCCCGCCGGAGGCGCAGTGACCGCAACCCCGCGACCGCCGCCAGCTCGCCGACGCGGCCGGCGTGCGCTTACTACGCCGCGCGGGCTCGTGGCCGCGCGGCCCGGCTGGCTGCCGGCCCGCCACATCGCGTTCAACGGCCTGTCGTTCTGCGGCGGCCCCCTGGGCCTCCCGCTTCCGCGCCAGCCGCCGGGCGTGTTGCGTGGCCGGAGTCGGAGCGCCAGCGGAGCGACGGACGCGCGCCCAGGCGGCGGCGCGTACGGCCCGTTCAGGGCCGCCTTGAGAGACGTAAGGAAAGTCCTCCCACTCGGATCACACGCCGGCTGTCCGGTCTCGGGAGCTGGGTGACACATCGGTATCCGGACCTGCGTGACACTCCTGCTGGCCTGCGGGTAGGCGGATCAGTAGCTGTCGGGGCTGACCTCGTGCATCGTTCCGCCTGGTCCCAGGCGGTACCTCCGCGGGGGTCCCATGTTCTGTAGTGCCTCCACGTAGGCGGCCTCACGGGCGGCCTGTTCCTCGCCGGACGGGTCGGTCACGCGAAAGCCGTGTAGGTGGACAGAGTCGGCGTCGATGTCGTCGGGGGAGGGAAGGCCCTCGATGATGAAGCCGAACAGCGCACGCAACGCTTCCTCGCCAAGGTCGAGGGGATGGAACGGCAGCGGGTAGGGGTCCTGGTTGTGCCAGCCTGGTACGGGCTTGACGGGATGCTCACCGGCCCAGTACGGCAGTTCGAAGTCGTATGGCTTGCCGATGTTCTCCTGGATGCCGCCGTCGGGCGACAGGCTCAGCGATCGGATCAGAACGCCGTCCTCCCACACCGCAAAGCCGAGCCAGTCCACGACCGAGTGCATCCCGTGCATGATGATTCGCCGGCCCGCTCCAGCTCGGTGGAGGTGCTCCGGTAGCTCGGATGGGCGATCGAGCACGAGCCGTCGGTCGCAATACAGCTCGGTCCCGGCCAGCACGGTGGCGTACGTGAGGTCATCTGGCGGATAGGTGCCATCGAGCAGCGTGTTGTCATCGGCGGGTTCGGTGACGTAGCCGGGGTGGACTTGACGCACCAACGCCTCGGTCTCGGCTCGCTCCGACCTCGTGGCGCCACGCAGCGCCGGACGGATGTCGCCGTCGGTAAACGCCAGTAGCGCTGTCTTCGCGCCCACGCCGCACCTCCTAGTTCTGTGCCAGGCCCCCCGCATGCCACCTGGCGGACATGATCGTCTAGCCGAAGGTGTCACAGATGTCCTGAGACCGATCTGCAACCAAGGCCCTGAGACCTGACAAAGCCGGCAGCCAGCCTCGGCCTCGCACGACAACGGGGTCCTCGTCGCATAGGCCGCCCCACCATCTCGCCGCCGCCCTGCAAAGATGACGGCATAGACCGCTTCGAGGGCCGGTGCTGGCTGGACTGGTGGGCGAACTCATCCACCGTCCTCGGCAGCGTCGAGGTGGCCATCGTGATTGCCGCCGTCACCGGCGACTGGGAGGCCGACGGTCGCCTGGTCGACGCGAGCGACGAGGACCGCGAGGCGTTTGCGTTCCTCTGCGAACTCGATCCGGTCTTCACGCTGCGATCCGAAGACGGAAGCGTTCTCGCCGTCACCGTGCAACCCACGGATGGGCTTCGCCGCTTCAGCCTCACTGAGTACACCGGTCCTGACTGAACCCAGCACGGCCTTCCCTGCCATCCACGATGGCCCGGATTCGCTGATCTCCACGGGTGGGGGCAGCCTGCGGCAAGCTGGCGGATGCCGATATCCCAGGCTCCCCACACGTGCCGGCCCTCATCACCAGGTCCACGAGCGTGAAAGGACATGACCCATCGGCGGGAAGTGGCGACGCCACGATTCCGCCCTCCGGCGCCAGCCGCCCTCTCGGCGGTGCCAGGAGACACTGCGACACCAAGACCCAGGCGTCCGACGCGACCCTCTTCCTGCCCGACATCTGCCTGACCGCCCTCAATCTCACACAGCAACAACGCAACGAGGCCGAAGCAGCCGCCGGCAAGGCATGGCACGAAAGCGGACTCGTCCTCACCACCCGCTTCGGCACACCGATCGAGCCGCGCAACTTCCAACGCTCCTGGCAGACGAGGTGCGAGAAGGCAGACGTCACGCCGATCACCGTCCATGACGCCAGAAGAACCTGCGCCACCCTCCTGGCCGACCTCGACGTCCACCCCAGAGTCGCCATGCAGGTGCTCAGACACGCCCGCTTCGCGGTAACGATGGAGATCTACACGCAGGTCACATCGACAAAGACCAGAGAAGCACTCAAGCGCCTCGGCGACTCCCTGAGCCACTGACGAGAACTGCTGTACAAAGCTGCTGTACGCAAGCAGAAAGGCCACCTCCCGAAGCCGGGAAGTGGCCTTTGACCTGCGTGGGCGATACTGGGATCGAACCAGTGACCTCTTCGGTGTGAAACAGGACGCCGTACCGACTCTGACCTGCGGAAACGAGAACTAGCAGGTCGCGGTGGGTGCAGTTGGATGCCGTTCAGGGCCGTAAAGCGCTGTTGAACGTCGTTCAGTGCACCATCTGCTCCCATCCCGCTCCCCAATCTCGGCACGACACGGCCGGCGGCTGACGGACGGATGCGGTCTGCTTGCCGCCTAGGCCGAGGCCGGTGTGGCTGCGGGATGCCGGTGTGAGGCCATCAGATGCGATGCGATCGCTGCCTCTTCCCACCGCGTCCAGCGGCTCCCATACCCCCTCCCGGAGGGCGTCTGTCGCCAACTCCCCGACCTGACCCCAACCGCCGGGTCGTGGCGGTGTCTAAAGTGAGTCCGCCGAGGGACGGACGAAATGAGGCAGATGAACGCCGGAAGGTCACGTGCGCTGCGTATGTTCATCTTGCCGGTTGTCGTGCTGGCCGTGGTCATGCTCGGCGGGTGTGGCCGGATCATGGGGCTCGTGGAGCCGGTCTCCGTGTTCAATCCCGTTTGGGCCGCCGATGGTTGGGTCTACTACCTGCGAGAGGTGTCCTCGGATTGGGCCGAATTGTGGCGGCAGCGGCCTGATCACGGGAAGGCAGAACGCCTCCTTAAAGGTCCCCCACAGGGGTCTGCCTGCGATGAGGGGACTGGGTTCAGCTTTCTCTTCGCCGGCTCCGACGGCGATGTCGGGGTTGCACTCGAGTGCGGCTGGGGCCGCACTGAGCTGCTCAGCTACTCCCCGGACGAGAAGACGTTCGCGCCTCTGGCGCTGACGCGCTTCCTTGCCGGCGCCGCACTCGTGAACGGTGACGGCAGGGGATACGTAGAGGCGCCCCGGGAGTGCGGCCCGGGGGGCATCCAGATATTCGCTGACGGGACGGCATCTGAGTTCCCCGCTCCGGTAACGATCGACGGGAGAACCTTCAACCTCAGTGGCAGTGATACGGGCTGCGAGTCCATCGTGCTGGTGCGGTCGCCGGCAGCCGTGGGCGACCGGCTGTTCTTCATCACCGCACCCGACTCCCTCGGCAGGTTGCCGCTGCCTCCCGAGGTGAGTCCGGACGACTTCACCTGGCACCTGACCGAGTGGGATGGGAAATCGGCCACAGCCAGGTTCCTCACCGAACTTCCGGGCCTCGCCGATCTCGCAGTGTCACCGGACGGCCAGTCGGTGATCGCTGCCGTCTCGTCGGATGACGGAGGCGGGGTCTGGTCGGTCGACGTCGGCACCGGGAAGAAGACGAGGATCGCCGACGGCGGGAACGCGTATGCCCCTAGCTTCTCGCCTGACGGCAAGCGGCTCGTCTACGTCGAGGACTTCGACCGATTGAAGTTCGCCGCAGCGCCGTAGACGCCTAGCGTGTTACCTGCTCGTGAGCCCGTGGCTCCACGAAGTTCGCGGGCGCCGAGGTGTCGGCGGCTTGCTGGCGTCTCCGCTTGGAACGGGTGCTTGATGCCCGTCGGCAATCGAACGCAGGCGGGTCTCGACATCAGGTGATGGCCACCAGAACTGCATGACTGTTCACCGCTGCGGCATGATAGAAACGGCATAACCGGGCGAAGCGCGATATAAGGTAGTCGAGCTAGCCGGTGCCAATAGTCCAGATGTCCGGGTAGATATCGGTCGCAGCCATGGCGCCCGGGTCGAAGCGGGCGCGCAGCGTTTCCACACCCAGGGCGTCAAGCGCGGCGGCCACAGCGCGGACGGTGTCCCGGTCGAGCAGCCGAGGCGGACCGTAGCCACCGTCCTGGCCAATCTCGACGCCGCCGAGGATCGCCGTTTCGGCGCCCTCACTGACCTGCCAGGCAGTGCCAGTGAACGGGAAGTGGATGCCGTGCCACGACTTGTCCAGGTCCAGCTCCGGCTCGGGCATCTCGGCGTCATCGTCGTCGAGGTCGCCGTACAGCAGCCTGTCGACGGCCGTCGGGTCGGTGAGCACCGCCGTAAACTCCTCGGACGACAACCGGCGCCCGATCAACACCATGCTCATACCGCGGCACCCTTCCGATTGGCGCTGTTCCAGCAGCCCGGTCGGTGGCTCTCGTTTGTCGGCAACGTGCCGCAACCGCCCTTCCCTTGATGATCAAGAGCCCGCCGTGGCGACGTTGCCTGTAGGAAACTAACCACCGAAGGCGAGCACCTCGGCTGAGCCCGTTCGCACGGTCGGCGGCATGAGCGGATACTCGACGAGACGACGAGGAGTCCGTACCGACCACGAAGGGACGAGCGTGCAGGACGACTATCCGGCGACGGTTCGGGTCCGCGGTCTCGTTGTTCCCGCCCTGCTCCTCGTTCTCCTGCGGGAGGGCAGGTGGAACCATCCGGGCGAGCCTGCCGTTGCTCGGCTCATGCCCTGGTTCCACGATCCGCTGGACTTTCTCGGCAGCACCGAGCAGATGGAGCAGGAGTCACAGTCGCTCGACCGCCTGATCCAGGATGACGAAATGGCGGAGTTGTTCCACTTGGCGCGAGAACCGACGGCAACCGGTCCGGTCGAACTCCCGTGGCTTGACGTCGACCGCGCCTTCTTCATCGCCATGGCGCAGTACGCCGGTGACGACACCGCGCTCGCGCTCGACTACCGAACGAGTTCGGCTGATCCACGAGTCGTTGCCAGCGATGTTTGGACCAACTCTGCGCCTTACACCTGGCGAACGGTCGCCGAAACCTTCTCCGAGTTCGTAGCCGAGCTGCGCCTCGACGGAGCGGACGCCGAGCCGGCGGCCGGCTGAGCGTGAACAACGCCGGGCACCCGCACACGCGCGGCAGGAACGAGAGCGACGAAGAGGGTTTCGGCGACTACCGTCGCCGGCAATGACGCACGAAGGATCCGCACTGATCAAGGATCGATGGCCGCGACTCGCAGCGGAACTTACCGGCGCGCTCCGCGAAGCCGACGAGGACGACCTGGCGGGGCAGGTCGCCGAACTCCGGATTCTCCAGCAATGTGACTGCCGCGACGCCTTCTGCCAGAGCTTCTACACGCAGCCTCCACCGGACGGCGCCTACGGCCCCGGCCACCGAAACGTCGGACTCAGCCCGGACCGACCGGGCATGCTCGTCCTTGATGTGGTCGACAACCTGATCATGTACGTCGAAGTCATCGACCGGCCACCCCTCAGCTGAGGCTCCGTGGTCCCTGGCGCAGCAGGCCCCGTAACCGCGCCCCGTCGCCGTCCTGCGCGTCACCGTACCGATAGCCATTGGCGCGGCCAGACGCGTAGCCCAGCGGATGACCGCACACGACGTCACCATCCGAGGGAGGCACCACCAGGCCCGCATTCGCCAGTCTCCATTGCCGCAGCCCGGGATCCCGCACTGACACATGGGTCGAGATCGTGATCAACCTGTCGGCGCGATTATGCGAACTGGGCTGCAAGACGATCTGCTGAACCAAAGCGCCAGCCTGGCGCTGCACCGACCGGACAGCCTTGAGCCAGCCAAAGCCGTCCGCCGCCAACGCGTCACCGATCCACGCTCCAGCGGCGTCGACCACGTCCCGAGGACGACGGGCCGACACCAACTCCTGGTCCACCACCCGCCAAGTGTGGACCACCAGTCGATCGAACAAGATCCCCGCCCTAAAGCACACGACGCGGCATGAGTGGATGCGGCGTCGGCTACCCCGGGACGCGTTCGACCGCAGCCGCAGGCACAGTCGCGACTACGTAATCCTCGGTCAGATCCGACTGCACGTCGATCATCGGGCCTCGGCCGGCGTAGCGCACGGTGAAGCTGATCTGCCGGAGCCACGTCTCGTCGTATTCCGAGAGAGCTTCCGGCAATGCGCCCACGAGTCGGACCTCGTCGCCCGGCTTGAATGGAGCGTCTGCCGGGGCCTCGGTGCGGAGGACGGCCGAGATCGCGTGGATGAGGGACTCCAGCGGTTCAGTGTCTGCGCCGTAGTGGACGAGATGGCCGGCGTGGCCGAAGATGTGCTCGGCCTCGGCTCTGCTCAGATCGGCGAGCGCCTCGGCCGCGCCGCCGGACAGGGCCTGCTCGTCCGACAGGGCAAGTTGCGCAGCCAGCGCTGAAAGCAGTCGATCGATGACACCAGCTGCAACGTCGGCCTCTGCCACCTGGTGAGGGTACGGCGAACAGCGGCACTTCTATCGACCGGTATACGACGGGGCGCCGACGTCCGCTCATCGGCAGAGCCGTGAGCGCTGGCTATGTTCCGGAGGCCATGTAGGCGGCGAGGATGTAGTTGGGGTGCCGGTCGAGATTCTTGCGTGCTCGGTCGTAGCGCATGGTGGTTCTGGGGTCGGCGTGGCGGGCGGCGATCTGCACGTCGCGCAGGCTGACGCCGGCGTCGAGCATGGTCGTCACGAACGTGTGGCGCAGCATGTGGGGGTGCATCCTCGGCATCCGGATCCCCGCCGTGTGGGCGAGGTGCTTGAGCCGGCGGGTGGCGGCGTGCCGATCTATCCGCCCACCATGGATGTTGCGAAGGATCGGTCCGGCGGTGCGCTCGTCGACGGCCCGGTCGATAGCTCGGGCCACCGCAGGTGGTAGCGGGACGAGGGCTATCTTGCCGCCTTTGCCGTATACGCGTAGGACGCGGTGGCCGCGTTCCTCGCCCAGGTCGGCGATGTTCGACCCGCAGGCTTCGAAGATCCGCAGGCCGAGCAGGCCCAGGAGGGCGACCAGGGCGAAGTCGTTCGGGTTCGAGGACTTTCGGGCGGTGGTGATCAGGGCTTCGAACTGCAGGTGCCCCAGGCCGAGGGTCGGCGACTCGGCCGGCACGGTGGGTCGGCGGACGTAGTCGGCTGGCAAGTGCTCCAGGATCGCGTCGATGACGCAGACCCGATAGAAGCCGACCACGACCGACAGCCGGCGGGACACCGTCGAGGGCTGGCACCGGCGGACGTCCTGCAGCCAGCGCACGTACCGCTCGATATCCACGCTCGCCGCAGCCAGCGGGTCAAGGCCGTGCTCGGCGCACCAGCGCAGGAAGACCCGTAGATCGGACTCGGTGTGGACGCGAGTCTGACCACGGTAACGGCCGAGGAAGGCCGACACCGCAGCGCGCACAACGAGTTGATCGGCCAGCACGACAGGAGAAGCGGAAGCAGGAGAGATAGCCATACATCACCGTGCGTCACCACCTGCGATGAATACCAGCCCACCTGAAGCGGTAATTCGGATGGCGGGTCCTGATGGTGCGGGGGCATGATCATTGCGTGGATGCCCGCCGATCGGTCGTTCTGGTCGATGACCTCCGTTCGTTCGTGGACGGCCGCAACGCCGAGGTGGCCCGGACGAGCGCTGCCGGAGTCGAGCTTCTCAGCCGATACCAAAACGGGCGCTTGGACGAGCTGTGGCTGGACCACGACTTGGGTGGCGACGACACGATCTGGCCGGTCGTGAAGATCCTGGAACAGGCCGCGTTCGAGAAGCGCCCCCTCGACATCGGCGTCATCAAGGTTCACTCCGCCAACCCGAGCGGCGCCGCGAAGATTGTGCAGGTCCTACGGCACTGGGGCTATCGCGTCCACGTCGCGTCAGGCTCCCCGGAAGTCGGCTACCTCGACGCCCCGTAACGAGCTGACCCAGCAACCCGACGGCCATCACGCTCGGATGGCGGCAGATCCGGACGTCCGGTCCAGGAGCACTAGTGTTCGGTCGGGCAGTCATTCGATTTCCGCACACAGCGTCGGCAGCGAATCGGGTTGGGCACGCGGTACTTGCTGGCTCTCGATCCGGATGCCCCGACGACCATGAGGTCCGCAAGGGCAGGACGACACGCCCGGAGCGCATTGTCTTTTCGAGGAGACGATGGCTCCGGGTGACCGGGTCGGTGCGGCTTTCAGGTCTCAGATCCGGGTCATGGTGGAGGTGTAGCCGCCTCCACCGGGGTAGGTCCATTCGCCGGTGACCGTGGTGTCGTCGGTGCTGAATGTGCCCTCGTAGTAGGCGGGGCTGCCTTTCGCACCGGCCCAGATGGTCAGCTTGTCGCCGACGAGTTCGTAGACGTAGTCGAAGGTGTTGCCGGCCGTGTCGTAGAACCGCGACACCACATCCGCGCCGACCGGTTCGCCGAACGGGTGCAGATTGCCGATGACCTCCAGACCGGTGACGGGTTGGCCGAACTGGCTCAGTTCGACGTGCTGGAGCAGGAAGAACCGGCCGGCCATCCACTCGTACCGCACGGTTCCCTCGGCGCCGCCGGTCACCGACCAGGTGCCGACCAGACGGTCCAGTGCGGTCAGTTCGGCGCTCGGCTGGGTGTTCTCAGACATCGCGTCCCCCTCGGTAGGTGTTCGCCGCTACGTCGGAGGCGACGTCCGTGCCTTGACTTCGACGTTGCGTGATCCAGCTCACGCTGGAGAACGTCAAAGTTCGCGGTGCGGCCACGAGGTAGCGGCAAGCATCCGCCAAGGAGGAAGTCATGGCCACCGTCCCCGCCACCGTTCCCGCTGCCCGCCGCTCGTCCGACCGCCTGCTCCTCGCCGGCGCCCTCGCCGGACCGGTCTTCTTCGCCTCGGCCGTGACGCAGATGCTCACGCGGGAGGGCTACGACATCACGCGGCACCCGATCAGCCAGTTGGCCACCGGAAGTCTCGGCTGGATCCAGATCACCACGTTCGTGCTCGCCGGCCTCGGCGGGATCGCCCTCGCCGTCGGCGTCCGGCGTGTGCTCACCGAGGGCACCGGCCGGCGTGTGCTGCCGATCTTCATCGGGATCTTCGGTGCCGGGCTCGTCGCGGCCGGGGTGTTCACGATGGATCCGGAGTACGGCTTCCCGGTGGGGACCCCTGACCGGCCCGTCGACGAGATGTCCTGGCACAGCATCGCGCACTCGGCGGCGGCTGCTGTCGCCTTCACCGCGTTGGCCGTCGCCGCCATCGCGCTGACCATCCGGTACGTCCGCCGTCGGGCCGCCCTGCCGGCGGCGCTGAACGGCCTCGCCGCGCTCATCCTGCTGATGCCGATGTCGCCGAGCCACATGAGTATCCAGATCGCCGTGAACGGCCTGGTCGCCTTCACCTGGACGACGGTCGTCGCCCTCTCTCTGCGCCGTTCGAGCTGATCGGCGTAGCGTGACCCGATCCCCGCGAACACAAGGATGATCATGAAGTATCTGCTGCTCAGCTACACGCCGGCCGCCGCCTGGGACGCCGCGACCGCCGACACCCCGTCCGAGGAGGCGCTGGCCGCGTTCGCCGCGTACCAGCGGTTCGAACAGGAGCTGATCGAGACCGGCGAGTTCGTCAGCAGCGAGGGACTCGGTCACCCGGCGGTCAGCACCACGGTCCGCAAGACCCCGACCGGCGTGGTGGCCACCGACGGCCCATTCGTCGAGCTCAAGGAGGTCCTGGCCAGCTTTGCCGTGATCGACGTGGACAACCAGGAGCGGGCCGTCGAAATCGTCTCGCGGATGGTCGAGGTTCTGGGCGAGCCGATGGAGATCCGGCCGATAGTGGGCGCGGACTTCGCGGCATGACCCGCCGCGTCCAGCCTCGCCGGACGGCGGCAGGCCGGGAGGGCACCCGAACGGCAGTACCGGCGTGACACCGGATGTCGAGCACCTGCTGCGCACCGAGGTGCCGCAGGTTCTCGGCGCGCTGGTGCGGCGCTTCGGCCGCTTCGATATCGCCGAGGACGCGGTACAGGAGGCACTGCTCGTCGCGAGCCGGGTGTGGCCGACGGACGGTGTGCCGGAGAACCCACGCAGCTGGCTGATCCGGATCGCGTACCGGCGGATGGTCGACCTGCTCCGTACCGACCAGGCCCGCCGCCGCCGTGAGCGGCACGCCGGGATGAGCGAGCTGGCGATGCGGGACCCGACCCGCCAGGCGGGCCCTGCGCTGGAGACCGACGACAGTCTCACGCTTCTGCTGCTCTGCTGTCACCCCGCGCTGAGCCCCACCTCCCAGGTGGCGCTCACGCTGCGCGCGGTCGGCGGCCTGACAACGGCGGAGATCGCACACGCGCACGGGACGACCGAGAACACCATGGGCGCCCGGATCAGCCGCGCCAAGCAGCAACTGGCCCGGGCCGGCGCCCGGTTCACCCCGCCGACCGACGCCGACCGCGACAGCCGGATGAACGCTGTCATGCAGGTGCTCTACCTGATCTTCAACGAGGGCTACACCGCCTCCACCGGAGACGCACTCACCCGCGTGGACCTGACCCGCGAGGCGATCCGGCTGACCCGCATGCTCCGCGCCTCCCTGCCGGACGACCCCGAGGTGACCGGGCTGCTCGCCCTGATGCTGCTCACCGAGTCGCGGCGCGCTGCCCGTACTGACGGCGACGAACTGGTGCCGCTGGACGAGCAGGACCGGACACGGTGGGATCCCGAGCTGATCCGCGAGGGCACGGAGCTTATCGACAGCGTCTGGCGGCGGCGCGAGGTCGGCGCGTACCAGCTGCAGGCGGCGATCGCGGCCGTGCATGCTGCGGCTGCGGCGCCGGACCGGACGGACTGGCCGCAGATCGCGGCGCTGTACCTGGGACTGGAACGGCTCAGTCCGACCGCGCCGGTACGGCTGAGCCGGGTGGTCGCAGTCGCGCACGCGTACGGGCCGGCCCGGGGGCTGGCCCTGCTCGACGACCTCAACCGGGGCTACCACCTGGACGAGGAACCGCTGACCCGGCAACGCGAACGCGCGATCCGCGCACATCTGCTTGAGATGACCGGTGACACAGCCGGCGCGGCGGCGTTGTACCGCGAAGCAGCCGCCCTAACCCACAACCAGGTCGAGCAGCGATACCTCCAACGCCGAGCCCACCGCCTCGGCTGACCGATCGTCGGCCGGCACCCGGACATCGGCATGAGCGGACGTCGTCGGCCTGCGAACTCGAGCCGCGGGTGCTGACGCTTTCGGGCACGCCGAAGCCGGCGAAGACCACATCGGTGTTCTCTGGGAGGTCACGCGGCACCGCTCGACCGCATCACCGCACGTCAAAGCGTCGTCCCCTGTCCGGTGTCGGTGAGCACTTCGGGAGCGGTGACCACTTCGCCGATCTGCTCCCAAGTGCAGGGCCAGACCATCGAGTGCCCTGACTACGAACGTTCACGGTGTTGGCTGACACGCCGTTGGCCTGCGGTGCTTCAGTCCGGAACGCGAGGACTACCTGCGGACGCAGATCGCGCACCGATTAGGTTTTCGCGCCGTGCCCGTCTGTACGTGTGAGATCGACTCACAGGAGGCTGGCACGATGCGGAAACTGATCTTCGCCATGAACGTGACCCTGGACGGCTACATCGCCGCGCCCGGCGACGACCTCGGCTGGAGTGGGGGTGAGGGACCGGACTCGTCGTCGAGCGACGAGCTGTTCCAGTGGTGGTCCGACCGGGTGGGGGCGACAGGCCTGACGCTGTATGGGCGCAAGATGTGGGAGGCGATGAGTTCCCCCTGGCCGACCGCCGACCAGCAGCCCGGCGCCACCCCGGCGGTGATCGAGTTCGCCCGCCGCTGGCGGGACATGCCGAAGGTGGTGTTCTCCTCGACGATCGACCAGGTCGACTGGAACACCCGCCTGGTCACCGGCGACGCGGTCGCCGAGATCACCCGGCTCAAGGCCGAGGACGGCGGCCCGATGGACATCGTCGGCGCCACACTTGCCGCAGCGGCCATGCGGGCCGGGCTGATCGACGAGTACGTGCTGGTCACTTACCCGGTCCTGGTGGGCGGCGGCACGCCGTTCTTCACGGCCCTGCACAGCTGGGTGAGCCTGAACCTGGTGGAGACGCGGACGTTTCCCGGTGGCGTCGTGCTGACCCGGTACGAGACGAGGCGATGAGTACGGGCCAGACGCTCGGCTCGTGAGGCCACCGTGACCCTCGGCTACGAGGAAACCTTCCCCTGGCCCTTCCTTGCGTTCCGAGTGAGCTGTGGACCGACTTGCTGGAGATGAGGGACAGCGGCGTCGTTGATTGTGACGGTGCAGTTCGGGCTTAACGCCGGCCCGTCAGCGGGGCGGTGTTCGCGTTCCGGCGTTGGTGTTCAGCTCGTCGGAGTGCTCGTTCGACGGTGACGGCGGCCGGTGCGCTGGACTCGTCGACGATGGGGCCTTTGTCTTATGACAGCGCCGGAGGCAGGCCCAGCCACGGTTTGTCGGTGGCGTCGAATCCGGTGAGCTCGGCGATCTTCCCGTCGACGATGTGCAGGACCGCGACGGTAAACAGCCGGTACTGCGGGTCGTCGGGGGTGCGGAGGTACAGCGCGGCGGCTGGCATGCGGTTGATCGTCGTGGTGACACAGCGCCAGTCGTCGTAGCCGGGCTTGAAGAGCCCGTTGGAGACCCAGCCGTCCATCGCGTCGTCGGCCGTCATGACCGAGGTGCCCGGCTCGGCCGGCATCGCGAAGCGCAGGTCGTCGCGCAGCAGAGCCGTCAGCGCGTCGAGGTCGTTGCGCTCGTGGGCGTCGATATACGACTTCACCACGCCGCGCTCGTCATCGGACAGCTCGTGGGTGGCGGGGCTCCGCCAGTCGAGGCGGCGTTCGGGCAACTGCTCGCGCATCGTCACACGGGCCCGCTGCAGTGCGCTGGTCACCGATGCGACGGTCAGCTCGAGGGCGTCGGAGGCCTTCGACGCCGGCCAGCCGAGGACGTCGCGCAGGATGAACACCGCCCGCTGCCGCGGCGGCAGGTGCTGGACGGCGACGATGAACGCCAGCTCGATCGTCTCCCGCGCCACCACCGATTCCTGCGGGTCCTCGGGGAGCATCCGGTCGGGGTACGGCTGCAGGTACAGCACCTCGGAATCGGAGCCGGGCAGCCCGGACGGTACGGGTGTGCGGTCGTTGCGCTTCTCCAGGAAATCAAGGCAGGCGTTCGTCGCGATCCGGTACAGCCAGGTCCGCAGGGCAGCGCGACCCTGGAACGACTCCCGCTTGTTCCACGCTCGCAGGAACGTCTCCTGCGTCATGTCCTGAGCGTCCGCGTAGTTCGCGAGCATCCGGTAGCAGTGCACCTGCAGCTCACGCCGGTGGCGCTCGGTCAGGAGCGCGAACCGCCCGGAATCCTCCGCGCGTACCGCCGCGATGAACGTGGCCTCGTCGGCGCCCAGCCGTCTGGCGTCGGTCATGGTCTTTAATCCTTCCACCGGTTCGAGCGAGCTACCAGAAGCGACGACGTGGCGGAAGAATTCTGATCGGTAAAAGCCGCTGACACCGAGCCGTTCGTCGGAGCGGATGGGCAGGGTCGATCCAGGGGAGGCGCTCCGGGGCAGGCACACCCTCGATGCCGAGGTGGGGTCGCCGCGGTAGCCGATGAACACCTCGTCCAGCGCCCACATCAGCATCGCCGGGCCAGAGCCTCATGCCTTCCACCACGCCAACGTCAGCGGTCTCGCACTTCACGCGGCTAGTTGTGCCGTGATCATGAGCGTTCGAGGTGTTGGGGTCAGGCTAGGGTGGTTCGAGCCGGCGATCACGAAGGTGCGTAGCGGCCCGAACACCCTGCACCCAGCCGAACCTCATGGGCTGAAAACCACATTGGCGTGTACACGCTCGCGGCGATCGGTCGAACTGCTGACTTCAGCCTCTGCGGCGATCTCGGCAGCACGTTCTGGGTAGCCGAATGGGGCTACCCCGCCATCGGCATCTACATCGCCGACTGCCCGTCGGCGGGTCACGACCTGATCGCCCTCGACTACCACTCACTGTCCTTGCTCCCGACTTCGAAACCTTCGTGGCAGGTCCCGTCGAGCAGTCCGAGTACGACATCGACGACTGATCGCCGGATCCGCGACGGTGTGATTGAGCCGGTCAGACGTTGAAGCGGAACTATGAGCCCAGCGGGTCTATCAGCGGCTACGACTGCTGATACCTGCTCGCACGCCGTCTCAGGCTGCGATGATTGGCCACCGCTTGACGACGTTTGACGGCGTCTTGTGCCCCCTGTGTGCCCCGACCGCCTCCTTGCCTGGGCGCAGGCCAGCTCATCTATGTTCGGCCGGTGGAATACGGAACCTTCGCTCCCCTGGGCCTGGCCGCGTGCGCAGGGTGCAGTTGCCTCTTCCTTCTCGCCGGCGTAGGGCTCCTGGCGGCTTGGTGGAAGCCGAAGGACTGACACATCATGCGTTCCGGTCCAGTCTGCCCCTGACCTCTCGCTTGTAAGTTCTGGGCGCCTCGGCGACTCCCTGAGCCACTGACGAGAACTGCTGTACAAAGCTGCTGTACGCAAGCAGAAAGGCCACCTCCCGAAGCCGGGAAGTGGCCTTTGACCTGCGTGGGCGATACTGGGATCGAACCAGTGACCTCTTCGGTGTGAACGAAGCGCTCTCCCGCTGAGCTAATCGCCCTCAGCGCGCATGACTCTACCCGATCGCCGGCCCGGACCAAAAACCGGGTCTCAGTGCGTCGCGAGGTAGTGCAGCGCCCGCGCCACCACGTCGATGCCGAGGCTGTACTTCAGCGACAGCCACACCACGACGGAGACGAAGACGAGCCCGATGAGGCCGAGCGCGAAGCGCACCGGCAGCGATCTGCTGGTCACCCAGCGCGTCCAGGAGTTGACGTGGCGGCGGGTGAAGGCGAGCAGCCGGCGGGCCCAGTGGAACTCGACCGCCCAGACACCGAGGCCGGCGATGACGAGCAGCCAGCCGGGGCCGGGCAGCGGGATGAGCGCGATGCCGACGGTGACCACGAGGGCGCCGAGGATGCCGATGAAGATCTTCAGGGCGACCCGGCCGGTGGGGTTGGCGCGGATGAGGTCGAGCGTGCTGTGCACCCGACCTCGCCAGCCGCGCCGCCGGCGCGGAATGAGAGCGCCTGGCGAACGCCCGTCGACCGGCACCTCACACCCCCGATCAGCCGCGGCCCTGGTCGCCACCGAGGTGTCCCTCGTGACCATTTCCACCCCCAGTGTCGCCCGCGACCGTCACCCCTGCTGACGACTGGACGTTACCGGAGTAAGTCGACGACTGAACCACCCGTTGCCGGGCGGAACGACGGAGTGGGCGGAACCGGAAATTCTACGCGGGATCCCATGGTCCTGCGGGCTTTCCGACCCCCTTCCCACCACTGGGTGAAGTCAGCGTATGGCGGAGCGTAGCCAGGAGCAGCACCTGAGTATGGGAAAAGCGGGACACGCGCGTTCCGCAGCGGTGCCGGGGGGAGAACGTCCATGAGTGTCATCCGACCGACGACCGTAGAGGTCGAGACGTCGCTAAGGCTCGTCGCGCCTGACGCCACCGCCTTGCCGGTGCGTGCCAGCCTGCGTTACGACCCTGCTGACCCGTATGCGGTCCATGTCCTGTTCCATGCCGAGTCCGCCGGCGGCGAGGCGGTGAGTTGGTCGTTCGCCCGCGAACTGCTGGTCACCGGTCTCGACGAACCGGCTGGCATCGGTGACGTCCGGGTCTGGCCGTGGGCCACCCCGCGCGGCGACTTCGTCGCGCTGGCGCTGTCGTCCCCGGACGGCAACGCCCTGTTCGAGGTCCCGCGCAGCGTGCTGGTGCGCTTCCTGCGCCGGACCTACGTCGTCGTCCCGCGTGGCCGCGAGGCCGAGCACCTGGACGTCGACACCGCGGTGAACCGGCTGCTCGCCGGTCGCTGAGCACGACCACACCCGGGGCCGCGCGGATCTGCCGAGTCCGCGCGGCCCCGGGTCGTCTCACCCCAGGGGGTACGCGGGTCAGCCGCGCGTGGTGATCCCACCGTCCACCGGGATGACCGCCCCGGTGAGGTACGCGCCGGCGCGTGACGCGAGGTAGATCGCGGTGCCCGCCATGTCCTCGGGGCGGCCGATGCGGCCCAGCGGCACCTGCTGCTCGATGGCCGCCCGCGACTCCGGGTCGTCCAGCGCGAACGCCATCATCTTGCTCTCGAACGGGCCGGGCGCGATCGCGTTGACCGTGATCGCCTCGCCGGCGAGCTGGTGGGCGAGGCCGCGGGTGAGCATGTGCACGGCCGCCTTGGTGGCGGAGTAGGCGTACACCTCCATCCACGGCACCCGGAGCCCGTCGATCGACCCGATGTTGATGACGCGGGCCGGGTCGTCGGCGTCGGCGGCGGCGCGCAGCGCCGGCAGCAGCGCGGTGGTGAGCCGGAAGACGGCCTTGACGTTGACCGCCCACAGCTTGTCGAACGCGCCCTCGGGGTATTCCTCCAGCGGCGCGCCCCAGGTGGCGCCGGCGTTGTTGACCAGCACGTGCAGCCGGTCGTGGCGCTGCCGGACGGCTTCGGCCAGCGCCAGCGCGCCGGCGTCGCTGCTCAGGTCGGCCGGGATGGCCTCGCAGTGCCCCTCGGCGGAGAGTTCCTTGGCGACCGACTCGCACACGTCGGCCTTGCGCGAGGAGATGATCACGCGGGCGCCGGCCCGGACGAATCCGCGCGCGATCATCAGCCCGATGCCCCGGGAGCCACCGGTGACCAGGACCGTCTTGCCGTCGACCGAGAACAGATCCGTCATGCCCATCCCATCGCCGTTTTCCGCCGGTCGCGGCCGTCGGCCGGCCCGCGCCTTACCGACCGGTAACGTAACCGTCCGTCGTGTGCGTCGACAAGAGCGCCCGGCCGGGGCGAAACCGCCGAGATGCAACGTGCTGTCCGGCCGGTTACCGTCGAGGAGATGGTCACTACCGGTCAGCCCCCGCCGGCCACCCGCACCGGCCTGTCGGAATCCCGCCTCGACCCCGACGAGATCGTCACCGGCGCGCTCGACGACCTCACCCCCGCGCCGGGCTGGCCCCGGCCGGTGCTCCTCGATCGTGACCTGCTGGTCCTGGTCACCCACGGACACGGCGCCGCCGAGCTGGACTTCCGGGCCGTGCCGTGCCGCCCCGGCACGCTGCTGCGCGCCCGTCCCGGCCAGGTGTTGCGCTGCGTCGGCACGCAGCTCGACGCCACGGTGGTGAGCTGGGGGCCGGACGCGCTGCGCGGCCTCGACGTCGACCCGGACGCGGTGCCCACCCACCGCCAGCTCGCCGGCGAGGACGAGGACGCGGTGATCAGCGAGGTCACCCAGTTGGCCGTGGACGCCGACCGGCACGCGCTGGTGCCGGCCGCCGCGGCGCTGCTGCGCCACCAGCTCGCCGTGCTGCTGCTGCGGCTGAGCCTGCTGCCGCACGCCGGCCAGGCGCCGACGCCGCGCGCCGAGGCGGAGACGTTCCGGCGGCTGTGCCGGGAGGTGGAACGCGGCTACCGGCAGACCCGCCGGGTGGAGGACTACGCCGCCCAGCTCGGCTGCTCGGTGCGTACCCTCACCCGGGCCTGCCTGGCGGTGACCGGCCGCAGCGCCAAGCAGGTCATCGACGAGCGGGTGGCGTTGCAGGCCTGCCGGCTGCTGGCCGCCACCGACGACCCGATCGCCCGGATCGGCCGGCGGCTCGGTTTTCCCGAGCCGACCAACTTCGGCCGGTTCTTCACCCGGGAGGTCGGGGTGAGCCCGGGGGCGTTCCGGGCGGCCCGGGAACAGCCGTTGCCCGTCCGTCCGGTGCGTCCGCGCCCGCCCGCCGACTCCCCCGTGCCGGCCGGCCGGGCATGATGGCACTGTGCAGATCTCCGCGCGCGGCGACTACGCGGTCCGGGCGGCCCTGAGCCTGGCCACCGCGTACCCCACCCTGCTGTCCACCCAGGCCATCGCGGCGGAGCAGGACATGCCCCGCAAGTTCCTCGAGGCGGTGCTGGCCGACCTGCGCCGGTCCGGGATCGTCCGGGCCCAGCGCGGCGCGGAGGGTGGCTACACGTTGTCCCGGCCGCCGCGCGAGGTCACCATCGGGCAGGTGTTGCGCGCCGTCGACGGTCCGCTCGCCGGGGTACGCGGGATGCGACCCGAGGAGACGAAGTACGAGGGCGCGGCGGAGAACCTGCCCCGGCTCTGGGTGGCGGTGCGCGCCTCGGTGCGGCGGGTGGTCGACGAGGTGAGCCTGGACGAGCTGGTCAGTGGCCGGTTGCCGGCGCACGTGCGCAAGCTGACCACCCAGCCGGACGCGTGGGAGCCGCGCTGATCACAGGGTGGTGACCACCTCCTCGTAGGCCAGCCGGGGCAGGCGTGGCCGCTCGG
Organism: Micromonospora ferruginea; assembly: GCF_013694245.2. NCBI lineage: Bacteria > Bacillati > Actinomycetota > Actinomycetes > Micromonosporales > Micromonosporaceae > Micromonospora > Micromonospora robiginosa. Next base: position 3,587,973 of record NZ_CP059322.2, read on the forward strand.
CGCCCGGCGCGGGCCGGCCGATGTTCATCAGCAGCAGCACCCGGTGCCGCCCGTCCGGGAAGAACTCGCGTTCCACCCCGGCCGGGTCGAAGCCGGCCATCGGCCCGGCGGCCAGCCCGGCCGCGCGGACGCCGACCACCAGGTAGCCGATCTGGAGCGCGGCGTTGAACCGGGCCTGCGCCTCCCGACCGGCCGGGTCGCCGGTGAACCAGTCCCGCGCGCCGGGGCGGTGCGGGAACAGCTCGGGCAGCCGGTCGTGCCAGTCCACGTCGGCGGCGAGCACCGCGGTCAGCGGCGCGCCGGCGGTCTTGTCCCGGTTGCCGGCGCTGACGTGCGGCAGCAGCCGTGCCCGGGCGGCCGGCGAGCGCAGCAGCAGCACCCGCAGCGGCTGCGCGTTCATCGCGGTCGGGCCGTTGCGGACCAGGTCGTGCACGGCCCGGACCTGGGCGTCGTCGACCGGCTCGGCGGTGAACGCGTGGGCCGTGCGGGCCGCCCGGAACAGCAGGTCCTGGGCGGCCCGGTCCAGCGCGAGCAGTTCGTCGGCGGGGGCGGTCACCACGACTCGGACCAGTCCTCGACCGTCGTGGTGTAGCGGCCCCGGTGGTGCAGCAGCGGGTCGCCGTCCTCGCCGGCGCCGAGCGCCAGCGGCTCGCCCAGCACGATCGTGTGGTCGCCGGCCTCGATCTGCCGGACCACCCGGCACAGCAGCACGGCCAGCGCGTCGCCGATCAGCGGCACCCCGAACGGGCCGGTGCTCCAGCCGGGGTGCGCGGTGAACCGGTCGATGCCGCTGGTGGCGAAGATCCGCGCGATCTCCTGCTGGCCGGAGGCGAGCAGGTGCACGGCCACGTGCTCGGCGTGCGCGACGGTCGGCCAGCTCGACGACGCGCGGCCGAGGCAGACCGACACCAGCGGCGGGTCCAGCGAGACCGAGGTGAACGAGGTGGCGGTGAAGCCGGCCGGGGGCAGCGTCGGCAGGAGCCGGTCGCCGCGCAGGCCGGGCGTGGTGACCACGGTGACCGTGGACGCCTGGCGGCGCAGCAGGCCGCGGAACGAGTCGACGTCGACCGGGCGCAGCTCGACGGTGCCGGTGGCCGGCCGGTCCACGGTGGTCACGACGCCACCAGCTCTCGGACGGCGTGGACGCTCGCCGGGCGGGGCAGGCCGTAGTGCTCGCGCAGCGTGCGGCCGGTGTAGGCGGACCGGAACAGCCCGCGCCGGCGCAGCAGGGGTACGACGTGGTCCACGAAGGCCTCCAGTCCGTGGGGTAGCAGCGGTGGCATGACGTTGAAGCCGTCGGCGGCGCCCTGGGTGAACCAGAGCTCGATCTGGTCGGCGATCTGCTCCGGGGTGCCGACCACCACCCGGTGCCCGCGTCCGCCGCCGAGGCGGCCGATGAGCTGCCGCAGGGTGAGCCGGTCGCGCCGGGCCAGGTCGACGACGAGCTGGTAGCGGCTCTGGTGCGACTGCACGGCGGTGGCGTCGGGCAGGTCGGGCAGCGGCCCGTCCAGCGGCAGGCCGGTCAGGTCGAGCCCGGTCATGCCGGAGAGCTGGGCGAGGGCGTGCTCGGGCACGATCAGCGCCTCCAGTTCGTCGGCGAGGGCACGGGCCTCGGCTTCCGTACCCCCGATCACCGGCGCGATACCGGGCAGCACCTTGACCAGGTCCGGGTCGCGGCCGGCGTCGGCGACGGCCCGCTTGAGCGCGGCGTGGAAGGCCTGGCCGTCGGCGAGCGTCTGCTGCGCGGTGAACACGGCCTCGGCGTAGCGGGCGGCGAACGCGATGCCGTCGGCGGACGAGCCGGCCTGCACCAGCAGCGGCCGGCCCTGCGGCGGTCGGGGCGTGTTGAGCGGGCCGGCCACCCGGAACCGCTCGCCGGCGTGCGCGATCTCGTGCACCCGGTCGGTGTCGGCGAAGACGCCGGCGGCGGTGTCGAGGACCAGCGCGTCGTCCTCCCAACTGTCCCAGAGCTTGATCGCCACCTCGACGTGCTCGGCGGCCCGGCGGTAGCGGTCGGCGTGCGCGGGATGGTCGTCGAGGTTGAAGTTGCGGGCCTCCCGCGCCTGGGCGGAGGTGACGATGTTCCAGCCGGCCCGGCCGCCGCTGAGGTGGTCGAGCGAGGCGAACGCGCGGGCCAGGTTGAACGGTTCGGTGTAGCTGGTCGAGGCGGTGGCGATCAGCCCGATGTGCTCGGTGGCGGTGGCCAGCGCGGCGAGCAGCGTGAGCGGTTCGAAAACGGCCTGGATGTTGTGGCGGACGGCCGGGCCGACGGCCAGCCCGTCGGCGAGGAAGACCGAGTCGAGCGTGCCCCGCTCGGCGATGCGGGCCAGCTCCTGGAAGTGGCGGACGTCGCCGAGGCGGGCGGGGTCGGTGAGCGGGTGCCGCCAGGCGGCCTCGTGGTGGCCGACGCCCATCAGGAAGGCGTTGAGGTGCAGGGTGCGGGTCATGGCGGGTCCTCTCAGGCGGTGGTGACGTCGACGCGCCAGGTGGAGAAGCGGCGTTCCCCGGCGACGAGGAGCTGGTTGACCACCAGCCCGATGGCGGAGATGGTGACGATCCCGGCGTACATGTCGGGGATCGCGAAGTTGTACTGCGCGTAGTTCACGAGGTAGCCGAGGCCGGCCTTGGCGCCGACCATCTCGGCGGCGACCAGCACCAGGATCGAGTAGGCCCCGGCCAGCCGGACGCCGGTGAAGATGGTCGGCACGGCCGCCGGCAGGATCACCTTCTGGAACAGCCGCAGGTGGTTGAGGCCCATCGAGCGGGCCGAGCGGACCAGCAGCGGGTCGACGCCCTTCACGCCGGCGACGGTGTTCAGCAGGATCGGCCACGAGCAGGCGTAGAGCACCAGGGCGATCTTGGAGGTCTCGCCGAGCCCGAGGATGAGCACGAAGACCGGCAGCAGGGCCAGCGCGGCGGTGTTGCGGAACACCTCCAGCAGCGGGCTGAGCAGGTCCGCGAGGGGTCGGTACCAGCCGATCAGCAGGCCGACCGGGATCGCGGTGACCACGGCGAGCGCCAGGCCGGTGAGCGAGCGGGTCAGGCTGGCGCCGACGTGCTCGGCGAGCTGCCCGCTGCGCAGCAGCTCCCACCAGGCGACGAGCACCTCGGACAGCGGGGGCAGGAAGACCCGGTCGACCAGGCCGGTGCGGGGCACGGTCTCCCAGATCGCGGCCAGCGCCAGCAGCGCGACGCTGCGGTGCAGGGCCCGGCCGCCGAGCGCGAGCAGCCGCCCGGACCGGGCGGGCACGACGGCCGCCGGGGACGGGGCGGGCCGGGTCACGGCGGGTCGTTCGGCGACGTCAACCAACGCGGGCCTCCTCGCGGACGGCGGACTGCGCGGCGCGGACCTCGTCGCGCAGCAACGTCCAGATCTGGTGCCGGTGGTGGCGGAACGCGTCGGTGGAGCGGACGTCCTCCTCCGCCTCCCGGTCGCCGAGTTCGATGTCGATGACCTGCTTGATCCGGCCGGGGCGCGACGTCATCACGGCGACCCGCTGCCCCAGGTGCACGGCCTCGTCGATGCCGTGCGTGATGAACACGATCGTCTTGCCGGTGGCCTGCCAGATCCGCACCAGCTCGTCCTGGAGGGAGTCGCGGGTCTGCGCGTCGAGCGCGGCGAACGGCTCGTCCATCAGCAGCACGTCCGGGTCGTACGCGAGGCTGCGGGCGATGGCGACGCGTTGCTTCATGCCGCCGGACAGCTCGTGCGGGTAGCGGTCGGCGAACCCGGTGAGGCCGACCAGTTCCAGGTGGTGGGCGACCCGTTCGGCGCGTTCGGCACGGGGCAGGCCCTTGGCCTCCAGGCCGAACGCGACGTTGCCGGCGGCGGTGCGCCAGGGCAGCAGCGCGTACTGCTGGAAGACGATGCCCCGGTCGAGGCCGGGCCCGGTCACCGGGCGGCCGTCGACCAGCACCTGCCCGCCGGTCGGGGTGGCCAGCCCGCCGAGCAGGTCGAGCAGGGTGGACTTGCCGCAGCCGCTGGGGCCGACGACGACCAGGAACTCGCCGGGGCGTACGCCGAGGGTCACCTCGTCGAGCGCGGTGACCGCGCCGCCGCCACGCCGGCCGGGGAAGACCTTGCGCACCCGGTCGAAGAGGATCTTGTCGGTGCTCATGCGCCACCGCCGGGGTTGGCGAACGCGTTGAACCGGTTGGTGTAGAGGTCGCCGGGCTTCGGCCGGGCGCCCTTCAGCTCGCCGGCGTCGGCCAGCCAGTCGATCCAGGTGGCGAACTCCCGGTCGGTGATCACGCCGCCGGCCTCGGCCACACCGCTGGACTTCCAGTAGTCGACCAGGGTGGCGTCCTCGTTGCGGCCACGCTTGCCGATGACGGCCTTGAGCCGGGCCACCACCGTCTCGCGCGGCTGGGTACGCGCCCACTCGATCGCCTTGCCCACACCGGTGACGAACGCGCGGACGGTGTCCGGGTTGCGGGCGATGAAGTCGTCGCGGAAGACGTAGCTGCCGGCGCTGAACGCGCCGAGCAGTTCGTAGTCGGTGAACACGGTGCGGATGCCGCCGCCCGCGACCGCCTTGTCGCGGATCACGCCGCCGAGCACCGCGACGTCGATCTGCCCGGCGCGCAGGGACTGTTCGGTGTTGACCGGCGGCAGCGCGACCAGCTCGACCCGGCCGATCTCGTCGGCGGTCAGGCCGCCCCGGGCGAGCCAGGTGCGCAGCACGGCCTCGGCGTGCGCGCCGAGCGTGTTCATGCCGACCCGCTTGCCGATCAGGTCGCGGGGTCCGCGGATCGGGCTGCGGTCGAGCACGTAGTAGCCCTGGAAGGTCTGCGCGTCGGAGCCGTAGTAGCTGACCACCGCCGTGATCGGGGCGTTCGCGGCCTGGAGCTTGACGATCGCGCCGTTGAACGCGCCGCCGAAGTCGCTCTGGCCGGTGGCGGTGGCCTGGATGTCGGCGGGGCCGCCGGTGACGTTGCCGATCCAGTCGAGCTTCACGTCGCCGAGGTAGCCGAGGTCGGCGGCGAGTTCGGGGAGGGTCACCTGACCGACCGAACCCTGGTAGCGCAGGGTTTTCGTCGGTGCGCCGCCGGCGGCGGCGTCGGCGCCGCACCCGGTGGCGGCGGTGAGGGCGAGCAGGGCGACGGCGGCGGCGAGGGCACGCCGCGGCGATCGGGTCGAGGGCATGGCGGTGTCTCCTGATCTGTCCACGAAGCGGTGGAGGGGGCCCGCGTGGGGCCGGAGCGCACGCCGCACCGCGCCGGGCCACGATGCGCCGGCGGCGGGAACGGACGAGCTGCGGAGGAGGGGGAACGACGAGCGTTCGGCTCAACAGAGCGCGCTCGCGTGCCGGACCAGGTCGACGTGCACGCGAGCGGTGAGGAGAAGCTCGTCCCGCTGCGACATGTCCTCATGCTGCCGACCGTTCTCCACGCCGGTCAACGCTCTTCCACTCAGTGAGACTTTCATCGCTGGCTTTGTTACGACCCGCCCCCACCAGCATTTACCACCCCTTAACACCTACCCGTTGAATAGAGATTGTGCCGGGGCGGTACACCCACCGTCCAGACCAGACCCGATCGGGTTTCGCGAATCGCCGATCCGGGCATGTTCGATCCCGCAGAGGCAGGGAGACGAAGGAGGCACCCCCGATGGGCGTCCAGTTCCGCAAGCGCAAGAAGTACGGCCCGCTGATCCTCCACTTCACCCAGAACGGGTTCTCCTCGTGGAGCATCAAGATCGGTCGCTGGTCCTGGAACTCGAACACCCGCGCCCACCGCGTGGACCTTCCGGGGCCGCTCTCCTGGAAGCAGGACAAGGCCTGACGGTCCGAGGACCGTTACGACGGGCGGGGCGCCGGCGATTCGCCGGTGCCCCGCTCGTCGTCCGGCCGGCTTCGCCGTTCCGCCGACGGCACCGCCGCCACGGCGGACAATCGCGACATGGCGGACCTGACCCTGCGGCGGATACGGCGCCGGTCCGTCGCGGCCTGCGCGCTCATGCTGGCCGGCTACTTCCTGGTGCCGGTCGAGGCGGACCCGAACGGCCTGCGGCTGGCCCTGCGCTCCGTCGCCACGCTGCTGCTGGTGGCCCTGGTCGCATTCCTGGTCACCGGCCAGGTCCGCCGCCAGATCAGCCGCGAACAGCCGACCGGCGAGGCGGAGGACCGCGCGCTCACCCGCCTCGCGATCGCGCTGATCGCCGGGCTGCTGGTCTTCGCGCTGGCCGACTACGTGGTGGCGAACACCCGGCCCGGTGAGTTCGTCGGGTTGCACACCCGCGTCGACGCGCTCTACTTCGCGCTCGCCACGCTCACCACCATCGGCTACGGCGACGTGCACGCCCAGGGGCAGATCGCCCGGGTGGCGGTCTGCGCCCAGATGGTGTTCAGCATCGGCGTGGTGGCCACCGGCGCGTCGGTGGTGGTCAAGCAGATGACCCAGCGGTCGGGGCGGCGCTGATCACCACGTCCCCGCCGAGCCGGCCGGGCTCCGGGTCGCGGGTCACCGCGCCGCCGTCGAGCAGCGAGGCGAGCGCGCGGTTGGCGTCGGCGGCCCGGTAGACCGTCTCGGTGGCGGCGAACCGGCGCAGCTCAGTGACCGTGCGCGGGCCGGAGCGGGCCAGCTCGGCCAGCAGCTCGCGGCGCAGCGGGCCGGGTTCCGGGTCGAGGCTGATGTCGAGCAGCCTGCCCGCCGGGTCGGCCGGGTCGCGGTAGCGCACCCCGGCGAACTCGTCGACCGCCCATAGCGCCTCCTTCAGCGCCTCCAGGCCCCGGTCCGAGCCGGTGCCGTAGCCGAGCCGCCGGGCCGGACCGTCCTCGGGCACCAGCTCGACCTCGGTGACCAGCGGGAAGCCGGCTGCGGCCAGCGCCGCGCGCGACGACCGCCCGGAGTCGGTGACCAGCAGCAGCTCGGCCGGGCGACCGGACGCGACGGCGGCCAGAAGCGCCGGGTCGGGCTCGCCGCCGTCGACCACGGCGAGCAGCGGCGCGCCGGCCGCGCCGGCCGCCTTGAGCGCCACCGGCAGCCGGTCGGGCCGCCCGGGGACCACGTGCACGGCGACGTCGGCCGGCAGGGCGGCCTCGGCGGCGCCGAGCCGCGTCGGCAGCTCCGCGTCCCCGTCGGCCAGCACCAGCACGGTCAGCCGCCGCCCGCGCAGCCGGTCGGCGAACTCCCCCACCACGCCCAGCGCCGCCTCCGCGCCGGCGGCGGCGTCCCCGGCGTACGCGAGCGCGAGCGTGGCCCGGCGCGCGCGGTGCAGCGCCGCGGGGAGCCAGTGGTCGAGCTGGCGGACGAGCAGCTCGCGCAGGACGGCGTCGGTCGGCATGGTGCCGTTTCTACCGCACCGCGCGAGCCGCCCGCCCGGGAACCCCGCTCAGGCCGACACGGAGACGCCCACGCCGCCCCGGGTCTGCCCGCCGTAGCGCTGCCGTTCCCGGTCGAGGTCGAGCCGGCCGATGCGCTTGCGGGCGGCGAGCGCGGCGTCGTCCAGCAGGTTCGCCGGGACGATCCAGACGATCTCGAACTCCAGCCCGTCCGGGTCGCGGCCGTAGAGGCTCTTGGTGGTGCCGTGGTCCGACGCGCCGGCCAGGGCCCCGGCGGCGGACAGTCGCTCGGCGGTGGCGGCCATCTCGTCGAGCGTGTCCAGCTCCCAGGCGAGGTGGTAGAGGCCGACGGTGCGCCGGCCGGCCTCGGACGGCCCGGCCGCCGCGCCGATCTCGAAGAGACCGAGGTCGTGGTCGTTGGTGGAGTCGGGTGCCTGGAGGAAGGCGGCGCCGCGGAAGCCGTCGGGCGTCATCTCCACCCGGCGGAAGCCCAGCACGTCGCGGTAGAAGGCGACGCTGCGCTCCAGGTCACTGACGTAGAGGACGGCGTGGTTGAGCCGGTGGATTCCCATGACACCGACGGTAGCGCGATTTTGTTGAGCGTTCAACCATTGGCGCTATGATGGGCGTCATGACCCGGTGGCTGGACCCCGACGAGCAGCGGACCTGGCGCGCCTTCCTCGCCGCCTCCCGCACCCTGATGGAGACGCTCGACCGCGAGCTGCAACGCGACGCCGGGATGCCGCACGCCTACTACGAGATCCTGGTCCGGCTCTCCGAGGCGCCCGGCCGGCGGCTGCGGATGAGCGACCTCGCCGACGCCACCGGCTCGTCACGCAGCCGGCTCTCGCACGCCGCCGCCCGGCTGGAGGCCGCCGGGTGGATCCGCCGGGAGGACTGCCCCACCGACCGGCGCGGCCAGCTCGCCGTGCTCACCGACGACGGCTTCGCCACCCTGGCCGCCGCCGCGCCCGGCCACGTCGAGGGGGTACGCCGGCACCTGTTCGACGCGCTCAGCCCGGCCCAGGTCGACCAGCTCCGCCGGATCAGCGAGACGCTCGCCGACCACCTGACCGGATCGGAACCAAACTGATCCACTCCGGGGGTTGTACTTACCGTCGCCGGATGAGCACGATGGGGCGTGTCCTCCGGTTTCGCTGACCTGACCGTCCAGGCGCACCAGTTGGTGTCCGAAGGCGACCTCACCGGCGCCCAGCAACTGCTCGCCGACGCGCTCAGCGACGCCGACCCCCGCCCCGGCAACGCCTCCCCCGAGCTGGCCGAGGCGGCCGGCCTCCAGGCGCGCCTGCTCGTCGCGCTCGGCGAGCCGCACTCCGCCCGGGGCTGGGCCGCGTTCGCGTACGCGGCGGCCACCCGGCTGTTCGGGCGCTCCGACGAACGCACGGTCACCGCCGCCGCGACGCTCGCCGCGGTGCTGCACCGGGTCGGCAGCGACGCCCGCGCCGCCCGGCTCTACTCCGACGTCATCATCGAGCTGACCGCCCGCGACGGGCCGGAGTCGCAGCGGGTGCTGGCCGCGCACGCCGACCTGGCCACCGTGGAATACGCGCGCGGCCAGTGCGAGGTGGCCCGCGACCGGCTCACCGACGCCTGGGAGCTGCACCGCGAGGTCTACGGCGACGGCCACCCCAGCGGCATCAAGATGCTGGCCAAGCTCGGCGCGATGGAACGCGACTGCGGCCGCTACGCCGAGGCGCACGAGCACCTGGCGCTCGCCGAGGACCTGTGCCGCGAGCACCTGGCCGTGGACGACCCGCTCGCCGTCCAGGTGGCCGGCCTGGCCCGGGCCGCCGCCGACCCGGACCACGTCTGCCCCGCGCCCGAGCCGCCCGCGCGCCCGGCGCCGGTGGTGCCCGCCGCCCGGGTCCCCCCGACCGTCGAGGGTCCCCCGACCTGCCGCCCTACACCCCGCCCGCGCTCGACGACCCGGTCGAGACACCGCTCTACCACCCGCCCGGCCGGGCCGCCGACCCCGCGCACGTGCCGACGCCCCGCACCCCGCCGGAGGCCGACGGCGACGCCTACGACGACTACCCGTGGCCGCCGGACGAGCCGGTCGACCAGCCCTGGCGGCCGGACGGGCCGGCGGAGCAGCCCTGGCGACCCGGCGAGGACGCGCTGCCGCCGACCGTGGTCGGGCTCGCCGACGACGACCCGGCCGGCGTACGCCGGGTGTCGCCGCCCCCGGAGCCGCCGTCGCGCTACCTGCCGGTGCACGTGCCCCGGCCACCCGCCGCGCCCCGGCGCGAACGGGCCTGGCTGCCGCTGGCGGTGCTTGGCGTGGTGGTCGCGCTGCTGCTCGGCACCATCGCGGTCATCGCCGGGGTGTCCCGGGTGGACGGCGACCGCGACGACCCGGCCGCCCCGTCCGGCGCGGCGTCGAGCGGGCCGCCCGCCTCGGCCCGGCCCACCCGCAGCGCGCAGCCGGCCGCCTCCCCGGGCACCCCGCCGGGCCGTTTCACGCTCACCGACCGGCGCGACAGCATCGTGCTGAGCTGGACCTACCCGCCCGGCGCGGAGGGCCCGGTGGTGGTCGCCGGTGGCCGGGCCGGGCAACCGCAACGCACGTTCGCGACGCTGCCCGCCGGCTCGGCCGACTACATCGCCTACGGGCTCGACCGCACCACCGACTACTGCTTCACCGTGGCGCTGGTCTGGTCCACCGACACGGTCGCCCGCACCGGCCCGACCTGCACCAAACGGCGGCGCTGACCGCTCATTCCACGTCCGGCTCGGCCAGCGCCGGCAGGCGTACCGTCGCCCGCAGGCCCGGCGCGGCGGCGCCCGGGGTCGCGTCGGCCAGCTCCACCGTGCCGCCGGCCCGGCGCACCAGCTCCCGCACGATGGCCAGGCCCAGGCCGGCGCCGCCCGCGTCGCGGGCCCGCGCGTCGTCCAGCCGGGTGAACCGGGCGAACACCCGCTCCCGGTCCGCCGCCGGGATGCCCGGCCCGTCGTCGGTCACCGTGACCAGGTGGTACGCCCCGACCGGACCGGTCACGGCCAGCTCCACCGCGGTCCCGGCGTGCCGCAGCGCGTTCTCCACCAGGTTGACCAGCACCCGGCGCAGCTCCCCCGGATCCCCCTCGACCCACCACGCCCCGGCCGGCGACACCAGCCGCAGCGGCGGCGACGGATAACGCGCGGCCACCCCGCGCAGCAGCTCACCCAGCTCCACCGGGCCCACCGCCGCCGGCCGCGCCGGGTGCCCGTCGTCGGGGCCGCGCCGGCGCCCGTCGTCGCGACGGCGGTCGGCCGGCGCCTGCTCGTCCAGGCGGGCCAGCAGCAGCAGGTCGTCGACCAGGCGGCTCAGCCGCTCGGTGTCCGCGAGCAGGTCGTCGGCGACCGCCGGCCAATCGGTGTCGTCGCCGAGCCGGCGGGCCACCTCCAACTCGGTGCGCATGTTGGTCAGCGGGCTGCGCAGCTCGTGCGCGGCGTCCGCGACGAACGCCCGTTGCCGGTCCCGCGACGCCGCCAGCCGGTCCAGCATGTCGTTGAGCGTCACCGCGAGCCGGTGGATCTCGTCCCGCCCGGCCGGCACCGGCAGCCGCTCCGCCCCGGCCCGCCCGGTGATCTCGGCGGCGCCGCTGCGCAGCTCCTCCACCGGGCGCAGCGTCGCGCTTACCACCCGCCAGGCCACCACCGCCAAGCCGGCCACCAGCAGCGGGAAGCCGACCAGCAGCAGGTTGCGCACCACGTGCAGGCTGTGCCGCACGTCCGACAGCGACTTGGCGACCAGCACCGTACGCGGCTCCGCCGGCGTGCCGGCCGGCACCGTCACCACCCGCACCGGCCCGGACATGCCGACCCGCCGGCCGTCCACCACCAGCCGCTGGCGCTGACCGGGCCGCAGCTCGTCCGGGCCGAGCATCGGCACCAGGCGGTCCGCGTCGATCGAGGCGGCCCGGATCCGCCCCTGCGCGTCCACCACCTGCACCCGGAGCTGCCCGCCGGCCACCGGCAGCGGATCCGGCAGCGCGTCCTCGGCGGTCAGCAGCGCCACCGCGTCCGCGGTCCGCAACGCCTCCGCGTCCACCGACCGCTGCAACGTCCACCCGAGCGCGCCGAGCAGCAGCGCGCCACCGAGCGCGAACCCGAGCACCAGGCCGAGCACGCCCAGCGCGAGCAACCGGGCCCGTAGGCCGGCGCGCGACCACGGGCGGCTCACGTGGCCAGCCGGTAGCCGGCGCCGCGGACCGTCTCCAACCGCTCCCGGCCGATCTTGCGGCGCAGGTAGCCGACGTAGACCTCCACCGCGTTCGGGGCGGTGTCCACCGACGCGTCCCAGACGTGGTCCAGCAGCTCGGTCTTCGACACCACCTCGCCGGGGCGGCGCATCAGGTAGTCCAGCAGCGCGTACTCGCGGCTGGTCAGCACCACCTCGGCGTCGGCGCGGGTGACCCGTCGCCGGGCCGGGTCCAGGCACAGGTCACCGACCGTGAGCACGGCCGGCCGCCGGGGCGCGCCGCGCCGCAGCAGGGCGCGCAGCCGGGCCAGCAGCACCACGTACGAGAAGGGCTTGGTCAGGTAGTCGTCGGCGCCGCAGTCGAGGCCGTCGGCCTGGTCGTACTCGCCGTCCTTGGCCGAGAGCATCAGCACCGGGAGCCAGCGCTGTTCGGCGCGCAGCCGGCGCACCACCTCGTAGCCGGAGAGGCCGGGCAGCATCACGTCGAGGATCATCGCGTCGTAGTCGCCGTGCCGGGCGGCGTCCAGCCCGGCCGGGCCGGTGGCCGCCACGTCCACCACGAAACCCTCCGCCGACAGGCCCCGGCGCAACGCCCCGGCCAGCCGCGTCTCGTCCTCCACCACCAGCAACCGCACCGGTCCAGGGTGCCACCACCGGGTCACCCGTAGGGGATCGGCTCAGCGTCCTCACAGCGACGATCCCGCAGCATGGAGCGCAGGAGGTGCACACTATGTCCGTGATGAAGAACCGCGCCGTGCTGCGCTGGCTGGTCCCGGTGACCGCGGGGGTCGCCGTGATCGGGGGCGGCGCCGCCGTCGGCACGTTCGCCGCCGGCGCCGACCCGGCCCTGCCACCGCGCAGCGCCGCCCAACTGTTGGACGACCTGCGAACGTCCCGCCTGGACGGGCTGTCCGGCACCGTCGTGCAGCGCGCCGACCTCGGCCTGCCGCCGATCGCCGCGCTCGCCGGGCAGGCCAGCGGCAACCAGCTCGCCGGCCTGGTCACCGGCACGCACACGCTGCGCGTCTGGTACGGCGGCGAGGACCGGCAGCGGCTCGCCCTCGTCGACACGCTCGGCGAGCAGGACGTGCTGCGCAACGGGCGCGACGTCTGGACCTGGAGCAGCCGGGAGAACACCGCCGTCCACCGGAAGCTGCCGGCCGACGGCAAGGACCTGGCGTCCGCGCCGGCCACCCCGGCCGACGCCGCGCAGCAGGCGCTGGCCGCGATCGACCCGACCACCGCGGTCACCGTGGGCCGTTCGGCCACCGTGGCCGGGCGGGACGCGTACGAGCTGGTGCTCACGCCGCGCGACAAGGCGTCGCTGGTGCACCAGGTGCGGATCGCGCTGGACGCGAAGGAGCACGTGCCGCTGCGCTTCGAGGTGCTCGCCGACGGTCAGGACGAGCCGGCGTTCGAGGTGGCGTTCACCCAGGTCGACTTCCGCACCCCGGACGCCGACCAGTTCCGGTTCAACCCGCCGCCCGGCGTGAAGGTCACCGAGGAGACGACCGACGCGCGTCCCGGCCCGGCCGGCAGGGCGCCCGGCAAGGCCGACGGGCAGCGGCCGGACGTGCGTACCGTCGGCACCGGCTGGACCACCGTGGTGGTCGCCAAGCTCGGCGACATGTCCGGGGCCGGCGGCGCGAAGGCGGCCGGCGCGAAGGCGGGCGCGGACGCGCCGGACGCCGCGATGCTGGCGAAGGTGCTCGGCGACCTGCCGAAGGTCAGCGGCGACTGGGGCAGCGGCCGGCTGCTCAGCGGCAAGCTGTTCAGCGTGCTGCTGACCGACGACGGCCGGGTGGTGGCCGGTCTGGTCACGCCGGAGCGGCTCTACCAGGCCGCGAAGGGCTGATCGATCATCGGGCTCGGGGCCCGGTCGGCGGACGCCGACCGGGCCCCGAGCCGTGTCCGGGCTTGGTGCGAAGGCGGGCGGCGCGCTATCTTTCTCAGTTCAGACACACAAAAGGAATGGCATTCAATGCCATTCCTGCTGCAATTCTAGTCAATGAGGAGCCGGCTTGTCAACGCACTCCGACGTGTCGGGTGACCTGCGCCAGGACGACGAGATCGGTCGCGAGCAGGAGTACGTCTCGATGCTCTACGACCGGCTGGACGGCATGCGGGACCAGGCCGCCCGCCGGCTCGACGAGGAGTTGCGCCACACCGGCGGCACCCAGCAGGCGCGCTCGCAGCGCGACGCCACCGTCGCCATGTACGCCGACCAGGTCGAGCAGTTCTCCGCGGTCGAGTCCGGCCTCTGCTTCGGCCGCCTCGACGGCGACGACGGCGCCGGCCGCTACATCGGCCGGATCGGCATCTTCGACACCTCCGGCGACTACGATCCGCTGCTGATGGACTGGCGCGCCCCGGCCGCCCGCCCGTTTTACCTCGCCACCGCCGCCAACCCGCAGGGCGTCCGCCGCCGGCGGCACCTGCGCACCCGCGAGCGCAAGGTCACCGGGCTCAACGACGAGGTGCTGGACATCACCGCCGCCTCCCCCACCGCGCACGAGGAGGTCACCGGCGAGGCGTCGCTGCTGGCCGCGCTCAACGCCGGGCGCACCGGCCGGATGCGCGACATCGTCGAGACGATCCAGGCCGAGCAGGACCGGATCATCCGCGCCGACCTGCCCGGCGTGATGGTGGTGCAGGGTGGGCCGGGCACCGGCAAGACCGCGGTGGCGCTGCACCGGGCCGCGTACCTGCTCTACACGCACCGCCAGCAGCTCTCCACCCGGGGCGTGCTGCTGGTCGGCCCGAACGCCACGTTCCTGCGCTACATCTCCCAGGTGCTGCCGGCGCTGGCCGAGACCGGTGTGCTGCTGCGTACCCAGGCCGACCTGTTCCCCGGCGTGCACGCCCGGCGCGTCGAGCCGGCCACCACCGCGGCGCTCAAGGGGCGCGCGGTGCTGACCGAGGTGCTCGCCGCGGCGGTGCGCGACCGGCAGTGGGTGCCGGCCGAGCCGATCACCATCGAGCTGCCCCAGCGGGAGGTGCTCACGCTCGACCCGGAGACGGTGCGCCAGGCCCGCGACCGGGTCCGCCGCACCGGCCGCCCGCACAACCTGGCCCGGGCGCTGTTCGACATCGAGGTGGTGCACGCGCTCGCCGACCAGGTGGCCGAGCGGATCGGCGCCGACCCGCTGGGCGGCGACAACCTGCTCTCCGAGGCCGACCGGGCGGAGATCCGCCGCGAGCTGCGCGAGGAGCCGGAGATCGGGGCCGCGCTGGACGAGCTGTGGCCGGTGCTCACCCCGCAGCGCCTGCTCGCCGACCTGTTCGCCTCACCGGAGCGGATCGCCACCGCCGCGCCGATGCTCACCGACGACGAGCGGGCCGCCCTGCACCGGGAGCCCGGCGGCTGGACGCCGGCCGACGTGCCGCTGCTCGACGAGGCCGCCGAGCTGCTCGGCGAGGACGAGCGCGCCGCCGCCGCCCGCCGCGAGCGGATCCGCGCGATGGAACGCGAGTACGCCGAGGGCGTGCTGGAGATCTGGCGCGGCTCCCGCTCGATCGACGTGGAGGACGAGGCCGACGGCGGCGAGATCCTCGGCGTGACCGACCTGATCGACGCCGCCCGGCTCTCCGAGCGGCAGGAGGAGTCCGACCGGCTCACCACCGCGCAGCGCGCCGCCGCGGACCGCACCTGGGCGTTCGGGCACGTGATCGTGGATGAGGCGCAGGAGCTGTCGCCGATGGCGTGGCGGCTGCTGATGCGCCGCTGCCCCAGCCGGTCGATGACGATCGTCGGGGACGTGGCGCAGACCGGCGCGCTGGCCGGCACGCCGTCCTGGGGCGAGGCGCTCGCGCCGTACGTGGCGGACCGGTGGCGGTTGGAGGAGCTGACCGTCAGCTACCGCACCCCCGCCGAGATCATGGCGGTCGCCGCCGACGTGCTCGCCGAGATCGACCCGGCGCTGCGCCCACCCCGCTCGGTACGCGCCACCGGCGTACCGCCGTGGGACCGGACCGTGCCGGCGGACCGGCTCGTCGCCGAGCTGGTCGAGGCGAGCGCCCGCGAGGCGACCGGGCTGGCCGACGGCCGGCTCGGGGTGATCGTGCCGACCGGGCGGGTGGCGGAGCTGGGTGCGGCGGTCGTCGCCGCGCTGCCCGAGGCGGCGGTGGGCGAGCAGCCGGAGCTGGCGAACCGGGTGGTGGTGCTCACCACCGAGCAGGCCAAGGGGCTGGAGTTCGACTCGGTGCTGGTGGTGGAGCCGGACCGGATCGTCGCGGAGTCGCCGCGCGGGCACAGCGACCTGTACGTCGCCCTGACGCGCGCCACCCAGCGCCTCGGCATCCTCCGGAGGTAAGGAGGGGCCCCTCCTTAACGCATTCGGTAGAGGAGGGGCCCCCTTTTAACAACTGTCACCCGGGGTTGGCGCTTTCGTCGGTGACGTTGGCGACCTGGGCGCCGGGGGCGGAGGCGTCGCTGGTGGAGCCGCCGGCCGGGGTGCTCATGCCGCCGGTGGTGGCGTCCCCGGTGGTGGTCGGCGCCACCTTGCCCGGGTGCCGCTCCGGCTGCCGGGCCACCCGGCGCACGCTGGCCGGGCCGGCCGTGCCACCGGTCGTGGTCACCGCGCCCTGGCCCCGGGTCGGGCCGCCGTCGCGCAGCACGGTCGGGTCCACCGGCACGTTCGCCGGGTCGTCCGGATCCAACTCCTGGATCATCCGCTCCTCGTCGGTCCGCGGCACCGTGACCTCGTCGAGGGCGCCCTCGCCGTACACCCCGCCGGCGATCCGCTGCTCGGCCTGCCGGGCGGCGTCCTGCCGCATGTCGTCCTCACGCACGTCAACCACCTCGCCGCTCTCGTGATGTGGGTATCGGTGTGGCGTGCCCGTGGGCCGGGGGCTGAAACCCGGCGGTGTTTCCGACGGAGAGCGCCCGATGTCCGGAACGACGAGCGGGCCCGGATGCCGCCGGCATCCGGCGGTTACCTTGTCTCGGGCGCCGGGTAGACGGAGGGTGCCCCCGCCACAGAGCGCGAACCGTGCCGTGGCCGACCCGCGGTAGCGGGGCGAGGGTGTGCAGATACCGACTCATCAAATCCTGAGGAGGACCAGATGAGCACGCAGGCTGCATCCACCAGGCCGATGAACCGGCCGATGTCCGACGTCCAGAACCGGTCGAGCATGCAGGACATGTCGACCCGGCAGATGCCGTCCATGCACGACGGTCACCGGGAGCAGATGCCCAGCCCGGGCACCGAGACGAAGCAGGCGTTCCTGACCACCGAGTTCTGGGTGTACGCCGCGGCCGCCGCGGTCGTCGTGATCGCCGCGTTCTGGAAGGGCACCACCGCCAACGGCCTGAACATCAACAACCCGAACCAGGCCTGGTGGTACCTGACCGCGCTGACCGGCGCGTACCTGGTCAGCCGGGGTCTGTCCAAGGCAGGCAGCGCGCGCCGCTCCGGCAAGGAGCGTCGAGGCCGGCACTGACCCCACGCCGCACGCCGACGGCGACGCCCCCGGGATCCGTCCCGGGGGCGTCGTCGCGTGCCGTCACTCCTCGCCGAAGCCGCCAAAGTCCCCGCCGTCGTCGCCGCCGAACGCGTCGTCGATCATCTCGCCGGCGACCAGGCCGCCGGCCACGCCCAGCGCGGCACCGGCCACCATGCCGCCCATGCCCGGGCCGCGCCGGCCATGACCGCCGTAGTGGCCGGCGTGACCGTGGTGGCCGCCGAAGCCCTGGGCGCGCAGGCCGCCGTAGCGCGAGGTGGTCTCCCGCAGCCAGCCGTCCACGACCGGAGTCCAGTCGGTGCGGGCGGCGTCGCTGTGCGGGACGGAGTATCGCCCGAAGACGTCGTGCCCGGCGCTGAGGAAGCCACCGCGCTTGTCGCACTCCAGGATCACCTCGACGCCCTGCTGGCTGGTCACGAACGTCAGCTCGACCTCGGTGACGGTCTGCGCGTACTGCGGGGCGGCGAAGAACTCGATCTCCTGGTAGAACGGCAGCGTCTGCGGCACGCCGTAGATGTGGCCGCGCTCCAGGTCGGCGTGCTTGAACCGGAAGCCCAGCGCCTGGAACGCGTCGAGGATGCGCTCGTGGATCGGCAGCGGGTGCACCGACACCTGGTCCAGGTCGGACTTGTCGACCGCCCGGGCCACCGCGACCTCGGTGCGCAGGCCCATCGTCATGCCGTGCAGCCGCTGGCCGTAGACGTCGGTGACCGGCGTCTCCCACGGCACCGGGAGCTGGAACGGGATGGCGAGCTGCTGCTTCGGGGCCAGCTCGAACGCGCCGCTGACCGGCATCCGGTGGAACTCCATGACGCCGGCGTACTCGGTGTCGCCGCCCTCGATCTCGACCCGGGTGACCAGGCCGACGCTGATCTGCTCGATGCGCGCCGGCGCGTCGCCGCCGACCAGGTTGACGTGCCCGTCCAGGGCGAGCCCGGGCCGGGTGTTCGGGTTGGCGAGCACCGTGTCGACGCTGGGGCCGCCCACACCGAACGCGCTCAACATCTTCTTGAAGACCATCGGTCACTCCCGTGGGGGACAGCGTTCCGACATGGACCGTCGGACGCGTGGTGAGGGGACCCTAACCGTCGTCGCTGGGAAGTGCCTGAGAGGCACGGGTACGCCGGCGTCAGGCCGCGGGGTCGACCACGATCAGCTCGCCCACCTGCTCGCCGAGCTCCCGCCGGGCGTCGACGGACAGGCCGGCGTCGGTGACCAGCACGTCGGCCTCCCCCAGCGGGGCGATGGTGGCGATGCCGATGGTCTCCCACTTGGTGTGGTCGGCGAGCACGACCAGGCGACGGGCCGCGCCGATCAGCCGACGGTTCACCGCCGCCTCCAGCAGGTTCGGGGTGGTGAAACCGGTACGCCGGCTCATCCCGTGCACGCCGAGGAAGAGCAGGTCGACGTTGAGCGCGGCGATGGCCGCCTCGGCGACCGGGCCGGTCAGCGCGTCCGACGGGGTGCGGATGCCGCCGGTCAGCACCACGGTCTGGTCGGGGCGGGGGTTCTGGTAGAGCGCGTCGGCGACCGGGATCGAGTTGGTGACCACGGTCAGCCCGCGTACCTCGGCGAGCCGGGCCGCCAGCGCGGCGGTGGTGGTGCCGGCGGAGAGCGCGACGGCCATGCCCGGCTCGACCAGGCCGGCGGCCCGCTCCACGATGGCCTGCTTCTCGGCCTGCTGCCGCACCGACTTGGCGGCGAAGCCGGGTTCCTCGGTGGAGCCGGGGCCGGCCAGCGTCGCACCGCCGTGCACCTTGTCGATCAGCCCGCGGTCGGCGAGCACCTCCAGGTCCCGCCGGATCGTCATGTCCGACACGCCGAAGCGGCTCACCAGGTGGCTGACCCGGACGCCGCCGCGCTGGCGGATCAGCTCCAGGATGGCGCTCTGCCGTTGTTGGGCGAGCATGGGGACCTCCTCGGCGGCGCGAGCGGCAGGATACCGGTCAGGTGGTCGCGGGTTCGGATGCGACGTCCTCGCGGACCACCGCCACCTCCCCGGGCGGCACCGTCAGCTCACCGTCGCACCGGGTGCCGCCGAGCAGTTCGACCCCGGTGACCGGCAGGCGGGCCGGCTCGCCGGTGTGGTTGACCACGAACAGCCAGCTCCGGTCCGCCGCGCGGCGGCGGACCACCTCCACCCCGACCGGCGCGGTCGCCGCCGGGCGCACGCCGGCCTCGGCGAGCAGCCGGGCCACCAGCCCGTCGGTCGCCGCGTCGTCGAGCCGGGTGCCGACGTACCAGGCGGCGCCCGCGCCGACCGCGTGGCGGGTCAGCGCGGGCACGCCCGGCAGGGGCCCGTCGGCGTACGCGGCCAGCACGTCCGCGCCCTCGGCGTGCAGCCACTCGGTCCACACGTCGGCGTGCGAGCCGTCGTCCAGGCGTACCGTCTCGCCGTCGCGCAGCGGGAAGAACTCCTCGGTGCGGACGCCGAGCAGGTCCCGGAACGCGCCGGGGTAGCCGCCGAGCCGGATGTGGTCGTGCTCGTCGACGATGCCGCTGAAGTAGGTGACCAGCGCGGTGCCGCCCGCCTCGACGAACCGGCGGAGCGCGGCGGCGGTGGCGTCGCGGGTCAGGTAGAGCGTAGGCACCAGCACGAGCCGGTAGCCGGACAGGTCGGCGGTCGGGTGCACCACGTCGGCGGTGACGCCGGCCCGCCAGAGCGCGCCGTGCAGCGCGGTCACCCGGTCGGTGTAGGTGACGTCGACGCTGGGGTGGGAGTCGAGTTCCACCCCCCACCACGCCTCGTAGTCGAAGAGCACGGCGACGTCGGCGTCGACGCGGCTGCCGCGTACCTCGGCCAGCGCCCGCAGGTCGGCGCCGAGCCGGCAGACCTCGCGGAACACCTTGGTGTCCGGCCCGGCGTGCGGCACCAGCGCGGAGTGGAACTTCTCCGCGCCGGCGCGGGAGGCGCGCCACTGGAAGAAGAGCACCCCGTCGGCGCCGCGCGCCACGTGCGCGAGGCTGTTGCGGCGCATCTGCCCGGGCGTCTTGGCGGCGTTGCGGGGCTGCCAGTTGACCGCGCTGGTGGAGTGCTCCATCAGCAGCCAGGGCGCGCCGCGGGCCACGCCGCGGGTGTGGTCGGCGGCGAACGCGAGGTCGACCTCGGGACGCGGGTCGGCGGCGTTCAGGTAGTGGTCGTTGGCGACCACGTCGACGTCGTCGGCCCAGGAGTGGTAGTCCATGTGTTTGATGCCGGTGCCGACCATGAAGTTGGTGGTGACCGGCTGGTGGACGTGCCGCGCCAGCACTTCCCGTTCGGCGCGGAGCTGGGCGCGCTGCTCGTCGGAGGAGAAGCGCAGGAAGTCGAGCTGCTGGGTCGGGTTGGCGAAGGTCGGCGCGGCGCGCGGCGGGTTCACCTCGGCCCAGTCGTGGTAGCGCTGGCTCCAGAACGCGGTGCCCCAGGCGGCGTTGAGCGCGTCCAGGTCGCGGTAGCGCTCGCGCAGCCAGCGCCGGAACGCCTCGGCGCTGACGTCGCAGTAGCAGTGCACGTTGTGGCAGCCCAGTTCGTTGGAGACGTGCCACATCACCACCGCCGGGTGGTCGGCGTACCGCCGGGCGATCGTCTCGACCAGCGCGAGGGAGCGCTCGCGGAAGACCGGCGAGCTGGGGCAGTACGCCTGCCGGCCGCCGGGCCACAGCACGGTGCCGTCGGCGCGGCGGGGCAGCGTCTCCGGGTGCCGGTGGGCCAGCCACGGCGGCGGGCTGGCGGTGGCGGTGGCGAGGTCGACGTCGATCCCGCCGTCGTGCAGCAGGTCGAGTGCCCGGTCCAGCCAGCCGAACTCGTACGCGCCGGGGGCCGGTTCCAGCAGGGCCCAGGAGAAGATGCCGACGGAGACCAGGTTGACCCCGGCGCGGCGCATCAGCTCGATGTCCTCGGCCCAGACGGTCTCGGGCCACTGCTCGGGGTTGTAGTCCGCGCCGTAGAAGATTCCGTCGCCCTGCCAGTTCCGCATGAGAGCAGAGGGTGCCCCGGTCCGGGTGCCAAGTCAACACTTTCCAACATCGACTCGAATTACAACGTTTACCGGCTCTTTCCCCTGTCACACCTCGGTTATCACCGTCCTTTTGCCCTCTTGACACCGCCGTACCAAGGGGTAGCTTCAACCGCCACCGGCTATTTCTGTTCGGACGTGTGGATTCTCGGTGGATCTCGTAGCACACCTCTCCACGCAGGAGGCGCAATGTCCCGTCCCCGCTCCCAGGCCGAGTACCTCGCCCGGCTCGTACCCCCGTCCGTCGCCGGCCTGAACCGGCGCTCGCTGCTGGCCGGCGCGGCCGGCGCGGGCGCGCTGCTCGGCACCGGCGCGCTCGCCGGCTGCGGCGACTCCGACTCCGGTTCCGGCGGCGACGCGAAGAGCGTGTCGCTCGGCTCGAACCAGTCGGACCCGAAGCCCAAGGACGTCGTCGCCAAGGTGATGGACGGCTTCAAGACGTCGTCCGGGGTGACCGTCAACATCAACACGGTCGACCACAACACGTTCCAGGAGAACATCAACAACTATCTCCAGGGCAAGCCGGACGACGTGTTCACCTGGTTCGCCGGCTACCGGATGCGGTTCTTCGCGGCCAAGGGCCTGGCCGGCGACCTCAGCGACGTCTGGGGCAAGCTCGACGGCTACACCGACGCGTTCAAGAAGGCGTCCACCGGCGACGACGGCAAGCAGTACTTCGTGCCGGCGTCGTACTACCCGTGGGCGGTCTTCTACCGCAAGTCGGTCTGGCAGCAGCGGGGCTACCAGGTGCCCAAGACGCTGGACGACCTGAACACGCTCGGCGCGCAGATGAAGAAGGACGGGCTGAACCCGATCGCGTTCGCCGACAAGGACGGCTGGCCGGCGATGGGCACGTTCGACATCCTCAACCTGCGGATCAATGGCTACCAGTTCCACGTCGACCTGATGGCCGGCAAGGAGGCCTGGACCTCCGACAAGGTCAAGAAGGTCTTCGACACCTGGGCCGGACTGCTCCCCCTGCACCAGCCCGACTCGCTGGGCCGCACCTGGCAGGAGGCCGCCCAGTCGTTGCAGCAGAAGAAGAGCGGCATGTACCTGCTCGGCCTCTTCGTCGGCCAGCAGTTCAGCGGCGCCGACCTGGAGGACCTGGACTTCTTCACGTTCCCCGAGGTCGACTCCACGATCGGGGCGAAGGCCCTGGACGCGCCGATCGACGGCTACATGATGGCCCGCAAGCCGAAGTCCAAGGACGCGGCCACCAAGCTGCTGACCTACCTGGGCTCGAAGGACGCCGCGAACGTCACGGTGAAGAACGACCCGAGCACGCTGGTGGCGAACAGCGGCGCGGACACCGCCGGCTACACCGCGCTGCAGAAGAAGGCCGCCGAACTGGTCGGCTCGGCCACCGAGATCGCGCAGTTCCTCGACCGGGACACCCGGCCGGACTTCGCCTCCACCGTGATCATCCCGGCGCTCCAGCAGTTCATCAAGAACCCGAAGGACATCAGCGGGATGCTCACCAGCGTCGAGAACCAGAAGAAGTCGATCTTCACTAGCTGACGGCGGAAAGGGGAAGGACGTCATGTCCGACCTGCCCCTGATCCAAGCGGATCGCGCCGTACCGCCGCCGGCCGCGACCACCACCACCGGTGGTCGCGGTCGCCGGCTACGGCTCCTCTCCCGCACCGACCGCGTGGTCATCACGCTGATGGTGCTGCTGCCCCTACTGCTCGTCCTCGGCCTGGTCTGGCTGCCGGCGGCGGCGACCGTGCTGCTCTCCGGCACGAACTGGGACGGCATCGGCCCACTCAACGAGATCGACTGGGTCGGGCTGAAGAACTACGACGACGTGGTCAACAACTACCCGCCGTTCGTCCCCGCGGTGCAGAACAACCTGCTCTGGCTGGCCGCGCTGTTCGTGGTGGCCACCCCGTTCGGCATGTTCCTCGCCGTGCTGCTCGACAAGGAGCTGCGCGGCAGCCGGTTCTACCAGACCGCGCTCTACCTGCCGGTGGTGCTCTCGCTGGCGCTGGTCGGCTTCATCTGGCAGCTCATCTACAGCCGGGACCAGGGGCTGCTCAACGGCGTGTTCGGCGGCGACACCGACTGGTACGGCGACCCGAACGTCAACATCTGGGCGGTGCTGGTGGCCGCCGGCTGGCGACACGTCGGCTACATCATGCTGCTCTACCTGGCCGGCCTGAAGGGCGTCGACCCGTCGCTGCGGGAGGCCGCCGCGGTCGACGGCTCCTCGGAGACCAGCACGTTCTTCCGGGTCGTCTTCCCGGTGATGCGCCCGATCAACATCATCGTGCTGGTGGTGACCGTGATCGAGTCGCTGCGCGCGTTCGACCTGGTCTGGGTCATCAACAAGGGCCGCAACGGGCTGGAGCTGATCTCGGCCCTGGTCACCCAGAACGTGGTCGGCGAGGCGAGCCGGATCGGCTTCGGCTCCGCGCTGGCCACCATCATGCTGGCCGTCTCCCTGGTCTTCATCACCATCTACCTCTGGACCGTCATGCGGGAGGGCAAGCGATGACCACCGCCGTCTCCCCCCGGCGCCGCCGACCGGTGCGGCCCGCCCGGGTCGTCCTGCACGTCTTCCTGGGTACGGTCGCCGTCGGCTGGCTGTTCCCGCTGCTCTGGGCGGTGCTCACCTCGTTCCGCTCCTACCAGTACACCGCCGTGCACGGCTACGTGTCGTTCGGCGGCTGGACCATCGACAACTACGTCACCGCGTGGCAGACCGCCGAGTTCGGCAAGCACTTCCTCAACTCGGTCTACATCACCGTCCCGGCGGTGCTGCTCACGCTCTTCCTCGCCTCGTGCGTGGCGTTCGTGATCGCCCGGTTCAGTTGGAAGCTCAACATCGCGCTGCTCGGCCTCTTCACCGCGGCGAACCTGCTGCCGCAGCAGTCCCTGCTGATCCCGCTGTTCCGGATGTTCACCGAGATCCCGCTGCCGCTCTGGATGAGCGACTCGGAGCTGCTGTACGACAGCTACTGGGGGCTGATCCTGGTCAACGTCGCGTTCCAGTGCGGCTTCTGCGTCTTCGTGCTCAGCAACTACATGAAGGCGCTGCCGCACGAGCTGTACGAGGCGGCGATGGTCGACGGGGCGAGCGTGTGGCGGCAGTACTGGCAGGTGACCATGCCGCTGTGCCGGCCGGCCCTGGCCGCGCTGGCCACCCTGGAGGTGACCTGGATCTACAACGAGTTCTTCTGGGCCACCGTGCTGATGCGCAGCGGCGACAAGTTCCCGGTGACCAGCTCGCTGAACAACCTGCGCGGCCAGTTCTTCACCGACAACAACCTCGTCTCGGCCGGCTCGGTGCTGGTCGCGATCCCCACCCTGGTGATCTTCTTCCTGCTCCAGAAGCAGTTCGTCCGGGGCCTGACGCTGGGAGCCTCCAAGGGATGACGATCGTCCACCTGCGCCGCGCGCGGACCAGCCTGGTGCTCGACGCGCGCGGCCCGGGGCTGCCCCGGGTCGTGCACTGGGGCGCCGACCTCGGGTCGATCTCCACCGAGGATCTCGCCGCACTGGTCGACGCCACCGTCCCGCCGGTGGTGCCGAGCAGCTTCGACGAGCCCACCGCGCTGTCGCTGCTGCCCGAGGCGAGCGCCGGCTGGGGTGGCCGCCCCGGCCTGGCCGGCCACCGAGCCGGCCACGACTGGTCCACGGCGTTCCGCCTCACCGGCATCGACGTGCCCGACGAACTGTTAGGAGGGGCCCCTTCACCTGCACCAGGCGTTAACCGGGGGCCCCTCCTCACCACCGTGCGGGCGGCGGACGCCGGCGCGGGGTTGAGCCTGACGGTGGAGATCACGCTGGACGCGGCGGGGCTGCTGACCCTGCGGCACCGGCTGCGCAACGACGGCGACGGCCGCTACGAACTGCGCGAGCTGACCCCGGTGCTGCCGGTGCCGGCGGTCGCCACCGAACTGCTCGACCTGACCGGGCGCTGGTGCCGGGAACGCGCGCCGCAGCGGCACCCCTGGCCGATGGGCGCCTGGGTGCGCGAGGGGCGGCACGGCCGCACCGGGCACGACGCCACGCTGCTGCTGGTCGCCGGTACGCCCGGCTTCGGCTTCGGGCACGGCGAGGTGTGGGCGGTGCACACCGCGTGGAGCGGCGACCACGTCACGGTGGCCGAGCGGCGCCCGACCGGCGAGGCCACGCTCGGCGGCGGTGAGCTGCTCGCCCCTGGCGAGATCGTGCTCGAACCGGGCGAGGAGTACGCCACCCCGCTGCTCTACGCGGCGCACTCCGCCGACGGGTTGGACGGGCTCAGCGACGTGCTGCACACCAGCCTGCGCGCCCGGCCGGGCCATCCGCGCACGCCCCGGCCGGTGACGCTCAACGTCTGGGAGGCGGTCTACTTCGACCACGAGCTGGACCGGCTGCGGGTGCTCGCCGACCGGGCCGCCGAGGTGGGCGTGGAACGCTTCGTACTGGACGACGGCTGGTTCCGCGGCCGGCGGCACGACCTCGCCGGGCTCGGCGACTGGTGGGTCGACGAGCAGGTCTGGCCGGGCGGCCTGCAACCGCTGATCGACCACGTACGCGCGCACGGCATGCAGTTCGGGCTCTGGGTCGAACCGGAGATGGTCAACCCCGACTCCGACCTGTTCCGCGCCCACCCGGACTGGGTGCTCCAGGCGCCCGGCCGGTTGCCCCCGACGTGGCGGCACCAGCAGGTGCTCGACCTGGCCCACCCGGACGCGTACGCGTACGTGCTCGGCCGGCTCGACGCGGTGCTGACCGAGCACGACGGGATCGCGTACCTGAAGTGGGACCACAACCGGGACCTCACCGAGGCCGGGCACGGCGGCCGGCCCGGGGTGCACGCGCAGACCGGGGCCGTCTACCGGCTGCTGGACGAGCTGCGCGCCCACCACCCCGGCCTGGAGATAGAGAGCTGCTCGTCCGGCGGCGCCCGGGTCGACCTGGAGATCCTGCGCCGCACCGACCGGGTCTGGGCCAGCGACTGCAACGACGCGCTGGAACGCCTGTCCATCCAACGCTGGACCGGCCTGCTGCTCCCGCCGGAGCTGGTCGGCACGCACATCGGGCCGGACCGTTCGCACACCACGCACCGGGTGCACGACCTCGGCTTCCGGGCGGTCACCGCGCTCTTCGGCCACCACGGCATCGAGTGGGACATCACCGCGATCGACGCGTCCGCGCGGGCCGACCTCGCCGCCTGGGTGGCGCTGCACAAGCGGCTGCGCCCGCTGCTGCACGGCGGCCGGGTGGTCCGGGTCGACCACCCGGATGAGGCCGTGCAGGCCCACGGCGTCGTCGCCCACGACCGCTCCCGAGCGGTGTACGCGGTCAGCCGGCTCACCACCTCGGCGGCCCAGGTGCCGGGCATGGTGCGGTTGCCGGGGCTGGACCCGGCCCGGCGCTACCGGGTGCGCCCGCCGGCCGGGGTGCCGGAACCGGCGCTGCTGGAACTGACGCCGCCGGCCTGGCTGGCGTCCGACGCCGGGGTGACGCTGCCCGGGTCGGTGCTGGCCTCGGTCGGCCTGCAACTGCCCGCGCTGCACCCGGAGCAGGCGCTGCTGCTGGAGGTCACCGAAATTTCCTGAGGATCTCCGCTGGCGGATGTCGAGAACCGGGGTGGCGGCTTCTACCGGAGGGTGGAAGCACCGACAATCGGTGCTCGGGCGTGAGGAGCGAATCGTGAAGTACATGCTGCTGATGCAGTTCAGCGCCGCCGGAGCTGAGTTCCCGTCGGTGGACACCTGGACGCCGGCGGAGTTCCGGGCGCACATCGACTTCATGGGCGAGGTCAACGCCAAGCTGATGGCCGACGGCGAGTTCGTGCAGGGCGAGGGGCTGGGCGGGCCGCCGCAGGCCCGGATCGTGCGGGCCGGCGAGAACGGCGCGCCGGTGGTGACCGAGGGGCCGTTCGCGGAGACCAAGGAGTTCCTGGCCGGCTTCTGGATCGTCGACTGCGAGAGCCCGCAGCGGGCCGTCGAGATCGCCGCGTTCATCTCCACCGCGCCCGGCCCCGGCGGTCGGCCGCTGAACATGCCGATCGAGGTGCACCCGGTGATGTCCGGCCCGCCGCAGGAGATGTGACCCTGGCCGACCACGCCGTCGAGGACCTGCTGCGCGAGCTGGCGCCGCAGGTCCTCGGCGTGCTCGCCCGTCGGTTCGGTGACTTCGCCACCGCCGAGGACGCGGTGCAGGAGGCGCTGCTGGCGGCCACCCGCCAGTGGCCCGCCGAAGGGCTGCCGGAGCATCCGCGCGCCTGGCTGACCCAGGTCGCGTACCGGCGGATGATCGAGCTGGTGCGGGCCGAGACGGCCCGGCGGGACCGGGAGGAACGCGCGGCCCGGCGCTCCGGCGACGACCGGCGGACCGCGCCGGCCGCCGACGAGCCGCTGACCGGCGACCGGGACGACGCGCTGGTGCTGCTCTTCCTCTGCTGCCACCCGACGCTGACCACCCCGTCGGCCATCGCACTGACGCTGCGCGCGGTGGGCGGCCTGAGCACCGCCGAGATCGCCCGCGCGTTCCTGGTGCCCGAGGCCACGATGGCGCAGCGGATCAGCCGGGCCAAGCAGCGGATCAAGGAGTCCGGCCTGCCGTTCCGGCTGCCCGAGCCGGCCGACCGCCAGGCCCGGCTCGCCGCCGTGCTGCACGTGCTCTACCTGATCTTCACCGAGGGGCACACCGCGACCCTCGGGGACGACCTGCGGCGGGTCGACCTCTGCGAGGAGGCGATCCGGCTGGCCCGGGAGATGCACCGGCTGCTGCCCTCCGACAGCGAGGTGGCCGGGCTGCTCGCGCTGATGCTGCTCACCGAGGCGCGCGCCGCCGCCCGCACCGGCCCGCACGGCAAGCTGATCCCGCTGGCCGAGCAGGACCGGTCCCGCTGGGACGCCGCCGCCGTCGCCGAGGGCACGACCCTGGTCACCGACGCGATGCGGCGGGGGCCGGTCGGGCCGTACCAGCTCCAGGCCGCGGTCGCCGCGCTGCACGACGAGGCGGCGAGCGCGGCGGACACCGACTGGCCGCAGATCCTCGCGCTCTACGGCGTGCTGGAACGCCTCACCGGCAGCCCGGTGGTGGCGTTGAACCGGGCGGTCGCCACCGCCATGGTGCACGGGCCGGCCGCCGGGCTGGACGCGCTCGCCGGCCCGGCCGCCGACCCCCGGCTGGCCGGCTCACACCGGCTCGACGCGGCCCGCGCGCACCTGCACGAGATGGCCGGCAACCACGACGCGGCGGTGACCCACTACCGGTCCGCCGCCGCGCGGACGACGAGCCGTCCCGAACAGGAGTACCTGTTGACCCGCGCCGCCCGCCTGGCCTCCGCCTAACCCGCCTAGCCCCAGCCCGATGATCAAGGAGTTTGTGCCGACCAGCGGCGCGGCTGAGGACACAAACTCCTTGATCACGCGGGGTGGGTGGGTTCAGGCGGTGCGGCGGGTGGTGTCGCGCAGGGCCAGGGCGACGGTGGCGAACAGGGCGGCGCCGCAGCCGACGCCGGAGACCAGGGCGACCGCCGCCGCGTCACCGCCGAGGGCGTAGGTGAGGAAGCCGGCCAGGCCGAGCGCGGTCATCACGGCGCCGAGCCAGTGGTAGCGGGGCATCCGCCAGACGGCGGCCAGGCCGAAGAAGTGCACGCCGACCACCACCGCGACCCAGGCCACCGACACCTCCGGCCGGTCGAACACGTTGTTGATCACGGCGAGGCCGCCGAACAGCGCGACCGCCTCCAGCGCCACCACGATCCAGTAGCGGCGGTCCATGAAGCCGGCCGCCTCCGGCCCCTGCGCGGCCGGCGGGGCCTGCCGGGCCACCCGGAACACGCCGACCAGGAGCAGCACGGCCACCAGCAGACCGGCGATCCGCACCACGAGCGGCCACGGCGCGGGCAGGCCACCGCTGTTGACCATGACGAAGACGGTCCCGAACGAGATGGCCACGAGCGAGCCGATCACCAGCCCCGACGGCCGTCCCCTGGTCCCCGGCGTGCTCATCGCGTCCCCTTCCGACGGTCGCGCGCCGGCGGTCGGCGCGACGCGCGCCAGACTGTACGGCAGCCCGGCCAGTACGTCCGCACCTCACCCGGTGGTCGGCCCACCACGCCGCCGTGCGCCTCGAGAGTGTCCACGGCACGTGCGACGGTGCGCCCGGCCGGCTGTCGAAGGAAGATCTGGCTGGCGTGCCAGCTTCGCGCTGGTGCTCCCGACCGCAGCCGGGACACCCATACCGTTCCACCCACGCACCATCTGGCCGGTGAGTGGAACAGTATGGGTGTGTCAGGGCGCCGGAGACACCCATACCGTTCCACCCATGCCTTACCCGGCCTGCGACGGGAATGCCACGGGTGTGTCGGAGCCCGGAGACGTCGAAGCTGGGCGGCGGATGGCTGAGTCGTCCCTGCCCTCAGCTCGACAGGCCCCGACGGCAGGCGAACCGGTGGGCCACCGACGACCGGGCTGAGGGCGTACCCCGAGAAAGGTGGCCGGGTCCGTGCGGACCCGGCCACCGATGTGCTGGTCGGTCAGCTCGCGGTGCAGGTCACCGCGGGCGTCGCGTTCGTGCCGTTCCAGCTCGCGATGAAGCCGAACGTGGTGCTGGCGCCGGCGCCGAGCCGGCCGTTGTAGTCGACGTTGCGGGCGGTGTAGGTGGATCCGCTGCCGCTGACCGTGGCGTTCCAGGACTGGCTGACGGTCTGGCCGTTGGCGAACGTCCACTTCGCCGTCCAGCCGTTGATCGCGGCGGAACCGGCGGTCACCTTGATGTCACCCTGGAAGCCGCCCTGCCACGAGTTGACGACCGTGTAGCTGGCGGTGCAGCCACCGGCCGGCGGGGGCGTGGTGGTCGGCGGCGTGGTCGGGCTGGGGCTCGTCGTCGGGCTGGGGCTGGTGGTCGGGCTGGGGCTGGTGGTCGGGCTGGGGCTGGTGGTCGGGCTCGGCGAGCTGCCGGAGTAGACCGACGCCTCGCGGGAGGTGGCGGTGATGCCGTTGGCCCCGGCGAAGATGCGCTGGCCCCAACTGGTGAGCTGGTTCGGGTTGAAGCCGGTGGTCATGTCGAGGTATTCGACGCCGCCGCCGTTGCCGCTCCACGACCAGCCCAGGTAGCCGATCTTGTTGGCCTGGGCGTAGGACATGATGGTGTCCTCGTCGGGGTTGCCGTCGGAGTGGTTGAAGCCGAACTCGCCGACCACGATCGGCAGCCCGGCGGTGCGGAACCGGCCCAGGTAGTCGGTGATCTCCGCGGCGGTGTCGAAGACGCCGTACATGTGGATGGAGAAGACGGTGTTGCGCTGCGGGTCGGCGTTGAACACGGTGCCGGCGTTGTCGCGCATGGTGAACGACCAGTCCTGACCCCAGTTCGGGCCGTCCACCATGATCGTGTGGGTGAGGCCACCGGCCCGCAGTCGCTTGATCGCGTTCGAGGTGTCGGTGGTCCAGGCGCCGTAGCCCTGGTTGCCGAACGGCTCGTTGCCGATGTTGACGATGACGTACTTCTCCTGGCCCTTGAGCACGTCGGCGATGCTCAGCCAGTAGTCGGTGGCCTTGGCCAGCGTGGTGGCGGCGCCGTCCTCGCCGTAGCCGGTGGTGTCGTGCGCCTCCAGCACGCAGATGAGGCGGTTGGCCTTGCACAGGGAGATCACGTTGGCCACGTCGGCGGCGCTGTTCTTCGTCCAGCGGTCGCCGGTGGCCAGCACCACCCGGACGGTGTTCGCGCCGAGCGCCTTGATGTTGGCGAACGAGCTGGTCTGCTGCGGGTACCAGGTGTGCGCGTGGTTGACGCCGCGCATCACGAACTCGGTGCCGTTGGCGTCGTAGAGCCGGCCGTTGGAGACGGAGAAGCCGGTGGCGGCTTGCGCCGGCTGCCCGAAGGCGAAGACGGCGGTGAGGGCCGTCAGCAGGGCGACGCCCGCGACGGAGAGCATCTTCTTCATGGCTGTCCTCGAAAGGTGGCGGCGGTCCCGGACGCCGGCATCAGCGTAGGCCGATGGAACGCCGAAAGCAACCGGTTAAGTCCTGCGGCGGCCCGCCTTGTCACGGGCCGCCGCAGGGGCGGTCATCCCCACCACAGGATGGTGCGCCTCCCCGGTCTGAACCGGTTAAGGCGGACTGTAGGCAGCATCAACCCGCCCGTCAAGGTTGACCCGCGTCGCGCAGGGTATCCCTGAATGATCCACCCGGAAAGGAGCGGCGCCATGGTGAACGTCGGCTACACCCTGATGTGCGAGCAGGCCGGCCCGAAGGACCTGGTCGACCACGCCGTGCGCGCCGAGGCCGCCGGCTTCGACCACCTGGTCATGTCCGACCACTACTACCCGTGGCTGGAGTCGCAGGGCCACTCCCCGTACGCCTGGTCGGTGCTGGGCGCGGTCGCCCACGCCACCACCCGGCCCGAGCTGCTGTCGTTCGTCACCTGCCCGATCCGGCGCTACCACCCGGCGGTGGTGGCGCAGAAGGCCAGCACCATCGGCGTGCTCTCGGACGGGCGGTTCACGCTCGGCCTCGGCGCCGGGGAGAACCTGAACGAGCACGTGGTCGGCGGGTGGCCGCACGTGCAGCAGCGGCACGAGATGTTCGAGGAGGCGCTGCAGATCATCCGGCCGCTGCTCAACGGCGAGACGCTGACGTTCTCCGGCAACCACTTTGACGTGCCCGACGCGTACGTGTGGGACCGGCCGGAGCGCCCGGTGCCGATGGCGGTGGCCGCGTCCGGCCGGCAGTCGGCCACCCTCGCCGCCGAGTACGCCGACGCCATGATCGCCACCGACCCGCTGTCACACCTGGTCGACATGTACGAGGAGGCCGGCGGCGCGGGCCGCCCCCGCTACGGCCAGGTGGCGATCTGCTACGGCCCGGACGAGGACGAGTGCCGCAAGATCGTGCACGACCAGTTCCGCTGGTTCGGGATGGGGTGGAAGGTCAACGCCGACCTGCCGAACCCGGACGCGTTCGCGGCGGCCACCCAGTTCGTCCGCGAGGAGGACGTGGCCGAGGGCATCTCCTGCGGCCCGGACACCGACCGGCACGTCGAGGCGTTCAAGAAGTTCGTCGACGCCGGCTTCACCCACGTGGCGCTGGTGCAGGTGGGCGGCGACAGCCAGCCGATGTTCCTCGACTGGGCCCAGGAGGAGCTGCTGCCCCGGCTGCGCGGGCTGTGACGGGAGGGTCGACGACATGCGTATCGGGAACACCGAGATCCGGCCCGCCGGCGGCGGGTTCGGCTGCCTGCTGATGATCCTCTTCTCGATCGTCGCGTCGGTGGTGC
Organism: Micromonospora ferruginea; assembly: GCF_013694245.2. Lineage (NCBI taxonomy): Bacteria > Bacillati > Actinomycetota > Actinomycetes > Micromonosporales > Micromonosporaceae > Micromonospora > Micromonospora robiginosa. The sequence goes on from NZ_CP059322.2 coordinate 3,620,144, forward strand.
TGACCGTGCTGCTCAACCTGATCCTCTAGAACCGGCCGCGCCGCCTCCCGGGCGGCAACAGAATGAGGCCATGAACCTGCTGACGGTGCTGCCGCTGGCGGTCGTGATGGTCGCCGGGCCGCAGCTCATCAGCGCGGTCTTCCTGGCCGCCAGCCGCGACCCGAGGCGCAGCTCGGTGGCCTACCTCGCGGGCGCGGCGCTGGGCACGCTGGTCCCGTTGACCGTCTGGTACGCGGTGTTCCGGCTGGTGCGCCACTCCGCCGGCAACGGCACCAAGGACAGCGGCAGCCGGCACCTGATCGACTGGATCGTGCTGGCGCTGCTGCTCGTCCTCATGGTGATCACGTTCCTGCGGCGCGAGCGGAGCCAGCCGCCGGGTTGGATGCGCAGGCTGGAGGACCCCCGGCCGCGCTTCGCGTTCGGGCTCGGCGTGCTGCTCTTCCTGGCCATGCCCAGCGACGAGGTCACCATGGCCTCGGTCGCCGGCAGCCTGGCCGGGCACGACAAGCCGTGGTGGCACCTGCTGCCGTTCCTGGTGCTGACCGTGCTGCTGCTGGCGCTGCCGCTGCTCGCGCTGGTGCTGCTCGGGGCGCGCGCCGAACGGCTGCTGCCGAGGATCCGGGACTGGTCGAACGCGCACTCCTGGATCATCAGCGAACTGGTGATCCTGATCTTCGTGGCGATCGTCGGGTCCGACCTGGCCTAGGTGGCGAGGTCCAGCTCGGCCAGCACCGGGTAGTGGTCGGAGGCGGTCTCGGCGTCGCCGCCGCGGATCACCCGCACCGCGCGTACCCGGTCGGCCAGCGCCGGCGTGGCGAGCAGGTAGTCCAGCCGCATGCCGGCGAACTCCGCGCCGCCGTGGCCGGTCGGCACCGTCAGCCCGCCGGTCGCGTCGCCCCCGGCCCGCGGCCACAGGTCGACCAGACCGCCGTCGAGCAGCCGGGCCACCGCGCGGGTGTCCACGGTACGGCCGTCACGGCGCAGGTGCCGACGCCGGTACGCGGCGGCGAGCCCGGCCAGCCGGTCGGCGTGGTCGACGGCCGGCTCCAGCGTGTTCAGGTCCCCGGCGAGCAGGGCCAGCTCTCCCCCACCGCGCCGCACCGCCGCCGCCAGCCAGCCCGCCTCGATCCGGCGCCGCCGTCCCGAGTACGGGTTCAGGTGGGTGCTGACCACGGTCAGCGGCCCGGCCGGCGTGGCGATCCGTACCCGGGCGGCGGCGTGGTGGAACGGTCGGCGCACCGACCCGGCGGCCAGCACCCGCAGCGGCGGGCGGACCAGCACCGCCACCGGCTGGCCGAAGCAGGACCGGGCCAGGTGGGGCGTCATGTCCACCCGCCGCGCCAGCCCGCCCAGCGTGCCGTCCAGCCCGCGCAGCTCCTGCAGGGCCAGCACGTCCGGGCGCTGCGCGGTGACGACCGAGACGATCCGGTCCCGGCGGTCGGTGCCGTCGCGGTCCCGACCGCCGGTGCGGATGTTCCAGGTCATCACCCGCAGCATCGCGGTCAGTCCGGCCGGCCGGCCTTGGCCAGCTCGTCGTCCAGCTCGTCGACCTGCTCGGACTCGATGGCCGGCTGGTTGCCCTGCGCCACGTCGGCGTTCGGCCGGATCACCCACCAGAGCAGCGACAACCAGAGCGTGCCCAGGATGATCGCGCCCATGAAGTCGGTCGGGTGGTGCATGCCCCGGTACATCCGGGAGGTGGCCACGCCCACCGGCATGATCACCGCCATCGCCACGAACAGCCACCGCCACCACCGGTCGGTGCGCGGGAACACGATGATCGCCATGGCCACCCAGAGGCAGATGGTCGCCGCGATGTGCCCGGAGGGGAAGGACGAGGTGGGCATCTGCCCGTCCAGGTTCTCCACCGGCGGGCGGGGCCGCTCCACCACCCGCGCGCTGGCCAGGAAGAGGCTCAGCTCGCCGAACATCGCCAGCACCACGAACAGCACCGGCCGCCAGCGCCGCCACACGGCCAGCACGATCGGGCAGAACACCAGCGAGACCAGCAGGATCGCGTGGGTGTCGCCGAACTTGCTCCACCACCAGCTCAGGTCGGTGAGCGTGTCGGTGTGCCGGGCGGCGAACCAGCGCGGCACCTCGGTGTCGAGCGTGTCGAAGATCGTGCCCTTGGCGTGGTAGCTGACGTACATGCCGAACGCGTACAGCGCGCCGAAGACGATCACCCAGCCGACCAGCAGCTCGGCCACCGACGAGCGGGGGTGCTCCAGCACCTTCTCCTCGGCCGGGGCCGGGGTGATCTCCTCCCCCGCCTCGGGCTCCAGGCCCTCGGTCAGCGGCGGGACCGGCCGGCCGCGCTCGCGCCGCCACAGCCGGAAGGCGTACGCGGTGACGCCCAGCCAGGCCGCACCGAGCAGCCAGCCGCCGAGCACGTCGGAGACGAAGTGCACGCCCAGCGCGATGCGGGTCAGCCCGACCAGGAAGACCAGCACGGCGGCGATGGCGATGGCCGGCTTGCGCCAGCGCGGCGCCATGGCGGGCAGGAACACCAGCAGCAGCGCGCCGTACGCGACGAACGAGCCGAGCGCGTGGCCGCTGGGGAAGCTGTTGCCGGGCGCGCTGGCGATCGGCACGTCGACCACCGGGCGCAGCCGCCCCACCAGCGCCTTGAGCGACGGGTCGAGGATCAGCCCGCCCACGCCGGTGACGATCAGGTAGACCGCCAGCCGGGACTGGCGGCGGATCAGCAGGCCCACCACCGCGATGGTGATCAGCCAGATCAGCACCGGCCGGCCGCCCAGGTCGGTGATCGCCTTGAGCACGGTGACCAGCGGACCGTGCGACGCCACGAGGTTGTTGAACCACTCGGCCGCCTCGTGGTCGGCGTGCTGCAGCGGGCTCCAGCGGAACCGGACGAGCATCAGCAGCACGCCGAACGCGACGCCCGCGCCGGCCACCGCGAGCAGCCCGACCAGGCTCCGCTCGGCGAAGTGGCCGAGCGGCCGGCGCCCGGATTCCTTGACCGCGGTCACACCGCACCTCCCTTTTCTTCTGCGAGGCGCGCTGTACCCGATCGGCGTGGCTCTCACACGCCGCGTCGGCGCGGCGTCAGAGCGCGGTCATCTCGCCGGTGTCCAGCAGCTCCTCGCGCTGCGCCTCCGGCTCCCACAGGTCCGGCTGGGCGGGCTCCTCCACGCCGATCCGCATCGCCTCCAACTGGGCGGCGAAGGCCAGCCCGCCGAAGAGCGCCATCCCGGTGAGGTTGGCCCAGAGCAGCAGCGCCATCATGCCGGTCAGCGCGCCGTAGGTCTGGCCGAACCCGCCGCTGTACTTGACGTACGCGGCGAGCAGCAGGCTGGCCAGCCACCAGAGCGCGATCGCGATGCCGGCGCCGAAGAAGAGCCAGGACAGGCCGGGCTGCTTGCGCCGCGGCGCGTGCCGGAACAGCGCCGCGACGGCGACCACGGTCAGGCCGAGGCTCAACGGCCAGCGCACCACGTCCCACACCACGGTCGCGAGGTCGCCCCACTCGTAGTGCGCGCGCACCGAGTCACCCAGCGCGCCGCCACCGACCAGGATCAGGAACCCGGTCAGCGCGGGCACGCCGGCGACCAGCGCGAGGACGGCGGCGCGCACGTACTTGGGGAACGCCGGGCGGTCCCGCTCGACCCCGTAGATCCGGTTGGCGCCCCGCTCGATCTGAGCCATCGTGGTGGTCAGCGCGACCAGCCCGGTGATCAGACCGAGGGTCAGCGCCAGCTCGCCGGCGTCCTCGGTGCGGTCGGAGTCGGTCAGCAGATCCTGCACCACGGTCTCGCTCTGGCCGGGCGTGATGGCCAGCACCGTGTCGGCGACGACCTTGCCGCCCTCGTCCGCGCCGAGGTCGGTGATCAGGCCGGTGAGCGCGATAAGGAACGGCACCACGGCCAGGCAGAGCTGCAACGCCAGGGCCCGGGAGTGGCTGAAGCCGTCGCCGTAGCGGAACCGGATGAAGGCGTCCCGCAGCAGGCACCAGCCGCCGTGCCGGCGCAGCGTGCGCCAGGCATCGTCGGCGGACAGCTCGTTCTGGGTCATCAGCCGCGTCTCGGGGACGAGCTTGGTGCTACTCACGGCGGGCGTCCTCGACCAGGCGCTCGCCGCGCTCGGCGGCGGCCTTGGCGTCCTCGGCGAGGTCGGGGTGGTCCTCCGGCTGCGGCACGCAGAGCCACAGCGACTCGGGCCGGATGGTGGCGGTGAGCGAGCGCCCCGGCTCGATGAGGTCGCCGTCGAGCTGGCGGGGCTGGGCCCGGTTGCTGGCGATCTCGACGGTGCGGGCCCGGAACACCTCCATCCGGGGCACGCTGCCGGTGCGGCGGACCAGCGCCCAGCCCATGGCGAGCCAGTGGCCGAGCGTGCGCGGGGTCAGCACCGCCACGTCGAGCCAGCCGTCGTCGGGCTCGGCGTCGGTGAGCAGGCGCACCCCGCCCTGGAGGCGGCCGACGTTGGCGACCAGGACCGAGCGGGCGCGGCGGCGCAGCGGCGGCCGGCCGTCGATGCGCACCGAGACGCGCATCGGCCGGTCCCGCAGGTGGCGGGCGGCGCCGACCAGGTAGGCCGGCCAGCCGATGCGCTTCTTGGTGGTCTCGGAGGTGGAGTCGAGCATCTGGGCGTCGAAGCCCATCCCGGCCATCACCGCGAAGCACTGGTCGTCGACCACGCCGACGTCGAGCCGGCGCATCCCGCGCTCGACGGCGACCTCCAGCCCGGCGGCCAGGTCGTTGGAGAGGCCGAGGTTGGCGGCGAGCAGGTTGCCGGTGCCCTGCGGCAGCACGGCCAGCGCCACGTCGGTGCCGGCGAGCGCGGTGACGCAGGCCATCACGGTGCCGTCGCCGCCGCAGGCGAAGACCACCTCGGCCCCGGCCTTGACCGCCTCCTCCGCCTGGCCGCGACCCGGGTCCTCGACCGTGGTCTTGTGCCAGGTCGGGGCCGGCCAGCCGGCCGCGTCGAGCGCGCCGTCCACGATCCGCCGGAACTCGTCCAGGTCGGCCACCTTCACCGGGTTGACCACCACGGCGGAGCGCGGGGTCCGGTTCTCGGCGGTCACCGGGCGCTTGTCGTCTGCACCGTCCACGGCGTCAGTGTGCAGCACGTCGAGCGTGGCGGCGACCCGGCGGGCGGGGTGGTTGCGTGGACCGCAAACAGGTTTGAAATTCCGACCGCGCGTCAGGCCGCCTCGCGCAGCGCCGCCTCGACCCGCCGGCGCAGGTCGTCGAGGTCCGCGCCGGCCTCGGTGAGCACCTGCGCGCCCAGGCCGCCGCCCTCGCGGAGCAGGCCGAGCAGGATGTGCTCGGTGCCGATGTGCCGGTGGCCCAGCCGGACCGCCTCGCGCAGCGACAGCTCCAGCACCTTCCGGGCCCGGGGCGAGAGCCGGCCGGTGCCGTGCTGGCGACGCCACCAGCGACGCGGGCGCGGCGCCGCCTCGCGCAGCGCGTCGGGGCCGAAGGTCTCCTCGATCCGCGCCACGATCGCGGCGAGGTCGATGCCGATCTCGCGCAGCGCCGCCGCGTCCGCCGCGCCGAGCCCGTCGACGCCCTGCGCGGTGTGCCGGGCCACCGCCGCGCGCAGGCCGTCCGCGTCGATCCCGTCGGCGGCGAGCAGCCGGACCGCCAGGTTGTCGCGGTCGGCGAGCACGCCGAGCAGCAGGTGTTCGGTGCCGACCGGACGCCGGCCCTCGGTCTGGGCCTCGGCCAGCGCGTGGTGCACCACGGCCCGGGCCCGGTCGGTGAATCGTTCGAACATCACGCCTCCCAGCTCTGGGGCACCGCCGGTCGCCCGGCGTGCTTCTTGTGGACCGCCTGTCGGCTGACCTCGAGGGCGTCGGCGATCTCCTGCCAGGACCAGCCCTGTCGCCGGGCGTTGTCCACCTGGACCACCTCGAGCCGTTCGAGCAGCCGGCGCAGGGCGAGCACCGCGCGCAGGCCGACCCTGGGGTCGGTGCTGCCGGCCGCCGCCGCGAGTTCCGTCGCATGACTCATGCTGTCAATGTAGGTTGACAGGCCACCGTTCGTCAACCCTGGTTGACAGATGACACGCGTCCGCCTGCCGGCCGGCGATCCGCGCCGGTGTTACGTTCCGTACGTGTTCCGTCGCCGTCCGCTGGACCGGCCGGTCGAGGCCGCCCGCCGGTCGACCGTCGGGCGGCACACCCTGGAGATCGCCGGCGGCAGCGTGGTCGGGCACCGCTACCCGGAGAACTACGACGTGCTGCACGTCGACGAGAAGCTGCCGCTGGCCGTGGTCTGCGACGGCATGGGCGAGGGCGAGGGCAGCCGGGCGGCCGGCGCCACCGCGGCACGCGCCTTCGTCGACCAGGTCCGCGCAGCCTGGCCGGTCGTCGACGCGGCCGGGCTGCGGGCCGCCACGACCGAGGCGCAACGACGGGTACGCCGCGCCGGCGCGACCCTGACCGGCCTGACCGGCTGCACGCTCACCGCGCTGGTGGTCGAGCCGGCCGACGGTCAGGGCTGGCTGGTGCAGCTCGGCGACTCGCGGGCGTACCGGCTGCGCGAGGGGCTGCTGGAACTGGTCACGGTCGACCACACGATGGCCTGGCTCGGCCTGCTGCACGGCTGGTGGACGGCCGGCTCCCCGGAGGCGACCCGGGCCCGTTACCAACTGCTGCGCTACGTGGGCCACCCGGACGGGCCGGACCCGGACCTGCTCTGCGTGCCGCTGCGTCGCGGGGACACCTGGCTGCTCTGCACCGACGGGGTGAGCGACCAGCTCGGCTACCACCGGTTGCGGGACCTGCTGGCCGCCCGGCGGGACCCGGCGCGCACCGTCCGGGCCCTGCTCGACGCCAGCCTCGCCGCCGGCGGCGAGGACAACGCCACCGCCGTGGTGCTGCGCGTCCACCCCGCCTTCCCCGGCCCGCGCTGACCGCCGCCGGGGCGTGACCGGGGACACCCGTGACATCCTGACGTTCTGTGCAATGATTGTCAGCATGTCAGAGGCCCGGTTGGAGACGATCCTCAGCGCCGCGTACGCGTGCTTCACCCGGCACGGGATGCGCCGCACGACGATGGACGACATCGCGGCCGCCGCCGGGATGTCCCGGCCGGCGGTCTACCAGTACGTGCGCAACAAGGACGACGCCTACCGGCGGCTGGCCGAGCGGCTCTTCGCCGACTCGCTCGACCGGGCCCGCCGCGCCGCCACCACCGGCGGCCCGGACCTGGCCGCCCGGCTGCACGACATCCTCGCCGCCAAGCTGGAACTCACCCTCACGCTGCACCGGGACAGCCCGCACGCCACCGAGCTGCTGGACGCCAGCGGGAAGCTGACCGGCGACCTCGTCGAGGCGTACACCGCCGAGCTGACCGGCCTGGTGGCCGACACGCTGGCGGACGCCGCCGGGCCCCGGGCCCGCGTGGTGGCCGACGTGCTCGTCGCGCTCACCCGCGGCCTGGAGGCCGACCTCACCGACCCCGACCTGCCCCGGCAGCGGCTACGCGACGGCGTCGCGCTGCTCGTCGCCGGCCTACCCCACCAGGGAGACCCCGCATGACCGCCGTCCTGATCACCGGCACCTCCTCCGGCATCGGCCGGGCCACCGTCGCACGCCTCGCCCGCCGCCCCGACCTCACCGTGTACGCCACCGCGCGCAAGGTCGACGCGATCGCCGACCTGGCCGACACCGGCGCCCGGCTGCTCCCCCTCGACGTCACCGACGAGGCGTCCATGCGCGCCGCCGTCGCGGCCGTGGAGGCCGCCCACGGGCAGGTCGACGTGCTGGTCAACAACGCCGGCTACGGCGAGTACGGCCCGATCGAGGAGACCCCGATCGAGCGGGTACGCGCCCAGTTCGAGACGAACGTCTTCGGGCTGGCCCGGCTCACCCAGCTCGTGCTGCCCGGCATGCGCCGCGCCGGCCGGGGCCGGATCGTCAACGTCAGCTCGATGGGCGGGCGGCTGGTCTTCCCCGGCGGCGGCTACTACCACGCCAGCAAGTACGCGGTGGAGGCCGTCTCCGACGCGCTGCGCCAGGAGACCCGCCCGTTCGGGATCGACGTGGCGGTGATCGAGCCGGGCCTGATCCGCACCGGCTTCGGCGCGGTCGCCGCGTCCACGCTCGGCGCGACCGCCGACCCGACCGGCCCGTACCACACGATGGTCGCCGCGGTGGACGCGTCGATGGCGAAGTCCTACCGCAACCCGATGCTGGCCGCCCCGCCGGACGCGGTGGCCCGGGTGATCGAGCGGGCCGTCGTCGCCCGCCGGCCGCGCTCCCGCTACCTGGTCACCGCCGCCGCCTGGGCCATGGTGCACACCCGCCGGCTGTTCGGCGCCCGGCTCTTCGACGCGGTCAACCGCCTCCAGTTCCGCTGACCCGCTCCGGCCGACCCGACCGCCCGACTACCGTGGGTCAGGAGCGCGGTCGGGAGGTGAGCCGGCATGGCCGCACCCAGCCACGGCGCGGTGGTGGTCGGCGTCGGCCGGACCGCGCAGGCCCTGTCGGTGGTCCGCACGGCCGCCGCCGAAGCCGCGGCGCACCGCCGGCCGCTGCACCTGGTGCACGCGTTCAACTGGGCGGCCACCTCCGGGCCCGCCCCGGCCGGCGGCACCCGCATCGACGCCGAGAGCGTGCTGGAGCACGCCGGCACGATCGTCGCCGACACCGCGCCGCAGGTGCCGGTCAGTGGCGAGATCGTGGAGGGCTCACCGGTCGAGGCGCTGCTGCGGGCCGCCGACGCCGCGTTCCTGGTCGCCCTCGGTGACGGCGGCATGGCCACCTGCCCGGCCTGCGTACCGGCCGACGCGCCGGCGGTCGAACTGGCCGCCCGGGCCGGCTGCCCGGTCCTCGTCGGCCGCTCCGAACCCGCACCGCCCGGTCCGCTCCTGGTCGGCTGGGACGGCTCGCCCGGATCCCGCGCCACCCTCGGGTACGCCTTCGACTGCGCCGAACGCCGGGGCGCCCGGCTGCTCGCCGTCCGGGTGGTCGAGCCGGAGCGCCGCGACGGCGACGACGGCGTGCTGGAGGAGGCGGTCAACCGGCACGCCACCCGGCACCCGCGGGTCGCCGCCGACTGCCAGACCGTGCGCGGCGACCCCCGCGACGTCCTGCTCGACCGATCCCGCTCGGCGCAACTGGCCGTGGTCGGGGCGCGCGGCGACGGTCCGGTGCAGTCCAGCCTGGGCGAGGTCAGCCAGGCGCTGCTCTACCACTCGCCGGCCCCGCTGATCGTCGTGCGGGGGCTCGACCCGGGCGCCGGGGACGGGCCATGACGCCCGCGCGACCCGGGACCTACGGCCCTGACCGGCGCCCCCACGCGGCGGCGAGAGTGGACCCGTCGACCCCGAGCCACGAGAGGCTAACGCAGCATGGACACCGCGCTGGACCTGCACAGCCCCCTGACCGACGACGAGCTGCGCCGGCTGGACGCCTACTGGCGGGCGGCGAACTACCTGACCGTCGGGCAGATCTATCTGCTCGACAACCCGCTGCTCCGCGAGCCGCTCAAGCCTGAGCACGTCAAGCCGCGCCTGCTGGGGCACTGGGGCACCAGCCCCGGCCTCAACCTGCTCTACACCCACCTCAACCGGGTCATCGTCGAGAAGGACCTGTCCGCCGTCTTCGTCACCGGCCCCGGCCACGGTGGCCCCGCGCTGGTCGCCAACACCTGGCTGGAGGGCACCTACAGCGAGCTGTACCACCACATCCCGCGCGACGAGGCCGGCATGCAGCGGCTGTTCCGCCAGTTCTCCTTCCCCGGCGGCATCCCCAGCCACGTCGCGCCGGAGGTGCCGGGCTCGATCCACGAGGGCGGCGAGCTGGGATACGCGCTGAGCCACGCGTACGGGGCCGCGTTCGACAACCCGGACCTGCTGGTCGCCTGCGTGATCGGCGACGGCGAGGCGGAGACCGGCCCGCTGGCCGGGAGCTGGCTGTCGAACGTGTTCCTCAACCCGGCGCGCGACGGCGCGGTGCTGCCGATCCTGCACCTCAACGGCTACAAGATCGCCAACCCGACGGTGCTGGACCGGATCCCCGCCGAGGACCTGCTCGACCTGATGCGCGGCTACGGCTACCAGCCGTACGTGGTCGAGGGCGACGACCCGGCGACCGTGCACCAACTGCTCGCCGCGACGCTGGACCGGGCGGTCGGCGAGATCGCCGAGATCCAGCGCCGGGCCCGCTCCGGCGGCGAGGTCGAGCGGCCCCGCTGGCCGATGATCGTGCTGCGCACGCCGAAGGGCTGGACCGGGCCGGCGGACGTCGACGGCAAGCAGGTCGAGGGCACGTTCCGCGCCCACCAGGTGCCGATCGCCGAGGTACGCGACAACCCGGCGCACCTGGCCGAGCTGGAGCGTTGGCTGCGCAGCTACCGGCCGGAGGAGCTGTTCGACGCCACCGGCGGCCCGGTCGCCGAGCTGGCCACCCTGCCGCCCACCGGCGACCGGCGGATGAGCGCCAACCCGGTCGCCAACGGCGGCAGGCTGCTGCGCGACCTGGACCTGCCCGACTTCCGCGGCTACGGCGTCGAGGTCGAGGAGCCGGGCGCCACGGTGGCCGGCGCGACCGGCACGCTCGGCCCGTGGGTGCGTGACGTGATCGCCCGCAACCCGCAGACGTTCCGCCTGTTCGGCCCGGACGAGGTCGCCTCCAACCGGTTGGGCGCCGCGTTCGAGGTCACCGACCGTGCGTTCGTCGGTCGCCGGGAGCCCGGCGACGACCACCTCTCGCCGGACGGCCGGGTGATGGAGGTGCTCTCCGAGCACCTCTGCGAGGGCTGGCTGGAGGGCTACCTGCTGACCGGCCGGCACGGCATCTTCACCAGCTACGAGGCGTTCATCCACATCGTCGACTCGATGGTCAACCAGCACGCCAAGTGGCTCAAGGTGACCCGGCACATCCCGTGGCGGGAGCCGATCGCCTCGCTGAACTACCTGCTCTCCAGCCACGTCTGGCGGCAGGACCACAACGGCTTCTCGCACCAGGACCCCGGCTTCATCGACCACGTGGTGAACAAGAAGGCCGAGGTGGTCCGGGTCTACCTGCCACCGGACGCCAACACGCTGCTCTCCACGATGGACCACTGCCTGCGCAGCCGGCACTACATCAACGTGGTGGTGGCCGGGAAGCAGCCGGCGCCGAACTGGCTGACCATGGCCGAGGCGGTCCAGCACTGCCGCCGGGGCCTGGGCATCTGGGACTGGGCCAGCACCGACGACGGCGCCGAGCCGGACGTGGTGCTCGCCTGCGCCGGCGACGTGCCGACGCTGGAGACGCTCGCCGCGGCCGACCTGCTGCGCCGGCACCTGCCCGACCTGAAGGTGCGGGTGGTCAACGTGGTCGACCTGATGCGCCTGCAACCGCCGTCGGAGCACCCGCACGGCCTGCCGGACAACGAGTTCGACACCATCTTCACCCGCGACAAGCCGGTCATTTTCGCCTACCACGGCTACCCGTGGCTGATCCACCGGCTCACCTACCGCCGGGCCAACCACGAGAACCTGCACGTGCGCGGCTACAAGGAGGAGGGCACCACCACCACGCCGTTCGACATGGTGATGCTCAACGACCTGGACCGGTTCCACCTGGTCATCGACGTCATCGACCGGGTGCCGGGGCTGCGCTCGCGCGCCGCGCACCTGCGTCAGGAGATGGTGGACACCCGCCAGGCCTGCCGCGACCACACCCGCGAGTACGGCGAGGACGACCCCCGGGTCGTCGAGTGGCGCTGGATCCGCGAGACCGACCCGACCGAGGGGTGACACATGGGTGACGACGAGATCCTGGTCGGCTACGACGGGTCCACCGACGCGTCGGTGGCCCTGGACTGGGCGCTGGACGAGGCGGGCCGCTCCGGCCGGCCGGTGCGGCTGGCGTACGTCTTCGAGTGGCTGACCGTCGCCGGCTGGATCGGTCCCGGCGTGGCGCCGGGGATCTGGCCGGACGAGAACGCCCGGCGGCAGGTCGAGGAGCTGGTCCGCAAGGCGGCGGCGGACGCCGCCGCGGACCGGCCCGGCGTCACCGTGCACGGCGAGGTGTTCGACGGCCCGCCCGCGCTGGTGCTCCAGGAACGCTCCGGCGAGGCGGGCATGCTGGTGCTCGGCAGCCGGGGCCACGGCGGGTTCGGCGGGCTGCTCGCCGGTTCCACCGCGGTCTCGGTCACCGCGCACGCGCACTGCCCGGTGGTGGTGGTCCGCGACGGCCAGGCCGCCACGTCCGGGCCGGTGGTGGTCGGCTCGGACGGCTCCGACTCGGCGCGACGGGCGCTCGGCTTCGCGGTCGAGCGGGCCGCCCAGCGGGACGTGCCGCTGCGGGTGCTGCGGGTCTGGTCGCCGCCGGGCGACCGGTGGTCGCCGCCGGAGTTCGACCCGGAGGACATCGCCGCGAGCGAGCGGACCGCCGTCGAGGCGGAGCTGGCCCCGTGGCGGGAGACCTTCCCGGACGTGCCGGTGGAGATCTCGGCGGTGCCGGGCAGCGCGGCGTCGCTGCTGGTGGAGGCGAGCCGGCCGGCGCAGCTCGTGGTGGTCGGCAGCCGGGGCCGGGGCGGCCTGCGGGGCATGCTGCTCGGCTCGGTCAGCCAGCAGCTCATCCAGCACGCGCACTGCCCCGTCGCCGTCGTCCGCGAGTGAAAGGCGGGGCCCCCGGTTAACGCATTCTGCATAACCGGGGGCCCCGCCTAACGCCCGGAGGGCCCGTCGGCGGGGTTGAGGGAGAAGTAGTCCTCCTCCTCCTGGGCCAGGTGCAGGCGCAGCACCGCGTCCAGGCCGTAGAGCGCGGCCAGCAGGTCGGGCGCCTCGTCGGCGGGGACCCGGCCGTCCAGCGTCGCCAGGTGCCCGCCGATCCGCTCCACCAGCCGGACGATCTCCACGTGCGCCCGGCTCATCGTCGAGGTCGCCTCGTCGCTGCCCAGCGGCCCGGCCAGCGCCGGGTAGAGCTGCCGTTCCTCGGCCTCCTCGTGCGGCAGCACCTCCTCGGTCAGCCGCCGGTGCACGTCGCGCAGCGCCGGCCCGCACGCCGGGTCGTCCGGGCGGGTCGCCACCAGGTCGGCGGTGTCCCGCAGCCGGGCCAGCACGTCGCGCACCCCGCCGTGCTCGCGCTGGTAGCGGTCGAGCAGCTCCCGGGTGTGCGGGGGCACGTCCCGCCGCCGCAGGCCGCCGCCGAGGGCGCGCAGCGCGTTGAGGATCACCAGCACGTCGATGCCCTCCTGGAGGAACGCGCCGCCGACCGGGGGCAGCCGGCCGGCGGCGGCCACCAGCATGGCCAGCACCGCCAGCCCCATCCCGACCGTGGCGCTCTGCACCGCGATCCGCCGGGCGTACCGGGCGATCTCCACGGCGTCAGCGAGCCGGTCCAGCCGGTCCACGGTGAGCACCGCGTCGGCCACGTCGGCCGAGGCGGTCGCCCCGGTGGCGCCCATCGCCACCCCGACGTGCGCCTCGGCCAGCGCCGGGGCGTCGTTGACCCCGTCGCCGACCATCACGGTCACCGCCCGCGCCGCCTCGGCGCGTACCCGATCGGCCTTCTCCCCCGGCGAGCAGCGCGCGATCACGTCGTCCACGCCCACCACCTGCGCCACCTGGCGGGCCGTGCGCGGCCGGTCGCCGGTCACCATGACCAGCCGGGTCAGCCCGGCCTCGCGCAGCCGCCGCACGGTCCGCCGGGCGTCCGGGCGCACCGGGTCCTCCAGCAGGATCGCGCCGAGCGGCCCGCGCTCGTCACCGACCCAGACGGTGGAGCGACCGGACAGCTCGGCGCGCTCGCGCACCCGGTCCGCCCACGGCGGCGGCTCGCCGTCGAGCTGGCCGACCCGGACCGTACGGCCGTCGACCCGCCCGGTCACCCCGCGCCCCGGCTCCTCGGTCACCCCGGTCGGCTCGGCCAGCGGCAGCCCCCGCTCGCGGGCCTGCCGGACCAGCGCGGTGGCCAGCACGTGCGGCGAGAGCTGCTCGACGGAGGCGGCCAGTCGCAGCACCTCGTCCCGGTCGCCGCCGGGCGCCACCACGGTCTCCGCGGCCCGGGGCCGCCCGGCGGTGAGCGTCCCGGTCTTGTCCAGCAGCAGGGTACGGGCGCGGCCGAGCTGCTCCAGCGACCCGCCGTCGCGCACCAGCACCCCCCGGCGGGCCACCCGGGACAGCCCGGACACCACCGCGATCGGGGTGGCCAGCAGCAGTGGGCACGGGGTGGCCACCACCAGCACCGCCACCGCCCGCACGAACTCGCCGGACAGCAGCCACGCCAGGCCGGCGAGCAGCAGCGTGAACGGCACGAACGCGGCGGCGTACCGGTCGGCGAGCCGCACCATCGGCGCCTTGCGCGCGGTGGCCTCGCCGGCCAGCCGGACGATGCCGGCGTACGTGCTCTGCGCCGCGTTGCGGCTGGCCCGCAGCCCGAACCCGGCGCCGGCGTTGACCACGCCGCTGGCGACCTGCTCCCCGGCGGCGCGCCCGACCAGCCGGGACTCGCCGGTCACCACCGACTCGTCGAGCGTGGCCGCCTCCTCGACCGTGCCGTCCACCGGCACCACGTCACCGGGGCCGACCACCAGCCGGTCGCCGGCCGCCACCCGGTCCAGCGCGACCACCTCGATCCCGCCGTCCGGGGTGCGCCGCCGGGCCTGCCGGGGCGCGCGTTCCAGCAGCGCCCGCAGGTCGCGGGTGGCCCGGCGGCGGGCGTACTCCTCCAGCGCCCGCCCGGTCGCGACCATCACCGCGATCACGGCCCCGGCCAGGTACTCGCGCACCAGCAGCGCGCCGAGCAGCGCCAGCACCGCGATCACGTCCACCCCGAACTGCCGGCGCCACAGCTCGCGCAGCACCGCCCAGGCGGCCGGCGCCAACGCGAGCACGGTGACGGCGGCCCAGATCAGGTCGGCCGCGCCCCGCGCCCCCGCGAACCACAGCGCGGCGCCGCCCAGCACGGCCAACGTGAGCAGCGCCAGCGGCGCCCACTCGGCCGTCACGGCCCGCCGGGCGCGGGCCGGCCGTTCGGGTACGCACTCGCGCGGTTCCGTTCCCACGTACGGATCGTCTCAGCGCCGAAGCAGCACAGGTAGGGCGATTCCGGGTAATCCGGAGGGCCGAAGGACCCGTGCGGGCCGCCCGGGCATCCCCGAGGATGGAGCGGCAACCCTGCCCGAGCGTCCCGGGCGTGGGGCACGATGGGAGAAACAGGAAAGGTCGTGACGATGAGCCACGAGACGCCGGCTACCGATCGCCCGTTGACCACCGCGCTCGCGGAGGCCGCCGGAACGGCCGGCCACGCCCCGTCGGTGCACAACACCCAGCCGTGGCACTGGACGGTCCGGCCGGACGCGCTGGAACTGCGCGTGGTCAAGGAACGGCACCTCAGCGCCATGGACCCGGAGGGCCGGCTGCTGGTGGTGAGCTGCGGCGCCGCGCTGCACCACGCCCGGGTGGCGCTGGCCGCCGAGGGCTGGACCCCGGTGGTGGAGCGCGTGCCCGACCCGCACCAGCCCGACCTGATGGCCCGGCTCACCGGGCTGCGCCACACCGGCGCCGACCCGGACGCCATGCGCCTGGTGCAGTGCATGCGGGTGCGGCACACCGACCGGCGACCGGTCAGCGACGAGCCGATCCCCGCCACCGCGCTCGGCGACATCGACCGGGCCGCCACCCGCGAGGGCGTGAACCTGCAACTCCTCGACGACATGCAGAAGATCGAGCTGGCCGGCGCCGCGCAGCAGGCCGCCGCCGTCGAGGCGGACAGCCCGGAGCTGCGCGAGGAGCTGGCCTACTGGACCAGCCGGGCCGGCACCGGCACCGGCCTGCCGCCGGAGGTGCTGCCCGACCAGCCGGCGCAGACCACCGTCCCGGGCCGGAACTTCGGCGCCCCCGGCTCGCTGCCCATCGGTCCCGGCCACGACAAGGCCGCCGTCTACGCCATCCTCTGGGGCTCCGAGGACGAGTCGGAGAGCTGGCTGCGCGCCGGCGAGGCGCTCTCCGCCGCCTGGCTCGAAGCCACCCGGCACGGGGTGTCCCTGGTGCCGCTCTCCGGCGTGGTGGAGGTCGACGGCACCCGGGAGGTGCTCCGGCAGATGCTGGCCGGCCTCGGCCACCCCTACCTGAGCATGCGCCTCGGGCTGGCCGACCCGGAGCACGCCGGCCCGCCGCACACCCCGCGGCTGGAAGCCGCGCAGACCGTGGACACCTCGGCGGTCCGCGACCACGCGGCCTGACGGTCTCGTCGCGGTGCGCCACCGGGCGATAACATCGCCCGGTGGCCGCCGCACCGAACCCCCGGCACGAGCACGTCACGCCGTCGCTCGGCCTGAGTCCGCTGTCCCGGGTCCGCCTCGACGAGCTGCTCCAGGAGATGCTCGACCGGGTCGGCGAGGTGGTCACCAGCCGGGAACGGCTGCGCGCGCTGCTCGACGCGGTGGTCGGCATCGGCTCCGACCTCGACCTGCGCAGCACGCTGCAACGGATCGTGCAGTCGGCGTGCGAGCTGGCCGGCGCCCGCTACGGCGCGCTCGGCGTGATCGGCCCCGACCGGATGCTGCACGACTTCATCGTCCACGGCATCGACAGCGAGCTGCACGCGCGCATCGGCGAGCTGCCGCACGGGCGGGGCGTGCTCGGCCTGCTCATCGACGAGCCGAAGCCGCTGCGCATGCCGGACATCACCCGGCACCCCCGGTCCTACGGCTTCCCGCCGCACCACCCGCCGATGCACAGCTTCCTCGGCGTGCCGGTGCGCATCCGCGACCACGTGTGGGGCAACCTCTACCTGGCCGAGAAGCAGGGCGCCGCCGAGTTCACCGAGGACGACGAGGAGATCGTCACCGCGCTCGCCGCCGCGGCCGGCGTGGCGATCGAGAACGCCCGCCTCTACGCGCTCGCGCACCGGCGGGAACGCTGGCTGGCCGCCGCCGCCGAGATCACCTCGGTGCTGCTGGGCGAGGTGCGCCGCACCGACGCGCTGTCGCTGGTGGCCCGCCGCGCCCGCGAGGTCGCCGAGGCGGAGCTGGCGCTGGTCCTGCTCTACGACGAGGACGAGGCCCAGTTCACCGTCGAGGTGGTCGACGGCGCCGACCCGATCGCCCGGGAGCTGGTCGGGGCGGTCCTGCCGGCCGCCGAGACCAGCTTCGCCGGCTCGGCCACCGAACGCCGGTACGAGCAGGTCGACGACCTCGCCGCCGCGGCGCCCTGGCCCCGCCCGGTGATCGCCGGCCCGGCCGTGGTGTCCCCGCTCGCCGCCGCCGACACGCTGCACGGCGTGCTGGTGATCGCGCACCGGCCCGACCACGGCCCGGCCGCCGACGACGACCTCGCGCTGCTCGCCAGCTTCGCCGGCCAGGCCGCGCTGGCCATGGAACGCGCCCGCGGGCAGGAGGAACGGGAGCTGCTGGTGGTCCTGGAGGACCGCGAGCGGATCGCCCGCGACCTGCACGACGTGGTGATCCAGCGGCTCTTCGCCACCGGCCTGCAACTGCAGAGCGGGGCGATGAACGCCCGGCCCGAGACGGCCAAGCGGATCAACCAGGCCGTCGACGACCTGGACGCCACCATCCGCGACATCCGCCGCACCATCTTCGAGCTGCGCACCCCGATGAGCGCGGCGCTGCGCACCGAGATCCGCGAGGCGGTCGAGGTGGCCGCCGAGTCGCTGGGGCACCGGCCCGACCTGGAGCTGGTCGGCCCGATCGACAGCGCGGTGCCGGACGACCTGCGACCCGAACTGGTCGCCGTGCTGCGCGAGGCGCTCTCCAACGCGGTGCGTCACGCCCACGCCGACCGGGTGGCGGTGCGGGTGGCGGTGGACGCCGGCCGGGTCGACGTCACGGTCACCGACGACGGGGTCGGCTGCGACCCGGAGGCGGCCCGCAGCGGCCTGGTCAACCTGCGCGAGCGGGCCGAACGGCTGGGCGGCGGGTTCACGCTGCGCCGGGTCGAGCCGCACGGCACCGAGCTGCGCTGGAGCGTCCCGCTCGACTGAGGTCAGTGGGTCTTGCCGAGCAGCCGGGTGGCCAGCACCGCGGCCTGGGTCCGCCGTTCCAGACCGAGCTTCGCCAGCACGCTGGAGACGTAGTTCTTCACCGTCTTCTCGGCCAGGAACATCTTGCCGGCGATCTCGCGGTTGGTGAGCCCCTCCGCGACGTACTCCAGGATCCGCCGCTCCTGCTCGGTGAGGGACTTCAGCTCGCGCGGCTGCTCCACGCCGCTGCGGATGCGCTCCAGCACCCGGGTGGTGATCGCCGGGTCGAGCAGCGACTGCCCGGCCGCCACCCGGCGGACCGCGTCCACCAGGTCGGTGCCGCGGATCTGCTTGAGCACGTAGCCGGCCGCGCCGGCCATGATCGCCGCGAACAGCGCCTCGTCGTCCTCGTACGAGGTGAGGATCAGGCCCTTGATCGACGAGTCCACCGCGCGGACGTCCCGGCAGACGTCGATGCCGTTGCCGTCGGGCAGCCGGGCGTCGAGGATCGCCACGTCGGGGCGGAGCGCCGGAATCCGCCGCGTCGCCTCCTGGGCCAGGCCGGACTCGCCGACCACCTCGATGTCGCCGCTGCTGGTCAGCAGGTCGGCCAGGCCACGACGGACGACCTCGTGGTCGTCGAGCAGGAACACCCGGATCATCCGTCCTTTCTACCCGCCGCACCGGCCCTCCCGCACGGGCCGAAGGTCCCGTCCGTCGCGCGCCGGCCCGGGACGGACGGACCCGCCCAGGTGGGGACCTCCGGCCCTGATCGCGGCCCGTCCCGGTGACGCACCGTGGGGGTGGACCGACCGGAGGGACGCCGCACGGAGGGAGCACGACCATGACGACCGGATACACCGTCGGGCAGTTGCGGGCCGCGGTCGCCGACGCGGTACGCGCGCCGTCGCTGCACAACACCCAGCCGTGGCGGTTCCGGCTGCGCGACGGCGGCATCGAGGTCGCCGTCGACCCGCTGCGCGGACTGCCGGCCACCGACCCGACCGGCTGGGGCGCCCGGATCGCCTGCGGGGCGGCGCTGTTCAACCTGCGGCTGGCGCTCGCCGTGGCGGGCACCCCGGCCACGGTCCGGCTGCGCCCGTACCCGGCCGACCCGGACGTGGTGGCCCGGCTGCTGCCCGACGTACCGCGCCGGCCCACCCCGACCGAGCAGAGCCTGTACGGGGCGATCGCCCACCGGTTCAGCAACCGCGCGCCGTTCTGGCCGGACCCGGTGCCGGCCGAGGCCCGCTGGCGGCTCGGCGAGGCGGCCCGCGCCGAGCAATGCTGGCTGGAGCTGGTCATCGGCGCGAGCCCGGTCAACGCGCTGGCCGAGGTCGCCCGCAGCGCGCACCGGGTCCTGGAACGCGACCCGGCGTACGTGGCCGAGCGGGTCGAGTGGATCCGCTCCGAGCCCGCCCCGGACGGGGTGCCCGCCACCGCGGGCGGGCCACAGAGCGAACCGCAGGACCTGCTGCCGCAGCGCGGCTTCGGCGGGCGCAACCGCGCCCCCGGCCGCGACTTCGAGCCGGAGCCGCTGGTCGCGGTGCTGGGCACGCCCGGCAACACCGGCACCGACCAGGTCGTCGCCGGGCAGGCGCTGCAACGGGTGCTGCTCACCGCCACCGACGCCGGGCTCGGCGTGTCGATGCTCTCCCAGCCGATCGAGGTGCCGGCGGCGCGGGAGGCGCTGCGGCTGTCGCTGGGCCGGTTCGGCACCCCGCAGATGGTGATGCGGATCGGCTACGGGCAGCCGGGGCGCGCCACCCCCCGCCGCCCGGTCGACGAGGTGCTCGACCTGCCGGTCGTACCGGCCTGACCTCGTTCCCGCCGCCGGCTCAGGCGGGCAGGGTGGCCAGCAGCGCCGCCTCGCGTTCCGGGGTCAGGCCCACCGGAGCGCGCGCCGGCCGGCCCGCCCGCGCCGGCACCCGGCCCACCTCGCGCAGCCACCGCCAGGTGTCGGCCACCGTCTCGGCCACCGGCCGGCAGACCAGGCCCGCCGCGTACGCCCGCTCGACGTCCCGCTCCTGCAACCAGCGGTACTCGTGCCCGCGCGGGATCCAGATCGGCAGGTCGTTCCACGGTTCCACCCCGGCGGCGAGGATCGACGTCGGCTCCGCCCAGCGCAACGTCGCCGTCGACCCGGTCGCCGCCACCACCGCGTCGAGCAGCTCACCCATCGTCGTGTGCCCGCTGCGACTGACCACGTTGTACGCCCCGCCGACGCCCTCGACACCCCGGTCCAGCAGCCAGCTCGCCAGGTCGCGGACGTCGACGTACTGCACCGGCAGGTCACGCGGGCCGGGGGCCAGCACGTCACCGCCCCGGGCGACCCGATTCAGCCACCACGGCAACCGTCCGATGTCCTCCCCCGGCCCGAGGATCAGGCCGGCCCGGACCAGCAACGCCCGCTCGCCGAACACCTCCACCGCCGCCCGTTCCCCGCCGGCCTTGTTGCTCGGGTAGTCGCCGAAGTCCGCGTCCGGCTCCGCCGCGACGGTCGGCGCCTCCTCCCCGGTGCCCAGGCCGACCGGCGGGGCGTACACCGAGCCGCTGGAGACGTAGACGTAGTGCGGCACCGCGCCGACCAACGCCCGCGCCGCGTCCCGGACCGCCCGGGGCGCGCCGTCCCAGGTGTCCACCACCAGGTCCCACTCACCGCCGGCGAGCGCGGCCAACCCGCCGGGCGCGTCCCGGTCCCCCCGCAACAGGTGTACGCCGGCCGGCGCCTCCCCGCTCACCCCCCGGTTGAAGACGGTCACCGCCCAGCCACGGCGTACCGCCTCCGCCACCACCGCCCCGCCCACGAACCCCGTCCCACCCAGCATCACCAGTCGCATAGCCCCCACCCTGCCCCCAAAACCCGCCCCGCCCCCATGTTCACGCTGAGCAGATCTGCCCGCAGCAGAACCCTCCCCACCCTCCCTCCCCACCCCCACCCCGTCGATCTTGCACTTTCGGCCCACGAAATGCCCGTTCAGCCCCGATATGAACGGGCCACAACTGCAAGATCGACGAGGATGGCCGAGCGCGGTGGAGCGCCATGGCTGTCTGCGCGGGCGTGAGACAGCCGTGGTGTTCCAGTGACGCCACACTGGACCGGCGAGTAAACACCACGGCTGTCTGCGCGAACCTGAAACACCCATAGCGTTCCAGTCACGCCACGCTGGGCCGGCGAGTGAACGCCACGGCTGTCTGCACGACGCTGAAACACCCATAGCGTTCCAGTCACGCCACACTGGGTCGACGAGTGAACGCCACGGCTGTCTGCGCGGGCCTGAGACATCCATAGCGCTCCAGTGACGCTCCGATGGGCCGGTGGGTGGAACGTCCTGGCTGTCTGCGCGGGCCTGAGACATCCCTGGTGTTCCAGCGGTCGTCCGGTCGGCTGGTGGGTGGAACGCCAGTGCGGTCTGCCAGGGCCTGAGGCACGCATGGTGTTCCAGTGACGCCCCGATGGGCTGATGGGTGGGACGCCATGGGTGTCAACGCGGACCTGAGACACCCACAGCGTTCCGGTGACGCTCCGAGGGGCCGGTGAGTGGAACGCCATGGGTGTCAACGCGAGCCTGAGGCGCCCATGGTGTTCCAGTGACGCTTCCGGCGGGTTGGTGGGTGGGACGTCGTGGGTGTCTGGCGGGCCGGGATGCGCCCGTGGGGTTCGGGTTGCGCGTCGGGTTGACCGGATGGGGGCGAGGCACCCGGGGATCTGACCGGGTGTGTCGGGTGGGCGGGGTGTCCGGTTCGGTGGTGGTGGGTGGCACTCTGGCGGCGGAATCGGGGCGGGGTGCGGGGCGTTGTAACCCGGTGAACGACCGAGGAAGGCAAGCCCCGCACCCCCGAGCCCTCGGGGAATGACGGTGGCCGGCCGGTCGTTACACACACTCCCGGCCCCGCGACGAGCCCCGCGCTCCGCGCCCACGCCGGAAACCCCTGACCTTTCTGAGCGCCTGACGGTGCCCGCACCCCCGCCCCGCGAGGGTGTGTTGACCCCGAATGGAGCCCCCTCATGAACACGATCCTGCGTAAGAGCATTCTGGGTATTGCTGGTCTGGCCTTCACCGGTGGTGTGTTCGCCGGTCCGATCGCCGCGCACGCCGACACCGCGCATGCCGCCGGCAAGCCGGTGACGGCCACCGTGCAGGGTGAGCAGTCGACCATCGCGCTCAACGGTGAGCAGACCGCCAACGTGAAGGCGATCATCGCCGCGACGAAGAAAGCCGGCCTGCCCGAGCGGGCCGCGGTCATCTCGATCGCCACCAGCCTGCAGGAGTCGAAGCTGGAGAACCTCGGCCACCTCGGCGACCGCAACGACCATGACTCGCTGGGTCTGTTCCAGCAGCGCCCCTCCAGTGGTTGGGGCACGCCGGAGCAGATCACCGACCCCGAGCACTCCACCCTCGCGTTCCTCAAGGGCCTCAAGCAGGTCGACGGCTGGCAGGACATGCCCCTGACCGACGCCGCGCAGACCGTGCAGGTCTCCGCCTACCCCGACGCCTACGCCCAGTGGGAGAAGCAGGCCACCGACCTCGTCGCCCAGCACTGGACCAAGTAAGCGCGAAGAAGGCCGGCACCCCGAAACGGGTGCCGGCCTTCACGCGTACCCGGTCAAGGGGCCAGGACGAACGTCCACGTGGTGGTGGTCGTGCTGGCCGCCGCGCCGGTCGCGGCGAGACCGCCGTAGCTGCCGGCCGGGACGCTGCTCGCCGAGTCGGCGAGCAGCCCGGTCACCCGGCCGCCGCCGGTCTGCGAGCTGTTGCTGCGGACCGAGACCCCGGCCGGCGGGGTGAGCGCGGTGGAGGCGGCGTCACCGTGCATCCAGTACGACACGGCCCAGCTCTGCCCGGCGGTCACCGGCGCGTAGGGGGTGGTCCGGACGGCGGTGCTGGCCGGGTCGGTGGCCCGGGCGAACACCGGCGCGCCCGGGGCGGCCCCCCGGTACGCGGCCACCACCAGGTTGCCCTTCGCCTGACTGTCCAGCGCCACCCGGACCGCGGTGCCCGCGTCGCCGGCCGTCGCGGTCTTCCACCAGGCGGTGGTGGTGGCGTAGCCGCCGTCGAACCGGTCGAGGCGGTTCCACCCGGTCACCCCGGTCGGCTCGCCGGTGCCGGTGTGGGTGTTCTGGCTGAGCAGGAGCAGCAGCGTGTCGCCGGGTTGCACGGCGGGCGGGACGGTCACCGTGTGGCTGGTCCAGTTGGCGTTCGCGGTGTCCTGGCCGACGAAGGAGATCCGCTCCGGCACCGGTGCGACGGTGACGTCGACGGTCACGACGCCGGTGGCGCCCCGGTCGTCGGTGACGGTGAGCGTGACCGGGTAGGTGCCGGCCGCCGCGTACGTGTGGGAGGTGGTCGGCACGGAGACGGTGCCCGCGGTGGAGCCGTCGCCGAAGTCCCAGCGGTGGTCCTGGATCGCGCCGTCGGCGTCGGTGGAACCGGCGGCGGAGAACGTGCAGACCAGGCCGGCGCAGGTGGGTGCCAGGTCGGCCACCGGCGCCTGGTTGGCCGGGCCGCCCGACCCCTTGAGGATCTTCACGTAGTCGATGTCACCGGCGAAGTAGTCGCAGGTCACCTTCGTACCGTCGCACTGGCTCTTGCCGCCGGCGGAGAGCTGCCAGGTGTTGGCGATGGTGCCGGTCGGCCCGTTCAGCCGGCTGGTGCGCACCCCGTCGACGTACATCTCCACGTAGGCGGAGGTGCGGTTGCAGGTGACCGTGTGCCACTGGCCGTCGGCGATGGGCACGTCGGTGTAGCCGGTGCGCGAGGCGCCGTCGCCGCCGCGGAACAGGCACTTCGGCTTGCCGCCCGGCGCCTCGAACTTCCAGTAGCCGCCGGTGGTGTTGCCCTGTCCCTTCTGGAGGATGTTCCCGAAGGAGTACGTGGTCCGGTAGCGGATGGTCACCGAGAAGTCGCCGGCGTCCGGGTTGAGGTCGGTGCTGTGCGGCACCAGGTCCACGTGGCCCGGCACGTACTCCTGGTCGGTGGGCAGGTGGGTGGCGAAGCGGTGGCCGGTCGCCCCGGCGTAGATCGCGCCGGTGACCACCTCGCCGCCGACCGTGCCGTGCCGCCCGCTGCCGCTGCTGTCCTTGAGCACGGTCGACGCCGCCGGCTCGTCCATGCTCCAGAACGCCACGGTCCGGGTCGCGGTGGCCTGCGCGGGCGCGGCTCCCGCCGTCACCCCGGCCGCGGCGACGACCGCCGCCACGCCCAGCCGGGCGGCCGTCCGCCGCCATCGTCCCTGCCCGATCGTCCGCATGTGACCGCCTCCCTGCGTATCGGGCCTCACCCTGACACGCGGCGGTCCACGGCTCCATAACCCGCACGGTGGAGGGGTGGCCGGCTGTCGGTGCCGTGTGGTGACCGATGTGGCCGGTGCCGACACCGGCCGGCGGGGAACGCTCGCCGATCCGGCGGCGGAGAAGTGATCTTCGGTGGGCGATACTGGGTTTGAACCAGTGACCTCTTCCGTGTCAAGGAAGCGCGCTCCCACTGCGCCAATCGCCCGGGGCAGTTCGCGAGCGGACGACGGGATTCGAACCCGCGACCCTCACCTTGGCAAGGTGATGCGCTACCAGCTGCGCTACGTCCGCGTCGCCGCCGACTCGCGTCGGCGACAGGACGAACTCTACCCGACGCCAAGATCGCCCCGCGACAGCCCCCCGCGCGGCGGGATTGCGCTGCTCGTCGCCGGGGTACTGACCGACACGACAGCACAACCACCCCCCTGAAGGAGGCTGTCGTGGGTATCGGTACGAGCATCTTCCTGATCGCGGTCGGCGCGATCCTCACGTTCGCGCTCAACGCCAGCGTCGGCGGGGTCGACCTCGACGTCGTCGGCTGGATCCTGATGGCGGCCGGCGTGCTCGGCCTGATCATGACGACGCTGGTCTGGGGCCGGCGCCGCCAGGTGGTCACCACCACCGCCGCCGAGCAGCCGGTGGAGTACCGCCGGGTCGAGGAGCGCCGGGACGTCGCCCCGCCGATGTGATCCGCACCGGGGGCCGACGGAGCTGATCGGTCCCCGAGCACCGACCCGGACGGGGACGCCACCGCGGCGTCCCCGTCCGGGTTTCCGGGTCAGTCCCGCATCAGCGCGTTGATCGTGCCGTAGTCGAGGGCGTCGGTCAGCGCGTCGTAGGTCCCGGCGCCGAACGCCTCCGCCGCCGCCCGCCGGGCCACCGCGTACGCCGCCTCGGCGACCGCCGACCCGAGGCTGACCCGGGCCACCCCGAGCCGGGCCAGCTCGGCGATCGGCGGCGCGCCCGGCCCGGCCAGCACGTTCAGCGGTGCGGGAACGGCCGCCACCAGCGCCGCCACGGTCTCCGGGTCGACCGTCCCCGGCACGAAGATGCCGTCCGCTCCGGCGGCCAGGTACGCCTCGGCGCGCGCCACCGTCTCGGGCACCCCGCCGGCGCCGCGCAGGAACGTGTCGACCCGCGCGTTGACGTACAGCGGGATGCCGGCGCGGTCGGCGGCGGCCCGGACCGCGGCGAGGCGGGCGCACTGGTCGTCGACCGGACGCAGCGGCCCGTTCCCGTCGTGCCGCGCGTCCTCCACGTTCACCCCGACCGCGCCCGCGTCGAGCACCGCCGTCACGGTCTCGGCCACCTCGTCGGGGGTGTCGCCGTACCCGGCCTCGATGTCGGCGGTGACCGGCAGCCGCACCGCGGCGGCGACCAGCCGGATCACGTCGACGGCCTGGTCGCGGGCGAGCGCGTCGCCGTCGGGCGCGCCGCGGCTCCAGGCGACGCCGGCGCTGGTGGTGGCGACCGCGCGGGCGCCGGCGGCGGCCACGATCCGGGCGCTCGCCGCGTCCCACGCGTTGACCAGGACCAACGGCTCGCCGGGTCGGTGGAGGCTACGGAATTGCTGGGCGAGGGTCTGCTGCTCGTTCAGCCGGCCAGTCTCGGTGGGCCGGGCCGCCCGCCGTAATGTTTCAGTCCTGGCTGAAACGAAGGGGGCGGCGTGGTCGCTATCGGGCTGTCGGCGGGCGCGGTGGCGCGGGTCCGGTTCGCGCTGTCCGGCCTGTGGGAGGTGATGGCCGGCATCCGGGTGCTCCGCGATCCCGGCCGGCACGCGATCCACCTGCCGTGGGTCGCCCGGGTCCGGCCGAGGCTGGCCGAGGCGGGGCTGCTCGACGGCGCGGACGCCCTGTTGTGGCGGCTGGTCCCGCCGGCGCCGGGCTACCTGCCGGACTTCCTCACCCCGCCGCCGGCCGGCCTGGACCCGGACCTGGCCGAGGAACTGGCCACGCTGCGCGCCACCCCGCCGGCGGCGGTCCGCGCCGACCTCGACCTGCTGCCGGGCCCGCGACCGGCGGCGGTGAGCGCCCTGTACGCCGACCCGGCCGCCGGGCTGGCCCGGCTGGCGGGCGAGGTGGAGGCCTACTGGCGGCTGGCCGTCGCGCCGGACTGGCCGCGCATCCGGGCGGTGCTCGACGCCGACGTCTTCCACCGGGCCCGCCGGATGGCGACGGACGGCGCCGCCGGGCTCCTCAACGACCTGCACGAACGGGTCCGCTGGGAGGGCGACGCCCTGCTGGTCGGCCAGCGCCACTGCACGGCGCCGGACGTGCCGGCCGGCGGTGGTCTGGTGCTGGTGCCCTCGGTGTTCGTCTGGCCGTCGGTGCTGAGCATCGCGGCCGGCGACGTCTCGCAGCTCGCCTACCCGGCGCGCGGCGTCGGCACCCTGTGGGAGACGCCGGTGCGCGCGCCGGACGCGTTGGGCGCGGTGCTGGGGCGAGGCCGGGCGCGGCTGCTGGCCGCGCTGGACGCACCCCGGTCGACCACGGAGCTGTCCCGGCGCACCGGGCTCTCGCCGGCCGGGGTTTCGCAGCACCTCACCGCGTTGCGGGCCGCCGGCCTGGTGGTGACCCGGCGGCAGGGCCGGTCACAGCTCAGCAGCCGGACGGCGGTGGCGGATGCGCTGGTGGGCGCGTCGGGGTGACCCGGACGACCAAGAAGGCCGTGCCGAATGATCGGCACGGCCTTCTTCGCTGGTGGGCGATACTGGGTTTGAACCAGTGACCTCTTCCGTGTCAAGGAAGCGCGCTCCCACTGCGCCAATCGCCCTCGTCAATGCGAGGTGGAGACGGGATTTGAACCCGTGTACACGGCTTTGCAGGCCGTTGCCTCGCCTCTCGGCCACTCCACCGAGGTTGCCCCCGACATGCGTGGCGGCATCTCCGAGCGGACGACGGGATTCGAACCCGCGACCCTCACCTTGGCAAGGTGATGCGCTACCAGCTGCGCTACGTCCGCACGCCCCCGGCGTTTCCCGGTGACGGATGAGAACTTTAGCCGAGCGGAGGAACGGTTGCCAAATCGGATCCCCCTTCGGCGAGTCCGCCCGGAGGGGTGGGCGACCACCTGCCGGCTTCCTAGGAGCCTGGGTGGCATGCTTCCGTCGGGCCGCCGCAGGCGTGCTCACCTGCGGATCCTGGCCGGCGGGCGGAGTGTCCGGCATCCGACTGTGCTACCGCCGACCGGCCGGTCCGGTAACTCCTC
The DNA here is from genome assembly GCF_013694245.2 of Micromonospora ferruginea. Classification (NCBI taxonomy): domain Bacteria; kingdom Bacillati; phylum Actinomycetota; class Actinomycetes; order Micromonosporales; family Micromonosporaceae; genus Micromonospora; species Micromonospora robiginosa. Next base: position 3,647,533 of record NZ_CP059322.2, read on the forward strand.
GTGGTCATTCGGATGGGTTACCGTAACGGGCGTGACGAGACGAGCCGCCGAGATCCGCCTGGATGCGCTGCTGCGCACCGCCTGCGAGGTGATCGCGGAACGAGGGCTCGCCAACACCCGTACCGCCGACGTGGCGGAGGCCGCCGGGGTCAGCCAGGCGCTCGTCTTCTACCACTTCGCCACCAAGGACCGCCTGCTCGCGCAGGCCTTCGCGTACGCCGTCGAGCAGGACCTGGCCCGGCTCGACGCGGTGCTCCGCTCCTCCGCGCCGCCGCTGGCCAAGCTGCGCCGGATGCTCCGCCTCTACGCGCCGACCGGCCGGTCCACCTCCTGGTCGATGTGGATCGACGGCTGGGCCGAGTCGATGCGCACCCCCGAGCTGGAGAAGCTCTCCCGCCGCCTCGACCTGCGCTGGCGGCAGGATCTCGCCACGGTGATCGCCGACGGGGTGGCCGACGGCACGTTCGACTGCCCCGACCCGGCCGGCGCCGCCTGGCGGATCAGCGCCGTGATGGACGGCCTGGCCGTGCAGCTCGCGGTGCACGAGCGGGTGATCACCCGCCGGCAGATCGCCGAGTGGGTCCGGCTGGTCGCGGCGCGGGAGCTGAGCCTGGAGCCGAGCCAGCTCGACTGAGCCGGCGGGCGACGCGGGCGCGGGCCGGCGGGTGGACGTTCGCCGCCGCCAGGTCCCCGCGGTAGTGGGCCAGCACCCGGTGGTCCATCAGCCGGCGCCAGAGCGGCGGCACCAGCGCCGCGACCACCATGGTGGCGTAGCCGGCCGGGAGCTGCGGCGAGGCGTCGAAGCTGCGCAGCGTCTGGTAGCGGCGCAGCGGGTTGGCGTGGTGGTCGCTGTGCCGCTGGAGCTGGAAGAGGAAGACGTTGGTGACGGTCCGGTCGCTGTTCCAGCTGTGCCGCGGGTCGACCTTCTCGTAGCGGCCGGCCGCGGTGCGCTGCCGCGCCAGGCCGTAGTGCTCCAGATAGTTGACCGCCTCCAGCAGGGAGAAGCCGACCACCGCCTGGAGCACGAGGAAGACCAGCACGCCGGGCCCGAACGCCACCGCCAGCACGGCGTAGAGCGCCACGGTCATCGCCCAGGCGTTGAGCACCTCGTTACGCCACGTCCACGGGTTGCGCCCGCGGAGCCGGAACCGGGCGGTCTCCAGCCGCCAGGCCGAGCGCAGGCTCCCGACGACGGTACGCGGCCAGAACGCCCAGAACGTCTCGCCGAGCCGCGAGCTGGCCGGGTCCTCCGGGGTGGCGACCCGGGTGTGGTGGCCCCGGTTGTGCTCGACGAAGAAGTGCCCGTACCCGGTCGGCGCCAGGGCGATCTTGGACAGCCAGCGTTCCGCCCGCTCCCGCTTGTGCCCGAGTTCGTGTGCGGTGTTGATGGCGATGCCGTCCACCACCCCGACGGTGGCGACCAGGCCGGCGGCGGCCACCCAGGAGAGCCGGCCGCCGGCCCAGACCGCGCAGCACAGCACCAGGGCGGCGTACTGGGCGGGCAGGTAGAGGTAGGTGAGCCAGCGGTAGTAGCCGTCGGCCTGCAACGCCGGCACCGCCTCCTCGGGCGGGTTCTCCCGGTCGTCGCCGATCCACAGGTCGACCAGCGGGATCAGGCCGAAGACCACGGCCGGGGTGAGCCACCAGGCCCAGGCCGAGCCGGTGGCGTGCCAGAGGGACCAGCCCGCGAACGGCAGCGCCGGCACGAGTAGGGCGAGGGGCCAGAGCGGCTTGCGGGTGTCCCGCCACGGAACGGTGTCGGTGGGCATCGTCGGACTCCGATCGGTTGCTCCTGCCCCGACTGTGTCAGTCGTCCGACTCTTTTACAAGAGCAAAGTTTTTGTAAAGCGGCCCACCCCTACCAACCCCCTACCTTCAGTGACTGTCAACTATGCGTACGGTTATCGTGAATCATCCTCATCACGGCTTCTCCGGCCTCCACCCCCCCCGGCCGGTCCCCTCCCGCACGCCCGCGTCGGCGATCCGCAACGAACCCGCCGCGCCGGTGGCCCCGACGGCGCACGTCCGCCGCGGACCGACGAACGGAGATCACGCATGACGTCGCCCACCCCCGAGTTGACCGTCGTCATACCCACCTACCAGGACCCGCACTGCCTGGAGCTGACCCTGCGGGCGCTGGCCCGCCAGACGCTGCCGCCGGACCGCTTCGAGGTCGTCGTGGTGCGCGACGGCGGCTCGCCCGACGGCTACCCGGCGGCGCTGGCCGCCGGCGCCGGCCTGCGGCTGCGGCTGATCGAGCTGCCCGAGCGCCGTGGCCGCTCCGGCGTCCGCAACGAGGGCGTACGGCACGCCACCACGCCCCTGATCGTCTTCCTCGACGCCGACTCCTGGGCGCTGCCCGACCTGCTGGAACGGCACCTGGCCCACCACCGCGCGCCGGACGCCGCCCCGGTGCTGATCGGTCGCCGGGACGACATCGGGCTGGCCCACCTGCCCGCCGTGCTGCGCGACGAGCCGGCGGCGATCCCCCGCCTCTCACCGCACGGCGGTGACATGCGCTTTCCCCCGGACGGCGTGCCGGACGAGCGCCGGGACTGGCTGGAGGTCGGCTGGACCGTCGCCTACACGCACAACATCTCGCTGCCCCGCGAGCTGTTCGACCGGGTCGACGGCTTCCGCGAGGAGTTCGCGCTCAGCTACGGCATGGAGGACATCGAGCTGTTCTACCGGGTGGACCGGGCCGGGGCGACCTTCTCCTACGACGACGACGCCCGCGTCGTGCACCTGCCGCACCACCGCGACATGGGCCGCAACTGGGCCGAGATGATGGCCAACACCCGCTCGATCATGGCGCTCTACCCCTGCCTGGAGTGGGAGTTCCTCAGCGTCATCGTGGGCCCGGAGGCGGTCAAGCGGATCCTGTTCTTCCGCTCCCTGGTGCGCGCCAGCGTGGCGCGGTCGACCTGCGCGATCGGCCCCGCCGTGGCACGGCTCGCCGACCGGCTGCCCGGCCCCCGGGTGCTCTGGGTGGGCAGCGGCAGCGCCGACGCCGGGCTGCCCGCGGAGGCGTTGACGTTCGACCACACCGCGCCGGTCGGGCCGACCAACCTGCACCTCATCGGGCTCGCCCCACCGCTGGCGCCCGGCAGCCTCGACGCGGTGGTCAGCGTGGACTTCTGGCGCTACCTGCTCTGGCCCGAGCTGTGCCAGTTCGTCAACTCGTCGCTGCTGCTGGCCGGCGAGGTGCACCTGGTCGCCACCGGGGACAGCGCGCCGGAGATGTCCGCCGCCGACCCGGAGTCGCTGGCGTACCTGCGCCGGTCGCTGGCCGCCCAGTTCACCGTCGACCGGCAGGAGGTGCCGGGCCTGGGCGCCGTGCTGTCGCTGCGCCCGCCCCGGACCGCCGACGCCGCGCCCGCGTACGCGCAGGCCGCCGCCGGCTGAGGCCGGTCACCGCCCGCGTCGCCGGGTCCGTCGCCGCTCGAACGACGGCGCAAGGTCCCCGTCCGGGTCACCGGCGGGACGGAGCAGGCGCCGCATCCGGAACAGCAGGCCCGCGCCGAGGAAGAGCAGCAGCCCGCCGAGCAGGAACGCGGCCTGCACCACGCCGAACCCCCCGGTCGAGGCGACCGGCTGCCCGGCGGCGTTCGCCGGCGGCTCCACCACCGCCGGGTCGGTCGACTCGTCCGTCTCCGACTCCTCGGCGACCGGCTCCTCGCTGGGCGGGTCGGTCGGCTCGGCGCTGGTCGCCGTCGGCTCCGGCGTCGGCGCGGCCGCCTCGCCCACCACCTGGCGCGAGGCGGTCCGCCGGGCCAGCAGCCGCAACTGCGGGTCGTACGCCTCGGCGGCGATGCTCACCTGGCCACGCCCCACGTCCTCGGCGAACGCCACCCGGTAGCGGGCGGTGACCGTGCGCCCGGGGCAGAGCACGCCCGGATCCAGCTCCCGGTCGGTCAGCCGCGCGGTGTCCCCCTCGGTGCGGATCTCCAACGGGAACGAGCCGGTCTCCTCCACCCGGTCCACCTTGACCTGGTCCAGCCGCAGGCCCTGCACCCGCAGCAGCATCGACCAGCGCACCTTGACGCAGTCGTCGCGGTTGGCGCGGTCGGAGCGGGACACCACCGCGGAGAGCGTTTCCACCCGGTTGCCGGCGGTGAACTCGTCGGGCAGCCCGCTCAACTCCGTGGAGAAGGCCGCCGCCGCCCGGGCCGGCGCGGCCCCGCCGTAGCCGGCTCCCGCCAGACAGGTCAGCACCAGCCCGATCCGCAGCGCGTGCCGCCAGCCGCTCACCAGGGCCCCTCCTCACGTCGGTCGTGTCCACAGGCAACGCTAGGAGCGGGCCGGGCGGCCCGGTAGACGGGCGTGTTCGCATCCAACGTCAACATCGGGGGGTCTTTTCACCGACGGTGGTGAACCGGTCACCGCCGCCCGCCGACACGCCCGGAATCGGCCGTACGACACAATCGGCGGGTGTCCGAGCTGTCCGCTGCGTTCGTCCGGCTGCACGCCCGCCTCGCCCCGGTCGCGTTCGTCCCCGAGGTGCGGCTGCACCAGGCCGACGAGCCGATCGGCCTCTGGGAGCTGACCGAGGGCGAGTTCCGCAGCTCGCAGCCGCCGCCGTTCTGGGCCTTCGCCTGGGCCGGCGGGCAGGCGCTCGCCCGGCACGTGACCGACCACCCGGAGGTGGTCGCCGGCCGCCGGGTGCTGGACCTGGCCTCCGGCTCCGGCCTGGTCGCGATCGCCGCCGCCCGGGCCGGCGCGGCCGCCGTCCGGGCCGTCGAGGTGGACGAGCGGGCCGTCGCGGCGGTCGCGCTCAACGCCGACGCCAACGGGGTACGCGTCGACGCCGAACTCGGCGACGTGCTCGACTCCGACGCCGGGGACGCCGAGGTGGTGCTGGCCGGCGACGTGTTCTACAGCGAGGCGATGGCCCGGCGGATGCTGCGCTTCCTGCTCCGGGCCGCCCGTGCCGGCGCGCGCGTACTGGTGGGCGACCCGGACCGGGCGTTCCTGCCGCGCGAACGCTTCCACGCCCTGGCGACGTACGACGTGCCGGTGTCCGAGGCGCTGGAGAGCGTCCGGGTCAAGCGCACCACCGTGTGGGAGCTGGATCCGACCCCACCCGGCGCCCGCCGCTGACTGCCTGTAAGGCGGGGGCCCCGCTTAACGCCCCCGTGTTAGGCGGGGGCCCCGCTTAACGCCGCTGTTAAGCGGGGCCCCCGCCTCTACCGAATGCGTTAAGAAGGGCCCCCGCCTTACCAAAGTGGGGGTGGGTGGGTGCCGTTCGGCGGCGGTGGCGCGTGCGGCTCGCCGCCTAGCGTCGGCGCATGATCACACTTCGTGGGTTGACGAAACGGTTCGGCGGGGTGACCGCCGTCGACGACCTGACCGTCGAGATCCGCCCCGGCCAGGTGACCGGGTTCCTCGGCCCGAACGGCGCCGGCAAGTCCACCACCATGCGGATGGTGCTCGGGCTGGACCGGCCCACCGCCGGCGAGGCCCTGGTCGGCGGCCGGCCCTACCGCACCCTGCGCCACCCGCTGTACGAGGTGGGCGCGCTGCTCGACGCCACCGGCGTGCACCCGGCCCGCTCCGGCGCGGCGCACCTGCGGGCGATGGCGCGCAGCAACGGCGTACCGGCCCGGCGGGTGGCGGAGGTGCTCGACCTGGTCGGCCTGGACGCCCGCGCCGCCGGCAAGCCGGGCCGGGCGCTGTCGCTGGGCATGGGGCAGCGGCTCGGCATCGCCGGCGCGCTGCTCGGCGACCCGCCGGTGCTGCTGCTCGACGAGCCGGTCAACGGGCTCGACCCGGACGGGGTGCGCTGGATCCGCGGCTTCACCCGGCGGCTCGCCGACGAGGGCCGCACGGTGCTGATCTCCAGCCACCTGATGAGCGAGATGCAGCAGACCGCCGACCGGGTGGTGGTGCTCGGGCGCGGCCGGCTGGTGGCCGACGCGCCGCTGGCCGAGCTGATCGCCGCCCGGCCGGCCGCCTCGGTCCGGGTCCACGGGCCGGAGCCGGCGGCGCTCGCCACGCTCGCCGACCGGCTGGCCGCCGAGGGCGCCACGGTCACCGCCGACGGGGGCGGGCTCACCGTCGCCGGGAGCACCGCCGGCCGGGTCGGCGACCTCGCGTACGAGCTGGGGGTGCGGCTGCACGAGCTGACCCCGGTCGCGCCCTCCCTGGAGGAGGCGTTCCTGGAGCTGACCGCCGGCAGCGTGGAGTTCGCCGCCGGCCCGACCGGAGGTGGCACCCGATGACCACGTCGCCCACGCTCGGCCGCGCCCGGCCGGTACGCCGGCCCGTGCCGGCCGGCCACCCGCTCGCCGGTGCGGTGGCCGCCGAGTGGACCAAGCTCTGGTCGGTGCGCTCCACCTGGTGGACGCTCGTCGCCGCGCTGGTCACCATGGCGGCGACCGCCGCCCAGTTCGCCATCTACGCGGTGAACGCCAACACCGACGACGACCCGACCGTGAACCCGGGCGTGCTCGACGTCGGCGACGTGGTGGCCGGCTCGCTGGAGCTGACCCAGTTCGTCGTGCTCGGCCTCGGCCTGTTCGCGATCACCAGCGAGTTCGCCACCGGCACCATCCGTACCACGCTGCGCTGCACCCCGTCGCGGAGCCGGGTGCTCGCGGCCAAGGCGATCGTGGTCGGCGCGGTGACGTTCGGCGTCGGGCTGCTGCTCGCCGCCGTCGGCGCGGCGGTGGCCCGGCCGGTGCTGGGCGAGTGGGGGCGCGCGCCGTGGGGCGCCACGGTGACCGACGTGCTGGCCTGCGCCGCGTACCTGACGATGGTGGGCGTGCTGGCGCTCGGGCTGGCCGCGGCGCTGCGCGGCCCGGTGCTGACCCTGACCGTGCTCCTCGCGCTGCTCTACATCGTGCCGCTGTCCCTGCAGGAGCCGGACATCACCGTGCTCAACCGGATCGCGGACGGGTTCCCCGGCGTCGCCGGCACCCACTTCCTGGCCGGTGACACCGAGCCCTATCCGGCGGCCGTGGGGCTGCTGCTGCTCGCCGGCTGGGCCGTCGCCGCGCTGGCGCTCGGCCGGTGGGCGCTGGCCCGGCGCGACGCCTGACCGTCGCCGGGGCGGGGCTGGTCAGCTTGCCGGCGGGACCAGCCCCGCCTCGTACGCGAGGATCGCCGCCTGCACCCGGTTGCGCACGTCGAGCCGGGTGAAGACGCTGGTCAGGTAGCTCTTCACGGTGCCCTCGACCAGATGCAGCCGGCGGGCGATCTCGGCGTTGGACAGGCCCGCCCCGACCAGCGCGAGCACCTCCCGCTCCCGGTCGGTCAGGCCGGCCAGCCGGTCCCGGGCGGACGGGCCACGGGCGAGCCGCCCACCGCTCAACTCGATCACCCGACGGGCCACCCGGGGCGACAGGTAGGCCCCGCCGTCGGCCACCGCGCGCACCCCGGCCAACAGTTCCCTGGGGTCGCCGGACTTCAGCAGGAAGCCCGCCGCGCCGATACCGAGCGCGCGGGCGATCAGGTCGTCGTCGCCGAACGTGGTCAGCATGACCGGTGCGGTCTCCGGCACCAGGCGACGGATCTGCGCCGCCGCGTCGAGCCCGTCGCCGCGCGGCATCCGGACGTCCAGCAACGCCACCCGGGGCCGGTGCGCACGCACCAGCTCCACCGCGGCGGGGCCGTCGCCCGCCTCGCCGACCACCTCGATGCCCGGGTCGGCGGCCAGGATCGCCCGGACCCCGGCCCGCACCAGCGCCTCGTCGTCGGCGAGCACCACCCGCAGGGGCCGCCCGTGGTCGTCGGTCATGACGCGATCCGCTCCTTGCTGACCAGCCGGCCGTCGCGGAAGCAGAGCCGCCAGGTGGGCTCCGCGAACGGGAAGTTGCCGTCGGTGTAGAACTCGCAGCCCGGGGCCGCGCCGGTCGGGGGCGGGTCGGCCTGCCGCCGGGGCAGCCCGAGCGTGTCACGCTGCTCGCCCAGCCGCAGCCGGTCGTAGCCGGGACGGTCGAGCACCGCGCCGGCGGTGGCCAGCGGGTAGTAGATCAGCGCCAGCGCCACCGCCAGCCCGGCCGGCGCGCCGAACGCGACGAGCACGCTGCGCCGTACCCGCCGGCGGGCCTCCCGCAGCCGCCGCGCCTCGTCGGCGGGCCACCCGCCGTGGTGCGCCTCGCCGGGGTCGCCGACCGTCACCGGGTCGCCGTCGGGTCGGACCCCGCCCGGCGGAGGGGCGTCGCCCGGGGTGACGGCGGCGGGCACCGGGAGTCGGGCGGTGACCACCCAGCCGCCGTCGCGGGGGCCGGCGTCCAGGGCGCCTGCGGCGAGGCGTACCCGCTCGCGCAGCGCCAGCAGCCCGGAGCCGTGCGACGCCGGCCCGGGCAGCGGGTCCGCCGGGGCCGGCGGGTTGACCACCTCGACCGTGACCGCGTCGGCGGCGCGGGCCACGGTGACCGTGACCGGGGCGCCCGGCGCGTAGCGGGCGGCGTTGGTGAGCGCCTCCCGGACCACCCGGTGCACGGCGTGCGCGACGAGCGGCGGCAGGCCGGCGGGGGCGTCGGCGGACGTCCCGCCGCGCAGGTGCACGGTCATCCCGGCGTCGCGGGCGCCGTCGACGAGGTCGGCGACCGTCTCGCCGGGCGGACGCCGGGTGGGCTCCTCGCGCAGCACGCCGATCACCTCGTGCAGCCGCTCGGTCGCCGCGGCGACGCTGGCCCGCAGCTCCCCCGCCGCCGCCCGGTGGGCCGGGGACAGCCCGGTCGCCAGCTCCAGCGCGCCCGCCCGCAGCGCGACGAGGCTCAGGTCGTGGCCGAGCGAGTCGTGCATGTCCTGGGCGATCCGGGCCCGCTCGCGCAGGCGTACCTGTTCCGCCGCGCTCCGGCGCTCCTGCTCGGCGTGCCGCCGCCCGGCCTCGGCCAGCGCCCGGTGCTGCCGTCGCAGCCGGCCCAGCAGCCAGGGGAACACGCCGGCGAAGAGCAGCACCGAGGCGAGCTGGAACCAGACGGCCGGCTCGGTGTCGAGCAGGCCCAGGTTGAGCACGGTGCCGGTGAGCGCGATGGCGGCGAACACGGCCGCCGCCGGGGCGGCCCGCGCGTCGCGCAGCCCGGCGAGGTAGCCGAAGACCGGGATGGCGAACATCACGTTGCCGTCCACCAGGGAGCCCGCCACCACCAGCAGCACCGCCGCGAGCGGCCGGCGGCGGCCCATCACCACCGCGAGGCCGAGCAGCGCCAGCATCCCGACCAGCAGCGGCGCCTCGTGCGAGCGCCACGGCGGGGTGAGCCGGGCGTACGTCACCGGCGTCGCGAGCACGGCCCAGAGCAGCAGGTCACCGGTCCGGGTACGGGCCGTCCACGACAGCGGGCGCAGGTTCACGGCAGTCACGCTACCCACGCCCGGCCGGCCCGGACACCGACGAAGGTCAGGTGCGCACCCGGCGCGATCAGCCGGGGCGGCGGCGGCGTTAAAAGGGGCCCCCTCCTCTACCGAATGCGTTAAGAAGGGGCCCCGCCTTAACCGCTCTCCTCGGCCCAGGCCCGCCAGTCGTCGAGCACGCCGTAGAGGGCGGGGGTGAGCCAGCCGGGGGCCGAGCGGCGGAACACGCCCGGGTCCATCCCGCCGGCGCCGGCCGGCACCGCGCCGAGCAGGTTCGGCACCAGCTCGGACAGGTTGAGCCAGTGCACCAGCTCCGCCTCCGCCGGCCAGGCGCCGATCACCACGCCGGCCGGGACGGCCCGCCGTTCCAGCGCCTCCAGCGTCAGCGCGGTGTGGTTGAGCGTGCCGAGCCCGGCCCGCGCCACCACCACCGCCGGCGCGCCCAGCGACACCGCCAGGTCGGCCACCGTCCAGGGCTCGCCGGACGGGCGCAGTCCCATCGGTACGAGCAGCCCGCCGGCGCCCTCGACCAGCACCAGGTCGTGCTTGTCGGCCTCCTCGCGGATCGCGTCGACCGCGCTGTACAGCTCCAGCGGCGGCAGCTCGGCGACCCGGGCCGCGGCCAGCGGGGCGAGCGGGTCCGGATAGCTGGCCAGGGTGCGGCCGGTGAGCGGGGCGGCCAGCCGGGTCACCGAGTCGACGTCGCCGGGCTCGCCGGTGGCCGTGCCGGTCTGGCCCGGCTTGACCACCGCGACCCGCAGGCCGGCCGCCTGCGCGGCGGCGGCCACCGCCGCGGTCACCACGGTCTTGCCGACCTCGGTGTCGGTGCCGGTCACCAGCACCGCCCCGGTCCAGCCGTCACTCATGAGACACACTCCACGATCACGTCCAGCGCGCGGGCGAACTCCGCCCGGTCCACCCCGGCGCCGACGGTCAGCCGCAGCCGGGAGCGGCCGTCGGGCGTGGACGGCGGGCGGAAACAGCCGACCGCCACGCCCCGGTCCCGGCAGGCGGCCGCCCAGGCGGTCGCCTCCTCCGGACCGGGCGCGGTCACCGAGACCACCGCCGCGTCGGGGGCGGAGACGGACAGCCCGGCCGCGCCGAGGCGGCGCACCGCGAGCGCGACCCGGTCGGCCAGCTCGGCGCGCAGCGCGTCACCGGCCCGGGCGAGCCGCACCGCGGCGTGCACCCCGGCCACCACCGCCGGCGGCGGGGCGGTGTCGAAGATGAACGTGCGGCCGGTCTCCACCAGGTGCCGGACGAACTCCGCCGGCCCGGCGACCACGCCGCCGGCCCCGCCGAGCGCCTTGGACAGGGTCGCGGTGACCACCACGTCGGGCTCGCCGGCCAGCCCGGCGGCGGCCACCCCGCCGGCCCCGGCCGGGCCGGTCACGCCGATCGCGTGCGCGTCGTCGACCAGCAGGAGCGCGCCGTGCCGGCGGGTCACCTCGTGCAGCTCGGCGAGCGGGGCCAGGTCGCCGTCGACGGAGAAGACCGACTCGGTCACCACCACGGCGGGGCGGCCCGGCGCGGCGGCCAGCGCGGCGGCCACCGCGGCCACGTCGCCGTGCGGCGTCACCACCGTCTCGGCCCGCGAGATCCGGCAGCCGTCGATCAGCGAGGCGTGGTTGTGCGCGTCGGAGACGAGCAGCGTACGCGGCTGGGTCAGGCCCCGGACCGCGGCGAGGTTGGCCAGGTAGCCGGAGGAGAAGACCAGCGCCCGGTCGACGCCGAGCCAGTCGGCCAGCTCGTCCTCCAGCGCGTGGTGCAGGTCGGTGGAGCCGCGCACCAGGCGCGACCCGGTGGCGCCCAGCCCGTACCGGGACAGGGCCGTCGTGGCGGCGGCGGTGACCTCCGGGTGGGCGGCCAGGCCCAGGTAGTCGTTGCCGGCCAGGTCGACCACGGCGTCGTCGGCGGCGCGCGGGCGCAGCGTGCGGGTCAGGCCCGCCTCGGCGCGCAGTTCGGCGCCCCGGTCCAGGGCCGCCAGCCAGTCCGCCACCGTGCCGTCCCCTCCCGCCGACCTCCCGCCCCGCCCGGGCGCTTCCGCGGGGCGAAGTTACCACCCGGCCAGGCAGCCCCGGCGTGGCGCGGTGCCGGCTCGCCGGGTTAGGTTACGGCCATGCCAGAGATCCTCGACCAGGCCCGGACCCGGGTGCTGGAGAACGGCGTCGGCCTCGACCAGGCCGGCATCCTCGCCGTGCTGAACCTGCCGGACGAGCACCTGCCGGCCGCCCTCCAGCTCGCCCACGAGGTGCGGATGCGCTGGTGCGGCCCGGAGGTCGAGGTGGAGGGCATCGTCTCGCTGAAGACCGGCGGCTGCCCGGAGGACTGCCACTTCTGCTCCCAGTCCGGCCTGTTCACCTCGCCGGTGCGCTCCGTCTGGCTGGACATCCCGGCGCTGGTGGAGGCCGCGAAGCAGACCGCCGCGGCCGGGGCCAGCGAGTTCTGCATCGTGGCCGCCGTGCGCGGCCCGGACGCCCGGCTGATGAAGCAGATGCGCGACGGGGTGGCGGCCATCCGGGAGGCGGTCGACATCCAGGTCGCCGCGTCGCTCGGCATGCTCACCCAGGAGCAGGTCGACGAGCTGGTGGAGATGGGCGTGCACCGCTACAACCACAACCTGGAGACCTGCCGCTCCTACTTCCCGAACGTGGTCACCACGCACTCGTGGGAGGAGCGCTGGGAGACGCTGCGGATGGTCCGCGAGTCCGGCATGGAGGTCTGCTGCGGCGGCATCCTCGGGCTCGGCGAGACGGTGGAGCAGCGGGCCGAGTTCGCCGCGCAGCTCGCCGAGCTGGACCCGCACGAGGTGCCGCTGAACTTCCTCAACCCGCGCCCCGGCACGCCGCTGGGCGACCGCCCGGTGGTCGAGGGCAAGGACGCGCTGCGGGCCATCGCCGCGTTCCGGCTGGCCATGCCGCGCACCATCCTGCGCTACGCGGGCGGGCGCGAGCTGACCCTCGGTGACCTCGGCACCCGCGACGGCCTGCTCGGCGGCATCAACGCGGTCATCGTCGGCAACTACCTGACCACGCTGGGCCGGCCGGCAACGGACGACCTGAAGTTGCTGACCGAGCTGAAGATGCCGGTGAAGGCGCTCTCCGCGACCCTGTGAGGCGATGGTGACCGAGCTGACCCGACCCGCCGAGCTGACCCGACCCGCCGCGCCCGCCGACGGCGGTCAGCCGGTGGCGCGCTGGTGCGACAGGTGCGGCGAGTCGGTGGCCGACGGCCCGCACGCGGCGTGCGCGGCGGCCCGGGCGCTGGAGCCGCCGCGCTGGTGCCCGTCCTGCCGGCGGCGGATGAAGGTGCAGGTCGTGCCGGCCGGCTGGTCGGCGGTCTGCGTCGAGCACGGCGAGCGGCGGGGCTGAGCGGTGCTGCGGGGACGGGCGGTGACGCTGCGGCCGGCGACGGACGCCGACGTCGCGGCGCTGGCCGCGATCCGGGCCACCCCGGAGGTACGCCGCTGGTGGCGCGGTGACGACGACCTGGCCGGGGCGGTCCGCGCCGACCTGGCCGACGACTCGCTGACCGTCTACGTGATCGAGCACGAGGACCGGCTGGTCGGGGCGATCCAGTGGTACGCCGAGACCGACCCGGACTACCGCCACGCCAGCCTGGACGTCTTCCTCGACCCGGCGGCGCGCGGCGCCGGGCTGGGCGGGGACGCCATCCGCACGCTGGTCCGGCACCTGGCCGACGAGTACGGCCACCACCGGTTCACCATCGACCCGGCGGCGGCGAACACGGCCGCGATCCGGGCGTACGCGAAGGTGGGGTTCCGGCCGGTGGGCATCATGCGCCGTTACGAGCGCGGCGCGGACGGGCGCTGGCACGACGGCCTGTTGATGGACCTGCTCGCCGAGGACCTGCCCGACTGAGTCGGGCGTGCCCGGCACCGTGCGGTGCCGGGCACGTCCGGTCGGCTAGCGCTGGAGGGTCAGCACACCCGGCCGCCAGGGCAGCAGGTTGTAGTCGCCGCCCGCGCTGGGGTTCTTGCCCTGGTACAGCAACTGGAGGTTGCAGGCGTCGACGGTCTTGGTCTGGTCGGGGTTGTTGCGGACCAGGTCACCGTGGCTGATGTCGTTGGTCCACGTCGCGCCGCTGTTGGCCTTGCCGGCGAAGGGGTTGCTCTCGCTGGCCGCGTTCGGGGTCCAGGTGCCGCCCAGGCTGGTGGCGGTGAAGGAGCGGAAGTACCGCCCCTGGCTCCCGATCGCCTCGACGAGCATGAGGTACTGGTTCTGGCCCTGCACCTTGTAGACCTCGACGCCCTCGAACAGATTGTTCGTCGAGTCGGTCATGATCGTCGTGTAGCTGGAGCCGAAGCTGCCCGGGAAGTTCCCGAGCGGCATGCTCGACCGGTAGATCTTGCCGTTGTCCCCGGCGAAGAAGAGGTACATGTTCTGGTCGTCGCCGATGAGCGTCTGGTCGATGACGCCGTACGGCGCGTCGGGGAGGGTGGCGGTGGAGAGCGTCTGCGGCGCGGACCAGCCGTTGGCGTTGGTCGGGTCACTCGACGTCTTGTAGCTGAACGACGTCGGCCCCCACTGGTACGCCAGCACCCAGATGTTCTTCGGGGCGAAGTAGAGCAGGGTGGGCGCCACGGTGCCCTGGCTCATCCCGGTCTGGCTGGCCGAGGCCATGTCGGACCAGTTGGTGAACAGGCCGAAGTTCATCGAGCCGTACGAGCCGCCGCTGTTGACGTTCGACGCGTAGACCAGGTGCTTGCCGTTGTAGACGACGTTGGTGAAGTCCTTGACCGAGACCCACCCGTTCGCCGGGTTGGCCAGCGCGCCGGTCGACGACCACCGGTAGGTCGACGGGAGCGCGCAGCCGCTGGGCGGCGGCGAGGACGTCGGCGAGGTGGTCGGGGACGGCGAGGTGGTGCCGCCGCCGAAGTCGGTCCGCCACTGCTGGTTGGTCTGCCCGTGGCAGTCGTAGAGCTGGATCTGCTGCCCGTTGCCGGTGCCCCAGACGTCGAGGCAGCGGCCGGACTGCACGCCGCTGATGGTGCCGTTGGAGTTGAGGTTCCACTGCTGGTTGGCCTGGCCGTTGCAGTCCCAGATGATGATGCCGGTGCCGTTGGCGGTGCCCGCGCCGTTCGCGTCGAGGCACTTGCTGCCGTAGACCATGAGTTGCTTGCTCGACGTGTACGTCCACTGCTGGTTCGACTGGCCGTTGCAGTCGTAGAGCTGGACCCGGGTGCCGTTGGTCTGGGTGGCGTTGGGCACGTCGACGCACCGGCCCGACTGCACGCCGACGATCCGGCCGTTGCCGCCGGACGGCGGCGGCCCGGTGGTCGGCCCCGAGGTCGGTCCCGAGGTCGGGGCGGCGGCGTTGAGGGCGTTGAGGACCGAGGTGTACGCGGCCTTCTTGTTGCCGCCGCCGTCGAACAGCAGCGGGCTCTCGCCGGAGCGCCACGAGTCGCTGTCCCGCACCCCCCACACCGTGATGCCGATGCAGCGCGGCACGTTCACGCAGGCCTGGGTCAGCCCGGCGTACTGCGAGGTGGAGGCGTTGGTGACGTCCGCCTCGGTGAGCGCCACGTCGACGCCGAGGGCGGCGAAGCTGGACAGCGTGGTCTGGAAGTTGCTCGGCAACGAACTACCGCCGGTGAAGTGGGTCTGCAACCCCACGCAGTCGATCGGCACGCCACGCGACTTGAAGTCCTGGATCATCCGGTAGACACCCTGCGTCTTGCCGTACGACCAGTTCTCGATGTTGTAGTCGTTGTAGCAGAGCTTCACCGACGGATCCGCCGCCCGCGCGGTGCGGAACGCCACCTCGATCCAGTCGTTCCCGGTGCCCTGCAGGTTCGAGTTACGACGGCTGCCGTCCTCGTTGAACGCCTCGTTCACCACGTCCCACGCGGCGAGCTTGCCCTTGTAGTGGGCCATCACGCCGTTGATGTGGTCGATCATCGCCTGCCGCAGGTTGCTCCCGCTCAGGCTCTGCATCCACCCCGGCTGCTGGGCGTGCCAGGCCAGCGTGTGCCCGCGGACCTTCAGGCCACGCTGGGTCGCCCAGTTGTAGATCTGGTCACCGGAGTTGAAGTTGAACTGACCCCGCTGGGGTTCCGTCGCGTCCGGCTTCATCTCGTTCTCGGCCGTGATCATGTTGAACTCACGCGCCGCGATGGTGCTGTAGGTGGAGTCACCGAGCCGGCCGGCCGCGATCGCGGTGCCGAAGTAGCGACCGGACTGCGCGGCCGCCGCGCCCAGCGTGCTCGCGGCGGCGTTCGCGGACGGCATCATCACCGCCACCGCGGCCACGGTCACGGCGCTGACCGCGCCGGCGAGCACCGCTCGCACGGCGGGCGACCGCCGACGCCAACTCCCGCCGCGCTGGACGGATGGGCTCCTTGCCATCTTGGCCTCCTTGCTGGCCAACACCCGAGCCGTCTGGGCGAGGACGACTGGACGTCGTGGTTGGAATATCTAGCTGTGTCGATGCTTACATCGGGCCTCGGCCCGGACAAAGAGTTTCGGAAAAGTTTCGGAAATGTTTTTTGGGACCGGAGGGCGTAGCGAGGCCGGTCGCCGCACTCGGGCGACCGGCCTCGCCACGCCGACGATCGGCGGTCAGGAGACGGTGCAGGCGGCCCCGTTCAGGGTGAAGCCCGTCGGCCTCGGGTTCGCGCCGGTGTGGGTGCCGTTGAAGCCGAAGCTCGTCGACGCCCCCGCGGCGAGGGTGCCGTTGTAGGACAGGTTCGAGGCGGTCACCGCGGTGCCGGTCTGGGTGACGTTCGCCGACCAGGCCTGCCCGACCTTCTGCCCGGCGTTGCCGAACGTGAACGCCAGCGTCCAGCCGTTGAGCGCCGTGGTGCCGGTGTTGGTGACGGTGACGTTCGCGGTGAACCCGGTGTCCCAACTGTTCGTCGTCCAGGTCACCGCGCAGCCGCCGCCGGTCGGGGCGGCCGTGGTGGTGACCGTGACGCCGGGCGAGGCCGGCGAGACGTTGCCGGCCGCGTCCACCGCGACCACGGTGAAGGTGTAGGTGGTGGACGCGGTCAGCCCGGTCACCGCGAGCGTGGTGCCGGTGGTGGAGCCGACCAGCGCTGTCCCGCCCCGGTAGACCCGGTACCCGGTGACCCCGACCGCGTCGGTGGCCGGGCCCCAGGCCAGGGTCAGGCCGGTGGCGCCGACCGCGGAGGCGGTGGGCGTGCCGGGCGCGGTGGGCGCGGTGGTGTCCGGCGCCGGGGCGGCGGGCGTGGTGACGGTCAGCGCCGTCGACGCCGCCGACCGGTTGCCGGCGCCGTCGAGCGCGCGCACGGTGAACTGGTACGTCCGCTCCGGCGTCAGCCCGGTGACGGCGAGCGTGGCGCCGGTGGCCGCGGTGACCACCGGATCGGTGCCGGTCGAGGTCCGGGTCACCTCGTAGCCGGCCAGGCCGCTGCCGCCGGTGTCGGTGGAGGCGGGCCAGGTCAGGGTCAGGCCGGTGGCCGTGACGCCGGAGGCGACCGGGGTGCCGGGAGCGGTCGGCGCGGTGGTGTCCGGGGTGGCCGGGCCGGGCTCGTCGCCCCAGACCCGCACGCCGCCGGAGTAGAGCGGCACCTTCCGGTTCGGCCCGGCGGTCGCCTGGTAGGAGGGGTCGTTCGTCGGGTCCCAGGTGCCGCCCTCGGGCACGCCGATCTTGAACTGCACCTCCATCCGGTGCTGCGACTGCCCGGCCGGCGCGATCGTGTAACCGGTGCAGTCGACCTCGACGTACCAGATGTCGCCGCTGAGCTGCTTGGCGGTGGACGGCGACGGGCAGCCCTGGGTGTAGCCGGGCGTGACGGTCACCGGGCCGGTGCCGTCGGGCCGGAAGTAGTACCGGAACTTACCGGTGGTCAGCGCCCGGGCCGGGAACGCCGACTTGTTGTAGATGATCGCCTTCAGCCCGGTGGCGCGCGGCTCGGCCTGCATCACCGTGGTCTCCACGGTCAGCTCGTCCATGTCCGGCGTCTCGGCGGCCGGGAAGCCGGCGCGCGGGCTGCCGCCGTACTCGTTGGTCAGCCGGGCCAGCGCGGAGGTGAAGCCGGCGTTGTAGTCGGTGGCCACCTCGTTCATCACGTAGTCGGAGCGGCTGTCGGTGTACGCGTCGTTGGCCGCCGACGGGCCGCCGACGAGCGCGCCGTAGAGCACGTGCCGGGTCTCGGTGGGCACGGTCTGGCTGTCCCACCAGGAGCCGTGCGCGGTGCGGTGGTGCGGGTTCTTCGGCGCGTTGGTCCCGTACCCGATCAGGTAGCTGGAGTTGCGCGGGTTGTCGCCGAGCGCGTAGTTGACCTGCCGGACCGCGAAGTCGTGGTAGCGGGCCTTGCGGGTCGCGTCGGTGGTCTTGTCGCTGTAGACCAGCGCGGCGAACGAGGTGTTCGCCGCATAGCGCAGCGCGCCCCAGGAGTCGAGCACCGCCATCCCGCCGGGCGAGTACGGCACCTTCTGCCCGTTGACGCCGACGGTCCAGTAGTCCAGCCACCGGTTGGCGTCGTCGACGTACTTCTGCTTGCCGGTCAGGTTCGCCAGCAGCACGTACGCGCCGAACTGCTTGTTGTCCCAGGCGATCGTCCACTTGTAGGAGCGGGTGGTGGACTGCGGCTCGGTGCCGAGCTTGTCGTACTCGCTCTCCGCCTTGGCCAGGTAGGTCGCGTCACCGGTGGCCCGGTAGAGCCAGATCGCGCCCCAGACCAGCTCGTCCTGGTAGCCGCTCCACGACTTGTAGAACGAGGCCGCGTCGGTGATGCACTCGCTGTAGGCCTTCCGCACCGTGTCGGCGAACGTGTAGAGCTGCTTGGCGTGGCCGAGCAGCTTGTCCGCGTAGGCGGCGTCGGTCGGGCGGAACACCATCGACGACGCGGCCATCGCGGCCGCCGTCTCGCCGGCCAGGTCCGCGCCGCCACAGCTCGCATCGATCTTGTACGCGGGCCGCGCCATCGGCAGCACCTCGGCCGGCCCCCACCACTTGTGGTCGTCGTCGCCCTTGCCGACCTGGCCGTAGAGGACGTTCGGCGCCGGGTGCGCCTTGACGAAGTAGTCGTTGACGAAGCGCAGGTTGTTGAGCAGGTAGCTGAGCTGGCCGGAGGCCACGTAGCCGTCGCGGTACTCGACCGCGCCCCAGGCCAGCATGGTGGTGCTGAACGCCATCGGGAAGCCGAACTTCACGTGGTCGCCGGCGTCGTACCAGCCGCCGGTGAGGTCCACGCCGACGTCCGCGCCGTCGGTGAGCGCGGAGTCGCCGCGCCAGGAGACCCGGTTCCAGGCGGGCTTGCGGCCGGACTGCTGCGCCTCGTAGAAGAACAGCGACTTCTGCAACGCCTCGGCGTAGTTGAACGCGGGCGCGGCCTGCGCCCCGGCCGGGGCGGCGGCCGGCGCGGCGGCGGCCGGGAGCGGCACGGCGGTGGCCAGTGCGGCCACCAGCGCGGCGCCGGCGGCGAGCAGCCGGCGGGACGGGCGACCGCGCGGCGGCGGGGTCGGTCGGGGCATGGCGAGCTCCTGTGGAGGATGGGCTGCCGCACGGCGGCGCGATCGGCGTCGGACGGTGCCGGTCGGGCCGCCGTGCGGCGGTGGTGGTGGGGTGGACCGCGGAGGCGCGGGAGCGCTCCCATGGATGGTTGACAATGTAATCTCGCGGTCACCACTTGGGAAGACGGCCGCCGCCCCACCCCTCGGGATACTCGTCGGTAACTTAGATCACATCGATGGACTGTTGCCCGCCGCGCGACCGGCACGGGACAGTCGCCCCATCCAGCGGCGTCATCGACGCCGCCGCTCCCCGGACAACCCTGAGGAGATCGCGATGGCTCTCAGACTCGCCGACGGCACCTCCTGGTCCGACACCCTGACCCGGGCGGTGGCCGCCGCCCCGGAGGCCTTCACCACCGCCGACGACGGCACCGCCACGCTGCACAACCTCGTCGAGGGACAGTGGCGGCAGACCGGCACGCCCACCGCGGTCCGCACCCCGGTGGACAACACCGTCCTGGTGAACCTGGCCCGCCTCGACGCCGACGCGGCACGCGCCGCGGTCGCCCACGCCGCGTCCGCGCACCGCGACTGGGCCCGTACCCCGCTCGCCGAGCGGACCGCCCGGGTCCTCGACGCGCTCGACGCGCTCACCGCCCACCGCGACCTGCTCGCCCTGCTGCTGGTCTGGGAGATCGGCAAGCCGTGGCGGCTCGCCTGCGCCGACGTGGACCGCGCGCTCGACGGCGTGCGCTGGTACGTCGGGGAGATCGAGCGGATGCTCGCCGGCGGCCGCGAACCGCTGCCCGGCCCGGTCAGCAACATCGCCTCCTGGAACTACCCGATGAGCGTGCTGGTGCACGCCGAGCTGGTGCAGTTGCTCGCCGGCAACGCGGTGATCGCCAAGACCCCGTCGCAGGGCGGCGCGGTCTGCCTCACCGTCGCCCACGCGCTGATGCGCCGCGCCGGCCTGCCCGCCACGCTGCTCTCCGGCAGCGGCGAGGAGCTGTCCGAGGTGCTGGTCCGCGCGCCGGAGATCGGCGCGGTGGCGTTCGTCGGCGGGCGCTCCAACGGCGGCAAGGTCGCCGCCGCGCTGCTCGACTCCGACAAGCGGCACTTCATCGAGCAGGAAGGGCTCAACGCCTGGGGCGTCTGGGACTTCTCCCGGTGGGACACGCTCGCCGCGCACCTGCGCAAGGGCTTCGAGTACGGCAAGCAGCGCTGCACCGCGTACCCCCGGTTCGTGGTCCAGCGGGACCTGGTCGACGAGTTCCTCGACATGTACCTGCCGGTCGTCCGCTCGATCCGGTTCGGCCACCCGCTCGCGGTCGGCGACGACTGGACCGCCGGCGACCCGCTGCCCGAGCTGGACTTCGGCCCGCTCATCAGCGCCGCGAAGGCCGACGAGCTGCGGCGCAAGGTGGACGAGGCGGTCCGCGGCGGGGCCGTGCCGCTGCACCGGGGCAAGCTCGACGGGGCGCCGTTCCTGGACGGGCAGGACACCTCCGCGTACGTCGCCCCGGCCGTGCTGCTCGCCCCGCCCGGCCGGTCCCGCCTGATGCACGCCGAGCCGTTCGGCCCGGTGGACACCATCGTCGTGGTGGACACCACCGACGAGTTGCTGGCCGCGATGAACGCCTCCAACGGCGCGCTGGTCGCGTCGCTGGCCTGCGACGACGAGGAGCTGGCCGGCAAGCTGGCGGTGGACCTCCAGGCGTTCAAGGTGGGCATCAACAAGCCCCGCTCCCGGGGCGACCGGGACGAGCCGTTCGGCGGCCGGGGCGCCTCCTGGAAGGGCGCCTTCGTCGGCGGGGACCTGCTGGTGCAGGCCGTCACCGTCGGCGGCGACGACCGGCTCTACGGCAACTTCCCCGACCACAGCAGCTACCCAAGCACCTGATCGGTGTAAGGAGGGGCCCCCTGTTAACGCCTCGCGTAGGAGAGGGGCCCCTTCTTAACACGCGGCCTGGTTCAGCAGCCGGGGTTGGCGGCGACGCACCTCCGCTCGGCCGCCGGGCGGGTCGGTCGGGGCGGGTCAGCCGCGAGGCGCGGCCCAGGCGGTGAAGCGGTCCTCGAGGTCCGCCGGACGCCGGCCGCCGTCCAGCTCGGCCAGTTCCTCGGCCGCGGCCTCGTGCAGGGTCAGGAGGTACGCCCGCAACTCGGCCCTCCGCTCGCGGTAGCGCGCGAGGAGGGTCAGCTTCGCCGTCGAGCACGGCCGGGCCACCCGCAGGCACGGCAGCGCCAGGTCGGCCGCGACGGGACGTGGTCGGCGGGACCGGGGCGACGGGCCATCACACGAGCGCGCCGACGCGCGGGCGGCGCTGCGACACCGGCGGCGGTGGGGTCAGCACACGCACCCCGCTCCGTCGCACGAACACCGACCGGCGGGCGGTCGCGGTGCCGTCCGGGCCGAGCCGCTAGACGTCCACCCACCACCAACCGTCGTCCGTCGTCCAGTCCAGCACCCGGATCAACCGGACCCTGATCGGGCAGGCGAACTGCGGCGACGCCTCCCGGGTCAGGTGCAGGACGTCGCCCGTACGCAGCGCGGGCACCTCCGGCCGGTGGCGGCCCGGCCCGGTCACCGACCGTCGCCCGGTCGCGGGAAGAGCGTCGTCGGCGTACGGGACTCGAAGGACCCGTCCGGCCCGGCGCTCGCCTTCGAGCCGACGTCCTGGCGAGCGTTCGTCGCCCAGGTCGCCGCGCGCGGCTGACCCACCCGGCCCGAGCGCGCCCCGGACCCGCGCAGCCCAGGGCGAACCTCTGCCGATCTTGGACTTGTGGCACCTCCGATTTCACGCCGAATCAACGCCTTTCTGGCACCACAAGTCCATGATCGACGAAGTCCTCAACGCAAGCCCGCCGCACGTCCAAGGTCGAGCGGTTGATCATGAGGTTGACGGCGATGTCGATCTCCGGTGATGCCGCTAACTTCATGATCATTTCCCCGTCGTGCCGCTCGCCCATCGGAGCCTCGCCTTTTCGGCGTTGTGAGCGTGCGGGGCTTGAAGGACCCGACGGCCGCCGTCGAGCCGGTCTGCCGGCGGGGGTTCGTCGCCCAGGTCGCCGCGCGCGGTTGGCCTGGGCGGCCGCGAAGGGGCCCGGGCCCGTGCGGGGCGGGGCGCTCTGCCGTTTCGGGCTGCCGGCATCTTGTCGGCGGGTGGGTAGCGGCGGACGAACCGGCGTCCGCCTGCCGCCCGGGTACACGAACGGGGCCCCCGCACCGGAGGCCCCGTTCGTGTCACCGTCCCCCGCATCGGAGGTCGGTCAGGGTGGCGCCGCATCGGCGCCGGTTGCGGCCCCTCCGCCCGGTCCCGCGACGTGCCGCGCCGTTGCGGCTCGCCCGAGGGCCCGGCCGGATCGGCCGTGAGATCAGATCGGACCCGACCGCTGGCTCGGCAAGCCCTGGCCGGCCTGCGCCGGTCCCACGACGCGACCGGCCGGGGACGACGCAACGGGTGCCAGCGGCACGGTCGCGGTCAGCAGGGTGCCGTCGCGCTCCACGGTCGCCGGCCGGTCCAGCCGGCGCAGCGTCCGCAGCATCGGCGTGTTCTCGGCCTGCACGTGCAGCAGCACCGCGGCGTAACCGGCCCGGTCGGCGTGGCCGACCAGGCGGCGCAGCAGCGCCGAGCCGAGACCCCGGCGCTGCCAGTCGTCGCGGACCAGCAACGCCGCCTCGGCCTCGTCGCCCTCGCCGAGCAGGTTGGCCATCGCCACCACCGGCTCCGCCGGGCCGCCGGAGCCGGCCGTGACGAGCACCGACGTTCCCCGGGCCGGCTCCAGCAGCCGGCGCAGCCGGCCCGGCGACGGGTCCGCCGCCCCACTCAGGTAGCGCCGCTGCCGGCTCCGCGCCGAACAGCCGGCGTGCAGCTCGCGTACGGCCGGCACGTCGTCGGCGGTGGCCGGCCGCACCGACACCTCGGCGCCGTCCGGCAGCACCAGTGTGACCCGGTCGGCGTCCCGGTGACCCAGCGTCGCGGCCAGCTCGACTAGCGCCTGCGCCCGGGCGTACTCGGCCGGGGTGAAGCTGGGCTCCCGGCGGCGCAGCTCGTAGGCGCCGCCCGCCGGGTCGGCGAGCAGCATCGTGGTGCCGCCCACGCCACCCGGGTCGGCGGCCGGCGTGGGCCGCCAGGTCACCGTGTCGGCGCCGAGCAGCGTCCGCAGCGTCGCGCCGGCCGCCTCCGGGTCGCGGACCAGCCGGGCGGCCAGCCCGAGGACCCGGGTCGGCTCGTCGGCCAGCCCGCGCGCCTCGCTGCGCGCGACCCAGCAGTCCCGGCCCCGACCCCGCTCCACGGCGGCCCGCAGCTCGGCCTCGGTGACCTGCTCCGGCGCGTCGACCAGGAAGTCGTCGACCGCGCCGACCTCGGTGGTGTGCACCTGCACGGTGAGGATGTTGACCCCGCGCAACGCGAGGCTCGCCGTGAGCACCGACAGGTAACCCGGCCGGTCGTCAACGGTGGCCCGGATCCGCCACAGCGTCATGGTTGTCTCCCTTCCTCACCACCGACCATGCCGGTCGGCTGTTGCGCGCCCGTTGCCCCCCGGTGACGGGCCGCCATCGGCTCAGGTGATCGTGGTCACCGGCGGCGCGCCCACCAGGTCGAGCCGGTCGCCGAGGATCACCGCGCTGGCGCGCACCAACTGGGCGAGCCGGTCCACCTCGGTGGAGTGGAAGGCGGCGGCCGAGAGCGGCTCGCTGTGATCGCGGGAGACCACCAGCACCAGGCCGGCGCGGCCGAACGGCGCGACCGCGTAGTGGTGCCCGTCCGGGCTGGTCATCGCGCGGGCGCGCAGCGGCGTCACCTCGGGCAGCCTGGGCGGCGTCGGCGCCCGCCAGCTCGCGTGCCCGACGGTGGCCGAGCCGCCGTCGCCGCTGCGCGACGCCCAGTCGAGCGGGACCACCGCGGCCACCGCCCAGTCGGCGGCGAGCAGCCCCGGAACCGCGTCGACGAGCGTGGCCACCCCGTCGGTCGGGTTCGCCGCCACCTGGGCGAGCAGTTCCGCGTCCTGGCCGGTGGTGGTCGGCGTGCCGATGGCCCGCCACACCCCGTCCACCCGGACGCCGGGGATCGCGGCCAGGCCGGCGAGCAGCCGCTCCACCCGCGCCGCGCCGGGCCAGACGACGGTGAAGTCGTCCACCGCCCGCCCGCCGAGCCGCTCCAGCACCACCACCTGGACGATGTCGGCGCCGGAGACGCCGAGTGTCCGGGCCACCTGGCCGAGCGTGCCCGGTCGGTCCGGCAGGGTCACCCGAACTCTCAGCAGCATGTCTGATCCCCTCCGCTCGGCGGGCCGGCGACGGCCGGCAGGCTGGGGCCCAGCCTGCCGGCTGGCCATTTCGTCCCCGTTGCCGCGGCGTGTCCCGCCGGGAAAATCCGACCTTGACAACAAAGCTGAGCTGCCATCAACTATCCGGATGACCGATCCGGCCGTCGACGCCGCCCGGCCCCCGACCGGTCCGGCCCCCCGCGGGCTCGACCTCGACCGGCTCGCCGCCCACCTGGCGACGCACCGGCCGGAGCTGGCCGGGCCGCTGTCCGCGCGGCTGATCGCCGGCGGCAAGTCCAACCTGACCTACCTGCTGCGCGCCGGCGACCGCGAGGTGGTGCTGCGCCGGCCGCCGCTCGGGCACGTGCTGGCCACCGCGCACGACATGGCCCGGGAGCACCGGGTGATCTCGGCGCTGGCCCCGACCGGCGTACCGGTCCCGGAGGCGCTGCTGCTCTGCGCCGACGAGAGCGTGATCGGCGCGCCGTTCTACCTGATGGCCAAGGTCGACGGCGAGGTCTACCGGCGGCGGGCGCAGACCGACGCGCTCACCGCCGACCAGCGGCGCGACCTCGCCCTGGCGATGATGGACACGCTCGCCACGCTGCACCGGGTGGAGCCCGCAGAGGTCGGGCTGGCCGACTTCGGTCGCCCGGACGGCTATCTGGGCCGGCAGGTCCGCCGCTGGGCCGGTCAGCTCGACCGCTCCCGCAGCCGCCCGCTGCCCGGCATCGACGAGCTGCGCGACGCGCTGGCCGGCAGCGTCCCGGAGGGGGCGAACGCGGGTCGCGTCGTGCACGGCGACTACCGGCTCGACAACCTGCTCGCCTCCGTCGACCCGGTGGCGGTGCGGGCCGTGCTCGACTGGGAGATGGCCACGCTCGGTGACCCGCTCGCCGACCTCGGCCTGCTGCTCACCTACTGGGACGTGCTGGGCGACAGCGAGCACGCCGAGGGCAACCCGGTGGCCGACGGCATCGGCCCCCGCGCCGGCTTCCCCACCGGGGCCGAGCTGATCGACCGCTACGCCGGGCGCAGCGACGTCGACGTCGGGCCGCTGCACTGGCACGTGGCGCTGGGCTGCTTCAAGCTGGCGGTGATCTGCGAGGGCATCCACTACCGCCACACCCTCGGGCAGACGCTCGGCGAGGGCTTCGACCGGATCGGCGAGATGGTGGCGCCGCTGGTCGCGCACGGTCTGCACGCGGTGAGGGAGAGATAGATGGAGTTCGCGTACGACGACCGGACGGTCGAGCTGCGGCAGAAGCTGGAGGCGTTCCTCACCGAGTGCGTGCTCCCGGCCGAGCCGGTGCACCACGAGCAGGTGCTGGCCGCCGGTGACCCGTGGGCCCGCCCGCCGGTGATGGCCGAGCTGAAGGCCGAGGCCCGGGCCCGCGGCCTGTGGAACCTCTTCCTGCCGGACGCGCGCTACGGCGCCGGGCTGACCAACCTCCAGTACGCGCCGCTGGCCGAGCTGACCGGACGCAGCCCGCACCTCGCCCCGGAGGCGCTCAACTGCGCCGCGCCGGACACCGGCAACATGGAGCTGCTGGCCGAGTTCGGCTCCGACGCGCAGCGGGAACGCTGGCTCGCGCCGCTGCTCGCCGGTGACATCCGCTCCGCGTTCTGCATGACCGAGCCGGAGGTCGCCTCCTCGGACGCGACGAACATCGCCACCCGGATCACCCGCGACGGCGACCACTACGTGGTGGACGGCCGCAAGTGGTGGTCGTCCGGTGCGATGGACCCGCGCTGCGAGATCTTCATCGTGATGGGCAAGACCGACCCGGACGCCGACCGGCACCGCCAGCAGAGCATGATCCTGGTCCCCCGGGACACCCCGGGCGTGACGGTACGGCGCGGGATGACCGTCTTCGGCTACAGCGACGCCCCGCACGGCGGGCACGCCGAGATCGACTTTTCCGGCGTCCGGGTGCCGGCGGAGAACCTGGTCGGCGCCGAGGGCACCGGCTTCGCCATCGCCCAGGCCCGCCTCGGCCCGGGCCGCATCCACCACTGCATGCGGCTGGTCGGCATGGCCGAGCGGGCGTTGGAACTGCTCTGCCGGCGGGCCCTCGACCGGGTCGCGTTCGGCCGTCCGCTCGCCGAGCAGGGCGTGGTGCGGGAGTGGATCGCCGAGTCCCGGGTCCGGATCGAGCAGGCCCGGCTGCTGGTGCTCAAGACCGCGTGGTTGATGGACACGGTCGGCAACAAGGGCGCGCACACCGAGATCCAGGCCATCAAGATCGCCACGCCGGCGATGGCCGAGTGGGTCATCGACAAGGCCATCCAGGCGTACGGCGGGGCCGGTGTCAGCCAGGACACCCCGCTCGCCGCGCTCTGGGCCCAGGCCCGGACGCTGCGTCTCGCCGACGGCCCGGACGAGGTGCACCGAGCGTCGCTGGCCCGGCGGGAGCTGCGCCGCTGGTCCTGACCGGTCAGGCGGAGGCGCGGCGGATCAGCTCGGTGTCCAGCAGCACGTGCGGCGAGGGCACCTCGTCGCCGCGGATGCGCGAGACCAGCAGGCGGGCCATCTGCCGGCCCATCTCCTCCACCGGCTGGAACACGGTGGTCAGCGGCGGCTCCGCCTGGCGGGCGATCGGGGCGTCGTCGAAGCCGATCACCGCGACGTCCTCCGGCACCCGGCGACCGGCCTCGCGCAACGCGCGCAACGCGCCGAACGCCATCAGGTCGGAGGCGACGAACACGGCGTCCAGGTCCGGGCAGGCGTCCAGCAGCCGGCGCATCGCGGCGGTGCCGCTGCCCTCGCTGAAGTCGCCGTACGCGATCAGGCCCGACTCGACCGCGTTGCCGGCGGCCCGCACCGCCTCCCGGTAGCCGGAGAGCCGGGCCAGGCCGGCGCCCATGTCCTGCGGGCCGGCGATGGTGGCGACCCGCCGCCGCCCCTGGACGAACAGGTGCTCCACCGCCCGCCGGGCGCCACCCACGTTGTCCACGTCGACGAACCACGCCGGCTGGGCGTTCGGGTGCAGCATCCGGGCCGGCCGGCCGCCGAGCACCGCGGGCAGGCCGCGCTCCTCCAGCAGCGTGGGCAGCGGGTCGGAGTCGTGCAGGGAGAGCAGGAGTACGCCGTCCACGTGCTGGTTGGTCAGGTGGTGCTCGACCCGCTCCCGCTCGATCGGCGACTGCACCATGGCCAGCCAGAGCTGCATCGGCGTCTCCAGCAGCCCGGAGCTGACGCCGCGGACGATCGCCGCGAAGAACGGCTCGGTGAAGACCCGCTCCCCCGACTCGGAGACCACCAGGGCCACCGAGTCGGTGCGCTGGGTGACCAGCGCCCGGGCGGCCCGGTTGGGCACGTACCCCAGCTCGGCGATGGCCTGCTGGACGGCGGCCCGGGCCTCCGGACTGACCTGCGGCGAGCCGTTGACCACGCGGGAGACCGTGCCGCGCCCGACGCCGGCGCGGGCCGCGACCGCGTCGAGGGTCGGGCGCCCGAGCGAGCGGGTGCGCTGCGTTGTCATCGTCTGTGCTCCTCCGACGGGCGGGCGGGCCCGGCACCGGTTGAGGCTCCGGTGCCGGGGCCGCCCGTTACTGGCTGGCCCAGCTTATTGTGCGGCCAGGCCGTTGCGTCGGATCACGTCGGCGTACCACCTGGCGCTGGACTTCGCGATCCGGGCCTGAGTGTCGTAGTCGACATAGACCATGCCGAACCGCTTCGTGTAGCCCCAGGCCCACTCGAAGTTGTCCATCAGTGACCAGGCGAAGTAGCCCTTCAGCGGCACCCCGGCCTCGATCGCGGCGTGCGCCGCGCGCAGGTGCGCGGCGAAGTAGGCCAGCCGGTCCGGGTCGTCGACCCGGCCGTCGACCGGCGTGTCGACGAACGCCGAGCCGTTCTCGGTGACGTAGAGCGGCAGGTCGGTGTACTCCCGGTGGACCCGCTCCAGCGTCTCGGTCAGGCCCGGGGCGTCGATCTCCCAGTCCATGTCCGTCACCGGCACGCCACGGGTGACGAACCGGACGTCCTCGCTGCCCGGCCAGCAGGACGGCGCCCGCCAGTAGGGCTCCGGCTCGCCGCCCTCGACCGGCGCGGCGACCACGTGCCGGCTGTAGTAGTTGACCCCGACCATGTCCAGCGGGGTGGAGATGGTCTTCAGATCGCCGTCGCGGACGTGCCCGAGGTCGGTCACCTCGCGCAGGTCGGCGACCAGGTCGGCCGGGTACGCGCCGCGCAGCACCGGGTCGAGGAAGAAGCGGTTGGCCAGCGCGTCGATCCGGCGGGCCGCGTCCGCGTCGGCCGCCGAGCCGGTGGCCGGGGTGACCGGGTAGAGGTTCACCGTGATGCCCAGCTCCGCCTGCGGGCGGGACGCCCGCACCGCCTGCACGGCCAGGCCGTGCCCGAGCATCAGGTGGTGACCGGCGCGGACCGCGTCCGCCCCGTTCGACCGGCCCGGCGCGTGCACGCCCGAGCCGTAGCCGAGGAACGCCGAGCACCACGGCTCGTTCAGGGTGGTGAAGTATTTCACCCGGTCGCCGAGCTCGTCGGCGATGAGCTGCGAGTATTCGGCGAACCGGCCGGCGGTGTCCCGGGCCGGCCAGCCGCCGGCGTCCTCCAGCGGCTGGGGCAGGTCCCAGTGGTAGAGCGTCACCCACGGCTCGATGCCGTGGCCGAGCAGCTCGTCGACCAGGCGGCGGTAGAAGTCCAACCCCTCCTGGTTGGCCGCGCCGGCGCCGCCCGGCTGCACCCGCGGCCAGGAGATGGAGAACCGGTAGGACTGCAGCCCCAGGTCGGCCATCAGCCGCACGTCGTCCGGCATCCGGTGGTAGTGGTCGCAGGCCACGTCGCCGGTGTGCCCGGCCACCGTCCGACCCTCGGTGTGGCTGAAGGTGTCCCAGATCGACGGCGTACGGCCACCCTCCGCCGCGGCGCCCTCGATCTGGTACGCGGCGGTGGCCGCGCCCCAGAGGAAGCCGGGCGGGAAGGTCACGGCCGGGCCCTCGTCGAGGACGCCGACGGCGGGCGGGCTGGCTGGGTTGCTCACGACTTGACGGCGCCTTCCATGATGCCGCCGATGATCTGGCGGCCGAACAGAACGAACACGATGAACAGGGGCAGGGTCGCGATCAACGTACCGGCGAAGATCTGCGAGTTGTCGGCGAAGTAGGCGGTGTTCAGGCTGCGCAGCGAGATCTGAACCGTCGGGTTGGACGGGTCGGCCAGCACCACGAACGGCCAGAAGAACTGGTTCCACTGTTCCATGAAGGTCAGCAGGCCCAGCACCGCGGCGGCGGGACGCAGCGCGGGCATCACCACGTGCCAGTAGACCTTCCAGGTGGAGCAGCCGTCCACCCGGGCGGCCTCGATCAGCTCGTTCGGTACCGCCTGCTCGGCGTACTGGCGCATCATGAAGATCCCGAAGCCGCCGATGAGGAACGGCACGGTCACCGACGGCATGGTGTTCAGCCAGTCGAGCTTCGCCATCAGGATGTAGAGCGGGAGCACACCGAGCTGGATCGGCACCATCATCGAGGCGAGGATGATCAGCAGCAGCGCGTTCTTGCCCCGGAACCGGAGCTTGGCGAACGCGAAGCCGGCCAGCGAGCCGAAGAACACCGTGGCGACGGTGATCGTCCCGGAGACCAGGAACGAGTTCATCAGGCCCTTGACGACGTTGGCGTCGCCGTTGGCCAGCACCCGTTCGATGTTCTCGCCGAGCTTGCCGCCCGGGAGGAACGGCGGCGGCCAGGAGTTGGCCGCGTCGTTGGTCCGCGAGGCGATCACGATCATCCAGTAGAACGGGAACAGCGACAGGATCACCCCGAGGACCAGCCCGAACCAGGTGAGCGGGCTGGCCTTCCAGAGCCGCTCGGCCTGGTGGGTGGCCCTGGCCGGCGCGGTCGGCCGGGTGGGCGGACGAAGCGTGGTGGTCGTCATCTCGTCACCTTCACTTGTCGGAGCTGATGCGTCGGGCCAGCAGGTAGTTGACCGTCGACATCAGCGCGATGAGCACGAAGAGCACGAGCGCGACCGCCCCGGCGTAACCCCACCGGAAGCGCTGGTTCATCACGTCGAGCAGGTACATCGTGATGGTCTGGAACTGGCCCTCCGAGCCGCCGGAGAGGCCACCGGAGCCGCTGGTGAACAGCAGCGGCTCGGTGAAGAGCTGGAGCCCGCCGATGGTCGAGATGATCAGCGTGAAGATGATCGTGGGGCGGAGCTGCGGGACGGTGATCGACCAGAACTGGCGCCGCCGCGAGGCGCCGTCCAGCGCCGCGGCCTCGTACATGTCCTTGCTGATCGACTGCATGGCGGCCAGGTAGATCAGCGCGTTGTAGCCGACCCAGCGCCAGTCGACCATGGTGGAGATGGCGAACCAGGAGGCGAAGCGGTTCGCCCGCCAGTCGATCGGGTCCAGGCCGACGCTGTCGAGCAGCCAGTTGACCAGGCCGAAGTCCTTGGCGTAGATCATCGAGAAGATCAGCGCGACCACCGCGGTCGAGGTGATGATCGGCATCGCGATGGCCATCCGGAAGAAGGTCTGCGCGCGCAGCTTCCGGTTCAACGCGTTGGCCAGCATGAGCGCCAGCATCAACTGGGGCACGGTGGAGAGCACGAACATGCCGAACGTGTTCACCACCGCGTTCCAGAACTGCGGGTCCTCGGTGATCAGTTCGACGAAGTTGTCCAGCCCGACGAACGAGATCGTCGCGTTCAGCGGGGACCGGTCGGTCAGCGCGATCCAGACCGTGTAGGCGATCGGGTACGCGCTGAACACCGCGAAGATCAGGAAGAACGGCAGCACGTACAGGTACGGCGAGTACTTCAGGTCCAGCTTGGTGGCCGAGCTGGCGCGGCGGTGCGAGGTGCGGGCGCGCGGCGGGCGGGGCTCGGGCGGCGCCGTGGCGTGCAGGTCGAGGCTCATCAGGAGTCCTTCTCCTCAGCCGGCGTCACCCGCCACACGGGTGACGCCGGGCTCTGCGGGCACCGCGGGTGGCGCCGGCAGCGCGGGGCTGCCGGCGCCACCCGCGGGCGGCTCAGCCGGGTCACTTACCGGCGGCCGCACCGTTCTTCAAGGCCGCCTGCCACTGCTCGTCGGCCGACTTGCCCTGCTCGACGGCGCGCAGCGTGTTCTCCACGGCGGTGCGGACCGCGTTGTTCTTCGGGCCGAGGTAGACCGGCTTCAGGTCGGTGGCGCCGGCGGCGAAGATCTTGCCGACCGGGGCCTTGCTGAAGTAGTCGTTGGTCGAGTCGGCCACGGCCGGGTCGGTGAGCGCCTGCGGGTTGGACGGCAGGTTGCCGACCGCCTTGTACGCGCCGATCTGGCCCTGCGCGCTGGTCAGGAACTTGGCCAGCTCGGCCGCCTCCTTCTGGTGCTTGCTCGACTTCGGCACGCCGAGGAACGAGCCACCCCAGTTGCCGCCCGCGCCGGGGGCCTTGGCGATGTCCCACTTGCCGGCCGCCGCGTCACCGGCCTGGCCCTTGATCACACCGGTCATCCACGCCGGGCAGGCGATGGTGGCGAAGGTGCCGTTCTTGAACCCGGCGTTCCACTCGTTGGAGAAGGACTGCAGGTTGTTCGACAGCCCGGCACCGATCATCTTGGTGGTGAGCTGGTACGCGGCCTGCACGTCCGGGTTCTGGTCGATGACCATCTTGTTGCTCTTGTCGTAGTACGTGTAGCCGCTGCCCTGGCCGGCGACCTGCATCAGCACCACGTTGTAGAAGTTGGTCGCCGAGTCGACGAACTTGTGCTTCTTGTCGGCGGCGGCGAACTTCTGGCCGGCCTCGATGAACTTGTCCCAGGTGGGCCAGAGCGCGCCGACCTGCTCGCGGTCGGTGGGCAGGCCGGCGGCCTTGAACAGGTCGGTGCGGTAGCAGAGCGCCATCGAGCCGACGTCGGTGCCGAGGCCCAGCACCTTGCCGTCGGGGGTGCTGCCCTGCTCCCACTTCCACGGCAGGAAGTTGCCCTTGAGGTCGTTCGCGCCGTGGTCGGCCAGGTTCACGAACTTGTCGGCCTGGGCGTAGAACTGGACGATGGTGCCCTCCTCGAGGGCCACCACGTCGCCGGCGCCCGAGCCGGCGGTGATCTGCTGGGTCAGCCGGGTGTTGTAGTCACCGAGGCCGAGGCCCTTGCCGCGCTCCTGGATCTTGACGTTCTTGTGCTCGGCTTCGTACTGCTTGTACAGATCCTGGTAGCCGAAGCCCTGGTCGCCGAAGACGTCGACGACCAGGGTGACCGGACCGTCGCTCTCGCTGCTGCCGCCCGACGAGTCGTCACTGCAGGCGGTGGCGGTGGCCAGCACCGTGACAGACGCGAGCGCGATGGCCGCGAGCTGCCGACGGCGGATGGGGAGGCTCATCTTTCAGACCCCTCTTTCGGTGGTGAGGCGAGTTATTCGTGTGGTGGGGGGTGCGTTTCGCGCCGGGCCGGAGCGGGCAAGGAAGAGATTCACGCCACTCCCGGGAGCGCTCCCATGAGATTGCCGGGAGGTAACAGGGGTGTCAATAGGCCGGTGGGAGCGTTCCCATTTCGTTACCGCGACTAGGCTGCCCGCATGATCTGCCGAGCCTGCCGGGAGCGGCGGCACGACGAGTGCCCCGGCCGGAAGTGGTGCGACTGCCAGCACCGCGCCGCCGAACCCACCCCTCCGGTCACCGGTCCGGCCGGCGAATGAGCGCCGGCACCACGATCGAACGGATCTGGCCCACGCCCGTCGGCGGCCCGCTGACCGACCCGCAGCTCACCGCGCTCTACGGCCGCGCGACGCGGCCGCACCTGCGGGTCAACTTCGTCGCCAGCGCGGACGGCGCGGTCACCCTGGACGGCTACTCCGCCGGGCTCTCCGGCGAGCCGGACAAGCGGGTCTTCGGGATGCTGCGGATGCTCTGCGACGGCCTGCTGGTGGCCGCCGGCACGCTGCGCCACGAGGGCTACCGCGCGGTCCGGCTGAACGCCGAACGCCGCGCCTGGCGCCGCGAGCGGGGCCTGGCCGAGTACCCGACGCTGGTGGTGGTCTCCGGCTCGCTCGACCTCGACCCGGCCCAGGCCTGCTTCGCCGACGCCCCGGTCCGGCCGCTGGTGCTCACCCGCGACAGGGCCGAACCGCCGGCCGGGCTGTCCGAGGTGGCCGACCTGATCCGCTGCGGCCCCGACCGCGTCGACCTCGCCGCCGGCCTGGCCGAGCTGCGCCGCCGCGGGCTGGACCAGGTGCTCTGCGAAGGCGGCCCGCACCTGTTCGGCGCGCTCACCGCCGCCGACCTGGTCGACGAGCTGTGCCTCACGGTGGCGCCGCTGCTCGCCGGCGCCGGCCCCGGCCGGATCACCGCCGGCGACGCGAGCGCCCCACGGCACCTGCCGTTGCGACACGTGCTGGCCGCCGCCGACGGCATGCTGATGCTGCGCTACGCCCGCCACGGCGGCGAACCGGCCGACCCGTCGCCCGCCGGCGCCGCGCCCGCCGCCTGAACCCGCCCGCGCGGCCGACTTGTCGCGGGCCCTCGAAAAGGGCCCGTAGCCTGGGCAGATGGATGCGACGGAGCGGCTCGGCACGGGCCCGGCCCGCCGGCCGCTGCTCGCCGCCGGGCTGCTCACCACGGCCGGCCTGGTCGACGCGGTCTCGGCCTGGGCGCACACCCGGCACGGGCGGTTCGCGGTGGCCACCGCCGACGGGGTCTACCAGGTCGACCTCGGCGGCTGGGCGTGGGCGCACCTCGCGGTCGGGGTCGCGGTCGTCCTCGCCGGCCTGGCCGTGCTGACCGGACGGCGCTGGGCGGTGCCGGTGGCGTTCTGCTGCGTGCTGCCCGCGATCGTGGTCGACCTGCTCCTCTTCCCGTACGCGCCGGCACGGGCGGTCGTCGTGGTCGCGCTGAACGGGGCCGCGCTGCGGCTGCTGGCGCGGCACCACCGGGCGGCGCGGGCGCGCTGACCGCCGAGGGGTCACCGGTCAGCGCGGCTGGCAGACCTTGCCGGTACGCGCCGGGTCACCCTCCCGGCTGGCCGACCAGACCGGGTTCTGCGACAGCAGCAACGACGGCGCCTGCCAGGCCGAGCCGAGCCGCTGGAGCAGGTCGTACTCCCGGCGGGGCTGGTTCACCGGCGCGCCCTCCAGAAACCGGATCACCTGGTCCTGGACGGCCCGGTCGCCGATCAGGCCGCCGTGGAACGCGGGCATCTGGTAGACCGGCACGTGGCTGTACTCGCCGGGCGGCGCCTCGGCGGCGCTCACCGTGGGCAGGAAGGCGATGATCCGCACGCCCGGCACCGGGCAGAGCGTGCGGTTGCGATAGAACGCGGCGTCGACCAGCATCGACCGGACGAACTCCTCGTCCGGCTGGTCCTTCACCGGGCGCGGCAGGTTGGCCAGCCAGAACAGGGCCCGCAACTGCCAGCCGGTGGCCACCCCCCAGCCCTCGTACCCCGGGGGTGGGTAGTAGGTGCGACCGGCCTGCACCAGCGGGCTGAACAGCACCACCGCGGTCACCGGCCCGCGCGGCAGCTTGTCCAGGAACGCCCGGGCCACCATCGCGCCCTCACTCTGCCCGACCAGCGCGATCGGCCGTCTCGTCCGCCGGTGCAACGCCTGGACCTGGGCGGCGAGCAACGCGGCGCTGGCGTCCAGCGACTGGTGGGTCGCCTCCGGCTCGTAGGGCAGGGGGCGGCCCCCGCCGTCCAGCCCGCGGTAGGAGAACCGCTCCACCCGGGGATCGGCCGACGGCGTCCCGCGCCAGCGCGAGTCGTGCCCACCGAGCACGATCACCGCCTCGCGCACCTCGGCCGGCAGCCGCTGGGTCACGATCGGCGGACGCCACGGCCCGCTCTGGCCGCCGGCCGCCACCCCGATGAACGACTCGGCCCAGATCGCGCCGACCATGGCCAGGACGATCACGATCGGCGCGGCCGGGACCCGGGGCAGCCGGACCCGGGCGGGCAGCAGCGCGGCGGCGACCACCCGCAGCCAGAGCGCGCCGTTGACCGCGCCGGCGAACGCGGCGACCGGCACCCCCCACCAGCCGGGGGCGCTGGAGATGAGCGCGCCGGCCAGCGTGAGCACCGCGAAGTTCAGCGTGGACCAGCCGAACAGCTCGATCGTGGGCAGCCCGCGCCACCACCTGTCGACCACCCCGGCGCGGGCCAGGAACGGCGCGGTCACCAGCATCGGGCCGAGCGACGCGAACAGGTACCAGGACAGCGCCACCGCCGAGAAGGCGACCGAGAGCGCGGCCCACGGCGAGACCACCAGCGCGGCCACCACGGCGATCTCCAGGTTGCGTCGCAGCAGCCAGCGTCGGGACGGCCGGGCCGCCCCGGCCGGCCAGGCCAGCCAGGTCAGCGCCGCGGAGAGCAACGCCCGGAGCACGACCAGCGCGAGGAGGCCGAGCGCGAAGCTCCCCCACGAGTCGTGGTAGACCAGCAGCCACCGCACGTCGTGGTACGAGTCGTACGGCCAGACCGCGGTGACCTGCGGCGCGAGGCCCTGCGCGGCGTGGAAGCGGGCGGCCACGAGCGTCGCCTCCTCGACCGCCGGCAGCGCCGCGGCCAGGGCGAACAGCCCGACCAGCCGGCCCCGCGTCGACGCCACGTCCCGCTCCCCCGCTCTCCCGGCCCCCCTGCAGGATCCCGCGCCGGGCGGCCCGCCGAGGCGGAATCACACGTACCGTGGCCGGTCGGATCCGCGCGGCGACCGGCCGGGACGCGCCGACGTGGCGTCCGACGCGTCGCGTGGCAACCTGTCGCATCCCTCGGGCAGGATGCAGGGCGTGCGCCGTGACCGGAACGACCAGCCGACCGGAGACCGCCGATGACCGACGACCAGCTCGACGGGCCCGGCGAGGGTGTCGGCCGGGTGCTCGGCACCGCCGACGCCACCCCGCTCACCTTCTGGACCGCCGTCGCCCCGGGGAGCTACCTGCAGCTCGACGACGTGGTGGTGACCCGGCGCGAGCTGCCCGACCGCGAGCCGGTGACGATCGCCGGCGTGGTGACCCAGGTGCGGGCCCGGCACGAGGGGGCACAGTTCGACTCCGACGTCTTCGCCATCGCCGACGGCACGCTGCCGGCGCAGGTGCAGGAGGCGGCCGAGGTCACCACCACCCGGGTCGACCCGGAGTTCTACGTCCCGCCGACCCCCGGCGCGGTGGTGCACCGGGCCGAGGGTGACGCCCGGGCCCGGGCGCTGCACTTCGACCGGATGGAACGGCGGATCCCGATGGGGATGGGCCGCGACGGCGTGCCGGTCTACCTCAACGCCGACTTCCTCGACGGCACCCGGGGCGCGCACGTATCCATCTCCGGCATCTCCGGCGTCGCCACCAAGACCAGCTTCGCCACCTTCCTGCTCTACTCGGTGTTCCGCTCCGGGGTGCTCGGCGGCGACGCGGTCAACGCCAAGGCGCTGATCTTCAACGTCAAGGGCGAGGACCTGCTCTTCCTCGACCACCCCAACAGCCGGCTCGACGACCCGACCCGCGCGGCCTACGCGAAGCTCGGCCTCGACGCCGGCGCGTTCCCCGACGTGCGGGTCTACGCCCCGCCCCGGGTCGGCGACTCCTCCGGCACGCCCGACGTGAGCAGCCGGCTCACCGGCGTCGACAGCTTCTACTGGACGCTCAGCGAGTTCTGCGCCGACCGCCTGCTGCCCTACGTGTTCGCCGACGCCGACGACGAGCGCCAGCAATACACCATGGTGGTCCACTCGGTCGCCGCCCACCTGGCCCGGTACGCCCAGCCCGCCGACGGCGGGGTGAGCATCGACGGGGTCCGCCTGGGCTCCTACGCCGACCTGGTCGACCACGTCGTCGAGCAGCTCAACGACGACGAGACCCGGGGCGAGTGGGCCGGCAGCGCGGTCGGGCTGGGCACGGTCAACGCGTTCGCCCGCCGGCTGATCGGCAGCAAGAAGGACCTGGGCCGGCTGATCCGCGGTGATCTGGCCACCCGCCGGCCGCACTCGATCAACACCGCGGAGAGCGCCCAGGTCACCGTGGTCGACCTGCACAACCTGCCGGACCGCGCGCAGCGCTTCGTGGTCGGCGTGACGCTGAAGAGCGAGTTCGAGCGCAAGGAGAAGGCCGGCACCGCCAAGCCGTTGCTGTTCGTCGTGCTCGACGAGCTGAACAAGTACGCGCCGCGCGAGGGCTCCTCCCCGATCAAGGAGGTGCTGCTCGACATCGCCGAACGGGGTCGCTCGCTGGGGGTGATCCTGGTCGGCGCGCAGCAGACCGCGAGCGAGGTGGAGCGGCGGATCGTCACCAACTCGGCGATCCGGGTGGTCGGCCGGCTCGACCCGGCCGAGGCGTCCCGCCCGGAATACGGCTTCCTGCCGCCCGCCCAGCGCCAGCGCGCGCTGCTGGCCAAGCCGGGCACCATGTTCGTCAACCAGCCCGACATCCCGGTGCCGCTCTGCCTGGAGTTCCCGTTCCCGGCGTGGGCCACCCGGGTCTCCGAGGCGGGCCGCCCGCCGTCGGAGACGCTACGGTCGATCACGCAGTCCGCCGATCCGTTCGCGGTGGTCGGCTCCGGCTCCTCCGACGACGACATCCCGTTCTAGGCGGCACCCACCATGAAGATCCTGCACACCTCCGACTGGCACGTCGGCAAGGTCCTCAAGGGGCAGTCCCGGGCCGAGGAGCACACGCAGGTCCTCGCCCAGGTCATCGACATCGCCCGCGAGGAGCGGCCCGACCTGGTGATCGTCGCGGGTGACCTCTACGACACCGCCGCGCCCACCCCGGAGGCGACCCGGCTGGTCACCCGGGCGCTGACCGCGCTGCGCCGCACCGGCGCGGACGTGGTGGTGATCGGCGGCAACCACGACAACGGCGCGGCGCTCGACGCGCTGCGCCCGTGGGCCGAGGCCGCCGGGATCACGCTGCGCGGCAGCGTCCGGGAGAGTCCGGCCGAGCACGTCGTCGACGGGGTGACCCGCGACGGCGAGCGCTGGCAGGTGGCCGCGCTGCCGTTCCTGTCCCAGCGCTACGCCGTCCGGGCGGTGGAGATGTACACGCTGACCCCGGCCGAGGCCAACCAGACCTACGCCGACCACCTCGGCCGGGTGCTCGACAAGCTGGCCGAGGGTTTCACCGAGCCGGACCGGGTGCACCTGGTCACCGCCCACCTCACCGTGGTCGGCGCGAGCACCGGCGGCGGCGAGCGGGACGCGCACACCGTGCTCGGCTACGCGGTGCCGGCCACCGTCTTCCCCGGCAACGCGCACTACGTGGCGCTGGGCCACCTGCACCGTTCGCAGCGGGTCATCGGCCCCTGCCCGATCCGCTACAGCGGCAGCCCGCTCGCGGTCGACTTCGGCGAGCAGGAGAACGTCGGCTCGGTGACGGTCGTGGAGGTCACCGCGACCACCGCCGCGCGGATCCGGGAGGTGCCGGTGCCCGGCGCGGTGCCGCTGCGCACGGTGCGCGGCACGCTGGCCCAGCTCGCCGAGATCGAGCCGCCGGACGGCTGGCTGCGGGTCTTCGTCCGGGAGCAGCCCCGGGCCGGGCTGCGTGAGGAGGTGCAGGAGCTGCTCCCCCGGGCGCTGGAGATCCGGATCGACCCGGAGCTGGTGCCGGCGCCGGGCAGCGGCACCCGCACCGCCCAGCGGGCCGGGCGCTCCCCGCGCGAGTTGTTCGCCGACTACCTGGGCAGCCGCGGCCACGCCGACGAGGGCGTCCGGGAGCTCTTCGACGAGCTGCTCGAGGAGGTCGAGCACTGATGCGGCCGATGCGGCTGGACATGGCCGGCTTCACCGTCTTCCGCGAGGAGACCACCGTCGACTTCACCGACGCCGACTTCTTCGCGCTGGTCGGGCCGACCGGCTCGGGCAAGTCGACGGTGCTCGACGCGATCTGCTTCGCGCTCTACGGCACGGTGCCCCGCTGGGGCGGGACGCGGGGGCTGGCCAACGCGTTGGCGCCGTCGGCCACCGAGGCCCGGGTCCGGTTGGTCTTCGAGTCCGCCGGCGACCGCTACGTCGCCACCCGGGTGGTGCGCCGCGACGGCCGGGGCACGGTGAAGACGGCGAACGCCGGGCTCCAGCTCATGCCGCCCGGCTTCGACGTCACCAAGCTCGACACCGGGCTCAGCCCGGACGACCTGGGCGACGTGGTGGCCGGCACGCCGGCCGAGATGGAACAGGCGGTGCTCGACGCGGTCGGGCTGCCCTACGAGCAGTTCACCTCCTGCGTGGTGCTGCCGCAGGGGCAGTTCGCCGACTTCCTGCACGCCAAGCCGGCGACCCGCCAGCAGATCCTGGTCAACCTGCTCGGCCTGGGCGTCTACGAGGGCGTGCAGAAGAAGGCGGTCGAGCGCGCCGGGCAGGCCGAGGCGAAGCTGGAGACGGTCGACAAGGTGCTCGGCGGTCTCGCCGACGTCGACGACGACCGGCTGGCCGAGGCGCAGGGCCGGGTCGACCGGGTGCGCGAGTTGGCCGGGGCGGTCGAGGCGGCCGTACCGGAGCTGGAGCGTGCCCGGGCGACGGCGGGTGAGCGGGCGGCGGCGCTGGCCGACCTCGACGCCGAGCTGGGCGTGCTGGACGGGGTGCGGGCGCCGGAGGGCATCGCGGAGCTGGCCCGGGCGGTGACCGCCGCCCGGGTGTCCGCCGACGAGGCCACCGCGGCGGTGGGGCTGGCCGAGGAGCGGGAGGAGAAGCTGCGCGGCGAGCTGGCCTCGGCCGGCGACGAGAGCGCGTTGCGCCTGCAACTGCGGGCGTACGGCGACCGGGAGCGGTTGACCGGCGAGGCGGCGACGGTCCGCGCGGCGGTCGGGGCGGCGCGGGCCGAGCACGACGCGGCGGTGGCGGCGCTGGCCTCGGCGCGGGCCGACGCGGAGCGGGCCGAGGTCGAGCTGGAGGCGGCGTTCCGGGCGCACGACGAGGCGAAGGCCGCCGACCAGGCGGTGGCGCTGCGGGCGCACCTGGTCGGCGGCGCGCCCTGTCCGGTGTGCGAGCAGGTGGTGACGGCCGTGCCGGCGGTGCCGAAGGGCTCGGCGGTGGCCCGGGCGCTCGCGGCCGGCAAGACGGCCCGGGCGGCCAGCGAGGCCGCCAAGCGGGTGGTGACCGAGCGCGACGCCGCCGCCCGCGACCTGGACCGGGTGCTGCTGCGCGCCCGGGCCGAGCACGACCAGCTCGCGGCGCGGCTGGCCGAGCTGGACGGGCAGCTCGCGGACGCGCCCGCGCCGGACGCGCTGCGCCTGGCGCTGGCCGAGCACGCCCGGCTGCGGGCGGGGCTGGACGAGGCGGCCGGCGCGGTGCGGGCCGGCCGGGAGGCGGCCCGCCGGGCGCGGGGCGCGCTCGACGGCGCGCAGGACCGGTTGCGCCGGGCCTGGCGGGACTTCGACGCGGTGCGGGACCGGCTGGCCCGGTTCGGGCCGCCGGCCGCCGACCGGGACGACGTGGCCGGCGCCTGGGCGGCGCTGGCCGGCTGGGCGGGCGAGCAGGCCGACCGGCGGCGCGCCGACCGGGCCGGGCTGGCCGCCTCGGTCGAGGCGGCGGGGCGGGCGGCGGGCGAGGTGGCCGACCGGATCGGCGCGTTGTTCACCGCCGCCGGCCTGGACGCGCCGGCCGATCCGCTGCGTGACGTCGCGGTGGCGGTCGAGCGGGCCGAGGCGGAGCTGCGCCGGCTGACCGAGCGCCGCGAGCAGGCGGCCGAGCTGCGCGAGCAGCGGGCCGGGCACGAGCGCGAGGCGCGGGTGGCCCGGGCGCTGGCCGGGCACCTGCGGGCCAACAACTTCGAGCGGTGGTTGCTGACCGAGGCGCTGGACCTGCTGGTCGACGGCGCATCGCGGATCCTGCGGGAGCTGTCCGCCGGGCAGTACGACCTGATCCACGACAAGGGTGAGTTCTTCGTGGTCGACCACCACGACGCGGGGCTGCGACGCGCGGTGCGGACGCTGTCCGGCGGGGAGACGTTCCAGGCGTCACTGGCGCTGGCGCTGGCGCTGTCGGAGCAGCTCGCGGGCATGTCCACGAGCGCGGCCAGCCTGGAGTCGATCGTGCTGGACGAGGGCTTCGGCACGTTGGACGCGGCGACGCTGGACACGGTCGCGGCGACGCTGGAGAACCTGGCCGCCCGGGGCGACCGGATGGTCGGCGTGGTCACCCACGTCCCGGCGCTGGCCGAGCGGATCCCGGTCCGCTTCGAGGTCCGTAAGGACGCTCGCACGGCCCGCGTCGAGCGGACCGGCCTGTGAGCGCGAGGAGTGCAGCGCAGCGGAGCCCCGCAGTCGCGAACGAAAGACTGGCCCCCGTGAGCGCGAGGAGTGCCGCGCAGCGGAGCCCCGCAGTCGCGAACGAAAGATCAGCCCCGTGAGCGCACAGCCCCGGTTCTTCGTCGACTCGTGGGATCCGGCCTACGGCGCGTCGTTCGAGGCCGCGGGCGGGGCCGGGCCGGCGGCGCCGAGCAGCGCCCAGGTCGAGGCCGATGTCGAGCTGCCGGTCACCGACTGGCGGGCGATCGACGTCCGGCCGGGGGTGCGGGCGCCGGACGTGGTGCTGCTGGTCGACGGGGTCCGCCGGATCGACGCCAGCGTCTGGACGGCCGAGGAGGACGGCGGCTCGTTTCCCGGCATCGCCGCCTCGTACGCGGCCGGGGTGGTCCGTTGCGACCTGGACCGGGGCGCCGCCGAGCTGGCCGGGGCGCGGGTGGGGCGGGGGCTGTTCACCGCCAGCCCGTCCGCGCAGGACGTGGTGGCCGGCGCGATCCGCTACCCGGTGCACCGGGTCGGCGGCACCGGTGAGCTGAGCAAGCTGCCG
This sequence comes from Micromonospora ferruginea, assembly GCF_013694245.2. Taxonomy (NCBI): domain Bacteria; kingdom Bacillati; phylum Actinomycetota; class Actinomycetes; order Micromonosporales; family Micromonosporaceae; genus Micromonospora; species Micromonospora robiginosa. The sequence continues at coordinate 3,689,247 of NZ_CP059322.2, forward strand.
GCCGCGGTGCAGGGCCCGCTCACCGCGCTGGAGGTGGACGTCTCCGACGCGGTGCGCACCGACGGTGACCTGCTGGTGGTGGACGGTCCGCTGCGCAGCCGGCGGAACCTGCCGCGCACGCTCGGCTACATCAAGACCCAGCACAGCCAGTATCTCGACGCCCGGCTCACCGCGGTGGTGACCGGGCTGGCGCCGGGCCAGCGCTGCCCGGTGTTCCGGCTGGGCACGGCGTGGGGCGGCTGGTCCTGGTATCTGCGGCTGCCGGTGGCCGCGGGGGCGCCCTGGGCGGGCATCGTGCGGATGGAGTGCTCGGCCGAGCTGACCGTGCCGGAGGCGATCGCGCTGGCCGACCTGTCGCTGGTCACGCTGCCCCGGTTCGCGTCCACGCCGTACAAGGATCCGCGCGCCCCGCAGAACCTGGTGCCGATCGCCGGGCTGGAGCGCAAGCTGCGCGGCATGCTCGGCGACGCGCGTCTGCTGCACCGGGTGCTCACCTCGGCGGCGCGCGGGATGCGGCGCTGATGGGCCGGCGACGCGACACCGACCGGGTGGCGGCGGACGTGGACACCGGCCGGGCCGAGCTGGTGCCGGACCGGGACCGGCCCGGCTCCTGGACGCTGCTGCTGGACGGCGCGCCGCAGTCGCACGTGGACCTGGCCGACCCGACCCATCTGGAGTTCGAGTACGTCCGGCGGCTCGCCGCCGCGATCGACCTGGTGGCGCCGGCCGGCGCGCCGCTGCGGGTGCTGCACCTGGGCGGCGGCGCGCTCACCCTGCCCCGGTACGTGCAGGCCACCCGGCCGGGCTCGACGCAGCGGGTGTCCGAGGTGGACGGCGCGCTGGTGGAGCTGGTCCGGCGGGTGCTGCCCTGGCCGTCCGATCCCCGGCTGCGGGTGCGGGTGGCCGACGCCCGGGCCACGCTGGCGTCCTCCCGCGACGGCGGGTACGACGTGATCGTGGCGGACGTGTTCGCCGGTGCCCGCACCCCCGCCCACCTGACCTCGGTGGAGTACGCCGCCGAGGTGGCCCGGGTGCTGGCGCCCGACGGCTCGTACCTGGCGAACGTCGCCGACGGCCCGCCGCTGCGGCACGCCCGCGGGCAGGTCGCCACCGTGCGTACCGTCCTGCCCCGGGCCTGCCTGGTGGGTGACGCGGCGGTGTTGCGCGGCCGGCGCTACGGCAACCTGGTGCTGGTGGCGTCCCGGGTGGAGCCGCCGGTGCCGGAGCTGGCCCGGCGCGCGGCCGGCGACTGGTTCCCCGGCCGGGTGGTGGCCGGCGAGGAGCTGGACCGGTTCGCCGGCGGGGTGCCGGTGGTGCGCGACGTGGACGCCGTCGACTCCACTCCACCGCCGCCAGGAATTTTTTCCGTCAAACGTTGATCCGATCGGCGGATCGGTGCGTATCCCCGGGCGGCCATGCCCGTGGGGGGCCGGCTGATGTCATTGGACACCGGAGGTCTGCATGCATGCGGTGGCGGCCGGCTGGCACGGCGAGGTGGCGAGGCCCGAGTGGATGTTCGCCCGGGCACAGCCGCACTCGCGCGCGTCGCGCTCGACCCGGGGGGTCGACGCACGACCCGCCGATCGCCAGAATGACCCGGTGCCGCCGCGACCCGCCCCCGGACGCCATCAGGCGACCTCCGCCGAGGCCAGTCACTCGGACCAGCTCATCCGCCTGCTCTACGCGGAGCACGCCGGCCCGCTGCTGATGTTCGTGATGCGGCTGACCGGTGGGGACCGGCAGCGCGCCGAGGACATCGTGCAGGAGACGCTGCTGCGGGCCTGGCGCAACGCGCACCGCCTCGGCGGGCCGGGGCAGGGCTCGCTGCGGCCGTGGCTGGTCACGGTGGCCCGGCGGATCGCCATCGACGAGCACCGCAGCGAGCAGGCCCGCCCGGCGGAGACGTACGACCGGGACCTGACCGCGTTCGCCGAGTCGGACAGCACCGACCGGGTGCTGCGCACGATGACGGTGGCGGACGCGCTGCGTACGCTGAGCCAGTCGCACCGGGAGATCCTGGTGGCGACGTACTTCCGGGGCCGGACGGTGCCCGAGGCGGCGGAGGAGTTGGGCCTGCCGCTCGGCACCGCCAAGTCCCGGGTCTACTACGCGCTGCGCGCGCTGCGCACCGCTCTGCAGGAGAGGGGGGTGACGGAATGAGCCGGACCGACCACATGGACGTCGCCGCGTATGCGCTCGGCGTGCTGGACGCACAGGACGCCGAGCGGTTCGAGGAGCACCTGGCCACCTGCTGGGCGTGCGCGGCGGAGCTGGAGACGATGGTGCCGGTGGTGGGGATGCTCTCCGGCATCGACGGCGAGTCGATGGCCGCGCTGGAGCAGACCCACACCGATCCGGCGCTGCTGGACCGGACGCTGGGTGCGGTGCGGCGGGACCGCCGGCGTACCCGGGTGCGGCAGTTGCTGGCCACCGCGGCGGCCGTGGTGGTGTTCGGCGGCCTGAGCGGTGTCGCGGCCGGGTTCCTCGGCGGTGACCCGCCGGCGACGCCGCAGGCCGAGCCGACGCAGAGCGTGCCGACCGCGGCGCCGAGCAGCGCGCCCGCCGATCCGAACGACCCGAACATCGGCGGGAACGAGCAGGAGGGCGACCAGCACAACGCCACCGATCCGGGCACCGGCGTGAAGACCACGATGTGGCTGGCGAAGAAGGAGTACGGCACCCAGATCAGCCTGCAGCTCAACCGGCTGCCGGGGCCGCGCACCTGCCGGCTGCTGGTGGTGCGCAAGAACGCCACCAGCGAGGTGGTCGGCACCTGGTCGGTGCCGGGCAGCGGCTACGGCACCAACCAGAACCCGCTCGGGTTGGAGCTGACCGCGTCCACCTCGGCCCCGCTGGGCGACATCGCGAAGGTCCAGGTGCAGTCGGTCGACGTCAACGGGGTGGCCAGCCCGCTGGTGACGGTCGCCGACCTCTGATCCACCACGTCGACGGCGCCGGGCGGTTCCTCCGCCCGGCGCCGTCGTGTCGTTCCCGGACGGGCCCCTCGGAGTGCCGCACGCGCGGTGGTCCGGAACGGTTCAACGAGTCCACTGTGAAATGGACCACCCTTCTCGATTCAACCTTGACAGCGCCGCCGCCCGTACTACCGGGCGAACTGCCAAGAACGAGGAGGGCACGTGGCACACCACATGCGGACGACCGTCATCGTCGCGAGCGCGATGGTCGCACTTACGGCCTGCGCCCCCGCGGGCTACAACGGGGCGAACTCGGGCGCGGCGGAGCCGGTCGCCGTCGCCGCGGCCGAGCCGACCGCGGCCGCCGAACCGGAGGCGTCGGCCTCGCCGGAGGAACCGGCGGCCGACAAGGCGCCCCCGTCGGACGTGAAGCTCACCGACGAGCTGGTCGGCAAGAAGCTGCCCCGGATGGGCAAGGTCGTCACCGACCAGGACGGCTGGGTGCTGTACCGCTTCGACAAGGACTCGGCGAACCCGGCGCAGTCCAACTGCGTGGACAAGTGCGCCGAGGTCTGGCCGCCGGCGCTGACCGACGGCAACCCGCAGTTGCAGGGCGTCTCCGACGACAAGGTCGGCACCGTCACCCGCCAGGACGGCACCCGCCAGATCACCATCGGCGACTGGCCGGTCTACCGCTACATCGGTGACAAGAAGCCGGGCCAGTGGAAGGGCCAGGGCGTCGGCGGCACCTGGTTCGTCGTCGACCCGAACGGCAAGAAGAACCTGACCTGCCTGCCGACGGGCACCCCGAAGGCGGTCGCCCCGCCCGCGTCGGGTGACTCGGGCAGCTCGGGTGGCGGCTCGGACTACTCGTACTGACCGCACCGGACACGGTGACCGGCCGCCGCCGGGGAGGGCGCGGCCGGTCACCGTCGTGGACCCGGGAGACGGGGCGTACCGGCATCGCCCCGCCTCCCGGCACGGACACCGCCGCGCGCTCGCCGCGCACGGCGGTGTCCGCCGTCACGGCGGCCCGCCGTGGCAGAGTGGCGGGGTGACCTCGCCCGCCGCCCGCCGGACGCTGCGCCCGCCGGCCGGCTACCGCCTCGCCGCCTCGGTGCGGGCGTTGACGTTCAGCCCGTACGACCCGTGCGCGCGGATCGCCGCCGGCAGCTTCTGGTGGGCCACCCGCACCCCGGACGGTCCGGCCACGCTGGCGCTGCGCCCGGAGGCCGGTGAGCTGGTCGCCGAGGGCTACGGGCCGGGGGCGGACTGGGTGGTCGACCGCGCCGACGGCGTGGCCGGGCTGCGCGACGACCTGACCGGGTTCGCCGCGCTGGCCGCCACGCACCCGCTGGTGGCCCGGCTGGCGCAGGCGCACCACGGGCTGCGGATGCCCGCCACCGGGCAGGTCTTCCCCCGGCTGCTGCGGGCCGTCTTCGAGCAGAAGGTCACCGGCAAGGAGGCCTACCGGGCGTACGCGGCGACCGTGCGGCACTTCCGCGAGGCGGCGCCGGGTCCGCTGCAACCGCTGCTGCTGCCGCCGGAGCCGGCCGCGGTGGCGGCCACGCCGTACTGGGTGTTCCACCCGTTCGGGGTGGAGCAGCGCCGGGCGGACACGCTGCGCCGCGCGGCCGCCGTGGCGGACCGGCTGGAGCGCTGCGCGGACGCGGCCGAGGCGACCCGCCGGCTCACCGCGATCGCCGGCATCGGGCCGTGGACCGCCGCCGAGGTGGTCCGGATCGCGTACGGCGACCCGGACGCGGTCAGCGTCGGCGACTACCACGTGCCGAACACGGTGGCCTGGGCGCTGGCCGGGGAGCCACGCGGGGACGACGCCCGGATGCTGGCGCTGCTGGCGCCGTTCGCCGGCCACCGGGGGCGGGTGTGCGTGCTGCTGGAGGCCGCCGGCATCCAGGCCCCGAAGTACGGGCCGCGCGCCCCGATCCGCTCGTTCGCCCGCTACTGAGCGGTCACCGCCCGGCGCACAGCCGGCGCAGCGTGCGCCCCAGCCACCAGGCGTACCCCAGTTGGAAGCCCCGGGTGACCGGCCCGGCGGCCCGCACGTACCAGTGCGCCGGCCGGCTGAACGCGGTCACCTCGAAGAAGGTCCCGTCCGGGCCGCGGGTGACCAGGAACGCCTCCTCGCCGATCTCCGGGTGCCCGGGCAGCGTGCCGTAGCCGAAGCCGGCCCGGTCCGGCTCGTCGACCGCCCAGACCACCTCGGTCGGGCCCCACAGCCGCGCCGGCCCGACGCCGAGCCCCGGCGTGACCCGCACCCCGGGGGCGGCGCGCGGCGCGTCGGCGCGCATCACCACGCCGGCGGCGCGGTGCAGCCGCCAGCCGAGCACCGCGTCCGCCGCGGTCGGGAAACCGCCGTCCGGCAGCCGGACGCGGTGGCGCAGGTGGTGGTAGCCGGCCGGCAGGCCGCCGTCGCGGGTCGCGCCCACCTCCGGGTACGTCAGCTCGGCCACGTCGGCCACCTCCTCGCACGGGGACACCCGCCAGGGTACGACCGCGCGACGCGGATGTGGTGAGCTGAGCCGGTGACCGACGACGTGACCATCGCCCCCGCCGTCGCCTCGGACGCGGGTGAGATCCTCACCGTGCAGCGCGCCGCGTACCTGGTGGAGGCGCAGCGTTACCGGGACCTGTTCCTGCCCCCGCTGACCGAGACGCTGGACGAGGTGCGGGCGGCGCTGGCCGGCCCGGCCGTGGTGCTCGCCGCCCGGCGCGGCACCCGCCTGGTCGGGTCGGTGCGGGCCCGCCTGGACGGGGGCACCGCCCACGTCGGCCGGCTCTCGGTCGCGCCGGACCAGCAGGGGCACGGCATCGGCGGGCGGCTGCTGAGCGCGGTGGAGCGGGCCTGCGCCGGCCGGGTGACGCGGTTCGCGCTGTTCACCGGCGCCGACAGCACCGACAACCTGGGCCTGTACGCCCGGCGCGGCTACCGGGTGGTGGCGCACCGGCCGGACGAGAACGGCAACCGGCTGGCGGTGCTGGAGAAGGTCAGCCCCGCTCGCAGCGACGCCTGAGCCCGTCCGCCTCCTGGCGCAGGTAGCGGCGCATGGTGGCACCGCCGACCAGCCCGACCAGCCCGGCCAGCGGGCCGGTCTGCGCCAGGACCAGCTCGGCGCGGGTGCGTCCGTCGTCCAGCGGCACCAGCCGGTGCTCGCCGCGACTGCGCACGCCGGGGGCGGTGGACTCCCAGACGAAGGCGTACGGCGGGTCGATCTCGGTGACCCGCCACACGGCGGGTCGTAGCCGGGGCTGGGTCAGCCGGGCGGTGGAGCCGAGGGCCAGCGGTCCGGGCTCCAGCCGGTGGGCGGCGGTGACCGAGGGCGTCCACTCGGCCCAGCGCTCGATGTCGCTCTGCACCGCCCAGACCCGCTCGACGTCAGCGGCGATCTCGACGACCTCCACGAACCGCATAACGTCCCTCCCCCATGGACAGTCCCCCAACCCTAACCCCGCCCCGCCGCCCCCGCCGTTCCCCTGCTCGTCGATCTTGGAGTTGTGGCGCCCAGGATGTCCGTCAGGCGGAGTTTGTCAGGCACCACAAGTCCAAGATCGGCGGGCAGTCGGCGGGCGGGCGGCGGTCCCGGCCGGGGACCGGTGGGTCAGGCGGGTTCGCGGAGGTCGGCGAGGGTGAGCGGGGTGTAGCGGTGGAGCAGGTGCTCCAGTTCGGGCACGGAGCCCACCTCGCCGACGACGTTCGCGCCGCCGCCGTGCTCGGGCGGGTAGCGGTGCACCAGCCGGTAGCGGTACCGCCCGCGGACCAGCTCCACGCTGACCCGCCAGCGCCCGCAGCATCCGCAACTCCACTCCGACACGCCGCGACGGTAGCTCTGACCTGCGGTTACATCATCCGGTCGGCGGTGACGAAGGGACCGGGACGGGACACGCCGCCCGACCCGGGCGGTGATCTGGCTCACCACCGTCGGTGGGGTCTGGTTGACTGGTCGCCGTGGACCTGCCGATCAACCCACCGGTCGAGCCGATGCTCGCCAAGAGCGTCGCCGAGCTGCCCACCGATCCCGGCCTGACCTACGAGCCGAAGTGGGACGGCTTCCGCTGCATCGTCTTCCGCGACGGCGACGAGGTCGAGCTGGCCAGCCGCGGCGGCAAGTCGATGACGCGCTACTTCCCCGAGGTGGTGGAGCAGGCGCGCCGCCAGCTCCCGCCCCGCTGCGCGGTCGACGGCGAGCTGATCGTGATCCGCCGGGACGGGCCGGGCGGGCAGCCGCGCCTCGACTTCGAGCTGCTCGCGCAGCGCATCCATCCGGCCGCCTCGCGGGTGAAGCTGCTGGCCGAGACCACGCCTGCCGACTTCGTCGCGTTCGACCTGCTCGCCGTCGACGACGAGCTGCTCACCGACCGGCCCTACCCGCAGCGCCGGGAGCGGCTGGAGCGGGCCCTGGCCGGGGTCCGGCCGCCGGTGCACGTGACCCAGGTGACCACCGACCCGGAGACGGCGCGGCGCTGGTTCGAGGTGTTCGAGGGCGCCGGCCTGGACGGCCTCATCGTCAAGCCGGCCGACCTGCCCTACGAGCCGGGCAAGCGGCTGATGTCCAAGGTCAAGCACGCCCGCACGGCGGACGCGGTGGTGGCCGGCTTCCGCTGGCACAAGTCCGGCCCGGTGGTCGGCTCGCTGCTGCTCGGCCTCTACGGCGACGACGGGTTGCTGCACCACATCGGCGTCAGCTCGTCGTTCACCATGGCCCGGCGCAAGGAGCTGCTCGACGAGCTGGAGCCCTACCGCGACGTCGGCGGCGACCACCCGTGGGTGCACGGCGACCACGAGCGGGGCCAGCGCATCCCGGGCGGGGTGAGCCGGTGGACCGGCGGCAAGAACCTGGAGTGGGAGCCGCTGCGCCCGGAGCTGGTGGTCGAGGTGGCCTACGACGCGATGGAGGGCGACCGGCTGCGGCACACCGCACGGTTCCTGCGCTGGCGCCCCGACCGTGACCCCCGCTCGTGCGACTACGGCCAGCTCGACCGCCCGATCCGCTTCGACGTCGACGAGGTGCTGCGCGGGGATCCGGCGGCGACGGTGAGCGACGCCGGCGGCCGGGCGTAGCCTGGCGGTCGACCCGATCATGGAAGGCGCCCACGTGACAGGCTTCCCCCACCGGCCCCGCCGGGTCCGGCCCACGCTGGCCGCGTTCGTCGCGGCGGTGGTGCTCACCGCCGGCTGCACGCTGCCGGCGTTCGCCCCGCGTGCCGAGAGCGAGGGCGAGGCGGCCCCGCCGGGCAGCGCGCCCACCTGGCGGTCCTGCCCGGAGGTGCCCGACGAGCTGGTCGGCCGGGGCGCGGCCGACATGCGCTACGACTGCGCCCGGATCCTGGTGCCGCGCAACTGGGGCGCCGGGGCGACCACCGGCGCGACCACCGGGCCGGGCACCGGCGAGACGTTCGAGATCGCGCTGATCCGGGCGCGCTCCACCAAGCAGCGCGACCGGATCGGGTCGCTGGTGGTCAACCCGGGCGGCCCCGGCGCGTCCGGGGTGGACACCGCGGTCTACCTCTCCTTCGGCCCGGCGTTCGGCGGCCTGCCGACGGCGATCACCGACCGGTTCGACATCGTCGGCTTCGACCCGCGCGGGGTGGCCCGGTCCAGCCCGGTCAGGTGCATTCCCGACGCCGACCTGGACGCCAGCTTCGGCTACGACCCCGACCCGGAGGGCCAGGCGTCCTTCGACGGCTTCGTCGACCTCAACCGGCGCATCGGCGAACGGTGCGGCGCGAAGTACGGCGACCAGCTTCCGCTCTACGGCACCGAGCAGGCCGCCCGGGACATGGACGCGGTGCGCGCGGCGGTCGGCGACGAGAAGCTGAGCTATCTCGGCTACTCCTACGGCACGCTGCTGGGCGCCACCTACGCCCAGCTCTACCCGCAGCGGGTGCGGGCGCTGGTGCTCGACGGCGCGGTCGACCCGAGGCAGCAGTTGATCGCCGGTTCGGAGAGCCAGGCCAAGGGCTTCGAGCGGGCGTTCGACAACTTCGCCCGGTGGTGCGCGGCGAACGCCGGGCGCTGCCCGATCGCGCCGGACGCGCGGGGCGCGGTCACCGCCGCGATCGACAAGGCCAACGCCTCGCCGGTGCGGGGCGCGGGCGGTCGGAAGGCCACCGCCGGCTGGGTGTTCTACGCGGTGATCTCCTCGCTCTACACCGAGCAGGGGTGGCAGGAGCTGGCCCGGGCGATCGACGAGTTGCAGGGCGGCGACCCGGCGGGCGTGTTCAAGCTCGCCGACGCGTACGCCGGCCGTGAGGACGACGGGCACTACTCCAACCTGTTCGACGCCAACCTGGCGGTCAACTGCGCCGACGAGTCCGAGAAGCCGACCCGGGAGCAGGTGCGGTCGTTGCAGTCGCAGTGGCGGCAGAAATATCCGCTGTTCGGTCCGGCGCTGGCGGTGGGGATGCTCGGCTGCGTGGAGTGGCCGGGCGGGCGTGATCCGTACCCCACCGGGCGGGCGACCGGCGCGCCGCCGATCCTGGTGGTCGGCACCACCGGCGACCCGGCCACGCCCTACGAGCAGACCGCCGCGCTGGCCTCGATGCTTGGTGTCGGCCGGGTGCTGACGTGGGAGGGCGAGGGGCACACCGCCTATCCGCAGACCCGGTGCGTGACGGCGGCCGTCGACGCGTACCTGATCTCGCTCACCGTCCCCCGGGAGGGGCTGCGCTGCCCCGCCCGGTGACGGTGCGGCGTGCGGTGTCAGCCGGCGGCCGGCGGCGTCCAGCCCTCGGGCAGGTGCCCGATGCGGACCCGCTGCGGGTGGTCGCCGACCGGAACGCTGGCGACCTTCTGGCCGGTGGCGAAGCTGATCGCGGTGACCCGGTCCGCGCCGGACTCGGAGATGACGCAGTCCCGGCCGTCCCCGCTGACCGTGGCCCAGTAGGGCTTGCTGGCCGGCACCAACGTGCCCTCGCGCAGGGTGGCCCGGTCGACCACGGTCGCGTAGTCGTCCATGGTGCCGGCGACGCAGAGCCGCGACCCGTCCGGGCTGACCGACAGGCCGTGGTGGCGTGAGTCGTTCACCCAGGTGGTGCGGTCCTCGCTGGTGGCCGGGTTCTTCGGCAGCGTGGCGACCCGGGTGATCCGGTCGGCGGCCACGTCGTACTCGACCAGGCCGTTGAAGAACGACACCTGGAAGTAGAGCCGGCTGCCGTCCGGGGTGAACACCGCCGGGCGGACCGCGTCGGAGAGGTCGCGGCGGCCGGCGGCGTCCAGCCGGTCCCGCATGTCGATCACCTTGACCACCTGAAACGTGCTGGTGTCGGCGACGGTGATCTTCCGGTCCCCCTTGGTCCAGTCGAGCCAGGGCGCGTCCAGGTCGGTGTTGACCTCGCCGATGGACATGTTCCACAGTCGACGGCCGCCGTCGGTGAAGATGTTCTCGTGCGGCTTGTCGCCGGTGCCGAACGAGCCGAGCTGCACCCCGGTGCGAATGTCCAGCACGTGCACGGTGTTCGAGGTGGAGGCGGAGACCGCCACCCGGGTGCCGTCCGGTGACACGGCCATGTGGTCGGCGCGGTAGCCGGAGACCGGGAACCGCCAGCGAACCCCGCCGGTGGCCAGGTCGATCGACACGACGTCGGCGAAGCTGGGCCGGGACACGACCAGGGCGCTGCCGTCCGGCGTGGTGTACATGTCGTCGACGAACTGGTCGTGGCCCTCCCCCGGGCCCTGCCGGATGCCGAGGAAGTAGGCCAGCTTGATCGGGTTGAGGTAGATCTCGCGCAGCCGCGCGGTCCGGTCCGGGATCACGTCGATCCGGCCGATCCTGGCGTAGTCGCCGCGGGAGCGGATGACGTCGGCGGTGCCGTCCCAGTTGTTGCCGACGAACATCACCTCCTCGAGCGCGGCGGCGGCCGAGGCGGGCGCGGGCGCCGCGGCCAGCGGGGTGGACACGGCGAGGGCGAGGGCGGCCAGCGCGGCGAGGCCGGCGCGGCGGCGGGATCGGGGCGGGCGGGATGGCACGGGGGTCATGGACGCCTCCTGACGGCCGGGTTGGGACATCGACGTTCCTCGGTGGCTCGATCGGTGTTACCTTGCGGTAACAACCAGGAGAGCAACCGGCCGGTCTCCGTGACTAGGCACCGGACGCCAACGCCCGACCGGCCCGGTTGTGCCGCGACGACAACGGGAGGCGGCGGGCGCCGATGACCCGGACTTCGAACGCCTCCACGTTCGGCGCGCTGCTGCGCGAGCTGGCCGCCGACACGGTCGCCGTGGACGAGGTGGCGTCGGCCGCCCGTACCGCCTCGCCGGAGGTGGCCCGCCTCCCGCCCGGCGAGGTCCGACGCCAGGTGGTCCTGCTGCTCACCAGCGGTCTCGGCGCGCTGGAACGGCACGAGGACCCCGCCGGGCGTGACTTCACCGAGGCCCGCCGGCTGGGCGCCGACCGGGCCGCGCAGGGCATCTCCGTCGCCGGCCTGCTGCGCGGCGTGCAGGCCGGCCGGGACCGGGCGGTGGAACTGGTGGTCCGGCACGGCCGGGCCGCCGGCATCGCCGACGAGGTGCTGTTGGAGGGGCTGCTCGTCATCGGCCGGTACGCCGCCGCGGTGGAGCGGGCGGTGGTGGACGGGCACCGCGCCGCCGAGCGGGAACTGGTCGGCGGTGGCGCCGCGGCCCGGGCCGGGCTGCTGCGCCGGCTGCTGCTCGACGGGCCGGCCGGCACGCCCCCGGCGGAGCTGACCCGGTTCGGCCTCCGGCCGGACGGCCGCTACCACTGCCTGGTCGCCACCCGCGCCGACCCGGTGCGGTCGCACACCCTGCACCGGCAGCTCACCCGGCACGGCGGCCTGCTCGGCACCATCGAGGACCGGCTGGCCGGCCTGCTCCCCCGGTTGCCCGGCGGCACCCCGGCCGACCTGCTGGCCCTGGTGGCGCCGGCGCAGCCGTTGGAGCGGGCCCCGGCGATGTACGCGCTCTGCCTGGCGGCGTTGCGCACCGCCACGCACCGGCGGCTGCGCGGGCTGCGCCGGGTCACCGACCTGGCCGGGGAGACCGCGCTGGCCGCCCAGCCGGCCCTGGCCGAGCTGCTGCGGGGCACGCTGCTCGGCGCGCTCGACCCGGCCGACGAGTTCCACCGGGAACTCGCCGCCACCGCGCTCGCCTGGCTGGACCACGGCCAGCGGCTGGACCAGACCGCCGCCGCGCTGCACGTGCACCCGAACACGGTGCGCTACCGGATGCGCCGGCTCCGGGAGGTCACCGGCGGGCCGCCGGTCGAGGAGGGGGCGCGGTGCACGGTGCCGGAGACCGTGCACTGGTGGTGGGCGTTGCGGAGCTGGTTGGACGGCTGCCCGGCGCGCGAGGTCACCGGCGGCGGCGCCTGATCCGGCGGTCGCCGGGCGCCGGCTCGGGCGTCGGACGAACCGGCTCGGGCAGCACCACGCCCTGCCGGGCGGCCATCTCCTCGACCAGCGCCCGCAGCCGCCGGACGTCGGACTTCAGCTCCTCCTGCTCGGCGTGCTCGAACGCGTCGTCGTCGACGATCAGCCGGCTGGCGAAGTGCGCGGTGATCAGCGGAATCACCAGCAGCACCATGGTGGAGATGAGCAGCGCGGCGAGGAACCGCCCGGCGAACGTGGTCGGGGAGATGTCGCCGTAGCCGACCGTGGAGGCGGTCACCACCGCCCACCAGACCGAGTCCGCCGCGCCCTTGTGCTCGGCCTGGCTGTAGAGCACGCCGGCCACCACGATCATCAACAGGTACGAGGTGATCAGCGTCCGCGGCGAGTTGGCGAACCAGACCAGCCCCCGGTAGATCCAGCGGAACGGCAGCAGCAGAAGTTCCATGGCGTCATGCTGCACGGTCATCGCCACCCGTCGCTGTGCGAGTCTGGGCGGGTGACCGACGTGATCTTCCGGGAGGCCGTCCGGGCCGACCTGCCCGCCGTGCTCGCCCTGCTCGCCGACGACGTGCTCGGCCGCACCCGCGACCTGCCCGAGGTCGACGAGGCGTACGAGCGGGCGTTCGCCGACCTCGACGCCGACCCGCGCAACCTGATGATCGTCGCCGACGACGGCGGCGAGCTGGTCGGCTGCTTCCAGATCACCTACATCCCCGGTCTGGGCCGGCACGGTGCCGAGCGGTCGCTGATCGAGGCGGTGCGGGTCCGCTCCGACCGGCGCGGTCGCGGGCTGGGCGGGGCGATGATGCGCTGGGCGATCGACCAGGCCCGCGCGCGGGGCTGCGCGCTGGTGCAGCTCACCACCGACAAGCAGCGCGCCGACGCGCACCGGTTCTACCGCGACCTGGGCTTCGTGGCCAGCCACGAGGGGATGAAGCTGGCCCTGTAGAGGGGCACCGGTCCCTCCGGCGGGGGAGGGTTCGCGCCCGGCCGACGACCAGGCTGACGGTATGCCCACCGACACGCTGTCCCCGCCGACCGTCCACCCGCACGACGGCCGCCCGCCGCAACCGTGGGCGGTCCGCGCCGCGCACCTGATCCCGCTGGTCGTGCTCCCGTCCGGGCTGTGGCGGATCGCGCTGGTCGCCGGCGTGCCGATCGGCGCGGTGGTGGCCGGCGACCGAATCCGCCCCGGGTTCGGCGAGAGCGTCTACATCGTCGCGCTCAGCCTGGTCTCGGAGGGGCTGGCGCTGCTCTCGCTGGGCCTGGTCCGCCCGTGGGGCGAGGTGTTCCCCCGCCGCCTCCCGCTGGTCGGCGGCCGGCGGGTACCGCCGTCGTTCGCGGTCACCGCCGCCACCGCCGGCGCCGGCGCGCTCACCCTGATCTGGGGATACGCGTCGTGGGGCGTGCTTGTCGACGGCAACGACCTGGGGCTGCCGGCCGGCGGCTTCGCCCTGCTGGTGGCCGCCTACGCCCCGCTGCTGCTCTGGGGCCCGCTGCTGCTCGCGGTCACCTGGGCCTACCACCGCCGCCGCTCGGGCTCCGCTAGTCGGTGAGTCGCCTGATCCAGCCCCGGGGCCGGGCGTGGGGCGGCGCGGTCGCCGCGTTTCGCGCTCACGCCGTGCTGGCCGGGTATGCGCTCATGGCCCTCGCTTCGCTCGGTGCGTTTGCTCATGCGCCGGGCCGGGCGCGCGACCGGCCCGAAGTCGTCGTCACTCGGCGGGGCCGGGGATCCGGTGCAGCTCGGCCGGCGTGGATCTCGGCGGTGTGCCGCCACTCAGCGAGCAGTTGACGACAGCGCCGCCGGCCCGGCTGGAAGAGGCGACGCTTCCGATGAGCGAGATTGACGTTCCGCAGCTTGGGAAAGACCGAGATCTTGGTAAGAATGTGCCCCTCTGGGGCCCGTTTCGTTCCAAGATCTCCGGAGCCCGGAGCCCGGAGCCCGGAGCCCGGAGCCCGGAGCCCGGAGCCCGGAGCCCGGAGCCCGGCATCGGGCTACGGGTGCCGGGCTCCGGCGCACCGTGGTCGGGCGCGTCGGCTTTGTCAGTCGGTCACCAACTGACCGTCCCGCAGGACGAGGGTGCGGTCGGCCAGCTCGATCAGCGCCGGATCGTGCGTCGCGACCAGCGCGGTCATCCCCCGGGCGTGCACCACCGCACGGAGCAGGTCCATGATCGAGCGTCCGGTCTCCGAGTCGAGCTGCCCGGTCGGCTCGTCGGCGATGAGCAGGTCCGGCTCGTTGGCCAGCGCCCGGGCCACCGCCACCCGCTGCTGCTGCCCGCCGGACAGCTCGTACGGGCGCTGCGCGGCGTGCGCGCCCAGCCCGACCAGTTCCAGCAGCACCGCCACCCGCTGTTCCCGCTCCGCCGCCGGCACCTTCGCCAGCCGCAGCGGCACCCCGACGTTCTCCGCCGCGGACAGGATCGGCACCAGGCCGAAGGTCTGGAAGACGAAGCCGACGGTGCCCCGGCGCAGCGACAGCAGCTCCCGCTCCCCCGCCGAGGTCACGTCGTGCCCGGCCACCCGGATCCGCCCGGCGTCCGGCCGGTCCAGGCCGCCGACCAGGTTCAACAGCGTGGTCTTGCCGGCACCCGACCGGCCGCGGACCGCGACCAGCTCACCGCGACCGGCGGTGAAGGAGACGTCCCGCACGGCGTGCACCGCGTGCTCCCCCCGGCCGAAGGTGCGGCTCACCCCCTCGACCCGCACCACGTCCTCGACCGTCGTGGTCGACGGCGCCACGGCCCGCTCGGTCATCACTCACTCTCCTCGGCGTGCGCCCGGTCGCCGGGGCGCACCTCGACGTGGTCGGGTTCCAGGTTGAGCCGCACCCGGTCGCGCAGCGACAGCGCCTCCACGAACGGCGCCGGCAACTGCATCCGGCCGGTGCGGTCGAGCACCGCGTACTCCTCGCTGACCAGCTCGGTGCCGCCGTCCGCGGTGGTCCGCGCGGTCCGGCGTACCTCGGAGGCGGTCCGGCCGTCGCGGATGGCGACGGTCCGGCGGACCTGACCGGCCACGGCGTGGTCGTGGGTGACCACCACGATGGTCACGCCCAGCTCGGCATTGATGGTGCGCAGCGCGGCGAAGACCTCCGCGCCGGTCGCCTCGTCCAGCTCGCCGGTCGGCTCGTCGGCGAAGAGGATCTCCGGGTCGTTGGCCACCGCCACGGCCACCGCACACCGCTGCTGCTCGCCGCCGCTCATCTGGCCTGGCCGCCGGTCCGCGCAGTGGCCGACCCCGACCATGTCGAGCAGGCGCAGCGCCCGCTCCCGCCGCTCCCGCCGGCCGCCGCCCCGGCCGGCCAGCTTCATCGGCAGCTCGACGTTCTCCACCGCGGTCAGGTACGGCAGCAGGTTGCGGCCGGTCTGCTGCCAGATGAAGCCGACCATCTCCCGCCGGTAGGCCAACCGCTTCTTGTGCGACAGGGCGAGCAGGTCGTACTCGGCGACCCGGGCGATGCCGGCGGTCGGCGTGTCCAACCCGGACAGGATGTTGAGCAGGGTGGACTTGCCCGAGCCGGAGGCGCCCACGATCGCGACCAGCTCGCCCCGGTCGATCACCAGGTCGAGGCCCTGCAGGGCGACCACCTCGACGCCCTCGGTCTTGAAGATGCGCACCAGGCCGTCGCAGACGATGTGCCCGCGCAGCCGGTCCCGGCCGCCGGCCCGTTCGGCGGCGCGCTCGGCGGCACGTCGTTGCAGGGCGGCCAGGTCCGGCGCAGCCTCCGCGGTCGCGGTCATCAGCTCTCCTCTCCGAGCCGCAGCACCTCACCGAGGCGCATCCGGCGGTTGTTCACGGCCTCCACGGTGATCGCGAAGCCGAGGGCCAGCAGGGCCAGGGCCGACACCCCGGCCACCAGGCCGGGTTCGAAACGGGGACGCACGCCCACCCCGCCGGTGAACGCGGGCAGGCCGAGCACCGGGGTGAGCAGCAACGGCAGCAGCGCGCCCACCACCGCGCCGGTGAGCACCGACACCAGCACCAGCGGGGTCAGCTCGACCAGCAGCAGCCCGCGCCACTGCCGGCGGGACAGGCCCATGGTGCGCAGCCGGGACAGCACCTGACCCCGGGAGCGGGCCCCGGCGAGCACCGCGAACGCCAAGCCGAGCAGGCCCAGCACCGCGCCACCGCCGGCGCCGAGCGCGAACCCGAAGACCAGCAGCCCGTTCACCCCGCTGCCGCCCAGCTCGGCGCGGACCTCGGACCGGCTGGTCACCTCCGGCGCGCGGGCCTTGTCCCCGGTGTCCACCGTGCCGATCCGCAGGTAGCGCCGCTGCCCCTCGACCGCCACCCGGTTCACCTCGGCGGTGTCCACGCCGGGCCCGGCCAGCACGAAGCCGGTCGGAGCGAGCGGGTGCACGGCGTCGGCCGGCAGCGCCGGCCAGGGCAACACCACGAACCGGTCGACGTCGCGGTCGACGAGCGCGAACCCGTCGACCGTGGCGGCGACCCGCACCGGCAGCCGGTTGCCCTGCACGTCCAGCCAGGCGGGACGGCGACCCTCGCCGTCGGCGAGCCCCGCGTCGGCCAACTCCCCGGCGATCGTCGGGGAGACCACCGCCGGCAACGGGGTGCTGCCGTCGCCGCCGGCCAGCAGCGCATCCGGCACGCTCGCCGGTACGCCGGCGCGGCGGGCCACCTCGGCGAAGCCGGCGGCGTCGACCAGCAGCACCCGCAACTCCCGGATCGGGGTCGGCCGGCCCACCCGGTCGGCCAACGGGCGCTCGGCCGGCACGGTCAGCAGCGGGGCCACCGCCCGGACCCCGGGCAGCGCGGCCAGTTGGGTGGCGGTGTCCGGCGCGAACCGTTCGCCGCCGACCAGCACGTCCCCGGGCACCGCGCGGGCCGCGGCGGTGTCCCGGCCGGCCTCGATGCCGGTCGCCACCACCCCGCAGAACGCCGCGGTGGCGACCGCCAGCACCACCACGACCAGCGGCCCGGTGCTGGCGGCCCGGCCGGCGCGGGCGGTGCCGAGGAACGCGACGCTGCCCCGCGCCCGGACCGTGGCGCGACTCAGCAGCCGCAACGGCCACGGGTACGCGCGCAGCGCCAGCAACGCCGCGGCCACCGCCAGCAGCACCGGCACCGACACCAGCAGCGGATCCACCGACCCGGCGACGAGCCCGCGCCGGCGCAGCAGGAACGCCCCCAGCACGGCCACCCCGAGCACCACCACCTCGACGGTGAGCCGGACCGCCGGCGACCGGCCGCCGAGGTCGGACCGGCCGGCGGCGCCCCGGCCGACGGCCAGCGCCGCCAACGGCGGGAGCGCGGTGACCAGCAGCGCGGCCAGCAGCACCCACCGCGCCGACGTCCCGGTGCCGGGCAGCAGGCCGCCGAGCAGCCAGCCGATCCCGGCCGCGGCCGGCAGCACCAGCGCCGACTCGGCCAGGCCCCGGCGCAGCAGCGCCCCCGTCGAACCGCCCCGCGCCCGGATCAGGTGGAACTCCGCGCGCCGCCGACGTGCGGCCAGCCGGGCGGCCAGCAGGGACAACCCGGCCAGCGTGGCGAGCAGCCCGGCGGCGATCACCGCGAGCAGCGTGCGGGCGGCGGCGTACGCGTCGGCGAAGCGACGCAACGCGACGTCCACGCCCTGGGTCAGCCGGACCGAGGCGGGCCGGACCCGCTCCAGCCCGTCGAGGCCGGCGATCAGCGCGTCGAGCCGGCCCGGGTCGAGCCGCTCCGGTGCGATCCGGTAGCGCCAGGTGAAGCTCACCGGCCAGCCGACCGCGGCGGCGGCGTCCACCCCGGCCTCGGCGGTGTAGCCGACCGCGACGAACGGGTCGCCGTCGCCCTCCGGCGGGGTGAGCCGCAGCATCGACGGCAGCCCGTCCCACACCCCGTCGCCCGGGTCGTTCGGCCGCCACACCCCGACCAGCTCGACCGGCCGGGACCGCGTCGGACGGCCGGTCGGGTCGGTCGGGTCCAGCATCGACAGGCTGAACCGGTCGCCGGGGGCGACGCCCAGGCTCCGCGCCACGGCGTCGGAGAGCGCCACCTCGACCGCGCCGGAGGCGGCGACGCCCCGTTCCGGCCACCGCCCGCCGGTCAGGGTGGCCGCCTCACGCAGGCCGCCGCCGGTGCGCAGGACCAGGTCGATCAGCCCCTTGTCGGCGGAGAGCGTCGGACCGCGCAGCCGGCCCGGGGTCGTGTCCGCGGCGTACCAGCGCTGCCCGATCGCCTCCCGCACCGCGCCGGGCATCCGGTCGGAGATCGTGTCGAGCTGACCCGACTGGGCGGCCACGACGGGCTGCTGGGTCGACGGGAACGTGGTCGGCGCCTGGGCGTACGTGAGGTCACGCAGGGCGGCCGGCTGGTTCGCGACGTACTCCCGCAGCCCCTGACCGGTGAGCCGGTCGGCGACCCGCGGCACCCCGGTGATCAGCAGCGCGGTCACCACGGTCAGGACGGCGAGCAGCAGGAACTGCCCCCCGTACGCCCGGACCCGGCCGGCGGCACCTGACAGCGTCATTGCTCTCCCCCCATGCGGAGCTGCACGGCCGAGACCCGCTGGCGGATCCCGGTGGTGATGACGGCGGCGAAGGCGAGCGCGGCGAGCAGCAGCCCGACGGCGGTCGCCCCGACCGGTGACCAGGGCACGACGAAGACCGCCTCGGGCACCGGCCGGCCGGCGGCCGGGGTGAGGATCACCAGGGGCACCATGGTCGCCGCGACCACGGCGCCGACGAGCAGCCCGACGCCGACCCCGATCGCGGCCAGGAACGTCTGCTCGGCGAGGTAGGCGCGGCCCAGCATCCGGGTGGTCGCGCCGAGCGTGTGGAACACGGCGAACTCGGTCAGCCGGCGCCGGGTGGTGGCCCACACGTCGACGGCCAGCCCCACCAGGGCGAGCAGCACGGACCCGAGCGCGGCGGCGAGCAGCCCGGTGCGGGCACCCTGCCAGTACGGGTCCCGCGCGGCCTCCTCGGCCACCTGCCGCCGGTCGTGCAGGACGGTGCCGTCCAGCCCGGCCAGCGCCCGCGCCGCGTCGGCGTGCCCGCCGGGCCCGGTCCGCAGCCACCACTCGGCCGTCGGCCGGACGCCCCCGCGCTGCTGGAGCACCTGGTTGGTGGCGGCGGGCAGGTCGACGAGCACGCCGTCGCCCTCGGTGCCGGGAACCGCGGCGACCCGACCGACCACCTTCACCTCCAGCGTCACCTCCGCCAGCGGCAGCTTGAAGGTGTCGCCGGTGCCCACGCTCAGCGCGGCCGCGACACCCGGCGTGATCAGCACCGGCACCGGCGGGGCGTCCCCGCGCGGCACCACGACGAACCGCGACGGGGGTGTGCTCGCGTACTGCAGCAGCCCCTCCGGCACGTCGAACCTCCGCTCCACGTCCACCCCGGCCGGGGTGACCCGCGCGGCGCCGCGCGGTCCGCTCGCCGGGTCGATCACCCGCCAGGCGCCGTCGACCGGCAGCGGCAGCGCCGCGCCGCCGGCGTCGGTGAGCCGCAGGCCGTCCAGGATCAGCCGGTAGGAGGAGCCGACGATGTCCCCGCCGTCGGCCTCGAAACCGACCAGCCGCAGCGGCGCCCCGCCGCCGTCCGGCAGCGTGGCGGAGAAGCGCACCGGGCGGCCGTCCCCGCCGGCCTCGGTCAGCCGCAGCCGCCAGGCGGCGCCGGCGTCCGTGGTGAACAGCGCGCTCACGGTCACCCTGGGCGGCGTGAGCGTGGTCTCGACCGGGGTGCGGACGGTGCCGGCGAGCGTCCGCGCCCCGGCCGGCAGGACGCCACCGGCGGGTGCGCTCCGCGCGCCGACCAGCCGGTCCAGCAGGCCGGCGGTGGACGCCCCACCGTCGGCGTCGGCGAGCCTGATCATCCCGCGCGCGGCGGCGGCGTCGAGGGCGACCGCGGTCGCCGGCCGCGACTCCCGGCCCAGCCGCAGGTCGTCCCGCCAGGCCGGCAGCACCCGGTCGAGTCCGGGTGCGGCGGCCAGCCCGGCGGCCCGGTCGTCCGGGGCGGTGCCGTCACGCTCGGTCAGCCGCAGGTCGGTGCCGACCGTGTGCCACGCCTGGTCGCGCTGCGACCGCTCCCAGGAGGCCACCAGCGACCAGGCCAGCGTGCTGCCGCCGACGGCGAGCGCGAGCAGCAGCACCGGGCCGGCGTGCGGGCGCCGGCCCGCCTGCCACATGCCGAACATGGTGGCGTTCCACGGTCGCCGGTCGACGAACCGTTCGGCGAGCCGGGTGGTCGGCGGCAGCAACCGCAGCGCGATCACCGCGCCGGCCAGCACACCGATGGTGGGCGCGGCGGCGAGCAGCGGGTCGATGCCGAGGCTGCCGTTCGCGCCGGCCAGCGGCGAAGAATACTGCCGCAACTGGGTCCAGGCGAGCACGGCCAGCGCCACCAGGGCCACGTCGACGCTGGCGCGTTGCACCGCCGCGCCCCGGGTGGGGCGGGAGCGGGCCGCCATGTCGGCGACGTAGGTGCCGGCCCGGCGCAGGGCCGGCAGCACCATGGCGAGCAGGCAGCCGACCGCGGCGCCGACCGCGACCAGCCACACCCGGGCGGCACTGCCGTCGGTCAACCCGAGGTCCGCGCCGAGGTGCCGTACCGCCTGCCCGGTCAGCGGCGGGGCCAGCAGCACGGCCGGCGCCACCACGAGCGTCGCCTCGCGTACGGCCAGCCCGGCGAGCTGGCCGCGCGCGGCGCCCCGGGCGCGCAGCAGCGCGGTCTGCGCCCGCCGGTCTTCGTTGAGCAGCGCGGCGACCAGCACCAGCGCGTACCCGCCGAGCACCACGATCAGCAGCAGCGGGGTGAGCAGGGCCGAGCGGCCCACCAGGTCGGCCCGCCCGAGCCGGTCCGCCAGCCGGTCCAGGTGGCTGACCTGCTGCGCGGAGGAGCCCAGGCCGGTGGCCTCGGGCAGCCCGTCGGTGACGTCGGCCAGCGCGGCGGTGACGGCGGGCAACCCGGCCGGCTCGACGCCGACCAGGTTCGGATCGACCAGCCAGGCCGCCGAGACCGACCCCGGGAAGGTACGCGCGAAGTCCGCCGGATCCAGCGCGAACGGCCCGTACGAGGTGCTCGCCGCGTCCCCCTGGGTGTCGCCGACGCCCGGGGCGAGCCGCCAGTACGCGTCGGAGCCGTCCCGCGGCCGCCACGTGCCGGCGATCGTCACCACGCCGCCGCGCTCCGCGGCCCGGTCGAACAGCGGCACCCGCTCCCCGACCTCCAGCCCGAGCCGCGCCGCGACCTTCTCCGGCACCGTCACCTGCAACGGGTCGGCGCCGGCCGTGGGCCACGTCCCGGCGGTCAGCTCGGCGTGTGCCGGCAGGTCGTCGAGCGTGGCCAGGTTGGCGAACATCGGATCGTCGTCGGTGCGGGCGGCGCCCACGTCACCGGTGAGCTCCCGGCCGGTGCCGTAGCGGGCGGCGGTCACCGCGACCGACGCGCCGCCCAGGCCGCCCGCGAACTGCGCCCGGACCGCCCGATCCCGCTCGGCGAACGCCTGCGCGTCGGCGCCACCGGAGCCGCTGACCAGCAGGCTGCGCTCCTCCGCCGGGGCCGCGTCGAGCACCGCGCGGGCACCCGCCTCGACCGCCCGCCGGTTGTAGTCGGAGAGCCCGGTGACCAGCCCGACCGCCACGAGCGCCGCGACCGCGGCGGCGAGCAGCAGCCCACGGGCCTCGACCGCCCGCCTCCACACCAGCTTCATCCGACGTCCTCTCCTGGCCCGGGTGAGCCGATGACCAGGAAGACCCACGAGCCCCAGCAAAAGGTTCGCGCCCGTTACAAGATCGTTACTCGCCCCTCCCGCTCCCGTCCCCATCTCACCCCTCGCCCTCACCTCACCCACCTCGCCCTCACCTCGCCCACCTCGCCCGCACACCCTTCGCCTCGCCCGCACGCCCTTCACCCCCGCCCGCACGCCCTTCACCACGCCCACACGCCCCTCGCCACGCCCACACGCCCCTCGCCACGCCCACACGCCCCTCGCCACGCCCACACGTCGATCTTGGAGTTGTGGCGCCTCTGATGTCGTGAATGCGCGCTTTGAGAGGTGCCACAACTCCAAGATCGACGGGTGGGACGGGCGGAGGCAGGGCGAGGCGGGCGCGGGAACGCGGGAACGGGTCAGGCGCGGGAGCGGGACGCACGCGGGAGCCGGGACGCGCGCGGGAGCCGGGACAGGCGCGTCGGCACGCGGGCGAGGCGAGCACGCGGGCGAGGCAAGCACGTGAGCGAGGCGAGGCAGGCACATGAGCGAGGCGAGGCAGGCACATGAGCGAGGCGTGCCTGCCCCGCTCACGTGAGCGGGGCAGGCACGTGAGCGGGGCAGGCACATGAGCGGGGCAGGCGAGGGCGTCGGCGGGGCAGGCAGAGGCGGGCGGCGCGGGATGGGGCGAGTGCGCGAGGCGGAGGCAAGGCAGCGCGGTGGGCCGGGCGGAGGTGGGCAAGGCGGGCACGGAGACGGGGGTTGTCCACAGGGGCGGACGGGAGGTGGGTGGGGCGGGAAGGGTGGCGGGGGTGTGGCGGTATGACGAGTTGCGGGCGGGTGGGATCACGCGCGGGGCGGTCCGGCACCGGGTGGAGGCGGGACGGCTGGGACGGCTGTCCCGGGGCGTCTACGGGATGGCGGACGACGAGACGAGCCGGTTGCGGGCGCTGTTCCGTCGGCTGCCGCCCGGCACGGTGGCGGGGTTCCACACCGGCGCTCGGCTGCACCGGTTCGGGGCCGCTGCCGACGGCCGGGTGCACGTGATCGTGCCGGCCGGCGGCCGGGTGCCGAGCATCCGGGGCGTGGCCGTGCACAGCTCGGTGCTGCCGGTGGCCGGCGTGGTGGAGGTCGCCGGGGTGCCGTGCGCCCCGGCCGCGCGCTGCGCCGTCGACCTGGCCCGGGTGGTACGCCGGTCCGACGCGCTGCCGGTGCTTGACCTCTGCCTCCGGGTGGGCGCCTGCCGGCGCGAGGATCTGCTGGCCGAGTTGGCGTGGCATGCCGGCCTGCGGGGCGTACGGCAGGCGGCTCACCTGATCGGGTTGGCCGACCCGCGCGCGGAGTGCCGGCAGGAGAGCCAGCTCCGCCTGCTGCTGGTCGACGCCGGGCTACCTCCGCCGGAGCCGCAGCTCTGGGTGTTCGACGGCGACGGTGTGCCGATCTACCGGCTCGACCTGGGCTACCGCCGGCAGCGGATCGGCGTCGAGTACGACGGTCGTTCTCACCTCGACCCGGCCCGCCTGCACCACGACCGCGCGCGCCTGAACTGGTTGGCCGAGCAGGGCTGGCGCATGCGCGTCTACACCGCCACCGACCTCTACCACCGCCCGAACCACATCCAGACCCAGATCCGCACCCTCCTCACCACAGCCTGAACCCCGGGTCCCGCCCCGCGCCGCCCCTCCTCCGTCGATCATGGAGTTGTGGCACCAAACAAAGGGCGCAAACTCGACATTCGAGGAGCCACAACTCCAAGATCGACGCGCCGGAGCGGGACGGGACGAGGGCGAGGGCGGGGTGGGGCGGGGTGGGGTGGGTCAGTGGTTGTTGTTGAGCCAGATGCAGGAGTTGTCGCTGCCGGTCCAGCGCCAGCACAGGTGGTCGCGGGTCTGCGGACCGTACTCGCCGTCGGCGGAGATGCCGATGTCGGACTGGACGCTGCGCAACGCGCTCTGGGTGTAGCCGCCGAAGTCGTTGTCGACGCCGCTGGGGCCGAGGTACTTGCCGTAGATGCCCTGCAACGTCCGCTGCAGCTCACCGACGCCGGAGCTGTGGTCGCCGCGGATCAGCAGACAGTTGAAGTTGATCGTGCTGCTGACGTACGCCGGGATCCAGGCCGTGGCGCCGCGGGCGCCGGACCAGGTGGAGGTGTAGACGCCGGCGCCGTTGCAGTGCGGCAGGGCGGCCTGGGCGGGTGCGGAGACGGCGACCACGCCGCCCGCGGTCGTGGCGGTGAGCGCGGCGGCGAGGCCGAGGCGGACGAGACGTCGAAGCATGGGAGAACCCCCTGGTCGAGGTGCGGGTCGCGCGTGCGGCGCTGCGGCGCGCGGCTGGTTCCACAATGGTTTCGTCCGCCGCCGGGCCGGGACAGGAGCCGGACCGGAGATTGACCGGCACTTCTCCGCCGGATGCTCCTATGGAAGTCAAGCTGTGTTGAGTGCGGCGAAGTCGGCCATTAGTGCGGCGTGGACTTCGCGGACGATGTAGCGCTTGAGGCAGCGCATGATTTCGATCTTGGCGAGACCTTGTTTGGTGCGTCGTTGCACGTAGTCACGGGTGCGCGGGTCGTAACGCATGCGGGTTAACGCGATCGTGTAGAGAGCGTTGTTGGCTGCTCGGTCGCCGCCGCGGTTGAGGCGGTGGCGGTCGGTGCGTCCCGAGCTGGCGGGAATCGGCGCGGCGCCGCACAGGTGAGCGAGGGCGGCTTCGGAGCGCAGCCGGTCGGGGTTGTCGCCGGCGGTGGCTAGGAGTTGCCCTGCGACCTCAGGTCCGACGCCGTAGAGCGCGCTCAGGCGTGGGGCAGTCTTTGCCACTGCCGGGCGCAGCCGCCGGTCGGCCAGGGCAATCTCGGTGTAGAGGGCCTGCACTCGGGTGGCGACCGCGCGTAGCGCGGCTCTGGTCGCGTGGACAGGGTCGGTCAGGGCGGTGTCGTCGATCGTCAGGCTCGCGCAGGTGGTGATCAGCGCGGGTCTGGGCAGCCCTGCCAGGCTGCTGCGCACGGCATCGGGCGCTGACGTGATCAGGCCGTGGAGCTGGTTGAGGGCAGCGGTGCGGGCCTTGACCGCGCCCCGGCGGGCCACGCGCAGCGCTCGGATGGCCTCGACCGGTCCAGTGCGGGTCTTGGGTGTGCCGGCGGCCTGCCCGGACAGGGCCGCGCGGGCGGCGGCGACCGCGTCGATCGGGTCGGACTTACCTTTGCTGCGGCGGGTCTTGCGATCGGGCCGGTCGACCTCGACCAGGCAAACACCTTCGCCGGCCAGATATCGGGCCAGTCCTGCGCCGTAGGTGCCGGTGCCTTCCACTCCCACCTTGATCAGCCGGCCGAACGACCGCAGCCAGGCCAGCAGCACCCGATAGCCGGCCGGCGTCGCGGTGAACTGCTGATCTCCCAGTACGCGGCCGGCCTGATCGACGACAGCGGCGTGATGAGTCTTGCCGTGGGTGTCTATCCCACCCGTGACCGGGCGCTTCTTGGCTGCCATGCTGAACTCGTCGTCCCTCTCGCTCGCACCGAACAGGGTCGGCACGCACCCGCCGGGCAGGCGGACAAGACAGTGACGGGGCCTCTCGCACAGGCTCCTATGAAGTCACGAACGCCCAGCCAGTGACGTGCAGGAGCGGTCACCCGGACAGTCGACAGATCCAGCGAAGGACAGCAACCGTCGGTCAGCGCAAGGGTCAGACAGCCGGGTGACCGCTCCTACATCCTCACTGTCAGCGCAGCGCGGCGAGTTTCGCGTCGACGGTGTCGGTGCCGGCTTCCGCCAGCGACGCGAGGATGTCCCGCGCCTGCTGCCACACCTGGCGGGCCGACCCGGCGTCGCCGGCGGCGAGGTGCGCGTCGCCGAGACTGACCAACGCGTCCGCCTCCAACTGCCGGTGGCCGATCTCGCGGCGCAGGCGGACGGCGTGCCGATAGCAGCCGACCGCGTCGGGGAACGCGTCGAGCTGGAGGTGGGCGTGGCCGAGACTGGCCCAGGTGATGGCCTGGCCGAGCACGTTTCCGGCGGACGTGAACAGGGCCAGGGCCTGCTCGCAGCTCTCGATCGCGGCCCGGTGATCGCCGAGCTGCGCGTGGGACCAGCCGACCGCGTTGAGCGCGAACGCCTGGCCGGTGACGTGCCCGGCCCGGCGGTGCAGGCGCAGCGCCTCCCGGGCGTGGGCGAGCGCCTGCTCGGGCTGGCCGGTCCGGTCGTGGATCCACCCGAGGTTGAGTTCGACCCGGGCCTGCCCGGCGAGGTCGCCCAGCCGCCGGTACCTCTCGTACGCCGACTCCAGGTGGTGCCGCGCGTCGGCGAGCCGGTCCCGCGAGATGCCGGCGAAGCCGAGCACCCCGTGGGCGTACGCCTCCAGCCGGTCGTCGCCCAGCCGCTCGGCGGCCGACAACGCCGCCCGCAGGCTGCCGGTCCAGTCCTCCCAGTAGCCGCGCTGGTTGAGGTAGGTGGTGATCGCCCAGGCGAGGTGACAGGTGTGCCGGTCGAAGCCGTGGCCGCCCGCCAGCCGCAGCGCCGAGAGCAGCACCGGGCGCTCCTCGGTGAACCACCACAGGGCCTGGTCCCGATCGGCCAGGGGCACCGGCGTGACCCCGGGTCCGGGCGGGTCGACCGGGAGCCGGTCCCGCTGCGGGTAGACCAGCTCGTCGGCGGCGTACGCCACGGTCAGGTAGTGGTCGAGCAGCCGGGCCCGGGCCGCGTGCCGGTCGGCCTCGCCGTCCTCGGCCGCCGTCAGCTCCGCGGCGTACGCGCGGAGCAGGTCGTGGCAGGTGAACCGGCCGGGGCGGTGTTCGGTGAGCAGGTGCGCGCGGGTCAGCGCGGCCAGGTCGCGGCGGGTCTGGGCGGGCGCGGTCCCGGCGAGGCTGGCCGCCGCCGGCAGCGTGAAGTCCGGGCCCGGATGGACGCTGAGCAGCCGGAACAGCCGGGCGGTGCCCGCGTCGAGGGTCCGGTACGACCAGGACATCACCCGCCGCAGGTCGGTGACGGGCTCGCCGCCGTCGAAGGCGTCCAGCCGTCCGGCGACCGGGTGGAGTTCCGCCGCCAGTTCGGCCAGCCGGAAGCCGGGGTGTACGGCGGCGCGGGCGGCCACCACGGACAGCGCCAGGGGCAACCCGGCGGAGGCGAGGACGATGGCGTCGACCGCGTCGGGCTCGGCGGTGACCCGCTGCGCGCCGAGGCGCCGGCTGAGCAGTTCGCGGGCCTCGGCGCCCGACATGACGTCCAGGGTGACCGGCTGGGCGCCGTTCACGCTGACCAGGCCCAGGAACTGGGCCCGGCTGGTGACCAGGACGAAGCAGCCCGGCGCGCCCGGCAGCAGCGGGCGTACCTGGTCGGCGTCGCCGGCGTTGTCCAGGACGACGAGCACCCGCCGGCCGCTGAGCAGGCTGCGGTAGCGGGCGACCTGCTCGGCCAGGCCGGCGGGCGGGCGCTCACCCGCTCCGGCGAGCGCGTTGACGAACCCGGCGAGCGCCGTACCGGGGCTCACCGGCGTGCCGGCGGGGTCGAAGCCGCGCAGGTCGACGTGGAGCTGGCCGTCGGGGAAGTGCGCGGCGACGCGGTGCGCCCAGTGCACCGCGAGCGCGGTCTTGCCGACCCCGGCGGTGCCGGAGACGACCGCGAGTCCCATCGCGGTCGGCTGGTCCGCCGCCCGAGTCAGGATCTCGTCGAGGCGGGCCAGCGCGCCGGCCCGGCCGACGAACCCGAAGCCGTCCGCGGGCAGTTGCGCCGGCACGGCGCCGCCGTCGGCCGACGCCGACGACCCGGCGAGGAACCGTTCCCGTTCCGGCCCGTGCAGCGCCAGGGCGTCGGCCAGCAGCATCATCGTCGCCGGTCGGGGGCGCGCGATCCGACCCGCCTCCAGGTCCCGGACGTGCCGGACCGACAGCCCCGCCTTCTCGGCCAGCGCCTCCTGCGTCAGCGCGCAGCGCCGGCGCAGCTCCCGTACGGCCTCTCCGAACACGGGGATGACGGTATCGACGGCGATCGGTGCGGGCAGTCGGGCATGCGACGCCGGCGGGTCAGGCGTCTCTCGGGCGGTCGCGGTCCTTGGACGGCTGGACGCGTTTCGGCTCGCCGGGCATCTTCGGGTATTCCGGCGGGTAGGGCAGGTCGCCGAGGCCGTCGGCGGCGTCGCGCTCGGCCCACTCCAGCAGCGGGGTGAGGTCCCACGGGGCGTCGTCGATGCCGGCGTGCGGGTCGCCCCGCTCGGCGAGGCGGGCCGGCACCGTGCCCAGGTGGAAGTCGTCCGGGTCGACGTCGGTCAGCTCGTCCCAGTCGACCGGGGTGGAGACGGTGGCCCGGGCGTTGGCGCGCAGCGAGTAGGCGCAGGCGATGGTGCGGTCCCGCGCGGTCTGGTTGAAGTCGACGAAGACCCGGCGGCCCCGCTCCTCCTTCCACCAGGCGGTGGTGATCAGCTCGGGCCGGCGGCGCTCCAGCTCCCGGGCCAGCGCGATGGTGGCCCGGCGCACCTCGACGAACGTCCAGCGCGGCTGGATGCGCAGGTAGACGTGCACGCCCCGACCGCCGGAGGTCTTCGGCCAGCCCGGCACGCCCAGCTCGTCGAGCAGGGCGCGCAGCTCGCCGGCCGCGGTCACCGCGTCGGCGAAGTCGGTGCCGGGCTGCGGGTCCAGGTCGACGCGCAGCTCGTCCGGGCGGTCGGTGTCGCCGGCGCGCACCGGCCACGGGTGGAAGACCACGGTGCCCATCTGCGCCGCCCAGGCCACGTGGGCCAGGTCGGCCGGGCAGAGCTCGTCGGCCTTGCGGCCGCTGGGGAAGCTGATCTCCGCCGTCGAAACCCACGGGGGTACGCCGCGCGTCGGCACCCGCTTGGAGAAGAACATCTCCCCCTCGACGCCGTCGGGGAAGCGTTGCAGGGTGGTGGGCCGGTCGCGCAGCGCGCGCATGATGCCCTCGCCCACGGCGAGGTAGTAGTGGAAGACGTCCGCCTTGGTGAAGCCGCGCTGCGGGAAGATCACCCGGTCCGGGCTGCTCAGTCGCACGGCCCGGCCGTCGACCTCGATCTCCTCGACGGCGCTTCTGCTGCCCGCCATCAGGCGACCATATGCGATGGCACCGACAGTCGACGTACCGTTGGGGCGTGAGTCTTTCCGACAGCGAACTGCCCCGCACCGAGGACGAGTGGCGGGTCCGGCTGAGCCCGGAGGAGTTCCGGGTGCTGCGCCAGGCCGGCACCGAGGCGCCCTGGACCGGCGAGTACGTCGACACCAAGACGCCCGGCGTCTACCACTGCCGGGCCTGCGGGTTGGAGCTGTTCCGCAGCCAGGACAAGTTCGACTCGCACTGCGGGTGGCCGAGCTTCGACGACGCCATCCCGGGTGCGGTCAAGGAGATCCCCGACAACACGCTCGGCATGCGGCGGGTGGAGATCCGCTGCGCGCGCTGCGACAGCCACCTGGGGCACGTCTTCGAGGGCGAGGGCTTCACCCCGAAGGACACCCGGCACTGCGTCAACTCGGTCTCGGTCCGGTTGGAGCCGAGCGCCGGCTGACCGGGTCACAGGCGCAGCAGGCCGCCGGTCTCGTCGACGTGGTCGGCGGCCTCGTCGTCCAGCCACACCCCGCCGGTGGCGAGGTAGCGGAAGTGGTGGTCGCCCGGGCCGAGCCGGACGGTCACAGTCCGGGTGCCGTCGCGGCGGGGCACCAACTCGTGCCGGCCGGGCTGCCAGCCGTTGAAGCAGCCGACCACGCTGACCGTGCCGGCCGGCGCGTCCCGGGGCAGGCTGAAGGTGACTCGGGTCTGGGTGCCGAAGAGCTTGTTGCGCTTGATCACGGGTCCTCCGGGGGTTGCTCGGCGGTCGTCACCGGGGTCAACGCGCGACACGCCGGGTGCGACTCGCCGTCGGGCCGGACCAGGTTCGCCGGTTCCGGTTGCTCGCGCGTGTCCGCGGTACGACCCTGGGATGACAGGTCCGTTTTCGGGGGGTTTCGTATGGCAACGTGTGAGGTCTGCGGCAACGACTACTGGATGGCGTTCGAGGTGCGCACGGTCGACGGGGCCCGGCACACGTTCGACTGCTTCGAGTGCGCCGTGCACAAGATGGCCCCGATCTGCGAGCACTGCCAGACCAAGATCGTCGGGCACGGCGTGGAGGTCTCCGGCCGCTTCTTCTGCTGCGCCCACTGCGCCCGCGCGGTCGAGGGCGACCAGGGCGCCGAGATCCGCGACGCGGTCGGGGCCCGTCCCGCCTGAGCCGCCGCACACCGGCCCGGGTCGGAGCCGCCCCGCTGTTGCCGCCTAGCCTGTCGGGATGCCCGTCGAGTCCCACCTGGCCGGCTTCGCCGAGCTGGACACCCGCACGTTCCACGACCTGCTCCGGCTGCGCATCGACGTGTTCGTGGTCGAGCAGTCCTGCCCGTACCCGGAACTCGACGGCCGGGACGTCGAGCCCGGCACCCGGCATCTCTGGCTGACCCGGGACGGCGCCGTGGTGGCGTACCTGCGGATCCTGGCCGACCCGGACGGCGTGGCGCGGATCGGTCGGGTGGTGGTGGCGCCGGCGGCCCGCGGCGCGGGCCTGGCCGGTGCGCTGATGACCGAGGCGCTCGCCGTGGTGGGTGACCGGCCGTGCGTGCTGGACGCGCAGACGCACCTGGTGCCGTTCTACGCCGGGCTCGGCTTCGCGGTCGACGGCCCCGGTTACGTCGAGGACGGGATCCCGCACACCCCGATGCGCCGGAATCCCAACTAATTGACGTTTGTCACTTTCTGTGGCAGCGTGCGGACCGAGCCGCCACGCGGGAGAGGGCAACTCCCGAGAGTCCGGGCATCGTGCACCGACACCTCACCCGGAGGCTTCACATGTCCACTCCGTCCCGCCGACGCGTACCGCTCGCGGCGGCGATCCTCGGCGTCTGCGCGGTCGTCGCGGCGCTGCTCACCACCGCGTTCTCCGGCCCGGCCTCGGCGCACGGGTCCGTGGTCGACCCGGCATCCCGCAACTACGGCTGCTGGCAGCGCTGGGGCAGCGACTTCCAGAACCCGGCGATGGCCACCCAGGACCCCATGTGCTGGCAGGCCTGGCAGGCCGACCCGGCCGCCATGTGGAACTGGAACGGGCTGTTCCGTGAGGGCGTGGCCGGCAACCACCAGGGCGCCATCCCGGACGGCCAGTTGTGCAGCGGCGGCCGTACCTCCGCCGGTCGCTACAACGCACTCGACACGGTCGGCGCCTGGAAGACCACGTCGATCTCCAACAACTTCCGGATCAAGCTGTACGACCAGGCCAGCCACGGCGCCGACTACATCCGGGTGTACGTGACGAAGCAGGGCTTCAACGCGCTGACCTCGCCGCTGCGCTGGAGCGACCTGGAGCAGGTCGGCCAGATCGGCAACACCCCGGCCAGCCAGTGGACGCCGGAGACGTCGGGCGTGTCGATCCAGGTGCCGGCGAACGCACCGGGCCGCACCGGGCGGCACATCGTCTACACCATCTGGCAGGCCAGCCACCTGGACCAGTCCTACTACCTGTGCAGCGACGTCGACTTCGGCGGCGCCGGCCCGTCGCCGACGACCTCCCCGACCGCCTCGCCGACCGCGTCCCCCACCACGTCGCCGACCGCGAGCCCGACCCCGACGTCCACCCCGCCGTCGACGCCGAACCCGGCCGGCGGCTGCACCGCGACGTACCAGGTCACCGGCCAGTGGGGCGGCGGCTTCCAGGCCGAGGTGAAGGTGACCAACGGCAGCGGCTCGCCGATCCGCGGCTGGTCGGTGAGCTGGAACTACCAGAACGGCCAGCAGGTCAGCTCGGCGTGGAACGCCACGGTGACCACGAGCGGAACACTGGTCACGGCGCGGAACGTCGCCTACAACGGCGCGTTGTCGCCGGGGGCGAGCACGTCGTTCGGCTTCACCGGCACGTCGACCGGCACCAACCCGGTGCCCGGGATCCTCTCCTGCACCACCACCGCCTGACCCACCCACCCCCGCCCCGCCCGGTTAGGCGGGGGCCCCGCTTAACACGCGGTGTTAAGCGGGGCCCCCGCCTCTACCAAAAGCGTTAAGCGGGGCCCCCGCCTTTCACACCAGGCAGGTGACGATGTCGGCGATCGGGCGGCGGCGGCCGGTGTAGAACGGGACCTCCTCGCGCACGTGCCGGCGTGCCCGGGAGGCCCGCAGGTCACGCATCAGGTCGACGATCCGGTGCAGCTCGTCGGCCTCGAACGCCAGCATCCACTCGTAGTCGCCGAGCGCGAACGAGGCGACCGTGTTGGCCCGCACGTCCGGGTAGCCCCGGGCCATCTTCCCGTGCTCGGCCAGCAGCTCCCGCCGCTCGGCGTCGGGCAGCAGGTACCACTCGTAGGAGCGCACGAACGGGTAGACGCAGAGGTAGGGGCGCGGCTCCTCGTCGGCCAGGAACGCCGGGATGTGGCTGCGGTTGAACTCCGCCGGCCGGTGCAGCGCCATCTGCGACCAGACCGGGGTGAGCGCCCGGCCCAGCGTGGTGCGGCGGAACCGCAGGTACGCGTCCTGCAGCGCGTCGCTGGACTCCGCGTGCCACCAGATCATCAGGTCGGCGTCGGCGCGCAGCCCGGCCACGTCGTACGTGCCCCGGACCGTCACGTCCTTGCCGGCCAGCTCGGCGAAGAGCGACTCGACCTCGTCGACGACGTTCTCCCGCAGCGACGGCAGCGGGCTGGTGGCCCGGTACACCGACCACATGGTGTAGCGGATGGTGTCGTTCAGCTCCCGCAGCCGCGCCGCGTTGGTCTGCTCGGTCATGCTGCCGATCCTCCCAGTGCCGTGATGATCTCTTCGGCCGCCGTCTCGCCGGAGCGGACGCAGACCGGGATGCCTACCCCGTCGTAGCCGGCCCCGGCCAGGGCCAGCGTCGGGTGGACGCCGCGCAGCGCGGTCCGGGCCGCCGCCACCCGCGCGGCGTGCCCGGGCGTGTACTGCGGCAGCGCGCCGCCCCACCGCTGCACGTGCCGGGCCACCGGCTCGGGCAGCGCCGTACCCAGCGCCGCCGACAGTTCCCGGCGTACGGTGGCGGCCAGGTCGTCGTCGGTGAGCTGGAGCGAGGTCTCGTCGCCGTAACGGCCCACCGAGGCGCGGACCAGCGCCAACCCGTCGGGCCGGCGCAGGTGCCCCCACTTGGTGGTGAAGAACGTCGCCGCCTTGATCAGCAGGCCCTCCCCGGCCGGCACCAGGAAACCGGACAGCTCCGGCAGGGCCGGGCCGGGCAGCGCGAGCGTGACCAGCGCGACGCTGGCGTAGTCCAGCCCGCCCACGGTGTCCGCCACCTCGGCGGCCGCACCGGCGAGCAGCCGGGCCGCCGGCCGGGCCGGCACCGCCAGCACCACCGCGTCGGCGTCCACCAGCTCGGGATCGCGGGTCGGCCCGACGGTGAGCCGCCAGCCGGTCGGGGTGCGCCGCAACTCCCGCACCGCGGCGTCGCGGCGGATCGTCGCCCCGCTCGCCGTCGCCGCCGCCTCGACGAGCGTGCTCAGGCCGCCGGCCAGGGTGCCGAAGACCGGCGCGCCGGGCGCGCGCGGCGCGGCGGCCTGCGCGGCGCGTACCGCGCCGACGAGCGTGTGCTCGGCGCGTGCCGCGCGGGCCAGCGCCGGCATGGTGGTGACCAGCGACAGGTCGTCGGCCCGGCCGGCGTAGACACCGCCGAGCATCGGGTCGACCAGGCGGTCCACCACGGCGTCGCCGAGCCGCTCCCGGACCAGCCGGCCGACCGCCAGGTCCTCCCCCGGGGCCAGCAGCGGGCGGCCCGCGTCCCGGTCGGCGTCCGCCGCCGGCCGCGCCACCGCCGCCACCTTCTCCAGATCCCCGGGTACGCCGACGAGCGTGCCGCCCGGAACCGGGCGCAGCCCGCCGTCGACCAGCAGGGCGGCCTGCCCGACGGTCGGGTGCACGATCCGGGCGTCGAGGTCGAGCCGGCGGGCCAGGGTCACCGCCGCCGACTCCCCGCCGGCCGGGTCACGCATCAGGAACGACTCGGCCCCGAACTCGACCGGGCCGCCGGCCAGCTCACCCGTGCGCAGCTTGCCGCCGAGGCGGCCGGACTGCTCGTACACGGTGATCTCGGTGCCGGCGGGGGCGCGGTCGCGCAACCGGACGGCGGCGGCCAGCCCGGTGATCCCGCCGCCGACGATCGCCACCCGCCACGGTCGCGCCACGACGACGCCCCTAGCGGGCCGGTCGCGCGGACAGCTCGTGCACCAGCGCGACCACCCGGGTCAGCACGTCGGGGTCGGTCTCCGGCAGGACGCCGTGGCCGAGGTTGAACACGTGGCCGGGCGCGGCCCGACCCTGCTCGACGATCCGCCGCACCTCGGCCTCCACCACCGGCCGGGGCGCGAGCAGCACGGTCGGGTCGAGGTTGCCCTGCACCGCCTTGTCCGGGCCGATCCGGCCGGTGGCGACGTCCAGCGGCGTACGCCAGTCGACGCCGACCACGTCGGCGCCGGCCTCGCCCATCGCGGCCAGCAGCTCGCCGGTGCCCACCCCGAAGTGGATCCGCGGCACGCCGGCGTCAGCGAGCCCGCCCAGCACGTACGACGAGTGCGGCATGACGAAGCGGCGGTAGTCGGCCTCGGAGAGCGCGCCGGCCCACGAGTCGAAGAGCTGCACGGCGGAGACGCCCGCGTCGATCTGCACCCGCAGGAAGGAGAGCGTCACCTCGGCCAGCCGGGCGCAGAGCGCGTGCCACAGGTCGGGGTCGCCGTGCATCATCGCCTTGGTCTTCGCGTGGGTCCGCGACGGCCCGCCCTCGACCAGGTAGCTCGCGAGGGTGAACGGCGCGCCGGCGAACCCGATCAGCGGGGTGTCGCCCAGCTCGGCGACGAGCAGCCGGACCGCCTCGTCCACGTAGGACACCTCGTCGCGGCCGATCGGGGCGATCCGCTCGACGTCGGCGGCGGTGCGCACCGGCTCGGCCACCACCGGCCCGGTGCCGGGCACGATGTCCAGGTCGATCCCGGCCGCCGCCACCGGCACCACGATGTCGCTGAACAGAATCGCCGCGTCCACCCCGTGCCGGCGGACCGGCTGGAGGGTGATCTCGGTGACCAGTTCGGGCCGGCGGCAGGACTCCAGCATCGGCACGCTGGCCCGGATCTCGCGGTACTCCGGCAGCGACCGGCCGGCCTGGCGCATGAACCAGACCGGGGTGTGCGGCACCGGCTCCCGCCGGCAGGCGCGCACGAAGGGCGAGTCGGCCGGCCGGCCCCGGCGGGGTTCTCCGTCTCGGGCGGCAGTGCCCGTGGTGTCCGTGCTCATCGCGGCAATCGTGCCACGGGTCCGGACCACACCCACCCGCACCGCCCCCATTTGTGACGTAGAAGGAGGGGCCCCCGCTTAACGCTTCCGGTAGAGCAGGGGCCCCCGCTTAACACCCGGCCCCGCGACGCGCCCGGCGCGCCCTCACCCACCGCACGGCGCAGGCGGCATAGGCTGCCGGCATGGCCCCCCCGATCGCGCTCCCGGAAACGTTCGCTCGCGCGGTCGCGGGGCTGCGGTCGGCCACACCCCGCCCGGAGATCGTGCTGGAGGAGGTGGGCGCTCCGCAGCGGCTGGCCCCGTACGCGTTCGCCCTCTCCGCGGCGGTCCTGCGCGACGACGACGAGGTGGCCACCGGCCGGCTGATCCTGCTGCACGACCCGGCCG
This sequence comes from Micromonospora ferruginea, assembly GCF_013694245.2. Taxonomy (NCBI): domain Bacteria; kingdom Bacillati; phylum Actinomycetota; class Actinomycetes; order Micromonosporales; family Micromonosporaceae; genus Micromonospora; species Micromonospora robiginosa. Next base: position 3,724,813 of record NZ_CP059322.2, read on the forward strand.
GGCACGAGGCCTGGCAGGGCACCCTGCGGCTGGTCACCTACGTCACCGCCGAGCTGGAGGTCGACCTGGCCAGCGATCCGCTGCTGCCCGGCGTGGGCTGGACCTGGCTGACCGACGCGCTGGCCGCGCAGGGCGCCGGGCACCGGGCGATCGGCGGCACGGTCACCCAGACGCTCTCCACCCGGTTCGGCGAGCTGGCCGGGCCGCCGGCGGCCGGTGACATCGAGATCCGCGCCTCCTGGACGCCGCTGCGGGCGGACCTGGGCCCGCACCTGCTGGGCTGGTGCACGCTGCTGGCCTCCACGGCCGGCCTGCCCCCGCCCGGGGTGACCGCGCTGCCCACCCGCCGCTCCGCCGGCGCCGCCTGACCCCACCCCACCCCACCCCCCCCCGCCCCACCCGGCCGGACGCCGTCGATCATGAAGTTGGCGGCGGTCGTAGAGATCCAGAACGCCGCCAACCTCATGATCGACCGGGGAGAGGCTCAGACGTAGTTCTCGGCCTCGTCGCAGATCTTGTCCAGCCCCTTGTTTGCCGCCTCGAAGGCCGCCCGGTCACCGCGCGACGCGGCCGCGATGGCGGTGGTCAGCTTGTCCAGGCAGCTCGCGATGACCTTCTTCTGCCGGGTCTGCTCGTCCCGGTCGTTCTTGGTGCCGGTCAGGTCCTGCTGGGTGTCGGCCAGCCGGTCCTGGATCGTCTTCATCTCACCCCGCAGCTTCTCCAACTCCCGCTGGTTCGCCGCGATGGTGCCGTCACGCTGGCTGACCTGCCGCTCGGCCTTGTCGAGCTTGCCGTTGGTGGTGACGTAGAGGCCGGTCATCACGCCGCCGAGCACGAAGAGCAGCCCGGCCACGAGGGCGAGGACCAGCGTGGTCCGTCCCCGGCCACCGCCGGCCGGCGCGGGTGCGGGCGCGCCGTACCCGTCCGGCCCGTACGGCGGGCCGGGCGGCCCGGACATCGGCTGCGACCCGAAGCCTCCGCCGGCGGCCGGCGGGGCCGACATCGGCTGCCCGCCGTAGCCGGGAGCGGAGCCGGGCGGGACGGACGCCGGCGGATAGCCGCCACCCGAGACCGGCGGATAACCGGCACCGGAGACCGGCGGGGCCGACATCGGCGCGCCGGGCGCGGGGACCGGGGCGGCGCCCGGCGTGTACTGGCCCGGCACGGGCGGCTGCGGCCGGGTGGGGTCGGGCTGCGCCGGGCCGTACGACGGGGGCGTGGGCCGGCTGCCGTACGGGTTGCCGTACACCGTGCCGCCCGGCGGCTGGTGGTCACCCGCTCCGGTCGGTGGCTGGGACATGTCGTTCCTCCAGATGTGCTGGTCCCCCGCGGGGTGGCCCGACGGGCCGGGGTCGAGGCGGCGCGGTCGGTCCGCCGCTCAGCAGAGTTCGAACCGGTCGCAGGCCGTCTTGATCGGCACCGCCAGCCCGATGCCCTCGGCGTCGCGTGCCTTGGCCGTGGCGATGCCGACGACCTCCTTCGAGCCGTTGATCACCGGACCGCCGGAGTTGCCGGGGTTGATCGGCGCGTCGAACTGGATGACCGGGCCGGAACCGCCCTCGTCCTGCCGGAAGGCGCTCACCACGCCGGTGGTGACGCTGTCCTGCAACCCGAGCGGGGCGCCCACCACCACGATCTGCTGGCCGGACTTGACCGGGGTGCGCGCCGCGACCAGCCCGCCGAACTTCGCGGTGGTGCGTAGCTGCGCCAGGTCCTTGTCCTTGTCGGTGGCGACAATGGTCGCCTCGAACCGCTGGTCCTTGCGCTCCAGGAACACCTTGCGCTCACCGGCGGCGAAGACCGACTCCACCACGTGGAAGTTGGTCAGCAGCGTGGTGCCGCCGCCGGACGGGGCCTTGCCGATCGCGAACGCGGTGCCGGTGAACTGACCGGCCCGCACCCGGAACACGCTGGGCAGCACCGCGCTCGCCACCGCCTCGGGATTGAAGGCGGCGCCGGCCTGCTTCTCCAGGCTTCCGGCGCGCTGTTCGAGCCCGTCGAGCCGGCGGGCGTCCGCGCCCTGCCCCTCGGCCGCCCGCCGGTCGGCGGTGGCGAGCCGGTCGTCCAGCCGGTGGATCTGGTACGCCTGCACGCCGGTGACCACGGCCAGCACGCCGGCCAGCGCCAGCGCGAGCACCGCCGGCCAGCCGCGGCGGCCGGACGGGCCGGGGCGTACGCCGGGCGGCGGCGCGCCGAACCCCGGCTGGCCGTGGCCGGCGGTGGTCTGGCTCGGGTAGGCCGGGCCCGAGATCGGCTGGCCCGGGAACGCCGGGCCGGACACCGGCGGCCCGGGGTACGGGGAGGCCGACGCCGGCGGGCCCCCGGGGGCGGGCGGTGCCGGATACGACGAACCTGACGTGGACGCGCCGGCATGGGCCGGTCCCGACGCCGGCTGACCCGGGTAGGACGGACCCGACGCCGGCTGACCGGGGTAGGACGAGCCCGACGACTGACCGGGGTAGGACGAGCCCGACGACTGACCGGGGTAGGACGAGCCCGACGACTGACCAGGGTAGGACGAGCCCGACGACTGACCCGGAATCGACGACCCCGGCACGGACTGGCCCGGGTAGGACGAGCCCGACGCCGGCTGGCCCGGGTAGGAGGACGAGCCCGGGTAGGACGGGCCGGAGTTCGGTTGGGCCGGCACGACCGGCGCCGCCGCGCGCGCGGCGGCGGCGGCGTGGGACGGTGGGCCGGCGGCGTCGGACCGGGCCGGGTACGTCGCGCCGAAGGCTGCCGGGGGCTGGGGCGCGCCGGGCTGGCCGGCGCCGAACGTCGGGTACGACGGGTGACCCGTGCCCGGTGCGGCGATGCGCGGCGGCAGGGGCCCCGGCCGGTCGGCCGTTCCGTCGCCGTCCCGCCCCGGCACGCCCTCGCCGGTTCCGTAGCCGCCTGCCATGATCGTCCGTCCTCCCCGCCGGCCGCGCCGGCGCACCGACCGTTGCCCGGTCGCCCCCGCGCCGCTCACGGCTCGATGGACCGTACCGGCGGGAACGGGGTTTGTCTCCCCCGTTGTCCGACCCTCTCACCCCCGCGCAACCCGCCTCGTTCCGGACACCTGACGGACATCTCGTCGACACGCGCCGGACCGGCTGCGCGCACCGGATCGTCCGGCCCACTAGGGTTGTCAGGTGACCGACGAACCACCCCTGCGCCGTCGGGCCGCCGAAAGCCGTACGGGAGAGGTGTCTCCGCATCCGTCGTCGGCCGTGCCGGAGCCGGCGGACGCGGGGACCGAGACCGACACGGGCGCCGCCGTCCCGCTGACCGCGCCGCGCGACGGCACCCCCGCGCCGGTGGCCTCCTCGACCGAGCTCGACGAGGTGGTGGCCCGCTTCGCGGCCGGCACCGGCCCGGTGGCCCTGGACGCCGAACGCGCCTCCGGATACCGCTACAGCCAGCGCGCCTACCTGGTGCAGTTGCGTCGCGCCGGCGCCGGCACCGCGCTGGTCGACCCGCTGCCGCTGCCCGACCTGTCCGCCCTCGACGCGGCGATCGCCGAGGCCGAGTGGGTGCTGCACGCCGCCAGCCAGGATCTCGCCTGCCTGGCCGAGCTGGGGCTGCGCCCGCGCCGGCTGTTCGACACCGAACTGGCCGCCCGGCTGGCCGGTTTCGAGCGGGTCGGCCTGGCCGCGCTGACCGAACAGCTCCTCGGCTTCAGCTTGGAGAAGCACCACTCGGCCGCGGACTGGTCGAGCCGGCCGCTGCCGGAGTCCTGGCTGACGTACGCGGCGCTGGACGTGGAGCTGCTGGTCGACCTGCGCGACGCGCTCGACGAGGAGCTGGACCGGCAGGGCAAGTCCGGTTGGGCGGCGGAGGAGTTCGCCGCGCTGGTGCGTAACGGCGCCCGCCCGCCGCGGGTGCGCGCCGAGCCGTGGCGACGCACGTCCGGGATCCACCGGGTCCGCGGCGCGCGCGCCCAGGCGCGGGTCCGGTCCCTCTGGTACGCCCGGGACCAGATCGCCGCGCGGCGCGACGCCGCGCCGGGTCGGGTGCTGCCGGACTCGGCCATCGTGGCGGCCGCCGAGCTGGATCCGAAGGACGAGAAGACGCTGCTGACCCTCCCCGGGTTCGGGGGGCGCTCGGTGCGCCGGCTGGCGCGTACCTGGTTGGCGGCGTTGGACGACGCACGCCAACTGCCGGACGACGCGTTGCCGGCGAGCCCGACGGTGGAGGGTCCGCCCCCGCCGCACCGGTGGGCCGAGCGCGACCCGGTCGCGGCGGGCCGGCTGGCCCGCTGCCGGGAGGTGGTGGTGGGCACCGCCGCGGCGCACCGGCTGCCGGCGGAGAACCTGATCACGCCGGACTCGATCCGCCGGTTGGCCTGGCAGCCGCCGGAGGAGATCAGCGACGGGACGGTGGCGGAGACGCTGCGCGCGCTGGGTGCCCGGGAGTGGCAGCTCGGCCTGCTCCTGCCCGCGCTCACCGAGGCGTTGCGCCCGCCCGCACCCTGACCCGGGGCCGGACGGGGTGTGGGGTGGGCCACACGGGGGGTGGTGACGCGTTTGGTTACTGGCGAGTAGCATCCGGAGAAATGGCCAGTGCCGAGGGAGGCTCCCAGTGCCCCGTGAAGTTCGAGATGTCGTCTTTGTCGACGGCGTCCGTACCCCGTTCGGCAAGGCGGGTGGGATGTACGGCAACACCCGCGCCGACGACCTGGTGATCCGCTGCATCCGCGAGCTGATGCGCCGCAACCCGCAGCTTCCGCCGGAGAAGGTGGAGGAGGTGGCGATCGCCGCCACCACCCAGATCGGTGACCAGGGCCTGACCATCGGCCGCACCGCCGCCCTGCTGGCCGGCCTGCCGAAGACCGTGCCCGGCTTCGCCATCGACCGGATGTGCGCGGGCGCGATGACCGCCGTCACCACGGTGGCCTCCGGCATCGCCATGGGCGCCTACGACGTGGCCATCGCCGGCGGCGTCGAGCACATGGGCCGGCACCCGATGGGCGAGGGCGTCGACCCCAACCCGCGCATCGTCGCGGAGAAGCTGGTCGACCCGTCCGCCCTGGTGATGGGCGCGACCGCGGAGAACCTGCACGACCGCGTCCCGCACGTCACCAAGGAGCGCACCGACGCGTTCGCGCTCGCCTCCCAGCAGAAGACCGCCAAGGCGTACGCCAACGGCAAGCTCCAGGGCGACCTGGTGCCGGTCGCGATCCGCGACGACGAGGGCGGCTGGGGCCTGGCGACCGTGGACGAGGCGCCCCGGGACACCTCGATGGAGAAGCTGGCCGGGCTGAAGACCCCGTTCCGCCCGCACGGCAAGGTCACCGCGGGCAACGCGGCCGGCCTGAACGACGGCGCCACCGCCGCGCTGCTCGTCGCCGAGGAGACCGCCCGCGAGCTGGGCCTGCCGGTCGGCATGCGGCTGGTGTCGTACGGGTTCGTCGGCGTCGAGCCGGAGGTGATGGGCGTCGGCCCGATCCCGTCGACCGAGAAGGCGCTGCGCATCGCCGGCCTGAGCATCGACGACATCGGCCTGTTCGAGCTGAACGAGGCGTTCGCGGTGCAGGTGCTCGCGTTCCTCGACCACTTCGGCATCGCCGACGACGACCCCCGGGTCAACGCCTGGGGCGGCGCGATCGCCATCGGGCACCCGCTCGCGTCCTCCGGCGTCCGGCTGATGACGCAGCTCGCCCGGCAGTTCGCCGAGCACCCCGAGGTCCGCTACGGCCTCACCGCCATGTGCATCGGCATCGGCATGGGCGGCACGGTCATCTGGGAGAACCCGAACTGGAAGGGTGAGGACAAGTGAGTCTCGCCGCACCGAACGAGGTCGTCACCAAGGCGCTGCTGCGGCAGGTGAACGTACCGGGGCTGGACCGGCCCGCCGCACTGATCACCCTGGACAACGGCTTCGACCACACCAAGCCGAACAGCTTCGGCCCGGGCGGTCTGACCAGCCTGGACGAGGCGATCACCGCCGCCCTCGCGGCGAACCCGGCGTTCGTCGCGGTCACCGGCAAGCCGTACATCTTCTGCGTGGGCGCGGACATCACCAGCCTGCCGCAGCTCGAGAACCGCGAGCAGGCGCTGGAGGTCGGCCGCCTCGGCCACCGGGTCTTCGCCCGGCTCAAGGACAGCGACGTGCCGACGTTCGCGTTCGTCAACGGCGCGGCGATGGGCGGCGGCCTGGAGCTGGCGCTGCACTGCCACTACCGGACGCTGTCGGCGGGCGCGGCGGCCCTGGCGCTGCCCGAGGTCTCGCTCGGCCTGGTGCCCGGCTGGGGCGGCACCCAGCTCCTGCCGAACCTGATCGGCATCCCGGCCGCCACCCAGGTGATCCTGCAGAACCCGCTGATGCAGAACAAGATGCTCAAGCCGAAGCAGGCCGCCGAGATGGGCATCGCGGACGTGCTGCTGGCGCCGGCCGACTTCCTGGAGCGGTCGCTGGAGTGGGCCGCCAGCGTGGTCCGGGGCGAGGTCACGGTGACCCGTCCCGAGGTCGACAAGGACATGTGGGCGGGCGTGCTCTACTTCGCCCGGCAGACCCTCGACCAGCGGCTGCACGGCGCGGTCCCGGCCGCGTACAAGGCGCTGGACCTGCTGGAGACCGCGAAGGACGCCGACTTCGCCGCCGGCACCGCCGCCGAGGACGAGGCGCTGGCCGACCTGGTCTTCTCCGAGGAGCTGCGCAGCGGCCTGTACGCGTTCGACCTGGTGCAGCGGCGGGCCAAGCGTCCGGCCGGCGCGCCGGACAAGGGCATGGCCCGGCCGGTGACGAAGGTGGGCATCGTCGGCGCCGGCCTGATGGCCAGCCAGCTCGCGCTGCTGTTCGCCCGGCGGTTGCAGGTGCCGGTCGTCATGACCGACCTTGATCAGTCCCGGGTGGACAAGGGCGTCGGCTACGTGCACACCCAGATCGAGAAGGCCGTCAGCAAGGGCCGGATGGACAAGGGCACCGCCGCCAAGCTGTACGGCCTGGTGTCCGGCTCGGTCGACAAGTCGGTGTTCTCCGACGCCGACTTCGTCATCGAGGCCGTCTTCGAGGACCTGGGCGTCAAGAAGCAGGTCTGGGCCGAGCTGGAGAAGATCGTCAAGCCGGAGGCGGTGCTCGCCACCAACACCAGCTCGCTGTCGATCACCGAGATGGCGGCCGACCTGGAGCACCCGGAGCGGGTCGTCGGCTTCCACTTCTTCAACCCGGTCGCGGTGCTGCCGCTGCTGGAGATCGTCCGCGGCGAGCGGACCGACGACGCCACCCTCGCCACCGCGTTCGCGGTCGGCAAGCAGCTCAAGAAGTCGTCGGTGCTGGTCAAGGACGCCCCGGCGTTCGTCGTCAACCGGCTGCTGACCCGGTTCCTGGGCACCGTCTTCGCCGCCGTCGACGCCGGCACCCCGCTGGACGTGGCGAACAGCGCGCTGGACCCGCTGGGCCTGCCGATGCGTCCACTCGCGCTGCTCCAGCTCGTCGGGCCGGCCGTGGCGTACCACGTGGGCGGCACCCTGCACGAGGCGTTCCCGGACCGGTTCGACGTCAGCGAGAACCTCAGGCGGATCGCCGACTCGGGCCAGCCGATCGTGGTCGACGACCAGATCAACGACGAGGTGGCGAAGCTGCTGGTGGTCGGCGACCAGCCGCTCACCGCCGAGCAGGTGCGGCAGAACGCGCTGGACGCGCTGGCGCAGGAGATCCGGCTCATGCTCGACGAGGGCGTCGTCGCCGAGGCGCAGGACATCGACCTGTGCATGATCCTCGGCGCCGGCTGGCCGTTCCACCTGGGCGGCGTCACGCCGTACCTGGATCGGACCGGGACCTCCGAGCGGGTGACCGGCCGACGGTTCCTGCCGCGCGGCGCGGCCAGCCTGCGCTGACCGACGGGCCATCGATCGCGGTGGCCGTGCCGTCCGTTTCGGACGGTGCGGCCACCGCTTTCGTCGTTTCGGGCCCGGTCACGGAAGGGTCCCGGTTTCGTCACACCGGTCCCGGGCGGACAGCGGACCGTCGGTGGCCATGGCTACCATCACGCGTCCAGAATTCTCACAGGAGCTGCCTTCATGTCCCAGCCGCCGTCCAACCCCTACCCCGGCAACAACCCCAATCCCCCGCAGCAGCACGGCGGCTACCAGCCGCCGCAGCAGCCGCAGCACGACGGCGGCTACCCGCCGGCACCGCAGCAGCCGCAGTACGGCGGTGACTACCCGCAGCAGCCGCCGTACGGCGGTGACCAGTTCGGCGCGCCGGTCCCGCCGAAGAAGAAGTTCGGGGCCGGCAAGATCCTGCTGATCGTCCTGGCCGTCGTCCTGGTGCTCTGCGTCGGTGGTGGCATCGCCATCTGGGCCGCCGCCGGTGACGACGTCAAGGAGGCCGTCAACGCCAGCAAGACCCGGGTGGTCGAGCCCGCGACGCTGGGCGGCCGGCCGAAGGTGACCGAGCCGTCGCTGCAGAACGCGGCCGTGCAGATGAAGTCCGAGCTCGGCAAGGACGTGCCGAACGCGACCAGCACGGCGGGCGCCTTCTACGGCGACCCGGCGAAGAAGGACCTGGTCATGATCGTCGGCGTGTCCGGCATCATCGCCGACCCGAAGAAGGAGATGGCGGACGCCATCACGGCGGTCACCCCGGACCTCGGCACGAAGGACTTCAAGGCCGTCGACGCCGGTCCGCTCGGCGGCGACGCCAAGTGCAGCGACGGCAAGGCCCAGGACGTCCCGGTGGGCGTCTGCGTCTGGGCCGACAAGGGCAGCCTCGGCATGATGGTGGTCTACTTCAAGAGCGCCGCCGAGTTCCAGTCGGAGTTCGTCACCCTGCGCGGCGAGGTCGAGAAGCAGGACTGACCCCGTTCGCAGCGCCGGGCCCCCGCCGACGGCGGGGGCCCGGCGTCGTTTCCGGGTCAGGCCGAGGCGGCGCGTTCCGCCTGGCTGCGGCAGACGCAGAACTCGTTGCCCTCCGGGTCGGCCAGCACCACCCAGCCGGAACCGTCCGGCCGCCGCTGGTCGGCGACCTCCGTGGCCCCGAGGTCACGCAGCCGCGCCACCTCGGTGTCCCGGGTGCCCTCGGCCGGGTGCAGGTCGAGGTGGAACGCGCCCTTGCCGTGCCGCTCGCCCACCTGGACGAAGAGCAGGTCGGGGCCGTGCCCGCCGGGCGCGACGAGGACGGCTTCCGGGTCACCCGGGAAGTCGTCGTCACCCAGCTTGCGGTCGAGCACCCGGGCCCACCAGGTGGCCAGGGCGTACGGGTCGTCGGATTCGACGGTCACGCAGTGGATCTGTGCACTCATGGTGCTTCCTCCGATGGGAATGCGCCCCGGCGGAGTGCGGAGGTCAGCGGGGAACGCGGGGCGCGGGACGGAACGGATCGAACATCACCACACCCCCTTCCACCTCTCGGCTGACGTGGCGATCTTGCCATCGCCCGCGCCCGCCTCGCAAGGTGTTAAGAAGGGGCCCCTCCTCTACCGAAAACGTTAAGGAGGGGCCCCTCCTTACTCACGGGCCGAGGAAGACGGCGCGGGCGCGCCAGTCGGTGCCGTCCAGCGCGGGCCCGCTGCGCACCGTGAACGTGGTGCCCGGCGCGCCACCCGCCCAGTCGGTCGTGGACAGGTCGCCGGTGCTCCGGTTCACCTTGTAGAGCGTGTTGCCGGCGACGAAGACCGCGCCCGCGTCGGCGAGCCCGCCGGAGCCGGCCACCGTGAACCGGTCCGCGCCGACCGTGCCGCTGTCCGGGGTGAACCAGCGCCAGAACAGGCCACTCTGCCCGGCGAGCGTGTAGTAGAGCCGCCCACCGGAGTGGAACATGCCGGTCACGTTGGGGATCTCGGCGTAGAAACCGGTGGTCACCCCGGCGTACGTCTGGCCGGCCGGCCCGGAGTCGGTCTCCACCGCGTCCCAGTAGGCGTCATGGTAGGGGTCGACGAGCGCCGGGGCGCCGAACGTGGTCCCGTCGAAGGTGCGCCGCCACAGCGCGCCGTTCATGCCGTAGAACAGCGTGCCGCCGACCCAGAACGCGCCCCGCGCGGTGGACCAGGCGGTGCCGTCCGGGTTCGCCACCGGGCTCGCCGCGCCGACCGTGCTCACCCCGTCGTAGGAGCGGGCCTGCACCTCGTCGCCGGTGCCGGCCGGCGGGGCGCCGGTCTTGACGATCTCGATGCCGTCGACCAGCGGGTTCTCCACCACGTGGCGGAACTCCAGGTCGACGGTGCCGTCGCTGACCACGGTGAACTCGCGCATGGTGCCCACGTTGTGCCCGACGCCGGCGGACAGGTCGAGGTCGTCGAGGACGGTGGCGCCGTCCAGCGCCACGTCGAAGACCCGGGTGCCGGCGGCGGCGGTGCCGTCGTACCGGTTGGCCAGGTAGAGCCGCACCTTCACCTCGGTCCCGGCGGGCACCGGGAACTGCCAGGTCATCTCCGGCGCGCCGGCCGGGTCGTACCGTTCGTCGCTGTAGAGGGCGGCGGGCGTGCCGGCCGGCACGGTGGCGTCCAGCGAGCCGACCGCGGCGAAGCCCGCCGTGGAGCTGCCGCTGTTGTGGTACGGGCTGGGGCTGCCGCCGTCGTCGACCGCCCAGTCCGGCCCGCCGTCGGTGGCGGCGACCGCGGGACCGCCGGCGTTCACCCGGTACAGCACGTTCGTCGGCTTCGGCACGCCGGCCTGGTAGACGGTGCCGGGCAGGGTGGCCGAGGTGGTCGGGTGCGGGGCGGTGCCCCCGGCCAGCGGGAAGAACGCGATCCGCTCCCGGCGGTACTGGAAGTTGCCGATCCACGAGGTGTCCCCGCCGACCCAGAGCCCGGACGGGGTGACCAGCATCTCGGACGCGCCGATGCCGCGCGGGTGGCGGCCCGGGTTCCAGGACAGCGGCAGGCCGGTACGCGGGTCGAGCGCGGCGATGCTGGGCCGGCCGACCGCGCCGGCCCGGGCGTTGTCGCCGCCGGCGCTGTTGTTCAGCCAGCGGAAGTGGCCGCCCACGTAGACCGCCTGCTCGCTCACGGCGACCGACAGGAAGGTGTCGCCGCCGGTGTAGTCGACCCAGGTCGGTTGCTGTTCGGCGCCGGTCGCGGCGGCCTCCCACCGGGCCGCGGCGTCGCAGAGCGTGCCGCCGTTCGGCGCGCCGGTGGTGACCACCACGAAGTAGCTGCTGTCCGGGGCGAACGCGACGTCCCGCATGTACGAGTCGAACGCCCACCAGGCGCAGCGCGGCGTGTAGCGGCTGGTGTTCCAGTCGGCCACGGTGGCGGCGGTGGCGCCCAGGTCGAGCTTGACGATCTGGTCGTGCAGCACGCCGTCGGCCTTCTTGAAGTTGCCGATCACGACGAGTGTGGTGCCGTCCGGGGAGGCGGCGAGCTTCTCCGCGCCGACGCCGGCGTTGGAGCCGCTGACGCCGTCGTAGTTGTGGTGCTCGGTCAGCGCGGTGGTGAGGTAGGTGTCGACCGCGCCGGTGGTGGCGTTGAGCGAGGCCAGCCCGCCGCGCGGGTTGGTGTTGCCGGCCGTGGTGAAGATGCCGCCGACCAGCAGCCGGTTGCCGACCAGGGCGATGTCGTTGACCAGCCCGTTGAACGCGGGCGGGGCGAAGCCGGTGACCAGCGCCCCGGTGGCGACGTCGAGCAGCGCCACCTTGCGCCGGGTCACCCCGTTGACGGTGTTGAACTTGCCGGCGACGAAGACCGTGCCGGGGGTCGGGCCGGCGACGACCGCGTACACCTCGTTGTCGACCGTCGGCGCGAAGGCCGTGTCCACGGTGCCGGTGGCCTTGTCGAAGGCGAGCAGGTAGTTGCGCGGGATGTCGGTGTCGGAGTTCCGGTTCTGCACGGTGTGGAACGAGCCGGACACGATGATCTTCGTGCCGGCGTCGTGGATCGCGTCGACCGTGCCGTCCACGATGTCCGGGGAGGCGGTGGAGGGGACGGCCTTGACCACGGCGGTGTGGTTGGGCGCGGCGCCGGCGGGGGCGGCCGGGGCCAGGCCGGCCGCGGTGAGCGCGACGGCGGCGAGGACCGCGAGGGCGCGGCGGCGCGGGGCCGAGGGGTGGGTCACGGGCAGCTCCGTAGGTTGAGCGGTGAGGCGTGTCGCTCCGCTCACCCTGGGCCACGCCGGCACCCCCGTCCAGCGCCGGGCAAGCTTTCTGACCGACCACCGCACCGCCACGCCCGACCACCCGCCGGCCCGGCCGGGACAGCCGGGCCGGGCCGCACGATCAGGTGGGGCCGGGGGTACGCGCGGACGGGCGCGGATCGGCGGTCAGGTGGCCGCGGGCGGGTCGGCCGACGGAAGGGTGACCGTCACCTCCAGGCCGCCGCCGGGCTGGGCGACCGCCTTCACCGTGCCGCCGTGCGCGTCGCAGACCGCCCGCACGATGGACAGGCCGAGGCCGGAGCCGCGCGCCCCGGTGCGTTCCTGCCCGCCGCGCCGGAACGGCTCGAACAACCCGGGCACCTCGGCCGGGGCGACCTCGAAGCCGGTGTTCCCGACGACCAGCCAGGACCGCTGCCCGTCGGTGCCGGTGCGCACCCACATCCGGCCGTGCAGGTGGTTGTAGCGGACCGCGTTCTCCACCAGGTTGCCGGCCAGCCGGTCGAGCAGCCCCGGGTCGCCGACGACCGGCGCCGGGCGCAGCGAGGTGTGCACCTTCAGGCCGATCCGTTCCACCTCGCGGGCCACCGCGGAGAGCGCGTTGGCGGTGCCCACGGCGAGGTCGCTCTCCGCGCGGCGGGCCAGCCGACGGCCGGTCTGCGCCTCGCTGCGCGCCAGCACCAGCAGCGCGTCGACCAGCCCGTTGGCCCGCTCGGACGCCTCGCGCACCACGCCGGCCATCCGGCGGTACTCGCCGAGGTCCGCGTCGTCGTCGCTGAGCGTCACGTCGATCTCGGTACGCATCACCGCGAGCGGGGTCCGCAGCTCGTGCGAGGCGTTCGCGACGAACCGTTTCTGCGCCTCGAACGCGGCGCTGATCCGGTCCAGCATCGCGTCGAACGTCTCGGCCAGCTCGGCCACCTCGTCGTCCGCCCCGGACCAGCCGATCCGCTCGTTCAGCGTGGTCTCGCCGAGCCGGCGGGCGGTGGCGGTGACCTGGTGCAGCGGGCGCAGCGCCCGGCCGGCCACCAGGTACGCCCCGGCCACCCCGACGACGCTGATCGCCAGCAACGCCAGCAGCCCCTTGACCAGCAGCTCCCGCGACGCCGCGTCGACCAGTTGCCGCTGCCACTGCCCGGCGTCGAGGGTGCGGCCGTCGGTGAGCACCACCGTGGTGCCGGGCAGCAGCTCGTCGGTGGGGCGCAGCGCGTCGCGGACCAGCAGCCAGGCCAGCAGCACCAGGATCGCCCCGGCGCCGACCAGGAGTACGCCGTTGAGCAGCGTCAGCCGCAGCCGCAGCGTCGGCCGTACCCGCCGCGCGCCCATCAGGCGGGCTCACCGACGCGGTAGCCCGCGCCGACCACGGTGTCGATCAGCGGCGGGTCGCCGAGCTTCTTGCGCAGCGTCATCACGGTGACACGGACGATGGTGGTGAACGGGTCGGTGTTGGCGTCCCAGACCCGCTCCAGCAGCTCTTCGCTGGAGACCACCGCGCCGCGCGCCTTGAGCAGCTCGGCGAGCACGCCGAACTCCTTGTTGGTCAGGTCGAGCGGCACACCGGCCCGGGTCACCACGCGCCGGGCCGGGTCGAGTTCCAGGTCGCCCACCGCCAGCACCGGCGGCGCGGCCGGGGTGGCCCGCCGGCCCAGCGCCTGCACCCGGGCCACCAGCTCGTCGAAGGCGAACGGCTTGGCCAGGTAGTCGTCGGCGCCGAGCTGCAACCCCTCGACCCGGTCGGCGACCGTTCCGCTGGCGGTCAGCATGAGGACCCGGGTGAGCGTGCCGGAGGCGGCCAGGTCGGCGCAGATCCGGTCGCCGTGCACGCCGGGCAGGTCCCGGTCCAGGACCACCACGTCGTAGCGGGTGACGAACGCCGCCTCGTGCCCGGCGTCGCCGTCGTACGCGACGTCCACCGCCATCCCGCGCTTGCGCAGCCCGCGCGCGATCGCGTCGGCGAGGTTGCGCTCGTCCTCGACCACCAGTACCCGCATCCCGGCCTCCCACCTCGTGACCTCCCACAACCTAGTGCGGGCGACCAAACGGCCGGCACCGGCCGCCGTTGCAGAAAACCTTCGGGTACGCGATGCTCGCCGGCAAAGATCGACCACCGCCCGCGCCCGACCGGCCGGGCCGAGCCGAGCGGAGCCCCGATGACCGCCGTCCACCCCGGCCGGGACGTCGCGTACCGCCGTTTCCGGTTTCCCGCCGACGAGGACCGGGGCCGCGCCGACGGGCTCCGGGCCGCCCCGGACGGGCTGGCGCCGGCCGGTGGGCGCGGCGGGACCTGGACCTCGCCGGTGGTGCCGGTCGGCTTCGCCGCCACCGAGCTGGTGCCCTCGTGGACCGCCGACACGCCGCCGGGCTGCTGGTTGCGGGTGGAGCTGCGCGGCTGGGACGCCGAGGCGGCCACCACCGACTGGTACGAGCTGGGCCACTGGGCCGCCGACGACGGCACGGTGCGCCGTTCCTCGGTGCCCGGACAGTCCGACGGGCGGGCCCGGGTGGACGCGGACACGCTCCGGGTGACCGGCGCGACGGTGACCGGCTGGCAGGCCCGGGTGACGCTGCACCGTCCCGCCGACGCCCCGGCCGATCCGGTGCTGCGCACCCTCGGCGTGGTCGCCTCCGCCGATCCCGTTCCCGGCGGCCCCCGGGGTCCCGAGCCGGCGACCGGGGCGTGGGGTCGGGTGCTGGACGTGCCCCGCTACGCGCAACGGCTGCACGCCGGCGGGGAGACCCGCTGGGGTGGCGGCGGCGACTCCTGGTGCAGCCCCACCTGCGTGTCCATGGTGCTCGACTTCTGGCAGGCCGGCCCCACCCCGGACCGGTACGCCTGGGTCGACCCGCCCGGCCCCCGGCCGGTGGTGGTGCACGCCGCCCGGCACTGCTACGACCACGCGTACGGCGGGGCGGGCAACTGGCCGTTCAACACCGCGTACGCCGGCACGCACGGGGTGGACGCGTTCGTCACCCGGCTGCGCTCGCTGGCCGAGGCGGAACGGTTCGTGGCCGCCGGCATCCCGCTGGTCGTCTCGGCGGCGTTCACCCGCGGCCAGGTCCCCGGGCTGGACTACGACACCCGGGGGCACCTGATCGTGCTGGCCGGCTTCACCGCCGACGGCGACCCGGTGCTCAACGACCCGTACGCCCCGGACGACGAGCGGGTCCGCCGCACCGTGCCCCGCGCACCGTTCGAGGCCGCCTGGCAGGCCGGCAGCGGCGGGATCGCGTACGTGCTGCGGCCGGAGTCGGTGCCGCTGCCACCCGCCCCCGGGCAGGCCAACTGGTGATCACCGGCGGATCGGCCAGACCGCCAGGCCGCCGGCCGGTCGCAGGCACACCAGCGCCTCGCCCGCGTCCGCGCACTCGTCCCAGGAGCCGGGCAGGACCGCCCGGGTCCGCGCCTCCCCGGCCGGCACGTCCAGCACGCCGACGAGCGTCCGGTCGCCGGCCAGGTGCCGGAGCCCGAGCAGCCCGCGCAGCGTGCCGGACCCGTCGTCCCGGCCGGTGACCCGCCAGCGGCCGAGCCGGCCGAGCACCCGACCGGTCGCCGGTTCGAGCGTCGACAGGTCCAGTTCCGGGCCGTCCCCCGACGCGGCGGCGATCAGCCGGCCGCCGATCGGCGCCAGCCCGATCCACCGCTCCTGGGCCCAGGCGGGACGCCCGGTGGCGGGATCGAGGGCCTGCGCGCCGCCGACCTGGTCGCGCTGGCAGATCACCCCGGCGCAGTCGGTGAACCAGATCCCGGCGCGCGGGTCCACCGGCACCGTCCAGAGCCGGTCCAACCGGTCCAGCCCGTACGCGGTGACCGCGCCGGCGCCGTCGTCGACCAGCAGCAGACCGCCGACGACCTGCGCGTACCGGTGGGCGACGCCGTCCGGCGCGGACGCCACCCGGCCGTCGCGCACCCGCGCACCGGAGTCGGCGTCGTGCACCACGACCCGGCCGTCCGGCTCGACCAGCACGAGCTGCGTCACCCCCCGGGCGTCCCGCCGGTAGGCCACCCCCTGCGCGGGCACCGACAGCGTCCAGCGCACCGCGCCGGACACCGGGTCGACCGCCCGCACGCTGCCCGTGCCGCCCGGCCGGGGATTCTCCACCAGCACCCCGCCGGCGGCGGTCGCGACCGGGTAACCGGTCTGCCGCCAGCGCACCGCCCCGGTCACCGGGTCGAGCAGCGTGGAGAGCGTGTCACCGACACCTGTCGGACTGCTCGTCACCAGCAGCCCGCCGACCGCGCCGGCCAGCCCCAGCACCTGGTCGCCGGCGGGCAGCGTGAACCGCCACGCCGGTTCGCCGCCGGGCAACCGGTAGGCGGTGACCTCCCGACCGCCCCGGTGCACCGCGCCCGGGCCGTCGGCCACCACCAGCCGGCCGGCCAGCGCCACGAAGGCGGCGCCCTGCGGCGCGGGCACCCGGATCGGCGCCGGCCGCCGGGCCGGCCCCGCCGCACCGGCCATCGAGAGCAGCACCAGGCAGGCGAGCGCCACCGCGCGGACAGTCCGACCCGGGGGCCGCCGGGGCGGCGCGGGGAGCGGTTCGTCACCGTCCTCGGCGGGTCGCAACTCGCCCAGCTCGATGACCGGGCTCATGGCAGCGACCGCAGCGTGAAGTCGCCGTCCGGCTGCCGGCAGACCAGCAGCGTCGTACCGGCCGTGCAGTCGGTGCCGGTGAGCACGTCGCGCAGCACGGGCGGACCGCCCGACAGGTCCGGCTCGGCGAGGATCTGCCGGCCGCCGCCCAGCGGCCGGGTCAGGAAGAGCCGCCCGGCGATCTCGCTCTGCGGCAGCACCGCCCAGTCGCCGAGGTCGGCGACCAGCCGCCCGTCCGCCGCGTCCAGCACCGCCAGGCGGTCGCCGCCGCTGCCGCCGGTGGCGACCAGCAGGCGACCGGCGTCGGCCCGGAGCACGCTCTGCCACCGCTCGACGGTCCAGCGGACCGCGCCGGTGTCCGGGTCGAGCGCCCACATCCCGCCGGTCTGCCGGGCCGCGCAGAGCAGCGCCCCGCACCGCTCCAGATGGTCGACGAGCGGCAGCTCGGCGGTCCAGCGCGGCCGGAGCGTGTCCAACTCGTACGCCTGCACGCGCGCGCCAGCACCCCGGGTCTCCAGGAGCAGCCCGTCGGTGCTCTGGAGGCCACGCCCACCGGGCAACTCCTCATCGGGGTGCAGGTCACGCGCGGCCAGCCGGGCACCGGTCGCGGCGTTCAGCACCACCGTCTCGCCGGATCCCGGCACCAGCAGGATCCGGTCCACTCCGGACGGACCGAAGCCGAACAGCACGTCCCGGTTCGCGGGCGCGCTCCAGAGCGTCCGCCCGTCGTCCGTCGCCACCCGACGCAGCGGCGCCTCGCCGTCCGGGCGCAGCAGCAGCGCGTCGCCGGCCGGGAACGCGACGCCGGCCTGCCGCCACCGCAGCGCGCCGGTGCCGGCGTCGAACGCCGCCGTCTCCCATCCGCTGTCGCCGGCACCGACGCCGGTGCGGGCCACGGCCAGCGCCCGCCCGCCCTGCTCCCACAGCCCGACGACGTCCCCGCCCGCGGGCACGGCGGCCCGCCACCGCGGACGGCCCTCGCGGTACGCGACGACCTCCCAACCCGGTTCCCGCTCGGCCCGCCGCACCACGTACGCCCGGTCGCCGGAGAGGAACGCGGCGGCCCCGGTGCCACCGGGGATCCGGCGCGGCGCCGGGCGGCCCGACGGCACCGCGGCGGCGAGCGTGACCAGCGCCACCAGCAGCACCGCCGCGACGCGGAACGGCCGGCCCACGGCGCGCGGCGGCCGGTCCGCGGTCCCCGGTGCGGGGGCCTCGTCGCGCAGCTCGCCCAGATCGATGACGGTCACGAACTCCCCTTTCCGCGCCGCCGCACCGCCGCCCAGCCGTGACCGGACCGACGCCGGGCCGCCTGTACGATGGCCCGTCGTGGCCGTGCCGGTGGTAGACCCTCCTCTGAACTCCTCGTCCGTCGAGGTGGACGCCGTCGCGGCGGACTCGCCGCCCCGGCCCCGTCGCCGACCGGCGCGCGCCGACATGCTGGCCATCGGAGCCTATGCGCTGCTCGGCGTTCTCGTCTGCCTCAACTACTGGGTCGACGTGCAGCACCGGGTGTCCTCGCACCTGCCCACCGACCACAGTTGGTTCGAGTGGCTGTTCGCACACGGCGCGTACTCGGTGCGCCACCTGGAGAACCCGCTGTTCACCGCCCGGCAGAACGCGCCGGACGGGGTGAACATGATGGCGAACACCTCGCTGCTCGGGGTGACGCTGCCGCTGGCGCCGCTGACCATGCTGCTCGGCCCGCAGGTGATGTACGCGCTCTACCTCGGCGCGGCGTTGTCGGCGACCGCCGCCACGTCCTACTGGGTGCTCTCGAAGCACCTGGTCCGCTCCCGGGCTGCGGCGTTCGCCGGGGGCGCGTTCCTCGGCTTCGCGCCGGGCGTCGTGCACCACGCCAACGGGCAGCCGAACTTCGTGTCGAACTTCCTGCTCCCGCTGATCGTGTCCCGGGTGCTGCGCCTCGGCGAGCCGGGCTGCTGGCGGCGCAACGGCGTGGCGCTCGGGCTGCTGGTGGCGTACCAGATCTTCATCAACGAGGAGATGCTGCTGCTCACCGCGCTGGCCTGCCTGGTCGTGGTGGTGGCGTACGCGGTCCAGCGACCGCGCGCGGCGCGGCAGCGGGCCGGCACGTTCCTGGCCGCGATGGGCGTCGGTGGCGGGGTGGCGCTGCTGCTCACCGCGTACCCGATCTGGTTCCAGTTCAACGGCCCGCAGTCCTACCGAGGGTTGCAGGGCGGGGTCTTCCACAACTGGGGCGAGGACCTGATGGCCTTCGTCACGTTCGCCCGGGACACCGTGGCCGGCGACGAGGCGGTGGAGAAGACCATCGGGCTGACCGAGCAGAACACCTGGTTCGGCTGGCCGCTGGTGCTGGTCGCGCTGGCCGCGCTGGTGCTGCTGGTCCGCCGCTCGGTGCCGGCCCGGATCCTGGCCGTGCTGGTGGTCCTGTTCACCGTCGCCTCGATCGGGCCGGTGGTGCGCTTCGACGGCGTGGAGACCGACGTCGCCGGGCCGTGGGCGTACGTGCCGGACGACCTGCCGCTGGTCGAGATGATGATGCCGACCCGGTTGAGCCTGGTGGTGGTCGGCGCGGTCGGCGTGCTGCTGGCGCTGGCCTGGGACACGCTGGCGCGGGCCGGCCGCCCGCCGGTGCCCGCGCCCCGGGCCGGCGACCACGACCACGACACCGACGCCGACGCCGTCTCCGGCAGTGGCGGGTCGGGCCGCCGGCGGGCGGTACGCCTGGTCGGCTACGCCGCGATCGTGGCCGCCCTGCTGCCGCTGTTCCCGCGCCCGCTGCCGGCGCAGCGGATCGACCCGCCGCCGCACTTCATCACCTCCGGCGGCTGGCGCCCGTACGTGCCGGCCGGCCGGACGCTGGTGCCGGTGCCGATCCCGAGCAACGTGCACGGCCTGCCGACGCTGCGCTGGAGCGCGCTGACCGGGCAGGAGTTCCCGATCCCGGCCGGCTACTTCATCGGCCCCAACGCGGCCGGCGAGGGGGTCTTCGGCGCGCCGAACCGACCGACCAGCACGCTGATCTACGCCACCATGGACGCCGACCGGGTCCCCGAGATCACCGCGGAGAACCGGCGCCAGGCGATCGAGGACCTGCGCTTCTGGCGGGCGTCGGTGGTGGTGCTCGGCGCGAACCCGCGCGAGGCGGTGCTGCGCGACCTGCTGACCGCCCTGCTCGGCCCCCCACAGCAGATCGACGACGTCGCCCTGTGGGACGTCCGCGACCGCGTGTAAGGCGGGGGCCCCCATTAACGTTTTCGGTAGAGGCGGGGCCCCCTTTTAACAGCCACCTGTTAAGCGGGGCCCCCTCCTAACGAGCCCGACCGTCAGCGGAGCAGGGGGCGGACGTCCCACAGGTAGCCGCCGGCGACGTCCCGGCCGGGGCCGACCAGGGCGTCCACCGTCGCCCGCACCGGGTCGGCGGGCGAGGAGTCGGCCTGCACCAGCGCCGCCGCCCGCCAGTGCCGCAGGTCCGCCACCGCCTGCCGGCGTTCCGCGTCACCGACCGGCGGCACCTGACCGGTCTCCGCGGCCCGGCGCAGCAGCAGCGAGGTCGGCCGGTCCGGCGCGCCCCACCGGGCGGCCGGGTCGCTGGCCGAGCGCGGCCCGATGAAGTAGCCGCCCGGCGCGTCGAAGGCCAGCCCGGTGCGCGCCGACCAGAACATCGCCGGGCTGACCGCCGCGCCGGTCACCGGCGGGACCGGCACCAGCGTGCGGCCGGCCGGCACGTACGCCCGCCAGTCGCCGCCGGCCACCACGGCCGGCACCGGCGTGACCGGCACGGTGCGGATCGGGGTCGGGGTGAGCGGCAGCAGCGCGGCGGCGACCGCGCCGGCCCACGGCGCCCAGGCGCGGACGCCGCCGCGCCGGACCCGGTCCACGGCCAGCGCCAGCAGCACGCCCACCACCGGCACGCAGACCAGCGCGAACCGGGCCGGCACCACCAGGTCGAGCAGCGGCACGTCGGCGAGCAGCCGGTACGGGCCGGGCAGCCCGGTGTCGCGCCGGTTCACCACCACCGTGGCGCCGAGCGAGAGCGACGCGAACAGCAGCCCGCAGACGGCCAGCGCGCGCACCAGCGGACGCCGCCACAGCCGCACCACCACGAGCACCGCCAGCAGCGGCAGGAACGGCCCGAAGAACGAGTTCTGCTCGGTGGGGTTCGGCGACAGCAGCCCGGCGCGGTGGGCGTCCCCGACCACGGTCTGCCGGGCGGCGGCGGTGAACGAGGCCAGGTCCAGCCGGTAGCCGCGGGTGTGGAACGGCATCCCGCCGTAGTGGCCCGGTCCGAAGAACTGGAACCACAGCGGGTACGCCAGCAGCACGCCGGCCACCAGCGCGCCGAGCCCCAGCCGGCGGGCCACCACGGGCGCCAGCCGGCGCGCGGCGGCCCGGTCGGCCAGCGCGTACGCCCCGGCCAGCACGCCGGCCGCCAGGGCCAGGAAGAGCAGCACCTCCTCGCCGAGGAACACCTGGTAGGCGACGGCCAGCCCGAGCAGCACGCCGTCGCGGCGCACCCGGTCGGTGGCCGGGCGGAACACCAGCGCGAGGATCACCGGCACCAGGAACTGGGCGGCCATGTGCAGGTGCGCCCCGGCCTGCGCCACCATCCCGGGGGCGAAGCCGCAGCAGAGCCCGCCCACCGCGGCGGCGGCCCGGGAGCGGACCAGCCGGCGGGCGAGCAGCGCGTACCAGGCGGTGGCGGTGCCGGCGAGGCTGAGCGCCACCGCGACCAGGAAGGCGGCCTGGGAGCCGAACGCCACGGTGACCGGGGTGAGCGGCACGCCCAACCCGAGCACCGAGGTGTTGGCCATCAGGTTCACCCCGTGCGGCACGTTCAGCGCGGCGCTGTGCAGCGGGTTCTCGCCGCCGGTGACCGCGCGGGCGGCCCGGGCCAGCATCCACTCGAACAGCATCTGGTCGCCGGCCTGGTGGAACAGCCGGTCCGGGCGGCGCCACTGGTCGGCGGTGAGCAGCACGGCCAGGGCGAGGTAGCCGGCCACCACGAGCGCGTCGACGGGTCGGGGCCGCCACCGGCGCCGGGGCGCGGGCTCGGGGCGGACCGCCGCCGGCGCGCTCAGGCGGATCGGTCGGTCAGTGTCCGGACGTCCCACACCCACACGTCCAGCTCCTGCCGGGCGGGCCCGACCAACTGCTCCACGGTGCGGCGCAGCGGTTCGGCGTTCTGCTCGTCCAGCGGCAGCACCACCACCGCCGCGTTCCAGTGCCGCAGTTCGTCCAGGAAGCGGCGGCGCTGCCGGTCGTCGAGCTTCGGCGTACGCCCGGTGGACGCCACGTCGGCAAGCATCTCGCCGATGCCGCTGCGCCGGCCGCCGAAGCGACCCGGGTCGCCGGTGACGCCGTTGCGCGGGGCGAGGAAGTAGCCGCCGGGAATCTTGAAGTCGAGGTCGGTGCTGGCCGCCCAGCGCATCGGGTCGGTGTTGCCCATCGCCGGCACCGGCACCGAGACCAGCGTCTGGTCCGGCCCGACGTACTCCCGCCACCGGTCGGCGGTGATGAACTCCGGCACCGGCGGTCGGGTGGTGACCCGCAGCGGCATCGGCGCGATCGGCAGCAGCGCGAAGACCAGGCCCGCCGCGGTGAGCGTCCGCGCGGTCCGCCGCTCCACGCCGCGCAACACCCAGGCACGGCGCACCGCGTACGCCAGCAGCACCGCGACGGTCACGCCGGTGATCAGGCCGAACCGGGTCGGCACCACGGCGTCCAGCAGCGGCAGCCGCACCAGCAGCTCCCACGGGCCGGTGGCCAGGTCCCGGTCCCACCAGGAGATCCGCTCGCCGAGCGAGAGCACGGCGAAGAACAGCCCGGTCGCGGCGAGCGCCCGGACCATCACGTCCCGGCGCAGCCAGATGACGATCCCCACGGTCAGCAGCGACAGGCTCCAGCCGAAGAAGGCGTTCTCCTCCGAGTAGTTCGGGGCCAGGTTGACGTTGGCCCGCTCGTTGCCGCCGAACGTGGGCGAGCCGGGCGCCACGAACGCGGCGATGTCGTTGCCGTAGTCGCGTACCGCGTCGCTGAGCCCGTGGTAGGCCATCGGCCCGGCGAACTGCACCCAGAGCGGGTACGCCAGCAGCGCGCCGGCCAGCACCGCGCAGACCGCCAGCCCGGCGCCGAGGGGCCGCCACGCGGCGGCCCACCGATCGCGCTGCTGCACCAGCACGGCGAGCAGGAACACGCCCAGGGCGAGCGCGGTGAAGAGCAGGATCTCCTCGTTGATGAACGCCTGCGCGACGACCAGCAGGGCGAGCAGCGCGCCGTCGCGGACCGGCCGGGTGGACCGGGTCAGCACCAGCACCCGCCAGACGATGAACGGCAGCAGGAACTGGCTGATGATGTTCGGGTGCCAGTTGGCGTGCGAGAGCATGGCCGGGGAGAAGCCGCAGAACCAGGCGCCTACCGCGGCGGCCGGCCGGTGCCGGACCAGGTGCCGGGAGAGCACCCGGTACCAGGCGGCGGCGGTGCCGGCCAGACCGATGGTGACCAGCGTGACGAAGGAGACCGCCGGTCCGAACAGGAGGGTCACCGGCACCATCGGGATGCCGAGCGCCAGGATGGCGGTGTTCGCCATCAGGTTGACCCCGTCGGGATAGTTGAACTGCTCGGTGAAGAACGGGAACTCGCCGTGCAGCACCACCCGCACCGAGTGGGCCAGGAAGAACTGCACCTGCGCCGGGTCGCTGCTGTAGAGCGCCGCCACCCGGCCGGCCGGGTCGGCCCAGATGCCGCTGGTCACCCAGACCGCGGCGAGGGCAAAGGCGGCGTACACGACGAGGTCGATGCGGCGGCGGGTCCACCGCCAGCGCCACCGGCGTCGGGCGGCCGGCGGCTCGGGCTCGGCGGTGGGTGCGGGCGGCCCGACCGGAGGCTCACGGCGGGTGACCGGCGGTGGATCGAGGGTGACGGATCGGGAGCCCGTCGGGGCGTCGGCGGCCGGCGTCGAGGCGCCGCGGGTCTCGGCAGGCGTCACAGTCGGCGGAGTCTACCGGAGGCGGATATTGACACACGAATCGCACGTCACGTTCCGCGACGGTCGTCCCGCCGTGGGGGCGAACCGGGCGCGTCCGGGTGCGGGTCGTCTCGTACCATGTGGGCTTCCGACCGACGACCGGCGAGGGGATCAGGGTGCTTTCAGCCCGCCGAGGCGCTGTGACGGGCACCGCGCTGGCCGCGTTGCTGCTGGCCACGGCCGGTTGTGGGCCGGTCGCCGAACGGCGGCCGGCGGATCTGCGGGTCGGCTACGACAGCCTGGACGGCACGCTCGCGGTGTGGCCGCCGCGCGGCAGCCTGGCCCGCGACGCCGCCGCCACCGCCGCGATCACCGCCGCGGTGCGGGACTGGCGCTCCCCGGTGGACGACCGCGCCCACCTGCCGTCCTCCGGCATCCTGTTCTCCGGTCAGGTGGCCGGCGCCCCGCTGGCGCTGGTCGCCGCCGACGTGCCCGGCGAGTCCGCCTCCTGGCTGCTGCAACTGGACCGGGACGGGCAGCGGTGGCGGGTGACCCACGCCACCGAGTACACCGACCCCGGCTACCTGGTCTATTCCGACGTGCTGCCGGTGGGGGCGCCCACCGGCCGCCGCTACCTCACCTCCGCCCGGGTGGAGCGCCTGCTCGGCCCGGACGGCCGGGCGGTGCCGGGCACCGACGGCGTGACCGAGCCGGTCGCCGTGCCGGCCTGCCGGGCCGTCGAGCTGACCGCGACGCTGCGACCCACGCCGTCGCTGCCGCGCGGCCGGGCCGCCGACCGCGTCCTCGACCTGGGTACGGCCACCGAGGCCCCCCGCTACCCGCTGGTCCGCGACGAGACCGGCTCCGGCAAGCGCGCCCTGACCGGCCTGGACACCTGTGTCCTGGGCGGCGAGCAGGGCCCGTTCGGCAGCGCGCCGCGCCGCATCGGCGACCGTGCGGCGCCCCGGTCCGCGCCGGAGTCCTGGCCGATGGCGAAGCTCGCGACCCGGGCGTTGGGCTCGGTGGCCCTCGGCGGCGGCGAGCCCGGTGACCTGGAGCAGCTCACCTGGGAGACGCCGAGCGGGACGATGACCGCCGTGCTCTACCGCCCGGCCGGCGGCGGCACCCCGGTGGTGTCCCCCGCCGACCGCTCCACCACGTTGCAGGCCTACCACCTGCCGCTGCCCGGGCAGCCGCTCGCGGTGCTGACCTGGCGGACCCGGGACGCCTCCTTCGCCGCGCCGCCCGGCACCACCCGCCTGGTCGACCGTCCCGGCCTCGTGGTGGTCGAGCAGACCGACGCCAAGCAGACGTTCAGCCTGGCCGGCACCGAGAAGACCTGGTACCGCTCCCTCTCCTCCCCCGCTGACCACCCCGCCCCCCACCCCCACCCCCGCCCGCAGCCGGCGTACCGGCTGCCGGCTGCCGATCATGGAGTTGTGGCGCCTGGGATGTCCGGCTAATCCCGATAAAGGAACCGCCACAACTCCAAGATCGGCGAAGTTGGGCGGGCGGGGCGAGGGCCGGGCGGGGCGAGGCGAGGGCCGGGCGGGGCGGGGCGAGGGCCGGGCGGGGCGAGGCGAGGGCCGGGCGGGGCGAGGCGAGGGCCGGGCGGGGCGAGGCGAGGGCCGGGCGGGGCGAGGCGAGGGCCGGGCGAGGCGAGGCGAGGGCCGGGCGAGGCGAGGCGAGGGCCGGGCGAGGCGAGGCGAGGGCCGGGCGAGGCGAGGCGAGGGCCGGGCGAGGCGAGGCGAGGGCCGGGCGAGGCGAGGGCCGGGCGGGGCGAGGGCCGGGCGGGGCGAGGCGAGGGCCGGGCGGGGCGGGGCGAGGGCCGGGCGGGGCGAGGCGCGGGCGGGGCGGGGCGGTCAGGGGTGGGGGCGGCGCATGCCCAGGTAGTGGGTGTGGGCGGGGGCGGGGCGGGTGGTGCCGTCGGGGTGCCAGCCGTGGCGGGCGTAGAAGGCGCGGGCTCGCATGTTGCGCTCCCACACCTCCAGGACGCCCACGGCCAGGCCCTCGGTCTCCAGATGGCGCAGAAAGTGGCCGTGCAGCGCGCTGCCGACGCCCCGGCTCCAGTGGTCCGGGTCGACGTGGAGCTGGTAGAGCTGGGCGGCGTCCGCCTCGGGCGTGTGCGGCGGGCCCATCGCCAGCAGGCCCACCAGGCGACCGTCCGCGACGGCGCACCGGACGTGCTTGTGCGGCGCGGCGATCGCGGCGGCCCACCCGTCGCGCTGTTCCCGGGCCAGCTCCGGGGTGACGATCTCCGCGACGGTCAGCCCGCCGGCGCCGTAGTAGGCGACCCGGGCGCGGGTGTGCAGGGCGACGACGTCGTCCAGGTCACCCGCCGTGGCTTCGCGGACATCCATGCTGCGGCCCTCCCTGACCCGCCCCACCTCGCCTGGGTGCGACGGACAGCCGGACCGGAACAGGCAGGGTCCCGGAACAGCGCTCGGGCGGCCCCGTGACAACGGGACCGCCCGAGCACCGTAGACCGGATCAGTTCTGCGCGGCGGCCCCGTCGGTGGCCGGCTCGACCGGCGCCGCGTCCAGGCCGGAGATCCAGCCGGTGACGTCGCGGGCCACGTCCTGCGCGGTCAGCCCCAGGTCGGACAGGATCTGCGCGCGGGTGCCGTGCGGGTGCCAGTCGGCCGGTACGCCGAGGTCGCGCACCGGCACCCGGACGTCGGCGTCCCGCATGGCCTGGGCCAGCGCGGAGCCGACGCCACCGATGCGGACGCCGTCCTCGACGGTGACCACGAGCCGGTGCCCGGCGGCCAGCTCGACCAGTTCGGCCGGGATCGGGCGGACCCAGCGCGGGTCGACCACGGTGACGCCGTAGCCGTGCTCGGCGACCCGGGCGGCGACCTCCATGCCGAGGCCGGCGAACGAGCCGACCGCGACCAGCAGCACGTCGGTGCGCGCCGACTCGGTCAGCACGTCGACCGGGCCGATCCGGCGGACGGCCGGCAGGTCGGCGGTGACGGTGCCGCTCGGGAAGCGCAGGATGGTCGGGCCGTCGTCGACGGCGATCGCCTCGCGCAGTTCCTCACGCACGGTGGCCGAGTCGCGGGGCGCGGCGATCCGCAGGCCGGGCACCACGCCGAAGACGGACATGTCCCAGATGCCGTAGTGGCTGGGCCCGTCCGGGCCGGTGATGCCCGCCCGGTCCAGCACGAAGGTGACCGGCAGCTTGTGCATCGCCACGTCCAGCAGGACCTGGTCGAACGCGCGGTTGAGGAACGTGGCGTAGACCGCGACCACCGGGTGCAGGCCGCCCATGGCCAGGCCGGCGGCGGACGTGGCGGCGTGCTGCTCGGCGATGCCCACGTCGTAGACCCGCTCCGGGTACTTGCGGGCCAGCGTGGCGATGCCGGTGGGCTCGGCCATGGCGGCGGTGATGCCGACCACGTCGGGGCGCTC
The DNA here is from genome assembly GCF_013694245.2 of Micromonospora ferruginea. Taxonomy (NCBI): domain Bacteria; kingdom Bacillati; phylum Actinomycetota; class Actinomycetes; order Micromonosporales; family Micromonosporaceae; genus Micromonospora; species Micromonospora robiginosa. The sequence goes on from NZ_CP059322.2 coordinate 3,751,779, forward strand.
GTCGGCGATCGCCACCAGCTCGTTGGCGAACACGTGGGTCCACTTCACCGACGGCGCGGCAACGAGTTGGCCGGTCTCCACGTCGAAGGCGCCGCCGGGGCCGTGCAGGCAGTCGGCCTCGTCGTCCTCGGCCGGACGGTAGCCGTAGCCCTTGCGGGTGACCGCGTGCACGATCACCGGGCCGCCGAAGTTCTTCGCCGCGCGCAGCGCCGCCTCGACGGCGGGCACGTCGTGACCGTCGACCGGGCCCACATATTTGATGCCGAGGTCCTCGAACATGGCCTGCGGGGCGACCGCGTCCTTGATGCCCTTCTTGACCGCGTGCAGCACCTCGAACATCGGCTTGCCGACGAACGGCGTGTTGCCGAGCGCGTCCTTGACGGTGTCGAGCACCTTCTCGTAGCCGGGGTTGAGCCGCAGCGACGACAGGTGGTCGGCGAGGCCGCCGATGGTCGGCGAGTAGGACCGGCCGTTGTCGTTCACCACGATGATCAGCGGGTTGCCGGCGGTGGCGATGTTGTTGAGCGCCTCCCAGCACATGCCGCCGGTGAGCGCGCCGTCGCCGACCACGGCCACCACGGACCGCTTCTCGCCGCGCAGCGCGTACGCCTTGGCCAGGCCGTCGGCGTACGACAGGGCGGTGGAGGCGTGCGAGTTCTCGATCAGGTCGTGCTCGCTCTCCGCCTGGTTCGGGTAGCCGGAGATGCCTCCGCGCTGGCGGAGCTTGTCGAAGCCCTCCTGCCGGCCGGTGAGGATCTTGTGCACGTACGCCTGGTGGCCGGTGTCGAAGAGGAGCCGGTCGCGCGGGGAGTCGAAGACCCGGTGCATGGCCAGGGTCAGCTCGACGACGCCCAGGTTGGGGCCGATGTGCCCGCCGGTGCGGGAGACCTTCGCGATCAGGAAGTCCCGGATCTCGGCGGCGAGGATGTCCAGTTGCTCGGCGGTCATCCGCTTCACGTCCTGCGGGCCACGGACGGCGCCCAGCAGCCGACCGTGGTTGGCCGTGCCCTCTTCAACACTCATGACCGGAGAGTCTATCGGCCGTCGCACAGTCCGCAGCCGAGCCGTGGCTCAGGACGCCACCACCAGCCGGCGCGGCGGTGTCGGGGTCGGCGCCCCGAACGGCGGGCCGGCCGGGGTCCAGGAGCCGAGCACCGCGGCCCGGGACGCGCCGGTCACCGACGGCACCGCGCCGGGCAGCCCGTGCCAGCTCAGCCAGCCCAGCAGCGCGAACGCGTACGCCTCCTTGGCCTGCGCCGGCACGCCCAGCTCGTCGGTGACGCGCAGCCGCCAGCGGCCGGCCCCGAGCGCGGCCAGTCGCGCCCGAAGTGTGGGATTACGCACTCCCCCGCCGGCGGCCACCACCTCGGTCACCCGGTGCCGGTCGCAGGCGTCGGCGACCGTGCGGGCGGTCAGCTCGGTGAGCGTGGCCAGCACGTCGTCGGCGGCGACCGGCTCGCCCAGGTCGGCCAGCGCGGCGTCCAGGTAGCCGGCGTGGAACAGCTCCTTGCCCGTCGACTTCGGCGGCGGGGCGGCGTAGTAGGGCTCGGCGAGCAGCCGGGCCAGCAGCACCTCGTGCACCCGGCCGGCGGCGGCCCGCGCCCCGTCGACGTCGCACGGCCGGTCCAGGAAGCGCCGGGCGGCGGCGTCCAGCAGCGCGTTGGCCGGGCCCACGTCGTACCCGAGGACCGGCGCCCCGGGCGCGACCACGGTGAGGTTCGCGATCCCACCCAGGTTCAGCGCGGCCCGCGGGGAGGTGCCGGCGTCGAGCAGCAGCGCGTCGAACGCCGGGACCAGCGGCGCGCCCTGCCCGCCGGCCGCCACGTCCGCCGAGCGCAGGTCGTGCAGCACCGGTACGCCCACCCGCGCGGCCACCCGGGCCGGCGCGCCGAGCTGGAGCGTGCCGCGCGCCCGGCCGCCCTCGACCCAGTGGAAGACGGTCTGCCCGTGCGACACGACCGCGTCGGCCGTGCCGCCGGCCAGCTCGACGCCGACGGCCGCCGCCTCGGCGAACACGTCGCCGAGCCGGTTGTCCAGCTTGCAGACCGCCTCGATCGTGGTGGCCGCCGGCGGCAGCAGCGCGCCGATCTCCGCCCGCAGGTCGTCCGGGTAGGCCAGCTCACGATGGCCGAGCGGCCGCAGCCGCAGCGTGTCCCCGTCAAGCGCGAACTCCCCCGCGGCGACGTCCACCCCGTCATACGACGTCCCCGACATCAACCCGACGATGCGCAAGGAAGGGCCCCCTTTTAACGGATTCGGTAGAGGAAGGGCCCCCGCTTAACGCGCCGGGGGCAGGAAGAGGCCGACCAGCTCGACGTGCTGGGTCATCGGGAACAGGTCGAAGCCGCGCAACTCGGCCAGCCGCCACCCGGCCTCGGCGAACGTGCGCACGTCCCGGGCGAACGCGGCCGGATCGCAGGCCACGTACGCCACCGCGCGGGGGCTCGCGGCCACCACGCCGCGTACCACCGCCGCGCCGGCGCCCGCGCGCGGCGGGTCGAGCACCACCAGGTCGACCGGGCCGGTGATCCGGCGGCGGGCCAGCGCGGTCTCCACCCGGGCCGCGACCACCTCGACGCCGGACAGGTCGGCCAGGTTCGTCCGGGCCGCGGCCACCCCGTCCGGGGCCGACTCGACCACCGTCACCCGGGCCCCGTCGACCCGGCCGGCGAGCGCGGCGGCGAACAGCCCGGCCCCGCCGTACAGGTCCCACGCGGTCTCGCCGGGCCGCGGGTCGAGCAGCTCGACCACGGCGCCGACCAGGGCGTCCGCGGCCGCCGGGTGGACCTGCCAGAAGCCCGACGCGGGCAGCGTGAAGGACCGCCCGGCCGCCGTCTCGCGGACCCGCTCCGGCCCGCGCACGGCGGTCGCCACCCCGTCGGCGTACGCGACCACGGCGACGTCCCCGCCGCTGCTGGCCACCGTCTCCACCGCGTCGGCGTCCGGCCAGCTCGCCCCGCTCGGCGGCAGCACCGGCAGCTCCTGGATCGCCGGGTGGGCGATCAGGCAGCGGTCGATCGGCACCACCTCGTGCGAGCGGTGCTTGAGCAGCCCGGCCCGGCCGGCGGCGTCGACCGCGTAGCGGACCCGCGAGCGCCAGCCCAGCGGCCCGCCGGGCAGCGCCTCGACCCGGACGCCGAGCGCGTCGACCCGCTCGTCGGTGAGCCCACCCAGCCGGGTGAGTTGCTCGCGCACCACCGCGGCCTTCCAGTCGAGCTGGGCGGCCGGCGCGACGTGCTGGAGGTCGCAGCCGCCGCACGCGCCCGGCCGGGCGTACGGGCAGGGCGGGGCGACCCGGTCCGGTGAGGCGTCGAGGACCTCCACCGCGTCGGCGCGGGCGAAGCCCCGGTGTAGTTCGGTCACCTCGGCCACCACCCGCTCGCCGGGCAGCGCGTGCCGGACGAACACCACCTGGCCGCCGACCCGGGCCACGCAGTGGCCGCCGGGGGCGACCGCGTCGACGGTCAGCTCGACCCGTTCGGCCTCCTCCAGCCCGGGACGCGGATCCGCGCTCATGAGCGCCCCTCCGGCTCGCCCGAGGGCGTGGCGTCGACCGGCGGCGGCAGGGTGCTCTGCGGCGCCACCCGGGGGCCGCGCGCCGGACCCCGGCTGAGCGTGGCGTCCAGGCGGTCCAGGTTCTTGCTGGCGGTCGAGGCGAGCTGCCAGGGCACGCTCGTCACCATCACGCCCGGCTCGAACAGCAGCCGGCCCTTGAGCCGCAGCGCGCTCTGGTTGTGCAGCAGGTTCTCCCACCAGCGGCCCACCACGTACTCCGGGATGAAGACGGTGACCACGTCGCGGGGTGACTCGCGGCGGACCGACGCGACGAAGTTGATGATCGGGCGGGTGATCTCCCGGTACGGGGAGTCGATCACGGTCAGCGGCACCGGCAGCTCCCGCCGCTCCCAGTCGGCCTGGAGGTCCCGGGTGTCCTTCTCGTCCACGTTGACGGTGACCGCGGTGAGCGTGTCCGGCCGGGTGGCCCGGGCGTACGCGACGGCCCGCAGCGTGGGCTGGTGCAGCTTGCTGACCAGCACGATGGCGTGGTTGCGGGCGGGCAGCACGGCCCGCTGCTCGGTCGGCTCCAGCTCGGCGGCGACCCGGTCGTAGTGCCGGCGGATGCCCAGCATGACCACGTACATCACGGCCATCGCGACGATCGCGATCCAGGCGCCGAGCAGGAACTTGGTGACCAGCACGATGACCAGCACCACGCCGGTCATGGCCATGCCGAACGCGTTGATCGCCCGGGAGCGGACCATCCGCCGCCGCGCCTCCGGGTCCCGCTCGTTGCGCAGGTGCCGGTTCCAGTGCCGGATCATGCCGGCCTGGGAGAGCGTGAACGAGACGAACACCCCGACGATGTAGAGCTGGATGAGCCGGGTCACCTCGGCCTGGAAGCCGACGATCAGCACCACCGCGAAGACGGCGAGGAAGACGATGCCGTTGGAGAACGCCAGCCGGTCACCCCGGGTGTGCAGTTGGCGCGGCAGGTAGCGGTCCTGCGCCAGGATCGAGCCGAGCACCGGGAAGCCGTTGAACGCGGTGTTCGCGGCCAGGAACAGGATCAGCGCGGTCATCCCGGCGACCACGTAGAGCAGCACCGAGCCACCGCCGAACACGGTCTCGCCGAGCTGCACGGTGACCGTCTTCTGCACGTAGTCGGCCGGGCCGCCGACGATCTGCGTGGCCGGGTCCTCGACGAACTGCAGGCCGGTGAGCCGGGACAGCCAGATGATGCCGACAAGCATGGTGACCGCGATGCCGCCGAGCAACAGCAGCGTGGTCGCCGCGTTCTTCGACTTCGGCGACTTGAACGCCGGTACGCCGTTGGAGATCGCCTCCACGCCGGTGAGCGCGGCGCAGCCGGACGAGAACGTGCGCAGCAGCAGGAAGATCAGCGCGAACCCGGTCACGCTGTGCTCGGCGTGGATCTCCAGGCCGGCGCTGGGCGCGTGCAGGTCGTCGCCGAGCACGAAGATCCGGACCAGGCCGGTCAGCAGCATGCCGCCGATGACGATGACGAAGCCGTACGTGGGGATGGCGAACGCGGTGCCCGACTCGCGCAGGCCGCGCAGGTTGATCGCGGTGAGCAGCACCACCGCGCTGACCGCGATGAGCACCTTGTGGGTGGCCACGAACGGCACCACCGAGCCCAGGTTGGCCACCCCGGAGGAGACCGACACCGCCACGGTGAGCACGTAGTCGACCAGCAGCGCGCTGGCCACCGCGAGCCCGGCGCGCGGCCCCAGGTTGACGGTGGCGACCTCGTAGTCGCCGCCGCCGGAGGGGTAGGCGTGCACGTTCTGCCGGTAGCTCGCCACCACGGTCAGCATCACCACGACGACGGCGAGGGCGACCCACGGCGAGAAGAAGAACGCCGAGGCGCCGGCGATGGAGAGCGTCAGCAGGATCTCGTCCGGGGCGTACGCCACGGAGGAGAGCGCGTCGGACGCGAAGACCGGCAGCGCGATGCGCTTCGGCAGCAGGGTGTGCTGGAGGCGGTCGGACCGGAACGGTCGACCGAGGAGGAGTCGCTTCAGCAGCGAGGTGGGGCTGGCCACAACCGACAAGCGTACGGCCATCGCGTACGGGACGGTGGGGTGGCTGATCACCGTCGCGCGCGCCCGCACGGTACGGTCGGTGCCCCGCCGGGGGCGGGGACGTGGCAGGCTTCGCAGAGGACGGGTCGGCGGGCGGCACCGTGGGAGGAGCGGACACCGTGCATGTCGTGATCATGGGCTGCGGCCGGGTCGGGTCGACCCTGGCCCACAGCCTGGAGTCCCGGGGGCACTCGGTGGCGGTGATCGACCAGGACGCCGACGCGTTCCGTCGCCTCGGGCCCGACTTCGCCGGCATCACGGTCACCGGGGCGGGCTTCGACGGCGAGGTGCTGCGCGAGGCCGGCATCGAGCGGGCGGACGCCTTCGCCGCGGTCTCCAGCGGCGACAACTCCAACATCATCTCGGCCCGGCTGGCCCGGGAGACGTTCGGCGTGTCCCGGGTCGCGGCCCGGATCTACGACCAGCGCCGGGCCCAGGTCTACGAGCGCCTCGGCATCCCGACCGTGGCCACCGTCCGGTGGACCGCCGACCGGATGCTGCGCCACCTGGTCCCCGAGGGCAACGTGGAGATCTTCCGCGACCTGACCAGCACCGTGTCGATCGTCGAGGTGCCGGTGCACAAGGACTGGATCGGCCGGCCGCTGCGGCAGCTCGAGGAGTCGGCCGGCGCCCGGGTGGCCTACCTGACCCGGTTCGGCATCGGCACCCTGCCCACCGCCTCCACCGTGGTGCAGGAGGGCGACCAGGTCTTCATGCTGGTGACCGACGACATCACCGCCTCGGTCACCTCGGTGGCGGCGGCGCCGCCGGAAGGGGGGCACTGAGCCATGCGGATCGCCATCGCCGGCGCCGGCAACGTGGGCCGCTCGATCGCCCAGGAGCTGATCGACAACGGCCACCAGGTGATGCTGATCGAGCGGCAGCCCAAGATGCTGCGGCCCGACCGGGTGCCCACCGCCGACTGGGTGCTGGCCGACGCGTGCGAGCTGGCCAGCCTCGAGGAGGCCAACGTGGCCGGCTGTGACGTGGTGGTGGCGGCCACCGGCGACGACAAGGTCAACCTGGTGGTCTCGCTGCTGGCCAAGACCGAGTTCGCGGTGCCCCGGGTGGTGGCCCGGGTCAACCGGGCGGAGAACGAGTGGCTCTTCACCGAGCAGTGGGGCGTCGACGTGTCGGTCAGCAAGCCGCGCGTGATGGCGGCGCTGGTCGAGGAGGCGGTCACCGTCGGCGACCTGGTCCGGCTGATGACCTTCCGGCAGGGCGAGGCCAACCTGGTCGAGATCACCCTGCCGCCGACCGCGCCCTACGTCGGGCAGCCGATCCACGCGGTGCCGATCCCCCGGGACGCGGCGCTGGTGGCGATCCTGCGCGGCAAGCGGGTGCTGGTGCCCACGCCGGACGACCCGATCGAGGCCGGCGACGAGCTGGTCTTCGTGTGCACCGCCGAGGTGGAGGACGACGTGCGCGCGGTGATCCTCGGGCCGGAGAGCACCGGCCGGCAGCGGGAACGCGCCTGACCGCGAGCGGTCAGGCGCCCGGCAGCGGGGTCACCGGGGCGCCGTCGCGGGTGACCCGGCGCACCACCCAGACCGTGATCAGCAGCAGCAGCGCGTACGGCGGGTAGCCCAGCGCCAGCCGGGCCACGCCGAGCGCGGTGTCCTGGTGGGCCAGGTAGAGCCCGGCCTGCACGCCGACCTTGGCCAGCCACACCACGCCCCAGAGCACGGTGAGCTGGGAGAAGGTGCGCACCAGCTTCGGGTCGTCGCGCCACTCGGAGCGGCCCTTGGCCACCAGCACCGACCAGAGCCAGCCGACCAGCGGCTGCCGGAACACGGCGGAGAGCAGCAGCGCCAGGCCGTAGCCGATGCCGAAGAGGATGCCGGGCAGATAGAAGTCGCGCGCGTCGCCGCTGCGCAGGGCGAACAACGCGCCGACGCCGATGCCGAACAATCCGTTCAGCGCGTGCCGCACCGGTTTGCGCTGCGCCAGCCGCATCGCGGCGATCAGCAGCGCCACCGCGATCGAGGCGATCAGCGCCGGCCGCAGCTCGCCCACCACGTTGGCGATCACGAAGACCACCACCGGGATGCTCGACTCGACGAGGCCACGCCAACCGCCGAGCTGGTCGGCCATCTGCTCGGCGATGCTGGGCAGCCGCTCCTCGTCCTGCGGGTCGAGGCCCGACGGGGTGTGCTGCTGTCCGGTCGTCACTTCGGCGGCTCCAGCTCGTAGTGCGGGTTGTAGATCACCTTGCGGTCGTCCCGCACGGCCACCCGGCCGTGCGCGGTGAGGTGCCGGCCCGGCTCGATCCCGGCGATGTGCCGCCGGCCCAGCCAGACCAGGGTGACCACGTCGTTGCCGTCGTACAGGTCGGCCTCCAGCGTGGGCAGGTTGGTGCGCGGCGTGTAGACCACCGTGCGCAGCCGCCCGGCCACCGAGACCACCTGCCCCCGGTTGCACTGGTGGGTCGGGGTGCCACCGGACTCGGCGCTCTCCCGGCGCAACTCCTGCGCCTCGATCTCGGCCTCGCTCGCGGTGAGCCGTTGCAGGAGCCGCCGCAGCGACACCCGGCCCTGGTCGGTCGTCATGACCTCCGCGTCACCCTCTCCACCGGCGGGGGCTCCACGGGGGGCGGAGCCGTCCCGCCAGCGTACGCCGGTCCGGCCCGGGAGCGGGACCACCGGGCCCCGTGGCCGACCCCGGGCGGGCCGGGCGGCGGACACGGGCGCGGGCCCGGGCCCGCCGGCGGAAGGGCCGACGGGACCGGGCCCGGCACGATATCTCAGACCTCCTGCGGGCCGCCGGCCTGCTGCTCGGCGACCTCGCGGGGCAGCCGCAGCGGCAGCGGCTCACGGACCGGCTTGGCCTCCTGGCCCCGGTCCACGACCAGCCCGTCCAGGCAGGCGGCGAGCGCGCCGCCGGCCGTCGGGTCGGTGGCCGCCCGGCCCTGGAAGACGCCACGCACCATCCAGCGCGGCCCGTCGACGCCGACGAAGCGCAGGTCGGTCACGCCGTCCGGGGTGCGGACCCGGGCGCGCAGCTCGGGGCCGCGCTCCCCCTCGACCTCCTCGGTCACGGCGCCGTCGTTCACCAGCGAGGTGCGGATCTCCTCGCGCACCTCGTCCCAGATGCCCTCCGAGCGGGGCGCGGCGAAGACGCCGAGCTGCAGCGCGTTCTCCCCGTGCACCAGCACGACCTGCTGGATCACGCCCTGCGGGTCGGCCTGCACCCGCACCTCCACGTCCGGCACCGCCGGGATCTGGAGGCTGCCCAGGTCGAGCCGGGGCTCGTCGGGCGCCTCGCTGACGTCGTACGGCCCGCGGGCCGGCGCCGTCGAGGTCTCCTCGGCCGCCAGGGCGTCGTTGTCACGCGCCTGCCGCGCCTCGTCGGCCCGCTTCCGGGAGAAGATCACTGCGTCCACCCTCCGCTGTTCGCACTCACCCTGCCACCTCTTCGCTCTGCCCACCGGCCGGAGCCGGAACCAGCCCGGCGTGCCCGCCGGTGGACCCGTGGCCACCGGCGCCGCGCCGCGACTCGGGCAGCTCGGCCACCGGCCGGAACTCGGCCCGGGCGACCCGCTGGACGACGAGCTGCGCGATCCGGTCGCCCCGGCTGATCGTCGCCGGCGTGTCCCGATCATGGTTGATCAGGTTGACCAGGATCTCACCCCGGTAGCCGGCGTCGACCGTACCGGGCGCGTTCAGCACCGTCACGCCGAGCCTGGCGGCCAGCCCCGATCGGGGGTGGACCAGCCCGACGTACCCCTCCGGCAGCGCCACGGCGACGCCGGTGGGCACCAGGGCCCGCCCGCCGGGCGGCAGCTCCACGTCCGCGGCGGCCACCAGGTCCGCGCCGGCGTCGCCCGGATGGGCGTACGCCGGCAGCGGCAGCTCCGGGTCGAGCTGCCGTACGGGCACGGGCACGACATCTGTCACGGTCATCCTCTTCCGTCCGGTCCTCGCGGGGTGACCCTGCCATCCTGCCGGTTGGCCGGGCCGCCGCGCGCCGTACCCTCGCACTGTGCGTCAGTCGTCATCTCCGGCCGCCCCGACGGCCACTCCCGCGCCCTACGCGGAGCGTCTCGGGCTGCCCTGGTGGGCCTGGCCGGTGGCGCTGGCCGTGGCCGGTCTGCTCGCCGCCGAGCTGTGGCTGGGCGCGACCGGGTTCCGGGCCTGGCTGCCGTTCGTGCTGCTGCTCCCGGCCACGGTGGCCGCCCTGTGGTGGCTGGGCCGGATCCGGGTGGCGGTCCGCGACGGAGAGCTGCGGGTGGACGACGCCCGCCTGCCGGTGCGCCACGTCGCGGACGCGGTGCCGCTGGACGCGGCCGGCCGGCGCGAGGTGCTCGGCGTCGGCGCCGACCCGCTGGCGTTCGTGGTGCAGCGCCCGTGGATCGGCGGCGCGGTCCAGGTGGTGCTGGACGACCCAGCCGACCCCACCCCGTTCTGGGTGGTCAGCACCCGGCACCCGGTGGAGCTGGCGGCCGCGCTGCTGGCCGCCCGCGACGCCGCCTGACCCGCTCCCGGACCGTCAGCTCGACTTGCCGGGCAGGCCGCGGGCGGTGTGCCGGAGGTCCTTGCGGAGCTGCTCGCCCAGCGCCCGGGTGGCGCGCCGGTTGAGGTAGCCGGCCACCGCCGCGCCGGTCAGGAACGGGCCGAGCGTGGTGAGGTTGCGGCCGAAGCGGCGCAGCAGGCTGTCCCGCAGCTCACGACGGGCGGCGGTGCCCAGCACGGCGCTCACCCCGACCCCGGGCATCATCGGGTTGATCCCCCGCTGGCCGGCCCAGGACTGCACCAGCGCCACCGTGCGCGCGGTGCCGCCGGTGGGCAGCGGCATCCGGTGCAGCTCGTGCAGCTCCCCGATCAGCTTCAGCTCGATCGACACCACGGCGACCGTCTCGGCGGCCAGCAGCACGGGGGCGGAGAGCAGCGTGGGCGTGACCGCCCACTCGACCGCGGCGACCCCGCCACCGGCCGCGCCGACCCCGGCGGTGGCCCGGGACGCGTTGCGGACCAGCCGGTCGGCGATCGCGTCGTCGTCCAGGCCGGGGAAGTGCCGTCGCAGCGTGGCGACGTCCCGGATCGGCACGTGCGGCGCCACCTCGGCGATGGTCTCGGTCATCCAGCGCAGCGCCGCCCGGGGCTTGAACAGGTCGGTCAACCCGCGGGCGCGGGCCTGGCCGACCAGCCGGACCAGAAGTTGCCGGCGGCGGGCCGGCGCGATGTCGTCGGCGGTCAGCGCGGCGACGGTGGCGCCCAGCTCCTCGCCGGCGTCACCGGCCGGGGTACGGACCGGGTCCGCGCCGGTCGGGTCGGTGGTCGGGTCCGGCGTGGACGGCGTCGGTCCCGTGCCCGGGACCGGCGTCCGGTCGGTGTCGCCGGTCCGCTCGCTGCGCTCGCTCACCCGTCCGCCCTCCTGCTCCGCGCGGCGTGGCAGCCGCCCGTACGAGTCAAGCAGCTTCCGGCCACCGGCGCACGGCGGCTCGAACAGCGGCGGCCCCGTCGAGGAGGCCGCCGCCGGTGTCCCGGCTCGGGATCAGACGCACTCGCGGCAGATCAGGTCGCCGTTGCGCTCGACCGCCAGTTGGCTGCGGTGGTGGACCAGGAAGCAGCGGGCGCACCGGAACTCGTCCTGCTGCATCGGGAGCACCTTGACCGTGAGTTCCTCGTCGGCCAGGTCGGCGCCGGGCAGCTCGAAGCTCTCGGCCACTTCGGCCTCGTCCACGTCCACGGCGCCCGACTGTGAGTCGACCCGCCGGGCCTTGAGCTCTTCGAGGCTGTCCTCGCCGAGGTCGACCTCGTCGCGACGCGGGGCGTCGTAGTCGGTGGCCATCGGTTTCACTCTCCAATATCGATATGGTCGCTGCCGGTTGTAACGCCGGACGACGCCGTTTCGGTTCCCCTGGCCGGCCACCATCTGTGTCGGGCACCCGACCCGACGACCGTTGGGCCGGGTTCGCCGGAGCGGAACCCCCCGGCGAGCGCGGAACCTTACCCCCCCTTGGGCGAGGCATGTATACCGCCCTCGCGGGAGAGATGTACGCCCCTGCGCCCGAAGTTGTTCCCAATGTGACTCAGGCGACACGAAGATAGGGGTAGTCCTACCCGTTCCTTCAGTGGCGCGCCGGCATGTCGGACTGTTTCCACGCGGGAGCCGGACAAGGGTTAACCTCAGCGGCGTACTCCGACGGTCGACAGACGCGGCCCGACCGCGGCGGCCGCCGCCACCCAACCACCGCCCGGGGAGCGCCCAGGATGAGTTTTGCGCGAGTGCGGGCACTCGTTGTCGTCGGACTGCTGGCGGTCGTCGCCCTGGTCTTCGTGATCGTCGCCGTGGTGCGCGACAGTCAGGGCACGGCCGGCACCGCCGCCGGCTGTCCGGACGGCTGGCCGCTGGTCGACCTGCGCCTCCGCGAACAGAAGGACGTCAAGATCAACGTCTACAACGCCACCGACGAGGCCGGCCGGGCCGGCAGCGTGGCGGACGACTTCCGCAACCGGAAGTTCCAGGTCAAGAAGGTCGGCAACGAGAAGAAGGCGGTCGACGGCGTGGCGGTGCTGCGCTTCGGCCCCAAGGGCGTGGGCTCGGCCCACCTGCTGCGGGCCTACTTCCTCAACAACGCCGAGCAGGTGTTCCAGGCCAACCGCAAGGACGACACGGTCGACGTGGTGCTCGGCAACGGCTTCCAGCAGTTGGCCACCACGACCGAGGTGAACCAGTCGCTCGGTGACCTGGGCGCGCCCGTGGCGCCGGCCCAGACGTGCCCGATGCCGGTCGACAAGTGACCGGCGGGCCGGCCCACCGGCCCCGATGACGACCAGGGCGGTCTCCGCGATGCCGGCGGCCGCCCTGTCCCGTGTCCGGGGCCGGTGTCACGGTCCGTCGGAGGCTTGCGACGCCCGCTGCCCGCTGCCGTCACGGGCCGCCGGAGGCGTCCAGGTCGGTGAGCCGGGTGTGCAGCGGCCCGTGCAGCGCCGGCGGGGCGGCGAGCACCAGGTCCGGCCCGGCCGGACGACCGGCCACGCCGGTCACCAGCAGCCCGGCCTCCCGGGCCACCAGCCCGCCGGCGGCCAGGTCCCAGGCGGCCAGCCCCTTCTCGTAGTAGGCGTCCACCCGCCCCTCGGCGGCCAGGCAGAGGTCGAGCGCGGCCGCGCCCATCCGGCGGATGTCCCGGACGTGCGGGATCAACTCGGCGACCACCCGGGCCTGGTGGGACCGACGGCCGGCGTCGTAGCCGAACCCGGTGGCGACCAGTGCCTGCCCGAGGTCGGTCTCCGCCGAGCAGCGCAGCCGCCGGCCGTCCCGCCAGGCGCCGCCGCCCAGGGTCGCGGTCCACTCCTCGCCGGTGAACACGTTGCGCACCACCCCGGCGACGACCTCGCCGGCCACCTCGGCGGCGAGCGAGACCGCGCAGTAGGGCAGCCCGTAGAGGTAGTTGACGGTGCCGTCGATCGGGTCGACGACCCAGCGCACCCCGTCCGGCGCGGCGGGGCCGGTCCCGCCGGCGCCGAACTCCTCCCCGAGCACCGCGTCACCGGGCCGCCGGTCCCGCAGCGCGGCCACCACCTGCCGCTCCACCGCCCGGTCGGCGGCGGTGACCACGTCGGTCACCGTGCTCTTGGTCGCGGCCACCGACACGCCCTCGGACCGCATCCGGTGGGCGGTGGCGGCGGCGTCCCGCGCCACCTCGACGGCGATCGTGAGCAGTTCCCGCGGCGAGGGCGCGGAGGTGATCATGTTTGTCCCCTTCCCGCACGATCGGGACCGCCCGGTTCGCGCGTGGGTATCATCCTTACAAAGTCCACATCTGCGCCGAATCGGCGGTCCCGGCCGCGGTTACGCCGTGCGGCGCAGGATGATCGCGGCAGACGGCGTTACAATTCACCCTGCCCACGCGCCACGGACCGCCAGCGACCGGACGGACCGGGACACGGGGGTCCCTCAAACACTCGCCCGGCACGGCCGTTCGTGCTGCGCCGGACGACCCGGCCGTGCTCGCTCTTCGCCTCCGGAAGGTCATTCGTGACAGAACCCCGCCAGACCGGCGCCGACGTTCGCTCGCTCACCGACACCCTGATCGCCCACGCGCAGAGCGCCGGCGGCCAGCTCACGTCGGCCCAGCTCGCGCGCACCGTCGAGTCCGCTGAGGTGACCCCGGCCCAGGCCAAGAAGATCCTCCGCGCGCTCTCCGAGGCGGGCGTGACGGTGGTGGTGGACGGTTCCGCGAGCACCCGGCGCCGGGTCGCCGCGGCCCGGTCCGCCACGCCGGCTTCCCGGGCCACCACCGCCAAGACCACCAAGAAGGCCGCCGCGCCGGCCCCGAAGCAGGCGCCGGCCGTCGAGGAGTCCCCGGCCCCGGCCCCGCGGAAGGCGACGGCCCGCAAGGCCACCGGCACCACCGCCGAGGTGGCCGCCAAGGCCGCCGTCCCGGCGAAGGCCACCAAGGCGACCCGGGCCACCAAGGCCACCGTGGCCGCCAAGACCGCCGCGGCCAAGCCGGCGAAGCCCGGCGCCGAGGGTGAGGTCGACCCGGAGGAGCTGGCCGCCGAGATCGAGGACGTGGTGGTCGAGGAGCCGGCCGAGCTGGCCCAGGCCGCCGCGGCCGACGCGGCCAGTTCCGCCACCGACGGCGACTTCGAGTGGGACGACGAGGAGTCCGAGGCGCTCAAGCAGGCGCGTCGCGACGCCGAGCTGACCGCCTCCGCCGACTCGGTCCGGGCCTACCTCAAGCAGATCGGCAAGGTCCCGCTGCTCAACGCCGAGCAGGAGGTCGAGCTCGCCAAGCGGATCGAGGCCGGCCTCTACGCCGCCGAGCGGCTGCGCGCCGCCGACGAGGGCGAGGAGAAGCTGGTCCGCGACATGCAGCGCGACCTGATGTGGATCTCCCGGGACGGCGAGCGGGCCAAGAACCACCTGCTGGAGGCGAACCTCCGGCTGGTGGTCTCGCTGGCCAAGCGCTACACCGGGCGGGGCATGGCCTTCCTCGACCTGATCCAGGAGGGCAACCTCGGCCTGATCCGCGCCGTCGAGAAGTTCGACTACACCAAGGGCTACAAGTTCTCCACGTACGCCACCTGGTGGATCCGCCAGGCCATCACCCGCGCCATGGCCGACCAGGCCCGCACCATCCGCATCCCGGTGCACATGGTCGAGGTGATCAACAAGCTCGGCCGGATCCAGCGCGAGCTGCTCCAGGACCTGGGCCGCGAGCCCACCCCGGAGGAGCTGGCCAAGGAGATGGACATCACACCGGAGAAGGTGCTGGAGATCCAGCAGTACGCCCGGGAGCCCATCTCGCTCGACCAGACCATCGGTGACGAGGGCGACAGCCAGCTCGGCGACTTCATCGAGGACTCCGAGGCCGTCGTGGCGGTCGACGCGGTGTCGTTCTCGTTGCTGCAGGACCAGCTCCAGCAGGTCCTGCAGACGTTGTCCGAGCGTGAGGCCGGGGTGGTGCGCCTGCGCTTCGGTCTCACCGACGGCCAGCCGCGCACCCTGGACGAGATCGGCCAGGTCTACGGCGTGACCCGGGAGCGCATCCGGCAGATCGAGTCCAAGACCATGTCCAAGTTGCGGCACCCCTCGCGTTCCCAGGTGCTCCGCGACTACCTGGACTGACCGCACACGTCAACCAGTCGTGTCGGTTTGATCACCAGCCGTAGAACACAGATCGGTGATCGGTCGGTTGCACGTTTGTGATCGTTGACGTGGCACCCTTGGTGCACGGCACACTGTCTTCCACGCCAGGTGTGACCTCGGTCCCCCGCGGGCACACAGGGAAGGCAGGGCCCGAGATGGGTGTTGCACGATAGGTGAGCAACGACCGACGAGTGTGTTCATCGGTGACGACCAGAGGAGGAAGGCGATGACCCCGACCCTCACGCCGCCGCCCGAGACGGTGAGCCCCCCGGCCGCCGATGAACGGTGCGACCGCTGTAATGCTGCCGGCAAGCTCCGGATCACCCTGTCGGGTGGGAGCGAGCTGGTGTTCTGTGGGCACCACGCGAACAAGTACGCGGAGGATCTCGTGAAGATCACCGTGCGGTACGCGACGGACCCGGAGTTCAGCTGGCGGGGCACCGATCTGATGGCGAACTGAGCCGACAAACAATCCGCAACGCGACATAACCGACCGGAGACGCCCAGACGGGCGCCTCCGGTCGGTTTTTCGTACCCTGCCGCGCTGGTGTTAAGAAGGGGCCCCGCCTCTACCGGAGGCGTTAAGAAGGGGCCCCTCCTTACAGTGTCTGCACGGTGGCGATGCGCTCCTCGAGCTGCTCGATCGTCGCCTGGGCGCTGGGCGGGCCGCCGCAGATCCGGCGCAGCTCGGCGTGGATCTTGCCGTGCGGCTGCCCGGTGTGGTGGTGCCGGGCGGCCACCAGGGCGTTCAGTTGCCGCCGTAGCGCCACCCGACGCTGGGCCGCACTCATCGGTGGGGGCGCCGCCACTGCGGCGGCAGCGGCCGGCTCAGCGGTCCGCTGGGCGGCCCGGCGCTTCTGCGCGGCGAGCTGGTCGGCCTGCCGCTTGGTCAGCAGCAGGGAGACCTGGTCGGCGGTGAGCAGACCGGGCAGCCCGAGGTATTCCTCCTCCTCCGGGGTGCCGGCCTGGGCGGCGGTGCCGAACGACGCGCCGTCGAAGATCACCTGGTCCAGCTCGGCGGTGGCGGAGAGCGCGGCGAACCGCTTCTCCAGCTCGCCGCTGGCGCCGTCGTCGCGCTGGGCACGCTCCAACAGGTCGTCGTCGAAGCCCTCGCGGTCCTTGGGCTTGCCGAGCACGTGGTCCCGCTCGATCTCCATCTCGCTGGCCAGCCCGAGCAGGTGCGGCACGCTGGGCAGAAAGACCGAGGCGGTCTCGCCGGGGCGACGGGCGCGGACGAACCGGCCGATCGCCTGGGCGAAGTAGAGCGCGGTGCTGGCGCTCGTCGCGTACACGCCGACGGCCAGCCGGGGGATGTCCACCCCCTCGGACACCATCCGCACCGCGACCAGCCAGCGCTGCTCGGACGCCGCGAACGTCGCGATCCGCGCGGACGCGCCCTGGTCGTCGGAGAGCACCACGGCCGCCTTCTCGCCGGTCACCTGCTCCAGCAGCTTCGCGTACGCGCGGGCCACCTGCTGGTCGCTGGCGATGACCAGGCCGCCCGCGTCGGGCATGCCGTTGGCCCGCAGCACGCTCAGCCGGGCGTCGGCGGCGCGCAGCACCTGCGGCATCCAGTCGCCGGCCGGGTCCAGCGCGGTGCGCCACGCCTGGGCGATCAGGTCCTGCGTCATCGGCTCGCCCAGCCGGGCGGCCAGCTCGTCGCCGGCGTTGGTGCGCCACCGGGTCTCCCCGGAGTAGGCCAGGAACAGCACCGGCCGGACCACGCCGTCGCGCAGCGCGTCGGCGTAGCCGTAGACCGAGTCGGCCCGCGAGCGCAGCAGCCCGTCCCCGCCGCGCTCGTAGCCGATGAACGGGATCGGGTTGTCGTCGGAGCGGAACGGCGTGCCGGTGAGCATCAGCCGGCGGACCGCGGGTTCGAACGCCGCCTTGACGCCGTCGCCCCAGGTGCGGGCGTCACCGGCGTGGTGGATCTCGTCGAGGACGACCAGCGTGCGCCGGGTCATGGTGCGCCGCCGGTGCACCTGCGGCGCCATGCCGACCTGGGCGTAGGTGACCACCGCGCCGTGGAAGTCGGCGGCGGAGTGCAGGTCGGCGTTGCGGAACGCGGCGTCGAGCTGGATGCCGACCCGGGCCGCGGCCTGCGCCCACTGGGTCTTCAGGTGCTCGGTCGGCGCGACCACGGTGACCGCCTCGACGGTGCCGTCGGCGAGCAGCTCGGCGGCGATCCGCAGGGCGAACGTGGTCTTTCCGGCGCCGGGTGTGGCGACCGCGGTGAAGTCCTCGGCCCGGCGACGCAGGTATTCCACCATCGCCTTGCGTTGCCAGGAACGCAGGGGCGGGAACGTGTCGAGCGCCGGCGACCGCGGTGGCACGGTGGCTCCTCTCCCCATGAAAACGCCCTCGCGCACCCGTGGCGCGAAGGCCGACCCAGCATAACCAGCGGGGGCGTTCCGCCCCACCCGACGCCACGCTGGTCACATCCGCCCACCCCGGTGCGGGACGGTCAGGACCACTCTCCGCGGGCCCCGGTGCGCGGCGGGCGCAGCGTCGCCACCGGGGCGGACCAGCGCCGGCGCAGCGCGATCAGGCGCAGTCCGAAGACGACGACCGCGGCGGCGGTCAGCGGCACGGTGGTGGCCCGCCCGTACGTCGACAGCAGCGTCACCATGATCGAGCCGGCGAGCGCCGCCACGGCGTAGATCTCCCGGCGCAGCACCACCGGGATCTCGCCGGTGAGCAGGTCGCGGCCGAGCCCGCCGCCGATCGCGGTGAGCATGCCGATCATGCAGGCCCCGACGGCGGGCACGTGCGCGTCGAGCGCCTTGAGCGTGCCGGTGACGGTGAACAGCGCCAGCCCGGCCGCGTCGAGCACCAGCACGGTGGTGCGCAGCCGGGCGAGCTGAGGGTGCAGCCGGAACACGGCGGCGGCGGTGACGGCGGCGGTGACCGCGTACCGCCAGTCGGCGAACGCCAGTGGGGGCACCTCGTCGATGACCAGGTCGCGGAAGATGCCGCCGCCGAGGGCGGCGACCACGCCGACGAAGACCACCCCGAACAGGTCGAGCCGTTTGGCGACCGCCGCGGAGGCGCCGGAGGCGGCGAAGACCGCCACGCCGGTGAGGTCGGCGAGGAGCAGGGCGGTGGAGGTGGTCACCGCCGCAGGTTACGTGGGCGGGCGGCGGGGCCGCCCGCGATCACTCGCCCCAGGAGTCGTAGACCTCCTTGCACTTCGGGCAGACCGGGGAACCGGGCTTGGCGGCCTTGGTCACCGGGAACTTCTCCCCGCACAGCGCGATGACGTACGTGCCCATGACCGCGCTCTCGGCGATCTTGTCCTTGCGCACGTAGTGGAACATCTCGGGGCCGGTGTCGGCTTCCTTCTGCTCCGGGCGTTCGAGAATCTGAGTGCTCATGTCCCACCTCCGGCTTACCAGTTTCGCAGGCCGGCCGGGCCGGGTCCACCGGAGCCCTTCCGGCGGGCGGCCCGTACCGTAACGGAAGTGACCAACTTTCGCATCAGCCTCGGTGGTGAGGTGGCCGACGCCCTGCGGGACGGCCGCCCGGTGGTGGCGCTGGAGAGCACGATCGTCTCGCACGGCCTGCCCCGGCCGGACAACCTGCGCGTGGCGCGACAGATCGAGCAGGCGGTCCGGGACGCGGGCGCGGTGCCGGCCACCATCGGCATGGTCGCCGGCGAGCTTCGGGTCGGGCTGGACGACGCCCAGCTCACCCGGCTCGCCACGATCGACGGCGTGAGCAAGCTCTCGGTGCGCGACCTGGCCCCGGCGGCGGCCACCGGCGCGGACGGGGCCACCACGGTCGCGGCCACCAGCGCGGTGGCGGCGGCGGCCGGGATCGCGGTGTTCGCCACCGGCGGGCTCGGCGGCGTGCACCGGGAGGCGGCGCAGACGTTCGACGAGTCGGCCGACCTGGTCACGCTGGCCCGTACCCCGATCGCGGTGGTCTGCGCCGGGGTGAAGTCGATCCTCGACGTGGGCGCCACCCTGGAGCGGATGGAGACGCTGGGGGTGAGCGTGGTCGGCTACCGCACCCGACGGTTCCCCGGGTTCTATCTCACCGACGCCGGCTTCGACCTGGACTGGTCGGTGGACTCGCCGGAGCAGGCGGCCGACGTGCTGGCCGCCCGGGCCGCGCAGGGCGTGCACCGGGGCGGGCTGATCGTGGCCAACCCGCTCCCGGCCGACGAGCAGCTCGACCCGGCGCTGCACGACCGCACGCTCGCCGACGGGTTGGCCGCGCTGGCCCGCGAGGGCGTCACCGGCAAGGCGGTGACCCCGTTCCTGCTGGCCCACTTCCACTCCGCCACCGAGGGCGCCAGCCTCGCGGTCAACGTCCGGATCATCCTGCGCAACGCCGACCTGGCGGCCCGGATCGCGGTCGCCGCCGCGGGCCGGCGCGACGGCACCCCATGAGCGGCGTACCGCGCGTCGTCGTCGTCGGCGACGTGATCACGGACGTGGTCGCGATGCTCTCCGGGCCGCTCGCGACCGGCTCGGACACCGCGGCCGGGATCCGGTTCAGCGGCGGCGGGCAGGCGGCCAACACCGCCGCCTGGCTCGCCGGGCAGGGCGCGGCCGTGACGCTGGTGGCCGCGGTGGGCGACGACGAGACCGGCCGGGAACGGGTCGCCGAGCTGACCCGGGTCGGCGTGGACTGCGCGGTGGAACGGCACGAGGGCTACCCGACCGGCACGGTGATCGTGCTCACCCACGACGGGGAGCGCACCATGGTCAGCCAGCGGGGCGCGAACCTGCGGCTGACCGCGCGCCACGTGGACGCCGCGTTGGCCGCCGCGCCCGACGCCGGGCACCTGCACCTGTCCGCGTACACCCTGTTGGACGTCGCGTCGCGCGGCGCGGGACTGCGCGCGCTGGCCGCCGCCCGCGAGCGCGGGCTGACCGTGAGCGTCGACGCGGCCTCCGCGGCGCCGCTGCGGCGCGTCGGCGGGGCGTTTCTGACCTGGGTACGCGACGTCGACCTGCTGCTGGTCAACTCGGACGAGGCGACGGTGCTGGCCGGTGGCCTGGACCCGGCGGCGCAGGCCCGGGCGCTGACCGCGGTGGCGCACCGGGTGGTGGTCAAGCGCGGCGCGGCCGGCGCGGTCTGGGTGGAGCGCGGCGGTCGGGTGGAGGCCGCCGCGGCGCCCGGGGTGGCCGTGGTGGACGTCACCGGGGCCGGGGACGCGTTCGCCGCCGGCCTGCTCACCGCCTGGCTGGCCGGCGCCTCGCCCGGCGCGGCGCTGGCCCGGGCCGGCGACCTGGGCGCGCTGGCCGTGACCACGGTGGGCGCCCGCCCCGGTGGATGACGGTCCGGGTCAGGGCTCGGCGTCGATGACCTTGTGCGGGCGCTCTTCGGCGGACAGCGCCATCGGCGGGGTCTCGTCGCGGCCGCGGGGCTGGAACCGGTTGGCCAGGCGGTGCTCCTCCTTGGGCGGGCGGTCGTTCGCCAGCAGCACCGCGAGCCACGGGATGATCGCCATCCCGAGCGCGCACAGCGACAACCACAGCCACAGCAGCGGGGCCTGGACGCCGACCAGGACCGCGCCCACGACCAGGCAGGCGACGCGGATGCCCATCATCAGCACGTAGCGCTTCTGCCGGCTGCTGAGCTGGTCGTCCTGGCTGCGCGAGGCGTCGGTGATCAGGATCGGCTGGTAGGCCTGATGCTTCACCACGGACCTCCTACGAGGGGATACGACCCATCCTGTCACTCCACCCCGACGATCGGCGACAATCGGGCCACGTGTTACGCGCGTGGTACGCTCCGGGTTGTGGCCAATCGGTTCAGCTTCACCGACGAGGCGCTGGCCAACCTGCGGGTCTACGACGTCACGCCCGGGGAAGTCTGGGAGGCCCTGCACAGCAACCGCCGGGTCATCCGGCACCTCGGTGACGACGTCATGGTGGTCTACGCCACCGACCACCGCGGCCGGCGGCTCGCCGTGCTGCTGGCCGAGGCCGACGGCACCGACAACGACTGGGACATCCTCTCCGCCCGCGAGCTGAGCGACGTCGAGGCCAAGCGCTACGACGAGGCGGTGCGGAGGTCACGCCGACGAGGAGGCGGTCACGATGCACCGTGACGAGGCGACCAAGCGGTTCCACGGCGGCGGCGACGCGTTCGCCGACCTGATCGACGAGACGTCGCCGGCGCAACTGCCCACCCCCGACACCGACGTGCCGATGGTCAGCCGGTCGGTCCGGCTACCGCTGGAGACCTACGAACGGGTCCGGGACGCCGCCGACGCGCGCGGCATCGGGGTGACCACGCTGATGCGGCAGTGGATCGAGGCCGGCCTCGCCGACCTGGACGACTCCGCCACGGTCTCGCTGGCCGACGTGCGCCGCGCGCTGGCCTCGCTGTCCCGCCCGACCGCCGCCTGAACGCTCAGGCCTCGGGGCCGGCCTCGCCGAGCGCCTCCCGGCCGACCGGTGAGGCGGAGGACTCCGGCGGCGCTCCCCGGGCGCGCCGCGCGTCGGCGAGCGCGACCAGCGCCAGCACGCCGGCCACCACGCCGAGCGCCAGCAGCGCCGGCCCGGTCGTCAGCGCCGGCGCGAGCAGCACCAGAGCTACCAGGCCGATCAGCCGGGAGCGGGACACCCGGCCGAAGATCTCGTACTCGAAGCGGGACCGGGCGGCCAGGAACAGCGCCGGGCCGCCCACCACGAAGACCAGCCAGCGCGGGTCGGCGTCCTCGTACGGGTGGGCGATGACCAGCTCGTAGCCGACCGCGGACGTGAGCACGCCGAGCACCATGAACAGGTGGGTCTGCGCGGCCGACTCGGCCAGCCGCCCCGGCGTGCCGGCCAGCCGCAGCGCCTCCACGAGCAGGTGCCCGGCCCGGTGGAAGTAGAGCCGCCAGAGCAGCGCGGTGACGCCGAACGCGAGCGCGAACGCGGCGGCCGACCGGCCGGAGAACCGCTCCCCGCTGTAGGACACGCCGATCACCAGGATCGACTCGCCGAGCGCGATGAGGAAGATCTGCTGGTAGCGCTCGGCCAGGTGCTCCCCGGCGACAAGCCAGCTCCGGATGCGGGACGGCCCGAGCCGGGGCAGCGGCCAGCCCAGGAACGTGCCCAGGTAGTCCGCCGCCAACGCCACCACCCACAGCGGCAGGCGCAGGTCGGGCACCAGCGCGCCGACGAGCCAGAGCGGGGCGGTCGCCACGGCCCAGCCGGTCAGCCGCACCGGCACCATCCGGCGGGGATGTCCGCGCAACGCCACCATCAGGACCAGCGGACGCCCGACCATGATCACCACATAGGTGAGCGCGAACGCCAGCGCCCGCTCCTCCAGCGCGCGGGGCAAAGTCACCCCGAGCACCAGGCTGCCGAACATGACGCCGACCACGACCGCCTGGATGACCAGCCGCTCCGGCTCGTACCGGCTGGTCACCCAGGTGGTGATGGTCCAGACGTGCCAGAGCACCAGGAAGAGCAGCAGCGTCCGGAGGACGCCGGTCGTCATGTGCGCGCCGTCGACGTCGGCCACCAGGCGCTGCGACACCCGGGTCAGCGCGAAGACGAAGACCAGGTCGAAGAAGAGCTCCAGGAACGTGGCGCGCTCGGCGCTGGACGTGGTGCGCAGCAGCGCCCCGCCCCGCTGCTCGCTCACCCCTTCGCGGCCTTCGCCTCCGCCTTCATCCGCTGCTTGAACTCGCGCACCTTGCGCAGCGACTCCGGGTCGGTCACGTCGGCCACCGACCGGTGCGCGTCCGCGTCGCCGTAGCTCCCGGCCGCCTCCCGCCACCCCGCCGGGGTCACGCCGAAGCGCTTGCCCAGCAGCGCGACGAAGATCTGCGCCTTCTGCCGGCCGAAGCCGGGCAGCTCACCGACGCGACGCAGCAGCTCACCGCCGTCGGACGCGTCGGACCAGAGCCGGGCCGGGTCGCCGTCGTAGCGGTCCACCAGCGCCCGGCAGACCTCCTGGACCCGGGCCGCCATCGCCTTCGGGAAGCGGTGCAGCGCGGGCGGCCGGGCGAACAGCTCCACCAGCGCCTCCGGGGCGTACCCGGCCAGTTCCCGGGCGTCCGGCTCGTGGCCGAGCCGCTGCGCCAACACGTACGGCGAGGAGAACGCCTTCTCCATCGGCACCTGCTGGTCCAGCACCATGCCGAGGAGCAGGGCCAGCGGGCTGCGCGCCAACAACTCGTTGGCCTGCGGGTCGATGGGCAGGGAGAGCGTCATGCCCCCATCCTGCCGTCCCGGGGGCCGGTCGGGTCGCCGACTCCCCGACGCGCACGACGCGGCCCGGTGGACCCCCACGGGGACCACCGGGCCGCGCGACCCGTGACGCGGGTCAGTTCACCACGAAGAGCAGCCGGTTCGGCGAGCCCGAACCCGGGTTCGTCACCTTGCCGGTGGTGGCGTTGCTGGTCAGGTAGCTGGCCACCTGCGCCGGGCTGTAGGACGGGTTGGCCGACAGCACCAGCGCCGCCGCGCCGGCCACGTGCGGCGAGGCCATCGAGGTGCCGCTGATCGTGTTGGTCGCGGTGTCGCTGCTGTTCCACGACGACGTGATCGAGGAGCCCGGGGCGAAGATGTCCACGCACGAGCCGTAGTTGGAGAACGACGACCGCGCGTCGCTGCTGGTGGTCGAGCCCACCGTGATCGCCGAGGCGACCCGGGCCGGCGACGAGTTGCAGGCGTTCGCGCTGGAGTTGCCGGCCGCCAGCGCGTACGTGATGCCGGAGCTGATCGAGTTGGCCACCGCGTTGTCCAGCGAGGTGCTGACGCCGCCGCCGAGGCTCATGTTGGCCACGGCCGGCTTGACCGCGTTCGAGGTGACCCAGTTGACGCCGTTGACCACGCCGGCGGTGGTGCCGCTGCCGGAGCAGTTGAGCACCTTCACCGCGATCAGCCGCACGCCCTTGGCCACGCCGTACGTGCTGCCGCCGACCGTGCCGGCGACGTGCGTACCGTGGCCGTTGCAGTCGGTGTTGTTGCTGTCCACCGTGTTGGTGCCCCAGGTGGCCCGGCCGCCGAACTGGCTGTGGGTGGTCCGGATGCCGGTGTCGATGATGTAGGCGCGCACGTTGGTGGCGGTGTTCGGGTAGGTGTAGGTGCCGTTGAGCGGCAGGTTGCGCTGGTCGATCCGGTCCAGGCCCCAGGTGGCGCCGGTCTGGGTGCCCTGCGCGGTCACCCGACGGTCCTGCTCGACGTACGCGACGGCCGGGTCGGCGGCCAGCCGGCGCGCCTGTCCGGTGCTCATCGTCGCGCTGTAGCCGGTGAGCGCGGCGGTCCACACCGCGCCGACGCTGCCGCCGTAGCGCTTGGCCAGGCCGGCGGCCCGGTCCGGCACGGCGGTGCGGGCGGTACGGCTGTTCGCGGCGCCGACCGCGTCGCCCTTGAGCACGACCAGGTAGCTGCCGCTGACGGCGTCGGCGGCCCCGGCGTACCGGATCTGCCCGGTGGGTGCGGCGAGGGCGGGGGTGGAGGCGGCGGCGGTGAGGGCCGCGGCGGCGGCCGTGACGGCGAGCGCGCGCAGCGCGCGACGCCGAGGAACGGACACGTCGGGCATCGTCTGGCTCCCTACCGGGCGGGCCGGTTCGTGGCCGGCGGGCCGCCCATCGACGGATGTTGACGGGAATGCTAACCACACATCGACATCTATCGAAAGAGATAGTTGCCGGGTAATACCGTCTGCCCGTCGGATCCGGCGGGTGCGCGCCGCGCCCGGCGGCGGCCGAGGCAGGATGACGACGTGGACCGTCACGACATGCTGCTCTCCCCCGCCGGGGTCGACGCGCTGCGCACCGCGCTCACGCTCGCCGACTTCACCGCCAACGGCATCGCCGGGCGACTCGGCTCGCAGGCCACCGGCGGCGTCGCCCGCAACGACAATCGCGCGGCCCTGCGCGCCACCGAGGACCGCGACCGGCTGGGCACCCTGATCCGGGTGTTCATCTGCGACCAGACCGAACCGGAGCCGGTGGTGGCCGCCGCGCTGGCCCCGCTGGGCGTGGACGAGGCGCTCGCCGGGGGCATCGTCGAGCGGCACGGCGACGGCCTGCGCGCCGGCGTCGACCTGGAGCCGTACGGAGACGACTGGTGGGTGCTCGCCGACGTGCCCGCCAGCGCCCGGCCCGGCCGGCCGTTGCACGCCGAGCACGTGCTCGGCATCGGCGGGGCCACCCAGACGCTCATCGGCGCCGCCGTGCGCCGCCCGGTGGAGACCGCGCTGGACCTCGGCACGGGCTCCGGCGTGCAGGCGCTGCACCTGAGCACCCACGCCCGCCGGGTCACCGCCACCGACGTCTCCGAGCGGGCGCTGCGCTTCGCCGCGACCACCGCCGCGCTCAACGGGCAGGACTGGGAGCTGCTCCGCGGGGACCTGGTCGCCCCGGTCGCCGGGCGCCGCTTCGACCTGGTGGTCAGCAACCCGCCGTTCGTGGTCGGCCCGGGCACCACCACGCACGTCTACCGCGACTCCGGCCGGGTCGGCGACGCGATCGGCGCCGAACTGGCCGCCGCCGCGCCGCACCTGCTCACCGACGGCGGCACCATGCAGTACCTGGCGAACTGGGTGCACGTCACCGGCGAGGACTGGGCCGAGCGGGTCACCGGCTGGTTCGCCGGCACCGGGCTGGACGCCTGGGTGATCCAGCGCGAGGTGGCCGACCCGATGGCGTACGTGAACCTGTGGCTCACCGATGTCGGGGAGAGCGCCGACCCGCGCCGGATGGAGGCGTGGCTGGACTGGTTCGACGCGCACAAGGTGGAGGCGATCGGGTTCGGCATCGTGTCGCTGCGCCGCACCGGGCACGACCGGCCGATCATCCGGGTCGAGGACCTGCGCCAGCGGGTGGAGCCGCCGCTCGGCGACCGGATCGGCGAGTGGTTCGACCGGCAGGACTGGCTGCGCGACCGGGACACCGACGGGTTGCTCGCCGCCCGCTACCGGGCCGCCGACGGGCTGCAACTGCGCCAGGAGGCCACCATGGGCGACGACGGCTGGGCGGTGGACCGGCAGGTGCTGGCCATGCCGCGCGGGCTGCGCTGGTCCGAGGAGGTCGACCCGCTGGTGCTGGCCCTGGTCGGCGGCGCGGACGGCCGGCTGCCGCTGCGCGACCAGCTCGCCCTGCTCGCCGCCGCGCACGACGTGACGCCCGACGAACTGGCCGAGGCGGCCGGCCCGATCGTGGCGCACCTGGTCGAGCGCGGCCTGGTCGAGCCGGTGGTCGACTGATGCGCGCGGTGGTGCAGACCGTCGGCCGGGCCTCGGTCACCGTCGACGGCACGGTGGTGGGCGAGATCGCCGACGGGTTGCTGGTGCTGCTCGGGGTGACCCACACGGACACCCCGCAGGTGGCCGCCACCATGGCCCGCAAGCTGCACGAGCTGCGCATCCTGGACGACGAGCGCAGCGCCGCCGACACCGGGGCGCCGCTGCTCGTCGTCAGCCAGTTCACGCTCTACGGCGACGCCCGCAAGGGCCGGCGGCCGAGCTGGACCGCCGCCGCCCCCGCGGACGTCGCGGAGCCCCTCGTGGAGGCCGTGGTCGAGCAGTTGCGGGCCCGCGGCGCGAAGGTGGAGACCGGCCGCTTCCGCACCCACATGCTGGTGGAGAGCGTCAACGTCGGTCCCCGGACCCTCCTGCTGGACCTCTGACCCACCGGCCGGTCAGAAGAACAGGCCGCGCCGCGACAGCGACTGGCGCAGCCAGCCGTCGAGCTGGGCGGCGAAGTCGGTGCGGTCCGCCGTGGCGTGGTCCACGGTGAACCGCCCGAACGCGTCCCGACCCTCGGTGAACAGGCCGCCCCGCTTGTCCATCTCCAGCACCACCTGCATCTGGTGCGGGTCGGTGACGAAGGTGACCTCGAGCTGGTTCATCGCGCCCGCGTACTGCGGCGCCGGATAGAACTCGATCTCCTGGTAGAACGGCAACTGCTGGCGTACGCCGTAGATGTGGCCGCGCTCGACGTCCGCGCGGGCGAAGCGGAAGCCCAGCCGCAGCAACGCCTCCAGCAGCCGCTCCTGGGCCGGCAACGGGTGCACCGCGACCGCGTCCAGGTCGGTGGAGTCGACCGCCCGGGCCACCTCCAGCTCGGTGCGCAGGCCCATGGTCATGCCGTGCAGGTGCTGGCCGTACAGGTCGGTGAGCGGGGTCTCCCACGGCACCTGGAACCGGAACGGCACGTCGTGGCGCTGCCCCGGCTCCAGCCGGAACGCGCCGGTCACCCGGACCTGGCCGAACTCCTGGTTGGTGTCGTACTCCGAGTCGCCGCTCTCCACCTCGACCCGGGTGACCAGGCCGAGCGAGACCCAGCTCACATCCGTCGGGTGGTCGCCGCCGGCCACCTGGATCCGGCCCTCCAGCAGGCCGCCGGGACGGCAGTTCGGGTTGGCCAGCACCGTCTCCACCGACGGACCGCCCACACCCATCGCCTGCATGAGCCGCTTGAAGACCACCTGTTTCACTCCGATCACCTGTGCGGTCCGGCCCGGCCGGCCGGTTCGCTGGCACGGTAACCGGCGACGGCAAGCGACGCCGGAGTTCGGCCCGGATTCGTGTCGGGTCCCCGATCGCCTCACTCCCGTCTCACGCCCCGACCGCCAAGCTGTTTGTCACCGGCCCACCGCGCCGGGCGGCGCGGGGGCCGGTACGGCTCGTAGGACACGGGGAGAGACAGAGATGACCGAGCAGATGATCGAGCACAAGGACATGGACGTCACCCTCACGGACCTGGACGCCACCGACGAGCGCGGCGTCTCCACCGACCTGGTCCGGGCGTACCTGAACGGCATCGGCCGCACCAAGCTGCTCACCGCCGCGCAGGAGGTCGAGCTGAGCCGGCGGATCGAGGCCGGGCTCTTCGCCGAGGAGAAGCTGTCCACCCGCACCCCGGTCTCCGCCGACCTGCGCGCGGACCTGGCGCTGGTCGCGGCCGAGGGCCGCGCCGCCAAGGACCACCTGCTGGAGGCGAACCTGCGGCTCGTGGTGAGCATCGCCAAGCGCTACACCGGGCGGGGCATGGCCTTCCTCGACCTGATCCAGGAGGGCAACCTCGGCCTGATCCGCGCCGTCGAGAAGTTCGACTACACCAAGGGCTTCAAGTTCTCCACGTACGCCACCTGGTGGATCCGCCAGGCCATCACCCGCGCCATGGCCGACCAGGCCCGCACCATCCGCATCCCGGTGCACATGGTCGAGCAGGTCAACCGGATGGTCCGGGTCCGCCGCGAGCTGTCGGTGACGCTGGGCCGTGAGCCCACCGTGAGCGAGGTGGCCACCGCGCTGGAGGTCCCGGAATACCAGGTGATCGAGCTGATCTCCTTCGACCGGGAGCC
This sequence comes from Micromonospora ferruginea, assembly GCF_013694245.2. NCBI lineage: Bacteria > Bacillati > Actinomycetota > Actinomycetes > Micromonosporales > Micromonosporaceae > Micromonospora > Micromonospora robiginosa. Next base: position 3,780,250 of record NZ_CP059322.2, read on the forward strand.
GGTGAGCCTGGACCAGGCGGTCGGCGAGGACGGCGAGAGCGCGCTCGGTGACTTCGTCGCCGCGGTGGACCCGCGCACCGAGCCCGGCGACGCCGCCGCAAACGGCGAGCTGCGCAACGAGGTACGCATCGTGCTGGCCACGCTCTCCCAGCGGGAGCAGGCGGTGATCCGGCTGCGCTTCGGCCTGGACGACGGCCGGCAGCGCACCCTGGACGAGGTGGGCCGCGAGTTCGGGCTGTCCCGCGAGCGGATCCGCCAGATCGAGAAGGTGACGCTGCTCAAGCTGCGCGACCCGGAGCGGGCGAACCGGCTGGAGGCGTACGCCTGCTGACCCCGACGACCCCACGACCGGCCCCGGCGGTTCGCCGGGGCCGGTCGTGCTTGAAATGCCGGGTCGTCGCCCCCAGGCTGGGGCGGTGAACTGGACCCTGGAAGTGGTGATCGTGCCGGTCTCCGACGTGGACCGGGCGAAGGAGTTCTACGCCGAGCGGGTCGGCTTCGCCGTCGACCACGACACCGATCTGGGCGGGGTGGGGCGGATCGTGCAGCTCACGCCCCGCGGCTCCGGCTGCTCGATCGTCCTGGGTCGGGGCGTGGTGCCGGAGATGCCGCCGGGCTCGCTCAAGGGCCTGCAACTGGTCGTGGCCGACCTGGAGAGAGCACGCGCGGAGCTGGTCGAGCGCGGTGTCGAGGTCAGCGAGATCCAGGTGGTCGGGCGGAACCCGGGCCCGGTGCCGCACCCGCTGGACAACGTCGGCTTCGTGTTCTTCCGCGACCCCGACGGCAACGAGTGGACCGTGCAACAGATCTCCTCGCGGGCCTGAACCTGTTAATAAGGGGCCCCGCCTATACCGAATGCGTTAAGCGGGGGCCCCTCCTTACAACCTCCGGGGGCCCGTGTCGGGGCGCGGCGAAGCCGCGCCGGCACCGACGGTGGCGTGCAGCACCGAGATGCCGTCCGGGCGGGCCAGCACCGGGTTGAGCGTCAGCGACCGCACCCGGGGCTGCTCGTCGGCCAGCCGGCCGACCCGCAGCAGCAGCTCCACCAGCGCCGCCCGGTCCACCGGGGCGGCGCCCCGGTGCCCGTGCAACAACGGCGCGGCGCGCGGCTCGTCGACCAGCTCGGCGGCGTCCCGGTCGGTCAGCGGCACCGCCCGCCAGGCCCGGTCGCCGAGCAGCTCGGTCGCCACGCCGCCCAACCCGAACCCGACCACCGGCCCGAACGCCGGATCCTCCACCAGCTCCACCACGCACGCCACGCCGGGCGCGACCATCGGCTGCACCAGCACCCGCGCCCCGAACACCGGGGCCATCTCGGCGTACGCGCGGCGCAGCGCGTCGGCGTCGGCCAGGTCGAGCCGGACCGCACCCAGGTCGAGGCGGTGCCGCAGCCCCGGGTCGGCCGCCTTGAGCGCCACCGGCCAGCCGAGCCGCTCCCCCGCCGCCACCACCTCGTCGACCGAGCCGGCCGGCGCCGACTCCACCACGTCGATGCCGTACGCGCCGAGCAGCGCGGCGGTCTCCGCCCCGTCCGGCCCCAGCGCGGCCTGCCCGGCCGACCGGTCGACCCGGGCCAGCTCGGGCAGCACGCCCGACGGCCGGCGCAGCCAGTCCGCGTACCGGGTGACCCGGGCCAGCGCCCGCACCGCCTCCTCCACGCTCGGGTACGCCGGCACGCCGGTGGGCACCCGGCCGGCGAGGAACGTCGCCACCACCGGCTTGCCGGTGGCCCGCGCGTCGGGCAGCGCCGCCGCGAAGTCGGCCTCCGGGTCGGTGAGCTGACCGGGCAGCGGCGGGGCGAACACCGCCACCACGGCGTCCACCCGCTCGTCGGCCGCGGCGGCGGCCAGCGCGGCGGCGTACGCGCCGGCGCCGCCGGTCGGCCCGACGTCGTGCGGGTAGCCGTCCGCCACCATCAGGCCCTGCCCGGCGCCGGCGGTCGCGGCCAGCCCGGTCAACGCCGACGAGTTGCCGACCACGGCCACCCGCCGCCCGCCCGGCAACGGCTGGTGGGCCAGCAGCACGCCCACGTCGAGCAACTCGGACACGGTGTCCACCCGGATCACCCCGGACTGGGCGAACAACGCGCTGACCGCGGCGGCGTCCAACGCCGGCGCCTCACCCACGCCGGGCGGCCGGGCCGGCGACGCCAGCGCCACCACCGGCTTGCTCCGGCCGATCCGCCGGGCCAACCGGGCGAACTTGCGCGGGTTGCCGAACGTCTCCAGGTAGAGCGTGATCACGTCGGTGCCCGGGTCGTCCTGCCAATACTGCAGCAGGTCGTTGCCGGACACGTCGGCCCGGTTGCCGGCCGAGACGAAGCTGGACAGGCCGAGCCCGCGCCGGGACGCCTCGGCCAGCAACGCCACCCCGAACGCGCCAGACTGGCTGAACACGCCCACCCGGCCCGCCGCCGGCAGCACCGGGGCGAGCGTCGCGTTGAGGCGTACCGCCGGGTCGGTGTTGGCGACGCCGAGACAGTTCGGGCCGACCACCCGCATACCGGCCAGGTGCGCGGCGCGGACCAGGGCCCGCTGCGCCGCCGCGCCGGCCGGGCCGGACTCGGCGAACCCGGCGGAGACCACCACCAGACCGTGCGCGCCGGCCCGGGCCGCGTCCTGGACCACCTCGGTCACCGCCTCCGGGGCGACCGCCACCACCGCCAGGTCCACGTCGAGGCCGGCGTCGACCGCCGACGGGTACGCCTGCAGCCCGGCCACCGTCGCCGCGCTCGGGTGCACCGGCACGATCGCGCCGCTGAACCCGCCGTCGCGCAGGTGCCCGAGCAGCGCCGCGCCGACGCCCTGACCGGTGGTGCTGGCGCCGTAGACGGCGATACCGCGCGGGGCGAGCAGCCGGGCGATCGACCGCGCCTCGGTGCGGTGCTCCCGGCCGCGCTGCACCTCGAGCGTCGCCTCGGTGGCCGCGATCGGGAACGTCAGGTGCACCACGCCGTCGGCGTACTGGCGCTGGACCTGGTAGCCGAAGTCGGCGAAGACCCGCAGCATCTGCCCGTTGGCCGGGAGCACCTCGGCGACGAAGTGCACGATGCCGTGCCGGCCGGCCGCGTCGGCCAGGTGCTCCAGCAGCACCGACCCGATGCCACGGCCCTGGTAGGCGTCCTCCACCACGAACGCCACCTCGGCCTCCGGCGAGGCGGGGCCGAGCCGCTCGTACCGGCCGACGGCGACGATCCGCTCGCCGGCCAGCACCACGAACGCCTCCCGGTCGCGGTGGTCGACCGTGACGAAACGCTTCAGGTCCCGCTCCGGGATGCGCGGGTACGGCGAGAAGTAGCGCAGGTAGCGGGTCCGCTCGGAGAACCGGGCGTGCATCGCCACGATCGCCGCCGCGTCGTCCGGGCGGATCTGTCGCAACTGGACGGTGGCGCCGTCGCTCAGCAGCACGTCCACCGGTTGCTCGACGGTGGTCACGGGATCAGTCGCGCGGGTCGTGCGGGTCGAGGCCGAGCAGCGGGAAGACCGCCTTGCGGGTGGCCGCGACCGCCCGGTCCACCGCGTTCGGCTCGCCGCTGGGCTGCCACGGCTGGAAGGACGGGTCGACGTCGTCGGTCATCCGCAGTGGGACGTCGTGCCCGGGCCGCCGCCGCGCGGCCAGCTCCCGCCAGCCCGGCGGGGTGAGCGTGGCCGGGTCGACCGGTTCGCCGGTGGCCACCGCGAGCAGGTGCGTCCAGGCCCGGGGCACCACCTCGACGAGCGCGTACCCGCCGCCGCCGGTGGCCACCCAGCGGCCGTCGCACAGCTCGTCGGCGAGCGCCCGCAGCGCCCGGTAGGTGGCCCGCTGCCCGTCCACGGACAGGTGCAGGTCGGCCAGCGGATCGGCCCGGTGCCCGTCCGCCCCGCACTGGGTGACGAGCACCTGCGGCCGGAACGCGCGCAGCACCGACGGCACCACCGCGTGGAACGCCCGCTGCCAGCCAGCGTCACCGACGCCCGGGGGCAGCGGCACGTTGACCGCGGTGCCCTCCGCGCCCGGCCCGCCGGTCTCGTCCGGGAACCCGGTGCCGGGGAAGAGCGCGAGCGGGGTCTCGTGCAGGCTGACCGTGAGCACCCGCGGATCCCGGTAGAAGATCTCCTGCACGCCGTCGCCGTGGTGCACGTCCACGTCCACGTACGCGATCCGCTCCGCGCCGAGGTCGAGCAGGCGGGCGATGGCCACCGCGGGGTCGTTGTAGACGCAGAAGCCGGCGGCCCGGGCCGGCATGGCGTGGTGCAGGCCGCCGGCCACGTTGACCGCCCGCCGGGCCTCGCCCCGCCAGACCGCCTCGGCGGCGGCCACGGTGGCACCGGCGATCAGCGCGCTGGACTCGTGCATCCCGTCGAAGACCGGGTTGTCCGAGGTGCCGAGGCCGAAGCCGGCGAAGAGCGGGTCCCGCGGCGCGGCGCGGACCGCGTCCAGGTAGGCCGGGTCGTGCACCCGGGTCAGCAGCGCGTCGCCGGCCGGTTCGGGCTTGACCAGGCGCACCCCGGGCCGGTCGAGCACGCCCAGCTCGCGGGCGAGCGCCATGGTCAGCTCGACCCGGACCGGGTCGAGGGGATGGTCCCCCATGTCGTAGGCGAGGAGGGCGGGATCCCACACCACCACCGTGTCGTCGGACATGCGGCCATCGTCGCACGCGGGCCGGGGCGCGCCCACCAGCCGCGCGCTCACCGTCCGGCGGCGTCGCCGGTCGCCACCGGGCGGTCCGGGTCGGCCACCCACTCGCTCCACGAGCCGACGTAGAGGGCGGCGTCCGGCCGACCGGCCAGGTGCAACGCCAGCACCGCCTGCGCGGCGGTCACCCCGGAGCCGCAGTACGCCCCGACCGGCGCGTCCGGGTCCACCCCGGCCTCGGCGAAACGCGCCCGCAGCGCCTCGGCGGCGGGGAACCGGCCCTGCGACACGTACGCCGGGGCGGGCAGGTTGACCGCGCCCGGGACGTGCCCGGCGACCGGGTCGACCGGCTCCGTCTCGCCCCGGTAGCGGGGGGCGGCCCGCACGTCGAGCAGCACCCCGGAGTCGGCGGCGGCGAGCCGGGCCGCCCGGGCGGCGTCGAGCACCGGCAGCGCGCCGGGGGTGACCGTCACGTCGCCGGGCGCCGGCTCGGGCACCGTGGCGTCGACCGGCAACCCGGCTGCGGTCCAGGCCGGGAAGCCGCCGTGCAGCACCCGCACCGCCCGGTGCCCCGCCCAGCGCAGCGTCCACCAGGCCCGCGCGGCGGACATCCCGTCGCCGCCGTCGTACACCACCACGGGGTGACCGGAGCGGACCCCGGCGGCCCGCAGCGCGGCCTGCAACGCGGCGGGGTCGGGCAGCGGGTGCCGCCCGGCGGCGCCGGGTGGCCCGCACAGCTCGGTGTCCAGGTCGACGAAGACGGCGCCGGGCAGGTGACCGGCGCTGTGGTCGTCGCGGCCGGGCGGGCCGGCGAGCCGCCAGCGGACGTCGAGCAGCACGGGCGGGTCGGCGCGGTCGAGCTCGGCGGCGAGCCGCTCCGGCTCGACCAGCAGGTCTGCGGTTCCGGACATGCGGACCAGTCAACACCATCCGGGCAGCGACCTCCGGGTTCGCCTGCGACAGGCCGTCGGTCGTTACGGGTAGCATCGGACGCCGGGAGGCCGCTGACGTGAAGCATGACCTGGTCGACACGACCGAGATGTACCTGCGCACCATCCTCGAGCTGGAGGAGGAAGGTGTGCCGCCGCTGCGCGCCCGCATCGCCGAGCGGCTGCGGCAGAGCGGTCCGACCGTCAGCCAGACCGTCGCCCGGATGGAGCGGGACGGCCTGCTCACCGTCGAGGGCGACCGGCACCTGACCCTCACCGCGCTGGGCCGCAACACCGCCGTGTCGGTGATGCGCAAGCACCGGCTGGCCGAGCTGCTGCTGGTCAACGTGATCGGGATGCCCTACGAGGAGGCCCACGAGGAGGCCTGCCGCTGGGAGCACGTGATGAGCGACGCGGTCGAGAAGCGGGTCTACGACCTGCTCAACCGCCCGTCCCGGTCCCCCTACGGCAACCCGATCCCGGGCCTGGAGGAGCTGGGCGACCCGGGCCAGCCGGCGGCCGAGACCGGCGAGGGCGAGCGCAACCTGGCCTTCCCCGGCCTGTCCGGCCCGGTGGTGGTGCGGCGGATCTGCGAGAGCGTGCAGACCGACGCGGACGTGCTCCGCCAGTTGCACGCGGCCGGCGTCGACCCGGGCGCGACCGTCACCGTGGCGCAGGAGCGCGACGGCGTCTCCATCGACCGCTCCGGCGACCGGGTGCGGCTGCCCCGCGAGGTGGCCTCCCGGGTCTTCGTCGCGGCCCGCTGACCCGCGGGCCGGGGCTCAGAGCTGCCGGGTGTCGATCACCTTGGCCAGGGCGACCAGCTTGGCGGTCGCCTTCTCCGCCTCCGCCGCGGCGGTGCCGCGCGGGGTGGCCCAGCGGAGGCTGGCCAGCCGATCCTCACCGGCCAGCCAGCCGACCTCGGCGACCGGGCCGGCCTTCGCGGTCTTCGCCACCGTGCGCCGGTAGGCGACCTTCCCCAACTTGGTGACCTTCGCCGCGCCACGCGGCTGCACGTCGGCGGTGAACGTGGCCGCGTCGATCGACGTGTCGGTCACCGAGAGCGTCAGCTCCGGCAGCGCCGTCGCCTGGGCCCGCACCACGCAGGTGTGCGTGTCGCCCCGGTCGGTGGCGGCGGCCACGTCGAACTCGCCGCCGGTGTGCGCGGCGATCACCGCGAAGTCGAGCAGCCGGCAGGCGCCACCGGAGGAGGCCGCGGCGACCTCGACCGCCGGCGGCGCGGCGGCCGGCACCTCGACCTTCGAGGCGTCCTCGGCGCAGCCGGTGGCGAGCAGGACGGCCGAGACGGCCAGCCAGGTACGGGCGCGCACGGGGAGACCTCCGCGATCGGCGGCGGGCGGGCGGCCCGCCGGAGTTCCGTCGGACACCGTACGGCCCCGCCCGGCCGGGACGGAAGGCCCCTAATCGGCCACGTACGGACAGTGCCGGCAGCCTCGCCCGCAGCAGGTGCCGCGCCGGGCCAGGAACCCGGCGCTGAGCACGAACAGCCCGGTGTCCGGGTCGAGGTAGCCGGCCTCCCCGGCGGCCAGCGCGGCGGCGTGGGCGGCCAGGATCCGCTCCCGCGACGGGTGCGCCGGCGGCAGCCGCGACGGGTGCGGCTCGGTCAGCGGCCGGTCCGCCAGCTCGTCACTCACCGCTGGAGTGTAAGGAGGGGCCCCCGCTTAACGTTTTCCGCATAGGCGGGGCCCCCGCCTAACACCCCTCAGCCGTGGCGCGCGAACGCCTCGGTGATCGCCGTCCGGTCCGCGCCGGCGGCGAGCAGCAGGCGCAGCAGCACCTTCGCCCGGTACGGGCCGAGCAACCCGCCGTCGACCAGCCCGCGCTGCCGCAGGTCCCGCTCCGAGCCGACCGCGCCGTACGTGTCCCGCAGCACCGACCCGGCCCCGGTGCGCGAGGTCAGCACCACCGGAATCCGCCCGGCCAACTCGCCCAGCGCCGGGGCGAACGCGGGCGGCACGTGCCCCACCCCGAACCCGGCCACCACCAGCCCGTCGAGGCCGGCGGCGAGCGCGTCGAGCAGCGTCACGTCGTCATCGAGCGTGACCGTGTGCAGCGCCACCCGGGTGGTGACCAGCCGGTCCCGGTCCACCGCCGGCGCCGGCGCGTGCCGGGGCGGCCGGGTCAGCACCCGTACCCGCCCCTCGATCACGTGCCCGAGCGGCCCGGCGTCGGGCGAGGCGAACGTCGCCGTACTCGTGCTGTGCGTCTTGCGGACGAACCGCGCGGCGTGGATCTCGTCGTTGAGCACGGCGAGCACACCGAGGTCCCGCGCGGCCGGCGCGGCCGCCACCCGGACCGCCGCGAGCAGGTTCGCCGGCCCGTCCGGGCCGGCCAGCGTCGGGTTGCGCATCGCGCCGGTGAAGACCAGCGGCGCCGCGCGCGACCAGACCAGGTCGGCCAGCCACGCGGTCTCCTCCAGCGTGTCGGTGCCCTGGGTGACCACCACGCCGGTCGCCCCGCCGTCGACCGCCGCGGCCGCCGCGTCCACCAGGTCGAGGATCTGCGGGTACGCGAGCGCGGCGCTGGGCACCGCCTCGACGTCGCGCACGTCGAGCGAGACGTCGGCCAGCCCGGGTACGGCGGCGGTGAGGTCGGCGCCGGTGAGCCGGGTGACCACTCCCCCGACGCCCGCGCCGGCCATCGCGATGGTCCCGCCGAGGGTGAACAGGGCGACGCTCATCGGGCCGCCCGCTCGGCGAGCAGGAACGCCTGCGGCTGGCGCTCGGCGCCGACCTCCAGCGCCGGCCGGCCCGGCCCGACGGTCTCGGCGAAAGCGCTCAGCACCGCCCGGTCCAGCGGCGGCTCCACCACGTCCGGCAGCACCCGCGCGTAGTCCTCGGCGACGGTGTCGTAGGCCGTGCGGGTCTCACTCAGCCACCCCGTTCCGGTCACGCCCACGACCCTACCCACCCGCTCCGCCCTCCTCGTCGATCATGAAGTTGACCGGTGCGCGGCCCGGCGTGTCGCGCCGCCAACTTCATGATCGACGAGGAGGCGTGCGGGATGTGGACGGGGGGCGACCGCGAAATCTGCCGGTAGCAGGGCGCTGCTACGGTCCCCGGCGACCGTCCAAGGAGGACAGATGACGAGATCGGCCGCAATGCTCGTGGTCACCGGTGCGCTCCTGGCCACCGCCGGCTGTGCCGCCGACGCGACAGCCCAGCCGGACGAGCTTCGCGACCCCTGTGCGCTGCTCCCGGCCGACCTGCTGACCCGGCTCGCGCCCGGCGCGCAGCCCAGCGCCTCGGCCAACCTCGGCGACCGCAGCGGCACCCGGGAGTGCGCGGTCGACCTGACCAGCGGCACCTCGATGCGTGGGGACCTGGCCGTCACCGTGGCCGTCGACGCCGACGGCATGTACGACCAGACATGGCGGCGGGACCGGTGCTCCCGGATCGCCACCGACCTCACCGGCGAGGGACCGGGTGACAGCTCCTGCGTGGCGGTGACGCCGTGGGACGGCGGTGAGACCAGGTTCGACGGCTATGCCTGGCGGGGCGAGCACTACGAAGTGCGCGTCGCGTACCAGGTGGTCAAGCCGGAGAAGCTGCCGGCCGGCGCGGAGGCCGAACTGCGTAAGGTGCTCGCCTCGGCGGTCGACTCGCTGCCCGAGTAGACCGTCAGCCGAACCAGGTGACCGCCTGCCCGTGGCCCCGGGTCCAGGCCAGCGGCTTGCCGTCGAGCGCGAGCACGTTGTGGAACCCGCCGTCCGGCGGCTCGGGCGTCGCCGCGTGCGGCAGCACGGCCGGGTCCTCGTTGGCGAGCCAGTGGCCGGGCAGCGTGCGTACCAACGCGGTGAAGGCCGCCCGGCGCGCGGACGGCACCTGGTAGAGCACCGAGCTGTGGAACACCACGAGCGTCGCGCCGGCCGGCGCGCGCGCCGCGAGCGCCGGCAGGTCGTCGACCAGATCGCCGCGGACCAGCAGCGGCGGGTCGGCCGCCGCGACCGCCGCCGCAGCCCGCAACCGGTCCCGGCGGTGCCGGTGCTCCGGCCAGACGAGCGCGTCCAGCCAGGCCAGGTCCGCCGGGTCGGTGACGTCGAGCGGGTTCACGTCCAGCCCGGCCCGCCACACCACCTCCGGCCGCCGGTCCGGCGGGGTGGTGCCGGCGAGCGCGCAGTCGAGCACCGGTTCGCCGTCGCCGACCCGCCGGTCGCCGTAGCGGTAGGCGTACCGGTCGGGGTAGAGGCACAGGCCGGCGGACGCGCCGACCTCCAGCAACGCCAGCGGCTGCGGCAGCGCGGCGAGCACCGGCAGCAGCACCGCGCAGCGCCCGGCCTCGTTCGTCTGCGTCGCCCGGACCCGCATCTGCGCCGCGACGTCCGGCCAGTGCGCCAGCACGTGCTCGCGGAACGCCGCCGGGTCGTCCACCGGGCCGCCGCCCAGCCGGACCACGCCGAAGAGCAGGTTCGGCTGGCGCTTGGCCTCGGGGAGGGTGTCGAGCGACGCGAGCAGGTCCGGGTCGCGCGCCACGGCCTCTGCCAACCGGTGGTACGTCGGGGAGACGTCGCGCGCCTCGCGGTCGGCGAACGCCTGATAGATGTCGGCCGTGGTCATCGCCTGAGCATCCCAGCTTCCGGCGCGCCCCGGTCTGTGACCGTGCCCACCCCTGCCGGGTACGCCGCGAGCGCGGCAGGGAGACCCTGCCGCGCTCGCGGGACGTGCGGTGGAACGTGTCAGCTGCAACCGCTGGTGGAGCCGCAGCCCTCGCAGACGTAGCAGCTACCGGCGGGCCGCATCTTGGTGCCGCAGGTGAAGCAGAGCGGCGCGTCGGCGGCCTTGCCGATCACGGCCTCCAGCAGTTCGGTGCTGGAGCCCACCGACGGCGCCGGCTTGACCGCCGCGGCGTCGGCCAGTTCCTGCGCCGGCTGGGCGATCGGGCCGGTCTTCGGCTCGGGCGCCTCGACCGGGGCGGAGGCGGCCATCGCGGTGAGGTCCGCACCGCTCGCCTCCGCCTCCGCCTCGGCCCGGAGCTGGGCGGCCCGCTCCTTGGCGGTGAAGATGCCCAGCTCCGCGCGGCGCTCGTACGGCAGGAAGTCCAGCGCCAGGCGACGGAAGATGTAGTCCATCACCGAGGCGGCCATCCGCACGTCCGGGTCGTCGGTCATGCCGGCCGGCTCGAAGCGCATGTTGGTGAACTTGCTGACGTACGTCTCCAGCGGGACGCCGTACTGGAGACCGATGGAGATGGCCACCGAGAAGGCGTCCATCACGCCGGCCAGGGTCGAGCCCTGCTTCGACATCTTGAGGAAGACCTCGCCGAGGCCGTCGTCCGGGTAGGACGAGGCGGTGAGGTAGCCCTCGGCGCCACCGACCGAGAAGGAGACCGTCTGCGACGGGCGCTTCTTCGGCAGCCGCTTGCGCACCGGGCGGTACTCGACGACCTTCTCCACGACCTTCTCGACCTCGGCCGCCGGGGCCTGCGTCTCGGCGGTGGCCTTGTTCGGCTTGGCGACCGAGAGCGGCTGGCCCACCTTGCAGTTGTCCCGGTAGATCGCCAGCGCCTTCAGGCCGAGCTTCCAGCCCTCGAAGTAGATCTTCTCGACGTCGGCGACGGTGGCCTGCTCCGGCATGTTGACGGTCTTGGAGATGGCGCCGGAGATGAACGGCTGGACGGCCGCCATCATCCGCACGTGGCCCATCGGCGCGATGGACCGCTCGCCCATGGCGCAGTCGAAGACCGGGTAGTGCTCCGGCTTCAGGCCGGGGGCGTCCACCACGTGCCCGTGGTCGGCGATGTGCTCGACGATCGCCTCGACCTGCTCCTCGGGGTAGCCGAGGCTGCGCAGCGCGCGCGGCACGGTCTGGTTGACGATCTGCATCGAGCCGCCGCCGACCAGCTTCTTGAACTTGACCAGCGCCAGGTCCGGCTCGACGCCGGTGGTGTCGCAGTCCATCATCAGGCCGATGGTGCCGGTCGGGGCGAGCACGCTGGCCTGCGAGTTGCGCCAACCGTTCTTGTCGCCCAGCTTGTTGCCGAGCGTCCACTGCTTGGTGGCCTCGCGCTGCACGGCGGTGGCCACGGTGCCGGTCGGCCGGATGCTGTCGTTGGCGGCGGCGTGCTTGCGCATGACCCGCTTGTGCGGCTCCGCGTTGCGGGCGTAGCCGTCGTACGCGCCGACGATGCCGGCCAGCTCGGCGGAACGGCGGTAGGCGGTGCCGGTCATCAGCGAGGTGATCGCCGCGGACACCTCCCGCCCCTGCTCCGAGTCGTACGGCAGGCCGGTGGCCATCAGCAGCGCGCCCAGGTTGGCGTACCCGATGCCGAGCTGCCGGTAGGCGCGGGTGGTCTCGCCGATCTTCTCGGTCGGGAAGTCGGCGAAGCAGATCGAGATGTCCATCGCGGTGATGACGAACTCGACCGACCGGACGAACTTCTCCACCTCGAAGCCACCGTCGGCGCGGAGGAACTTCATCAGGTTCAGCGAGGCCAGGTTGCACGAGGAGTTGTCCAGGTGCAGGTATTCCGAGCACGGGTTCGACGCGGTGATCCGCCCGGTCTCCGGGCAGGTGTGCCAGTCGTTGATCGTGTCGTCGTACTGCAGGCCCGGGTCGGCGCACTCCCAGGCGGCCTGGGAGATGGTGCGGAACAGGTTCTTCGCGTCGATCGTCTCGATGGTCTGCCCGTCGAGCCGGCCACGCAGGTCGAAGCCGCCGCCGTTCTCCACCGCGGTCATGAACTCGTCGGAGACGCGGACCGAGTTGTTGGCGTTCTGGTACTGCACGCTGACGATGTCGGCGCCGCCCAGGTCCATGTCGAAGCCGGCGTCCCGCAGCGCGCGGATCTTGTCCTCCTCGCGCGCCTTGGTCGCCACGAACTCCTCGATGTCCGGGTGGTCCACGTCGAGGATGACCATCTTGGCCGCCCGCCGGGTGGCGCCACCGGACTTGATGGTGCCGGCGGAGGCGTCCGCGCCGCGCATGAAGCTGACCGGACCGGAGGCGGTGCCGCCGGAGGAGAGCAGTTCCTTGGAGGACCGGATGCGGGAGAGGTTGACTCCGGCGCCCGAGCCGCCCTGGAAGATCCGCCCCTCCTCCTTGTACCAGTCGAGGATGGAGTCCATCGAGTCGTCGACGGACAGGATGAAGCACGCGCTGACCTGCTGCGGCGACGGCGTGCCGACGTTGAACCAGACCGGCGAGTTGAAGCTGAACACCTGGTGCAGCAGCATCCAGGTCAGCTCGTGCGCGAACACCTCGGCGTCGGCCGGGGAGGCGAAGTAGCCGTACTCCTCGCCGGCGGTGCGGTAGGTGTCGACCACCCGGTCGATGAGCTGCTTGAGCGACCACTCGCGCTCCGGGGTCCCCACCGCGCCCCGGAAGTACTTCGTGGTCACGATGTTGGCCGCGTTGACCGACCAGGACTCGGGGAACTCCACCCCGCGCTGCTCGAAGTTGATCGAGCCGTCCCGCCAGTTCGTCATCACGACGTCGCGGCGCTCCCAGGCGACCTCGTCGTAGGGATGCACCCCCTCGGTCGTCCAGACGCGCTCGATCTTCAGCCCCGCCCCGGCCTTGTTCCGTGACTTGCTGGTCGTCACGCCCTCGCCCCCCTCGTCGGCGCGGTCACCCACCGCGCCTGGTCACACTGTCGGAAATCAGAAAATGTCAGCTGATCGCGCCGGCGGCGTCCGCCGCGCCGGCACCGGCGCCCTCACGGGCACGCGCGGCGGTCCGCAGCGTCTCGATCTCCCGCTCGAAGTCGGCGAGCGAGTCGAACGACCGGTAGACGCTGGCGAACCGCAGATAGGCCACTTCGTCGAGGTCACGCAGCGGGCCGAGGATCGCCAGCCCCACGTCGTGGCTGGGGATCTCGGCCGCCCCCTTGGCGCGTACGGTCTCCTCGACCTTCTGTGCCAGCAGCGCGATCGAGTCGTCGTCGACCGGCCGGCCCTGGCACGCCTTGCGCACCCCACCGATGATCTTGGTGCGGCTGAACGGCTCGGTCACCCCGCTGCGCTTGACCACCGCGAGCACCGCCTCCTCGACGGTGGTGAACCGCTTGCCGCACTCCGGGCAGGAACGTCGCCGCCGGATGAGCTGGCCGTCGTCGGCCTCCCGCGAGTCGACCACCCGGGAGTCGGCGTGCCGGCAGTACGGACACCGCATCGCCCGACCTCCTTCATCGACCACGGGCACCACCACCGACTCCCGGGCACGGTTCGACACGGCGGAGCCATCCTTCGATGACCGTCGCCGAGCCGGTGGTGCGGGAGTGCGTTCGGTAGTTGAACCCAACCTGTAGGCAACTTACGCCCATGTGACTACTACATCTAGGGGTTGACCGTATGCCGTCCCCCAAGCGAGGTCAAGTTCGTCGGCGTGTCCGGCGCGTCATCAGAATCACGTCCGCGACGACCTCGCCGAGGAGCCCAACGCCGGGGCGCCGCGTCCGGTCACGGGCGGCCGGGATGGAACATTCGTTCGAGCGGGACGTACCATTTATCAGAACACCTGTTCGGAAATCCAGGATTTCGGCGCGACACGCCGACACGACCTCGTACAGATGTTTGAAAATGGCCGATCTCACCTATACGGTCAGACCACACGCACCACGAGCCGACGAGGCACCCAGCGCCGACCAGGGAGGACGGACGTGACCGAGGACCGGGCCAGCCGGCAGAAGAACCCGCAGCCGATCGACGGGGCGGGTCCGCCGGCGTCCCGTCGCCCCCGCGCCGCGCGCAGCCGGGCCGCTCAGCCCGCGGTGCGCCCGGTCACGCCGGTGGTCAGCAGCTTCCCCGACCCGGCGACGGTCGACCTCACCGCCCGGCAGCGCCGGATCCTGGAGTTCATCCGCACCTGGGTGGAGCGCCACGGCTACCCGCCGAGCGTGCGCGAGATCGGCGAGGCCGTCGGCCTGGTCTCCCCGTCCAGCGTCGCCTACCAGCTCAAGGAGCTGGAGAAGAAGGGCTTCCTGCGCCGCGACCCGAACCGGCCGCGGGCGGTCGACGTCCGCTCCCCCGGCGACATCGACGACGAGGCCGCCCGCGCGCAGCGACCCGCCCCGGCCTACGTGCCGATGCTGGGCCGGATCGCCGCCGGTGGGCCCATCCTCGCCGAGCAGGCCGTGGAGGACATCTTCCCCCTCCCCCGCGAGCTGGTCGGTGAGGGCGAGGTCTTCATGCTCCAGGTCAAGGGCGACTCGATGCTCGACGCGGCGATCTGCGACGGCGACTGGGTGGTGGTGCGCCAGCAACCCAACGCCGAGGTCGGCGACATCGTGGCCGCCATGCTCGACGGCGAGGCGACCGTGAAGACCTACCGGCGTCGCGACGGGCACGTCTGGCTGATGCCGCAGAACCCGGCCTTCGACCCGATCCCCGGCGACGACGCCACCATCATGGGCCGCGTGGTCGCGGTGCTGCGCCGGATCTGACCGCTGACGAACGGAGGAGGGGGCGACCGGCGGTCGCCCCCTCCTCCGTGTCGACTCAGTAGCGGTCGCCCCGCGGCTCGCGGCCACCGGACACCGGCCCGTAGTGGCCGGGGTCGTCGTCGCGGCGAGGGCCGCGCGGATCCCGCGAGTCGCGACGCGGCGGCTCGGCCCGGCCGCCGTCGCCCCGCCGGCCACCGCCGCCCGGCTGCCCGCGGTAGCCGGCACTGCCCGGCGCGCCGCCCCGGCCACCGCCCGGACGCGCGCCACCCTGGCCGCCACCGCCACCGTAGACACCGCCCGGGCCGGGCCGGTCCGCGCCACCGCCGCCGTAGACGCCGCCACCCTGGGGTCCGCCCCCGGCCGGCGGGCGACCACCCTGCGGCCGGCCACCACCCTGCGGGCGACCGCCCTGGGCGCCGCCGCCACTCGGAGGCCGGCCGCCGCCCGGCTGGCCACCCTGGGGCGCGCCGCCGTAGACCGCGCCGCCGGCGGGCCGTCCGCCGCCGTAGACGCCGCCGCCCGAGGGCCGCTCGCCGTTGGCGGAGCCGCCGTAGACACCCCCGCCCTGACCGCCGCCGCCGTAGACCCCGCCGCGCGGCGGGGCGTCGGGCCGGTTGCCGGGCGGGAAGCCGCCGTTCACCGGGAACTCGCCGCTGCGCTCCGGCCCGTCGGCCGGCTCGACGGGCGCCGGCTTGCGCCGGGCCCGCAGGATGCCGAACACCCCGGCGCCGACCAGGAGCGCGCCGATCACCCCGACCGCGGCGATCAGGTACGTGATCTCGTCGAGCGAGAGCCCTTCCAGCCAGGACTTCTTGGCCGCCGCCTTGGTCACGTTCTTGCCACCGTTAGGCAACGCCTCGACGCCCGTGGTCGCCGGCGTATAGCCGAGGATGTCGATCGGGTCGGCCGCATCGAGAGTGCCCCCGTCGGAGACGGTGACGAACGACTTTCCATCGGGGGTGTAGGAGATCGCTTCGCCGAACGGGTCGGCCAGTGGGGTAACACGGGGCTTGCCAGTGGTCAGAGCGGTGGCGATGTCACCGCCGGTCACGTCGAACTCGAAAGCGTCCGCATAGGTGCGCAGGGTTACCTTGCTGCCGTCGGGCGAGCGGGCCGCCCCGGTCACCGCCACTCGACCACTAGCCTTGAGTGGATTGTCCGTCGTGGTCCTCGGCAGCGAGACCTGACCGACCAGTTTCATCTTCACCGGCTCGGTATCACCACTCCGCAACTTCTCCGCGGGCGTGAATATCTCCGCCGGCCCGGTGGGAACCTTGGTGATAATCAGCGGCATGTTGTTGTCGTCGATCAACAACGCTTCCGCATCACGCGGCTTGTCGTCGGGATAGGCGAGACGGTGCAACACCAACTGCTTGGAACCGTCGATCCGGGCCGACCACACCGCAACTCGCTCCCGGCGTTTCGTGCTGGTGATATTGTCGCCGGTATCGGCGACCCACAACGTCTTCCGGTCGGGACCGAGCGCCAGATCCTCGGTATCCAACGGCCCGTCGCCTGAGTAGCGCAACTCCTTTAAGACCTTGCACTTCTCATTCAGATAGAAGACCCGCTCCAGGCTGTCGTCGTCCGACCCGTCGTTGATGACCACGTAGCCAGTGGACGTCGCCACCAGACCGGACAGCTCCCGCAGCCGCCTGTCGTCAACGGTGCACTTCTTCTTCGGAGCTGCAGCAAGCACCGGGGCCGCAGACGCCGCCGGAGCGGCCCAGACCGGCACGACAAGCGCTCCCAGCGCGAGCGTGACCGGGAAGACAACGTGGCGCATGACGCACAGTGTCGCATGCCCCCTGGCGGGGGGTTGCACGGCAGGGCCCTAAGCCCAGAATGTTAGTCATTCGGTACAGGTCAGACTTTGCGGACGAAACGCTCGGAGTAAGCACCCCGTCATTGACATGCGTCCACACAACAAATAAGAATCATCACGGGACGTATCACCACGGGGATTGGAGCTTAAATGCACTCCAGGAAAAAGCTGCTCGCTGCTGCCCTCACCACCACGGTCGGCATCATCGGATTCGCCGCACCAGCCCACGCCAATACGAGCCAGGGTTTTGTGGCAGGCTCGGGAGCCGTCACCGACGATTTCGGTGACGAGGGAACGGTTTCCAAAAGCTCACACACGCGCAGTGGAGCGACGGGCCTCTGGCAATACATCCTCTGGGCCGACGGAGCCAAGGAGAGCGACGGCTCCACCTTCGACGCCAGCGACATCGACTGCGACTTCGGCCCGAATACAGAGTATGCAACGAAGGACTGGCAGCGGCGCTACGGCCTGGGTGCCGACGGTGTCGTCGGAACCGGGACCTTCGGTCGCGCGGACAACAAGCTTGCGCAGGTGGGCGATCTCGGCGAGGGTCAGATCAGGGTCCGATACAACGGATCTGTGCATACCTTCGACATGATTCGTAACGGTTACAACAGCGGCCTCAACTCCTACGGCTACTTCTCGGCCGGAAGCTATGCCTTCTACCGGTACAGCAGCGCCCCCGGCGACTGCGTCTGACGCACCGAACTCCTGTGGTGCTTCCCATCTGCCGGGAGGCACCACAGGAGATGCCGTCAACCCGCGAACGGCACCAGCTCGGCGGCGAGCGCCTGGCCGACCCGCACGTGCACCAACGTGCCCTCGGGCAGGTGCGCGGTGCTCAGCACCTCGCCCTGCCGGTGCACCCGGGCCACCAGGTCACCCCGGTCGTACGGCAGCACCGCGCGGACCTCGACGGCCGGCCGCGGCAGCCGCCGCTCGACCGCCTCGCGCAGCTCGTCGACCCCGCGCCCGCTGTGCGCCGAGACGAACACCGCGTCCGGCCAGAGCCGCTTGAGCCGCAGCATCGTCTCCTCGTCGGTGGCGTCGGTCTTGTTCACCACCAGCAGCTCCGGCAGCCGGTCGGCGCCCACCTCGGCGAGCACCTCGCGCACCGCCCGGACCTGCTCCTCCGGATCCGGGTGGGTGCCGTCGACCACGTGCACCACCAGGTCGGCGTCGCCGACCTCCTCCAGCGTCGAGCGGAACGCCTCGACGATCTGGTGCGGCAGGTGCCGGACGAAACCGACCGTGTCGGAGAGCGTGTAGAGCCGGCCGTCGGAGGTCGTCGCCCGCCGGGTGGTCGGGTCCAGCGTGGCGAACAGCGCGTCCTCCACCAGCACGCCCGCGCCGGTGAGGCGGTTGAGCAGGCTGGACTTGCCGGCGTTGGTGTAGCCGGCGATCGCCACCGCCGGGACCGCGTTGCGGGAGCGCCGGGCGCGCTTGGTCTGGCGTACCGTGGTCATGCTCTTGATCTCGCGGCGCAGCCGGGCGATCCGGTGCCGGATCCGCCGCCGGTCGGTCTCCAGCTTGGTCTCACCGGGACCACGCAGACCCACGCCGCCGCCGGCGCCACCGCCGCGACCGCTACCACCGGTCTGCCGGGAGAGGCTCTCGCCCCAACCACGCAGGCGCGGCAGCAGGTATTCGAGCTGGGCCAGCTCGACCTGCGCCTTGCCCTCCTTGCTCTTGGCGTGCTGGGCGAAGATGTCGAGGATCAGGGCGGTGCGGTCGACCACCTTGACCTTGGTGCGCTGTTCCAGGTTGCGGAGCTGCGACGGCGACAGCTCACCGTCGCAGATGACCGTGTCGGCGCCGGTGGAGAGCACCACCGCGCCCAGGTCGTCGACCTTGCCCCGACCGATGTAGGTGGCCGGGTCGGGCCGGCTGCGACGCTGGATCAGCCCTTCGAGCACCTGCGAGCCGGCCGTCTCGGCCAGCGCCGCCAGCTCGGTGAGGCTGTTGTCGGCGTCGGACTGGTTGCCCTCGGTCCAGACGCCCACCAGGACGACCCGCTCCAGCCGGAGCTGGCGGTATTCGACCTCGGTGATGTCGGTCAGCTCGGTGGAGAGGCCAGGGACCCGCCGCAGCGCCTGCCGCTCCGACAGCTCGTAGTCACCGGTGGTGGCGTCGAGCGCGTCGTCCTCGTAGGGATGGAAGGTCTCCTGCTCGCGCAAACTGCGTCTCCTGTCCGTTATGTGCATCGCCGAGAATTTTCGGCGCGTGACAGCAATCCTGACATGTGACAACGCCGGACGCATCCGCGTTATGCCCGTGGCGCTACCCACCGGTAGCGGGGGCGGCTGCCGGCCGGCCCGGACCTGCGGGTAGAAATGCCAGTCGAGCCGCTCAGCGCCGACGGAGGAGTGTTTTCTCGTGGCCATCACCCGACTGCCGAGTGCCGGATTCTCGATCACGATCCGGATCGCGGTACCCGCGGACGCCTCCTCCATCGGCCGGTTGACCACCGCGGCGGGCGAGGCCGGCGCGATCGTCACCGCGCTGGACGTGGTCGACTCCGACCCCACCAACGTGATCGTCGACCTGACCTGCGACACCGCCGACGCCAGCCACGCCGACCAGGTCGTCGACGCGCTCACCGGGCTCGACGGGGTGGACGTGCGCAAGGTCTCCGACCGCACGTTCCTGCTGCACCTCGGCGGCAAGATCGAGGTCACCCCGAAGGTCGCGCTGCGCACCCGCGACGAGCTGTCCCGCGCGTACACGCCGGGGGTGGCCCGGGTCTGCCAGGCGATCGCCGAGAACCCGGCCGACGCCCGCCGGCTCACCATCAAGCGCAACACGGTGGCCGTGGTCAGCGACGGCTCCGCCGTGCTCGGCCTGGGCAACCTCGGGCCGGCCGCGTCACTGCCGGTGATGGAGGGCAAGGCGGCCCTGTTCAAGCGCTTCGGCGGGGTGGACGCCTGGCCGGTGGTGCTGGACACCCAGGACACCGACGAGATCGTGTCGATCGTCAAGGCCATCGCGCCGGCGTACGGCGGGATCAACCTGGAGGACATCGCCGCGCCGCGCTGCTTCGAGATCGAGGCCCGGCTGCGCGAGGCGCTGGACATCCCGGTCTTCCACGACGACCAGCACGGCACCGCGATCTGCGTGCTGGCCGCGCTGACCAACGCGCTGCGCGTGGTGGGCAAGCAGCTCGCGGACGTCCGGGTCGTGGTCTCCGGCGCCGGCGCGGCCGGCACCGCGATCATGAAGCTGCTGCTGCGCCAGGGCGTGGGCGACATCATCGCGTACGACCGGCAGGGCGCCCTGCACCGCGGGCTGCCCGACCTGAACCCGGCCTGGCAGTGGTTGGCCGAGAACACCAACCGGGAGAACTACGCCGGTGACCTGGCCGGGGCGGTGCGCGGCGCGGACGTGTTCATCGGGGTGAGCGCCCCGAACCTGCTCACCGGCGAGGACGTCGCCGCGATGGCCAAGGACGCGATCGTCTTCGCGCTGGCCAACCCGGACCCGGAGGTCGACCCGCGGGAGGCCCGCAAGTACGCCGCCGTGGTCGCCACCGGCCGCTCCGACCAGCCGAACCAGATCAACAACGTGCTCGCCTTCCCGGGCGTGTTCCGCGGCATGCTCGACGCGCACGCCGAGGAGTTCACCGAGGAGATGGCGATCGCGGCGGCCCGCGCCATCGCCGACGTGGTCGGCGAAGAAAAGATCAACCCGACGGTGATCGTGCCGAGCGTGTTCGACTCGCGGGTCGCGCCCGCGGTGGCCGCCGCGGTGCGCGCCGCCGCGCAGAACCCGGCCGTCACGCCGCCGCCGGCCGCCGACCCGGGCCCCGCCGACCTCCCCGAGATCGCCGCCAACGCCAGCGCCACCCCCTGACGCCTCCCGCCGCGCACCGCCTCCCACCCGCCGATCGCCCGGCCCACGCCCGTCCCCCCAGCCCACGCCGACCCGGCCGGGGCGGCGCGGTTGCTGGCGGGCCTCAGGTGAGGTGTCGGGACCCGGGCATGTCGCGCCAGGAAAGAGAGTTGCCCTGAGAGCGGTATGCCTCAGAGGCATATTTATGGGTCTTGTGATGGATGTGTGGGTCACCGGTTGGGGAGTTGGGGTTGGTGGCCGCCGAGGTTGAGCATGGCCAGGGCGATGAGGGCGTCGGGTGAGTGGAAGCCGAAGGCCATCCGGGTGATCAGGCGGATCTTGGCGTTGACGGACTCGATGCGGCCGTTGGACAGGCCGTGGGTGATGGAGGCGATGATCGCGTCGCGGTGACGCGTGACGCGGCGTTGTAGGTCGACGAAGATGTCGATGCGGCTGCGGCGGGCCCATTCGACCCAACGGTCGAGGGCTTCGACCGCGGCTGGTGGGCTGGTTTTGGCCAGGGTGAACACGTAGCGCAGGCCTTCTTTGAGGGCCCAGGCTCGGTGCAGGCGGGGGTGGGTCTTGGCGATCCAGGCGAGGGTGGCCCGCTGGGCGTCGGTGAGGTTGTTCGGGTTCTTCCATAGCGCCCAGCGGGTGTTCTTCACCAGCCGCGCTTCGCCGACGGCCACCCCGCGGCGGCCTGCTCCCCGACCGGTCGCGGCGTTCCATACCTGTCGGCGGACCCGGTCGACGGCGTCGCTGGCCCACGCCACGACGTGAAACGGGTCGGCGCAGCGCACCGCGTTCGGGCAACGACGCCGCACCACGGTCGTGATCCAGTCCGCGCCGTCGGCCGACACGTGAGTGATCGCGGCGGCCCGCTCGGGACCGAGCAGGTCGAAGAACGCGTGCAGCGTGGCCGCGCTCTTGCCCGCAGCGGCCCACACCAGTCGACCGGTGTCGTGGTCGACCACCACGCTCAGATACCGGTGGCCCTTCTTATAGCTGACCTCGTCGATACCAATGCGACGCAACCCGTCGAGGCGATCCACCGCGTCGCCGGTGTCAGCCCACACCCGCGCCACGATCGCCCCCACCGTGCGCCAACTGATCCGCATCAACCGCGACACCACCGACTTCGCCGCGTGCACCGCCAACCACGCCACCACCTGATCGAACGCCCGGGTATGCCCCGCCCCATGACGCGCCCACGGCACCGCCGCGACGATCACCCCATGCACCCGACACGACACCCGCGGCGCATCGGCCTCGATCACCGCCCGCACCGTCCCCAGATCCAACGCCCGCCACCGCCGCCGAACACCCGCGTCATACCCCGCACACCGACGACGACAATGCGGACACCGATGCCGAGCACCCCGCCGCACCCGCACCCGAGCCACCACCACCGACTCGACCGCATCGAACTCGACACCCTCGAGCACCGCCTGCTCGACCCCGAACAACCGAGCCCATACCCTTACCGAACGCACGCCGTTGCCCCGCCCACTAGTTCTGACCTTCGACAAGCCAGAACCTAGGCAGGACAACGGCGTGCCCCATCAACGACGCGCCCAACCACCCACAAACACGTCACAAGACCCATATTTATGACTCTCAGGCATACCGCAGAAAAGTGCACATCATCCGGGAGCCGTCACACAGCGTGTTCAACGCTGGTGCGGGACGTCGGAACGCCTGTCCCCACCACAGATCGCGCCCGCGAAACGCACGCCGGGGACCACGAGTAAGCACGCCGGGATCGAACCGCGACACCGCCCGGTGCCATCTGCAACACCGACACCATGCCACCGCTTGGCACGCACAGCACGCCACCGCACGCGCAGCGCCGCCTGCGGTCAGGGGCGCAGGGCGTCCGGAATGAGGGTCCCGGTGGCCACCAGCACGGCGGGGCCGGACAGCCAGCACGAGTCGGGCGTCACGGTGACGGTGAGGCGCCCGCCCGGCACGTCCACCGCCACCACACCGGTCTCTCGGTCGGCGTCGCGCAGCGCCACCGCCGCCACCGCGCACGCGCCGGTGCCGCACGAGAGCGTCTCGGCCGAGCCCCGCTCGTGGACCCGCATCAGCACGTGCGCGTCGGCGCCGTCGACCGGCCCGCCCGGCGTGGTGAACTCGACGTTCACCCCGGTCGGGAAGACCGAGGCGTCGACCTCCGGCGCGCGGGTGAGGTCCAGGCCGGCCAGGTCCAGCGCGGCGGGCAGCGCGCACACCAGGTGCGGGTTGCCGACGTCCACCGCCGCGCCGGTCAGGGTCAGCCCGCCCAGGGTGGCGGTGGCCGCGTCGTGCAGGCGGGGACGCCGCATCTCGACGGCCACGTCCGCGCCCTCGACGCGCGCCCGGACCAGACCGGCCCGGGTGGCCACCGGCAACGTCCCGCCCGACGGGGCGACCAGCCCGGTCTCCAGCAGGTAGCGCACGAACACCCGGGCACCGTTGCCGCACATCTCGGCGAACGAGCCGTCGGAGTTCCAGTAGTCCATGAACCACTCGGCCTCGCCGGCCAGCGCGACGCCGTCGGGGTGCTTCGCGGCGCGTACCACCCGCAGGACGCCGTCGCCGCCGAGCCCGCGCCGCCGGTCGCAGAGCGCGGCGACCAGGCCGGGCGTCAGGTCGAGCGTGCCGTCCGGGTCGGGCAGGATGACGAAGTCGTTGCCGGTGCCGTGACCCTTGGTGAACTCCACGCCCCCATCATCCCCGATCCCCGGCGGCCACCCGCAGGGCCGTGTCGACGACGTCGGGGGCGGCCGAGTCGAGCCAGTGCACGCGCGGGTCGCGCCGGAACCACGAGCGCTGCCGGCGCACGAAGCGGCGGGTCGCCCGGATCGTCTCCTCGTACGCCTCGGTCTCGGTCGACTCACCGGCCAGGAAGCGCAGCACCTGGTGGTAGCCGAGCGCCCGGCCGGCGGTACGCCCGGCGGGCAGCCCCTCGCCGACCAGCGTCCGCACCTCGTCGACCAGGCCGTCGGCCCACATCCGGTCCACCCGCAGCGCGATCCGCTCGTCCAGCCGGGCGGTGTCCAGGTCGACCCCGAGCTGCACGGACGGGTAGTAGGGCGTGGGCGCCGGCAGCGACGCGGCGAACGGCGCGCCGGTCAGCTCGATCACCTCCAGCGCCCGGACGATCCGCCGGCCGTTGCTGGGCAGGATGCCGGCCGCCGCCTCCGGGTCCGCCTCGGCCAGGCGGGCGTGCAGCGGGCCCGGACCCACCTCGGCCAGCTCCGCCTCCAGCCGTTCCCGCAGCGCCGGATCGGTGCCGGGGAACTCGAACTGCTCCAGCACCGCCCGCACGTAGAGCCCGGAGCCGCCGACCAGCAGCGGCACCCGCCCCCGGGCCAGGATGTCGTCGACCGCCGCGCGGGCCAGCTTCTGGTATTCCGCCACGCTGGCCGGCTCGGTCACCGGCCAGATGTCCAGCAGGTGGTGCGGCACGCCCTCGCGCTCGGCCGGGGTCAGCTTGGCGGTGCCGACGTCCATGCCCCGGTAGAGCTGCATCGAGTCGGCGTTGACCACCTCGCCGCCGAGGGCGTGCGCCAGCGCGATGCTCAACGCCGACTTCCCGGCCGCGGTCGGGCCGACCACCGCGACGACGATCCCGTCCACGCTCACACCCGCTCCCAGTTCGCCACGAAGTAGGCGACGCCGTAGGGCGCCCGGTGGTAGCCCAGCTCGCCGCGCCAGTCGCCGCCCGCCGCGCCGACCGCGCCGGCCAGCACCTGCCAGGCCGCCCGTCCGGCGACCGTCAGCTCGGCGGAGAGCACCGGGTCCAGGCCGCGCAACGCGTCGGCGTCCGCCTTGGCCAGGGCCGCGGCGACCCCCTCGTCGTACGCCTCGGCGCGCGGGTCGTCGTAGCCCGGCGCCTTGACGCCCCGGCAGGCCGAGCCGTCGCCGAGCACCAGCAGCGCGCACCGGGGATCGCCGTCCGGGACCAGCGTCGCGCCCAACTCGACCGCCTCCGCCGGGGTGGCGTCGGCGGCGACCGTCCAGGCCCGCCGGGGCAGCTCGGTGCCGGACCGGTTCACCAGCCAGGCGCCGATGGTGAGGCTCAGTGGCAGCGCGTCGACGCCCGAGCAGTTGACCTTCCAGAGCCGGACGAACCGGTCCAGCCCGAACGGGCGCAACGACCCGTAGTCGGCCGTGCCGAGACGTTCCGTCCCGGGACCCGCGCCGACCAGCAGCAGCACCTCGGGCCCGGCGGCGAGCAGCCGGGCGACCGCGGCGTCGGCGGCGGCGCGCAGGTCGTCCAACTCGGGCGCGGCGGCACCGGCCACCTCGGGCACGAGCAGGGGCGGGTGGGGGCAGACGGCGGCGGCGACCAGGGGCACGGCTCCAACCTATCGTCGCCGCCCGGTGCGTCCCCGCGCCGATCCGGTCATCGGGGGCGTACGACACCGTATGGTCACGGTCGACGACAGGCGCTCGACACGGACGGGGGCGGACCTGTGACAATGCCGGGAGAAAGTTTGCTGCGCCGTGGCGGCGACCGAGGGCTGGTCCCTCGACGCCGGGAGAACGAGGATGGGCACATGAGCGACTGGACTGCCTTCGGACGGGTGGACGAGGACGGCACCGTCTACGTCAAGACCGCCGAGGGCGAGCGGGTGGTCGGATCCTGGCAGGCGGGCGCCCCGGAGGAAGGGCTCGCCCACTTCGCCCGGCGCTTCTCCGACCTGGTGACGGAGGTCGACCTGACCGAGGCCCGGCTCAACTCGGGCGCGGCGGACGCCGGCGGCTCGCTGGCCACGATCCGCCGGATCCGGGCGTCGCTGCCCGAGGCGCACGTGGTCGGTGACATCGACGCGCTGGCCGCCCGGCTGGACAAGCTGGCGACGGTCGCCGAGGAGAAGGCCGGCGAGGCCAAGGCGGCTCGCGAGGCCGCCCGGGGCGAGGCGCTGGCCCGCAAGACCGCCCTGGTCGAGGAGGCCGAGAAGCTGGCCGCCGAGTCGACCGGCTGGAAGACCGCCGGTGACCGGCTCAAGGAGATCCTCGACGAGTGGAAGACCATCCGCGGCGTCGACAAGAAGTCCGACGGTGAGCTGTGGAAGCGGTTCGCCGCCGCGCGCGACGGCTTCACCCGCCGTCGGGGTGCCCACTTCGCCTCCCTCGACCAGCAGCGCAAGCAGGCGCAGACGGTCAAGGAGGAGCTGGTCGCCGAGGCCGAGAAGCTCAAGGAGTCGACCGACTGGGGCGTCACCGCCGGCCAGCTCAAGGACCTGATGGCCCAGTGGAAGGCCGCGCCGCGCGCCGCCAAGGAGGCCGAGCAGAAGCTCTGGGAACGGTTCCGGGCCGCCCAGGACGAGTTCTTCACCCGGCGCAGTGAGGTCTTCTCCGCGCGGGACAACGAACAGCGGGCCAACCTGGAGCGCAAGCAGGCGCTGCTGGCCGAGGCCGAGGCGCTCGACGTCGACGGCGACCCGAAGGGCGCCCAGGCGAAGCTGCGGGACATCCAGGCCCAGTGGCACGAGGCCGGCCGGGTGCCGCGCGAGGCGGCCGCCGGCCTGGATCGGCGGCTGCGCGCCGTGGACGACAAGGTCCGCGTGGTGATGGACTCGGCGTGGCGGCGCACCTCCAAGGAGGACAACCCGCTGCTGGCGCAGATGCGCGCCCAGGTCGCCGAGGCCGAGGACCGGCTGGCCCGGGCCCAGGCGGCCGGCGACACCCGCCGGATCAAGGAGGCCGAGTCGGCGCTCGCCTCGAAGCGGCAGTTCCTCCAGCTCGCCGAGCAGGCCGGCTGACGCACGCACGACGGAGCCCCCGGGTCGCCCGACCCGGGGGCTCCCGCGTGTCCGGGCACCGGCCGGCTCGGGTTGACGCATCGAGGTGCGCTGATCAGAATGAGCGGCGGAGCCAGGTTCCGACACCGGCGCGAGGGCGTCGACGGCCGACCATCGCCGTCGAGGATCGCCGGTGCCTCCCCGCTGGGTGGCCGTCCACGTCACGGCCCGGTGGACGCTGTCCGCGTACTCGATGACGAGCGTGCCGTGTCCCCTGGTCCTGCCGCCCGCGGCGCTTGTGCGGCGCGGGCATCCGAAGTGGAGCTTCCATGCACCGACGCACCGCCCTCGGCGGCGCCCTGACGGCGCTCGCCACCGCCGCGGCCGGCATCCTCGTCGCCGCGGCCGTCAGCACCACCCCGGCCGCCGCGGCGGCCGGCGGCACCGGCACCGGCTACCTGCACACCAGCGGCAACAAGATCGTCGACAGCACGGGCGCGACCGTCCGGCTCACCGGCATCAACTGGTTCGGCATGGAGACCGACAACAAGACGTTCCACGGCCTGTGGTCGAGCAACCCGTGGCGCGGACAGCTCGACACCATGGCCCGGCTGGGCTACAACACGCTGCGCATCCCCTACTCGAACGACGCCATCAAGCCGGGCGCGACGGCGACCGGGATCAACGACTTCGTCAATCCGGACCTGATCGGGCTCTCCCCGTTGCAGATCCTGGACAAGGTCATCGATTACGCGGGCAGCAAGGGGATGCGGGTCATCCTGGACCGGCACCGGCCGACGTCGGCCGGACAGTCGCCGCTCTGGTACACCTCGGGGGTCTCCGAGGCGACCTGGATCGCCGACTGGAAGACGATGGCCCAGCGGTACGCGAACAACCCGACCGTGATCGGCGCGGACCTGCACAACGAGCCGCACGCCGAGGGCACCAACCCGGCCGCCACCGGCGCCTGCTGGGGCTGCGGCGACACCGCCCGCGACTGGCGGCTGGCCGCCGAGCGGGCCGGCAACGCGATCCTCGGCGTGCAGCCCAACTGGCTGATCTTCGTGGAGGGGGTGAGCTGCCCGAGCGGCGGCCTGTCGAACGTCTGGGACAACGACCCCAGCAACGACGAGGACTGCGGCTGGTGGGGCGGCAACCTCTCCAAGGCCGGGCAGTTCCCGGTGCGGCTGAACGTGGCGAACCGGCTGGTCTACTCGCCGCACGAGTACGCCACCTCGGTCTACCGCCAGGCCTGGTTCGACGACCCGAGCTACCCGGCGAACATGCCGGCCATCTGGGACAAGTACTGGGGCTACCTCTACAAGCAGAACATCGCGCCGATCATGATGGGCGAGTTCGGCACCACGCTCCAGGACCCGAAGGACAAGATCTGGCTGGAGAACCTGATGGCCTACACCGGCACCGGGGTCAACGGCATGTCCTTCACCTACTGGTCGTGGAACCCCAACTCGGGTGACACCGGCGGCATCGCCAACGACGACTGGACCACGGTCAACCAGGCCAAGCAGTCCATCCTCCAGCCCTACCTGATCCCGCCGACCGGCGGCGGCAACCCGAACCCGACGCCGACCGGCACCGGCTCCCCCACCCCGAACCCGACCACGCCCGGCCCGACGCCGACCACGCCGGCGCCGAGCGGCGGGTGCACCGCCAGCTACAAGCAGGTCAACGCCTGGGCCGGCGGCTTCCAGGGCGAGCTGACCGTGAAGAACACCGGCACCGCCGCGGTGAACCCGTGGTCGGTCACCTGGACGTGGCCGTCCGGGGTGACGCTGGCCAGCGGGTGGAACGCCACCGTCACCCAGTCCGGGACCACGGTCACGGCGGCGGCGCCCGGCTGGGCACCGTCGCTGGCCGCGGGCGCGTCGGTCACGGTCGGCTTCACCGCCAACGGCACCGCCGCCAACCCCGCCACGGTGAAGCTCAACACCTCCGCCTGCGGGTAAGGCGGGGGCCCCGCTTAACGCATTCGGTAGAGGAGGGGCCCCCGCTTAACACCTAGTGTTAAGCGGGGGCCCCGCCTAACCGTCAGGGCGGGGTGGGGTCAGCGGACGGCGCAACCGCCGGTGGTGGGGGCGGGCGGTGCGGCCGGCGCGCCGACGGTGGGCAGGCCGAGCGGCACCCCGGGGGTACGCGGGGCGCGCCCCGCCTCGGCCGCGTCGCCGGCCCGGGTGCGCCGGTGCGCCAGCGGCGCCCCGTCGGCGTTCAGGTGGTGCGGGGCCGCGTACGTGACGGCGGTGTGCACGATGTCGCCGGGCCGGATCTGCCCGGCCAGGTCACCGGTGGCGAAGTGCACCAGCCGGCCGTCGCGCGCCCGCCCGGACATCCGGCCGGTGCGCTCGTCCTTGCGGCCCTCGCCGACGGCGACCAGCACCTCGACGGTCTCACCGACCAGCTTCTTGTTCTCCGCCCAGGTGATCTCCTCGACGCAGGCGACCAGCCGCTCGTAGCGCTCCTGCACGACCTGCTTGGGAAGCTGGCCGTCCATGGTGGCGGCCGGGGTCCCGGGGCGCTTCGAGTACTGGAAGGTGAACGCCGAGGAGAACCGGGCCTCCCGGACCACGTCGAGGGTGCGCGCGAAGTCGGCCTCGGTCTCGCCGGGGAAGCCGACGATGATGTCCGTGGTGATCGCCGCGTCCGGCATCGCCGCCCGGACCTTGGCGATGATGCCGAGATACTTCTCCGACCGGTACGAGCGGCGCATCGCGCGCAGCACGTCGTCGGAGCCGGACTGCAACGGCATGTGCAGCGAGTGGCAGACGTTCGGCGTCTCGGCCATCGCCTCGATCACGTCGTCGGTGAAGTCCTTCGGGTGCGGGCTGGTGAACCGGACCCGCTCCAGCCCGTCGATGTCGCCGCAGGCCCGCAGCAGCTTGCCGAACGCGTAGCGGTCGCCGAACTCGACGCCGTAGGAGTTGACGTTCTGCCCGAGCAGGGTCACCTCCAGCACGCCCTCGGCGACCAGCGCGCGCACCTCGGAGAGGACGTCGCCGGGACGGCGGTCCTTCTCCTTGCCGCGCAGCGAGGGCACGATGCAGAAGGTGCAGGTGTTGTTGCAGCCGACGGAGATGGAGACCCACCCGGCGTACGTCGACTCGCGCCGGGTCGGCAGCGTGGAGGGGAAGACCTCCAGCGACTCCAGGATCTCCACCTCGGCGGCGGCGTTGTGCCGGGCCCGGTCCAGCAACGCCGGCAGTGAGCCGATGTTGTGCGTGCCGAAGACCACGTCCACCCAGGGGGCCTTGCGGACGATGTCGCCGCGGTCCTTCTGGGCGAGGCAGCCACCGACCGCGATCTGCATCCCGGGGTGCTTCGCCTTCACGGGGCGCAGGTGACCCAGGTTGCCGTAGAGCCGGTTGTCGGCGTTCTCCCGGACCGCGCAGGTGTTGAACACCACCACGTCGGGCTGGTCGCCGGCCTCGGGGGCGCGCACGTAGCCGGCGTCCTCGAGGAGGCCGGAGATGCGCTCGGAGTCGTGCACGTTCATCTGGCAGCCGTACGTGCGCACCTGGTAGGTGCGCGGGCTGCCCGCGGCTGCGGTAGTCATGACCCGGACAGCGTATCCGGGCGGGTCCGCGGCCGGCGACGGGCGGACCCGGTCAGGCGGCGGCGAGCGCCGGCCCGACCGAGTCGGGCGCCCACCGGGAGCGGTGGCAGCGCGACCAGCCCCGGCAGCCGGGGTCGGCCTCGGTGCAGAGGCGTTGGTTGCTGAGCACCTCGCCGTCGTCGGTCTCGACCACGTCGAAGTGCACCGGGCGGATCGTGCCGTCCGGGGCGACCAGCAGGTGCCGCCCGGCGTCGAGCGTGTCGTCGCGCATCAGGCAGTTGCGGCCCAGCACCCGGGCCAGCGCCGCGATCGCGGGCAGCTCGGCCAGGCGTTCGGGCACGCCGTAACAGTCGACCACGGTGCCGTAGGCCCCGGGCGCCTCCCACACGTCGCAGACCACCGCGTACGCGGGGAGCCGGGCCGGGTCGGCGACGGCCAGGGGCATCACCACCCGGCCGAGCGCCTCGGCCATCGCCGGGTAGACCTCCACCGGCGCGCCGCCGTCGATTCTCCAGTTCCACAGCTCGGTCATGCCGCCTCCTCGCTGCGCTCGTCCCACCGGCCTCCGGATCGGGCCTTACTGACGATGGTGGGGGGCATTTGACCTCGACCGGGGGCAAGTTACCGGTCTGTGACCATTCCGGGCAAAATTTCCCTGGGCGACGTTGCCCTGAGTAGCGGGAAGATGACAGTTTATCGGGTATCGTGCTCCGCCGCGCGCACCGACGCGGCGCGTCAGCGCAGCCGGATCAGGTGGTCGGAGGCGGGCAGCAGCTCACCGATCACGGTGCCGCCCGGCACCTCGCCCGCGACCAGCAGGCCGCCCGAGGTCTGCGCGTCGGCCAGCAGCAGCCGCTCCGACTCGTCGGCGCCGCCGAAGTCCGTCCACGGCGTCACCCACTCCAGGTTGCGCCGGGTGCCGCCACTGACGTACCCGTCACGCAGCGCCTCCCGCGCGCCCGGCAGGTACGGCACCGCGGCGGTGTCGATCGCGACCGTGAGCCGACTGGCCCGGGCCAGCTTCGAGGCGTGCCCGAGCAGGCCGAAGCCGGTCACGTCGGTCCCGCAGCGGATGCCGGCGGCCACCGCCGCGCGGGCGGCGTCCCGGTTCAGCCGGACCATCGACGCGACCGCCTCGGCGAACCGCTCCCCGGTCTGCTTGTGCCGGGTGTTGAGCACGCCCACGCCGAGCGGCTTGGTCAGCGACAGCGGCAGCCCGGCCCGCCCGGCGTCGAGGGTGATCAGCTCGTCGGGGCGGACCACGCCGGTGACTGCCAGGCCGTACTTCGGGCCGTCGTCGTCCACGCTGTGCCCGCCGGCCAGGTGACAGCCGGCCTCCCGGGCCACGTCCTGCCCGCCGCGCAGCACCTCGCGGGCCAGTTCCAGCGGCAGCACCTCGCGCGGCCAGCAGAGCAGGTTGAGCGCGACCAGCGGGGTGCCGCCCATCGCGTACACGTCGGAGAGCGCGTTGGCGGCGGCGATGCGGCCCCAGTCGTAGGCGTCGTCGACCACCGGGGTGAAGAAGTCGGCGGTGGTCACCAAGCCGGTGCGCTCGTCCAGCCGTACCACCGCGGCGTCGTCGCCGTTCTCCAGGCCGACCAGCAGGTCGGCGGTGCCGCCGGCCGGACCGAGCCCGGCGACCATCGCCTCCAGCTCGCCCGGCGGGATCTTGCAGGCGCACCCGCCGCCGCGCGCGTGATCGGTCAGCCGGAACGTGTCGGTCATCGCCTCATGATCTCCGCGACCGGGCGGCGCCGCCACTCGGACGCCCCGGCGGCGCCGGAATCCGGACGTGCGGGGACGCCGGTGACCGGTGTTACCGCTCCGTGACCATCTGGGTTGCGTACCGCCACATCAGGCCGCCTACAGTTGCCCAACCGGAGGTCGACCGACCCCGGTTCCGGCACGAACGACAGGGACGGTGGACGACGTGACGACGGGCGACCCGCTGATCGTGCTCGACGGGGTCAACAAGTGGTTCGGGCCGCTGCACGTGCTCGACGACGTGTCCCTCTCCGTCGGCCGGGGCGAGGTGGTCGTGGTGATCGGCCCGTCCGGCTCCGGCAAGTCGACGCTGTGCCGCGCCATCAACCGACTGGAGCCGATCAACGACGGCACCATCACGTTCGACGGGCAGCCGCTGCCGGCCGAGGGCAAGCCCCTGGCCAAGCTGCGCAGCGAGGTCGGCATGGTGTTCCAGTCGTTCAACCTCTTCGCGCACAAGACCATCCTGGAGAACGTCACGCTCGGGCCGGTCAAGGTGCGCAAGGAGAAGCCGGCCGCCGCCCGCGAGCGCGGGCTGGCCCTGCTCGACCGCGTCGGCATCGCCAACCAGGCGGACAAGTACCCGGCCCAGCTCTCCGGCGGCCAGCAGCAGCGGGCGGCGATCGCCCGCGCGCTGGCCATGCAGCCGAAGGCGATGCTCTTCGACGAGCCGACCAGCGCGCTCGACCCGGAGATGGTCGGCGAGGTGCTCGACGTGATGACCTCGCTGGCGCGCGACGGCATGACCATGGTGGTGGTCACGCACGAGATGGGCTTCGCCCGGCACGCGGCCAACCGGGTCATCTTCATGGCCGACGGCAAGCTGGTCGAGGACGCGCCGCCGGCCGAGTTCTTCGCGAACCCGCGCAGCGAGCGGGCCAAGGACTTCCTCTCCAAGATCCTCACGCACTGAGCGTCCGTAGTGGAGCCGGTTCCCGGCGGCTCCGTCGAAAAAGGGAGAAAAATATGCGTATGAAGCGCGTGGCGGCGGTTGCCGCGGCGGCGACCTTGGCGCTCGGCATGAGCGCCTGCGGCGGCGACGGGGACAGCGGCTCCGGCAGCGGAGCCAAGGGCATCGTGGGCAAGGCCCAGAGCCAGAAGAAGCTGGTCATCGGCGTGAAGGCCGACCAGCCGGGCCTCGGCATCCAGACCGGCAGCCAGTACGAGGGCTTCGACGTCGAGATCGCCAAGATCGTGGCCAAGGGCCTCGGCGTGGACGCGAACAACATCGAGTGGAAGACCACCGTCTCGGCGAACCGCGAGCCTTTCATCCAGCAGGGCACCGTCGACCTGGTGGTGGCCACCTACACCATCAACGACGAGCGCAAGCAGAAGATCAACTTCGCCGGGCCGTACTTCATCGCCGGCCAGGACCTGCTGGTCAAGGCCGACTCCACGTTGACCGGCCCGGAGGCGCTGGACGGAAAGACGGTCTGCTCGGTCACCGGCTCGACGCCGGCCAAGCGGATCCAGACCGAGCACCCGAAGGCCAAGCTCCAGCAGTTCGACTCGTACTCGAAGTGCCTCCCCCTGCTGGAGAGCGGCAAGATCGACGCGGTGACCACCGACGACATCATCCTGGCCGGCTACGCCGCCCAGTCCCAGTACGCCGGCAAGTTCAAGGTGGTCGGCAAGCCCTTCTCGACGGAGCCCTACGGCATCGGCCTGAAGAAGGACGACAAGGACGGCTGCGAGAAGGTCAACGAGATCCTCAAGACCGCCGCCTCGGACGGCACCTACAAGGCCGCCTGGGACGCCACCCTGGGCAAGAGCGGCAAGGCCGCGCCCGAGCTGGACACCACCAAGCTGACCAACTGCGGCAGCGTCTGACACGTTCCGGGGCCGGCACCCGAGGGGTGCCGGCCCTGGCCTGTCACGACGCCGACGACGTGCCCCGGGAGTCGACGCATGCACGTATTCGCTGATCCGACCAACCTCGACGCATACCTGTCGGGCTTTCTCTGGATCCTCAAGCTGACCGGCGCGTCGGCGGTCCTCGCGCTGGTGCTCGGCGTGCTCCTCGCCGCCTTCCGGGTCTCCCCGGTGCCGGTGCTGCGGGGCTTCGGCGCGGCCTGGGTCAACATCTTCCGCAACACGCCGCTGACGCTGATCATCTTCTTCTGCTACTTCGGCCTCTTCACCACACTCGGGCTGACCCTCTCCGACGACCTCGACCAGAACAACTACTGGCTGGGCGTGGTGGGTCTGTCGGTCTACACCGCCGCGTTCGTCTGCGAGGCGGTGCGGTCCGGCATCAACACCGTTCCGGCCGGCCAGGCCGAGGCGGCCCGCGCGATCGGGCTGACCTTCTTCCAGACCCTCCGGATCGTGGTGCTCCCGCAGGCGGGACGGGCCGTGGTCGCCCCGCTGGGCAGCGTGCTCATCGCCCTCTGCAAGAACGCGACCATCGTCGGCACGATCGGCCTGATCGAGGCGTCCAGCGTGATGAAGGACCTCATCAACAGCAACGGCGACGCCGTGATCGCGATCTTCGCCGTCTTCGCCGGCACCTTCGCCGCGCTCCTCATCCCCACCGGCTACTTCTTCGGCTGGCTGGCCAACCGACTGGCGGTGAAGCGCTGATGAGCACCAGCACCGTTCTCTACGACCACCCCGGGCCACGGGCACGCGTCCGCAACGCGGTGCTGAGTGTGGTCTTCGGCGTCGGCCTGGTGGCGTTGCTCTGGTGGGTCTACGCCAAGTTCGACCAGGCCGGGCAGTGGGAGGGGAGTCTCTGGCAGCCGTTCACCGAGGCGTCCACCTGGACCCAGTTCATCTGGCCCGGCCTGCGGCAGACCCTGCTCGCCGCCGCCACGGGCATGGTGCTGTCGCTGACGTTCGGCATCCTGTTCGCGGTCGGCCGGCTCTCCGACCGTCGGTGGATCCGGGTGCCGTCCGGCGCGGTGGTGGAGTTCTTCCGCGCCGTTCCGCTGCTCATCATGATCTTCTTCATCTTCTACGGTGTGCCGTTCCTGATCCAGGGGCCGGTGTCGGCCTTCTGGGCCGTGGTCGTCGGCCTGACCCTCTACAACGGATCGGTGCTCGCCGAGGCGTTCCGCGCCGGCATCCGCGCCATCCCGGGCGGCCAGGCCGAGGCGGCGTACGCCGTCGGCATGCGCAAGAGCCAGGTGATGCAGTTGATCCTGGTGCCGCAGGCGGCCCGGGCCATGCTGCCCGTGATCGTCAGCCAGCTCGTGGTGCTGCTCAAGGACACCGCGCTCGGCTAC
Source organism: Micromonospora ferruginea (assembly GCF_013694245.2). NCBI lineage: Bacteria > Bacillati > Actinomycetota > Actinomycetes > Micromonosporales > Micromonosporaceae > Micromonospora > Micromonospora robiginosa. The sequence continues at coordinate 3,815,139 of NZ_CP059322.2, forward strand.
ATCGTGGCCTTCCCGGAGCTGCTCCAGCGGGGTGTCAACGACCTCTCCGCCAACCGGGGCAACGTGGTTGCCGCGGCGATCGTGGTGGCCGCCATCTACATCGTGATCAACTCACTGCTGACCACGCTGGCGAACTGGCTCGACGGGCGCAGCCGGAGGCGGAACTTCCGGATCCCGAAGCAGGCCGCCGCACCGGACTCGACGCCGGCCGGTGGCGCCACGGTGGCCGAGCCACAGGGCTGACCGACCCGCTTCACCCACACGGCCCTGCCATCCGCACGGATGGCAGGGCCGTGTGTCGTCCGCTCAGCGGGCGATCTCGGTGACCCGGGACTCGCGCACCACGGTCACCCGGATCTGCCCCGGATAGGTCAGCTCCTCCTCGATCTGCTTGGCCACGTCCCGGGCCAGCACCGCCGCGCCGATGTCGTCCACGTCGTCCGGCTTCACCATCACCCGGATCTCCCGGCCCGCCTGCATGGCGAAGACCTTCTCCACGCCGAGCTTGCCGGCCGCGATCTCCTCGATCCGCTCCAGCCGCTTGACGTACGCCTCCAGGCTCTCCCGCCGGGCCCCGGGCCGCCCGCCCGAGCAGGCGTCGGACGCCTGGGTCAGGACCGCCTCGATGGTCTGCGGCGGCACCTCGTTGTGGTGCGCCTCGATGGCGTGCACCACGTCCTCGGTCTCGCCGTACTTGCGGGCCAGGTCGGCGCCGATGATGGCGTGGCTGCCCTCCACCTCGTGGGTGAGCGCCTTGCCGATGTCGTGCAGGAACGCGCACCGCTTGATGGTCGGCACGTCCAGCCGCAGCTCCGCGGCCATGGTGCCGGCGATGTGCGCGGTCTCGACCAGGTGCTTGAGCACGTTCTGCCCGTACGACGTGCGGTAGCGCAGCCGGCCCAGCAGGGTGACCAGTTCCGGGTGGATCTCGGTGATACCCACCTCGACCAGGGCGTCCTCGGCGGCCCGGTGACACAGCTCCGCCACCTCCTGGCGGGCCAGGTCGTAGACCTCCTCGATCCGGTGCGGGTGGATCCGGCCGTCCAGGACCAGCTTCTCCAGGGTGACCCGGCCGACCTCGCGGCGGACCGGGTCGAAGCAGGAGAGCAGCACCGCCTCGGGGGTGTCGTCGATGATCAGGTTGACGCCGGTGACCGACTCGAAGGCGCGGATGTTGCGCCCCTCCCGGCCGATGATGCGTCCCTTCATCTCGTCGCCGGGCAGGTGCAGGACGCTGACCACGCTCTCCGCGGTCTGCTCGCTGGCGACCCGCTGGATGGCGTCCACCACGATGTTGCGGGCGCGCTGCTCGGCGCTGCCCCGGGCGTCCGCCTCGATCTCCCGGACCAGCAGCGCGGCCTCCCGCTTGGCCTGCCCCTCGATCGACTCGACCAGCTCGGCGCGGGCCGTGTCGGCGGTCAGCCCGGCCACCCGCTCCAGTTCGCGGTGACGCTGCTCCTCCACCTCGGTCAGCTCCCGCTCGCGCTCGACCAGCGCGGCCTCCCGGGCGGCGAGCGCGGCGGTGGCGGCGGTGAGCTGCCGCTCGCGCTCGGCCAGCCGCTCCACCTCCTCGGTGTGCAGCCGCTCCCGCTCGTCCATCCGGGCGGCCCGCCGCTCGACCTCGGCGGCCTGCTCCCGGGTGGTGGCGGCGAGCACCGCCACCTCCCGCTCGCCGCTGCGCCGCGCGGTGGCGCGGAGCTGCTCGGCGTCCGCCTCGGCCTGCTTGTGCGCCCGTTCCAGCACGGTGTCGGCCTCGGCGCGGGCGTCGTCGAGCACCCGTCGCGCCTCGGCGCGGGCGGCCTTCGCCTCGGCCTTGGCGGCGGCGGCCTCGGCCCGGGCCGCGGAGGCGGCCGACTTGGCCACGTCGATGGTGCTGTTCACCTCGTCGGCGGCGGTGCGCAGCGCGGCCAGGGACTGCTCCTGCCGGTCCTTCTCCGCGATGAACGCCGGGTCCTCCGGCGCGGGGGCCAGGCTGAAGCGCTTGAGCGCCCGCACGCCGAACAGCACGGCGCCGACGACCACCGCGACGAGCAGCAGCACCACCACGAGGAGGACGACGTCGAAGGCGCTCATGCCGTCGCTCCGACCGGCGTCCGGCGACCGGACGGCACGGTGTCCCCGCCCGGCGAGGCACGACCGGAACCGTGTGGCAGACCGCCGGTGAACCTGTGCCGCCCCGCCATGGCCGCCTCCCCTGAACGTCGGCGCCGCAGGACACGCGTGAAGGACACGCGCCTGCGGCTCTGGACGCCCGACCGGAGCGGCTGGCTGTGGGCAGCTTTCCGTCGGCGGTGCCCCTCGTTGGGCACCGCCGGCGGCCGGTTGCAGTTGTCGGGCGCTCCGAACGGGTCCGGAGCGACCGTCAAGGGCCGGTGAAGCTGGCCAAAGTGATGCTGTTCTGTTACGAGATCTATGTTGTGCGCTTAGCCTGCGCTGGTCGGGCAAAGTGAGCCTGTATGGCGAGGCTAGGTCGCGAGGGGCCGTTCGGTCAAGGAGTCATGATCAAACCACCCGGACGGAGAGAAGTTGCCCCGTCACGCAGTGCTGAGAATATGCCGGACAGGGTTGGACAAACCTCGCCGGCCGTCATCGCACCGTGACCTTTCCGCCTGCTCAGAGCCCCTCCCGCCACCCACCCGACCCGCCCGGCCCGCCGGCCCTTCGGTGATCAAAGGGTTCGTGTCGAAGCCGATCTCCGGGCCCGACACGAACTCCTTGATCACCGAAGCGGCGGGCGGGCCGGGCGGGCGGGAGTCAGGGTTCGGGCGGTGGTCACCAAAGTGGCGTTGTCCGGTGCGGTGGTGCCGTCCGGCAGCAGCAGCGTGTCCTCCAGGCCGACCCGGGTGTGCAGGCCGCGGCGGACCGCCTCGGCGAACACCGGCCAGGTCGCCGGACCCTCGCCGTGCAGCAGCACCGGCGGGCTCCCGTCGGGCAGCGCGGCGAGGATCGCCGCCGCGTCGGCGAGCGCCACCTCGGCCGGCTCCGCCATGCACTCGACCAGGACCCGCCCGGTGGGCGTCGGCCAGCGGCGCCAGGCGTGGACCGCCGCCTCCGTCCAGAGGCCCGCCTCGACCATGACGCCGCGCTCGTGCAGGGCCGCGGCGACCTCGGCCGCGCCGGGTTCGTGGGCGTTGACCGAGGCGAAGTCCGGCAGCACCGTCCAGGCGCGGACGGCGGCCACCCGCTCGGCCGGGTCGGGGACGATCCACGCGCCGGTGCTCACGCCCACCGGCAGGCCGGGACGGGCCGCCCGGACGGCGTCGACGGCCGCCGCGATCACGGCCGGATCGAGCGACTCGGCGCCGCCGTCGTCGCGCGGATGCACGTGCACCGCCGCCGCCCCGGCGTCCGCGCAGCGGACCGCGTCGGCCGCCAACTCGGCCGCGGTGAGCGGCACGGCCGGATGGTCGTCCCGCCGGCGGCCACCGTTCAGGCAGGCCTTCAGCATCGGGTCTGCGCCTCCTCGACGTCGGCGGGCCGGAGCGGATCAGTCGTGCCGGCGGGCGTCGAGGTCGTTCTCGGCGTCGGCCAGCGCGTCGGCGTCGATGTGCTCGGCGAACTCGGCCGCCTCGGCGCTCTGCGCCGCGAGCGCGTCCTTGACCGCGCCGATCGCCACGCCGGCCGGGTAGCCCTTGCGGGCCAGCATGCCGACCAGGCGACGGAACACCGCGTCGGGCTCGCCGCGGGCGGTGCGCAGCTTCCGGTCCACCAGGGCGCGGGCCGTCTCCGCCTCGGTCTCCTCGTCCAGCCCGTCCAGGGCGGCGCCGGCCACCTCGCCGTCGACGCCCTTCTGGCGCAGCTCGTTGGCGAGCGCCCGGCGGGCCAGGCCGCGGCCGTTGTGCCGGCTGCTCACCCAGGCCCGGGCGAACGCGGCGTCGTCCACGATGCCGACCTCGTCGTAGCGGTCGAGCACCCGCTCGGCGGTCTCCTCGGAGATGCCCCGCCGGGCCAGCGCGCCGGCCAGCTCGGCCCGGGTGCGCGGCCGGGTGGAGAGCTGTCGCAGGCAGATCTCCCGGGCCAGCTCGGCCTCGTCGCGCGGCGGAGCCGGAGCCTCCCCGGGATCGGGCTCCGCCGCACGACCGCGACGCCCACGGCGGGGCGCGGGCGTGTCGGTGGCGTCACCCGCACGGGGTGGGCCGGCATCCCAGCCCCGCCCCGTACGGGCACGTCGTCCTGCCACAGGTCAGCGGATCAGAAGTCGACCGGCGGCAACTCGGGGCCACCGGCGGCGTCGCCGGCACCACCGATGCCGACGCCGAGCTTCTCCAGGATCTTCTTCTCGATCTCGGCGGCCACGTCCGGGTTCTCGCGGAGGAACTCGCGAGCCTTCTCCTTGCCCTGGCCGAGCTGGTCGCCGTCGTAGGTGTACCAGGCGCCGGACTTGCGGATGATCGCCTGTTCCACGCCGACGTCGATCAGGGAGCCCTCGCGGGAGATGCCCTTGCCGTACATGATGTCGAACTCGGCCTGCTTGAACGGCGCGGCGACCTTGTTCTTCACGACCTTGACCCGGGTGCGGTTGCCGACCACGTCGGTGCCGTCCTTCAGGCTCTCGATGCGGCGCACGTCGAGCCGGACCGAGGCGTAGAACTTCAGCGCCCGACCACCGGTCGTGGTCTCCGGGCTGCCGAACATCACGCCGATCTTCTCGCGGAGCTGGTTGATGAAGATCGCGGTGGTGCCGGTGTTGTTGAGGATGCCGGTGATCTTCCGCAGCGCCTGGCTCATCAGCCGGGCCTGCAGACCGACGTGGCTGTCGCCCATCTCGCCCTCGATCTCGGCGCGCGGCACGAGCGCGGCCACCGAGTCGATCACGATGATGTCGATCGCGCCGGAGCGGACCAGCATGTCGGTGATCTCCAGCGCCTGCTCGCCGGTGTCCGGCTGGGAGACCAGCAGGGCGTCGGTGTCGACGCCGAGCGCCTTGGCGTATTCCGGGTCGAGCGCGTGCTCCGCGTCGATGAACGCGGCGATGCCACCCGCCCGCTGGGCGTTGGCCACCGCGTGCAGGGCGACCGTGGTCTTACCGCTGGACTCCGGACCGTAGATCTCGACGACCCGGCCGCGGGGCAGACCGCCCACGCCGAGCGCCACGTCGAGCGCGATGGACCCGGTCGGCGTGACCGCCGTCTGGATGACGGGCCGCTCCCCCAGCCGCATCACCGAGCCCTTGCCGAACTGCTTGTCGATCTGAGCGAGAGCAAGGTCGAGCGCCTTCTCCCGGTCAGGACCTGCCGCCATCGTTGCCACCCCTGCCTTCGCCGGCGTCTTTCCTGAGCTTCGCGTCACGCGGGACACGCTAGGCGCTGGGTCCGACAGAAAACCAGCCGACGGGCCGCGGACTGTGGACGAGCACCCCGCTGTGGACAATAGCCGAACAGGTGTACGACTGGGCAAGCGACACGCGGAAGCGGGAAAAAGGCTGCTCAGCGTAGTCGGGCGGGCACCCGGTCGGGATACGCGGCGACCACCGCGCGCCACACCACGTGCGTTTCCTCACCGGCCGCCAGCGCCTGCTCGACGGTCCGCCCACCGAGTTGGGACAGCACCTGGTCGCTGGCGATGCTGGCCGCGTAACCCGGCCCGAACGCCTCCTCCAACCGCGTCCAGAAGTCGGTCAGCCGCACCTGTTCAGTCCTCCTCATCGAGTGGTTCCGGACCGGGACGCCGCAGCGCGAGCGCCACCAGCGGCACCACCGCGATCGCCGCCAGCAGGGTGAGCGTCGGGTACCCCACGGCCCGCATGACGAACCCGCTCACCGCCGCCGCGCCCGCCCCGGCCAGCCCCATGAGCAGGTCGGACAACCCCTGCACGCCGGGCCGGTCGGCGGTGGGCACCGACTCCGACAGCAGCGTCGAGCCCGCCACCATGGTGCCCGACCAGCCCAACCCGAGCAGCGCCAGCCCCACCGAGAGCGCCGGGGTGTGGTGCCCGGCCGTGCCGGCGACCGCGCACGCGGCCAGCAGGAACGCCACCCCGCCGAGGATCACCGGCCGCCGGCCCAGCCGGTCGGTGAGCCAGCCCACCACCGGCGAGAACGCGTACATGCCGGCGATGTGCAGGCTGAGCACGATCCCCACCACGCGCAGCAGGTCCGCGTCCGAGTGCCACTCGTCGAGGTGCACCGGCGTCATCGACATCACCGCGACCATCACCAGGTGCCCCACCGCCACCGCGGCGATGCCGAGCCGGGCCGCCGGCCGGCCGCGTACCGTCCGCCACGCGGCGGCCATGCCACCGCGGCGGGTGACCGTGCGGGCGGCGCCCGCGACGGGTTCCGGCTCGGCCGCCGCCAGCCGGCGCGCGGTGAGCAGCGGGTCCGGCCGGAGCAGGGCCAGGAGTACGCCGGCGGCGAGCGTGAACGCGACGGCGCTGACCAGGAACGGACCCGCCAGCAGCGGCAGGCCCCAGCCGTGGGTGACGTCGTCGGCGAGCGCGGCGAAGTTCGGCGCGGCCACCGAGCCGATGGTGGTGGCCCAGACCACCAGCGACAGTTGCCGGCCCCGGCGCGCCGGCTCGGCCAGGTCGACGGCCGTGTAGCGGGCCTGGAGGTTCGCCGCCGTGCCGCCGCCGAACAGCAGCATGCCGACGAAGAGCAGCGGCACCACACCGCTCACCACGGCCACCACCACCAGCGCGCCGCCGACCGCGCCGACCAGGTAGGCCAGCACCAGACCGGGTCGCCGCCCGCGCGCCGCCATCAGCCGGGTCACCGGTACGGCGAGCAGCGCGGCGCCGACCACGCCGGCGCTCTGCGCCAGCCCGGCCAGGGCGGTGCCGGCGACCCGGGCGGCGAGCAGCGCGCCGACCGAGATGCCGATGGCGACGCCGACACCGCCGACGATCTGGGTGAGGAAGAGCAGGCGGAGGGTACGCCGCTGGATGCCGGCGACGTCGGACTGCCGGGACGGGGCCGGCGCGGTCAGGTCGGTGGCCATGACGCTCCTGGTGGGGACGGGTGCCTCATCGTCGCGCACCGGACCGGCCGGCCGGCAACCCGGTTTCGCTACAGGCCGAGACCGCGGCCGATGATCTCCTTCATGATCTCGGTGGTGCCGCCGTAGATGGTCTGCACCCGGCTGTCCAGCCACGCCTTCGCCACCGGATACTCCAGCATGAAGCCGTAGCCGCCGTGCAACTGCACGCACCGGTCGGCGACCTTGTTCTGCAGCTCGGTGGTCCACCACTTCGCCTTCGCCGCGTCGGTCACCGACAGCCGGCCCGCGTCGTACTCGGCGACGCAGTGGTTGACGAACGTCCGGGCGATGGTGATCTCGGTGTCCAGCTCGGCCAGCAGGAACCGGTTGTGCTGGAACCTGCCGATCGGCCGGCCGAACGCCTCCCGGGACCGGGCGTGCTCCAGGGTGAGCGCGAGCAGCTTCTCGCACGCCGCCACCGCGCCGACCGCGATGCTCAGCCGCTCCCGGGGCAGGTTCGCCATCAGGTGGTAGAAGCCCTGGTTCTCGGCGCCGATCAGGTTCTCCGCCGGCACCCGGCAGTCGTCGAAGAACAGCTCGGCGGTGTCGTTGGCCTTCAGGCCGACCTTGGCCAGCCGCCGCCCCCGGTCGAAGCCCGGCGTGCCGCTCTCCACCACCACCAGGCTCACCCCGTGCGCGCCCAGCTCCGGCGCGGTCTTGACCACCACCACCACGAGGTCGGCCAGCTCGCCGTTGGTGATGAACGTCTTCTGGCCGTTGAGCACCCACGAGTCGCCGTCGCGGACCGCGCCGGTGCGGATGCCGGCCAGGTCGCTGCCCGCGCCCGGCTCGCTCATCGCGATCGCGGTGACCAGGTCGCCGGAGCAGAAGCCCGGCAGCCAGCGCTTGCGCTGGTCCTCGGTGGTCAGCTCGGTCAGGTACGGCGCCACCACGTCGTTGTGCAGCCCGAACCCGAGACCGGTGCAGCCGCTGGCGACGATCTCCTCGTCGAGCACCGCGTTGAACCGGAAGTCGCGCTGCCCGCCGCCGCCGTACGCCGGGTCGACGTCGGGACCGAGCAGCCCGGCCGCGCCGGCGGCCCGCCACACGTCGCGGTCGACGATGCCCTCGGCCTCCCACCGCTCGTGGTGCGGCACCGCCTCCCGGGCGAGGAACCGGCGGCACAGGTCCCGGAACTCTTCGTGGACGGGCTCGTAGAGATGCTGCTCCATGGCGGCAAGTCTGGCACCGCTCACCCGCCTCGGACAGGGGCCATCCGAGCGCGCAGCCGGCGCTCCCGGCGAGCGGTGCGGACGGCGACGGCCAGCACCGCGACCAGGACCACGCCGAACCCGATCGCGCTGGCCGTCCAGCCGACGGCGACGGCGAGCGCGGCCAGCGCGCCGAGGAACAGCGTGCCCACGACCGCTCCCCCGAGCGCGCCCCGGCGTACCGCCGGCAGGTCGTCGGCGACCGCCGCGCGGCCGGCCTCGTCGGCGGGCGGTTCGCCGCTGCCCAGCGCGACCTCGGTCACCCGCCAGCCGGCCGCCCGCTCCGGCTCGGCGGCCGTGCGTCGCTTCCGACCCATCCGGCCGGTCCGGCTCAGCACCAGCGGGAAGACGCCCCAGATCACCCCGCCCAGGCCGGCCCGGACGATCGCGACCAGCGCGGATCCGTCGCGCTCGTCCCAGAGCCGCAGCGGCAGCCAGCAGAGCGCAGCGATGATCATGAAGATCACGTACGGCCCGGGCGGGCCGAGCCGTACCAGGGGCGCGAGACGGTCGTCGGCGGCCATGCCGGAGGCCGTACCCCCCGGACACGACCCGGTAATCCGGTGTGGACGGTGGCCGGCCGGGCCCGGGCACGACAGGATGGCCGGATGGGCACGCTGACCGGAGCACAGATCGCCGACGCCGGGCTGGACGGGTGGACCTTCCTGCTCGGCGCGTTGCACACCCGTATCCGTACCCCGGATTTCGCGGCCGGCCTGGCGCTGGTGGCCGCGGTCGGCGCGGAGGCCGAGCGGGTCGACCACCATCCCGACCTGGACCTGCGCTACACGCACGTGGACGTGCGGCTGTGGTCGCACGACTCCGGCGGCGTCACCGGGCGCGACCTGCGGCTGGCCCGGAGCATCACGGCGCTCGCCACCGAGGCCGGGCTCACCCTGTCGTACGCCGGGCTGTCCCGCCTGGAGCTGGCGCTGGACAGCCCGGAGCACGCCGCGGCGGCGCCGTTCTGGCGGGCGGTCCTGGCGTCGGAGCGACCGGCCGGTGCGGACGCCGACGACGAGGTACGCGATCCGGCCGGCACGCTGCCGACGATGTGGTTCCAGGCATCGGGACGCGACGAGCCCCGGCAACGCTGGCACCCGGACGTGTGGGTGGACCCGGCCGAGGTCGCACCGCGCATCGAGGCGGCACTCGCGGCCGGCGGGACACTGGTCAGCGACGCCGAGGCGCCGAACTTCTGGGTGCTCGCCGACCCGGACGGCAACCGGGTCTGCCTCTGCACCTGGCAGGGGCGCGCCTGACTCAGCGCAGCGCGCCGGCGGCCACCTTGAGGTCGGCGACCAGCCCTTCGTACGCGACGTCCTGGTTGTCCGCCCGGAGCACGGCGGACGGGTGGATGGTGGCGAGCAGCCGGGTGTCCGGCGCGTCGGCGACCGCGCCGGCCCGGTCCACCGGCACCCGCGCGAAGTCCTCCGGGTGCTGCGCGGCGGCCGGCCAGGGCAGCAGCTCGCCGCGCTGGCGCGTCACCCGGAACGTGGGGCCGAGCAGCGCCTTGGCGGCGGTGGCGCCGAGCACCACCACGACCTCCGGGCGCAGCCGGGCGAACTCGGCGACCAGCCAGGGCCGGCAGGCGGTGATGTGCACCCGGTCCGGGGTCTGGTGGATGCGCCGCGTGCCGCGTCGCTCGAAGCGGAAGTGCTTGACCGCGTTGGTGAGGTAGATGTGGCGCGGGTCGAGGCCGGCGTCGTCCACCGCCTTGCGCAGCAGCCGCCCGGCCGGGCCGACGAACGGCAGGCCCTGCTGGTCCTCCACGTCGCCCGGCTGCTCGCCGACGAAGATCACCCGGGCGCGTTCGTCGCCCCGGCCGAAGACGGTCTGCGACGCGTCCCGGTGGAGCTCGCAGCCCCGGCAGCCGGCCGCGGCGGCGCGCAGCTCGTCGATGGTGTCCGCCGTCGGCGGGATGAACTCCTGCGCTCCGGGTGCGCTCTCGGTCTCGGCCATGCGGACCGTTCTACCCCCTCTGCCGTCCGCCACGCCGCATCTCCGGGCGTGTTAGGCGGGGGCCCCTTCCCTACCGAAAGCGTTAATAGGGGGCCCCGCCTTGCACCGGCCGCACCGCGCGGGCGAGCGCGTCGGCGAGCGGCGGCAGGTCGGGCTCGTCGAGGGTGCTGACGGTCAGGCGGACGGCGGGGGCGGCGGCGATCCGGTAGAGGCCGCCGGGCGCGACCGACCAGCCGGCGTCGCGTAGCGCGGTGACCGCGACCGTCTCGTCGGGCACCGGCACCCAGACGTTGATCCCGGTGCGCCCGTGCGCGGCCAGGCCGTGCGCGGCCAGCGCCGCGACCAGCCCGTCGCGCCGCCGGTCGTAGCCGTCCGCCGCGCGCCGGACCAGCTCGGCGGTGGCCGGGTCGCGCCAGAGCGACAGGACCAGCCGTTGCAGCACGGTGGAGACCCAGCCGGCGCCGACCTGGGCCCGGCCGGCCACCCGGGCCACGGTGGCCTCGTCGCCGGCCAGCACGGCGAGCCGCAGGTCGGGCCCGTAGGGCTTGCTCACCGACCGGACGAAGGCCCACGCCGGGGTCGCCCCGGCGAGCGGGTGCAGGGGTACGCGGGCCAGCTCGGCGGCGTGGTCGTCCTCGATCAGCAGCAGGTCGGCCCGGCCGGCGAGCAGCGCCCGCAGCGCGGCGGCCCGCTCGGCGGAGACGGCCGCGCCGGTCGGGTTCTGGGCCCGACTGGTCACCACCAGCGCGCGCACGCCGGCGGCCAGCGCGGACCGCACCCCGGCCACGCTCGGGCCCTCGTCGTCCACCGGCACCCCGACGGTACGCAGCCCGAGCGCGGCGACCAGGTCGAGCAGGTTGGCCCAGCCCGGGTCCTCCACCGCCACCGCGTCGCCGGGGCGCAGGTGCGCGGCGAGCAGCCGTTCGATGCCGTCGAGCGCGCCGCCGGTGACGGTCAGCTCGGCGGCCGGCACCCCGTCGGCGGCGAACCGTTCCCGGGCGGCGTCGGCCAGTTCGGGCAGGACGGCGGTGTCCGCGTACCCGGTCGGGGCGCCGAACTGGGCGGCGAGCGCGGCCAGGTGCGGCCCGAGCGGGGGCAGCAGCCGCCGGTCGGGGTGCCCGGCGGAGAGGTCGCGGGTGCCCGGTCGCGGCGGGGGTGCGAGCGCCGCGCGCCGGGTGGCGACCGGCGGGCGGGGCCGGACCCGGGTGCCGTGCCGGCCGGCGGTGACGACCAGGCCCCGCTGCCGCAGCTCCTGGTAGGCCCGCGCGACGGTGGCCGGGCTGACGTCGAGCCGGCCGGCCAGCGCGCGGACCGCCGGAAGGGGGTCGCCGGGGGCGAGGGCGCCGGTGCGGATGCCGGATTCCACGCTCGCCGAAATGGCCGCCGAGGTGGACCCGCTGACCTGATAATGTGCTGCCACAGTTTGATGATTGTACTAGAACAAAGGTGGGATGTCGCATGTACCCTCCGACCGGCCGCACCACCGCCACCCGCACCCGGGACCGGATGCGCTACGACCGCGCCACCGCCCACGCGCTGCTCGACGAGGCGTTCCACTGCGCGCTGGCGTTCGTGGTGGACGGTGAGCCGCGGGTCCTGCCCACCCTGCACGTCCGCGTCGGCGACACGCTCTACCTGCACGGCTCCACCGGCAGCCGGCCGCTGCTCGCCGCCCGGGGCGACACCGGGCTGCCCGTGTGCGTCGCGGTCACCCACCTCGACGGGCTGGTCTACGCCCGCTCCCAGTTCCACCACAGCGCCAACTACCGCTCGGTGGTCGCGCACGGCACCGCCCGGCTGGTCGACGACGCCGACGAGAAGGCCCGGGTGCTGACCGCGTTGGTGGAGAAGGTCGCCGCCGGCCGGTCCGCGGAGAGCCGGCCGCCGAACCGGCGCGAACTTGCCGAGACCGCCGTGCTGGCGCTGCCGCTGCGCGAGGTCTCGGTCCGCACCCGCACCGGCGGGGTCAACGACGAGCCGGCCGACGAGGACCTGCCCCACTGGGCCGGGGTGCTGCCGCTGCGACTCACGCCCGGGCGACCCGAACCGGCGGACGGGGTGACCGCGCCGCTGCCGGCGTACCTGCGGCCGGGGCGCTCGCCGTGGCTGGACCCGGTGGTGCTGCGCGGCGCGCACGTGGTGCTGGAGCCGCTCGACCTCGCGCACGCCGAGGACCTGCACGCCGCGCTCGACGACGAGGAGGTCTGGCGGCACGTCGGCAGCCCGCGCCCCACCGACGTGGCGGGGACCGCCGCACTGATCCGCGCCGCGCTGGACGCCGGGTCGCGGGGCGTCCGGACGCCGTGGGTGCAGCGCTGCGCGGTCACCGGGGCGGTGGTCGGCACCACCTCCTACCACCAGCCCGACGCCGACCTGCGGACCGTGGAGATCGGCTACACCCAGCTCGGCCGGCCGTGGTGGCGCACCGGGATCAACACCGAGGCGAAGCTGCTGCTGCTCACCCGCGCCTTCGAGGAGCTGGACGCGGTGCGGGTCACCTGGCAGACCAGCACGCTCAACGAGCGGTCCCAGCGGGCCATCGAGCGGCTCGGCGCGGTGCGGGAGGGGACGCTGCGGTCCAACCGGCGGCGCGCCGACGGCACCTGGCGGCAGTCCGCGCTCTACTCGATGCTCGCCGAGGAGTGGCCGAACGCACAGGTCAGGCTTCGGGAACGGCTTCGCCCGGCGTAAGGCGGGGCCCCCGCTTAACGCCTCCGGCATAGCAGGGGCCCCCGCTTAACACCCCGCGCGGCGGGGAGCGGGAGGCTCAGGTGCCGTCGCCGCCACCACCGCCACCACCGACGCCCGCGCCGCCGGCGGTGCCGCCGAGGCCGTAGCCGGGCGCGACGGGCTGGTCCGGGTGGCGGCTGACGTGCGCCGACTCCCGGATCGTGGCCGACCAGTCCGCGTGCGCGGCGGCCGCCGCGTGCCGGTCGATGGCGTGCCGCAGCCAGCCGTCCACGGTGGCCACCCAGTCCCGGTCGTCCGCCCCGGCGTGCCAGACCCGGAACCGGCTGATGCTCTGGTGGGTCACCCCGGCCAGGGCGAGCCGCCGGTCCAGCCAGAACAGCACCTCCATGCCGGTCGAGTCGGTCCGCATGATCACTTCCAGCTCGGTCATCGGCCCGGCGTAGAGCGGTGCCGCCCAGAAGCCGAGCCGCTGCTGGAACGGCAGCGTCTGCGCCACCCGCGGCAGCCGGCCCTGCTGGAGTCCCGCCTGTCGCATCACGAAGCCGAGCGTGTCCAGCGCGGCGAGCAGGTGCTGCTGGGTGGGCAGCGGGTGGATCAGGACCGGCACCATCTCGCCCTGGTCGAGGTCCGGGTCGACGGACACCTCGGTCCGCAGTCCGGTGCGCAGCGTCATCAGCGGCACCCCGCCGAACACGGTCACCGGCGTCTCCCACGGCAGCGGCACCGCGAAGTCGACCGCCCGCCGCCGCCCGCCCGGCACCACGAACCGGCCGGCGATCGGCCACTGGTGGTACTGCACCAGCCGGCGCGGCGCCCCCGGGTCCTCCGGCTCGACCTGCGCGACCAGCCCGAGCCGGATGTGCCGGACCAGGACGTCCTCGCCGTCGGCGGCCAGCGTCACCCGCCCCGGCAGGCGCAGGCCCGGCCGGGTGCTCGGGTTGGGCAGCGTGGTGGTGACCGAGAGCCCGGTCCAGGCCGACCCCCGCGACACCCCGGTGAGCCGCATACCGGCGGCATTCCCGCTGCCCCGCTGCCCATGCGCGCGACGGCCCGCCCCGCAAGCGGGACGGGCCGTCGGATCGATCAGGAAGCGGTCAGCGCAGTCGACGACCGCGCGGCACCGGGTCGGTCTCGTCGTCGAACTCGCCGATGACCTCCTCCAACAGGTCCTCCAGCGCGACGAAGCCGATCGGCCGGGTCGGCCCACCGCCGTTGCGCACCAGCGCGAGCTGCGCCTGCCGGCCGCGCATGGCGGCCACCGCCTCGGTCACCGACGCCTCGGCGGGCAGCGTGAACGCGTTCGTCATCAGCTCCTCGGCCGTCGCCGGCCGGCCGGTGGTGACCGCGCGCACCGCCTCGCGTACGTGCACCAGGCCGCACACCTCGCCGCCGGTGTCGACGACGGCGAGACGGGACCGGCCGCTGTCACGGGACACGTGCTCGATCCGCTCGGCGGTGTCGTCCCGGCGCACCGTGACGATCTTGTCGAACGGCTCCATCACCTGCGCCACCGTGGTGCCCTGCAACTCCAGCATGCTGGTCAGCAACTGGTGCTGCTCGGCGCCGAGCAGCCCGTGCTCCCGGGACTGCTCCAGCAGGATGCGCAGCTCGTCCGGGCCGTGCACCTGGGCGAGCTGGTCCTGCTGCTGCACCCCGACCAGCCGCAGCATCGCGTTGGCCAGGCCGTTGAGCAGCGACAGCACCGGGCGGGCGATCCGGGCGAAGGCCCGGAACGGCAGCGCCAGCAGCATCGCCGAGCGCTCCGCGTCGGTGATCGCCCAGGACTTCGGCGCCATCTCGCCGACCACCAGGTGCAGGAACGTCACCAGACCCAGCGCGAACACCAGCGCGACCACGTGGCTCGCCGCGTCGGGCAGGCCGACCGCGTGCAGCAGCGGGCTGAGCAGGTGCTCGATGGCCGGCTCGGCCAACGCGCCCAGGCCCAGCGTGCACAGCGTGATGCCGAGCTGCGCGCCGGCCAGCATCAGGCTCAGCTCGCGGACGCCGTCGAGCGCCGCGCGGGCCGCCCGGCCGCCGCCGGCCGCCGACTGCTCCAGCCGGTACCGCTTCGCGGCGACCAGCGCGAACTCGGCGGCCACGAAGAACCCGTTGAGCGCCAGCAGCACCACGGAGAACAGAAGCGCGAACCCGGGGCTCATGCGGCACCCTCCCCGGACACGCCCGCGGTCGACCGCAGCCGCACCGAGTCGGCCACGTGCCGGTCCACCGCCAGCACCTCGACCAGCACCCGGGGGCCGGTCGCCGGCTCGTCGCCGTCGCCGGCGGACGCGATCTCCAGCCGGTCACCGACCTCGGGCACCCGGCCCAGCTCCCGCATCACCAGACCGGAGAGCGTGTCGTACTCGGGCGCCTCGGGCAGCTCGATGCCGGTGCTGTCGGCGACCTCGTCGATCCGCCAGCGCGCCGGCACCACCCAGGAGCCGTCCTCCTGCCGGGCGGGCGCCCGCTCCGGCGGGTCGTCCTCGTCCCGGATCGGCCCGACCAGCTCCTCGGCCAGGTCCTCCAGCGTGATCACGCCGGCGAACCCGCCGTACTCGTCGACCACGCAGGCCAACTGCCGGTGCCCGGACCGGAGCCGGTCCAGCACCGTCGGCAGCGGCAGCGTCTCCGGCACCAGCAACGGGGGTACGGCGACCGCGTCGACCCGGGTCCGCGACCGCTCGGCCGGCGGCACCCCCAGCACGTCGGCGATGCCGACCACGCCGATCAGGTCGTCGACGCCCTCGGCCCCGCGCACCGGGAACCGGGAGTGGCCGGTGTCGAGCATCTCGACGATCCGGCTGACCGGCTCGTCGGCGCGTACGGTGTGCACGTCCACCCGGGGCACCATGGCCTCGCCCGCGGTGAGCCCCCGGAAGTCGAGCCCCCGGTCCAGCAGGTCGGACATCGCGGCGTCGAGGTGCCCCTCCTCACGGGACTCGGCGATGATCTGTTCCAGGTCGGCCGGGGTGGCGCCGCTGGGCAGCTCCTCGATCGGCTCGATGCCGACCCGGCGGAGCAACCGCACGGCGGCCCGGTCGAAGAGGGTGATCAGCGGACCGGCGATCCGCAGGTAGATCAGCGTGGACCGGGACAGCGCCCGGGCGAGCGGCTCGGCCCGGGCGATGGCCAGGTTCTTCGGTGCCAGCTCGCCCAGGACCATCTGCACCACGGTGGCGATGAGCAGGGCCAGCGCCACCGACAGCGGCAGCGCCACCGCGCTCGACAGCCCGGCGACGCCGAGCAGGTCGGCCAGCCCGGCGCCCAGGTAGGGCTCGGCGACGTAACCGACCAGCAGGGCGGTCACGGTGATGCCGAGCTGGGCGCCGGAGAGCATGAAGGAAAGCCGCCCGGTCACCTCCAGGGCCCGGGCGGCGGCGCGGTCGCCACCGTCGGCGAGTTGTTTGAGCTTGCCGCGGTCCACGGCTACGTAACCGAACTCCTGCGCCACGAAGTAACCCGTGGCGGCGGTGAGAACGGTGATGAGAAGGAGACCGACGAGGATCAACACGGGAGGTTCAGGGCTCCCGGGGTCGTCGGGGAGGGAAGATGCCGGGTACGACCCGGCCGGCTACTGCTGCCCTCCGGGGCAGGAGAGTCGATCATGCGGCCCATTTTATCGGTGCTCGCTGGACGCCCGCTGAAGGTGCCGGGAACCCTCCCCGACGTCCCGTTTCACCGGTCGGCCAGCTCATCGACGTCGAGTAGCGACCGGTCCACCCGCCCGGACCGGTAGGCGGCCCGCCCGATCATCTGCGCGGCGACCGGCGCGGTGGAGAGCTGGAAGATCGCCACCAGCACCAGCATCCCGAGATCCGACCCGGTCCGCAGCCGCAGCGCCAGCCCGACCAGGAGCAGCAGCACGCCGAGCACCTGCGGCTTGGTGGCGGCGTGCATCCGGTCCAGGGTGTCCGGGAAGCGCACCAGGCCGATGCCGGCCACCAGGCTCAACAGGGCTCCCGCCAGCAGCAGGAGCCCACCCACCCAGTCCGCCACCGCGCTCACGATTCGGCCCGGACGGCGAAGCGGACCAGGCTGACCGAGCCGACGAAGCCGAGCAGCGAGAGCACCACCAGCACCGGCAACGTGGTGGCGTGCCGGTTCAGCGCGGCCTCCGCACCCACCGCGGCGAGCATCGCCGACAACAGCAGGTCGGCGCCGACGACCCGGTCGAGCAGGGACGGGCCGCGGTAGATCCGCAGCAGGGCGAGCAGCGCGGTGGCCGAGAGCAGCACGGTCAGCGCGACGGCGAGCAGGACGGTCACGGGTGGTTCCTCCGTTCGACGGGTTCGAGGTCGAGCCGGCGTACCTCGGTGGGAGAGCCGACGGCGCGGACGATGCGCCGCTCGACGGCGAGCACGCGGTCGCGGCTGCCGGTCAGGTCCTCGGGGCCGCGCACATCGAGCACGTGCACGTAGAGCACGCCCCGCGCCCGGTCGACGTCGAGGATCAGGGTGCCCGGCACCAGCGAGATCACCTCGGCGGTGAGCGCCAGGTTCAGGTCGGTGCGGACCCGCAGCGGCACCGCGATGATCCCGCCGCGCGGCCGGTAGCCGGGACGCAACGCCACGGCGGCGACGTGCACGCTGGCGCTGATCAACTCCGCCACGAACGTGCCGGCCAGCACCAGCAGCGGGCCCGGTCGCAGCCGGCCGCCGAAGGTGACCGAGGGCAGCGGGAAGAAGAACAGCACCGCCGCGCCGACCACCAGGCCGGTGAGCAGGTTGCCCCAGGACACGTCGCCCCAGAGCAGCAGCCAGGCGACGACCAGCCAGCCGAGCGCCACCGCCTGGTCGCGCCACCGCCCGCCCCGGCCCACCGCCGGCTGCCCGGCCCGGTCGGCCGCCGGCGGCTCCCCGCTGCCACCCGGGACCGGACCGGCGGTCACGGCGCGTCCCGGGGCAGGACGGCCCGGACGTACGGGGTGCGCTCGCGCAGGTCGGTGGCCGCGTCCGCGGTGACCTGGAACAGCGGGCCCGCGATCAGGGTGAGCAGCACGCCGAGCGCCACCAGCGCGGCGGTGGCGCCGACCATCAGGCCGGGCAGCCGGGCGTCCGGGCTGGTGGTGGCGAGTTTCGGGGCCCGCCAGAAGGCGATGTTCCACACCCGGGACGCGACGTAGAGGGTGAGCAGGCTGGTCACCGTGCCCGCGCCGACCAGCACGGCGGGCAGCGCCCCGCCGGCCGCCACCCCGGCCTGGAGCAGCCCGAGCTTGCCGAGGAAGCCGGAGAACGGGGGAATGCCGGCCAGGTTCATCGCCGGGACGAAGAAGAGCACGGCGATCACCGGGGTGACCCGGGCCAGCCCGCCGAGTTGGCGCAGGTCGGTGCTGCCGGCCCGCTCCTCGACCAGCCCGGCGACCAGGAAGAGCGTGGTCTGCACGGTGATGTGGTGCACCACGTAGAAGATCGACCCGGACAGGCCGGCGACGCTGCTCAACGCCACCCCGAAGATCATGTAGCCGATGTGGCTGACCAGCGTGAAGGAGAACAGCCGCTTCATGTCCGACTGGGCGACCGCGCCGAGGATGCCCACCACCATGGTCAGGCCGGCCACCACCATCAGCAGGCCGGACACCCGGTCGCCGGGGAAGAGCAGCGTCTCGGTGCGGATGATCGCGTACACGCCGACCTTGGTGAGCAGGCCGGCGAAGACCGCGGTGACCGGCGCGGGCGCGGTCGGGTAGCTGTCCGGCAACCAGGCCGACACCGGGAAGACCGCCGCCTTGATGCCGAACGCCAGCAGCAGCATGAGCTGCAGGGTCAGGCGTACGCCGGACGGCACCGCGTCCAGCCGACCGGCGAGCTGCGCCATGTTCAGCGTGCCGGTGGCCGCGTACACCAGCCCCACCGCGGACAGGAAGAGCAGCGACGACAGGATGCTGACCACCACGTACGTGGAGCCGGTGCGCAGCCGGGCCTCGGTGCCGCCCAGCGTGATCAGCACGAAGCTCGCGGCCAGCAGGATCTCGAAGCCGACGAAGAGGTTGAACAGGTCACCGGCGAGGAACGCGTTGGTCACGCCGGCGGTCAGCACCAGGTAGGTGGGGTGGTAGATGCTGACCGGCGCGGTCTCGCCGCCCTCCGCCCGGCCCTGCCCGATCGAGTAGAGCAGCACGCAGAGCGTGACCGCCGAGGAGACCACCACCATCAGCGCCGCCAACTGGTCGGCCACCAGCACGATGCCGACCGGCGCCGGCCAGCCGCCCACCCGCACCACCACCGGCCCGTGCCGGTACGCCTCGACCAGCAGCACCACCGCGACCAGCAGCACGCCGGCCAGGCAGAGCACGCTGATCGAACGCTGCAACCGGGGCCGGCCGGTCAGCATCAGGGTGAGCGCCGCGCCGAGCAGCGGCACCACCACCGGCAGCGGCACCAGCCCACTCACGGCGCCGCCTTTCTTCGCGACCGCGGGGCTCGCAGAACCGGCTCACTCCGCGCGCTCATGAGGTCCCGTCCCGGCGCAGCCGGCGGCGGGCCGGTTCCGGGTCGACCTGTTCCCGGTCGTCGTCCGCGCCCTCCCCGCCCAGGTCCGCGGCGGCCACCTCGTCGCGCCCGGCCAGCCGGACGATCTGCCGGTCCTCCAGGTCGTCCTGCACCTCGTCGTCGCCGCTGGTGTACCAGCTCCGGTAGGCGACCGCGAGCAGGAACGCGGTCAGCCCGAACGTGATCACCACGGCGGTGAGCACCATCGCCTGCGGCAGCGCGTCGCTCATCTCGGCGGCCGGCGCGGTGCCGGCCAGCGGGGCCGCGCCGGACCGGCCGCCGAGCAGGATGAGCAGGTTGACCCCGTTGCCGAGCAGGATGACGCCGAGCAGGATCCGGGTCAGGCTGCGTTCCAGCAGCAGGGTGACCCCGGTGGCGACGAGCACCCCGACCGCCAGCACCAGCACCAACGTCGGCCCGGCCGCGCCCCTGGTCATGAGCGCGGTCCCTCGCGCTGGACGGTGAGTCCCCGGCCCGGCTCGCCGGCGGCCTCGACGTGCCGGTCCACCTCGGCGCCCAGGCTGCGCAGGATGTCCAGCACCAGCCCGACCACCACCAGGTAGACGCCGACGTCGAAGAAGATCGAGGTGACCAGGTAGGCGTGGCCGACCAGCGGCAGCCACAGGTCCACCTTGACGCTCTGCAGCACCTCCCCGGTGAGCAGCAGGCCGAGCACGCCGCTGCCGACCGAGACGGCCAGGCCCGCGCCGAGCACCGTGCCGGCGCCGACCGGGGCGGCCTCGGCCAGCTCGTACCGGCCGCCGGCCAGGTAACGCAGGGTCAGCGCGAGGCCGGCGACCAGCCCGCCGGAGAAGCCGCCGCCCGGGGCGTTGTGGCCGGAGAAGAGCAGGAACAGCGAGAAGAGCAGCACGGTGTGGAAGATCAGCCGGGTGACCACCTCGAACACGATCGAGCGGCGCCGCTCGCCCAGCGTCTGCCCGCCGAGCAGCCAGACCGTCCGACCGGCGCGCGGCATCGACGGGCGGGGGCGACGCGGGCGTGGGCCGGTGCGGGACCGCTCGAAGATCAGGCTGGCCACCCCGGTCGCGGTCACCACCAGCACCGAGATCTCGCCCATGGTGTCCCAGGCGCGGATGTCGACGAGGGTCACGTTGACCACGTTGCGGCCGTACCCCTGGGCGACCGCCAGGTCGGGGAAGGCCGCAGAGATCGACGGCGCCCGGCGGGCCCCGGCCGCGGCCAGCGCCAGGCCGGCCATCACCAGCCCGGCGGCGACCCCGATGCCCCGGCGCACCCACCGGCTGCGGCGCAGCGGCCGGGCCGAGAAGCGTTCCGGCAGTCGCCGCAGCACCAGCACGAACACCGCGATGGTGGCGGTCTCCACCAGGAACTGGGTGAGCGCCAGGTCCGGCGCGCCGTAGAGGATGAACATCATCGCCGTGCCGTAGCCGGTGACGCCGACCAGCAGCATGGCGGTGAGCCGGCGGCGGGCGCCGACCGCGAGCACCGCCGCGACCGCGATCACCACGCAGACCACCAGTTGGGTCGGGTTGTCCCAGGGCGCCAGCTCCACCCGCCACGGCGCGGTGGCCAGCATCGCCCCGCCCGGCACCAGCACCAGGGCCAGCAGCACGGCGCCGAGATACTGCGGCAGCGAGCCGCGCTGGGTGACGCTGGTGACCTCGATGGCGAGCCGGTCGAAGCCGTGGATCGTCCGCTCGTACCCCTGGCTGCCGGAGACCGGCGAGCGCAGCCGGGCCAGCGCCGGGGCGAGCGGGCCGCGCGCCAGGTGCAGCGCCACGCCGCCGGCCAGCACCAGGGCGGAGAGGCCGAGCGCCGTGGTCGGCCCGTGCCAGAGCGCCAGGTGCTCGTCGACCGGGCCGAACAGCTCCGCGTACGGTTCGAGCAGGCCGCTCAGCCACCCGGCGGCCGGACCGGCGGCGAACCCGGCCACGGCGAGCAGCGCCGGGGGTACGAGCATCGCGGCGGGCGGCCGGCGCACCTCGGTGTCGGCGACGCCGGGCCGGGTGCCGAACGCGCCCCACAGGAAGCGGATGCTGTAGGCGACGGTCAGCGCGCTGCCGGCGACCAGCGCCGCCAGCACCCACGGGTCCTCGGTGAACGCGGCGAGCACCGCCTCCTTGGCCACGAACCCGAGCAGTGGCGGCACCCCGGCCATCGACGCCGCCGCCAGCGTGGCGACCGTGGCCAGTGCCGGCGCGGCCCGGCCCACCCCGGACAGGTCTCGCAGGTCCCGGCTGCCCGCCTCGTGGTCGAGGATGCCGACGACCAGGAACAGCGCCGACTTGAACAACGCGTGCGCGGCGAGCATGGCGGCGCCGGCCAGGGCGGCGTGCGGGGTGCCCGCGCCGAGCACCACCGCCAGCAGGCCGAGTTGGCTGACCGTCCCGTACGCCAGCAGCAGCTTGAGGTCGCACTGCCGCAACGCCGCCCAGCCGCCGGCGACCAGCGTGACCAGCCCGGCGACCACGGTGACCGGCCGCCACGGTCCGGCCGCGGCGAGCGTCGGCCCGAGCAGCCCGATCAGGAAGACGCCGGCCTTCACCATCGCGGCGGCGTGCAGGTACGCGCTCACCGGCGTCGGCGCCGCCATCGCCACCGGCAGCCAGGCGTTGAACGGGAACACCGCGGACTTCGCCAGCGCGCCGGCCAGGACGAGCAGCACCGCGGTGGTCAGCCAGCCGCCGCCGGGCAGCGGTGCGGCGGCCACCGCCGACCAGCGGTAGCTCCCCGCGTGCTGGCCGAGCAGCAGGAACCCGACGAGCATCGCCAGCCCGCCCAGCGTGGTGACGGTGAGCGCCTGCGCGGCGGCCCACCGGCTGGCCCGACGCTCGGTGCTGTGCCCGATCAGCAGGTAGGAGAAGACGGTGGTCAGTTCCCAGAAGACGTAGAGCAGCAGCAGGTCGTCGGAGACGACGAGGCCGAGCATCGCGCCGGCGAAGGCCACCAGCACGGCGGCGAACCGGCCGAGGCCGACCGAGCCGGGCGGGAAGTAGCGGGCGGAGTAGACCAGCACCAGCGCGCCGACGCCGCCGACCAGCAGCATCATCAGCCAGGACAGCGTGCCGACCCGCAGCGCGACGTCGAACCGGAGCTGGGGGATCCAGGTGTACGTCTCGACGACCGCCCCGCCGTCGCGTACCGCGCCGGTGTGCGCCACCGCCCAGCCGGCCGCGGCGGCCGGGACGAGCGCGAGCGCCAGGCAGGCGCGCGGTCCCCACCTGCGGACCAGCAGCGGCGCGACCAGCGCCGCCACCAGGTGCAGGATCAGCAGGACGAGCACGCGCACTCCCGGTCGAGGTGACAGCGCGGCGGCGCACGCTGGGGGCACGACCGATCACACGCCACTTCCCACCCGCCCGCGCCGTTTTCCCCGAAACCCACCCACCTGTCCCGGTCCGGCCTCGGCCGCACCCACCTGGTCGAGCAAGGAGTTCGCGTCAGCGCATGAGCCGACCGCCGACGCCAACTCCTTGATCGACGCCTAGGGGAAGGGGCAGGCCGGGGGCCGGTCAGTGCAGGGGGCGGGAGCGCGGTGGGGGTCGCGGTCGGGTGGGTGGCGGCGAGCTGGCGGGTGGTGCGGTCGACCACGCGCTGCGCGTCGGCCAGGGAGCGGACCGGCAGGCGGGCGTCCCGGCTGCCGCGACGCAGGACGAAGTAGTGCACCGCGGCCCGGACCAGCGCCCGGTCGGCGGCGCTGGAGCGCGCGGTGGCGACCACCAGCTCGCGCAGGCGCCGGGCCAGTTCCTCGGCGAGTTCGAGCTCGGTGCCGTGCAGCCCGGTGCGGAGCGAGGCGAGCCGGCTGTCGACCTTGCGGATGAGCACGTCGGTGCCGGGCCTGAAGCCTCGCTCCTCAACGGTCATCCATGCCTCCAGCCGCGCCGCGTTGCGAGTGAAGTTACTTTATGTTGCACGTCACAAGCAAGCAGTTAAGTAGGACTTAACGGACCAAAGCGTCTATTCGCCGTTTCATTTGCCGCCGCCGGACAGAACACCCCGCCGACGGGCCGGATGTCACACCGGCGCGGCAGGATGGTGGCGTGGCGGACGAGGTGGCCCCGGCGGGCGGGGTGCTGGCGGAGTTCGGCGCGGCGACCCGGGCGTGGTTCACCGCGGCGTTCGCCGCGCCCACGCCGGCCCAGGAGGGCGCCTGGCGCTCCGTCGCGGCCGGGCGCAACGCCCTGGTGGTCGCCCCGACCGGCTCCGGCAAGACCCTGGCGGCGTTCCTCTGGTCGCTCGACCGGCTCGGCAAGGAGCCGCCACCGGCCGATCCCCGGCGGCGCTGCCGGGTGCTCTACGTCAGCCCGCTCAAGGCCCTCGCCGTCGACGTGGAGCGCAACCTGCGCACCCCGCTCATCGGCATCCGCCAGGCCGCCACCCGGCTCGACGTCGCCCCGCCCGACATCACGGTCGGCATGCGCACCGGCGACACCCCGGCCGACGAGCGGCGGGCCTTCGCCCGCACCCCGCCGGACGTCCTCATCACCACGCCCGAGTCGCTGTTCCTGCTGCTCACCTCCGCCGCCCGCGACTCGCTGCGCGGGGTGGACACGGTGATCGTCGACGAGGTGCACGCGGTCGCCGGCACCAAGCGCGGCGCCCACCTGGCGCTCTCCCTGGAACGACTCGACGCGCTGCTCGACCGCCCCGCGCAGCGGATCGGGCTCTCCGCCACGGTGCGGCCGATCGACGTCTGCGCCCGCTTCCTCGGTGGCGCCCACCCGGTCGACGTGGTGCAACCGCCGGCCGACAAGACCATCGAGGTCAGCGTCCAGGTCCCGGTGGAGGACATGACCCGCCTCGACGAGCAGGAGCAGCCGGAGGACGAGCTGGGCGGGCTCGGCCCGCGCCGGCCGTCGATCTGGCCGGCGGTCGAGGAACGGGTGCTCGGGTTGATCCGCGCGCATCGGTCCACCATCGTCTTCACCAACTCCCGGCGCGGCGCCGAGCGGCTCTGTGCCCGCCTCAACGAGCTGGCCGCCGAGGAGGCGGAGGCGGCGACCGCAGCGGAGGCCGCCCGCATGGCCCGGGGCGGGGAGCCGGTGCGCGTATCCGATCTCCTACCCGACCGCGACGGCCCGCCGGCCGGCGACGGCGGCCCGGGTCCGACGGACCTGGGCGGGCGGCGCGGCGCGGACGCGTTCGGCGGGCCGGTCGGGCCGGTGCGCGCGCCCCGGCAGCCGGCCGAGGTGATGGCCCAGTCCGGCGCGGCGGCCGGCGCGCCGACGGTGATCGCCCGGGCGCACCACGGCAGCGTCTCCCGGGAGGAGCGCAAACACATCGAGGAGGCGCTCAAGTCCGGCCAGTTGCCCGCCGTGGTCGCCACCTCCAGCCTGGAGCTGGGCATCGACATGGGCGCGGTCGACCTGGTGGTGCAGATCGAGGCGCCGCCGAGCGTCGCGGCCGGGCTGCAACGGGTGGGCCGGGCCGGGCACCAGGTGGGCGCGGTCTCCCGGGGCGTGGTGTTCCCCAAGCACCGCGGCGACCTGCTCTCCTGCACCGTGGTCGCCGAGCGGATGGGCGACGGCGCGATCGAGGAGCTGCACTATCCACGCAACCCGCTCGACGTGCTGGCGCAGCAGATCGTCGCCATGGTGGCGCTGGAGCCGTGGCAGCTCGGCGACCTGGCCGTGCTGGTCCGCCGGGCGGCGCCCTTCGCCGAGCTGCCCGACTCGGCGCTGCACGCGGTGCTCGACATGCTCTCCGGCCGCTACCCGTCGACCGCGTTCGCCGAGCTGCGCCCCCGGCTGGTCTGGGACCGCGCGACCGACGTGCTGACCGGCCGGCCCGGCGCCCAACGGCTCGCCGTGACCAGCGGCGGCACCATTCCCGACCGGGGCCTGTTCGGGGTCTTCCTGGCCGGGGCCGAGCGGGCGGCCCGGGTCGGCGAGCTGGACGAGGAGATGGTCTACGAGTCCCGCGTCGGCGACGTGTTCCTGCTCGGCTCGTCGTCCTGGCGGATCGAGGAGATCACCCCCGACCGGGTGCTGGTCTCCCCCGCGCCCGGCCAGGCCGCCCGGATGCCGTTCTGGAAGGGCGACCAGCTCGGCCGCCCGGTCGAGCTGGGCCGGGCGATCGGCGCCCGGGTCCGCGCGCTGCTGCGCCAGTCCGACGACGACGCGGTGGCGGCGCTGCGGGCCGGTGGGCTGGACGACTGGGCCGCCGGCAACCTGATGACCTACCTGCGCGAGCAGAAGGCGGCCACCCGCTCGCTGCCCGACGACCGGACGGTGGTGGTCGAGCGGTTCCGCGACGAGCTGGGCGACTGGCGGCTCGCCGTGCACTCGGTGCTCGGCGCCCGGGTCAACGGGCCGTGGGCGCTGGCCATCGGTCGCCGGCTGGCCGAGCGCTACGGCGTGGACGCCCAGGTGATGCCCTCCGACGACGGCATCGTGGTCCGGCTGCCGGACACCGCCGAGGAGCCGCCCGGCGCCGACGTGGTGGTGTTCGAGCCGGACGAGATCGCCCAACTGGTCGAGGAGTCGGTCGGCACGTCGGCGTTGTTCGCCTCCCGGTTCCGCGAGTGCGCGGCCCGGTCGCTGCTGCTGCCCCGCCGCGACCCGCGCCGGCGGCAGCCGCTGTGGCAGCAGCGCCAGCGCGCCGCGCAACTGCTCGACGTGGCCCGCGAGTACGCCGACTTCCCGGTCACCCTGGAGGCCGCACGGGAGTGCCTGCAGGACGTCTTCGACCAGCCGGCGCTGGCCGAGCTGATGCGTGACCTGGGCGCCCGCAAGGTCCGCCTGGTCGAGGTGGAGTCCGAGCGCCCGTCGCCGTTCGCCCGGTCGCTGCTGTTCGGCTACGTCGGCGCGTTCCTCTACGAGGGCGACGCGCCGCTGGCCGAGCGGCGGGCCGCCGCGCTGGCGCTCGACTCCGGGCTGCTCGGCGAGCTGCTCGGCCGGGTCGACCTGCGGGAGCTGCTCGACCCGGCGGTGCTCGCCGAGACCGAACGCCAACTGCGCTGGCGCACCGAGCAGCGGCGTCCCCGCGACGCCGAGGACGTGGTCGAGCTGCTCCGGGTGGTCGGTGACCTGAGCACCGCCGAGCTGGCCGAGCGGGGGGTGCCGGAGACCTGGCCGGAGGAGCTGGCGGCGGCCCGCCGGGCGCTGCGGGTGCGGATCGCCGGCGAGGAGCGCTGGATCGTCGTCGAGGACGCGGCCCGGCTGCGTGACGCGCTCGGCGTGGCGCTTCCGGTCGGCGTGGCCGAGGCGCACCTCGCCCCGGTGGCCGACCCGCTCGGTGACCTGGTCGCCCGTTACGCCCGCACCCACGGCCCGTTCGCGGCGGCCACCTGCGCGGCCCGGTTCGGCCTCGGCGTGTTCGTGGTCGAGCAGGCGCTGCGCCGGCTCGCCGGCACCGGCCGGGTGGTGTCCGGCGAGTTCGCCCCGGACAGCGTGGGCACCCAGTGGTGCGACGCGGAGGTGCTGCGCCTGCTGCGCCGCCGTTCCCTGGCGGCGCTGCGCCGGGAGATCGAGCCGGTGCCGCCCCGGGCGCTGGCCGCGTTCCTGCCCCGCTGGCAGCAGGTCGGCTCGTCGGCCCGGGGCGTCGAGGCGGTCGCCGCGACCGTCGAGCAGTTGCAGGGCGTGACCGTGCCGGCGTCCGCGCTGGAACGCCTGGTGCTGCCCGCCCGGGTCGCCGACTACTCCCCCGCCCAGCTCGACGAGCTGTGCGCGAGCGGCGAGGTGGTGTGGGCCGGCGCGGGCGCGATCTCCGGCGGCGACGGGTGGGTGACGCTGGCGTACGCCGACGTCGCGCCGCTGCTGCTGCCGCCGCCGGACGAGGCGCTGACGCTCACCCCGCTGCACGAGTCGGTGCTCGACGCGCTCGCCGACGGGCAGGCGCTCTTCTTCCGTTCGCTCTCCGACCGGGTCGGCGCCACCGACGACACCGCCCTGTCCGGCGTGGTGTGGGACCTGGTGTGGGCCGGTCACCTGACCAACGACACGCTCGCCCCGCTGCGGGCGGCGCTGGGCGCGGGTGGGGCGCACCGGTCCCGCCCGTCGGCCCCGCGGACCCGCTACCGCCGGCCCGGCCGGGTGGCGCTGCCCAGCCGGGGTGGCCCGCCGACCATGGCCGGCCGCTGGTCCCGGCTGCCCGAGCGCGACCTCGACCCGACCCGTCGGGCCGCCGCCCTGGCCGACCTGCTGCTGGAACGGCACGGCGTGGTGACCCGGGGCGCGGTGGTGGCCGAGCAGGTGACCGGCGGCTTCGCCGGGGTCTACCCGGTGCTGTCCGCGCTGGAGGAGCGCGGGGCGGCCCGGCGCGGCTACTTCGTCGAGGGGCTGGGCGCGGCCCAGTTCGCGGTGCCCGGCGCGGTGGACCGGATCCGCGCCCTGGCCGACCCGGCGGACGGCGGCCGGGGCGGTGGCGGGCCGACCGTGGTGCTGGCCGCCACCGACCCGGCGAACCCGTACGGCGCGGCGCTGCCCTGGCCCGAGCGGGTCGTCGACTCGGGTGACGGCGCGGCCCCGGCCACCGGTCACCGGGCCGGGCGCAAGGCGGGCGCGCTGGTGGTGCTGGTCGGCGGCGACCTGGTGCTCTACGTCGAGCGGGGCGGGCGGACGATCCTGTCGTTCAGCGAGGACGCCGACATGCTGGGCGCGGCGGGGAAGGCGCTTGCCGACGCGGTGCACTCCGGCGCGTTGGGCGCGATCTCGGTGGAACGCGCCGACGGCGAGGCGGTGCGCTCGTCGCCGCTGCGCGACGCGCTGACCGCCGCCGGGTTCCGGGCCACCCCTCGGGGCCTGCGCCTGCGCGGCTGACCAGGCACGAGGGCGAGGAGGGGGCGATGACCGGGGCGTGCGTCTCGTTGACCACGGACTACGGGCTCACCGACGGGTTCGTGGCGGCCTGCCACGGGGTGCTCGCCCGGCTCGCGCCGGCCGTCCGGGTGATCGACGTGACGCACCTGGTGCCACCGGCCGACGTCCGCCGGGGCGCGGCGGTGCTCGCGCAGACCGTGCCGTACCTGCCGGTCGGGGTGCACGTGGCGGTGGTCGACCCGGGGGTCGGCACCGAGCGGCGCGGGGTCGCGCTGGCCACGCCCGCCGGGCTGCTGGTCGGGCCGGACAACGGGCTGCTCCTGCCGGCCGCGACGGCGCTCGGCGGAGTGACCGACGCGGTGGAGCTGACCAACCCGGAGTGGCTCGCGCCCACGGTGTCCCGCACCTTCCACGGGCGGGACGTGTTCGTGCCGGTGGCGGCCCGGCTGGCGAGCGGCGCGCCGCTCGCCGAGGCCGGACCGGCCGTGGAGCCGGGCACGCTGGTCCGGCTGCCGGCACCGCTGGTACGCGCCGAGCCCGGCGGCCTCAGCGCCGAGGTGCTGACCGTGGACCACTTCGGCAACGTCCAGCTCGCCGCGCCCGGCCCGCTGCTCGACGCCCTGCCGTCCCGGGTGCTGGTGAACGGGCGCGAGGCCGTGCACGGCCGCACGTTCGGCGACGCCCCGCCCGGCGCCCTGGTGGTCTACGTCGACTCGGCCGCCCAGGTGGCCATCGCGGTGAACACCGGCCGAGCGGCCGACACCCTCCGAGCCACCCCCGGCGACGTGCTCACCATCACCACCGCCACCCCCCTCCGCCGCGATCTTGCAGTTGATGCCCCGTCATAAGGGGCGAAAGCCTCGGAAGGAGGGCCGAAACTGCAAGATCGGCGAGGGTTGGCGGGGCCCTGTCAGCAGCGGGGGACGGTGCCGCCGTGGACCGAGGACAGGTACGCGTGGCTGACGTAGGTGCCGCCGACCAGGCGGTACCACCGCGTCGTGGTGCGGTACGTGCCGGCGATGCGCTGGCCGGTCAGGTAGCACTGGACCGGCACCTGGGCGGACGTGGCGGCCAGGCCCCGGCTGGGATAGGTCGTGCTCGCGCCGGCGCGCAGGTTGAGCGGGCCGGAGCCGACCACCGCCCGCGCCCCGCCGCCGGTCCAGAGCAGGGTCACGTCGACCCACGCGTTGTCGGTGAGCCGCAGCCCGTCCCAGAACGTGCCGTCGGCCAGGTCGAGGCCGGCCGGGTTGCGCACGGTGCGCCCGAACTGGTCCCGTCCGCCGTGGTAGCCGTTCTGGTAGGCGGCCTGCGCCTCGGGTGTCCCCTGCGGCAGGTCCTTCCAGTTCTCCCGGACGGCCGGCGGGTTCCACCAGTCGTCACGGGTGTTCCACGGGCCGACGTCCCAGACCGGCGCGTACTCGCAGCGGCTGCCGCTGGTGGTGCAGACCTTGACCGTGTAGTCGCCGGTCCCGCGCGGGGAGAGGCCGCGCCGGGTGGGCAGCGCCGCGAAGTGGTCCCGGGCGGCGACGGTGTGCCCGTTGGCGGTGACGCCGCCGACGAGGCCGATCCGGGTCGCGTACACCCGGTAGGTGCGCGCGGCGGCCGTCGGCGCCGCGGTGGTGGCGACCCGGTCGGCGCTGAGCGTCAGCCCGGTCACGGCGGCCTCCGCCGTGGCGTCCGGGGTGGTCAGCACGACGCGGGTCTGCACCCGGGTGACCGGCTGGTCGAAGACCGCCTCGGCGGCGTCGCGCCACTCGGTCCAGCGGCCGGAGCGCCAGCCGCGCACCTGGGCGGTGGCCGTGCCGCCGTCGCGGGTGCGGGCGGCGAGCCGGGCGCGGACCCGGGTGGCGGGCCGGTCCAGCGCGCGCGGCGCGGAGAGCAGGATGCCCTCGGCGACCGGCCCGGCCGCGGCGGCGGGTCGGGTGCGCGGGGTGGGGCGGGGGTCGGCGAGTCGCAGGCGGCCGGACCGCCAGGCGACGTTGACGTCGTCGCCGCCGCCGACGGCGAGGTCGGCGGACCAGTGTTCGGCGGCGTCCGACGGTGCGGCGGGCGCCGGTGGCGCGGCCGACGCGGGGGTGCCGGGCACGCCGGCGGTGAGGGTGAGCAGGGCGGTCAGGGCGACCAGGATACGGCGGGCACGGGCCATGTGATTCTCCTCAGAACCCCCTGATCCTCGCCGTCGGACGGATGAATGGGAACATAGGTGCAAATAGCGAAACATGCGAATTTCGCTCGGTCGGGGAGAATGGTGGCGTGCCCGAAGGTGACACCGTCTGGAACACCGCCCGCGTCCTGGAACGCGCGCTGGCCGGGGCCCGGCTGACCGGGTCGGACTTCCGCGTGCCGCAGCTCGCCACCACCGACCTGACCGGCTGGACCGTCCGCGAGTCGGCCAGCCGGGGCAAGCACCTGCTGCTGCGCCTGCGCGACCCCGACGCGGCGGACCGGACGCTGCACTCGCACCTGCGGATGGACGGCGCGTGGCGGGCGTACGCGCCGGGCGAGCGGTGGACGGCCCGGCCGGCGCACCTGATCCGGGTGGTGCTCCGCTCCCCCGGCGCGGTCGCGGTCGGCTACCACCTGCACGAGCTGGCGCTGATCCCGACCGCCGAGGAGGGCTCGCTGGTCGGGCACCTCGGCCCGGACCTGCTCGGCGCCGACTGGGACCCGGACGAGGCGGTCCGCCGGCTGGCCGCGCACCCCGACGCCACCATCGGCGAGGCGCTGCTCGACCAGCGCAACCTGGCCGGGGTGGGCAACCTCTACAAGTGCGAGGTGCTCTTCCTGCGCGGGGTGTCGCCGTGGACGCCGGTGCGGTCGGTGCCGGACCTGGCCGGCACGGTCGCGCTGGCCCAGCGCCTGCTCGCGGCCAACCGGGGCCGCTGGACGCAGAGCACCACCGGGGTGCTGCGCCGAGGCGGGACCAGCTACGTCTACGGCCGGCGGGCGCAGCCGTGCCGGCGCTGCGGCACCGCGATCCGCAAGGAGGAGCTGGGCGAACGGGTCACCTACTGGTGCCCGGTCTGCCAGCCGGAACGCGAGTGACGTGGAACTTCCACGAACCGTCGAAGATCCCCCGAGATACGGACGATTGGGTACTTCCCTCTCAGCCCTCCGAGGTCGCATGCTGCGGTGGACCGCTCACCGATCGTCAGCAGCGCGTACGCCCGCCACGCCGCGGTGCCGGCCGGCGCGCCCCGATCCCGGGGAGAGCCATGGTGCTGTTCCGCAGACTCCGGTCCGGCCGGCCGGACCGGGCCGACGTCGCCGAGGAGACCGGGCCCACCGTCCCCGGCGCCCGCACCGCCGACGAGTCGACCGTCGCGCCGGCCAGCCTGGACCCGGCCGCCGTGCCGCGCCTGTTCGGCCCGGTGCCGAACGCCGCCGGCAGCCCGCTGCCCGCGCTCGACCCGGACGGCCGGACGGTGCCCGGCACCGGCATCCGCAAGTTCGTCGACCCGCTGCCGCTGCCCGGCCGGCCGGCCACCGACGGGCTCGGCGCCCGGCTGCCGGTCGCCACGCCGGACACCATCACCTGGCCGGGCTGCGACTACTACGAGATCGGCCTGCAGGAGTACGCCCAGCGCCTGCACCGGGACCTGCCGGCCACCCGGCTGCGCGGCTACCGGCAACTCAACCTCGGCACCGACGCGGCCGGCCACAACACGGTGAGCCCGCCCGACCGGCCCTGGCACCTCGGCCCGATGATCGTGGCCCGGCGGGGCCGACCGGTACGGATCAAGTTCATCAACCAGCTCCCCACCGGTCGGGCCGGCGAGCTGTTCCTACCGGTCGACGAGACGGTCGACGGGGCCGGCCCCGGCCCGCTGGACGGTCCCGCGCCCTATCCGCAGAACCGGGCGGTGCCGCACCTGGCCGGGGCGCGGACCGGCTGGATCAGCGCCGGCAACCCGTGGCAGTGGGTGACGCCGGCCGGCGAGATCACCCCGTACCCGGTCGGGGTGGGTGTGACGCCGGTGCCGGACATGCCGGCCCCCGGCGCGGGCGCCACCACGCTCTACTTCCCGAACGACCAGAGCGGGCGGCTGATGTGGCTGCACGACAACACGCTCGGCCTGTCCCGGCTCACCGTCTACTCCGGGCAGCTCGCCCTCTACCTGCTCACCGACCCGGCCGAGGAGCGGCTGGTGGACGACGGCGTGCTCCCCGCCGACCAGCTCCCGCTGGTGATCGAGGACAAGACGTTCGTACCCGACGACACCCAGCTCGCCGCGCAGGACCCGACCTGGGACCGGGACCGCTGGGGCGCCAAGGGCAGCCTCTGGCACCCGCACGTCTACCAGCCCCGGCAGAACCCGTACCGGCTCAGCGGCACCAACCCGACCGGCCGCTGGGACTACGGCCCGTGGGCCCACGACCCGGACGGCGGCGCGAGTCCCTGGGTCGCCCCGGTGCCGAACCCGCACCACGACCCGGTCACCGACCCGGACGAGCCACCGCTGGTCCCCGGCGTGCCGCACCCGTCGGCGGTGCCCGAGGCGTACGGGGACACCCCGCTGGTCAACGGCGTGGCGTACCCGTACCTGGAGGTCACTCCACGGGCCTACCGGTTCCGGATCCTGAACGCCTGCGCCGACCGGGCGCTCAACCTCCAGCTCTACCGGGCCGCCTCGGACGCGCCGATGTGGGCGCCGGACGGCGGGCCGGGTGATCCGCTGGCCGGCGAGGTGCCGATGGTCGAGGCGGTCCGGGCCCCCGGCCGGCCGCCGTGCTGGCCGGTCGACGGGCGTGACGGCGGTGTGCCCGACCCGGCCGCCGCCGGCCCGGAGCTGATCCGGATCGGCAACGAGGGCGGCCTGCTGCCGACCCCGGTGGTGCTGGCCAACCGGCCGGTCGACTACCGGTACGACCGGCAGGACCCGACCGTGCTCAACGTGGACGGACACGCGCTGCTGCTCGCCCCCGGCGAGCGTGCGGACGTGGTGGTGGACTTCTCCACCGTCGCGCCGGGCACC
Source organism: Micromonospora ferruginea (assembly GCF_013694245.2). Taxonomy (NCBI): domain Bacteria; kingdom Bacillati; phylum Actinomycetota; class Actinomycetes; order Micromonosporales; family Micromonosporaceae; genus Micromonospora; species Micromonospora robiginosa. Next base: position 3,848,186 of record NZ_CP059322.2, read on the forward strand.
ACGCTGATCCTCTACAACGACTGCCCGGCGCCGTTGCCCCGGTTCGACCCGCGCCACGACCACCACACCGGCGCCCCGGACCGCACCGCCTCGGGCGGCCTGCCGCCGGCGCGCCCCGGCTACGGCCCGAACACCCGCACGCTGCTCCAGATCCGGGTCGCCGGCACCCCGGCACCCCGGTACGACGTGCCGCGCCTCGCCGCCCGCCTGCCCGGCGCGTACGCGCGGAGCCAGCCGCCGCCGATCGTGCCGCAACCGGCGTACGACCCGGCGTTCGGCACCCGCACCGCCGGTCCGACCCTGGTCCCGGCGCGGGCCACCTCGGTCACGTTCACCCCGGCCGGCGCGTCCGCCCCGGTCACGCTGCCGCTGTCGGTGAAGTCGGTCGGGCAGGTGTTCGAGCCCCGGCACGGCCGGCTGGTGGGGCGGCTCGGCGTCGGTCACCCGGTCGGCGGTCCGCTCGCCCCGGCCGTCCTGCCGCTCGGCCCGGGCGAGCCGGCCACCGAGGTGCTGTTCGTGACCGACCCGGCGGTGCCGGTGGGCGCGCCGGGCGACGGCACCCAGCTCTGGCGGATCGTCGGCGCCGCGGACCGCACCCACCCGGTGCACGTGGAGGGCTGCGACGTGCAGTTGGTCAACCGGGTCGGCTGGGACGGCACGCTCCGCCCGCCGGACGACGACGAGCTGGGCTGGAAGGACACCGTCCGGGTCAACCCCGGGGAGGACGTGGTCGTGGCGCTGCGGCCCGTCCCGCCCAGCCTGCCGTTCCGCATCGGCGACAGCGTACGGCTGCTCGACCCGACCCGGCCAGCCGGCGCGCGGCTGGACGCCGGTGGCGTCAGCCCGGTCGACGGCCGCCCCACCGTGGTGGTCAACCAACTGGTCAACCTGGGTTGGGAGTACCGCTGGCAGACCCGCTCGGCCGGGCTGCGCGACCAGGGCATGAGCCGACCGCTGGTGCTGCGGGTGACGCCCCGGGCGCCGACCGGGCTGACCGCGACCCCGGTGCCCGGCTCGGCCACCGCGCTGCCCGCCATCGCGCTGACCTGGACCGGCAACGGCAGCCGCCCACCGGCCACCAGCCACCGGCTGCAACGCGCCACCGACAGTGCCTTCACCACCGGCCTCACCGAGATCACCGTGGCCGCCGCCGCCACCCGCTACACGGACGCCACGGTCACCCCCGGCGTCACCTACCACTACCGGATCCGGGCCGAGAACGCGGCGAGCTGCTCGGTCTGGTCGAACAGCGCGCCGGCCTCGGTGCTGCTCGCCGCGCCGGCCCGGCTGACCGCGGCGGTGCCGCCGGCCGCGCCGGCCCGGGTGGCGCTGCGCTGGACCAACCACTCCTTCGCTACCGGGGTGGACGTGCAACGGGCCACGAACCCGACGTTCACCAGCGGGCCGGGCACCACGGCGATCGCCGTCGGCGAGAGCCACCTGGACCCGGCGGTCGCCCCGGACACCACCTACTACTACCGGGTACGCACGACGTACCTGGGCGCGGCGTCACCCTGGTCGACGGTGGCCACGGTGAGCGTCCCGCCCCGCCCGGCCGGGCCCACCGGCTTGGCCGCCACCGCCGGCACGCCGTCGGCGGACACCGCCACGGTCACGCTGAGCTGGTCGGCCGAGACGCCGGCCGGGCCGGGCGGCGGGTTCGTCGTGCAGCGGGCCGCCGACGCGGGCTTCACCCGGGAGCCGGCCACGTTCCGGGTGACCGGCCGCGGCTTCACCAACACCGGCCTGGCCCGCGGCGCCACCTACCACTACCGGGTACGCGCGACGAACGTCGTCGGCACCTCCCCTTGGACCCCGCCGCTCCCCGTCACCACCCCGGGCTGACCGGGCCCGCGCACATCGGCGTCGATCTGCGTGATCCGCGCGCCCCCGGTCCGACCGAAGGCGCGTCTGTCCAAGCCCAGCCGCGCCCGATCGGGCCAAACCACGCCGGGCCGGGCCGGGGCCGGGGGCCGGGGCCGGGGGCCGGGGCCGTGGGCCGGGCCGGGGCCGTGGGCCGGGCCGGGGCCGTGGGCCGGGCCGTGGGCCGGGCCGGGGCCGTGGGCCGGGGGCCGTGGGCCGTGGGCCGGGCCGCACGTGGCCAGACCGGGCCACGCCGGGATACGCCGGATCGGGACCGGACCACGCCGAGTCACGTCGAGTCCGGTCGGGGAGAGGCCGATTCGCGCCGTGATACGCCGAGTCGCGCCAGGTGGCGCCGGCGGGTCGAGTCAGAGGACGACATCACTGCCGAGCGATATACCTGAAAGTCATAATTATGCCTCTGAGGTATATCGCTCTTTCCCGTACCGTCTTTGAGTCGGCGTCACGGACGGTAGCGGTTACGCGTGGCAAGCCATTCGGCCAGGACCTCTGCCGGTAGCGGCAGACCTAGGGATCGGCGCAACATCGGCGCGGAGCAACGACGGCCGGGCGGGATCGCGACGGGCCGGGAGCCGGCACGGGCCGGGAGCCGGCACGGAGGCGGCGGGCCGGGAGCCGGCACGGAGGCGGTGGGCCGGGAGCCGGCACGGAGGCGGTGGGCCGGCACGAAGGCGGCGGGCCGGTGGGTGGACGGGCGCGGGCGGTCAGGGGGTGCGGAGCGGGGTGCGCAGTTCGGCCAGGGCGTCGGCGACGCCGTGCAACAGGTCGGTGGCCTCGGTGAGCCGGGCGGCGGCCGGGTGCGCGGTGTTCGGGCGGGCGTCCTCGGCCACGTAGCCGGCGGCGGCCACCACCAGCCGCTCGTAGGCGGCCACGCCCTCCTCCAGTTGCGCGACGAGCGTCGCGTGCACCTCGGCGAGCGGGCCCTGCGGGGCCAGCTTCACCGCGCCCTCGACGCTCGCCACCCGGGTGGCCAGCTCGCGGAGGGAACGGTCCGCCTCGGCCGCCTCCCGCACCGCCGGCTCGGCCAACCCGGTCAACCGACCGGCCATCCCGGCGAGGGTGAGCGCGGCCCGGTCCAGCCGGGCCCACGGGTCGGCCGCGGCGGTGCCGCGCAGCGCGAGGCGGGAGCGGACCCGACGGACCTCGGCGAGGACACCCGGACCGACGGGCAGCCGCTCGACGGCGGCGACCAGCCGGGCACGGGAGCGGGCGGCAGCCTCGGCCGGGTCGAGCGCCGGCGGGGCCGGCACGGCGGCGAGGGCCCGGTGGTCGGCCCAGCGCCAGACGGCGACCGCGATCGCGCTGCCCGCGGCGCCGGCCCAGGCCGCGTCCGGCAGGCCCAGCCCGGCGTACGGGGTGAGCACCGCGGCGGCGCCGCCGAGCCCACCGGCCAGCACGCTCCAACGTCGGGCCGAACGCCGCAGCCTGCCCAGCCGCCGGAAGTGTCGCGCTCGCTCGTCCGCCATGGCTCTCCTCGTCCGTCAGCCGGTGGTGGTCTCCCCGGTGCCGCGCTCGCGGCTCATGCTGGCCCGGATCTCGTCCAGTCGGGCGGCGGCCGCCGGGTCGGTCGACTGCTGCCCCACCGCGGGGCGCTCCTGCCGGCCGCCGAGCTGGTCGCCGGCCATGCTCGACCGGATCTGTTCCAGTCTGGCCGACCCGGCCGAGTCGAGCGTCGCCTTCTGGATTTCCAGCATCCGGCCCTCGACCGAGTTGCCGGCCAGCTCGGCCCGGCCCATCGCGGTGGCGTAGCGGCGTTCGATCCGGTCGCGGACCTCGTCCAGCGACGGGGTGCTGGCCGGCGCGGTGAGCGACGACATCGACTCCAGCGAGCGGGCCACGCTCTCCTGCATCTTGGCCTGCTCGAGCTGGCTGAGCAGCTTGGTGCGCTCGGCGAGCTTCTGCTGGAGGATCATCGAGTTGTTCTCGACCGCCTTGCGGGCCTGCGCGGCCGCGCCGAGGGCCTGGTCGTGCAGTGTCTTGAGGTCCTCCAGCGCCTGCTCGCCGGAGACGAGTTGGGTGGCGAGCATCTGGGCGGACTGCTCGTAGCGCCCGGCCTCGGTCTCGTCACCCTTCGCCCGGGCCTGGTCGGCCAGCGCGAGCGCCTGCCGCGCGTTGCCCTGGAGCTGCTCCACCTCGGTGATCTGCCGGGACAGCTTCATCTCGAGCTGACGCTGGTTGCCGATCACCGCCGCCGCCTGCTGCACCAGCGCCTGGTGCTGCCGCTGCGCCTCCTCGACCGCCTGCTGGATCTGCACCTTCGGATCGGCGTGCTCGTCGATCTTCGCCCCGAAGAGCGCCATCAGGTACTTCCAACCCTTGACGAACGGGTTCGCCATCTCCGCCTCGTCCCCTCAGTAGCGTCGCGCCTACATCGTCCCAGTCGGACGCCACTCCGGCACCCGTACGACCCTGATCAACACTACGACGCGAGCGCCACTGGCGACCATGCGCGAGCCGACGGGTCAGGCGGCGCAGACCACGTCCCGCTCGGCGGGGCGCACCCGGGTGCTGCGCAGCGTCGCCTTGAGCGGCGAGTCCTGCCGGACCTGGACGGCCACCGCGCCGTCGGAGGTGACCTGCCGGACCCCCCGGTTGGTCGCCTTGCGCACGGCGGGCGGAGCCACCGGCGTCGACTCGACCGGCTCGTCGACCACCGGCACCAGCACGCCCGGCATCTGCTCGGCCAGGGCGACCGTGTCGCTCACCTCGCGCAGCAGCTCGGACAGGCGGGCGCCGAGCGCGTCGCAGATCGCCGCCAGCAGCTCGCTGGACGGCTCCTTCTGACCGCGCTCGATCTCGGAGAGGTAGCCGAGGCTGACGTTGGCGGCGGACGAGACCTCGCGGAGGGTGCGGTGCTGCCCCTGCCGGCGCGCCCGCAGTGCGTCACCGATCACCCGGCGTAGCAGGACCATCGCACCTCCCCCTGAAACGGGTCACCATGCCCGACCGAGAGCGCCGGAGCCTTCCCGCAACCGTACCCGTTGACCGCCACGACGACATCCCACCCCGCCTGTCCAATCCCGCCGAACCGGCCGCCGCCACGCGCCCGCGGTCGGGCGTGTCGACGCCGGGCGGCGGTCATCGCCGGCCGGTGCCCGCCGGGTCGGCGGGCGACGCGTCGTGGGCCGCCTGGATCCGCTCGGCGAGCAGGCGCAGCGCCTCGGTCACCGCGGCGGTGCGGATGCGGTCGCGACCGCCGTCGAGGTCGAGCCGGCGCACCTCGGCGCCGGCCGGGCCGGCGACCGCCACGTAGACCAGCCCCACCGGCTTGCCGTCCTGCGGTTCCGGGCCGGCCACCCCGGTGGTGGCCAGCCCCCAGTCCGCGCCGCAGCGCCGCCGCCCGCCCTCGGCGAGCGCGACCGCCACGTCCGGGTCCACCGGGCCGCGCGCGGCCAGCAGGTTCTCGGGTACGCCGGCCAGCGTGGCCTTGAGTTCGGTGGCGTAGACCACGAACCCGCCCCGGTAGATCGAGCTGACGCCGGCGATCTCCACGACCGCGGCGGCGAGCAGGCCACCGGTCAGCGACTCGACCGTGGCCAGCGTCTCGCCGCGGTCGTGCAGGCGGTGCACCACGGAGGCCGCCGGGCTGCCGGCGGGCCGCTGGTGTCTCGCGTCGGTGTCCTCCATGACCGCCCCTTCTTCCCGCGTCGCGCCGGCTTACCCGCCGGCTGACCGGATCAACGCGCGGGACGGCGCAGCCGCAGCGCCTGGGCCACGTAGTCGAAGCCGGTGGCCACGGTGACCAGCACGGCGGCCCCCATGATCCAGGGGCCGACCGGGGCCAGCGCGGCCGGCATCGGCCAGAGGTACCAGGTGATCGCCAGGATCTGCAGCGCCGTCTTGATCTTGCCGCCCCGGCTGGCCGCGATCACCCCGTGCCGGATCACCCAGAAGCGCAGCGCGGTGATGCCCAGCTCCCGGGCCAGGATCACCACGGTCACCCACCAGGGCAGCCGGTCGTACCAGGAGAGCAGCACCAGCGCGGCGCCGGTGAGCGCCTTGTCGGCGATCGGGTCGGCGACCTTGCCCAGCGAGGTGACCAGCTCGAACCGGCGGGCGATCCACCCGTCGACCAGGTCGGTGGCGGAGGCCACCACGAAGATCAGGCAGGCCGCCATCCGCCAGCCGGCGTGGCTCATCCCGGACGCGACCACGGTCACCGCGAACACCGGCACCAGCACCAGCCGCGCCGCGGTCAGCAGGTTCGCCGCGTTGAGCAGCGGCACGGGGGCCGCCACCGTCGACTCCGCCCCGGTCATGTCCGGCATCGCCCCACGTGGCTTCCCCGCTCCGTCCGGGCCCGCCGTCACCGTGTCGCGCCGGGCGCCGCCGAGATCATCTCATCCGGCACGGCGACCAGGTCGACACCCTCGGTGGCCGTGACCCGGGCCCGGACCAGGTCGCCCGGGCGCAGCGCGGCCAGGTCGACCCCGCCGCCGTCCGGCGCGACAAGCGTGGTCGAGCCGTCGACCTCGGGCGCCTGGTGGGCGGCCCGGCCCTCGACCACCCCGTCGGCGACCGAGTCCACCAGCACCTCCACGGTCGAGCCGAGCCGGTCCTCGGCCCGCTGCGAGCACAGCTCGTCGGCGAGCGCGTTGAGCCTGTCGTAGCGCCGCTTGACCGTGCCGGCGGAGATCTTGCCGGGCAGCCCGGCGGCCTCGGTGCCGTCCTCGTCGCTGTAGTCGAACATGCCGATCGCGTCCAGCCGCGCCTCGGTCAGGAACCGGACCAGCTCGGCCACGTCCTGCTTCGTCTCGCCGGGGAAGCCGACGATGAAGTTGCTCCGGGCCCCCGCCTCCGGCGCCAGTGCGCGGGCCGAGGCCAGCAGCTCCAGGAACCGGTCGGTGGAGCCGAAGCGGCGCATCCGGCGCAGCACCGGCTCGCTGGAGTGCTGGAACGACAGGTCGAAGTAGGCGGCCACGCCGGGCGTGGTGGCGATCACCTCGACCAGGCCGGGCCGGGTCTCGGCGGGCTGGAGGTAGCTGGCCCGCACCCGGACGATCCCGTCGATGGCGGCGAGCTGCGGCAGCAGCTTCTCCAGCGCACGCGGGTCGCCCAGGTCCTTGCCGTAGGAGGTGGAGTTCTCGCTGACCAGCACCAGCTCGCGGACGCCGGTCTTGGCCAGCCACTCCGCCTCGGCGAGCAGCTCGTCCGGGGTACGCGAGACGAACGCCCCACGGAACGCCGGGATGGCGCAGAACGCGCACCGCCGGTCGCAGCCGCTGGCCAGCTTCAGCGAGGCCACCGGGCCGGTGTCCAGCCGGTGTCGCAGCACCTGCCGCAGGTGCGCCGGGGTGTGCGCGTCGGTCTCCGGCGCGACCCGGGTCGGGGTGCCGTGGCCGGGCAGCGACACCGCCGCCTCGCGGCGCTTCACCGGGGTCAGCGGGAGCAGTTCACGCCGGTCGCGTGGGGTGTGCGCGTCGATCGCCTCGCCGGCCACCACCGCATCGAGGCGGGCCGCGATGTCCGGGTAGTCGTCGAAGCTCAGCACCGCCTGCGCCTCGGGGAGACTGTCGGCCAGCTCACGCCCGTACCGCTCGGCCATGCAGCCGGCGGCGACCACCTTGGCGCCGGTGTCGGCGGCGGCCAGCAGCGTCTGGATCGAGTCCTGCTTGGCCTTCTCCACGAAACCGCAGGTGTTCACCACCACCACGTCGGCGCCCTCGCCGTCGGTGGTCACCTGCCAACCGTCGGCGTGCAGCCGGGCGGCCAACTCCTCCGAGTCGACCTCGTTGCGGGCGCAGCCCAGGGTCAGCAGGGCGACCCGGCGGGAGGAAGTATCAGACACCATCCGAGGGTACAGGTGTAAGGAAGGGCCCCTGCTTAACGCCTGCGGTAGAGAAGGTGCCCCCGCTCACCGCGCCGGGGTGAGCGCGCGCGCCAGGCGGTCCAGCAGGAACACCTCGGTGCCCGCCAGGCCGGTGGAGCAGAACACCGAGATCTGGTCCGCGCCGGTCCGACCGGGGACCGCGCCGGCCAGCACCGCGCCCAGGTCGCGCAGCCGCCCGGCGTACGGCTCGACGGCGGCGAGCATCGGCGGCGCGTACGCGGCGGCCTGCCCCGGCGAGTCGGTGACCAGCAGGTCGGCGGCGTCGAGCAGGTCGGTGCCGAACTCGTGCCGGTCGACCTGCTTGAAGCCGACGGTGTTGACGTGCGTGCCCGGGGCCAGGTCGGCGGCGGCCAGCACCGGGGCGGTGCTGGTGGTGGCGAGCACCACGAGATCCCGGTCACGCACCGCGGCGGCGGCCGAGCCGACGGCGCGGGCCGGCACGCCCAGCTCGGCCCGGACCCGGGCGGCGAACGCCTCCCGCCGGGCGGCCGAACGGCTGTGCACGGTCACCTCGCGCAGCGGCCGGACCGCCGCCGCGGCCCAGACCTGGGTCCACGCCTGCCGGCCGGAACCCACCACGCCGAGCGTGGCGGCGTCCGGACGGGCCAGCGCGTCCACGGCCACGCCGCCCAGTCCCCCGGTACGCCGCGAGCCCAGCTCCTCGCCGACCGCGATGGCGCGTACCGCGCCGGTGGTGGCGTCGTGCAGCACGACCAGTTGCCCGCTCTCCGGGTGCCCGAACGTGTCGTACGAGCGGAAGCCGTACCACTCGCCGGTGAGGTGGCCGGCGGTGAGCACCATCCGCCCGCCGCCGAGCGGGGCGGACGCCCGGGGCGGGGCGATCAGCCGCCCCTGGTGCGCGGCGAGCAGCGCGTCCCGCATGGCGGCGACGGTGAGCGGGGCGTCCACGGCCGCCGCGACGTCCTCGTCGGAGAAGAGCACGGTCATGACCCCATCGTGCAACCTGAAGTTCACGTCAACTCCAGCCATGGTGGGCTTTCTCACCCCGCCCCCGGTTCCGCCCGCCCGGTGCTAGCGTCGGGCACGACGGCCCGCGGCCGTCCCGGACGAGTGGTGGGCGTACCCGGTCAGGCACGACGCCCCGCGGAAACGACCACCGCCCGGTGCGACCCGCCGGGCCCGCCCGTCAGAGGTGAATCGTCATGGCCTGGATCGTGCTGGTGCTCTCCGGACTGCTGGAAACCGCGTGGGCGATCGCCCTGGACCGCAGCGCCGGCTTCACCCGCCCCCTCCCCTCCGCCGTCTTCGGCGTCACCCTGGTCGGCAGCATGGCCGGCCTGGCGTACGCGCTGCGCGACATCCCGGTCGGCACCGGCTACGCGGTGTGGGTCGGGATCGGCGCGGTGGGCACCGCGCTGGTCGGCATGCTCGCCCTGGGCGAGCCGGCGAACCTGCCCCGGATCGCCTGCCTGCTGCTGGTGGTGGCCGGTGTGGTGGGCCTGAAGGTCTTCCACTGATCGATGCCCCATCCGGTTTGGACGGTGTGCCGACCGGGGTAGGTGATCCGCAGCTCACCGAGAGAGATCACCCCACGGAGGAACCCATGGCCGACGTCCACGCCACCGCCCGCCCGCGCAGCAACGCCGCCCGGATCTGCACCATCATCGGGTTCGTCTTCGCGGCCATCGCCATCTTCGTGCCGTTCCTCGGCCTGGTCGGCCTGATCCTCGGCATCGTCGGCGCGGTGCTCGGCGACAAGCCGCTCGGCTGGTACGCCGCCGCGGCCAGCGTCGCCGGCGCCGTCCTCGGCTACCTCCTCGCCGTCGCGATCCTGAACGGCTGACGCGCACCGCCAGCACGACGGGGGGCCCGCCGGATCACCGGCGGGCCCCCCGTCACGTGCGCCGGGCTACTCCTCGCCGCCGCGCAGGCCGGCCAGGACCTCCTCCAGCTCGTCCGGCTTGACCAGCACGTCGCGGGCCTTGGAGCCCTCGGACGGGCCGACCACGCCCCGCGTCTCCATCAGGTCCATCAGCCGGCCCGCCTTGGCGAAGCCGACCCGCAGCTTGCGCTGGAGCATCGAGGTCGAGCCGAACTGCGAGGTGACCACCAGCTCGACCGCCTGCACGAGCAGGTCCAGGTCGTCGCCGATGTCCTCGTCGATCTTCTTCTTGCTGTCCTGCGCCGGGGCGAGCACGTCCGGGCGGAACTCCGGCTCGCGCTGGTCCTTGCAGAACTTGACCACGTCGGCGATCTCGCGCTCGGTCACCCAGGCACCCTGGATCCGCACCGGCTTCGACGCGCCCATCGGCAGGAACAGGCCGTCGCCGCGGCCGAGCAGCTTCTCCGCGCCCGGCTGGTCGAGGATGACCCGGGAGTCGGCCAGCGACGAGGTGGCGAACGCCAGCCGGGACGGCACGTTCGCCTTGATCAGGCCGGTGACCACGTCCACCGACGGCCGCTGGGTGGCCAGCACCAGGTGGATGCCGGCGGCGCGGGCGAGCTGGGTGATCCTGACGACCGAGTCCTCCACGTCGCGCGGCGCGACCATCATCAGGTCGGCCAGCTCGTCCACGATCACCAGCAGGTAGGGGTAGGGGCGCATCTCCCGCTCACTGCCCGGCGGGGCCTTGATCTCGCCGTTGCGCACCTTGCGGTTGAAGTCGTCGATGTGTCGGACCCCGTTGGCGGCGAGGTCGTCGTAGCGCATGTCCATCTCGCGCACGACCCACTCCAGCGAGTCGGCCGCCTTCTTCGGGTTGGTGACGATCGGCGTGACCAGGTGCGGAACTCCCTCGTAGCTGGTCAGTTCCACCCGCTTCGGATCCACCAGTAGAAGCCGCACTTCATCGGGAGTCGCTCGGGTGAGGATCGATACCAGGAGTGAGTTGAGCAGGCTCGAATTATGGGTCGGGATCAGAGTCCTACCGGCCAGGAACAGATGGCTGGGGCTGTCCACCTCGATACAGCGCACTGCCACGGAGGACACCGGCCGGACGTCGACGATGTATCGCCTCATCGTGCTGGAACGAATCTGCGTAACCTGGCGGCTGGCCTTCCGCGTGAGCCGGAACACCTTGTCCGGCGGCGTGAAGTGGATCCGGTAACAGGTCGAGGTCGCCAGGGACCGACCCTTGACCAACTTGGTGGTCATGGTCGCTTGGTATCCGAGGCCCAGAATCAACTCAAGCGCGTCTTGTGCGAGCCGTTCGGACGTCAGAGCCAACTCCACCCCACCGCGCTTCGACACCGTGCCATCCGTGTCCAGGAGCCCGGCGAGCAGTGCCCGCCTCTGGGTCTCAGACCCACGCTGATAGGCGAGGGGGATGTGCTTGTCGCCGAGCTCCCGGAACATGGCCCGCATCGTGCGGTACGGCATGACAGGCGCCGAGCGCTCCGGACCGGACGGAGCTGCATCGCAGCACAACCCTGCCTTGCGGGCAAGGTAGACCGCAGTGTTGGAGACACCGGCCTGACGAGCAGCCTTCGGCCCGCTCATGCCCTGCTCCACCAGCCGCAGAGCCGCCAGGATGCGATGCGCACGTTCCTGCCGGTTGGAGATGGTGTAGAGAAGCTCGCTGGCAGGTTGCTTGAGGACCTCATAGCCCTCCGACCTGATCCCGTCGAGGATCTCCTCGTCCGCGCTCGTGATGCTGGCGGCTCCGGTAGTCCCGTCCCCTAACCAGCAGCCCAGCGTGTATGGCGCGATAGGCAGCTCCACCTCGGGGCAGACCAACGGCTGGGCGACATCAATGGCATGGTTCGTCCACTCACCACGAGGACCGACGCGGAGGCTCTCGGCAATCTGTCGGGTCGTCACCGGTGCCGCGTCGTGGACTTGACGGCTGGTAGAACGACCGGGAGCGAGAACCTGCTGGGACAGCGACCCGTACATGCGGTGGCGGGAGTAGGTCTTCACCCAGCGAGTGAGCTGGCGGCCACCGCGCTCATACGGGCGACGGGCCAAGCGCGCTTCGGTCGGTATCGATCGCAACGCCTGATAGAGGACGTTACGGAACTGCGCACCCAGGTCCGAGACCACCTCGCCGCTGGACGTCGGCCGGTCCGGTTCGCCCAGTACTTCCTCAACCCGACGGGCCACCAGGTCGCGGTCGTCCTCCGCCCAGTAGCTGCCGTTCTTCCACCGATGCTTGCGCTGAGTACGGCCGGCCCGTGTCGTCGTACGCCACTGGTGCTCCGCGTCCGCCACTATGACGGTTCCGTCGGAGAACTCCACCTCGTAGCACGGCCGTCCGTGCATGACTGGCGTCGCCGCGACCACGTTGCAGGGCCGGCCCAGCTCGTCGAACACCTGGTCGCCCACGCGCAGGTCCGCCATCGTCGACCAGCCCGTGGGCGTGACGATCGGAGTGTCGAGGGCCAGGGCCTTGCCGGCCCCGGTTGCACCCGCCACCAGGATGTGCGGCATCTTCGCCAGGTTGGCCACCACGTAGCCGCCCTCGATGTCCTTGCCGAGCGCCACCACCATCGGGTGGTGGTCGCTGGTCGCGGCGCGCGAGCGCAGCACGTCGCCGAGCGAGACGTTCTCCGGGTCGGTGTTCGGGATCTCCACGCCGACCGCGCTCTTGCCCGGGATCGGGCTGAGGATCCGCACGTCCGGCGACTTCACCGCGTACGCGATGTTGCGGGAGAGCTGGGTGATCCGCTCGACCTTGACGCCCGGTCCCAGCTCGACCTCGTAGCGGGTGACGGTCGGGCCACGGGTGAAGCCGGTGACCGCGGCGTCCACGTCGAACTGCTCGAAGACGCCGGTCAGCGCCGCGATCACCTCGTCGTTGGCCTTGCTGCGGGTCTTCGGCGCGGCCCCGCTGCCCAGCAGGTTGGCGGGCGGCAGCGTGTAGTCGCCGGCCAGCCCGGTCAGCGCGAGCTGCTCGGCGCGGGTGGGCAGCGGCGAGTGCTCCGGCGGCTCGACCGGCTTGCGGTTCGCCGGCACCTTGGGCATCTTGCGCGGCAGCACGATGGTTTCCTGCAGGTCGACGCCGGCCAGCTCGTCGTCCGGGTCCAACCCCGGCGGGTCCATCGGCGGCGGGAGCCGCTTCGCCGGTCGCCGGCGCGCCGGCTTCGGCGGCGCCTCGACCTCGGCGGGCTCCTCCTCGGCGAGGCCGGGGTCGGCCGGGTCGGCCCGCAGGCCGAGCCGCTCCGGGATCCGGTTGATCGGGGTGGCGGTGACCACCAGCAGGCCGAACACCAGCAGCAGGACCAGCAGCGGCATGGCCACCCAGGCGGTCACCGCCGACTTGAGCAGGTCGCCCACGCCGGCACCGACCAGGCCCCCGGCGTAGTCGCGCTGGACCTCGTCGACCGGGTTCTGCCCGATGTGCAGCATCGCGGCGGTGGCCAGCAGCATCGAACCCCAGCCGACCAGTCCGCGCCCGCGGTGCTCCGGGTCGACCGGGGTGCGCATCAGCCGCCAGGCGCCGACCATCAGCAGCACCGGCAGCACGATCGAGATCGCCCCGACGAACAGGCGCACGGTGTCGGCCAGGTGCCGGCCCACCGGCCCGGCGCCACCGCCCCAGATGCCCACCGCGGCGAGGATGGCCAGCCCGAACAGCAGCAGGCCGGCGCCGTCGCGGCGGTGCTCCGGGTCCAGCTCCCGGGTGGACGCGGCCTGCCGGCCGGCGGCCCGGAACGCCCACCCGACCGAGTGCGCCAGCCCCATCCACAGCGCGTTGACCGCGCCGCCGACGAACGCCGCCGGGCTCGGCCCCCGCGCCGGTCGCCGCCGGACGGGCTTGCGCGCCGCCTTCTTCGCCGGTTGCCGGGCACGGTTGTTCGTGGAGCCACGTGACGACGCGCCGCGCCGCCGGCTCGCCTGAGAGGTACGGCCCGCCATAGAGTCACGGTAACGGCGGTACCCGGCGGAACGCCGCTTTTCCGGGTCGTGTCCGCGTGTCACAGCACGGATCGGACCGTCGTTTGTGTTATTCGCCTCAGAAGGGATGCCCGATGGCGTCGCCGGAGATCGAGGACGGTCCGGACGGTCCGCTGACCGGGCACCCGCGGGCGCTGCGACCGCTGACCGGTGAGCTGATCGCCGCCGTGCTGACCCACCGGGGCTACGCGGTGGTCGCCGAGCCCGACGGCGCCCTGGTCGGCCGCTGGGAGCGGAACCTGATCTGGTTCCACCGGCGGGGCGCGACCGGCGAGCTGCTCCAGGTCCGCACCGTCGCCGCGCCCCGGTTCGGCATCGACCGGGTGCCCGAGCTGCACGCGTTCTGCAACACCTGGAACCACGACCGGCTCTGGCCCAAGGCCTATGTGCACGTCGCCGACGACGGGGCCGCCCAGGTCTGCGGCGAGGTCACCACCGACCTGGAACGCGGGGTGACCCCGCACCAGCTCGACCGGCTGGTCGACTGTGGCGTCACCACCGGCTGCCAGCTCGCCGACGCCGTCGCCGAGCTGCCAGGCGGGTCGGTCCGGTGACCACCGCCCGCGACCGGGGGCTGGCCGCCGCGCTCGCCGACGCCCGGGACCGGCCCGACGGCGAGGAGCGCTGCGCCGAGCTGGAGCGCATCGCGGTACGCGCCGACGCGACCGGCGATCCGCGTACCGCCGTGTCGGCCCGGTTCGCGCTGGTCGAGGCGTACCTGCACCTGGGTGAGCGGTGGCGGACCGTGGAGGCGGTCCGGCACCTGCGGGCCACGCTGGCCCGGCACCCCGGGCTGCTCGACGCCCACCCCGACGAGCTGACCCGGCTGCGCCGGCACCAACGGCAGGCGGTCGAGGCGCTGTTCGGCACCCCCCGGGTGGGGCTGGACCAGGCGCGTGCCCTGCTGGACACGCTCGCCGAGGAGCTGGGCCCGGACGCCGGGCCGGTCGCCGAGCTGCGCTGCCGGCTCGCCGACCACCTCGGCGACGAGCCGACCGCCCGGCGCGCGTACGCGGGGTGGACGGCGGGCGACCCGGCGGACCCGGTGGGCGGGTGTCCGGGCTGCGCCCCGGCACGGCGGGCCGAGCTGCTGGCCGGCTGGGGCGAGCCGGAGGCGGCCCTGACGGTGCTGGCCACCGCCGACCCGGCGGGCTGCACCGACCAGCCCGAACGGTCGCTCGCCACCGGGCTTCTCCCCTGGCTGCGCACCGGGGCGGTGGAGGACGCGGCGCGGGCCCACGTGCGCGCGTACCGCCGGCACCGCCGGGAGCGCACCGCGTTCCCGCTGCTCGCCGCGCACCTGCGGTTCTGCGCGCTGGGCGGATACCTGCACCGCGGGCTGGAGTTGCTGACCGAGCAACTGCCCCGGCTCGACCACCCGGCCGACGACCTGTCCGCGATGGAGTTCGCCGCGGCCGGCGCGCTGCTCTGCGGGCTGGCCGCCGAGGCCGGTCTCGGCGGGCGGCGGATCCACCGCCCCGGGCACGGCCCCCGCCCGGCGGCCGAGGTGGACGTGGCCACGCTCGGGGCGCAGTTGCAGGCGCTGGCGACCGCGCTGGCCGGCAGCTTCGACGCCCGCAACGGCACGGGCCACCAGTCCGGGCGGATCGCCTCCTGGCTGGCCGAACGCCCGCTGGCCGGGCCGGTGTCGCTGGCCGCCGAGAGCGACTTCGACGACGAGCCGGCGGTCGAGGCGGCCGAACCCGGCCCGCCCGACCCGGACGAGCCGGCCCCGCTCGACCCGGCGCTGCTCACCGCCGCGCTGGACGCGCGGGGCGAGGCGTACACGGTGGAGCCGGACGGCACGCTGGTCGGGCGGTGGGGCGAGGCGACGATCCAGTTCCGCCGGCTCGGCCGGCACGGCGACGTACTGCACGCCCGGGTGGTGGCGGCCCGCCGGCTGCCGGCCGACCGCCGCGCCGAGGCGTACGCGTTCTGCAACGTCTGGAACCACGACCGGCTGCTGCCCGCCGCCTACGTGCACGAGGCCGACGACGGGACGCTGGTGCTGGCCGCCGGCATCACCACGGACCTGTCCTGCGGCGTCGCCCCGACCCAGCTCACCGTGCTGGTGGCCGCCGCGATCCGCACCGGCACGGCGTACGCCGACGCGGTCGCCGCGCTGCCCTGACCCCACGCGGCGCGGCCCCCGACCACCGGGCGGTGGGGATCGGGGGCCGCGGTCCGTGGGCCGGCGGTGGCGGTCAGCGGGCGGAGAACGCCAGCGTGTACTCGCCGGAGCCGGCCAGGCCGACGACCCGGTAGCGGTAGGCGCCGGCCGGGGTGTCGGCGGTCAGCTTCGCCATGCCGTCGGCGTTGTCGGCGCGGGCCACGGTGCGGAACGTGCCGCCGGTGAAGCGCTGCAGCTCCAGCACCACGCGGGCGCCGTCCGGGGCGACGACGCAGGCCTCCTGCGTACCGCCGGCCACCCGGAAGAAGCGGCCGTCCGGCTGCGTGGCGGCGCGGCCGGCGGCGATCCGGGCGGTGCGGCTCACCTGGCCGGTGCACTCGCTGGCGTCGGCGGGCGGGGCGGTCTCGCCGCCACCGGGCGGCACGCTGGCCGGCGGGGCGGTCTCGCCGCCACCGGCGGGCGGCTCCGCGGGCGCCTGCTGGCCGCCGGCGGTGACCAGGGTCAGGTTGTTGCGCTGGAGGATCTCGTTGACCGGCTGGAAGAACGTGACGCCGCCCCGGGTGCAGTCGCCGGAGCCGCCCGAGGTCACGCCCTGCGCCTGGTCGCCGGAGAGCCACGCGCCACCGGAGTCGCCCGGCTCGGCGCAGACGTCGGTACGGGTCAGCCCGGTGACCGTCCCCTCCGGATAGTTGACCGTGGCGTTCTTGGCCTGCACCACGCCGCACCGGGTGCCGGTGGTGGAGCCGGAGCGGCAGATCGAAGCGCCCACCGGGGCCTCGGTGGAGCCGTTCACCGGCACCGTTCCACCGTTGAAGTCGTTGACCACGCCCTGCGGCGTCCAGTCGCCGTTGACCTCGACCACGCCCCAGTCGTCACCGGGGAACGACGAGGCCGAGAACGTGCCCTGGGCGACCCGGTTCGACCCCGTGGTCCGGTCCCCCGGCCGGCCGCAGTGCCCGGCGGTGACGAAGCCGCCGATCACCGAGAAGCCGACCGAGCAGCGGCCGGCGTTGTTGATGAAGTAGGCGTCGCCGCCCCGCACGTCGAAGAGCGGCCGGGGGGCCTCGTCGGCGGTCCGCACCCGCACCGGGCCGGTGCCCGTGCCACCGGCGGCGGCGAACCGGCGGCCGGCCGCCTCCGCGCCGGGGCGGGCGACCACCACCACGGAGTTGGTCGCCACGTCGACGTACCAGCCGGCGATGTCCGGGCTGGCGTCGGCGCCGGCGGCGTCCAGCCGGCTCTTGACCGCGTCCAGCTCGGCCACCGGGCGCGCGACCCGTTTCGGCACCGCGCCGGCCGCCTTCACCCGCGCCTCGGCGGCCGGGTCGGCCACCGCCACGTTGAGCGTGGCGCCGTCGGCGCTGAGCCAGCTCCCGCCGTAGTCGGCGCCGAGTTCGGTGCGCAGCCTGGTGACCGTGCCGGCCGCCCACCGTTCGGTCTTCAGCCGGCGGGCCGCCTGGTCACGGGTGAGCGAGAGGTCACGGCCGAGCGCGTCCAGGACCTCCGGGGCGACGCCGTCGGCCGCCGGCGCGGCCCGTCGGGGTTCCTCACCGGCGAACGACGGCAGCGTCACCGCCGCCGTCAGTCCGGCCGCCGCCACCACGACGCCGATGGCTGTCATCCGTCTGCGGTCCATCCGCCACGCTCCTCCCGACCGGCGCGGGGGCACGCCGGTCGACCGGGAGTACGGAGACGTCCGCCGATCGGTTGAACGGCGGCGCGGGGTTTCGACGCAGCGTGTCGGAGCGTACCCGGAACGCGACGGCGCCGGCCCACCGCGGACGGTGGACCGGCGCGCGAGCCTGTCGGGTCAGACCTCGACGACGGTCGGGACGATCATCGGACGGCGGCGGTACGCGTCGTTGACCCACCGACCGACCGTGCGTCGGACGATCTGCTGGAGCTGGTGCGGGTCGGTGATGCCGTCCGCGGCGGCCCGGTTGAGCGCCTCGGTGACCAGCGGCACCACCGGGTTGAACGCCTCCGGGTCCTCGGAGAAGCCCTTCGCCGACACGGTCGGGCCGGCGACCACCTTGCCGGTGACCGAGTCGACCACCACGGTGGTGGCGATGAAACCGCCGTCGCCGAGGATCCGCCGCTCGGTGAGCAGCGACTCGCTGACGTCGCCCACGGCGAGGCCGTCGACGTAGACGTAGCGGCTGCGCACGTGCCCCACCAGGCTGGCCCGGCCCTCGACCAGGTCGACCACGTCGCCGTCCTCGCAGAGCACCACCCGGTCCGGCGCGACGCCTGATTCGATGCCGAGGCGGGCGTGCGCGCGCAGGTGCCGCCACTCGCCGTGCACCGGCATCAGGTTGCTCGGCCGCACCACGTTGAGCAGGTAGAGCAGCTCGCCGGCCGGGGCGTGACCGGAGACGTGCACCTTCGCCACGTCCTTGTGCACCACCACGGCGCCGGCCCGGGCCAGCCGGTTGATCACCCGGTAGACCGAGGTCTCGTTGCCGGGGACCAGCGACGACGCCAGCACCACGGTGTCACCCGGCGCGATGGTGATGTGCCGGTGGTCGCCGCTGGCCATCCGGCCGAGCGCGCTCATCGGCTCGCCCTGCGAACCGGTGGACATCAGCACGATCTGCTCGGGCGGCAGGTTGGTGGCCTCCTCGATCCCGACCACCAGGCCGGCCGGGATGTTGAGCAGGCCCAGGTCACGGGCGATGCCCATGTTGCGGACCATGGACCGGCCGATCAGCGCCACCTTGCGGCCGTGCTCGAGCGCCGAGTCGAAGACCTGCTGCACCCGGTGCACGTGCGAGGCGAACGAGGCGACGATGATCCGCCCCTTGGCCTTCGCGAAGATCGAGTCGAGCACCGGCCCGATCTCCCGCTCCGGGGTGACGAAGCCGGGGATCTCCGCGTTGGTGGAGTCGGACAGCAGCAGGTCGACGCCCTCGGCGCCGAGCCGGGCGAAGCCGGCCAGGTCGGTGATCCGGCCGTCCAGCGGAAGCTGGTCCATCTTGAAGTCGCCGGTGTGCAGCACCAGGCCGGCCGGGGTGCGGATGGCCACCGCGAGCGCGTCCGGGATCGAGTGGTTCACCGCGAAGAACTCGCACTCGAACGGGCCGAGCCGTTCCCGGCCGCCCTCCCGCACGGTCAGCGTGTAGGGCTGGATCCGCCGCTCGGCCAGCTTCGCCTCGACCAGGGCCAGGGTGAACTGGGACCCGACGAGCGGGATGTCCGGCTTGTGGGCGAGCAGGTACGGCACCGCGCCGATGTGGTCCTCGTGGCCGTGGGTGAGCACGATCGCCTGCACGTCGGCCAGCCGGTCCAGGATCGGGCCGAAGTCGGGCAGGATCAGGTCCACGCCCGGCTGCTCGACGTCGGGGAAGAGCACCCCGCAGTCGACGATGAGCAGCTTGCCGTCGTACTCGAAGACGGTCATGTTCCGGCCGATGGCGCCGAGTCCGCCGAGCGGGATGATCCGCAGGCCGCCTTCCGGCAGCGGCGGGGGCAGCTCACCCTCGATGTGCGCCTCGGTCACGCGTCACCTCATTCTGCGACGCCGTCGTGCGGCGTCCGTCGTTTCGTCGGGTCATTCGGGCAGGGGCAGGCCCGCCGCTGCGCAGTCGGCGCGCAGCTGGGCCAGTTCGTCGCCGGTGGCGGGCACCAGCGGCGGTCGCACCGGGCCGGCCGGCAGGCCCTGGGCCGCGAGGCCGGCCTTGACCAGGATCGTGCCCTGGGTGCGGAAGATTCCGGTGTACAGCGGCAGCAGCCGGCGGTGCAGCGCGAGCGCGCCGGCGGTGTCGCCCGCGTCGAACGCCTCGATCATCTGCTTCGTCGGCGCGCCCGTGAAGTGCGTGGACGTGCCGACCACGCCGACCGCGCCGATCGACAGGAACGGCAGGGTCAGCGCGTCCTCGCCGCTGTAGAACGCGAGGTCGCTGCGGGCCAGCACCTCCGAGGTGGCGATCAGGTCGCCCTTGGCGTCCTTGACCGCGACGATCCGCCCGTGCTCGGCCAGCTTCACCAGCGTCTCGGTGGCGATCGCCACGCCGGAGCGGTGCGGGATGTCGTAGAGCATGACCGGCAGCCCGGTGGCGTCCGCGACGGTGGTGAAGTGGTGCAGCAGCCCGGCCTGCGGCGGCTTGTTGTAGTACGGCGTGACCACCAGCAGGCCGTGTGCGCCGGCCTTCTCGGCCTGCGCGGCCAGCTCGACGGTGTGCCGGGTGTCGTTGGTGCCCACCCCGGCGACGATCCGGGCCCGGTCGCCGACCGCCTCGACCACGGCGCGGACCAGGGTCTCCTTCTCCGCGTCGGTGGTGGTCGGCGACTCGCCGGTGGTGCCGTTGAGCACCAGCGCGTCGTTGCCCTGCTCGTCGACGAGGTGGCGGGCCAGCCGGGCCGCGCCGTCGAGGTCGAGCGCGCCGTCGGGGGTGAACGGCGTCACCATGGCCGTGATCACCCGCCCGAACGGGCGCGACGGGCCTCGGTCCGGGGCGGCGGAGTGGTCGTGCGTCATGCTCACAACCTAGCGGACGAGCACCGGTGCCCCGGCGGCGAAGGGCGACGAGTCACTCGGCGTGCGGCGACGCCGCCACCTCGGTGCCGTCCGGCAGCGTGGAGATCACGAAGTCGGCGAACACGTTCGGCGCCACGCCCTGGAGCTGGCGCAGGCACTCCACGGCCAACTCGCGGATCTCCACGTCGGCGTGCTCGGTGGCGCGCATCTTCACGAAGTGCCGCCAGGCCCGGTAGTTGCCGGTCACCACGATCCGGGTCTCGGTCGCGTTCGGCAGCACCGCCCGGGCCGCCTGCCGGGCCTGCTTGCGGCGCAGCGTCGGGTTGGGCTCGTCGGTGAAGCGGGCCTCCAACCCCTCCAGCAGATCGGTGTACGCCCGCACCGCCGCCTCGGACGCCTCGACGAACCGCTTGTGCAGCTCCGGGTCCTCGGCGATCACCGCCGGCTCGACCATCGCCGCGTCCCGCTCGGGCACGTAGCGCTGGGAGAGCTGGGAGTAGGAGAAGTGCCGGTGCCGGATCAGCTCGTGGGTGAACGACCGGGAGACGCCGCTGAAGTAGAAGCTCACCGAGCCGTGCTCCAGCACGCTCAGGTGGCCGACGTCGAGGATGTGCGCCAGGTAGCCGGCGTTGGTCGCGGTGGCCGGGTTCGGCTTCTTCCAGCTCTGGTAGCAGGCCCGCCCGGCGAACTCGGCGAGCGCCTGCCCACCGTCGGCGTCGGTCGACCAGGGCACCTCGTCCGGCGCCTGGAACTGTGTCCACGCGATCAGTTTGACCTGGGGCTGCACCATCTCCGGCATGCCGAGGACTGTAGTTGCCGCCCGCTCGCCGAGGAAATCGGGCACGCGGCCGGGTCGGCACCGTCGCATCCGCGCCGCGGCCAGGGTCTCGCGCGGCCCGGTGCTCCCCTCTTTGACGCGCCTTTGGAGCTGAGTCGTCGGTGACATCACCGGCTTCGGCTTCGGCTTCGGCTTCGGCTTCGGCTTCGGCTTCGGCTTCGGCTTCGGCTTCGAGATCTTGGTGCGAATCGGCCCCTCCAGGGGCCATTTCGTACCAAGATCTTTGGCGCTCTCGAATTGTGGAACACAACTCTCAGATTGCAGGAGATCGCGATCCGCCGGCGGGATTTGCGCGGGGCAGGTGACGCCGAGGACCTGACGGCGCCGGGAAACGTGATAGCGGGGACGACTCAGCTCGAAAGGGCTCGGGAAGCGGGGCGTCCACCGGCCGGCACGACGCGCCACCACGTCGTGCGGAGCGGTGCCGTCAGACGTATAGCGAGGGGAACGGCGCCCAGGGCAGGTTGCGGGCCACCGAGAAGACCGCCCAGGCGGCCAGGAACACGCCGATCACCTTCGGGCTGAGCCGCAACTCGGGCAGCCGCCAGCCGAACGCCCGGTTGCCGGCCCAGGCGACGAAGAGCCAGGCCAGGAACGGCAGCGCGAAGACGAACAGGAAATGGTGCCGGGCGGCGGCCGGCAGGTCGCCGTGCAGCACGTACCAGAGGGCGCGAGTGCCACCGCAGCCCGGACAGTCCAGCCCGGTGGTGAGCTTGAGCAGGCAGGTCGGCCGGGCGTCCGGGTCGCTCTGGGTGGGATCGCTGATCAGCGCGTAGGTGATGCCGAGGCCGACGCACCCGAGCGCGGCCAGCGGCACCGCCCAGCGCGGGGCGCGGGCGTGCAGGCGCAGCACCGCCCGGGTGAACCGGTCCGGCTCGACCGGCTGGTAGGCCACCCCGGCCGGCCACGGAGCCCCGGCATGCGCGTGCGGGTCGGCAGGCCCGGCATACGGATGCGGCTCGGCGGGCCCGGGGTGCGCGTGCGGGGCGGCGGGCCCGGGCGACTCGGCGGGCGGGGCGGGCGCGGTGGCCGGCCGGTCGACGCTCGTCACGCGCTCACCGTACACCCGCCACGCCCACCAACGCGGCGGTCAGCGCGGGGGCCAGGTCACCGGCGGCGGGCGCGGCGACCGCGTCCAGGCCGAGCCAGCCGGCGAGCCGGTGCAGCTCGGCGGCGAGCGCCATCGCGGTCTCCCCCACGTCGACGCCCGGCTCGGCCCACGCGGCCGGCACCAGCAGCACGCCGGCCTTCCGGTCGGCCTTGAGGTCGACCCGCGCGGTGAAGCGCTCGCCCTGCCGGAACGGCAGCACGTAGTAGCCGTGGACCCGCTGGGGCGCCGGCACGTAGATCTCGATGCGGTAGGTGAAGCCGAACAGCCGCTCGGCGCGGGCCCGCTCCCACACCAGCGGGTCGAACGGGCTGACCAGGGTGCTGCCCCGCACCCAGCGGGGCAGCCGGGCCTCGGCGTGCAGGTAGGCCGGCTGCCGCCAGCCCTGCACCGCGACCGGGGTCAGCTCGCCCGCCTCGACCAGCTCGGCGAGCGCCCGGCGGGCCCCGGCCACCGGCAGCCGGAAGTAGTCGCGCAGCTCCGGCTCGGCGGCGACGCCGAGCGACCGGGCGGCGATCGACACCAGGGCGCGGTGGGCGTCCGCGTCGGTGGGGGTGGGCGCGTCCAGCACCGCCGCCGGCAGGACCCGCTCGGGCAGGTCGTAGCGGCGGGCGAACGAGCTGGTGCGGTCGGCGGCGGTGACCTCGCCGGACCAGAAGAGGAACTCCAACGCCCGCTTCACGGTCGACCAGTTCCAGCCCCAGTTGCCGGTCTCCCGGGGCGCGTCGTGCTCGATCTCGGCCGCGGTGAGCGGGCCGCGGGCGGCCACCTCGTCGCGCACCCACGCCACCAGCTCGGGTTGCTCCTGGGCGATCCGGCGCATCCCGCCCCAGGCGTCGTCACGCGCCTTGGCCATCCGCCAGCGCAGCGCCGGGTGCAGCCCGACCGGGACCAGTGACGCCTCGTGCGCCCAGTATTCGAACAGCTCACGGGGGCGGCGGTAGGCGGCGGCGTCGAGCAGGGCGGTCGGGTAGGGCCCGAGCCGGCTGTAGAGCGGCAGGTAGTGCGCGCGCTGGAGCACGTTGACCGAGTCCATCTGGATCAACCCGACCCGGTCGAGCACCCGGCGCAGGTGCCGGCGGGTCGGCACGCCGGTGGGCGGCGGGTCGGCGAAACCCTGGGCGGCCAGGGCGACCCGGCGGGCCTGGGCGAGCGAGAGCGATTCCGGTGCGGCCATCGTCGGCGACCCTAATCCACTCCTCCGACACCGCCGGAGCGGCGGCTGGACCCCTCGCCCGTCCGGGCATACAACTACACAGGTGCTCACCATCCGTCGGGAGGAGCCGGACGACGCCGAGGCGATCGCCCGGGTGCACATCCACGGCTGGCAGGCCGGGTACGCCGGGATCATGCCGGACGAGGTGCTGGGCCGGCTCAACCCGCGCGCCTGGGCGCAGCGCCGCCGCGACCTCGGCACCGCCGACCCGGAGCACCCGTTCACCACGCTGGTCGCCGAGGCCGACGGGGTGCTCGCCGGCTTCACCACGTTCGGGCCGTACCGGAACAACCAGGACCGTGGCGACCTCGACCCGGCGCACGGGGAACTGCTGGCCATCTACCTGGAGCCGGCGCACTGGGGTTCGGGCGCCGGCCGGGCGCTGCTCGCGGCGGCGCGGGCCGGGCTGGCCGAGCGGGGATGGACGGACTACCGGCTGTGGGTGCTCGCCGACAACGCCCGGGCCCGCCGCTTCTACGAGCGGGCCGGGCACTCACCGGACGGGGAGGAGTCCGCCTATCCGGTGCCGCTGCACGGCGGGCAGGATCCGGTCCTGCTCCGGGAGCTGCGCTACACCGGCCGGCTCGACGGCTGACCCGGCCGGATCGGCAGGCCGAGCAGCAGCGCCAGGCTGATCCAGACGTAGGTGTTGCTGCCCAGGAAGCCGTCCACGCCGGTGAAGTCCTTCTCCCAGGACCAGACGATGCGGCTGCACAGCAACGCGTACCCGATCAGCGCGGCGGCCAGCAGCACGCGGCGCCGGCGGCTGCGCGCGGGCGCCGCCGTGCCGTTGTCGACCAGCAGGATCAACCCGGGCAGCAGCCAGACCAGGTGGTGCACCCAGGTCACCGGGCTGACCAGGCACATCACCGCGCCGGTCAGGGCCAGGCCGGCGGCCTCGTCGCCGGCGGCCACCGCGGCCCGGCAGCGCCAGCCCCAGATCGCCAGCGTGGCCAGCACGAGCACCAGCCAGGCCACCGTGCTCGGGTGCTCCGGGTCGAGCCGGGCCACCACCCCGCGCAGCGACTGGTTGGAGACGAACGCCAGCTCGCCGACCCGGTCGGTGTTCCACAACGCCTCGGTCCAGAACTCCCGGGAGGCGTCCGGGAAGAGCCCGGCGGCCACCAGCGTGGCGACGGCGGCCGAGCCGACCGCCGTCGCGGCGGCCCGCCAGCGGCCGGTGACCAGCAGGTAGACGATGAAGATGCCGGGGGTCAGCTTGATCGCGGTGGCCAGGCCGATGCCCACGCCGGCCCAGCGGTTGCCGGCCGGCAGCAGCCGCAGCAGGTCCACCGCCACCAGGAACAGCAGCAGCATGTTGACCTGGCCGAAGTTGACCGTCTCCCGCATCGGCTCGTACGCGGCGGCCAGGCAGAGCGCGACCGCGAGGGTGAACCACCGGGTCCAGCCGGAGCGACGGGCCACCGGGTCCAGCAGCCACCAGATCACCACGGCGCTGACCACGACCGTCGCGGCGACGCTGACCACGATCGCGGCGGTCCACGGCAGGTACGCCATCGGCAGCATGACCAGCGCGGCGAACGGCGGATAGGTGAAGCCGTACTGGGTGCCGGCCTTGAGGAAGTCGTAGATCTCCCCGCCGTCACGGGTCCAGTAGGTCAGCGCGCCGTAGTAGACCCGCAGGTCGAAGAAGCCGTGCCGGACCGCCGCCACGGAGAGGAACACGGTGACCGCCGCGGCGAGCGCCGCCACGGTGACGACCTGCGCGGTCGTCCGCCCGGCACCCTGCGCCACCGTCACCCTCCTCGCCCTGCGTAGGCTCACGTGCCATGGCTGAAGGCTACGTCCGCCCCGCGCGTCCCGAGGACGTCGCCGAGATCGCCCGCATCCAGCTCGCGACCTGGCGGGTCGCGTACCGCCGGATCCTGCCCCGGCACGTGCTCGACAACCTGGACGAGGCGTACCTCGCCCGGCGGTGGGGCGCGGCGGTGCAGGAGCCGCCCTCGGGCGCGCACCGGGTGCTGGTCGCCGTCGAACAGGCCGCGCAATCGTATCTGGTGGGGTTCGCCGCCTCCGGTCCGGCCGATGCCGAGGCGCTCGCACCGGGCGAGCCGGCGGACGCGCTCGCGTCGGGCGTGGTGGCGGTGACGGACCTGCTGGTCGAGCCGCGCTGGGGCCGGCGCGGACACGGCAGCCGGCTGCTCGCCGCCGCCGTCGAGCACTGGCGCGCGGACGGCTTCGGCCGCGCGGTGGCGTGGGCGTTCGACGCGGACGCGGCGACCCGGGCGTTCCTCGGCTCGACCGGCTGGGAGCCGGACGGCGCGACCCGGGCGCTGGACGTGGACGACATGCTGGTCCCGCAGCTCCGCCTGCACGTCGGCGTCCCGGAGGAAAATGTTCCGGCGCAGCGATGAGTTTCCGCCCGCCCGCCGGTCTGACGTCTGACGGCGCAGACCGGCGGTCCCGGCACGGGGCGGGACCGCCGGCCGCCGGTCAGCCCTTGTCCGCCCCCTCGTTGGCGCCGCGGACGAAGTAGCGCTGGAAGATCACGAAGAGCACCGCCACCGGGATGGTGGCCAGCAGCGCCGCACCGAGCTTCAGCGGATACTGCGTGCCCTTGCCGAGCGAGCCGCTGACCAGGTCGGCGAGCCCACGCGGCAGCGTGAACAGGTCCGGGTCCTGCACCGAGACGAGGCTGTGCGGGAACTCGTTCCAGGAGCCCTGGAACGACAGGATGGTCAGCGTGATCAGGGCCGGTCGGGCCATCGGCAGGACCACCGACCAGAACGTGCGGAACACGCCGGCGCCGTCGATCCGGGCCGCCTCCTCCATGCTCACCGGGATCGACTCGAAGAACTGCTTCATGATGAAGACGCCGGCCGCGTCGGCGAGCAGCGGCACGATCAGGCCGGCGTAGCTGTCGTAGAGGCCGATCTGCTTGAGCACCAGGAACTTCGGGATCAGCAGCACCACGCCCGGCACCGCCATCACCGCGATGACGGCGGCGAACAGCCCCGCCCTGCCGCGGAACCGCAGCCGGGCCAGCGCGTAGCCGGCGAGCGAGTCGAGGAACACCCGGCCGAGCGTCACCACCACGGTGACCAGCAGCGAGTTGCCGAGCCAGAGCGGGAAGGCGGTGCCCGCGAAGATCCGCTCGAAGCCGGCCAGGGTGAGCGGGTCGGGCACCGGCGAGAGCGGGTTGGCCGCCGCGTCCGGCTCGGTCTTCAGCGAGTTCGCGAGCTGGATCACGAACGGGTAGAGGAAGACCAGCCCGAAGAAGATCAGGACGCCGTACCCGAGGAAGCGGTTGACCCGGGCGCGGGGCCCACGGTCGGCGCGGCGCGCGACGGGCGCCGGCCGGTCGGTCAGCACGGCCATGTCAGGACCCCTCCGGTACGCGTCGACGCCACCACCGGCCACGCCGGGGACCGTCCCGGTCGGCCATCAGCCGGCGCTGGAACAGGGTGAGCACGATGATGATCAGGAACAGCACGAACGAGATGGCCGCGCCGGAGCCGTAGTCGAAGTCCCGGAACGCGGTCCGGTACGACAGGTACGCCGGGGTGAGCGTGGTCTTGGCCGGGTCGCCCTGGCTCATCACGTACACCTGGTCGAA
This sequence comes from Micromonospora ferruginea, assembly GCF_013694245.2. Lineage (NCBI taxonomy): Bacteria > Bacillati > Actinomycetota > Actinomycetes > Micromonosporales > Micromonosporaceae > Micromonospora > Micromonospora robiginosa. Next base: position 3,875,104 of record NZ_CP059322.2, read on the forward strand.
GACCTGCCAGGAGCCGATCAGTCCCAGCGTGACCACCAGGAACGTGGTGGGCTTGAGCAGCGGCAGGGTGACGTACCGGAAGCGCTGCCAACGGCTCGCCCCGTCGAGCATGCCGGCCTCGTCCAGCGCCACCGGGACGTTCTGCAACGCGGCCAGGTACATCAGCATGAACGTGCCCGAGGTGGTCCAGATGACCAGGCAGATGATCGACGTCATCGCGACGCTCGGCCCGGAGAGCCAGTCCCACCAGGTCAGCCCGAACGGGCCGCCGGAGGTGAGCGCGGCCGGCGGGCTGTCCACGCCGAACGCGCCGAGCAGCAGGTGCAGCACGCCGCGGCCGTCCGCGAACCACTCCGGCCCGTCCATGCCGAGCAGGCCGAGCAGCCGGTTGACCGCGCCGGAGTTGGCGAACAGGAAGAGGAACACCACGCTGATCGCCACCGAGCTGGTGACCGAGGGGAAGTAGAACGCGCTGCGGAAGAATCCCTTCCCCTTGAGCAGCCGGTTGTTGACCACCAGGGCGAGACCGAGCGCGAGCACGGTCTGCACCGGCACCACGATCCCGACGTAGTAGATGTTGTTGCGGATGGCGGTCATGAAGTCGCGGCGGGCGAGCCCGTCCTCGGTGAACAGCCGGCTGTAGTTGTCGCCGCCGACGAACGGCACGTCGCCGGTGAACGGGCTGCCCTGGCCGTTCCACCCGGTGAGGCTCACCCAGAGCGCCATCAGGATCGGCAGCAGCATGAAGAGCCCGAGGATCAGGATCACCGGCGCGACGAAGAGCCAGCCGGCGACGTTCTCGTTGCTGCGGATGCCGCCGGTACGGCGGCGCGGCGGGCCGGCCGGCGCGGTGCCCGGCGCGGCGAGCGTGTCCGTTGCCATTCCCTCCTCCTTCGCTCGGGGGAGGTGTAAGGAGGGGCCCCCTATTAACACCCGTCTGTTAACAAGGGGCCCCTCCAAACACCTCAGCCGCCGAGCGCCGCCTTGGCGTTCTTGTCGAAGTTGGCCAGGATGGTCTTCGGGTCGCCGGTGGCCAGGCCCTGCAGGCCGGCCTCCAGGTCACGCAGCACGCTGTCCATCTTCGGCGCGTTGACCGGGCCCTGGGCGTACTCGACGCCGTCGATGAACGGCTTGTCCGCCGGGAAGGCGCCGGTGTACTGGTCGCGGACCGACTGGCGGGACGGCATCACGCCGAACGCCTTGGCGAAGCCGATCTGCTGCTCGCCGGCGGTCATCGCCTCGACGAACTTGATCGCCTGCTCCTTGTACTTGGACTTGGCGGCGATGCCCCAGCACTGGGTGAAGGAGAGCGTGCCCTGGCCCTTCGGCCCGGCCGGCAGCGGCACCACCTTGTACTTCACGTTCGGGAAGTCGTTCTGCAGGGCGCCCTTGATCCAGTTGCCCTCGATCGTCATGACGGCCTTGCCCTTGCCGAACGCCTCACCGGACCAGCCGGCGTCGAGCTGCTTCGGGAACTTCGCGTAGCCGTTGGTGAGCAGCGACTTGACGTACTGCAGCGCCTGGAGGTTCTCCGGGGTGTCCGCGGTCGGCTGCTTGCCGTCCTTGCTCATCAGCCAGCCGCCGTTCTGCACCAGGAACGCGCCGATGCGGTCCCGGGTGTCGCCGAGCGCGATCGCGACCTGGCCCTTCGCCTTGATCTTCTGGCTGACGGCGGTGAGCTGGTCCCAGGTGGTCGGCACGTCGGCGTCGGTCAGCCCGGCCTTGGTCCACAGGTCGGTGTTGATCTGTAGGGCCAGGGTGGAGAAGTCCTTCGGCGCGCAGTAGAGCTTGCCGTCGTAGGTGAACGCGGTGCGCAGGCTCTCGTAGAAGTCGTCGGAGTTGTTCACCTTGTCGCCGTACGGCTCCAGCGCGCCGACGCTGGCGTAGTCGGCGAAGCGGGCCGCGTCGACGTAGAACACGTCCGGCGGGGTGCCGCCGGCCAGCGCCTGGCCGAGCTGCTGGGTGAGGTCCTGCGCCGGGGTGACGGTGGCGCTGTTGCCGGAGGAGCCGGCCCACGCGGCGGCGGCGTCCTTGACGGCCTTGGTCTCGGCGTCGCCGGACGAGCCGATCAGGATCTGCAGGTTGGCCGGGCCGCTGGACTGCTTGGCGTCGTCGGCCGAGTCGTCGAAGCCGCTGCCGCAGGCGGCGGAGCCGAGCAGGGCGACGGCGGCGACGCCGGCCACCGCGGCCCGGGTGAGAATCCGAGGTGTCATCTGTTTCTCCTGGTGGGGGATGGGATCACGCCGAGTGCCGGAGCACCAGCGAGGGATTCAGCAGCAGTCGGGGGTCGCGCTGCTGTCCGTCGAGCAGCCCGGTGAGCAGCTCGACACAGCGGGCGGCGGCCTCGCCGAGCGGTTGGCTGACGCTGCTCAGCCCGACCGCGGCGGCCACCGGGGTGTCGTCGAAGCCGACGACGGCGAGGTCGGTCGCCGTGTCACGGGCGGCCTGCCACGCGCCGAGGGCGAGCGAGTCGCTGGCGCAGACCACCGCGGTCGGCGGCGCGTCGAGGGCGAGCAGCGCGCGCGACTCGCGCTCGCCCTGGGCGATGCCGTCCTCGGTGGCGCGGTCCGGTGCGGCGCCGTCCAGGCCGACCTCCGCCATCGTGGTACGCCAGCCGGCGCGCCTGTCGTCGCCGACGCCCGAGCCGGCGGGCCAGCCGACGAAGGCGATCCGGCGGTGCCCGGCGGCGAGCAGGTGCCGGGTGGCCTGTGCGGTCCCGGCGGCGCCGTCGACGTCGACCCAGGGGTGCGCCTCGGGGGTGTCCCAGGGCCGGCCGAAGGTCACGAACGGCACGTTCCGTTCGGCCAGCCACGCGGTACGCGGGTCGCCGTGCTTGGTGCCGGTGAGCACGAACGCGTCCAGGTCGTACGCGCCGAGCAGGTCGTCGTAGGTGGCGATCTCCTGTTCGTCGCCGCGGGCGGTGTAGAGCATGACCCGGTAGCCGGCGGCGTCGGCGGTCTCGGTGAGGCCGTGCAGGAAGCGGTCGAGGACCGAGCCGTTGATGCCGTCGCGGGTGGGTTCGATCCGGACGGCGATGAGCCGGGACCGGCCGGTCCGCATCTGCCGGGCGGCCTGGTTGGCCCGGTAGCCGAGCGCCGCGATCGCCTCGCGCACCCGTTGCCGGGTGTCCTCGCGGACGATGTGCGGCGCGTTGAGCACGTTGGAGACGGTCTGCCGGCTGACCTGGGCGTGCCGGGCCACCGTTGCGATGGTTACCTTTTCTCCCACGAAATCCCTCTCGCCGCCTTGAACGATCCAATCCCGATGGGGCAGGATTAGAACGTTCAAAGTTTCTGGAATGTTTCGCACTGTGCACCCGGCCACGGCCATCTGTCAAGACGTTCGTCGCCACCGATCAGCACCAGGAGTCCCCCCGATGACCGAACGCCACCTCCAACCGCTGCTGCACGACCTGGTCGGCGTGGTGCACGCCCCCACCAGCGCGCTGGGCGACGCGGCCGGTCAGCTCCGGCCGCACGGTGTCCAGGGCGTCTTCCACGCCGACGCCCGGGTGCTCTCCCGTGCCGAGCTGCGCCTCGACGGGCGGGAGCCGGAGCCGATCGCCGGCGGCGCCACCGGCCCGCACGACGCCCGCTTCGTCGGCCTGGCCCGCTGGCTCGGCGACCCCACCCCCGACCCGACCGTCCGGGTCGAGCGCACCCGGCAGGCCGGCCCGAGCGGGCTCACCGAGGAGATCGTCGTCTCCGCCACCACCGCCGAGCCGGTCCGCACCACCGTCACCGTCGACCTGGCCTGCGACCTCGCCCCGATCGAGCAGGTCAAGATCGGCCGCCCGGTCACCCCGCTGGCGGCAACCACCGGCGGACCGGGTGGGGTGCGGTGGGCCGCCGACGGTCTCACCGTCACCGTGACCGGCGAGGACGCCACCGTGGACGCCACCGACGAGCGCGCCGTCGCACCCCGCCTGAGCTGGCCGGTCACCGTCGACCCGGGCACCTCGGTCACGCTGCGCTGGCGGCTCGCGGTCACCGACCCGCGGGCGGTGGTGACCGCGGCGCCGGCCGAGGCGAGCTGGGCCGAGCCACGCGTCGACGCCGACGACCGCCGCCTGCTGCGGCTGCTCGACCGCTCCCTGGCCGACCTGCGCGGGTTGCGGCTGGCCGAACCGGCCCACCCCGAGGACGTCTTCCTCGGCGCCGGCGTGCCCTGGTTCCTCACCCTCTTCGGCCGGGACAGCCTCTGGGCCGCCCGGATGATGCTGCCGCTCGGCACCGACCTGGCCGCCGGCACGCTGCGGGTGCTGGCCCGCCGGCAGGGCACCCGGGTCGACCCGGCCACCGGCGAGCAGCCCGGCAAGATCCTGCACGAGCTGCGCCGGCACGAGTTCGCCCCGAACCAGGGGCTGCGGCTCCCGCCGGCCTACTACGGCACGGTCGACGCGACGATGCTCTGGGTCGACCTGCTGCACGACGCCTGGCGCTGGGGCCTGCCCGCCGACCAGGTCGAGCCGCTGCTGCCGCACCTGGAGGCGGCGCTGCGCTGGCTCGACGAGCACGCCGACGCCGACGGCGACGGCTTCGTCGAGTACGTCGACACCACCGGCCACGGCCTCGCCAACCAGGGTTGGAAGGACTCCGGCGACGCGGTGCGCTTCCGCGACGGCCGGCTGGCCGCGCCGCCGATCGTGCTGGCCGAGGTGCAGGGGTACGCGTACCAGGCGGCGACCGACGGCGCGAACCTGCTGGACGCGTTCGGCCGCCCGGGCGCCGACCGCTGGCGCGACTACGCCGACCGGCTCGCCGAGCGGTTCCGGTCCACGTTCTGGGTCGACGGCCGGCACGGCCCGCAGCCCGCGCTGGCCCTGGACCGGGACAAGCGCCCGGTGGACTCACTGACCAGCAACATCGGTCACCTGCTCGGCACCGGGCTGCTGTCCGACGCCGAGTCGGCCCAGGTCGCGGCGCTGCTCTCCACCGAGGCGATGGCCGGCGGCTTCGGGCTGCGCACCATGTCCACCGACGACGCCGGCTTCAGCCCGCTGTCGTACCACTGCGGTTCGATCTGGGCGCACGACACCGCGATCGTGCTCGCCGGGCTGGCCCGCGACGGGCACCGGGCGGCGGCGCTCCGGCTCGCCGACGGCCTGCTCACCGCCGCCGAGGCGTTCGACTACCGCCTGCCCGAGCTGTACGGCGGCGACGACCGGGCGGCGCTCGGCCGGCCGGTGCCCTACCCGGCCGCCTGCCGCCCGCAGGCCTGGTCGGCGGCGGCGGCGGTGCTGCTGCTCCAGGCCGGGCTGGGCGTCTATCCCGACGTGCCGAACGGCCGGGTCGACCTGCGCCCGCTGGCCGGCCCCGAGCTGGGTGCGCTGAGCGCGACCGGCCTGCGCATCGCCGGCACCCCGGTCACCGCGTCGGTCGACCACACCGGCCACCCCACCCTGACCGACCTGCCACCCTCCCTCAAGCCCGCCCACATCCCCACCCCCGCCGCCCCCTTCCCCACCCCCACCCCGCACCCCACCCCGCACCCCCAGGCGCGTTGATCATGAAGTTGGCGGCCTTGTGGATCTCCCTCACCGCCGCCAACTTCATGATCGACGGCTGGGTAGGTGGGTACGGGCGGCGCGAACTTCTTGAGCGACCACCGGGGGGGGGTGTCAGGAGGGGGGAGTTCGGCCACCAGTTCGTCGTCCTCCGTGGCGCCGGTGGGGTGGAAGCCCAGGGAGGTGTAGAGGGCCGCGGCGGCGGTGTTGTCCGGGTGGTAGCTCAGGCGGACCGGGTGGCCCGCCTCGGCCAGCCAGCCGGCGAGCGTGCGCACCGTGGCGCGGCCCAGGCCCCGGCCCTGCTCGGCGGCGTCGATCACCATGCCGCCGATCCAGCGGGAGCCGTCGTCGTCCACCCCCCACATGACGTGCCCCACCACGGTCTCGTCGGCGTACACGGCGAGCGAGGTCCAGACGTCCGAGTGCGTGGTGAGCAGCAGGTAACGGGCGGCCAGGGCCGGCACGAAGCCGCGCTGGTCGTCGCGCGGGGCCACGTCGGCCACCGGCCGCCAGTTGTCGTCGCCCACCGGCCGCAGGGTCACCCGGCGGCCGAGGCGGTCACGCTCTCCAGAGTCGATCATGGCGGTCAGCCTAGGACCGCCCCCACCCGCCGACCATCCATTTCACGGAGCCCCGGCGGCAGGAGGGTTGGGCGGGGGCCCCGGTTATGCAGAATGCGTTAACCGGGGCCCCCGCCTTACGCGCGGGCGGCGTGGTCGAGGTACGGGCGGGGATCGCCGGCGCCGAGGTCGGTGACCCCGGCGCTGCGCAGGGCGCCGATCGCCAGGGTCCGGCGTACCGCGGCGAAGGTGATCACGTGGCCGATGGTGCCACCCAGCGTGTGGGTGGTCGGGGGCGTGCAGGTGGTGTCGACGAAGGTGTCCGCGAGGGTGCCGTCGGCGAGCGTCCGGGCGACGAACGCCCGCCAGTCCCGCCCGGCGACCGCGTGCCGGGCGGCCAGGCCGCGCACCGACCGGTCGCTCTCGTCGGGCCAGTCGCCGCCGCGCAACGCCGACAGCCAGTGTTCCTCCTGCGTGACCATCGCGTTGATCAGCGAGCGGAGCGTCGGGTCGTCGTCGATCGTCTCCACGGACACGGTGACCGGACGGTCGAGGACCTGCTCGTCGAGGCCGCCCGCGCGGTCGATGATCGCGGTGAGGGTCTCGACGTGGTGGTCGACCAAGTGTTGGAGCACGTTCATCGGGGTCTCCTGACGTGCGGCCGGCAGCCGGAGGCCACCGGGCGGTTGGAAGTGGACGCCGCTGGGGCAGGGCAGCTCCAGCTCGCGGAAGACCAGCGGTGGGCGCCGCCGGACCGCGGTCGGGGCAAGGCCGTACGACCGCTGGAAGGCGCGGGTGAACGCCTCGTGCGAGCCGTACCCGGCCTCGACCGCGATGTCGAGGACGGTCCGGTCGCTGGTGACGAGCCGGTGCGCCGCGCGTTCCAGGAGCAGCCGTCGGCGCAGCGCGCCCGGCGGTTCCCCGGTGGCCGCGGCGACCAGCCGGTCGAAGTGGAACCGGGACAGGTGGACCCGTGCGGCCAGACCCGACGGGCTCGCCGCCGGATCGTCGAGCGCGGCCTGCAGGACGTCGAGGAGGCCGGTGAGTCCGTCGTTCCGGTTCATGCGTTCAGCCTGCACCCGCCGGGTGCGGTGCCGCTTGATCGCCGTTGCGCACCTGCGGGGCGCCGCGCGGCGCCTCAGTCGAGCAGGGCGTCCAGGCCGACGGTGAGGCCGGGCCGGCGGGGAACCTCGCGCACCGCCAGCAGCACGCCGGGCATGAACGAGGCCCGGTCGTACGAGTCGTGCCGGATGGTCAGCGTCTCGCCGGTGGTGCCGAACAGCACCTCCTGGTGGGCGACCAGGCCGGTGGCGCGGACCGCGTGCACGCGTACCCCGTCGATGTCGGCGCCCCGGGCGCCGGCCACCTCGTCGCGGGTGGCGTCCGGCGCGGGACCCAGCCCGGCCTCGGCGCGGGCCGCCGCGATCAGCCGGGCGGTGTGGGTGGCGGTGCCGCTGGGCGCGTCCAGCTTGCGCGGGTGGTGCTGCTCGACGATCTCGACGGACTCGAAGTGCCGGGCGGCGCGGGCCGCGAACTGCATCATCAGCACCGCGCCGATGCCGAAGTTGGGCGCGACCACCACGCCCACCCTGGGGCGGTCGGCCAGCCAGTCGCGCACCTGGTCCAGCCGCCGCTCGGTAAAGCCGGTGGTGCCCACCACGGCGTGGATGCCCCGCTCGACGCACCAGCGCAGGTTGTCCATGACGGCGTCGGGGGTGGTGAAGTCGACGACCACGCCGGCGCGGGCGTCGGCGACCTCGGTCAGGTCGTCGCCCTGGTCCACGGCCGCGGCCAGCTCCAGGTCGGCGGCGGCGTCGACCGCCTTGCAGACCTCCATGCCCATCCGGCCCCGGGCACCCAGCACGCCGACCCGGGCCGCCGCGGCCGGGCCCTTCTCCCGCACGTCAGTCACGGGGCACAACCTATCCCAATCGGGACGGGCCTCACCCGGCGGTCGGCCGGCTCAACGACCGACGGTGAACGCGCCGGACTCGAACGGGCCGACCACGGCCAGCGACATCGGCCGGGCGAGCAGCTCGGCGGCCAGGTCGTTCACGTCGGCGAGCGTCACCGCGTCCACCCGGGCCAGCAGCTCGTCGACGGGCATCAGGTTGCCGTAGAGCAGCTCACCCTTGGCCAGCCGGCTCATCCGCGACCCGGTGTCCTCCAGCCCCAGCACGAAGGAACCCTTGCTCATCCCCTTGCCCCGGGCCAGCTCGGCCTCGGTGATCCCCTCGGCCGCCACCCGGGCCAGCTCGGCGCGGGTCAGGTCCAGCACCTCGTCCACCTTGCCGGGCGCGCAGCCGGCGTAGACGGCGAACACGCCGCTGTCCGCGTACTGGCTGGCGTAGGAGTAGACCGAGTAGGCGAGCCCCCGCTGCTCCCGGATCTCCTGGAACAGCCGGCTGGACATGCCGCCGCCGAGCACGTTGTTGAGCACGCCCAACGCGAAGCGCCGGTCGTCGGTGCGGTCGATGGCCGGGCAGCCGAGCAGCACGTGCGCCTGCTCGGTCTCCTTCGGCTCGACCAGGGTGGTGGCCGGCTGCACGCGTACCGCCGGGGCGGTCGCCCGGTGCGGCGCCGGCGTGGCCGGGTCGGTGTCCAGCGGGGTGCCGCGCAGCGCCTGCCGGACCAGCTTGACCACGGCGGCGTGGTCGAGGTTGCCGGCGGCGGCGATGACGATCTGCGGCGCGGTGTACCGGCTGCGGTAGAAGCCCTGGATCTGCCGCCGGGTCATCGGCGTGACCGTCTCCTCGGTGCCGGAGATCAGCCGGCCCAGCGGGTGGTCGCCGTAGATCGCGCGGGCGAAGAGGTCGTGCACCTCGTCACCGGGCTCGTCGTCGTGCATGGCGATCTCTTCGAGGATGACGCCGCGCTCGGTCTCCACGTCGGCGGCGGCCAGCACCGAGTCGGCGACCGCGTCGCACATCACGTCGATGGCCAGCGGCAGGTCCTCGTCCAGCACCCGCGCGTAGTAGCAGGTGTATTCCTTCGTGGTGAACGCGTTGGTCTCGCCGCCCACCGCCTCGATCTCGGACGAGATCTCCAGCGCGCTGCGCTTCCTGGTGCCCTTGAAGAGCAGGTGCTCCAGGAAGTGCGCGGCGCCGGCCTGCGGCCCGGTCTCGTCCCGGGAGCCGACCGCCACCCAGATGCCGAACGAGACGCTGCGCATCGCCGGGATCGCCTCGGTGAGCACCCGCAGGCCGCTGGGCAGCACGGTGCGGCGGACGGTGCCGCCGAGCGGGTCGTCGCTGAGGGTGCGGGTGACCGCCCGTGCCGGGGAGGACGAACTCACGACAGACCTGCTCTCCGTGCCACGAAGGGTGGGTGGGACGAACGACGGCTCCAGCCCGCCGCGCGACCTGGAGCCGTGGGCCGGCCCGGGCGACGCGTACGTCACCCGGGCCGGTCGGTGATCAGCTGTGCCGGGTGCGGCGACGCGGCCGGTCGCCGCCCTCGCCACCCTCCGAGCGGCGCTCGCCGCCACGGTCGCCACCACGGTCACCGCCGCGGTCACCGCGCGGGCCACGGTCGCCGCCGCGGTCCCGGCCGGCCGGACGCTCGCCACCGGCGGCCTCACCGGCGGCCGGCGCCTCGGCGCCCTCCGGACGGATCTTGTCCAGGTAGATCTTGCCGCGGGCGTCGATGTCCGCGATCTCGACCTCGACCTTGTCGCCGACGTTGAGGAAGTCCTCGACCTTCTCGACCCGCTTGCCGTCGCCCACCTTGGAGATGTGCAGCAGGCCGTCGCGGCCCGGCAGCAGCGAGATGAAGGCGCCGAACGCGGCGGTCTTCACCACCGTGCCGAGGAACCGCTCGCCCACCTTCGGCAGGGTCGGGTTGGCGATGCCGTTGATCCGGTCCACCGCGGCCTGGGCCGACGGGCCGTTGGTCGCGCCGACGTAGATGGTGCCGTCGTCCTCGATGGAGATCTCGGCGCCGGTCTCGTCCTGGATGGCGTTGATGGTCTGGCCCTTCGGGCCGATCACCATGCCGATCTTGTCGACCGGGATCTTGACGGTGGTGACCCGCGGCGCGTAGTCCGACATCTCGGCCGGCGCCTCGATGGCCCGCTGCATCACGTCGAGGATGGTCTGCCGGGCCTCGTGCGCCTGCTGGAGCGCGGCGGCCAGCACGTCCGACGGGATGCCGTCGAGCTTGGTGTCGAGCTGCAGCGCGGTGACGAAGTCACGGGTGCCGGCGACCTTGAAGTCCATGTCGCCGAACGCGTCCTCGGCGCCGAGGATGTCGGTCAGCGTCACGTACTGGGTCTTGCCGTCGACCTCGTCCGAGATGAGGCCCATGGCGATGCCGGCGACCGGCGCCTTCAACGGCACACCGGCCGAGAGCAGGCCCAGCGTCGAGGCGCAGACCGAGCCCATCGAGGTGGAGCCGTTGGAGCCGAGCGCCTCGGAGACCTGCCGGATGGCGTACGGGAACTCCTCGCGCGACGGCAGCACCGGGATCAGCGCCCGCTCGGCCAGCGCGCCGTGACCGATCTCGCGACGCTTCGGCGAGCCGACCCGGCCGGTCTCACCGGTCGAGTACGGCGGGAAGTTGTAGTTGTGCATGTAGCGCTTGCGGTTCTCCGGGGACAGCGTGTCCACCATCTGCTCCATGCGCAGCATGTTCAGCGTGGTGACGCCCAGGATCTGGGTCTCGCCGCGCTCGAACAGCGCCGAGCCGTGCACCCGCGGCAGCACGCCGACCTCGGCGCTCAGCGGACGGATGTCACGCGGGCCGCGGCCGTCGATGCGGACCTGCTCGCGCAGCACCCGGTTGCGGACCTCGGACTTGGTCAGCGAGCGGAACGCGGCGGACAGCTCCTTCTCGCGACCCTCGAACCGACCGGTCAGCTCCTCGGCGACCTTGGCCTTGATCCGGTCCAGGGCCTCCTCGCGGTCGGCCTTGCCGGCGATCTTGAGCGCCTCGGTGACGTCGGCGCGGGCCACGTCGGCCACCGCGTCGTACACGTCGTCCTGGTAGTCCAGGAACACCGGGAACTCGCTGACCGGCTTGGCGGCCACCTCGGCCAGCTCGCTCTGCGCCCGGCACAGCTCACGGATGGCCGGCTTGGCGGCCTCCAGGCCGCTGGCCACGATCTCCTCGGTCGGCGCGGTGGCGCCGTCCGAGATCAGGGCCACCGCGTTCGGGGTGGCCTCGGCCTCGACCATCATGATCGCGACCTCGCCGTCGGCGAGGGTGCGACCGGCCACGACCATGTCGAAGGTGGCGCGGGCCAGCTCCTCCAGGGTCGGGAAGGCGACCCACTGGCCGTCCACGTGCGCGACCCGGGTCGCCCCGATCGGGCCGGAGAACGGCAGGCCGGAGAGCTTGGTCGACATCGAGGCGGCGTTGATGGCCACCACGTCGTACGGGTGCTGCGGGTCGAGCGCCAGCACGGTCTCGACGACCTGGACCTCGTTGCGCAGGCCCTTGACGAACGACGGGCGCAGCGGCCGGTCGATCAGCCGGCAGGTGAGGATGGCGTCCTCGCTGGGCCGGCCCTCGCGGCGGAAGAACGAGCCGGGGATCCGGCCCGCGGCGTACATCCGCTCCTCGACGTCGACGGTCAGCGGGAAGAAGTCGAACGACTCGCGCGGCTGCTTGCCGGCGGTGGTGGCGGAGAGGACGACCGTCTCGCCGAGCTGGGCGACGACGGAGCCGGCGGCCTGCCGGGCCAGCCGGCCGGTGGAGAAGGTGATCTCACGGGTGCCGAAGGACCCGTTGTCGATCACGGCGGTGCGGGATTCGGTGCCGAGGTTGGTCTCGGTCATGTGCTGTGGTGCTCCTTCGCGTCGTCGGCCGACGACACGGGAACTGCTCAGGCGGCCGGTCTTCGATCGAAGCGCCCGGGTGGGCCGGCATCTGCCGGGATTCCCGGGGGCCACTACCGGAGACCGGTGCTGACCGGCTCCCTCTCGGGTCGTCGCGCGGCCGGGGTTGGTTCTGGTGGTACCGGAACGGGGGAGCGGCCGAGTGGCCACTCCCCCGTCAGGTCATCGGCGCAGGCCGAGCCGCTCGATGAGCGACCGGTAGCGGTTGATGTCCTTCTTCTGGACGTAGTTGAGCAGCCGACGGCGCCGGCCGACCAGCAGCAGCAGCCCACGGCGGCTGTGGTGGTCGTGCTTGTGCACCTTCAGGTGCTCGGTCAGCTCCGCGATCCGCTTGGTCAGGACCGCGACCTGCACCTCCGGCGAACCGGTGTCGCCCTCGGCGGTCGCGTACTCCTGGCGGATCTTGGCCTTGGCTTCCTGGTCGAGCGCCATGTTCTCCCTGTTTCGTGGGTGGTTCGATGAGGTTCGTCGGAGCGGTCGTGGTGACCGGTGCGACGGACCGGTTCCTCGCACCCGCGGCGTCGTGCAGGCACGCGAGGCCCCCGTCGGTCAGCCGACGTCCCCGTCAGCCTACCAGCCCCGGCCCGGCATGCGGTCAGGACACCACCCGGCGGGTGCGCTCCACGTCCTCGGCGATCTGGGCGACCAGCGGTTCGATCGCGTCGTACGTCCGTTGCTCGCGCAGGTGCGCCACGAAGTCCAGGGCCAGCCGCTCGCCGTACAGGTCGCCGCTGAAGTCCAGCGCGTACGCCTCCACCCGGCGCTCCCGGCCGGAGAACGTCGGGTTGGTGCCGATGGAGACCGCCGCCGCGAGCGGCTCGCCGCCACGGCGCACCAGCCGGGCCGCGTACACCCCGTCGGCGGGCACCGCCGCGTACCGGTGGGTCAGCAGGTTGGCGGTGGGGTAACCCAGCTCACGTCCGCGCTGGTCGCCGCGGACCACCACGCCCTCGACCCGGTGCGGCCGGCCCAGCGCGGCCGCCGCCGCCCGCACGTCGCCCGCGTCGACGCAGGACCGGATGTACGTGGAGGAGAAGACCGTGCCCGCCTCGGCGACCAGCGGCGCGCCCTCCACGCCGAAGCCGAACGTGCGGCCCAGCCGCTCCAGCAGGGCCACGTCGCCGGCCGCCCGGTGCCCGAACCGGAAGTTGTCGCCGACCACCACCAGCGCGGCGTGCAGGTGCTCGACCAGGATGTCGTGCACGAACGCCTCGGCCGGCAGCCGGGAGAACTCGGCGGTGAACGGCACCACGCAGAGCACGTCCGCGCCGAGCGCCTCGATCAACTCGGCCTTGCGGGCCGGTTCGGTGAGCACCGCCGGGTGCGAGCCGGGGCGCACCACCTCGGCCGGGTGCGGGTCGAACGTCACCACCACCGACTTGACGCCCAGTTCCCGGGCGCGCGCCACAGCGTGACCGATGGTGGCCTGGTGCCCCTGGTGCACCCCGTCGAAGACCCCGATGGTGACCACCGAACGCCCCCAGCCGCCGGGCGCCGCCTCGTACCCCCGCCACCGCTGCATGCCGCTCCCCTCCCGTGTCCGCCCGCGCGCCGTCAGGCCGGGGCCAGGACGATCTCCGCGCGGGCCCGCCCGTCCCGCTCGCTGACGATAGCGATCAAGCCGCCCGCGGGACCGAAGACCGCGTACGGGCCGGTGATGCCGGCCGGGTCCAGCGGCCCGCCGTGCGACAGCGTCCGCGCCTCCGCCTCGGAGGCGTCCCGGCGCAGGAAGAACCGCTCGGCGGCGGCGTCCAGCGGTAGGTTCACCACCTCCGGCGCGCGCTCCTCCAACTGCGCCAGGGTGGCCGCCTCGGCCAGGCCGAAGCCACCGACCGCGGTGCGCCGCAGCGCGGTGAGGTGGCCGCCGACCCCGAGCGCCAGGCCTGCGTCCCGGGCCAGGGCCCGGATGTACGTCCCGGACGAGCAGGTCACGTCCACGTCCACGTCCACCACGTCGGGGACGTCCCGGCGGATCTCCCGCACGTCGAGTCGGGACACGGTGACCCGGCGGGCCGGCAGCTCGACCGCCTCCCCGTCGCGGACCCGCTTGTACGCCCGCTCTCCGTTGATCTTGATGGCGCTGACCGCGCTGGGCACCTGGTCGATCTCACCGGTCAGCGGGGCCAGCGCGGCGCGTACCGCGTCGTCGGTGACCGCGCCGGCCGGCGTGCTCGCGATCACGTCGCCCTCGGCGTCGTCGGTGACCGTGGCCTGACCCAGCCGGATCGTGGCGGTGTAGCTCTTGCCGGCGCCGATCACGTAGGTGAGCAGCCGGGTGGCCCGCCCGACGCCGATCACCAGGACGCCGGTGGCCATCGGGTCCAGCGTGCCGCCGTGGCCCACCCGACGGGTCCGGGCCAGCCGGCGGATGCGGGCCACCACGTCGTGCGACGTCATGCCGCCGGGCTTGTCGACCACGATCAGACCGTCTGCGCTCACGACCGCCAAGCCTGCCAGACGCCGCTGATCGGCCCTGCGGGGGATACCGCCCCGGTCGGCGGGGTGTCAAGATCATGCGCCCCTCGCCCCGCCCGCCCGGGAAGTCTGATGACCGATCACCGCCCCACCCCGAACCGCGTCCCGCCGGCCACCCGTCCGACGAGTCGCTCGGCCCGGTCCCCGAGTGGCTCCGGCAGCCCGCCCCGGACGTCCAGCCCGGCCGCGCCGACCGCTGGCGGATCGCGCTGGGACGGCACTCGGGCAGGCTGCTCGGCGGCGGCGTCGCGGTGCTGCTGCTGGCCTGCTCCGGGGTGGTCGCCACGGTCGGCTACCAGGGCTACCAGCGGTGGCGGGCGGCCCCGGTGGCGTACCCGACGATCAGCCCGCCGAGCGGCGAGCAGGCCGTCACCTCGGCGTCGCCGCCACCGGCCACCGGGCCGTTCGACGGCACCCCGGCCGCCGGCTTCCCGGAGGGCGCCGCCGGGATCGCGCTGCCACCGGCGAAGCGGACCGGCCCGTTCACCGCCCGGCAGGTCACCGACGCGCTCGCCAAGGTACGCAAGGCCGTGGTGACCGCGCGGCTGGACCGGGCGTTCTTCACCGCGAAGGACCCCGAGCGGCTGGTCCGCCAGTTCGCGCCCGACGCCCGCGCCGACGTCCGGGACGACTTCCCCTCCGGCGAGGCGGGCAGCTACGCCACCCGGCTGGCGCCCGGCGCGCGGCTCACCGCCGACCCACCCCGGGTCCGGGGCCGGCTCAGCTACCGGGCCACCAAGGACCGCGACGGCATCCGGATCCTGGCGGTCACCGCCAACTTCGTCTGGGCGTACGCCTTCCCGACCGCGAGCACGACGCCGGGAGACGGTGTCGTGGTGGTGCACGACACGGTGGTGTGGAGCGTGCCGCACCCCGGTGACGTCCGTCCCGGCTCGGTCGGACTCTGGATCGAGAAGTCCGACTCGTACGCCTCCAACATCGACTGCGCGGCCTGGGACAAGGGCCTGCTCGCCCTCGGCAGGCCCTCGTTCGGCGGTCCCGCCGACCCGGACCCCGACGCGGTCTTCGACCCGGACAAGACCCTCGACCTGCCGGACACGTGCTGACCCCGCGCCCGTCCACCTCCCCGATCGACAGGAAGCCACGGTTCCGTCATGACGTCTGAGCGCCCCACCGCCGACCACGCCGGGCCGGACGGGTACCCCGACTGGCTGCACCGGCTGGAGCGGGAGATCCGGCCCGGCCCCGTCGTACGGCTGCGCATCTGGTGCCGGCGCCGGGCCCGCCGGCTGCTGGCCGCCACCGGGGTCCTGCTCCTGCTGGCCGGCCTGCTGGGCGCGGGCGGGTACGGGTACCGGCAGTTCCGCCGCCCGGCCGCCGCGACGCCCCCGGCCGGCGGGGCGACGTCCCCGGCGGCCGGGACGTCGACCGCGCCGACGCCGGCGCCGGGCGTCTTCGCCGGGACCCCGGCGGCGGACTGGCCGGCGGGGCCGGCCGGGATCGCCTGGCCCACGGCCGGGCCGACGGAGGGCTTCACCACCGCCGAGGTGTCGGCCGGGCTGGCCCGGGTCCGCGCCGCGATGCTGACCGCCCGCCTGGACCGGGCGTTCATGACCGGTGACAGCCCGACCCCGTTGCTGCGCCACTTCGCCCCGGCCGCCCGGGAGCTGGTGCGCAAGGACTGGTCCACCGCCACCATCGACACGTACGCGACCCGGCTGGCCCCGGACGCCCGGCTCGCCACGGACCGGCCCCGGGCGAAGGGCACCGTCACCTGGCGGGGGGTCCGGGACGAGGTCGGCGCCCGGGCGCTGGAGGTGACCAGCAACGTCGTCTGGGTCTACGGCTTCCGGGACCTCGACTCGCGCACCGGCCACTCCGTCGTCGTGCTGCACGACGAGGTCGTCTGGCGCCTGCCGCGCGCCGGCGACGTGCGGCGCTCGGACCGGGGCCTGTGGCTGCACCGGATGTCGAGCTACGCGTGGGGGGTGGACTGCGACGCCATCCGGCACGGGCTGATCCGCCCCGGCCGGGCGGACCCGGACGCCCCGCGGTCGCCGGAGGACCCCGACAAGCTCTACGACCCGGCGCACCCCATCCGCCTGCCGGTCTCGTGCTGAGCCCGGCCGCCGCCGGGACCGGACGTGGTCCCGGCGGCGGTCAGCGGACCGCGCCGACCACCACCCAGGCGCCCGAGCGCAGCCGCAGCAGCAACGCGACCAGCCGCAGCACCACGAACAGCGTCAACCCGGCCCAGATCCCGCCCAGCCCGAGGTCGAGGCCGTAGGCCAGCCAGATCGCCGGCAGGAACCCGCCGAACGCGGCCACGATGGTGAGGTTGCGCAGGTAGCGCACGTCCCCGGCGCCGATCAGCACGCCGTCGAGGGCGAACACCACGCCGCCGATCGGCTGGAGCGCCACCAGCCACGGCCAGGCCACCATGGCCTGGTCGCGTACCGACGGATCGGAGCTGAACCACGACGGCACCAGTCCGGCGCCGGCGGCGATCAGCACCGCGAACGCCACGCCGCACAGCCCGCCGAGCAGCGCGACGCGGCGGGCGAGGAACCGCGCGCCGGCCGCGTCACCACCGCCGAGGGCGGCGCCGACCAGCGCCTGCGCGGCGATCGCGAGGGCGTCCAGCACCAGCGCGGTGAAGAACCAGAGTTGTACGGCGATCTGGTGCGCCCCGACCGCGGCGGCGCCGAAGCGGGCCGCCACCGCGGTCGCGGACAGGAAGCTGGCCTGGAACGCGATGCCGCGCACCAGCAGGTCCCGGCCGAGCACCAACTGCTGCCCGATCACCCGGGGCCGGGGCCGCAGCGCGACCCGCTCGCGCACCAGCGCGGCGGCGAAGAGCGCACCGGAGAGGGTCTGCGCGACCGCGTTCGCCACCGCGGAGCCGACCAGGCCGAGCCCGGCCGGGTAGACGAGCAGCGGGCAGAGCACCGCGGAGAGCAGGTTGGGGACGAGCACGAACAGCAGCGGCCGGCGGGTGTCCTGGATCCCCCGCAGCCAGCCGTTGCCGGCGGCGGCGAGCAGCAGGCCGGGCGCGCCGAGCGCCGCGATCCGCAGCCACCCGGCGGCGGCGTCGGCCACCTCGCCGGGACCACCGGCGAGGGTACGCGCCAGCGCGCCCCCGCCGACACCGATCGCGACCGCCGCCAGCAGGCCGGTGGTCAGCGCGAGCCAGGACGCCTGGACGCCCTCGGCCACCGCGGCGGCCCGGTCGCCGGCGCCGAAGCGGCGGGCCGAGCGACCCGTGGTGCCGTACGCGACGACCGTGCCGATCCACGCGGTCAGCGTCATGACCGTGCCGCCGATGGCGAGCGCGGCGAGCGGCACCCGGCCCAGGTGGCCGACCACCGCGGTGTCGACGAGCACGTAGAGCGGCTCCGCGGCCAGCACCACCAGGGCGGGCAGCGCGAGCGCGGCGATCCGCCGGGGCGACACGGCGGTGGCGGGTGCGACGGTGCTGCTCATCGCCGCTGATCCTGGCACGCCCCTGGTAAGGCCTGCAACCCCTTAGGAGTGCTTACCCACCTCGGCCCGGAGGCGCGCCACGTCGCGCCGGCCGCGCACCCGGCGCACCGGCACGTCCGGCGCGTACGCGGCGACGGCCGCCAGCACCCGGGGACGGGAGTGGCCCGGGTAGCGCCAGACGTAGCGCAGCAGGTCGAGGTCGATGCGCTCCGGGCAGCCGGGCGGAAGATCCGGCCGGGGCTCGACGCGGTACGCCCAGCGGCGGCGCAGCACCCGGACCAGGCACCGCAGCCGGTGCGGGTCGCAGAGCACCAGCAGGTCGGCACGGGGCAGCCGGAGATCGAGGGTGCCGGCGTAGTTGCCGTCCATCACCCAGGCCGGGCGCGCGGCCAACTCGGCCACCCGGGCGCGGAACTCGTCGCCGGCCGGCGCGGTCCAGCCGGGCCGCCAGTAGTGGCGGTCGAGGTGGATCAGCGGAAGATCGAGTCGCCGGGCGAGTTCACCGGCGAGGGTGCTCTTGCCGGCTCCGGAGCTGCCGACGACCAGGATGCGGCGCACGGGCCGACGGTAGCGCCGTCGCGCCTCGACACGGCGGCCCGACGCACGGCGGTGGCCCGAGGCACAGCGGTGGCCCGAGGCACAGCGGTGGCCCGAGGCACAGCGGTGGCCCGAGGCACAGCGGTGGCACCGGCTCCGGCCTGGCGGAGACCGCCTCCGGCCTGGTGGAAGCCCGCCCCGGCTCGTGGAGCCTGCTCCGGCCCGGCGGAATGCCCGCCCCGGCCCGTGGGAGCCTGCTCCGGCCCGGCGGAATGGCCACCCCGGCCCGTGGAAGCCTGCTCCGGCCCGGCGGAATGGCCGCCCCGGTTCGTGGGAGCCTGCTCCGGCCCGGTGGAGCCGAGGCCGTCCGGGTGACGGGCGATCCCGGTCCGGTGGGAGCCAGCTCCGGCGACCGGTGCGGCGGTGACGCGGGCGGCGGGGCCGGTCATGCTGCTGCGGCGGCCCCGGCCGGCGTCACCGCCGGACGGCCTGCGTCACTGACGGGTGTCCATCGAGGTCTGCAGCGCGCGACGCATCTGCTCGCGCGCCTCGTCGGTGGTGGTCTCGGTCTGCGGCTTGCGCTTGCTCGACATGACTGTGTCCTTCCAGGGTGCGGACCACCGCGCACGGCAGCCCTGCGGGCGCCCGACGCCCCGTGGTCCGGCGACGCGACGGCAGTCGCGCCGCGACCGGAGTCGTCGGCCTGCTGCGCGCCCGGCAGCGGTCCGGGATCACCGGAGCGGCTCGCCTGGCAGCGTGAGCCCGGGTCGGTCTGACCCTGGAGGGAGGCGGCGCCGGGTGCGGCACCACCGCCCGTGACCAGCGCCGCGAAGCGCCGATCCCTCACCCAAATTAACGTTCACTTTCCAGATACTGCGCACAGTTCCCGCGATGCGGACAGGCCAACCTCTTTCCGGGTGGCTTCTCAACGGGCGAGAAAGTGCCAGCCGAGCCACCACCAGAACCCGAAGAGACCGATCCGGCCCACCGGCACCGGACCGACCTCGTACCGCATGACGAAGGCACAGACGTCGGCCAGCGACGGGATCCGCGAACCCTCCCGGCGTGCGGCCCACTCGACGGCGGCGAACAGCAGCAACGCGGTCAGGAACCCGCCGATGGCCAGCGCGCGCATCATCGGCGCACCAGTCCCCAGAACGCGGCCAGCCAGGCGAACCAGCCCGCCGAGCGGGCGAGGTGATCCTCGAGCAGCGGATCGGCCAACCGGGAGAAGGTGGGAAAGTCGTCGCCCACGGACAGCACGAAGGTCGCACCCTCGAAGACTCCGAAGACGGTGACCGGCAGCAGCCACCACAGTGCGGCCGACGGCAGCCGGCGCGGCGCCGGACGTCGGGGCACCCGGTTGCTGAGGCCGACCCAGATCAGCCCTCCACCGGTGCCGAGGATGTAGAGGTTCGCCGCGGTCGAGAACGACGGCAGTTGACCACCGACCAGGGAGAGGCAGATCAGCACCGGTACGGAGACGACCGGCCGGTCCCAGACCCGGGGCGCCTCGACGGTGAGCTCGGGGGGATGATCCATCACCCGATTGTCCCCAGCGTGACGTAACGCGGGAAGACCGGCACGCCTCGTGATTGCCGCGAAACGCCGAAGGCCGGCACCCCGTGGTGCGGGGTACCGGCCTTCGCGTGTGTGCTTACTTGGTCCAGTGCTGGGCGACGAGGTCGGTGGCCTGCTTCTCCCACTGCGCGTAGGCGTCCGGGTAGGCGGAGACCTGCACGGTCTGCGCGGCGTCGGTCAGGGGCATGTCCTGCCAGCCGTCGACCTGCTTGAGGCCCTTGAGGAAGGCGAGGGTGGAGTGCTCGGGGTCGGTGATCTGCTCCGGCGTGCCCCAACCACTGGAGGGGCGCTGCTGGAACAGGCCCAGCGAGTCATGGTCGTTGCGGTCGCCGAGGTGGCCCAGGTTCTCCAGCTTCGACTCCTGCAAGCTTGTCGCGATCGAGATGACCGCGGCCCGCTCGGGCAGGCCGGCCTTCTTCGTCGCGGCGATGATCGCCTTCACGTTGGCGGTCTGCTCACCGTTGAGCGCGATGGTCGACTGCTCACCCTGCACGGCGGCCGTCACCGGCTTGGCGGCGGCATGCGCGGTGTCGGCGTGCGCGGCGATCGGGCCGGCGAACACGCCACCGGTGAAGGCCAGACCAGCAATACCCAGGATGCTCTTACGCAGGATCGTGTTCATCAGGGGCTCCATTCGGGGGTCAACACACCCCAGGGGGCGGGGGCGCGGGCACCGTCAGGCGCTCAGAAAGATCAGGGGGATCCGGCGTGGGCGCGGAGCGCGGGGCTCGTCGCGGGGGCCGGGAGTGTGTGTAACGACCGGCCGGCCACCACCATTCCCGGGGACCCTCACCATCGTGGGGCGAAGGCTGCGGGTCAGTCGGCTAGCCCGATAGATACGGGCCGGCTGACCCCGGGGATCCGGGCGGGCGGCGCGGGGACGCTCACCTGGCTCGGGTCGTTCGCCCGGTTGCCCGGCTCGGGGCATTCACCCGGCTGCCCGGCTTGGGGCATTCACCCGGTCGCTTGACTCGGGGCGTTACCCGGTCGCTTGGCTCGGGGTCGTTCACCCGGTCGCCTGGCTCGGGGTCGTTCACCCGGTCGCCTGGCTCGGTCGTTCACCGGGTTACAACGCCCCGCGCCCCGCCCCGATTCCGCCACCAGAGTGCCACCCACCACCACCGAACCGGACACCGCGCCCACCCGACACATCCGGTCAGATCCCACCGGAGTGCCACCCGCCCCACCCGCACAACCCGACGCGCGAGGGAACACCACGGGCGCATCCCGGCCCGCCAGACACCCACGACGTTCCACCCACCAACCCACCCGAAGCGTCACTGGAACACCATGGGTGCCTCAGCCTCCCGTTGACACCCATGACGTTCCACTCACCGGCCCACCGGAGCGTCACTGGAACACCATGGGTGCCTCAGGCCATCGCAGACCCCCATGGCCTCCCACCCCGGGCCACTGGAACACCAGGGATGTATCAGGCCCCCGCAGACAGCCATGACGTTCCACCCACCACCCCACCGGAGGCTCACTGGAACACCAGGGATGTCCCAAGCTCTCGCAGACCGCCACGGCGTCCCACCCTCGCGGCCCCCGAGCGCCACCGAAACACCATGCGCGCCTCCACGCCCCGCATGCCCGCTCGGGCAGCCTTCGTCGATCTTGCAGTTTCGGCCCTTCGAAAGGTGCACAAAGCCGACATATGACGGGCCGAAAGTGCAAGATCGACGCGGCGGAAGGGGCAGGGCGGGAGGGCGGGGCGGGAGGGGCGGGGCGGGGCGGGGAGGGAGGGCGGGCGGGGAGGGAGGGGTTAGGGGTGGGGGTAGGACGGCGGGGGTAGGGCGGCGCGGATGGTGGCTATGACCTCGTCGAGGGGGCCGTGACCGGTGAAGCCGGCGGCGAAGCGGTGACCGCCGCCGCCGAGGCCCACCGCCACCCGGCTCACGTCGACCGCGCCCTTGCTGCGCAGGGACACCGCCCACTCGGCCTCGCCGGACTGCTTGACCACGCAACTCACGTCCGCCTCGGCGGTGCAGCGGACGGGGTCGATCAGCGCCTCCAGCACGTACGCCGGTTGACCGTGGCGGGCCAGGTCGTCGCGGGTCGCGTACGCCCAGACCAGGCCGTGCCCGGCGGCGGCCTCCGGTTCGAGCGTGGCCCGGCCGAGCACCTCGCCGAAGAGGCGGACGGCGCCGAACGGGCGGGTGTCGAAGACCCGCCGGGAGATGTCTCCGGGCCGGATGCCGGTGGCCAGCAGGCGCGCGGCCATCTCGTGCACGGCCGGGGTGGTCGCCTCGAAGCGGAACGAGCCGGTGTCGGTGGTCAGCGCCACGTAGAGGCCGGTCGCCATCGGGGCGTCCAGCGTCACCCCGAGCCGGTCCAGCAGCCCCAGCGCCACCACGGAGGTGGCCGCGGCGTGCGGGTCCACCAGGTTGACGCGGCCGAAACCGGTGTTCGAGGCGTGGTGGTCGAGCACCAGCGACGTGCCCGCCGTGGCCAGCCGGCCGGCCAGGTCACCCAGCCGGGACTCGCTCGCCGCGTCGAAGCAGATCATCAGGTCCGGCGCCGGGTACGCGTCGTCCTGCGGCACCAGCAGCTCGACGCCGGGCAGCCAGCGGAACGGCTCGGGCGCGCCGGCCGGGCCGGGAAAGGTGGCCTGGAGGTGGCGTACGCCGAGTCGGCGCAGGCCCAACGCGAAGCCGAGCATGCTCCCGAGCGCGTCCCCGTCCGGGTTCACGTGGCAGACGAGCAGCACCCGCGCGTCGGCGCGGAGCACGCGTACCGCCTCGACGGCGGCCGCCCAGTCGGCGTCGGTGGGCCCACCGACCGGCTCGCCGTCACGCCCGATCGCGGCCGGCGCGCCACCCGCCACGGCGGCCGGCACGCCTGACCCGGCGGCCTCGGTCACCGACGGTCGCCGCCGCGCGGCTCGTCGTCGGCCGACGACTCGCCCTCGACCGGCTCGCCGTCCTCGTCCTCCTCCACCCGGTACGGCTGGGCGTCGCCCGCGTACGCGGCGCCGGCGGCCAGCCGCTGCACCTCGGCGTCGGCGGAGCGGGCCGCGGTGAGCAGGTCGTCGATGTGCTTGACCTGGTTCTGCACGTCGTCGAGGACGAAGGTCAGCGTCGGCGAGTGGCGCAGCCCGAGCGCCTTGCCGACCGTGCTGCGCAGCATGCCCTTGGCGCTCTCCAGCGCGGCGGCGGTGCTGGCCTGGGCCGCCGCGTCGCCGAGCACCGTGTAGAAGACGGTGGCGTCGCGCAGGTCGGCGGTGATCCGGGCGTCGGTGATCGTGATCATACCGAGCCGGGGGTCCTTGATCTGGCTCCGCACCACCGACGCGACGAGTTCACGGACGCGCTCCGCGTGCCGGCGTACCTTGGCCGGATCCGACATGTCCCCCACCTCCACGTTCACTGTTCCGACGACCCCGGCGCGCCAGGCGCCGCCGGGCCCGAGCGCCCAACGTCGGAGAACATTACCCGCGCCCCGCCGGGCCTCGCGCGGCACGGCCGGGCCGGCCGCGCGACGCGCCGACGGGGTCAGTCGTCCGCGCCGTGCAGGCGGCGACGCACCGACAGCAGCTCGGTCTCCGGGCGGGCGGCCACCATCCGCTCGCAGGAGTCGAGCACCTCACGGACGTGGGCCGGTTCGGCGGCCACCACGGCCACCCCGATCTCGGCCCGCCCGTGCAGGTCGAGCGCGCCGACCTCGGCGGCCGAGACCTCGAACTTGCGCAGCGCGGCGACGATCGGCCGGACGTAGGACCGCTTGGCCTTCAGGGAGCGGGAGTCGCCCGGGAGCAACAGGTCGAACAACGCGGTTCCGGTATACACGGCGAGCAACGGTACGCGCGGACGCCACCCACGGCATCCGATTACGGTACGACCGCGACCAGCACGTCCCGCTCGATGGCCTGGTCGACGCGGTGGGCGAGGTCCCGCCAGCCCGGCCCGTCGAGCACCCGCAGGCCGGCGTCGGTGAGCACCGCCTCCGCCTCCGCGCGCGGCGCCACGTGCGTGTTCCAGGACATCCCCAGCGCGCCGCCGGGGCGCAGCAGCTCACGCCACACGGGTACGGCGGCGGTGAGCAGTTCCAGCGGGCTGCGGGACAGTCCCTGGCCGGTGCGGCTGCCGTGCGCCACCCCGTACGGCGCGTCGGTGACGATGACGTCGGCGCAGCGGGGACGGAGCACCTCGCGGGCCCGGGTGGTGTCGGTGTTCAGCACGACGACCCGCTGGGTGGCGCCGGCCCGGTGCGCGTCCCTCGACGGCGAGAGCACCGCCTCGAAGCGTCGGGCGACCAGCTTGCGGTCCCGGCGCACCGACGTGGTCTCCGCGGTGTGCTTGAGCCGCTTGCGGCGCAGCCAGGTCCGCAGGAACGCGGCGTACGCCTCCACGTCCTGGCTGTCGCGTTCGACGCCGATGCCGTCGTGGCCGTACATGAGCGCCTGGTTGAGCGTGGTGCCCCGGCCGCAGAGCGGGTCCAGCACCACGAGCCGGCCGTCCAGCATCCGCGGCGCGGCGGCGGAGGCGAGCAGCGTGACGTTGAGCAGCAGCCGGGTGAACTGCTCGTTGGTCTTGCCGGCGTACTTGGGGATGGTGATCAGGTCCGAGTCGTAGTGCGCCAGCGGGTGCAGCGGCACCGGCCGGAGCAGGTCGTCGCCGACCCGCTCGAAGAGCGCGTACGCCGCCGACAGGTTCGCCAGGTGGGCCAGGTCCCGGGCGCCGAGGCCGGGTTCCGGCGCGGTGAAGGTCAGGTAGTCCACCCCGCCGATCCGGGTGACCTCGGCGTCGGCCGGCGTCACGTCGAGCACGCCCGAGCCGGCGAACACGGTCAGTTCGGCGCGGGCCAGCCGGGCGGCCGCGTCGGCGTAGACGCGGTTGGCGGAGGGGGCGAGGAGCAGTGCGTACCCGATCACGCCGGAAATTGTCGCAGCCTGCGGAAACGGCGACGGCCGGGACCCGAGGGTCCCGGCCGTCGACCGTCGTGCACACCGATCAGGCGCGCGGCTTCTCCCGCATCTCGAAGGTCTCGATGATGTCGCCGACCTGGACGTTGTTGTAACCGCCAAGCGTCAGACCACACTCGAAGCCTTCGCGGACCTCGGTCGCGTCGTCCTTGAATCGCTTCAGGGAGCTGATCGTGAGGTTGTCCGCCACGACCGCGCCGTCCCGCAGCAGCCGCGCCTTGGCGTTGCGGCGGATGAGGCCGGACCGGACGATACAGCCGGAGATGTTGCCGATCTTGGACGAGCGGAAGACGTCGCGGATCTCCGCGGTGCCCAGCTCGACCTCCTCGTACTCCGGCTTGAGCAGACCCTTGAGCGCGGCGTCGATCTCCTCGATGGCCTGGTAGATGACCGTGTAGTACCGGATCTCCACGCCCTCGCGGTCGGCGATCTCGCGGACCTTGTTGGCGGCCCGCACGTTGAAGCCGATGATCGTGACCGCCTCGTTCGAGGCGCTCGCGAGCATGACGTCGCTCTCGGTGATCGCACCCACGCCCCGGTGGATGATCCGAAGCTGGACCTCCTCCGGGATGTCGAGGTTGAACAGCGCGTCCTCGAGCGCCTCCACGGAACCGGAGCCGTCGCCCTTGAGCACCAGGTTGAGCGAGGTCTTCTCGCCCTCCTTGAGCTGCTCCATGAGCGTCTCGAGAGTGGCCCGGCCACGGGAGTTGGCGAACGACGCCGCCCGCCTCCGCGCCTGCCGCTGCTCGGCGATCTGCCGCACGGTGCGGTCGTCCTCGGCGGCCAGGAAGGTGTCACCCGCACCCGGCACCGTGGTCAGACCCAGCACCATGACCGGACGCGCCGGCCCGGCCTCGTCGACCGGAGTGCCGTTCTCGTCCAGCATGGCCCGGACCCGGCCGTGCGCCCCACCGGCGACGATGGAGTCACCCGCCCGCAGCGTGCCCTTCTGCACGAGTACGGTCGCCACCGCGCCACGGCCCTTGTCCAGGTGCGCCTCGATGGCCACACCCTGCGCCGGCCCGTCGATCGGAGCGGTCAGCTCCAGCGACGCGTCGGCGGTCAGCAGGACCGCCTCCAGCAGCTCGTCGATGCCGATGCCCGGCTTCGCGGCCACGTTGACGAACATGGTGTCGCCGCCGTACTCCTCGGCGACCAGGCCGTACTCGGTCAGCTGCTGGCGGACCTTGTCCGGGTTCGCCTCCGGCTTGTCGACCTTGTTGACCGCGACCACGATCGGCACGTCCGCCGCCTTGGCGTGGTTGAGCGCCTCGATGGTCTGCGGCATCACGCCGTCGTCGGCCGCCACCACCAGGATCACGATGTCCGTCACCTGGGCACCACGGGCACGCATGGCGGTGAACGCCTCGTGACCCGGGGTGTCGATGAAGGTCACCGCGCGGTCCTCGCCCTCGTGCGGGACGTGGACCTGGTAGGCGCCGATGTGCTGGGTGATGCCACCCGCCTCGCCGGCCACGACGTTCGCCTTGCGGATCGCGTCGAGCAGCTTGGTCTTACCGTGGTCGACGTGACCCATGACGGTCACCACCGGCGCACGGCTGACCAGGCGGTCCGCCGCGACCTCGGCGTCGAGGTCGATGTTGAACTGCGCGAGCAGCTCGCGGTCCTCGTCCTCCGGGCTGACGATCTGCACGTCGAAGCCGAGGTGCTCACCCAGCAGCAGCAGGGTCTCGTCGGAGCACGACTGGGTCGCCGTCACCATCTCGCCCAGGTTGAACATCTCCTGGACCAGCGAACCCGGGTTGGCGTTGATCTTGTCGGCGAAGTCCGACAGCGAGGCGCCACGGGACAACCGGACGACCTGACCCTGACCGCGGGGAGCACCCGAGGACATGGTCGGGGCCGACAGGTTGTCGAACTCCTGTCTGCGCTGCTTCTTGGACTTGCGACCACGGGTCGGCCGGCCGCCCGGACGCCCGAAGGCACCCGCGGCGCCGCCGCCACGACCGCGACCGCCGCCACCGGGACGGCCACCGCCGCCACCCGGACGGAAACCGCCGCCGGGAGCGCCGCCACCGCCGCCGCCACCGGGACCGCCACGGAAGCCACCGCCACCGCCGCCGCCACCGGGGCCACCGCGGTAGCCACCGCCACCGCCGCCGCCACCGGGACCGCCGCGGTAGCCACCGCCACCGCCACCACCGGGGCGACCCGCGCCGCCACCGGGACCGCCACGACCGCCGCCGGGACCGCCGGGGCGGCCCGTGGTCGGACGCTGGCTCGGCATCGACGCCGGGCTCGGCCGCGGCGGCATGGACGCCGGGCTGGGCCGCGGCGGCATGCCGGCCGGGCTGGGACGGGGACCGCCCGCGCCGGCCGCCGGGGGCCGCTGCTGCTGGCCACCCTGGATGCCGAACGGGTTGTTACCGGCGCCGCGCGCCGGCGGACGACCGCCGGGACGGGCACCCGGACCCTGACCCGGACCACCGGGACGGGCGGCCGGGGAGCCCGGACGCGCCGGCATGGCGTTCGGGCCGGGACGCGGGCCGGGACGGGGACCGCCCTCGGCCGGAGGCTCCCGGCGCGGGGCCTCGCGCTGCTGCTGGCGGGCGGCCTGGGCGGCCTTGACCGCGGCCTCCTGCTCAGCCTTCAGCGCGGCGGCACGCGCTTCGGCGGCCGCCACTTCGATGTCGTGCGCGCTCGCCGGCTTGGCGACCGGGGTCGCCGGCTGCGGCGGGCCGGGGACCGGGCCCTTGGGCTTCGGTCCAGGGGTCGGCGCGGCCGGACGCCGGGGCGGCATCGGTCGGGCCGAGACCCGGGGGCACCCGGGGTCGGGGTGGGCGTCGGGGTCGATGCCGGGCCGCTGGGCGCGGCTGCCGGCGGGGCGGCGGGCGCCGGCGAACCGGCGGACGCCACGAACGCGTTCCGCAACCGTCGGGCGACTGGCGCCTCGACGGTGCTGGAGGCGGACTTCACGAACTCGCCCATCTCCTTGAGCTTGGCGAGAACGGTCTTGCTTTCGACCCCGAGCTCCTTGGCAAGCTCGTGTACGCGGGCCTTTCCTGCCACTGCACTCCTCACTCCGAGGTCGTGCGGGCAGCACCCGCAGCGACCTCACTCGTGCACTTGAAGCCTGGTCATTTCTGCGACTTCATCGTGTGCTCATGTCGGTCGTCCTACCTTGCTAGCGACCCTCGACCGGTCGGGTTGACCGGTCGTCGGGGGTTGCGCGTCGACGTGCTCGGCAAGTGCGCCGTGGTCAGGGACCCCGGCGACGCGCAGCGCCCGCCCGAAGGCTCGGCGCCGCACCGCCTGCGCGAAGCAGGCCGGATTGGGGTGCATGTTCGCTCCCCGACCCGGCAGTCTGCGGGCCGGATCGGGCCGGAGACTGGTCTGACCAGCCTCGTCACCGATCGCGACGACCCGCAACAACTCGCTGGCCGGCGCCCGTTTCCGGCAGCCCACACAGGTGCGCTCCGGCAGCGCGCGTCGTACCACTGAAGAAGTCTACCCCTAGGTGCTCGAGATCGCGCCGCCCGGCTCCGGGACGTGATCGGCTCCGCTCCGCCCGCCGGGGCCGGACTGCTCCGCGTCGGACCGGATGTCGATGCGCCAACCGGTCAGCCGGGCCGCGAGGCGGGCGTTCTGCCCCTCCCGACCGATCGCGAGCGAGAGCTGGAAGTCCGGGACGGTGACCCGGGCGGCACGGCTGGCCAGGTCGACCACCTCGACCCGCAGCGCCTTGGCCGGCGAGAGCGCGTTGCCGACGAAGGTGGCCGGGTCGTCCGACCAGTCGATGATGTCGATCTTCTCGCCGTGCAGCTCGCTCATCACCGCGCGCACCCGCTGCCCCATCGGGCCGATGCAGGCGCCCTTGGCGTTGACGCCGGAGGCGGTGGAGCGTACGGCGATCTTCGTGCGGTGACCTGCCTCACGGGCGATGGCGCCGATCTCCACCGTGCCGTCGGCGATCTCCGGCACCTCCAGCGCGAAGAGCTTCTTCACCAGCGCGGGGTGCGAACGGGACAGCGTGATCTGCGGGCCGCGCATCCCCTTGGCCACGTGCACGACCACGCAGCGGATCCGCTCGCCGTGCTCGTACCGCTCGCCGGGGACCTGCTCGGACTGGGGCAGCACGCCCTCCAGCTTGCCCAGGTCGACGCTGACGATGCCCTTTTCCCGGCGGGTCTCGTGGGCCTGCACCACGCCGGTGACCAGGTCCCCGTCGCGACCGACGTACTCGCCGAAGTGCACCTCGTCGGTGGCCTCCCGCAGCCGCTGGAGGATCACCTGCTTGGCGGTCATCGCGGCGATCCGGCCGAAGTCGTGCGGGGTGTCGTCCCACTCCCGGGTCACCGAGCCGTCGTCGTCCAGCTCCTGGGCGTACACCGAGGCGGCGCCGCTCTTGCGGTCGATCTCCACCCGGGCGTGCGGCTCGGCGCCGTCGGTGTGCCGGTAGGCGGTCAGCAGCGCGGTCTCGATCGCCGCGAGGATCGTGTCGAACGGGATCTCCCGCTCGCGCTCCAGGGCGCGCAGCGCCGCGAGGTCGATGTTCACCTCTCCTCGTCCTCCAGATCTTCTTCGTCGTCGTCGATGTCGGTGTCGTCACCGAGGTCGGAGTCGGCCAGGTCGTCCAGGCGGTTGAACTCCACCTGGACCCGGCCGGGCCCGAGTTCGGGGTAGGGGTGCGCGGCCGTACCGGTGTCGGTCTCCAGCGTCACGCGCTCGTCGTCGGCGGCGGTGATCCGGCCGGTGAGCTGCCGGTCCCCGGCGTCGCCACGCACGGTGACCTTGACCAGCCGGCCGACGTTGCGTCGCCAGTGCCGGGGCAGGCTGAGCGGACGGTCCACGCCGGGCGAGCTGACCTCGAGCTGGTATTCGCCGGCGACGATGTCGCCGCCGGCCTCCTCGGCGGCGTCCAGCGCCGCGGAGACCGCCCGGGAGACGTCGGCGACCGCGTCCAGGCTGATCCCGCCGTCGGCGTCCACCATCACCCGGACGACGTGCCGGCGGCCGGCGCGGGAGACGGAGACGTCCTCCAGGTCGTAGCCGGCGGCGGTGACCACCGGCTCGATCACCTCGCGCAGCCGGGTCCGGCGGGCGGCGAGATCGCCACGGGGTGCGCCACTGCGGTCCGCGCCGCGGGGGCCGTCGGACCGACGGGGTCGCCCGGCGGGCCCCGACGGCCGGGTGGCACGGCCACGCTGCGTCATTCCGCGCACCTCTCTGCTGTTGCCACGGTCCGTGGGAGCCGTGCTGTCCGGGCCGACAGCGGGCGGTCGAACCGCCATGCCGGCACGCCACCGGGGCGTTCGCGCCCGGTGGCTGCGCAGAGCGTAACGCCTGGGCCCGGCGGCGGGCCCGGCGGCGCACCGACGACCCTGCCCCACGGGGCGGCGGAGATGGTGTTGACTTGTCCGGTGGGGACCGGCAGAACACCATCCGACCAGGGCAGAGCGGGGCATTCCCGGCGTGGCCTGCTGCGCGCCGGAGCGCTCGTGGCACTCGGCGGCGCGGCGGTGCCGCTGACTGGTTGTGATCTTCTCGACCGTGACGACGAGCCGTCGCCGCCGGACACGCTGGAGCCGTTGGTGACCGAGGCGCTGGCGCTGGAGGCACGGCACCGGGCCGCGGCCGGCGCGACGCCGGCGTTGGCCGGGCGGCTCACCCCGATCGCCGACGCGCACCGGGCGCACGCTGACGAGCTGCGCCGGGTGATCGGCCGGCCGGCGCCGTCCGGCACGCCGTCGGCGACCCCGTCGGACCCGCCCGCCACCGACCCCGACGCCGTGCTCGCCGGATTGCGCAAGGCCGAGCAGCAGGGCCGGACGAACGCCGCCAAGGCCTGCGCGGGCGCGCCCGCCGAGCGGGCGGCGCTGCTCGGTTCGATCGCCGCGGCCCGGGCCACCCACGCCGAGGCGCTCTCGTGAGCCCGAGCAGCGACCCGACGAAGGCCATGTCCGACGCGCTCGCCGCCGAGTACGCGGCGGTCTGGGCGTACGGGGTGATCGGTGTGCACCTCGGCGACGCGGCCCGCTCGGCCGCCCGCGCCGCCGAGGCGGCCCACCGGTCCCGCCGCGACGCGCTGGTGCTCCAGCTCGCCGAGGGGTCCGGACAGGTCCCCGCCGACCGGGCCGGTTACGCGCTGCCCTATCCGGTGACCGACCGGGCGAGCGCGCTGCGGCTGGCGGTCGAGATCGAGGAGCGCACCGCCGGCCACTGGCGGGCCGCGTTGCCGCACACCGACGGCGTCGACCGGAACACCGCGCTCGCCGCGCTCACCGACTGCGCGCTGCGGGCCACCCGCTGGCGGCGTACGGCCGGGGTGACGCCGGTCACCGTGCCGTTCCCGGGCCGGCCGGTCTGAGCGCGGCGGCGGTCACGCAGGGCAGGCCTGCGGTTGCGGCCCGCATACCAGGTATGCATACTCCAGGCCATGTCCATCCGCCACGGCCTGCTCGCCCTTCTCGAACGCGGCCAGATGTACGGCTACCAGCTACGAGCCGCGTTCGAGGAGTCGACCGGGTCGACGTGGCCGCTCAACATCGGGCAGGTGTACACCACGCTGGCCCGGCTGGAACGCGACGGCCTGGTCCGCCCGCTGCCGGAGAACGAGAGCGGGCAGCGGCCGTACGAGATCACCGACGCCGGGCGGGCGGACCTGGCGCTCTGGTTCGCCACCCCGATCAGCCGCGCCGACCGGCCCCGCGACGAGCTGTCGATCAAGTTGGCGCTGGCGCTGACCACCCCCGGCGTGGACGTCCGGTCGGTGGTGCAGACCCAGCGCAGCGCCACCATGCGTGCCCTCCAGGAGTTCACCCGGTTGAAGTACGCCAGCGACAAGCCGGAGGATCTGCCCTGGCGGCTGGTGCTGGACGCGATGATCTTCCAGGCCGAGGCCGAGGTGCGCTGGCTGGACCACTGCGAGACCAGCCTGGTCCGCCACCGGCCGGCGCCGCACCGGCCCACCACCCACCCCGAGGCGGTGGACCGGGCCGGTGACGAGGCCCGTCGGTGACACGACACGGAGGTCGGCGACGATGAGCGCAGTGCTGGAACTTCGCGAGGTGCGCCGGACGCACGGCGCCGGCGAGGCCGCCGTGCACGCGCTGCGCGGCGTGAGCCTCACCGTGACGGCGGGCGAGCTGGTGGCGGTGATGGGTCCGTCCGGCTCCGGCAAGTCGACGCTGCTGGCCCTGGCCGGCGGTCTGGACCGGCCCACCGGCGGCGAGGTGCTGGTCGAGGGCGAGGCGCTCGGCGGGCTGCCGGCCCGCGAGCTGGCCCGGCTGCGCCGCCGCCGGGTCGGGTACGTCTTCCAGGACCTCAACCTGCTCGGCAGCCTGACCGCGGTGGAGAACGTGGCGCTCCCGCTGGAGCTGGACGGCACCGGGGTGCGGGCGGCCCGCCGGCTCGCCCTGGCCGCGCTGCGCGAGGTGGAGGTCGCCGGCCTGGCCGACCGGTTCCCCGACCAGATGTCCGGCGGCCAGCAGCAGCGGGTGGCGATCGCCCGGGCGCTGGTCGGCGAACGCCGGCTGGTCCTCGCCGACGAGCCGACCGGCGCGTTGGACTCCCAGGCCGGCGAGGCGGTGCTGCACCTGCTGCGCCGCCGGGTGGACGACGGCGCGGCCGGGGTGCTGGTCACCCACGAGGCCCGGCACGCCGGCTGGGCGGACCGGGTGGTCTTCCTGCGCGACGGCGTGCTGGTCGACTCGACCGCCCCGCTGGTCGGCATCGAGCACCTGCTCAGCGGCAGCGGCCGGTGACCTCCGGCCGGCTGGCCGCGGCGCGCGGCTCGTGGCGTACCGCGTTGCGGATCGCCCGCCGCGAGGCCCGCCGGTCCCGGCGGCGCACGCTGCTGGTGCTGGTGATGATCGCGCTGCCGGTGCTCGGCCTGAGCTTCGCCGCGGTGAGCTACGACATGTCCGATCTGACCCGGTCGGAGCGGCAGGACCGTCGGCTCGGCGCGGCCGACGCGGAGCTGCGCTGGACGAACCTGGGGCCGGTGACGCAGGACGCCTGGGGTGACTCGTCCTGGCCGGTCGAGGGCGAGCCGACGGCCCGGACCCGGCCGGTCACCGCGGACGAGCTGCGGGCGCTGCTGCCCGCCGGCAGCCGGGTCACCCGGATCAGGTGGTGGATGCCGTTCGAGGCCCGGATCGGGCGGCACATCGAGGCGCTCGAGGCGCGCGCCGTCGACCTGACCGACCCGCTCGCCCGGCCGCTGGCCCGGATCCGGGAGGGGCGGGCGCCGGTCCGCCCGGACGAGATCGCGGTCAGCCCGGCGGCGCTGCGCCTGCTGCACACCCGGCTGGGCGAGCCGGTACGCACCACCGACGGCGCCGGTCACCGGGTGGTCGGCGTGATCGAGTTCCCGGACAACCTGGGGCCGACGGTGACGCTGGCCGGGGTGGCCCCGGAAGGGCCACCGACCGAGGCGACCTGGCTCGTCTCCGTCCCCGGGGGGATGGACGGTGCGCTGGCCGACCGGCTCAACGCCCAGGGCGTCCAGGTGGCCGCCCGGCACCCGCTGCCGGGCCGGGACACGTTCACCGACGGCGTGCCGATGCCGGACGCCGAGGAGACGAGCGTGTCGGTGCTGGTCGGTGGGCTGGGCCTGCTGGAGGTGGTGCTGCTGGTCGGACCGGCCTTCGCGGTCGGCGTCCGCCGCCGGCGGCGGGACCTCGCGCTGGTGGCGGTGGCCGGCGGGGACGCGGTCCACCTGCGCCGGATCGTGCTCGCCGACGGGGTGGTGCTCGGCGCGGGCGGGGCCGCCCTGGGGCTGCTGCTCGGCGTCGGCGCCGCGTTCGCCGGCCGGCCGTTGGTCGAGCAGTACCTGATCCAGCAACGCTTCGGCGCGTACCGCGTCTTTCCCGCCGCGCTGGTCGCGATCGCCGCGGTCGCGGTGCTGGCGGGGGTGCTGGCGGCGCTCGCGCCGGCCTGGGCCGCGGCCCGGCAGGACGTGGTGGCCGGGTTGGCCGGCCGGCGCGACGCGCCCCGGCCGCGACGCCGCTGGTTGCTGCTCGGGGCGCTGTTCACCGTCGCCGGCACCGCGCTGGCCGCGTTCGCCGCGACCCGGACCTCGCCGACCGGCGTGCTGGCCGGTGTCGTGCTGGGCGAGCTGGGGCTGGTGTTCTGCACCCCGACGCTCGTCGGGGCGCTCGCCCGCGCCGGCCGGCTGCTGCCGCTGACCCCCCGGCTGGCGTTGCGGGACGCCAGCCGCAACCGGTCGTCGGCCGCGCCGGCCATCTCGGCGGTGATGGCGGCGGTGGCCGGCAGCGTGGCGCTCGGGGTCTACCTGGCCAGCGACGACGCCCGCTCGGAGAGCATGTGGCAGCCGGGCCTGCCACCGGGGCACCTGCTGGTCCAGCTCGTCAACCGCGACGTCACGCCGCCGCCGACCGCCGGCGCGATCGCCGACCGGATCCGCGCGGTGCTGCCGGGCGCCACCGTGGTGACCGTCGCCACCCCGGACTGCGCCCGACCGCGCGGAACGGACGACTACTGCGCCGCGCAGGCGGTACGCCCTCCCGAGCAGCGTTGCCGGTACCAGCCGACCGAGGTCGTCCCGGTCGACGCCCGGCGCGACGGCCGCTGCACCGAGACGTTCCGTGAACCGAACGACATCTCGCTGCCCGCGCTGGTGGACGACGGCGACGCGCTGGTGGCCCTCACCGACGCCCCGCCCGACGAGGTGAGCGCCGCGCGCCGGACGCTCGCCGCGGGCGGCGTGGTGGTCACCGACCCCCGGAAACTCGTGGACGGGCGGGTGCGGGTGGAGGTCGAACGCGGGTCGGGCGGCGCGAGCACGGGACGGCTGCTGCCCGGGTACGTGCTGCGCGGCGGGCTTCCGGTGGACCAACTGGTGCTCTCCCCCGCCGCCGCGCGGGCGCTCGGGCTGGTCGGCACGCCGATCGGCTACCTGGTGGACACCACCGCCGCGCCCAGCGACCGGCAGCGCGAGCGGCTGGCCGACGAGCTGTCCGACCTGGTGCGGGTGTCGGTGGACATGTCGACCGCCCGCCCGCCGTCCGACCAGCGACCGGTGCTGCTCCTGCTGGCCGTCGCGTCCGGGATCATCACGCTGGGCGCGGCCGCGGTCGCCACCGGCCTGGCCGCCGCCGAGGGCCGCCGGGACCTGTCCACGCTCGCCGCGGTCGGCGCCGATCCCCGGGTACGCCGGATGCTGTCGCTCTGCCAGGCCGGGGTGATCGCGGTGCTCGGCTCGGCGCTCGGCACCCTGGCCGGGCTCGGCTCGGCGGTCGTCATCCTGGCGTCGCTCAACCAGCGCTACGCGGACTCCTGGCCGGTGGAGCCGCCGTACCCGGTGGCCGTGCCCGGTCTCACCATGGCCGTGCTGGTGGTGGTGCCGCTGGTGGCGATGGCCGGCGCGGCGATGTTCACCCGGTCCCGCCTGCCGATCGAGCGCCGCCTCGACTGAACGGCCCAGTTCAGGGGGTGACGGGCGGCGGTGGGAGCGGCACACTGGGCGGGTGTCCGCTCTGGGATCCCTCACCCGCCGCCTCGGTCACCAACAGTGGTTCGCCACCACCATGCGCCTGCTCGTCCCCGCCGACCGGCTGGTCGGCCGGCTGACGAAGGGGCGGGTGGTCGCCTTCGGACTGGTACCCACGCTGGTGCTCACGTCCACCGGCCGCCGCTCCGGCAAGCCCCGCAGCAATCCCCTGCTCTACGTCCCCGACGGCGACGCCTACGTGGTGATCGGCTCCAACTGGGGGCAGCAGCACCAGCCGTCGTGGACGTTCAACCTGCTGGCCCAGCCGGCCGCCGAGGTCGACGTGCGGGGGCGCCGGATCCGGGTGCGCGCCGAGCAGGTCGTCGGCGCCGACCGGGAGCGGCTCTTCGACCGGCTGGTGCAGGAGTGGCCGGCCTACCGCACGTACGTGGAGCGGGCCGGCGGCCGCGAGATCAAGGTCTTCCGCCTCGTCCCGACCGCCTGAGCCTCGGATGCCTCAGAGTGCGTCGTAGACGTCGCTGCGGTGGCCGAGCTGCACCACCAGCACGATCAGCTCGTCGTCGCGGACGACGTAGACGACGCGGTAGGAGCCGACGCGGATGCGTAGGAGGCCAGGATGTCCGACGAGTGCCTTGACCCCGGCGGGCCGCGGGTCGACGGCGAGGCCGGCGATCGCGGTCACGAGCCGGGCCTGCACCGGGCGGTCGAGCTTACGGAGGAGCTTGGCGGCAGCTCGGTCGACGTGAATCGTGTACGGCGTCGGCGCAGGCGTGCTCACAGGTCCAGCTCTTTACGCAGTTCCGTGAACGGGAGCGGGGACTCTCCCTCGTCGATCCGAGCCAGGGCCTCCCGGGCGGCGGCGACGTCGACAGCGTCCTCGGCGCGTTCGATCGCTTCGGCGAGATCGGCCGGCACAATGGCGGCCAAGCGCTGCCCACGACGGGTGACATAGGTGATGCGTCCGGCGTAGTGGGCGCGCGAGACGACATCGGCAAGGCTCTCGCGCGCGTCCGAAATCGGGAGTTCAGCGGCAGGCTCACTCATCCGCCAATTGTACAACTCGTACGTGTCGTACAGCATGGAACACACGCGGAGGTGGACGTGGTCGTCGGGCGGGAGATCGACCGGCTGGACGACAGGCGCTGGCGGGTGGCCGAGCGGGTCGGCGACGCCGTGTTGCGCCGGTTCCCGGCCGACGTGCTCGCGGTCGCGGTGCACGGCCCGTTGGCGCACGGCGACGACGACGGCGGCGGGGACAACGAGGTGGGGCTGCTGGTCGCCACCTACCGGCCGGGCGCCGGGCCGCCACCGTCCACCCGCCGGGTGGACGGGGTGCTGGTCGACCTGACCGTCACCGGGGCGGACGACCACCTGCGGCGGGCCACGACGATCACAGCGGGGTGGCCGCTGGCCGCCGACCGCTACGTCACCACCTGCGCCCTGCACGACCCGACCGGCTGGCTGCGGCGGCTGCGCGACGAGCATCTGGCCCGGCTGGCCCGGGCCCGGCCGACCGAGTTCACCACCGCCGCCCGGCAGGCCTGGTACCGGGGCAGCGCCGCGCACGCCCGCGCGCTGCGGCTGGCCGAGTGGTACGAGACCGACCAGGCGCTGCTGATGCTCGGCGAGGCCCGGCTGGCGGCGGCCACCGTGCAGGGGCTGTTCAGCCGCACCTACTTCCGCGACCCCGGCGACGCGGTGCGGCGCACCGGGCTGGCCGGGGCGGACATGACCGAGGTGGGTGCGGCGCTGGGCCGCCAGGCCGAGGAACTGGCGGCCCGGGGGCGGCCGGTCGACGGCACGGTGGACGACCTGCTCGACGGCTGAGGCGGGTCAGCCCAGCCCGCCGCCGACACCGATCAGCGCGCCGATCAGATAGGTGGCGCCGGCGGCCAGCGCGCCGAGCAGCAACTGCCGCAGGCCGCTGGTCAACCAGGACCGGTAGGTGAACCGGGCGACGACCGCCCCGGCGACGAAGAGCCCCACCCCGCCGACTCCGAGCGCCAGCCACAGGCTGGTGAAGCCGAGCAGGTAGGGCAGCAGCGGCACCAGCGCGCCGACCGAGAAGCAGACGAACGACGAGATCGCCGCCGCCCACGGGCTGGGCTGGTCGTCCGGGTCGACGCCCAACTCCTCGCGGACGTGGACGCGCAGCGCCTCCTCCGGGTTGCGCCGGACCGCCTCGGCGACCTGGGTGGCCAGGTCGCGGGGCAGGCCGCGGGCGACCCAGGCGTCGGCCAGCTCGCGGGCCTCCGCCTCCGGGTGCCGCTCCAGCTCGCGCCGCTCCTTGGCCACCTCGGCGGCCACCTGCTCGTTGGCGGAGCGGACGCTGGTGTATTCGCCCAGCCCCATCGAGATGGCGCCGGCCACCAGGCCGGCCGTGCCGGTCAGCACCACGCTGCGCGGGGACACCCCGCCGCCGCCGACGCCGGCGATCAGCGCGATGTTGGTGACCAGACCGTCCATCGCGCCGAACACCGCCGGCCGCAGCCAGCCGCCGGACACGTCCGCGTGGTGCGCCTCGCGCAGCGCCGCCGGGGTCTCGGTCACGGCAGCGTCAGGATCTCGTAGCCGTCGTCGGTCACGACGATGGTGTGCTCGAACTGCGCCGTCCACTTCCGGTCCTTGGTGACCACGGTCCAGCCGTCGTCCCACATGTCGTACTGGTAGGTGCCGATGGTGATCATCGGCTCGATGGTGAACGTCATGCCGGGCTCCATCACGTCGGTGGGACGCGGGCTGTCGTAGTGCGGCACGTAGAGGCCGCTGTGGAAGGCCTCGCCGATGCCGTGCCCGGTGAAGTCGCGGACCACCCCGTAGCCGAACCGCTTGGCGTACGACTCGATGACCCGGCCGATGACGTTGATCTGGCGGCCCGGCGCGACCGCCTTGATGCCGCGCATCATCGCCGTGTGGGTTCGCTCGACCAGGAGCCGGGCCTCCTCGCTCACCTCGCCGACGCAGAAGGTGGCGTCGGTGTCGCCGTGCACCCCGTCGAGGTAGGCGGTCACGTCGACGTTGATGATGTCGCCGTCGTGCAGCACGGTCGAGTCGGGGATGCCGTGGCAGATCACCTCGTTGAGGCTGGTGCAGCACGACTTGGGGAAGCCCCGGTAGCCGAGGGTCGACGGGTAGGCGCCGTGGTCGCAGAGGAACTCGTGCACCACCCGGTCGATCTCGTCGGTGGTCACCCCCGGCTTGCAGTGCTCGCCGGCGAGCTGGGTGGCCCGGGCCGCGAGCCGCCCGGCCACCCGCATCTTCTCGATGGTCTCCTGCGTCTGCACGTGCGAGCCACGCCACTCCTGCGGGCGCTTCTTGCCCACGTACTCCGGGCGCGGGATGTGGGCGGGAACCGCTCGCCACGGGGAGAGCGTGCCGGGGGTCAGCGGCGCACGGACGGTCATGTGCTCAGCCTATCGTCGGCCCTCGTCGTGACCCCCGCCACGGCCCCGCCGGGCAGGTTGTTGCCGCGGCGCAAACGCTGTGCCATTGTTGCTGCGTGGATCAAGGGGGCGCACCGCCCGTCTTCTCCGTGAGCGCGGAGGGCGACGGGATCAGGCGTCACGTCCAGGTCACCGGCGAGGTCGACATGGCGACCGCCGACACCATGTTCCAGACCGCGCTGCGCGAGCCGGCCAAACAGCTCACGCTCGACCTGCGGGCGGTCACCTTCTTCGACTCGGCCGCCATCCACGCGGTGGTCCGGCTCGCCCAGAAGTTCCCGGCCGCGCTCACCGTGCTGCCGTCCCGGCAGGTCCGGCGGGTGCTGGAGATCTCCGGCCTGGGCGAGCAGGACTGGCTGGCCGACGCCTGACTCAGGGCTGCTCCCCCGTGCCGTGCGCGAGCGGCGGCCCCGGCGCAGCCGGCGGGTGACGCCGCTCCGACTCCGGCTCACCGGCGTCTCTGGTGGCGTCGGGGGCGAGGTTCCGCCGCAGCTCCTCGGCGTCCTGCTTGCTCACGCCACTCGCCCGGATCGTGTTCACGGCGATGATGCTGACGTCGTTGGCCACGTTGACGCCGCCGATGCGCAGGCCTGCGCTGAGCGCCTCCTGGGCCCGGCGGATCGCGGTCAGCGCCGCGCGTTGCGAGCGGGACGGCCGGTCGGACGACGGCGACCACTCCACACCGACGTGCCTGACCGCCTCGGCGAGATCGTCGACGGCCGCCGCGAGCGGCGCGGGGACCGGCTCGTCGTGGCGGAGCGCGGTCTCCAGGTTGAGGGCGAGGTCGCGACTCTGCAACAGGGACCGCATCATCAGACCGGCGCCGTGCCGCCAGCCCTCCAACGAGTTGTGGTTGTGCCACCGCAACGGCGAGATGCGGACGACCTCGACGGCCGCCGACAACGCCGTCTGGAGGTCCGAGGTGTCGACGCCGCGCAGGGTGTCGAGGGCCTCTTTGGCCGCCTCGGCGTCGCGCTTGCGGGCAGCCTCGGCCAGCCGTTCCAGTTGGCCGGCGATGTGGTCGAGCAGCGGCCGGCCGGCGCGCCGGATGCGGTGGATCGGGTGCAGGGGCAGCACCACCAGGGCGACCAGGATGCCCACCACGCCGCCGACGAGGCCGTCGACGAAGCGCGGCAGCGCGAGGCTCGTGTTGGCCGGCGAGAGCACCGCGATCACCATGGCGCTGCCGCCCACCTGGGTCACGAACGAGCCCTCGCCGCTCAGCAGCACGGCGA
This sequence comes from Micromonospora ferruginea, assembly GCF_013694245.2. Classification (NCBI taxonomy): domain Bacteria; kingdom Bacillati; phylum Actinomycetota; class Actinomycetes; order Micromonosporales; family Micromonosporaceae; genus Micromonospora; species Micromonospora robiginosa. Next base: position 3,915,081 of record NZ_CP059322.2, read on the forward strand.
ACAGGATCGACACGGCCACGATGGCGCCGATCTGCACGTGCCCCTGCCCCACCCAGGAAACGAGCAGATCACCCAGGGTGATGCCGACCGCCACGCCGGCGACCAGGAACAGCGTCCGGCGGAAGCGCTGCCCCACCGAGCTGGCGATGGTGCCGACCGCCACGGCCGGCGCGAACAGAGGCTGCGGATTGTCCAGGACGTCGTTGGCGATCCACCACGCGCCGGCCGCGGCCACCCCCGACTGGACGGCCACGAGCAGGCTCAGCCGGAGACGGACCAGCCGGTCGTGGGCGGTGGCGGAACCGGTACGCCGGACCGCGGCCCAGGCCGCGCCGACCGGATCGTGGGTGCGACGCCGGCTCGCGCTCACCCCGATCCTCGTCTCATCACCGATACGCTACGGCTTGCGTTCCTCTGATCCCGGCGAAAAGCGGGATCGAACGCGGACCCGACATGTCTCGGCCGGCACGGGGTACGCACCCGCGTCCTCGACAGCGGGAGCGGTGACCGGGTGGCCATGATCGAGTTGCGGGTGCACGGGGTGGGCGGTCGCAGCTCCGACCGGATCCTCGGTGAACGTTCCGCCCACCGCGTCGCCGGTGACGCCGAGGCGGGCTTCTACCGGCCCGGAGCCGCACCGGAGGACCCGGAGCCGGCCGGGACCGCGCGCCTGGAGGCGTACCGGTGGAACGGGCTGACCGGCGGCACGGCCGGACGGACGTTCTCGCTGGTGCTGCTGATGCCCTTCATGCTCGGCAACGTCGCGCTCTGGGCCCTGCCGCTGACCGGCCGCGCCGGCGCACCGGCCCGGGCGGTCGTCCGGCTGCTGTCCGTCTCGCTGACCATGATGTACGTGCTGGCGGTGGTCGGCGTGGCACTCGATCTGGTCGCCTGGCAGTGCCTGAGCTATCCACGCTGCTACGAGAACCGCCGCTTCGTCTCCTGGCTGGCCGGGCTGCCCGCCGGCTGGGAACTCGCCATCCTCGCCCTGCTTCCGCTGGCGGCGATCGCCGGGCTGTGGCGACTGGGCCGCCGGACGTGGCAGCTTCCGGAGACCCGGGCGCCCGACGGCGGCGACACCGAGATCGAGGGCCTCGACGACCCGGCGTTCTGGGACAACCGCAGCCTCGTGCGGCACCTGCGCGCCGTGCACCTGGTGGCGGCCCTGGGGACGCTCGACATCGCGGTGCTCAGCGCGCTGGTGCCGCACGACCGCCGGCTCACCGGCTACCTCCTGTTCGCGGCCGTGGTGGCCGTCACCACGACCGCATTGATCATCTGCTGCCTGCCCGCGATCGAGCGCCGCACCAGCGAACCGCGCTTCGCCACCGCGACCCGAACGCTGGCCCGCTCGTCAGGAGTCCTGACCGTGGCGGTTCTCGCCTACTCGCTCGTACCCCGGAAATCCTGGGCCGCCGCGGACAACCTGCCCGGCTACGACGTGCTCGTCGCCGCCGTCTACGTGAGCCAGATGGTGCTGCTCACCGCGCTGGTCGCCCTGGTCGTCGTGACCCGCCGGCACCACGTCACCGGTTCCGCCGTCCTGCGCGGGCTCGCGGCGCCGGTGCTCATCCTCATCGCGATCGGGTTCGCGGTCTCCTACTCCTCGGGCGTGGTCTACCTCTCCGCCGACTACCTGGACCGAGGGTCCAGCCCCACGCCCGCGCGTCCGACGCCGCCGGGCGCGCCACCCCTGACCCCGCCGGTGGCCTTCCGCTGGGCAGCCCTGGGGTTCTTCCTGGCGGTGATCCTCGCGGCGGCCGTCGTGCTGACCCGCCGACTGTGGCGGCGGTCTGCGCGTCGGGCCTCGGCCATGCGGATCGTGCGGGCCGAGTACGCCGACCTGGGCCATGCGCCCCCCGCCCGGGTCCACGCCGCACGCGACGCGATCGTCTCGGCGCAGCTCGCCGACAAGCTCGGGCCGCTGGCGCCGGCTGCGTACGCCACCCTGGCGACGATCTCGCTCGGCGCCGCCGGATCGGCGATCCTGCACGACGGTCCCGGCGACCTGGCCCGCCGGCTCGTCGGCGAGTCACTCGCCCGGCCCGTCATCTTCGTCACCGACCTCGGCGCCTACCTGATCGGCACCTTCGCCCTCCTGTTGGGCGTCTTCGGCCTGTTCGCCTACCGGTCGAGAGGCATCCGCCTGATCGGCATCCTGTGGGAACTGGCGACCTTCTGGCCCCGGGGCGCCCACCCGCTCGCCGCGCCCTGCTACTCGGAGCGGGCGGTGCCCGACCTCACCCGCCGGGTCCGCCACCTCATCGACGCCGGCCACACCGTCGTCCTGGCCGGCCAGAGTCACGGCAGCGTGCTGGCCGCGGTCGCCGCGCTGCAACTTCCCGCGTCCGCGCGTTCCCGGGTCGCGTTGCTCACCTTCGCGTCCCCGCTGCGCCGACTCTACGCCCGGGTGTTCCCCGCCTACCTCAACGACGCGATGCTGCGCCGCATCGGCGGGGACATCGGATGGCGCTGGATCAACCTGTGGCGCCGGACCGACCCGGTCGGTGGGGTGATCTTCCCTCCGGACGGCGGGTCACCGGACGATCCGGCCGCCGGTGTCGACCACCCGGTGCGCGACCCCGCCGGGCTGACCGTCGCGCCCGGCGACACCGTGCCACCGCCGATCGAACGTCACCTGTTCCGCTTCGACGACACCTACCGCGCGGCCGTACGCGACCTCGCCGCCCGGCTGCCCCGGGACGACTAGTCGGCCAGTCGGCGCCGCAGCGTCAGTTCGGTGCCGTCCCCGGTGCGGGTCACGCTCATCTCCCCGAGCGCCTGGATCAGGGCCAGCCCGCGCCCGCGGAAACTCGACCCGCTGGACTCGCGCCACCGGCCGCTGTCCCGGATCGTCGCGGTGACCGTGCGGTCGGCGATGGTGACCTCGACCGCGATGACCGGGTCCACCGGGTCGACCGGATGCTCGATCGCGTTCGCCGCGGCCTCCGAGATCGCCACCGTCAGGTCGAACAGGTCGGTCTCCTCGACCTGGTGGGCGACGAGGAAGTCCTCCAGTCGCTTGCGCAGCACGCTGAGTCGGGTCGGGTCGGCCGGCAGCCGTAGCGCGAACCGGTTCAGCTCGGCCGCCTCCAGCGCCAGCACCGCCACGTCGTCGTGCCGGTCCCGCCCGGCGACCCGCTCCACCACGGCCTCCACCAGGTCGGCCACGTGCTCGCCGCCCGCGCTCGCGTCGGCCCGCAACTGGCCGAGGCCGGCGTCGACGCCCGACTCCCGGTCCTCGATCAGGCCGTCGGTGTAGAGCAGCAGCCGGCCGCCGGGGGCGAGTTCGCCCTCGACGGTCCGGTAGACGGTGCCCGGGATCGCCCCGACCGGCGGCCCGAGGGCCCGACCGTGCAGGAAGGCCACGTCGTCTCCTCGGATCAGCAGGGGCGAGGGGTGACCCGCGCTGGCGTACCGGAGCCGGCCGGTGCGCGGGGAGAAGTCGAGGCAGACCACGGTGGCGAAGGAACCGCTGTCGGTGGAGTGGACCAGCCGGTTGAGCCGGGTCAGCGCCTCGCCCGGGTCGTAGCCCTCCAGCACGTACGCCCGCAGCGCGTTGCGGAGCTGGCCCATCCCCGCGGCCGCCCGCACGCCCTTGCCGACCACGTCGCCGATGACCAGCACCAGCTCGTCGTCGGGCGTGCCGATCACGTCGTACCAGTCGCCGCCGACCTCGACGTCGGCGCTGCCGGGCAGGTAGCGGCTGGCCACCACCGCGCCGGGGAGCTGCGGCAGCGTCCGCGGCAGCAGGCTGTGCTGGAGCGTGGTGGCGATCCGGTGCTCGACCTCGTAGAGCTGGGCGTTCTCCAGCCGTACGCCGATCAGCCGGGCCAGCTCGGTCAGCGCCGCCTGCTCGGCGCCGCCGCCCTCGCGTCGCCACACCCGCAGCTCGCCGAGCTGCTCGCCGGTGGTGCCGGTGAGCGGCAGCACCGCGGACGGCTCGGCCGGCAGGTCTCCACCGGCGTCCTCCTGGTGACGGGTGCCGCCGGCGACGACCAGCACCCGGCCCGCCTCGGCCAGGTTGAGCGCGTGCTCCGCGGCCACCCGCACCACCTCTACCGTGGAGCGGGCGGTGTTGATCGCCACGGCGGCGTCGGCGAGCGCCCGCAGCCGGCGGATGATCTGCCCGCGGAGCTGGCCCAACTCGACGTTGGCCCGCACCCGGGCCACCAGCTCCTGGCTGGAGAAGGGCTTGGTGAGGTAGTCGTCCGCGCCGGCCGAGAGACCGGCGACCTCCTCCGCGGCGCCGGCGCGGGCGGAGAGCATCACGATCGGCACTCCCCGGGTGAGCGGGTTGCCGCGCAGCGCGGCGACCAGCCCGAAGCCGTCCAGCCGGGGCATCATCACGTCGGTCAGCACCAGGTCGAACGGGCTGTCCACGGCCAGCCGCAGCGCCTCCACGCCGTCGCGCACGGCCACCACCTCGTACGCCGGGGCGAGCAACCGGCTGACGTGCTCGCGCAGGTCGGGGTTGTCGTCGGCGAGCAGGACGCGGCCGGAGCCACCCGGCGTGCCGGACGGCTCGGGCAGCCCGGTGGGGCGGGCCACCTCGTCGGTCCAGAGCGCCGTCTCGGCGACGTAGAGCCGGGCCTGCTCCGGCTCGGTCAGCGGCACCGGGGCGAGCGCGGACACCCGGTCGGCGGGCAGGTGACCGTAGCCGAACGGCACGGTCACGGTGAACGTGGTGCCCCGCTCGACGACGCTGCGCGCGGTCACCACGCCGCCGTGCATCTCGACCAGCTCGCGCACCAGGGCGAGCCCGATGCCGGTCCCCTCGTGGGTGCGGGAGCGCGCGCCGGCCACCCGGTGGAACCGTTCGAAGACCTGCGGCAGTTCCTCCGGTGCGATGCCGACCCCGGTGTCGGTCACCTCCAGCACCGCCGCTCCGTCGCCGGGGCGCACCCGGACCCGGATCTCGCCGTCGAAGGTGAACTTGACCGCGTTCGACACCAGGTTGAGGACGATCTTCTCCCACATGTCCCGGTCGACGTAGACCGGCGCGGGCAGCGGCGGGCAGTCGACCACCAGGCGCAGCCCGGCCCGCTCGGTGGCCGAGCGGAACGTGCTGGCCAGCCGGGCGGTGTAGTCGGACAGGTCGGTGGGCTGGAAGCGGGCGGCCAGCCGGCCGGACTCCAGGCGGGAGAAGTCGAGCACGGTGTTGACCAGCTTGAGCAGGCGCAGCCCGTTGCGGTGCATGACGGTCAGCCGGTCGAGGTAGCCCTCGGGCAGCTCCCGGTCGGCGAGCAGGTCCTCCAGCGGCCCGAGGACCAGGGTGAGCGGGGTGCGGAACTCGTGGCTGACGTTGGCGAAGAAGTTGGTCTTGGCGCGGTCCAGCGCGGCCAGCTCGGCGGCGTGGGCGCGCTCCTGCTCGTACACCCGCTGCTTGCTCACCGCGCGGGAGACCTGCGCGGCGACCAGGTCGACGAAGTCCCGGTAGTCGTCACCGAAGGGCAACCGGCGGGACACCCCGAGCAGCAGCGCGCCGGCCGGCTCGTTGGTGGCGGTCAGCGGCAGCAGCAGCGCCTGGTCGGCGGCGTCCGCCGGCACCGGGCCGGGCAGGTCGGAAGTGGCGACCCAGCGCGGCGCGGTCAGCGGCTCGCCGGCGGGCAGGCCGGGCCAGCCGGCGACCACGGCCGGGTCGACGCCGGCGCAGCCGGCCAGCGCGGGAACGCCGTCGGAGTCGTGCAGCCACATCGCGTTGAACGGCACGTCGGCGCGGTGCGCGTCGAGCACCCGGGCCACCGCCCGGCCCAGCTCCAGCGTGCTCGGCACCTCGCCCAGCTCGTCGCCCAGCTCGGCCAGGGTCCGCAGCCGGCGCTCGCCGAGCACCCGGCCGGTGGTCTCGTTGACGAAGCAGAAGATCCCGTTGACGGTGCCGTCGGCCTCGCGGATCGGGTCGTACGAGACGTCGAAGTAGACGTCCTCCAGGAAGCCGTGCCGGTTGATCACGAACGGATGGTTCTCGCCCCGGTAGGGGACGCCGGTGCGGCGCACCCCGTCCAGCAGCGGGCCGAGCACGTCCCAGGTCTCCGCCCAGTGCAGCCGGGCGGACTGCCCGATCACGGCCGGGTGCTTGTCGCCGATGGTCGGCCGGTAGGCGTCGTTGTAGAACGCCAGGTGCTCCTCGCCCCAGAACACCACCATCTGGGCGCGGGACGCCAGCATGGTGCTCACCGCGTGGCGGAGCGCGGACGGCCAGCCGTGCGGGTGGCCGAGGCGGGTCGCCGACCAGTCGAAGCCGCGCAGCCGCTCGCCCATCTCCCCGCCCGCGGCGAACGCGGCGGTCAGCAACGGTGGCAGTGACGACTCGCCGGCCGCCGGGGACGAACGACCGACGTCCCCGCCCCCCTGGGCCGAGCCCATGCAGCCTCCCGCTCCGGCCAAGTTCACGACGGCCGGCGCGACCACGCCGACCGTCCCCGCCTACTACCCCGGCGAACGAGCAACGTAACGCACGCGGCCCGACGGACGCTGGTTACCTCCGCCTCATCCTGTCGTAACCGGCGGGCGGGGGCGAGCCGGGCCGGGTCGAGCCGGCCGGGACGTCGGCTCGACGGCCTGTGATCTGCGCGACATCGCGGCCCGCACCAGCGCGGCGACCGGTCGCGGATCGACCTCGTTCTCCGGGTGCCACTGCACGCCGAGCACGAAGCTTCGGGCCGGGTCCTCCACCGCCTCCACCACCTGGTCGTCGGCCCGGCCGGTGACCGCCAGGCCGCCGGGGTCGGCCACCGCCTGGTGATGGTACGAGTTGACCCGGTCCACCCCGGCCATCACGTGTCCGGCCAGGCTGCCGGCGGTGAAGCGCACCGGGTGCGACCCGTAGACGCCCGGCGCCGGGCGGTGCCCGTCGTGGCCGACCACGTCCGGCAGGTGCTGGTGCAGCGTGCCGCCGTAGGCGACGGCGAGCAGTTGCATGCCCCGGCACACGCCCAGCACCGGCAGGTCGGCCGCGAGCGCGGCGGTCAGCAGCGCCAGCTCGCCGGCGTCCCGGTCCGGCCGGGCCTCGGTGCGCGGGTCGGGCGGCTGGCCGTACCGCTCCGGGCCGACGTCCGCGCCGCCGGCCAGCAGCAGCCCGTCCAGCACCTCCAGCACGTCGGCGTCGGTGTCGTCCGGGGGCAGCACCACGGCCCGGCCGCCGGCCGCGGTGACGGCCCGGACGTACGCCTGCGGCACGAGCGTCGCTGGGACGTCCCGCCACACCGCCCAGCCGGCCGGCTCGACGTACGCGGTGATGCCGATCACCGGCCGCTTCCTCACAGGGGTGTCACGTAGGCGCCGGTGATGCCGCCGTCCACGACGAACTGCGCGGCGGTCATGAAGGAGGCGTCGTCGCTGGCCAGGAACGCCACCGCGGCGGCGATCTCGGTCGGCTCGCCGAACCGGCCCATCGGCACGTGCACCAGTCGCCGGGCGGCCCGCTCCGGGTCCTTGGCGAACAGCTCCAGCAGCAGCGGGGTGGCGACCGGGCCGGGGCAGAGCGCGTTGACCCGGATGCCCTCCCGGGCGAACTGCACCCCCAGCTCCCGGGTCATCGCCAGCACCCCGCCCTTGCTCGCCGTGTACGCGATCTGCGACGTCGCGGCGCCCATCAGCGCCACGAACGACGCGGTGTTGATGATCGAGCCCTTGCCCTGCCGGCGCATGTGCGGGATGACGTGCTTGCAGCACAGGTAGACGCTCGTGGTGTTGACCCGCAGCACCCGCTCCCAGGCGTCCAGCCCGGTGTCGAGGATGGAGTCGTCGTCGGGGGGCGAGATGCCGGCGTTGTGGAAGGAGACGTCCACCCGGCCGTGGCGGGCCACCACGCCGTCGAAGAGGTCGCGGACCGCCGCCTCGTCGGCCACGTCGGTGGCGACGAACTCCCCGCCGACCTCCTCGGCCGCGCGCGTGCCGGCGTCGGCGTCGATGTCCACGCAGACCACCCGGGCCCCCTCGGCGGCGAAGCGTCGCACGGTGGCCAGCCCGATGCCGCTGCCCGCGCCGGTCACCACCGCCACCCGGTCGGTAAGTCGTCCCTGCACGATGATCACTCCTCGGTGCCGATGAACACGTTCTTGACGTCGGTGAAGGCGTGCAGCGCGTCCGGACCCAGCTCCCGGCCGAGGCCGGAGCGCTTCATCCCGCCGAACGGGGTCCAGTAGCGCACCGAGGAGTGCGAGTTGACGCTGAGGTTGCCCGCCTCGACCGCGCGGGCCACCCGGACGGCCCGGCCCACGTCCCGGGTCCAGATCGAGCCGGAGAGCCCGTACTCGGTGTCGTTGGCGAGCCGGATCGCGTCCGCCTCGTCGTCGAAGGGGAGCACCGAGACGACCGGGCCGAAGATCTCCTCGCGCCAGTGCCGGTCCGCCGGCGAGCCGGCGAGCAGCACGGTCGGGGGGTACCAGAAGCCGGGTCCGTCGGGGCGGGAGCCGGTGAACGCCACGTCCGCGCCGTCGACGTACCCGCCGACCCGGTCCCGGTGCGCGGCGGAGATCAGCGGGCCCATCTCGGCGGTCTCAAGGGCCGGGTCCTCCACCCGGAACGCCCGCACGGCCGGTTCGAGCAGTTCCAGGAAGCGGTCGTACACCTGACGTTGGACCAGGATGCGGGAGCGGGCGCAGCAGTCCTGGCCGGCGTTGTCGAAGACCGACGACGGCGCGGTGGCCGCCGCCTTCGCCAGGTCGGCGTCGGCGAAGACGATGTTCGCCGACTTGCCGCCCAGCTCCAGCGTCACCCGCTTCACCTGCTCGGCGCAGCCGGCCATGATCCGGGTGCCGACCTCGGTGGAGCCGGTGAAGCAGATCTTGCGGACCGCCGGGTGGGTGACGAACCGCTCGCCCACCACGGCGCCCCGCCCGGGCAGCACGGTGAACACGCCCTCGGGCAGGCCGGCGTCGAGCGCCAGCTCGGCCAGGCGCAGCGCGGTCAGCGGGGTCAGCTCGGCCGGTTTGAGCACCACCGTGTTGCCGGCGGCGAGCGCCGGGGCGAACCCCCAGCCGGCGATCGGCATCGGGAAGTTCCACGGCACGATCACGCCGACCACGCCCAGCGGCTCGTGGAACGTGACGTCGAGGCCGCCGGGCACCGGGATCTGCCGCCCGGTCAGCCGCTCCGGCGCGCCCGCGTAGTAGTCGAGCACGTCGCGGACGTTGCCGGCTTCCCAGCGCGCGTTGCCGATGGTGTGTCCGGCGTTGCGCACCTCGAGCCGCGCCAGCTCCTCCAGGTGCGCGTCCACCTCGGCGGCGAACCGCCGCAGCAGCCGCCCCCGATCCCCCGGCGCCACCTTCCGCCACCCCTCGAACGCGCCGGCCGCCCGCGAGACCACCGCGTCCACGTCACGCACCCCCGCGCCCGCCACCGCTCCCAGGCTCGCCCCGTCAACCGGCGAGATCACCTCTCCCACGCGCGCCCCCTCTCTCCGCGATCTTGCAGTTACTGCCCCGACAAAAGCCACTCATGCCGCGATTCGCGGGCCGCAAGTGCAAGATCGCGGAGGACTCGGGGGGTCAGAGGCGCTCGAAGCCACGCACCAGCTCCCAGTCCGTGACCGCGGCGTCGAAGGCGGACAGCTCGACCGTCGCGTAGTTGGCGTAGTGGGCGACCACCTCGTCACCGAACGCCTCCCGGGCCACCTGCGAGCCCTGCCAGAGGTCGAGCGCGTCGCGCAGCGTGGCGGGGACGCGCTCGGCGGCCGGGTCGTCGTACGCGTTGCCGGTGCACTCGTCCGCCAGCTCCAACTCGTGCTCGATGCCGTGCACCGCGCCGGCCACCAGCGCGGCGATCGCCAGGTAGGGATTCACGTCGGCGCCCGGGACACGGTTCTCCACCCGCATCCCCTGACCGTGCCCGACCAGCCGCAGCGCGCAGGTGCGGTTGTCGGTGCCCCAGCGCAGCGCGGTCGGCGCGAACGAGCCGGGCTGGTAACGCTTGTAGGAGTTGATGTTCGGCGCGAACATCAGGCTGAACTCGCGCATCGTGGCGAGCAGGCCGGCCAGCACCCGCTGCCCGGTCACGCTCAGGTGCGCCGGCCCGTCCCCCAGCATCGCCGACGAGCCGGAGGCGTCGCGCAGCGAGAAGTGGATGTGGCACGAGTTGCCCTCGCGCGCGTTCGGCTTGGCCATGAACGTGATCGACATGCCCTCCTGGGCGGCGATCTCCTTCGCCCCGTTCTTGTAGACGACGTGGTGGTCGGCGCAGGCCACCGCCTCGTCGTAGCGGAACGCGATCTCGTGCTGGCCGAGGTTGCACTCGCCCTTCGCGCTCTCCGGGGTCAGCCCGGCGCCGGCCATCTCGGTGCGGATGCGACGCAGCAGCGGCTCGACCCGGGCGGTGCCGAGCAGCGAGTAGTCGACGTTGTACTGGTTGGCCGGGGTCAGCTCGCGGTAGCCGCGCCGCCACGCCTCCTCGTACGAGTCGCGGTAGAGCACGAACTCCAGCTCGGTCCCCGCGTACGCGGTCAGCCCGTGCGCGGCCAGCCGGTCGAGCTGCCGGCGCAGGATCTGCCGGGGCGAGGCGACCACCGGGCCGGAGCCGTCCAGCCACTCCAGGTCGGCCAGCACCATCGCGGAGCCGGGCTGCCACGGCGTCCGGCGCAACGTGTCCAGGTCGGGGCGCATGGCGAAGTCGCCGTAGCCGCGTTCCCAGCTCGACATCGCATAGCCGTCGACGGTGTTCATGTCCACGTCCACGGCGAGCAGGTAGTTGCAGCCCTCGCTGCCGTTCTCCACCACCTGGTCGAGGAAGAACGGCGCGTGGATCCGCTTGCCCTGCAACCGGCCCTGCATGTCGGTGAGGGCGAGCACCACCGTGTCGATCTCGCCCTCGGCGACGGCGACCCGCAACTGCTCCAGGGAGAACGGCGTTCTACTCATCAGGGGGCCTCCATCACCAAGGTCTACTGGCAAACCGGATCACCGTCAATGCCCCGGTGCGACCGGCGGCGAAACTCCAGGAGCGCACATGCGTCGTCGGATCGTCGCGGCCGTCGCCGCCGTCCTCGCGATCGGGCTGGGCGCCACCGACGCCCGCGCCGACCGGCAGCCCGTTCCCGGCCCGACGCGACCGGCCACCGACCCGGCGCCGCAGCCGGACCTGGTCGACCTGCGCCCGGCCGGCTTCGAGCGGCACGTCGACAGGCGGCCAACGGCCGGCTACGACCTGGCGAACCCGCGGGTGGTCGCGACCGGGCTGGCGGTGCCCTGGGGACTCGCCTTCCTGCCCGACGGCGGCGCCCTGGTCGCCCAGCGGGACCTCGGCACCGTCCTCCTGGTCCGCCCCGGCCGGCCCACCCGGCAGGTGGCGCGCATCGCCGACGTGGTCGCCGGCGGCGAGGCCGGCCTGCTCGGGCTCGCCGTCTCCCCCACCTACCGTCGGGACGGCTGGGTCTACGCCGCGTACACCAGCGCCACCGACATCCGCGTGGTCCGGTTCCGGCTGGCCCCGACGCCGGTCCCGCAGGTGCTGCTCGGCGGCATCCCCCGGGCAACCTCGCACGACGGCGGACGGATCGCGTTCGGCCCCGACGGCATGCTCTACGCCGGCGTCGGCGACGCCGGGGTGCCCGCCCGGTCCCAGGACCTGACCAGCCGCAACGGCAAGATCCTGCGGATCCGCCCGGACGGCGGCGTGCCGGCGGACAACCCGTTCCCGGGCTCGCCGGTCTACAGCTACGGCCACCGCAACGTGCAGGGCCTCGCCTGGGACCGGCACGGCCGGCTGTTCGCCACCGAGTTCGGCCAGAACACCTGGGACGAGGTGAACCGGATCCTGCCCGGCGGCAACTACGGCTGGCCGGTCGTGGAGGGCGTCGCCGGCGACCCCCGGTTCCGGGACCCGGTGGTCGTCTGGCCGCCCGCCCAGACCTCCCCGAGCGGCGCCGCGTTCGCCCGGGGCACGCTCTACGTCGCGGCGCTGCGCGGCACCCGGCTCTGGGCGGTGCCCGTCGACGCCGCCGGCGAGGTCGGCGTACCGGTGGCGGAGCTGGTCGGGACGTACGGCCGCCTGCGTACCGTCGCGGTCGCCCCGGACGGCGCGCTCTGGGTGACCACCAGCAACCGCGAGCCGCGCGGCGTTCCGCCGGCGGCCGACGACGACCGCATCCTCCGCTTCCCGCTCACCCACCGCCAACCTCAGCCCTGACCCGAAGGGATACGCGGACAGCCCGGCCCGGCGTCAGCCACGCGCCCGCGCCCAGGCCAGGAAGCGGCGGTGCAGGTCCGGCACGTGATCCGGGTTCAACCGGGCGAGGTGTTCGGTCGCCTCGGCCATCAGCCCGCCGAGGTGGAACAGCAGCCCGACGCGGTCACCCCGGTACTCGACGAGCAGCGACAGCCGCGCCGGCTGGCAGGGCCACTCCGCGCCACAGTTGCGGCACCGCCACAGCGGACGCGTCGGCACGTGCGGAATCCGCCGGCGACCCGTCACCGCAGCCGGCGGGCGATCGCCCGCGCCTCGACCTCGGTGAGCGGCAGGAACCAGAGGAACCTCCGGACGATCTCGGGCGGCTCCGGTCCCTCGGCGCGGCCCCGCAGGTCCCGGATGGCGCCGCGCAGCAGGAAGGCCATCACCGGGATGAGCGCCGCCGGCCGGAGCTGATGCCGGGGGATGTCGCGCAGGGCCGGGCAGGGCCAGGGCTCGCCGCAGCGTTCACAGTCCCATGTCGGGTGGTAGCCGAGGTGTCCGCTGACGGTGAGCACGCCGCCCAGGCCGCTGTTCGTTTGCCACTCCTGCACGTCAGGCTCCTCGTCGTCGGTGGAGAGGGCCGCCCGGTCCTGGTCGGGACCGGGCGGCCCCGGGCTGGAACCCGCCCGCGCTCGGCAGCGACGAGCGGATCCGCATGCGTGACAGTCTGCTGAGCAGACCGTTACGGTCGGAAGGCATCGAGCCTGGTCACGACGCACCTGTCAGAGCAGGGGCCGGCCAGCGAATGTCGAGCGAAGTTCGGGGCGGATCTGTGGAGGAGTTGTGGGAGAACCGACAGCGGAGTTGATCCGCGCACAGATCCGCCGGCTTCGGAATGCGGCAGGTCTGAATCAGGAGGAGTTCGGTCGGCTGGTCCACTACTCCGCCTCGATGGTGTCGGCCGTCGAGACCGGTGGTCGCCCGTACGACCGCCTCTTCCTGGCGCGCGCCGACGAGGTTCTGAACTCCGGCGGGCTGTTGGTGGCCCTGCTCAAGATGGCTGAGCGGGACGGTCTGCCGTCCTGGCTCAGACCGTGGCTGGAGGCGGAGCGCAACGCGCGACAGCTTCGGTGCTTCCATCCGACGCTGATCCCGGCTCTGCTCCAGACCGCGAACTACGCACGCGCGGTGATCCGTTGCGACGATCTGCTGAGCGACGCCGAAATGGAGCGCCGGGTGACGGCTCGGATGGATCGCCAGGACGTCCTGCGGCAAGAGAACCCACCACAGCTCGTGGCCGTGTTCGACGAAGGCCTGCTGCACCGGCGCGACGAGAGCTTCCGTGGCCTGCTGGCCCAGCAGATCGAGCACCTGGTGGCGTGTGCGGAGCATCCCCACGTCAGCGTCCACGTGCTTCCGCTGCATGTCGGGCTGCACATCGGCATGTCCGGTCCGTTCACCCTGGCCCGAGGCGAGGAGGGCGGCTGGGTCGCCAGCATGGAATGTCAGCTCACCACGAGTGTGATCGACGGCGACGCCGACGTGGCTACCCTTCTGTCGAGGTGGGAGATGATCCGGAGCGAAGCGTTGTCCCGCCGGCAGTCGCTCGAACTTCTGAAAGAGGTGGTGACGTCATGGACCTGAGCGACGCGACCTGGCACAAGGCGACCCGCAGTGGTAACACCGACTGCGTGGAGGTCGCCGACAACCTGCCGGGCGTGGTGCTGATCCGCGACACCAAGGACCGCGACGGCGGCACCCTCCACGTCACCCCGGCCTCCTGGCGCGCGTTCGTATCCCTGGCCAAGCAGTTCGACCCGGTCCCCTGATCCCCGCCTCCCCGTCGGTGGAACGCCATGGATGTCTCGCGGCCCTTTTGACACCCATGGTGTTCCACCGACCGCCGCGCAGCCCGGTCAGTGGAGCGCCATGGCTGTCTCATGTGCGTCTTGACGGCCATAGCGCTCCACCCACGCGCCCGCGAGTCACTGACGAGTCCTCGCTCCGCCGCCGAGACGCCGTCATGGCCGAGCAACTCGCGCACCTGGTGCAGATGGCTGAGCTGCCCCACGTCCAACTGCACATCATTCCGGCCGATGCCGGTCTGCACGTCGGCCTGTCCGGGCCGCTGGCCCTGGCGCATCTGGCCGAGGGGGGCTGGGCGGGGCACATGGAGAATCAGCTCGCCGGCTCGGCCGTGGACGGCGAGGACGCGACGTCAACGCTTCTGGCACGGTGGGAAGGGGTGCGCAGCGTAGCGTTGCCGCACGCCCTGTCAATCGCTCTGATCAAGGAAGTCGAGAGTCGGCATGGACCTCAGTAACGCGATCTGGAAGAAGTCCACCCGCAGTGGAACGAGCGGCGGCGACTGCGTGGAGGTCGCCGACAACCTGCCGGGCGTGGTGCTGATCCGCGACACCAAGGACCGCGACGGCGGCACCCTCCACGTCACCCCGGCCTCCTGGCGCGCGTTCGTATCCCTGGCCAAGCAGTTCGACCCGGTCCCCTGATCCCCGCCTCCCCGTCGGTGGAACGCCATGGATGTCTCGCGGCCCTTTTGACACCCATGGTGTTCCACCGACCGCCGCGCAGCCCGGTCGGTGGAGCGCCATGGCTGTCTCATGTGCGTTTTGACGGCCATAGCGCTCCACCCACGCGCCCACGGCTCGCAGTCAGGAGGGTGGGGGTGGGGTGGGGTCCTCGACGGTGCGGCGGGGGCCGGTGAACCACGTGCGGGCCGAGGCGTACCACCAGATCGCGACGCCGAGCAGCACACCACCGACGGCCAGTGGGGCATAGTTCACCGCGGTCCAGGAGAAGTCGGGGTGGCCCGGCACGCCGGCGGGCACGATCGGCAGCACGAAGTAGACCGAGATGATCGCGATCTCCACCACCGCGATCCAGCCGAGCAGCTTGTAGCGCCGGCCGAGCGTCCACGGGCCGGGCACGAACCGGTCGCCCATCCGCAGCCGTAGGAAGATCGGGATGATGAACGACAGGTAGAGCCCGATCACCGCCACCGACACCACCGCGTAGAACGCGATCGGGATGCCCTCGCGCTGGTAGAGCGCGGGCAGGGTGAGCACCAGCCCGGCCAGCGTGGCGCCGATGATGGCGTTGACCGGCGTGCCGTTGCGGTTGACCTTCGACCAGAGCCGCCAGCCGGGCACCGCCCGGTCCCGGCTGAACGCGTACGCCATCCGCGACATCGAGGTCACGCAGCTCATCCCGCAGAAGAACTGCCCGATGGTGGAGATGATGATGACCGCCTTGAAGAAGAACGGGGTCAGCGCGGTCTCGAAGATCGCACCGGAGAACCCGCTCGCCTCGTGGATCGCCTCCACGTCGGTGGCCGCGAACAGGAACGCGAGCAGCAGGATCCAGCCGCCCACGGCGGAATAGAAGATCGACCGCCACAGCCCCTGCGCGGCGGCCTTGGACGCGCCGCGGGTCTCCTCGGAGACGTGCGCGCAGGCGTCGAAGCCGGTGATCGTGTACTGGGTGAGCAGGAAGCCCAACGGCAGCACGTAGAACCAGAACGTCAACCCGCCGCCGTCACCGAATCCGGAGTTGTCGAACCGTTGGGTGAACACGAACCGGAAGCTCTGGTGGTCGTCCGGGACCAGGACCAGGATCAGCACCACCGCCGTCGCGCCGGCCACGTGCCACCAGACCGAGACGTTCTGGAGTACGTCGATGACGTGGTGCCCGTAGATGTTGATCAGGCCGTGCAGCGCGAGGATCACCACGAACAGCCCGAACGTCTGCTGCCCGGTGCCGGCCCAGCCGTCGAAGAGCGCCGACAGCGTCAGGTTGAGGAACGTGGCGCAGCCGTAGTCGACCGAGGCGGTCACCGCGACCAGCCCGATCAGGTTGAGCCACCCGGTGAACCAGCCGTGCACCGGCCGCCCCATCGTGGCCGCCCACCAGTAGATCCCGCCCGCCGTCGGGTACGCCGAGACCAGCTCGGCCATGCAGAACCCGATGATCAGGATGAACATCGAGATCAGCGGCCAGCCCCAGGAGATCGCGACCGGCCCGCCGTTGTTCCACGCCTGGCCGAACGTGGTGAAGCAGCCGGCCAGGATCGAGATGATGGAGAACGAGATGGCGAAGTTGGAGAAGCCGCTCCACTTGCGGCGCAACTCCTGTTTGTAGCCGAGTTCGGCGAGTCGTCGGGCGTCGTCGTCCATCGGCTGCTCGGCGGTCGGCGCGGGCGTCGTGGCCACTGCACACCTCCTCGGGCAAGTGCTCGCAGTCTGCTCCCGCTGATCAAGGTGGTCAATACGTAGGCCGGTTAAATGCGTTGTCCCGTCGACCCGCCGGGCGCATGCTTGACGCTGTGACCAGGCCCGACCCGACGGGCCGACACCGGGCGCTCGGCAACGCCCGGTCCGTGGCGGCGCGCGGCGTCCACCTCTCTCTCACTGATGTACGGCGTTCCGCCGTACCCCGGACGCCCGCGCCGCCGCACCCTCACCCGGGTCCGGCGGCGCTCCACGAGGTCAGGAAGTCCGCCGCCGGCACCGCGAAGAGCAGGCAGACCCCGGCCAGACGGGCGATGGACGGCCGGCGCACGGCGACCGCGTAGCCGAGGATCAGCACCGGCGCCCACAGGTCCTGCAGGGTCCACGAGTCCCGCCGCACCAGTACGCCGAGGTGACAGACGACCAACCACACCCCGGTCGCGGCCACCCACAGCGTCAGGCCGGCCCGCCGGCACCGGCGCGTACCCCAGCGCACCGCGGCCGTGGTGTCCCCGGCCGCGCGGTCCGCGTCGGCGTCCAGCACGGTGGTCGGCAGGTAGAGCGCGGCCACCAGGAGCAGGCCCAGCGCCGCGACGAGCACCGGGTACCCGGTGACCGGCCGGTGCAGGGACCACCCGGCCAGCGGCGCGAGCACCCCGACCGCGAGCGCGTTGGCGGCGACGTCCAGACCGGGGCGGCTCTTGAGGCGTACCGGTGGGGCGCTGTAGGCCCACCCGAGCAGCAGCACCACGGCCGTGCCCAGGGCGAACGCCGGCCCGATCGCGGTGACCGCGAGCGCGAGCGCCGCCACCGTGGCACCGACCTGGCAGCGGACCAGGTCGGCCTCGGTGAGCAGGCCGGTGACCAGCGGCGCGGTCGCCTTGCGCGGGTTGCGACGGTCGCTGGGCAGGTCGTGCCGGTCGTTGACGGCCAGCACGGCCGCCCACACCAGCGGGCCGAGCACGACCAGCGCGGCCAGCGACCGCGGCAGCGCCGCCGGCGTCGGCAGCCAGTCGCGGGTGGCGAGCACCGACCCGGCGTACGCGGCGGCCCAGCCGAGCGGCCAGAACCACGGTCGGGTGAGACGGACCAGCGCCCACGCCCGGTCCGCTCGCCGGTGGGTGGCGGGGTGGCGGAAGACCATGCAGCCGACGCTAGGCAGCGGCTCGGCCGGCCACCTCACGCTCGGGAGTCAGTGGTCTCCCCCGCGACGGGGACCTCAGGCGAACAGCAGGCCGGCCACCCAGAGCGCGGCGATCACCATGCCGGACATGAACTCGACGAGCATGGACAGGCCGGCCGCCTTGAGCGCCTGCACGGTGGCCGGCCAGGCCAGCTTGTTGCTGCCCAGCCGCAGCAGCTCCGCGCCCCAGATCCCGGCGACGAAACCGATCGGCAGCCCGATCACCGGGATCACGAAGAAGCCGACCACGCCGAGCAGCGCGCCGGCCAGCAGCGAGCGGGTGGGCACGCCGGTCCGCTTGAGGTTCCGCCCCGGCCAGAGGTACTTGACCACGGTGCCGCCGGCGGCGACCACGGTGGCGGCGGCGAGCACCGCCCAGCGGCCCGCGCCGGCGTCGCCGAACAGCGCCCACACCAGCACCCCGCCCCAGCACAGCGGCAGCGCCGGCAGGCCGGGCACCACCACGCCGGCCAGCCCGGCCAGGATGGCGAGCGCGGCGACCACCGACACCACGGCCTGCGAATCGGTCAGACTCAAGGGTTCTCTCTCTTCTCTACTGAAGGTGTTAAGCGGGGGCCCCGCCTCTACCGGAGGCGTTAAGCGGGGGCCCTTCCTTACTCCGCCAGGCGGGCGCGGATGGCGTCGGCGGGCATCGGGGCGCCGAACAGGCGGCCCTGGCCGGTGTCGCACCGCAGCGCGCGCAGCCGCTCGGCCTGCACCTCGGTCTCCACCGCCTCGGCCGTCACCGACAACTCCAGCGCGTGCGCCAGCCGGACCAGCGCGTCCACGATCCGCTCGTCGCGGTGGTCGGCGACCTCGTCCCCGCCGTCACCCCGGATCCCCTCCACGAACGGGCCGGCCAGCTTCACGCAGTGGATCGGCAACCGGCGCAGGTACGCCAGGTTGGAGTAGCCGGTGCCGAAGTCGTCGATGGCCAGCCGCAGCCCGAGGCCGGCGAGCTGGTGCAGGGCGCGCAACGGCTCGCCCGCGCTGCCCATCACCGCGCTCTCGGTCAACTCCAGTTGCAGCAGCTCGGCGGGAAGGCCGGTGTGCTGCAACGCCTCGGCCACGGTCTCCACGATCGCCGGGTCGTCGGCCTGCCGGGCGGCCAGGTTCACGCTCACCACGGGCGTGGTGTCCGGGTGGGCCCGCCGCCACGACTCGGTGTCCCGGCACGCCTGACGCAGCACCCAGGCGCCGAGCCGCACGATCAGGCCGGTCTCCTCGGCCAGGCCGATGAACCGGTCCGGCCCGAGCAGGCCCAGCTCCGGGTGCTGCCAGCGGACCAGCGCCTCCACCGCCACCATGCTGCCGTCCAGCAGCGAGACGATCGGCTGGTAGTGCAGCACGAACTCGCCCCGGTCCAGCGCGGCGGGCAGGTTGGCGGCGAGCGCGGAGCGGGCGATGTCGGCGGCACTGCGCTCCGGGTCGTACACCGCCCAGCGGCCCCGCCCCTCCGCCTTGGCCCAGTAGAGCGTGGTGTCGGCCGCCTTCATCAGCTCGCCGACGCTGGTCTCCGCCGCCGGGCAGTCCACGATGCCGATGCTGGCCGAGACCGCGAGCTGCTGGTCGGCGACCTGCATCGGGGCGGAGACCGCGGCCAGGGCCAGCTCGGCCACCTCCACCGCGTCGTCGAGGCCGCCGCCGGAGTCGACCAGGATGACGAACTCGTCGCCGCCCATCCGGGCCACCACGTGCCCGCGCCCGGCCACGCAGTCGCTGAGCCGGCGGGCGATCACCTGGAGCAGCCGGTCGCCCAGATCGTGCCCGAGGCTGTCGTTGACCGCCTTGAACCCGTCCAGGTCGATGAAGCAGAGCCCGACGCGCTGCTCCGGGTCGGCCGCGTCGAAGACGTCACCGAGCTTCTCGAAGAACAGCGTCCGGTTGGGCAGGCCGGTCAGCGGGTCGTGCAGCGCCTGGAAGCGCAGCCGCTGCTGAAGCTCGTACCGCTCGGTGATGTCCTCGATCATGGCCACGGTGAACCGGGGCCGGCCGTCGTCGTACCGGATCAGCGAGACGGCCAGGTCGGTCCAGACGACGCTGCCGTCCTTGCGGTAGTAACGCTTCTCCACCCGGGCGCTGTCCCGCTTGCCCTCGATCAGCTCCTGGTAGACCTCCCACATGCCGGCCGCGTCGTCGGCGTGGGCCAGCGCCGACACGTTCATCCGGCGCATCTCGGCGACGGTGTAGCCGAGCATGTCGGCGAAGGACTGGTTGACCTCGATGATCTGCCCGTCCACGCCGGCGATGCCGATGCCGATGGCCGCGCCGGTGAAGACCGCCCGGAAGCGCGCCTCACTGTCCCGCAACGCCTGCTCGACGGTGTCCCGGGCCTGCCAGGCCGACCGGGCGATCCGCTCCTGCTGGGCGAACACCCGGTCGCGCAGCGCCCGGGTGAACCCGGCCGCGAACGCGCCCTGCACCAGGGCGACGCGTTCGCGCAGCTCCGGGCCCTCCGGCCGGGCCGGCAGCACCCAGGGCAGGAACCGGTCGCCGAGCGCCTGCACCGACCAGTCGAGCACGCCGGGCTCGGTCAGGTGCGCCTGCACCAGGGCACGCCCCACCTCCTCCGCCGGGCCGGCGGAGAACGCGGGCGCCAGCAGGGCCCGGGCCAGTCGCTCGGTGAGCGGCACCAGCAGGCGCTCGGTCTCGGCGGCGCTCATCGGCACGAACCCGATCCGCCGCACCGCCCGGGCCCACTCCCCGGCGTACGTCACCGCGCCGGGCCGGCTGAAGTCACCCCCGTCGGTCTGCGGGGCACGCACGTCGGGTCACCCGGCGGCGCGGTCGTGCCGGGCGACGCCGCCGAACGCCCCGAAGCGTTCCGGGTGCTCGTCCACGTCGGACGGCGAGTCGGGCCGCCACAGCGGCATGTGCACCACGCCCGGTTCGAGGATCGTCCAGTCGCCGAAGAAGCCGGTGATGTCGGCCCGCGAGCGGAGCGTGATCTCGGTGGCGGTGCGCGCCGACAGCCGCTGCGCGTCGAGCATCTCCTGCGGCTGGTCCTCGAACGTGGAGTGCGAGATCACCAGGAAGCTGCCCGGCGCGGCGGCGGCCCGCAGGGTGGCCAGGACGTCGGCCGGCCGGTCGGCGTCCGGGATGAAGTGCACCACGCCGGCGAGCAGGATGCCCAGCGGCCGGTCGAAGTCGATCAGGCCGCTGGCCCGGGCCTGGTCCAGGATCAGCTTCGGCTCCCGCAGGTCGGCCAGGATCGCGGTGGCGTGCTCGTTGCCGGCCAGCAGCTCGTGGCTGTGCGCCACCGCGACCGGGTCGATGTCGACGTAGACGATCCGGGCCCGGGCGTTCGCGGCCTGGGCGACCTCGTGCACGTTGCCGACGGTGGGGATGCCGGAGCCGATGTCGAGGAACTGGTCGATGCCGGCGTCGAGCAGCACCCGGACGGCCCGGCGTAGGAACTCCCGCCCGGAGCGCATGGTGGCGGCCAGGTTCGGTGTCATGGCCGCGATCTGCTCGGCGAGCTGCCGGTCGATCTCGAAGTTGTGCGCCCCGCCGAGGAAGTAGTCGTAGACCCGGGCGGCGCTGGGCCGGGTCAGGTCGATCTCGGCGGGAAGTCCGTCCGGCGTCTGCATCGCTCGGTCTCCCAGGTCGTCGTCCGCCGCGCGGGCGGATCATGTGGTCCAGCCCACTCTAGGCGCGGACGACCAGGTACGGGAGATCCACTTCTCACGATGCCGCCGACCGGTCTCAGCCGGCGGACTCCAGCAGCAGCGAGATGCCCTGCCCGACGCCCACGCACATGGTGGCGAGCGCCCGCCGGCCGCCCCGGCGACGCAGCTCCAGCGCGGCGGTCAGCGCCAGCCGGGCGCCGCTGGCGCCGAGCGGGTGACCCAGCGCGATCGCCCCGCCGTTCGGGTTGACGTGCTCGGCGTCCACCGGCAGGCCCAGCTCGCGCAGCACCGCCACGGACTGCGCGGCGAACGCCTCGTTCAGCTCGACCACGTCGACGTCGGCCAGCGCGAGGCCGTGGCGGTCGAGCAGCTTCCGGGTGGCCGGCACCGGCCCGATCCCCATGATCCGTGGCGGGACGCCGGCCGCCGCCGCGCCGCGTACCCGGGCCAGCGGGGTGAGGCCGTAGCGGTCGACGGCGGCCGCGGAGGCGACCAGCAGCGCCACCGCGCCGTCGTTGACGCCGGAGGAGTTGCCGGCCGTCACCGTCCCGCCCTCGCGGAACGGGGTGGGCAGGGCGGCCAGCTTCTCCAGCGACGTCTCGCGGGGGTGCTCGTCGACCTCGACCAGCTTCGTCTCCCGCCGGCCGGCCGGCACGGTCACGCCGACGATCTCCTCGGCCAGCCGGCCGTCGGCCTGCGCCTTGGCGGCCCGCTGCTGCGAGCGGTACGCGTACTCGTCCTGCGCGGCGCGGTCCACGCCGAACTCGGCGGCCACGTTCTCCGCCGTCTCCGGCATCGAGTCGATCCCCCAGCCGCGCTTCATCAGCGGGTTCACCAGCCGCCAGCCGATGGTGGTGTCGTAGACCTCGGCGGTGCGGGCGAACGGCGTGGTCGCCTTCGGCATGACGAACGGCGCCCGGCTCATGCTCTCCACGCCGCCGGCCACCACCAGGTCGGCGTCGCCGGCCACGATCGCGCGGGCGGCGGCGGCGAGCGCGTCCAGGCCGGAGCCGCAGAGCCGGTTGACGGTGGTGCCCGGCACCTCCGCCGGCAGCCCGCCGAGCAGGGCGGCCATCCGGGCCACGTTGCGGTTGTCCTCACCGGCCTGGTTGGCGCAGCCGAGGATGACGTCGTCGGTTCGGGCCCAGTCGACCGACGGGTGGCGCGCCACCAACTCCCGGACCACGTGCGCGGCCAGGTCGTCGGGGCGGACCCCGGCGAGGGCGCCGGCGTACCGGCCGATCGGGGTGCGGACTCCGGCAACGAGGTAGGCCACGGTCATCGAACGCACGTCCTTCGGGGGGTGGGAAGGGGTCGGTCGGCGGGCCGCCCGCCGGGTCACGGGGGCGCCCGGCGCCAGGATATCCGCGCCCGGAGCGGATAGGTTGGCGGCATGGCCGGGGCCCAGTTCAGCGCAGAGACCAGTGGCGGCGGCGCGTTCGTCCGCCAGCCCAACCGGTTCACCGGGCGGGTCACCCCGCATTCCACCTCCCCGGACGGCGGCGGGCCCGACGATCAGGGGCGCTGGCCGCTGGAGGCGGGCCGCTACCGGCTGATCTGGTGCCGGGCCTGCCCGTGGGCGCATCGGGCGCGGATCGTGCGCGGCCTGCTCGGCCTGGACGAGGTGATCTCGCTGGGCACGGTGGACCCGATCCGCGACGAGCGGGGCTGGCGGTTCGCGCTCGACCCGGACGGCTTCGACCCGGTGCTGGGCATCGGCTTCCTCTCCGAGGCCTACCTGTCCACCGACGCCGACTACACCGGCCGGGTCACCGTGCCGGCGCTCGTGGACACGCTCACCGGGCGGGTGGTCACCAACGACTACCCGCAGCTCACGCTCGACCTCTCCACCGAGTGGCGACGGTTTCACGCGCCCGACGCGCCGGACCTCTACCCGGTCGAGCTGCGCCCGGAGATGGACGCGCTGATGGCGGAGGTCCACCGGGACGTGAACAACGGCGTCTACCGGTGCGGCTTCGCCACCTCGCCGGAGGCGTACGACGAGGCGTACACCGCGCTGTTCGCCCGACTGGACGCGTTGAGCGAGCGCCTCGCCGGGCGGCGCTACCTGATGGGGGACGCGATCACCGAGGCGGACGTGCGGCTGTTCACCACGCTGGTCCGCTTCGACGTCGCCTACCACGGGCACTTCAAGTGCAACCGGCAGAAGCTGACCGAGATGCCGGTGCTGTGGGCGTACGCGCGGGACCTGTTCCAGACGCCGGGCTTCGGCGAGACGGTGGACTTCGACCACATCAAGCGGCACTACTACGCCACCCACGACATGATCAACCCGACCCGGATCGTGCCGCTCGGTCCGGACCTCGCCGGCTGGACCACGCCGCACGGGCGTGGCTGAGCGCCTCGCGCGCCGGGTCGCCGCGGCCGGGGCGGCCGGGTGCGTGGTGGCCGGCGCGGTCGCGGTGACGGTCGCCGTCGTGGCCGGTCCGGGTCCCGGCCCGACCGGGTACGTCAGCGAGGCCGGTGTCACCGACAGCGGGTACGCCGGGGCGTACCGGATGGGGATCTTCACGCTGGCGGCGGCGCTGCTGCTGCTCGCCGGGGCGCTGCCCGCGGCGGCGCGCGCGGCGTCCGTGCTGCTCGGGGTCGGCGCGGTCGCCACCGTGCTCTCCGGCACGGTGACGTGCAGCGCCGGCTGCCCGCTGCCGCCGTTCGAGGCGGCCACGGTCGCCGACCTGGTGCACGGCGGGGCCAGCATCGCGGCCACCGCCGCCGTGGTGTTCGCGATGCTGGCGCTGGTGTTCTGCCCGGCGGCGGGCGGGGCGTTGCGGCGGGTGGCCGCGGTCGGCGCGGCGTTGGCGTTGCCGCTGGCCGGGGCGGTCGGGCTGGCGATGGTGCTGGTGGGGCGGGGCGCGCTGGTGGGGGTGCTGGAGCGGGTGCTGCTCACGGTGACCGCCGCGTGGGGGCTGTCCACCGCCGTGCTGCTGGTAAGGCGGGGGCCCCTCTTAACGCCTGGGCGATAGGCGGGGCCCCCTTTTAACAGACGGGTGTTAATAAGGGGCCCCGCCTTACCTGTAAGGGGCGTCACGGGGAGCGGTCCTTCCGGTGACGCGAGGGCCGGAGTAGCGTGGGCCGGCGATGACCAATGTCTGGTGCCTCACCGAGCGCCTGTACGTCGACCTCCGACGGCAGGCAAGCGGCGTCTGTCCGGCCTAGTTCCGCCGCCGACGACCCCCGCTCCCTCTCCCAGACCTTGGACCCGCTCTCATGGCTTCCGCCCTGCGCAAGATTCCCTTTTCCGTGCAGATCCTGCTCGGCCTCGTCCTCGGCGTGGCGCTCGGCTTCCTCGCCCGCGCCAACGACCTCGCCTGGCTGACCAGCACCCTCGACACCGTCGGCGGCCTCTTCGTCCAGCTCCTCAAGCTGGCCGTGCCGCCGCTGGTCTTCACCGCCATCGTGGTCAGCGTGGTCAGCCTGCGCGGCGTGGCCAACGCCGCCCGGCTGGCGCTCAAGACGCTGCTCTGGTTCGGCATCACCGCGCTGATCGCGGTGAGCATCGGCATCGGCCTCGGCCTGCTCACCGACCCCGGCCGCGGGGTGAACCTGAACCCGGCCGGCGCCAGCGCGCCGAAGACCACCGGCTCCTGGATCGACTTCCTCACCGGCATCGTGCCCACCAACCCGGTCGGCGCGTTCGTCGAGGGCAACGTCCTGCAGATCGTCTTCCTCGCCCTGGTGGTGGGCGCCGCCGCGCTGCTGGTCGGCGAGCCCGCCGAGCCGTTCGTGCAGCTCAACCGCTCGGTGCTGTCGATCGTGCAGAAGGCGCTGTGGTGGGTCATCCGGCTCGCCCCGATCGGCACCCTGGGCCTGATCGGCAACGCCGTCGCCTCGTACGGCTGGGACCTGCTCGCCCCGCTCGCCAAGTTCACCACCGCCGTCTACGTCGGCTGCGCCCTGGTGATGTTCGTGGTCTACCCGGTGCTGCTGGTCGCCGCCGGCCGGCTCAACCCGCTGCGCTTCTTCGCCGGCGCCTGGCCCGCCATCGAGCTGGCCTTCGTGTCCCGCTCCTCGGTCGGCACCATGCCGGTGACCCAGCGTTCGGTGGAGCGCCTCGGCGTCCCCCGCGAGTACGCCTCCTTCGCGGTGCCGTTCGGCGCCACCACCAAGATGGACGGCTGCGCCGCGATCTACCCGGCGCTCGCCGCGATCTTCGTGGCGCAGGTGTTCGGCGTGGACCTGGGCGTCACCGACTACCTGCTGATCGCCTTCGTCTCGGTGGTCGGCTCGGCCGCCACGGCCGGCCTGACCGGCGCGATCGTGATGCTCACCCTGACCCTGAGCACGCTGGGCCTGCCGCTGGCCGGCGCCGGCCTGCTGCTGGCGATCGACCCGATCCTGGACATGATGCGCACCGCCACCAACGTGGCCGGGCAGGCCGTCGTGCCGACCATCGTGGCCGCCCGGGAGGGCACGCTCGACCGGGCCGCGTACGACTCGGCCGGCAAGCGTGATCTGATCGAGCCGGTCGAGCCGGCCGAGCACGAGCGCCTCGCCCCCGTACCCGCCTGACCAACCTGGATCCCGGGTGCGTCCGTCGTCGGCGGGCGCACCCGGAGCCATGACCGGAGGAACACCGCATGAGCGCACTGTTCGGCCCGCTCGCCCTGCGCGGCGTCACCCTGCCCAACCGGATCGCGCTGGCCCCGATGTGCCAGTACAGCGCCGGCCCCGACGGGCTGCCCACCGACTGGCATCGCGTGCACCTCGGCTCCCGCGCGGTCGGCGGGGCCGGGCTGGTGCTCACCGAGGCCACCGCGGTGGTGCCCGAGGGGCGGATCAGCCCGCAGGACGTCGGCCTCTGGTCCGGCGCGCACGTCGACGCGTGGCGGCCGGTCACCGCGTTCGTCGCCGGTCAGGGCGCGGTCCCGGCCGTGCAGCTCGCGCACGCCGGGTTCAAGGCGTCGACGTACCGGCCGTGGGCGGAGCGGCGCGGCGGCGTGCCGGACGCCGAGGGCGGCTGGACGCCGGTTGGCCCCGGCGGCGACCCGTTCGTGCCCGACTACCGCACGCCGGCCGCGCTCGACGAGGCCGGCATCGCCGCGGTGGTGGACGCGTTCGCCGCCGCCGCCGGGCGGGCGCTGGACGCCGGCTTCGCCGCGGTGGAGATCCACGCGGCGCACGGCTACCTGCTGCACGAGTTCCTGTCCCCGCTGACCAACCGGCGCACCGACGGCTACGGCGGCGACCGGGCCGGCCGGATGCGCCTCACCCTGGAGGTGGCCCGCGCGGTCCGCGCCACGGTCGGCGAGGCAGTGCCGGTGCTGACCCGGATCTCCGCCACCGACTGGACCGACGGCGGCTGGACGGTCGAGGACAGCGTGGTGCTCGCCGGGGAGCTGGCCGCGGCCGGCGTGGACCTGGTCGACGCCTCCTCCGGCGGCGCGTCCGCCCACGCGTCGGTGCCGGTCGGCCCCGGCTACCAGGTGCCGCTGGCCGCCCGGATCCGCCGCGAGGCGGGCGTGCCGACCGGCGCGGTGGGCCTGATCGTCGAGCCCGAGCAGGCCGAGCAGATCGTCGCCGGCGGCGAGGCCGACCTGGTGCTGCTGGGCCGGGAACTGCTCCGCGACCCGTACTGGCCGCGCCGTGCGGCGGCGAAGCTGGGCGCCACCCCGTCCTGGCCGGACCAGTACGCCCGCGCGTTCTGACGGTCTCCCGCCCCGCCCTGTTCCGGGGCGGGGCGGGAGGTCAGCCGGCCAGGTGGTTCCAGCGGGGCTCCAGGTCGGACCAGGCGCCCTGGTCGGCGACCAGGCCGTCGACCAGCACCACCACGTGGTCCGCGCGGACCAGCGCGGCCCGCTTGGCGGTCGAGCCGACCACGGTCACCCCGTGCTCGCGCAGCGCCGCCCAGAGCGCCAGCTCCGTGGTCACGTCCAGCGCCGACGAC
This sequence comes from Micromonospora ferruginea, assembly GCF_013694245.2. Classification (NCBI taxonomy): domain Bacteria; kingdom Bacillati; phylum Actinomycetota; class Actinomycetes; order Micromonosporales; family Micromonosporaceae; genus Micromonospora; species Micromonospora robiginosa. The sequence continues at coordinate 3,942,150 of NZ_CP059322.2, forward strand.
ACGTCGTCGGCGACCAGCAGTTCGGTACGCGGCGCGAGCGCCCGGGCCAGCGCCAGCCGCTGGAGTTGGCCGCCGGAGAGCCGGGTGCCCTTGTGCCCGATCAGCAGCCCGAGCCCGCCGCCGGCGGCGGCCAGGTCGTGGTCGAGCTGGGCGGTGGACACCGCACCGGCGGCGTCCACCGGGTGCCCGAGCGCGATGTTCTCGGCCACCGTGCCGGACAGCACCCGGGGTAGCTGGCCCACGTAGCCGACCTGGTTGGGGCGCAGGAACAGCTCCGGCTCGGTGACCGGCTCGCCGTTCCAGCGCAGCGCGCCGACATGGTGCACGATCCCGGCGAGCGCCCGCAGCAGCGACGACTTGCCGGCGCCGACCGGGCCGACCACCAGCACGAGTTGCCCGCGTTCGACCACCAGGTCGACGTCGCGGACGGCGAGCGTGCCGTCGGAGTGCAGCGCGCCGAAGCCGGCCAGCTCCAGCCGGCGCAGCGGGTGCCGGGGCGGCGGCTCGGGCGCCGGCGCGGTGCCGGCGGCCAGGTCGAGCCCGGGCACCGCCGCCGAGTAGGTGCTCATCCCGGTCATCGCCACGGTCCGCCGGGTCCACACCCGCGCCGACGGATATTGCGACACCAGCGCAGCGGTGGTCCAGGCGAACCAGCGGGCCGCGCCGAGCGTGGAGACCGCCACCAGGGTCGCGCCGGCGGAGAGCCCACCGGCCAGGTAGAGCGCCCAGGCGCCGATCGGCAGCAGCCCGCTGGCGATCGACGGGGTGGAGCGGGCCCACACCTGCATGGCGATCTCCCGGCGCTGCCGCTCGCTGCGCACCACGTCGAGCCCGGCGAGATGGTCGAGCACCGGGCGGGTGGCGCCGGCCAGCTTCACCGTGCGGGCGGCCGACAGCGAGGAGACCAGCGCGGTGGCGAACGCGGCCCGCGCCTTCACCGTGCCGGCGGCGGTGCGTTCCAGCCGGGGCCCGAACAGCGTCGCCGCCAACCCGGAGACCACCATCGTGCCGACGAAGAACAGCGCCGGGACGAAGCTGCCGGTCACCAGCGTCATGGTGAGCACGATGGCCAGCGAGATGAACTGGTCCATCAGGTTGTCGGCGAGCTGCACCACCCGGTCGGTGTCGCCGCCCTGCGCCACCACCTCGGCCGGGGTGTGCCCGCTGACCCGGCGCGCGCCGGTCTGCCCGTGCACCAGCCGGGCGCTGATCCGCAGCATCTGCCGGATCCACCACTGCGGGAACCACAGGTTGGTCAGGTAGGGCAGCGGCAGCACCAGCAGCAGCGCGGCGGCGATGCCGAGCGCCGGCAGCCACGGGTCGCCGCCGCCGACCACGTCGGCCCACAGCCACGGCAGCACCGCGCCGTCCAGCCCGAGCAGCGTCATCACGACGAACAGGGCGACCGAGACCAGGCCGAACCGGGGGTCGTTGACGCCCAGCCGGAGGATCTCCCGCATGGTCCGCGCGCGCGGCGACGGCGGCACCGGCGGCGGCTCGACCCGGGCCACGGCGGCACGAGGTGACGCGGCGGTACCGGTCGGCGGAGCGTCGGCGACGACCGGCTCGTCGGCCCAGCCGGGCGCGTCGAGCAGTTCCACGCCGCCGCGGCGGGCGCCGGTGCCGGCGTACGCCCCGGCGTGGCTGGTGGCGAGCAGTTCGGCGAAGCGGGCGGACTCGCGCAGCGGACCGGCCTCCAGCACCGCCCCGTCGGCCATCACCACCACCTCGTCGCAGCGGCGCACCGAGGAGAGCCGGTGCGCGATGACGATGCCGATCCGGTCGGTGAGCAGCCGTTCGGTGGCCTGCCGGACCCGGTTCTCGGTGACCGGGTCGAGCCGCGCGGTGGCCTCGTCGAGGATCACCACGTGCGGGTCCCGGACCAGGATCCGGGCGAACGCCACCAGTTGCTCCTGCCCGGCGGAGAGCACGTGGGCGCCCTCGCCGAGCCGGGTGTGCACGCCGTCGGGCAGCTCGGCGATCCACCCGGCCAGGCCCAGCTCGGCCAGCGCCCGCTCGGCGGCGCCGAGCAGCTCCGGGTCGAACAATGCGACGTTCTCGGCGAGCGTGCCGGCCAGGATCTCGGTGCGCTGCGGCACCACGGCGATCCACCGGCGCAGCTCCTCGACGTCCAGGTCGACCAGGTCCACCTCGCCGAGGAACACCGTGCCGCGGGGCACCTCCACCGCCCGGGTGAGCACCTTGGCCAGCGTCGACTTGCCGGAGCCGGTGCGCCCGACCAGCGCGTACGAGCGCCCGCGGGTGAAGTCGAGCCGGACGTCGCGCAGTGCCGGGCCGCGTTCGTCGCCGGCCGCCGGATAGCGGAAGGTGAGCCCGCGCACGGTCAGGTCGCCGTCAACCGGGGCGACCCCGCCCACCGGCTCCTGCCGCGAGCCGGCCAGCAGTTGCACCCGGGCCCACGCGCCGAACGCCTGTTGCAGGTGCGGCACCCAGCGGGCGATGTGCTCGACGGTCGCGCCGAACGCGATCGCCAGCAGCCAGACGGCGGTGAGCCGGGCGGCGTCGACCCGCCCGGTGGCAAGCGCCCACGCGCCGGCCAGCACCACGCCGACGATGCCGACCCGGACGCCGCCGGCGGCCACCGCGGTGACCCGGGCGGAGAGCCGGAACACCCGGCCGCACCGGGCGATCACCTCGGCCGCCCGGCGCGCGTAGAGGCGCAGCACGTACGGCCGGGCGAGGCTCGTCCGCACGTCGTCCTGCCCGTGCACCGCCTCCTCCATCACGGCCGCCAGGTCGGACCAGGCCTCCTCCTCGGCCATCCGGGCCGGGGCGATGCGGGCGGTGGGGCGGCGCAGCGCGACCGCGAGCACGGCGGTGAGCAGCACCATCCCGACGCCGGCCGGCCACCAGACGACGAGCGCGCTGACCGTGGCGAGCACGCAGACGGCGATGCCCTGGGCCAGCCGTACGCCGGTGTTCCGCATCTCGGCGGCGACCTGGTAGACGTCGTTGTCGATCCGGTCGAGCAGCTCGCCCACCGGCGTGGTCTCCAGCGCCGGAAGTTCCTGCCCGAGCGCGACCCGGCAGAGCCGGCGGCGGACGTCGGCGGACCAGTCGGCGGTGAGCCGGGCCATGATGAGCCCGATCAGCAGGTCGGTGACGACCGCGGCGACCAGCGCCACGGCCAGCGCGACGAACCAGCCGGACGAGCGGTGCACGAGCACCGGCCCGGCGAGCGCGGACGCGGCGGCCTGGCCACCGGCGCCCAGCACGATGAGCAGCAGGACGGCCGCCATCCGCCGGGGTGCGGTGGCCCAGAGGTCTCGGAGCAGGCGCATAGGACGGTCCTCCGGACTCGGACGGGTGGGGGCGGTGAGCCCAGCCTTCCCGTCCGGCCGGCACGGTTCAATCGAATTACCGCGTTCCGGTCAGGTCTGGGCGACCCGGCGGACGATGCCGAGCAGCGACTCCTGCACGTCGGCGATCGGCCGGTCGGGCTGGAAGACCAGCCAGTCCACCGCCACCACCAGCCCGACGCCGAACAGTGCCGAGCTGGCGGTACGCACGTCCAGGTCGTCCGGCAGGTCGCCGCTGGCCACCCCGGCCCGGACGGTTTCGGCGATCACCTCGATCGCCTCGCCGCGCAGCAGCCGCAGCGTCTGCTGCCACTCCCGGTTGGTGCGCCACATCTCGGAGAGCAGGAGCTGGGCGAACGCCCGGTAGCGGCGGATGTAGTCGAGTTCGGCGCGGACCAGCGCGGCGAGCGCCTCGCGGGGCGGCAGCCCGTCGACGGCGGCCCGGAACTCGGCGGTGAGCAGGCCGATGCCGTGCCGCAGCAGCTCCTCGAAGAGGACCGTCTTGGACTCGAAGTTGTAGTAGACCGTCCCCTTCGCCACCCCGGCCCGGGCCGCGATGTCGTCCACCGTGGTCGCCGAGAAGCCCTGCTCGGCGATGAGGTCCACCGCCGCCACGAAGAGGCGCTGGCGGGTGTCCTCCCGCCGGCGCGTCCGTCCGTCCGTCACCGGCCCATCCTCACATGGTCAGTTCGGGGTGCAGCTTGGCCGGGGTGAGCCGGCGGGACCGGCGCGCCGAGCCGACGGTGAGCGCCAGCGCGCCCAGGCCGAACGCGAGCAGCACCAGCGCCCCGGTGACCACCGGTCCGGCCGGGCCGCCGTTGATGGTGTGGCGCAGGCCGCCCACCACGTACGTCATCGGCAGCCAGGGGTGGATCGCCTGGAAGAAGCCGGGCGAGGTCTCGACCGGGTAGGTGCCACCGGACGAGGTGAGCTGGAGCATCAGCAGCGCCAGCGCGGCGAGCCGGCCGGCCGGGCCCAGCGCCACGCCGAGCAGTTGCATGATCGCGGTGAACGCCAGCGAGGCGAGCGCGAGCAGCCCGAACGTCGCCGCGCCGTGCTTCGGGTCCAGCCCGAGGGCCAGCGTCACCACGGTGTAGAGCACGGCGACCTGGGCCAGGCCGATCGCCGCGGCGGGCAGCCAACCGGCGAGCACCACCCGCCAGCCGGGCGCGCCGGACATCACGTGCCGCCGGTTGACCGGCCGCAACAGCATGTACGTGATCATCGCGCCGACCCAGAGCGCCAGCGCCAGGAAGTACGGGGCGAAGCCCACCCCGTACGAGCCGGCCGGGTGCTGCGAGTCGCGGATCAGGCCGACCGGGTCGGCGAGCACGTCGGCGCGACTGGCCGCGTCGTCGTACCCGGGAAGTTTCTTCTCCCCGGCGGCGAGCCCGTCGGCGAGGTCGCCGGCGCCGCCCTCCAGCTTGGTCAGCCCGTCGGCCAGCCTGGTGCTGCCGGTGCCGAGCTGGCTCAGGCCGCCGTCGAGCTGCCGGGCGCCGGTGGAGAGCCGGTAGAGCCCGCCGCGGAGCTGGTCGGCGCCGGTGGACGCGTCGCCGAGTCCGTCGCGGAGCTTGGCGCTGCCCTGGGCCAGCGTCTGGAGCCCGCCGGCCAGCTCGTCGACCTTGGCGCGGGCCGAGGCGACGTCGTCGGCGAGGTGCGGCGCGGCGGCGGCCACCTCCCGGGCGGTCTTCGCGACCTCGGTCATCTGCTTCTTCAACGCGGCCAGGTCGATCTTGTCCAGCGCGGTCCCCAGCGCCTTCGCCTGGGTGACGGCCTGGCCGGCGGCCTTGCGGGCGGCGGCGAAGTCGGGGTCGTCGGCCAGTTCGGGGTGTTCCTTCGCGACCGCGTCGAGCCGGTCGGAGATCTCCTCGGCCAGGCCGACCACCTCGTCCGCCTTGGCCGGCAGCGCGTCCAGGCCGTCGGCGAGCTGTTGCGCGCCGGTGGCAACCGCGGTGGCGGCCTGCTGGATCCGGTCGGCGTTGCGGCGCAGCACCGGTTCGTACCTGTCGGCGGCGGCGTCGACCTTGGCGGCGGCGGCCTTCGTCTCGGTGGCGGCCCGGCCGGCGCCGTCGGCGAGCTGGGTCGCGCCGGTCTGCAACTGGTCGAGCCCCTTGGCGAGCTTGTCGGCGCCCTGGACCGACTGGTTCAGCCCGCCGGCGAGCTGCCCGGCGCCCTTCTCGGCGTCGCCGAGCCCGTCGGCGAGCTGCCCGGCGCCGCGCTGCGAGGTGCCGAGCCCGTCGGAGATCCTGCCGGCCCCGTCGGCGGCGCGGCCGGTCTCGGCCTTGGCGTCGGTGAAGCCGATCAGCATCTTGTCGAAGTACGAGGCGGCGGTGCTCTCCGCGGCGGCGGCCCGGATCTCGCTGAACGCCGAGCGGGCGAGCAGCCCGGAGAGGTAGTTGGTGGCGTCGTCGTTGACCACCTTCAGCTCGCCCTGCCGGGCGGTCCGATCGGGTTCCGGGCCGGCGGCCAGGGTGGCCGAGAAGTCCTCCGGGATGGAGAAGATCAGGTGGTAGCGGCCGTCGCGCAGGCCGGCGGTGGCGTCGGTCTGGTCGGTGACGGTCCAGCCGAAGACCTTGCGGTCGATCAGTTCGTCGGCGAGGTCCCGGCCGGCGTGCACCTCGGTGCCGTCGCTCGCGGTGGCCGGCCGGTCGGCGTCGACCAACGCGACCGGGATCCGGTCGAGCTTCCCGTACGGGTCCCAGAAGGCGTACAGGTAGAGCGCGCCGTAGAGCAGCGGGACCACGGTGAGCACGGCGAGCGCGGCGCGCGGCAGCCGGCCCCGGGTCATCCGGCGCAGCTCGAACAGGGCGAGTCGCAGCACGCTCACGCGGGCACCTCCACGGCGGGCAGGGCGGGGACGGGCAGGGCGGGGTCGCCGATGCGGTGCACGGTGGCGGCCACCCCGTCCTCGACGGCGCGGGCGCTGGCGATCACCGCGTACCCCTGGCCGGCGAGGCGTTGCAGCGCGGCCCAGATCCATTCCCGTTCCGGGCGGTCGGCGCCGGCGTCCACGTCGTCGGCGACGATCAGGCTGGGTCCGGCGAGGCTGGCCAGCACCAGCCCGAGCACCTGGCGGTCGACCGGGGTGAGGTCGCGGCCGTACCGGTCGGGGTCGAGCGGGGCGTCGGTGAAGCCGGCGCCGGCGATGGCGGCGGCGTAGGCGTCGCGGCGGTAGGCCCGGCGGGCCCGCAGCGCGGCCACCGGGACGAGCTGACGACGGCGGCGCGGCACCGGGCCGAGCAGCAGCAGGCGTTCGGTGATGTGCTCGGCGACGGTCAGCGTCGGGTCCGGCTCGTGCACGCCGGCCACCTGGCCGAGCGCGGCCGGGCCGCGCCGGCGCAGCTCGCCGTGGCTGTGCGGGAAGCGGCCGGCGAGGGCGAGCAGCAGCGAGGTGCGCCCGCTGCCGGGTGGCCCGGTCACCGCGTGCAGCTCACCGCCCGAGGCGGTGAGGTCGACGTCCCGGTAGACCCAGCCGCGCCGGGTCCGCAGCCCCAGGCCGCTGGCCTCGACGATCTTCATTCCCACCCGCTCCGACTTCTAGACTGACTGGTCAGTACAAAAACGTGACCAGCATAGCGCCGGGTGTCCGGTTCGACGCAACGCGAGGAGAGGGTGATCCTCAGAACAGCACGGTGGCGAGCGTGCCGACCGGGCGGAAGCCGCACCGCTCGTAGACCCGCCGGGCCGGCAGGTTGAAGTCGTTGACGTAGAGGCTGACCGTGGGCGCGACCCGGGACAACGCGTCGCGGACCACCGCGGCCATGGCAGCGGCGGCGATCCCCCGCCCGCGCCACTCGGGGGCCACCCAGACGCCCTGGACCTGCGCCGTGCGACGGGTCACCACGGCCAGCTCGGCCTTGAAGACCACCCGGCCGTCGACGAACCGCGCGTAGGCCCGGCCGGCGCGCACCAGCTCGGTCACCCGCCGCCGGTAGCCACGCCCGCCGTCCTCGGCCATCGGCGAGACGCCGACCTCCTCGGTGTACATCGCCACCGCCGCCGGGAAGAGCCGGTCGACCTCACCGCCGCGCACGCGACGCACCTGCGGGTCGGGCGCCACCGGCGGCACCGCGTCCGTGGCCAGCAACGGCTGGTTCGGGCGTACGTCCCGAGCGGGCCCCCAGTGCCCGGAGAGGCGGTCCCAGAGGCCGAGCACCGCGTCGGCGCGCCCCACGATCGAGGAGCAGAGCCGCTCCTCCTCGCCCAACTGCTCGGCGAACGCGGCCACCGCCGACTCCGAGGCGAGCACCGGGGTCAGGTTGCCACCCAGCCAGCAGATCGACTCCAGGTTGCGGCGCGAGCCGTAGCCGAGGATCCGCGCCTCGGCCCGCCACCAGGCCAGCCCGCGCGCCGCCACCCGCTCGGCGACCTGCGCGCCGGCGTACGGGTCGAGGTCGAGCAGCCGCTCGACCGCGCGACGCTCCGACTCCCCCAGTTGGCGTACCGGCATCGTGAGCACGGTTACCAGCCTGCCAGATGCACCCCGACGCGCGCGGGCCGACCGGGCACCCGGACGATCCGACTCGACACCTTGTCGCCGATGCATTGCCGATATATCGTTGATGCATCAGCGATGCTCCAACAGGAGGAGAGAGCCCGATGGGTTTCCACCGACACGTACACGCCCTGCGCGACGAGATGCACCGCCACGGCGGCTTCGGCTTCCCACCCGTACCCCCGGGTCCGCCGCCGTTCGGACACGGCCACGGGCGCGGCCGGGGAGGTCGCGGGCGCGGCCGGCGGCCGAACGTCCGCGGCGCCGTGCTGGCCCTGCTCACCGAGCGGCCGATGCACGGCTACGAGATGATCCAGGAGATCGACTCCCGCACCGGCGGGGCCTGGCGCCCCAGCCCCGGCTCGATCTACCCCACCCTGCAACTGCTGGAGGACGAGGGCGTCATCGCGACCGCCCCCGACTCCGAGGGCGGACGTAAGCGGTTCGCCCTCACCGACCAGGGGCGCGCCGAGGCGACCGAGGCGGCGCAGACCCCGCCCTGGGCGGAGTTCGCCGAGCAGACCGTCAACAGTTGGCACGACATCCGCGACGCCGGCGCGCAGGCGATGAACGCGCTGCGACAGGTCATGACCACCGGCACGGACGACCAGCGCGCCCGCGCCGCCCAGGTGCTCGACGAGACGCGACGCAAGCTGTACGCCATCCTCGCCGAGTCCGAGTGAACACCACCCGAACGGCACACCGACCGGTGTGCCGTTCGGCGTAACGCACGGTCACCAGCGCGTGCTCCCGCATCACTCCGTCGTTGAGGAGCCGTCCGGCCGGAGCGAGCGGCACCCGGCCCAGGGCGGTAGCCCGCTCCGAGTCATCGGCGTCCACCCGATCGACCGCCACCGCCCCGTCGCACCCCCGGCGTGACCCCGACGACTCGGCCGTCGAGCAACTCCCGTCACGTCCTGTATCGCCACGCCGCCCGCTCGCCCCGGCTTCATCGATCTTGGAGTTGTGGCGCCCCGTTTGCCGGATTCACTCCCCTATCGGAGGTGCCACAACTCCAAGATCGGCATGGGACCCGGGGTGTTTTTGGGAGCAGCGTTCCGATGGGTGGGAGGGGTGGAGATCTTGGTAGGAAAGTGCCCCCGGAGGGGCCATTTCGTACCAAGATCTCTGAGCCGAGGGGCCGAGGGGCCGAGGGGCCGAGCAGGCGAGCAGGCGAGCAGGCGAGCACGCGAGCCCGCGAGAGCACGAGCACGCGAGAGCACGAGGCCCGACAGCCCGAAGCTCAAGAGCCGGGCATCCGGGCAGCCAGGGAGCCGGGAGCAGCCGCGCAGGATGTTCGGGCTCGCTGCCTGGGCGGGTTGCCCGGCCGACGACCTGTCGGTGGACTCGTCCGCTGCGTCGCGTCCCCACCGGGCGCGACGGGTGAGGCGCCGATGAGATCGAGGATCAGGGCCACGGTGCCCGGCTAGTTTCGCCGCGGCGCCCCGGCACGGAGACGCCGCCTGCGAACGCCTCGCTCCCGAGACGCCGCCTGCGGGCGCCTCGGTCCGGAGACGCCGCCTGCGAACGCCTCGGTCCCGAGACGCCACCTGCGGGCGCCTCGGTCCGGAGACGGCGCGTGCGGCCGACCCGACGAGGGGACGGCCGCACGGCGATACGGAGAACGGTCAGTGCACGGTGACGGTGGCGCCGCCCGGCACCAGCTCGCGCAGCTCCTCGGGGATCTCGGCGCCCATCTCGTCGGCGATCCGCAGCGCCTCCTCGATCAGCGTCTCCACGATCTGCGCCTCGGGCACGGTCTTGACGACCTTGCCCTTGACGAAGATCTGGCCCTTGCCGTTGCCGGACGCGACGCCCAGGTCGGCCTCGCGGGCCTCACCCGGACCGTTCACCACGCAGCCCATGACCGCGACGCGCAGCGGCACCGGCAGCCCTTCCAGGCCGGCGGTGACCTCCTCGGCCAGCTTGTAGACGTCGACCTGGGCCCGGCCGCAGGACGGGCAGGAGACGATCTCCAGGCCGCGCTCGCGCAGGCCCAGCGACTCCAGGATCGCGTTGCCGACCTTGATCTCCTCCACCGGCGGGGCGGAGAGCGAGACCCGGATCGTGTCGCCGATCCCCTCGGCCAGCAGCGCGCCGAACGCGACCGCCGACTTGATCGTGCCCTGGAACGCCGGGCCGGCCTCGGTGACGCCCAGGTGCAGCGGGTAGTCGCACTTCTCGGCGAGCAGCCGGTAGGCGCGGATCATCACCACCGGGTCGTTGTGCTTGACCGAGATCTTGATGTCCCGGAAGCCGTGCTCCTCGAACAGCGAGCACTCCCACAGCGCCGACTCGACGAGCGCCTCGGCGGTGGCCCGGCCGTACTTGGCCAGCAGGCGCTTGTCCAGCGAGCCGGCGTTGACGCCGATCCGGATCGGCGTGCCCGCGTCGCCGGCGGCGCGGGCGATCTCCTTGACCTTGTCGTCGAACTGCCGGATGTTGCCCGGGTTCACCCGCACCGCCGCGCAGCCGGCGTCGATCGCGGCGAACACGTACTTCGGCTGGAAGTGGATGTCGGCGATCACCGGGATCTGCGACTTGCGCGCGATCGCCGGCAGCGCCTCGACGTCGTCCTGCGACGGCACGGCCACCCGCACGATCTGGCAGCCGGAGGCGGTCAGCTCGGCGATCTGCTGGAGCGTGGCGTTGACGTCGGCGGTGAGGGTGGTGGTCATGGACTGCACCGACACCGGCGCGCCACCACCGACCGGCACCGAGCCGACCATGATCTGGCGGCTGGCCCGGCGGGGGGCCAGCGGCGGCGGCGGTACGGGGGGCATACCGAGACTGACAGCGGTCACTTCAGGCACTCACCTTGAGAAGAGCGTGATCGGGTTGACCACGTCCGCGGTGACGGTCAGCAGCGTGAACACGCCACCGACCAGGATCACCGCGTACGTGAGGGGCATGAGCTTCAGATAGTCGACGCGACCCGGGTCGGTGCGGCCGATCCGGGCGTAGAGCCAGGACCGGGCGCGCTCGAACCAGGCGATGGCGATGTGACCGCCGTCCAGCGGCAGCAGCGGCAGCAGGTTGAACACGCCGATGAAGAAGTTCAGCGACACGAAGAGCATGAAGAACACCAGCCAGGCGTTGTTCTCCACGGCCTCGCCGCCGAGCCGGCTGGCGCCGACCACGCTGATCGGGGTGTCCACGTCGCGCTCGGCGCCGGTGATCGCGTTCCACAGCGCCGGCACCTTCTGCGGGATGCGCTGCATGGCGTGCGCCGTCTGCACCGCCATGTTGCCGGTGAAGTCGGCGGTGGCGCCGAACGCGGCGACCGGGCCGTACTCCACCCGGGTGGGCGTGCTGGGCTGGAGCGCCACGCCGAGCGCGGAGACCGCGGAGGTCGCGCCCTTCGGGTCGTTCAGCGGCGGGCGCTGCACCGACGCCAGGTCGACGGTGGCGGTGGCGGGGGTGCCGTCGCGCAGGTAGGCGACGGTGGCCGGGCCGGGCTTCGTGCCCCGCACCACGTCGAGCATGTCGCCCCAGGTGGAGACGGCCCGGCCGTTCACCGCGGTGATCCGGTCGCCGTCCTTGAGCTGGGCCTTGCCGGCCGGGCTGGCCGGGTCGGAGGCGGTGCAGGCGCGGGGGGCGTTCTCCACCACCACGCACGGGGTGAGCGCGATCACCGCCGGCTCGGCCCGGAACCCGGCCTCGGTGGTGGGGAACTTCGGGTTCGGCAGGCCGGCGCTGACCGCGATGATCCAGAGCGCCACCAGCGCGATGGCGAAGTGCATGGCGGAGCCGGCGGACATCACGATCGTCCGCTTCCACACCGGGTAGCGCCACATGGCGCGCTTCTCGTCCCCCGGCTCGACGTCGTCGTCCTGCGGCGTCATGCCGACGATCTTGCAGAAGCCGCCGAGCGGGATGCCCTTGACGCCGTACTCGGTCTCGCCCCGCTTGAACGACCAGAGCGTCGGCCCGAAGCCGACGAAGTAGCGGGTGACCTTCATCCCGAACGCCTTGGCGGTCAGCATGTGCCCCGCCTCGTGCAGGCTCACCGAGATGAGGATCGCCAGGGCGAACAGCACCACCCCGAGCAGATAGCTCATCGAGCTCCTTCCACCGACCCGACGATGATCTCCTGGGCGTGCGCCCGTGCCCACGACTCGGCGGCGAGCACGTCCTCGACGGTACCTGGTTCGTCGAAGTCCGGAGCGTCCTCCAGCACCCGCTGGAGGGTGTCGACGATGCCGAGGAACGGCAGCCGGCCCGCCACGAACGCGGCCACGCACTCCTCGTTCGCCGCGTTGTAGATCGCCGGGCGGCAGCGTCCGGCCTCGCCGGCCGCCTTGGCCAGCGCCACGGCCGGGAACGCGGCGTCGTCGAGCGGGGCGAACTCCCAGGTGTGCGCCGCGGTCCAGTCGACCGCGGTGGCTGCCTCGGGCACCCGGTCCGGCCAGCCGATGCCGAGCGCGATGGGCAGTCGCATGTCCGGCGGGCTGGCCTGGGCGAGGGTGGAGCCGTCGACGAACTCGACCATCGAGTGGATCACCGACTGCGGGTGGACCATCACCTCGATGTCGGCGTAGGGCACGTCGAACAGCTCGTGCGCCTCGATCACCTCGAGCGCCTTGTTGACCATGGTGGCCGAGTTGATCGTGACGACCGGCCCCATGTTCCAGGTCGGGTGCGCCAGCGCCTGCTCCGGTGTGACGGCGGTCAACTCGTCGCGTCGCCGGCCCCGGAACGGGCCGCCGCTGGCGGTGACCACGAGCCGGCGCACCTCGCCCCGGGTGCCGCCGCGCAGGCACTGCGCCAACGCCGAGTGCTCGGAATCGACGGGAACGATCTGCCCCGGTCGGGTCACCTCGGCCTTGACCAGCGGGCCGCCGGCCACCAGCGACTCCTTGTTGGCGAGCGCGAGGGTACGCCCGGCGCGCAGCGCGGCCAGCGTCGGCGGCAGGCCCAGCGAGCCGACCACCCCGTTGAGCACCACGTCGCACGGCCACTGGGCCAGCTCGGTCATCGCGTCCGGGCCGGCCACGATCTTGGGAAGCTTGAAGTCGCCGGTGGCCCAGCCGCGCCGGCTCGCCTCGGCGTAGAACGCGAGCTGGAGGTCCTGCGCGGCGGACGCCCGGGCCACCCCGACCGCGTCCACGCCCAGCTCCAGCGCCTGCGCGGCGAGCAGCTCCACGTTGCCGCCGCCGGCGCCGAGGGCGACCACCCGGAACCGGTCCGGGTTGCGCTTGACGATGTCGATGGCCTGGGTGCCGATGGAACCGGTCGAGCCGAGCAGCACGAGGTCTCGGGGAGTGGTCACCCGCCCATTGTTCCCCAGCGCCGCCCGCCGCCTCACCCGGCCTGTTCCGGCGCTTCCTCGCCCAGAAGATCGCCGGGGTCGACGGTGAACTCGAATGGTTGCCGCATCACGAAGGGAGTTCCTGCCGCCGCCGCGGCCAACGGTCGGTAGTCGCCGTCGACCAGCTCGAACAGAGCGATGGTGGGTACCCGGTTGCGCAGGTCGACCCGGAGGAAGTACGGCACGCCGGCAGCGGCGTACTCCCGCGGCCGGTCGATCACCCCGAACCCGGTGATCTCACCGAGCAGCAGGGCGGTTGTGACCTCGACGGATCGCCGACCTCCGGCAGGCTTCCGCAGCGCGACCACGTCCGGAATGAACAGGTCGTCGCCGGAGACCAGGTTGACCGACCGGTAGACCCACTGACCGGCGGCTCGCGCCGCCACCCGCATCCGGTACGCGAGCTGAAGCTGTGCCGCGCGTCGGTCGATGCAGCCACCGGGCGTGACGACCACACAGCCGCGTACCACCTCGATCCGCGGCCCGTTGTTCTCCGGCAGGAGTTCGAGCGCGTCCCGTGCCGTCCACCGCTGGTCCCGACACGCCAGCAGATCCAGCGACCCGCTGACGACGTTGTCAGGCCAGGTCAAGGATCCGGAGAAGATCATGTTCGGCGAAATTGCGCATCGGTCGACATGACGGCTCTCGCCTTCTCCACCTCACGGGATGCCCCATTCTTCCACCTGGCGACAGCCGAATCGGCCGACTCGGCCGACTCGCGGCCATCTTCTCGCACTCCGACGGCCTGAACTCGCACATCCGGTGCGCCGCGTCCAGCGCCGAGTTCCGCCAGGAGAGCGGCCGACCGCCGGCAGGTCGACGTTTCGCTGCCGACCTCCGCCGACGCACCACGGGTGCGGTCGGGCGAGATCGACCCGGCCGCGTACTTCGCCCGGTTCCTCGGCTGGACCCGGCCGTGGCCGGCCCGCGACCGTCAGACCCCGGACGCGGCCACCGGGCCGGGGCGCTCGCGACCATCCGACCCGGTGAGGCGCTCCAGGTGACTCAGCGGCAGGTGCGGCGGCTGCCACTCCAGGAACAGGGCGGTGGCGTCGTCGTCGAGCTGGTCCTGCTGGTACGCGAGGACCGCGCGCACCAGGCGGCGCATCGTCTCCGGGCTGGGCAGCCGGTCGTTGAGGGCCCGCTCGACGAAGTCGACCAGCCGGTCGAGGCCGAACCGTTCCCCGTTGTCGCCACGCGCGTCGGTGATGCCGTCGGTGTAGGCGAGGATGCGGTCGCCCGGATGCAGCGCCTCCTCGTGCACCCGGGGACGCCGCTCCGACAGGTTGCCCAGCCCGAGCGGCAGCATGGTCGGCCCCGGCAGCGCCCGGATGGCCTTGCCGTCACGCAGCAGCATCGCGCCGGGGTGGCCGGCGTTGATGATCCTGAGCAGGCCGGTCCGCCGGTCCAGCTCGGCGAGCAGCGCGGTCGCGAACGTGCCGGGGTGCTCGGAGCGCACCCACCTGTCGATGCTGGTCGCCGTGTCGACCAGGTCCAGACCGGTGCGCCGGGCGTTGCGGTAGGCGCTGACCACGAGCGAGGCCATCGCGCTCGCCTTGATGCCGTGCCCGCAGGTGTCGAACAGCCCGACGCTGAGCACGTCGCCGTTGAGCGCGTAGTCGAAGATGTCCCCGCCGACGTCGTAGCAGGGTTCGAGGATGGCGGTGATCACCAGGTCGTCGGTGGCGAACGTCAGCGGCGGCAGCAGCCCCCACACGATCTCGGCGGCGACCTGCATCGGAAGGCGGCGGCGGATCCGTTCCACCACGTCGCCGTAGAGCCGGCGGTTCACCAGGAGCTGGGCGACGTTGACCGCCACCTCCCAGGCCGGCCGCTCCAGCGCGGAGCCGCCGGCCTCCGGCGACACGACCTCCAGCACGCCCAGCCGTTCACAGCCGAGCAGCAGGGGCACCCAGAGCCGGTCCGGGCGGTCGGGGGCGCGCTGCACCTCCAGGCTGGTGAACGCCCGACCGGCCAGGGTCGTCTCGATCACCAGCTCGTCGCGGGTCAGGCCGGGGCCGAGCAGGGGTACGAGCGAGGACTGCGTGTAGTCGGCCAGGTAGACCACCATCTCGGTGGCGCCCACCGCCGGCGCGGCCCGGCTGACCAGGAGCGACAGCTCGTCCGGCCCGCCCCGGGGGGCGTTGAGTTGCAGCCAACGCGCCGCGTCGCCGCCGTCGACCACACCGCACCTCCCCATGTCCCCACCACCGTAGGGAGGCCGGCGGCAAACCGCCAACGAGCTAGACGGGGCGATCCAGGACGAAGGTCTCCAACTCGGCGCCGCCGTACCAGTCGGTGCGGACCCCGAGGTGGGTCATCCCGAGCCGCCGGGCCACCGCCATCGACGGCTCGTTGCCCGCCATCACCACCGCGTACACCCGCTCGGTGCCGGTGGCGAACTCCCGCTCCAGCACCGCGCGGGCCGCCTCGGTGGCGTAGCCGTGGCCCTGGGCGTCCGGGTGCAGGTGCCAGCCGACCTCGATGTCGTCGGTCGGGGTGACACCGTCGCGGCCGGGCAACGGCTTGAGCAGCACGCTGCCGGCCGCGCAGCCCGCCGCGCGGGGCTCGATCGCCCACAGGCCCCAGCGACCGTGGGACGGGGCGTTGCGCTCGCGCCAGGTGCGCACCCGCTCCCGCGCCTCGCCGGGCTGGGTCATCCGCCCCTTGCCGCCGCCCAGCCAGCGCATGACCTCCTCGCGGGAGTAGATGTCGTAGACCCGGGCGAGGTCGTCGGGTGACTCGGTCCAGTCCCGGACCACGAGCCGCTCGGTCGAGGCGATCATCATGACGCCGGATCGTAATGCGTGACGGACCGGCGCACCGGGAACGAGAGGGCGATGGGCGACGGCTGGCAGCGTACGAAGCGGATCACCTCGGCGGCGTTCCGGCCGGTCCGGGGGCGGGACCTCTCCCTGCACGCCGCCGCGATCACGTTCTACGGTGCGATCGCCGTGGTGCCGGTGGCGCTGCTGGCGATCTGGCTCACCGGGCTGCTCGCCGGCGACGACCGGGTGCGCCGGCTGACCGGGTACGCGATCGAGACGCTGCCCACCGAGATCGGCGCGCACCGGGCGGTGGCCGCGCTGGTCGAGGCCGGGTTGGGGTTGACCCCGTTGCTGGCGCTGGCCTCGCTGCTGCCGGCCTCGCTCTACGGCGAGGGGCTGCGCCGGGCGTTCGTCTCGGTGGCCGAGCCGCGTGCCGAGTCCGGCGCGCTGGTCGGCTGGCGCGGCCGGCTGCTGCTGCTCCCGCTGCTCGCCCCGGCCCCGGCGCTGCTGCTGTCGATCCTGCTCGCGTTGCCGCTGACCACCCGGCTGGTCCGGCAGGGCGGCTGGATCGGCGCGCTCGGCGTGGTGCTGTCATTCCTGGCGGTCTGGCTGGTGCTCACGCCGGTGCTGGTGTGGGTGTTCCGGGTGGTCGGCCCGGCCTCGCCGGACTGGCTCGCCACGCTCGGCATGGGCTCGTTCACCGCCGCGAACCTCTCCGGCTTCCTGCACGGCTTCGTGCTGTTCTGCTCGCTGCCGCTGAACCTGGGCGTGCCGTTCGGCGGGTTCGACGAGATCGGCGGCGGGGTGGCCGTGCTGCTCTGGCTCTACCTGTTCCACGTGATCGTGCTGGCCGGCTACTCGGCCACGCTGGCGCTCAGCCGGTGGCGGGCCGCCCGGGAGGCGGCCCGCGCCTGAGCCGGTGCGCCTCAGCGTCGGAACGGGCCGCGCACCTCGTAGGTGATGCCGCCGCTGCCAGCCTTCGCGCCGCTGGTGCCGCGCTGCGAGGAGAAGTAGAGCCGGCTGCCGTCCGGCGTGAACGCCGGGCCGGTGAGTTCCGACGCGGGCTGCCCGAGCAGCCGCGCGAACGGCGTCACCACACCCTCGGGCGTGATCATGTTGATCTCCATGTCGCCGCCGTCCTCGGCCACGTAGAGGTCGCCGCCGGCGGTGCCGGTGATGTTGTCCACCCCGGTCAGCGGCGCCGCGCCGGCCTCCACCAGCGAGTCGTCGTACGCCAGGTCGAGCCGCTGCCCCACCGGGTCGTACGCCCACACCCGGTTGTCGCCCTTCGTGGTGAACCAGCAGGTGTCGTCCGCGTACCAGCAGCCCTCCCCGCCGTCGAACACCTGCGCGTCGCGCACCTGGAAGCGGGTGGGGACCGGGAAGCCGTCCCGGTCCGGCACGTCCCGCCAGGTGACCGGCCCGGTCACCTGGCCGTCCCGGGCGCACAGCACCTGGAGCCGGCCGGTGCGCAGGTCGCCCCAGGTGTCCGGGACGAAACGGTAGAAGCAGCCGTCCGGCTCGTCCTCGGTCAGGTAGACCACCTGCCGGGCCGGGTCGCAGGCCGCCGCCTCGTGCTTGAAGCGGCCCATCCGGGTCCGCTCCGCACCGGACCGGCCGCCGGCCGGCCAGGTCTCGAAGACCCGACCCAACGGCACCTCCTCGCAGGAGAGCCAGGTCCCCCACGGGGTGGGCCCGCCGGCGCAGTTGGTGCTGGTGCCGCTGAGGATCCGGTACGCGTCGGTGACCGACCCGTCGGCCGCGAAGCGCAGCGCCGAGGCGCCGCCGACCAGCGGGACCTCCGAGTTGGAGACGTAGATCCAGCCGTCGCCGGCCGGGAAGCAGGCGCCGCCGTCGGGCGCCCAGTGCCAGACGTACGAGGTGCCGGGCACCCGCTGGCCGGAGCGGGCCACCACCCGGCCGGTGAAGCCGGCCGGCAACTGGAGGCCGTCGGCGTCGGCGGCCAGCAGGTCGCCGTAGGGGCCGGGGCCGGGCTGGGCGGGCGCGGCCGGGGCGGCGGCGGCCCACAGGCTGCCCGCGAAGGCGGTGCCACCGGCGACGGTGACGGCGCGCAGGACGGTGCGACGGTCCATCGGTTGACCTCCCCGAGACGGTGACTCTCCCCCGACGGTAGACCCGCCGCCGCATCGACCGCTGCCTCTGCCCGGTGAACGCGGGGTGACCTCAGAGGCGGTCCACGTACCGTTTCGCCTCCGCCAGCGACCAGCCGGTGTGGTCCCGGACCAGCTTGACCGCGTGGATCTTCTTCCCGCGGTGGGTGAGCCGGGTCGCCTCGGCGCGCACCCCGTCGTCGAGGTCGGCCGGGCCGGCGGGTCGGGCCGGCGGCACGCCACCCGCGCGCAACGCGTCGACCGCCTGTTTCGCCTCCAGCAACGGCAACCCGGTCTGCTCGCGGAGCAGCTTGACCGCCTCGACCGTCCGCCCCGCACGCGCCAGCCGGAGCACCTCCCCCTGCCCGCCCCGGGTGGCCGGGTCCGGGGCCACCAGGTCCCGGGGACGGCCGGCGGGGCGCCGGAACACGAACAGGAGCAGCAGAAGCATGACGATCACGGCCAGGAGCACGAACTGGGGACCCTCGGGCATGCGCGCCACGGTAACGCCCGGCCGCGAACCCTCCCGCCACGGTCCGCCCGCCAGTAGGCTCCGGTCCCATGAATGACGGGAGTGAGCTGCCGGCACGCGCCGACGTCGTCGTGGTCGGCTCCGGGCACAACGGCCTGGTCTCGGCGATCCTGCTGGCCCGCGCCGGCCTCGACGTGCTGGTGCTGGAGGCGGCCGAGGTGATCGGCGGGGCCACCCGCACCGAGAACCCGTTCCCCAAGGTGCCCGGGCTGCGGCACTCCACCGGGTCGTACCTGCTCGGGCTGATGCCGCCGGAACTGCTCGCCACGCTCGACGTGACCATCCCGGTGGTGCGCCGCGACCCGCACTACTTCCTGCCCACGCCGGGCGGGCAGGGCTCGCCGTACCTGCTGTTCGGCCGCGACACCGCGGCCACCCGGCGGCAGCTCACCGAGATGTTCTCGGCGGCCGACGTGGCCGCCGACGACGCGCTCCAGGCCGAGCTGGCGCAGCTCCGCGACGACCTGGCGCCGGCCTGGCTGGCCGAGCCGCTGCCGGTCGAGGAGACCGCCGAGCGCTACGTCCGGCCGGCCCTGCGACAGGTCTTCGTGGACCTGGTGCGCGGCTCGGTCGCCGACCACCTGGCCCGCTTCGACTTCCGCTCCGAGCTGCTGGTCAGCATGTACGCGGTGACCGACGGGCTGTCCGGGCTCAACGCCGGCCCGGACGACCCGGGCACCGGGCACAACTTCCTCGTTCACAATATGTGTAGATTGCCGGATTCAGGCGGCACCTGGATGATCGCCCGGGGCGGCATGGGCACCGTGTCGGGCACGTTCGCCGACGCCGCCCGGTCCGCCGGTGCCCGGATCGTCACCGGCGTCCCGGTCAGCGCGATCACGCTGGACGGCGGCGCCGCGTCGGGCGTGGTGCTGGCCGACGGCCGCGAGGTGGCCGCCCGGGTGGTGCTGGGCGCGTGCGACCCGTACCGGCTGATGGAGCTGCTGCCCGACGGCGCGCTCCCGGCGGAGCTGGGCGCGCGGATGACGGCGGCCCGCCGGCCCGGCACCACGCTCAAGCTCAACCTGGCGCTCACCGGGCTGCCCCGCTTCTCCTGCCTGCCGGCCGACGCGCCGAGCCCGTTCGGCTCCACCATCCACCTGCTCCCCGGCTCCGACTCGCTGGTCGGGGGCGGCGGGTCGTCGCCGATGGCCGCGCTGCGCGGCATGTGGGCCGACGTGCAGGCCGGACGGCTGCCGGAGGAGCCGACGATCGAGTGGTACCTGCACACCACGGTCGACCCGTCGCTGTCCGACGACGCCGGGCACCACTCGTCGGCGCTGTTCGTCCAGTCGGTCCCCTACGAGCTGGCCGGCACCACCTGGGACGCGGCGCTGCCCGGGTACGTGGAGCGGCTGGTCGCGATCTGCGAGCGGTACGCGCCGGGCACCGGCGACCTGATCGCGGACGCGGTGCCGCTGCCCCCGCCCGGCATCGAGGCGCACTTCGGCATCACCGGCGGGCACATCCACCACGTCGACAACACGGTGTCGTTCACCGACCGGATGCCGTACGCGACAGGCGTTCCCGGCGTCTACGCCGGCAGCGCCGGCTGCCACCCGGCGGGCAGCGTGATCGGCGCCGCCGGCCACAACGCCGCCCGCCGCATCCTCGCCGACATGTAAGGCGGGGGCCCCGGTTAACGCTTTCGGTATAGGCGGGGCCCCCGCCTAACACCGTCACGGCGAAGCGGCCTCCTGGCCGGCGCGTGGGAGGTCGCCGGGGCCGCGGATCACGTAGAGGCCGACCAGCAGCAGGTACGCCAGCAGGCTGAGGATCGGGTCGACGAACACCACCGCGAACGCGACCAGGTAGAGCAGCGGGCCGAGCCGGAACCGGCGGGCCACCGCCCGGGCCAGGCTCGGGTCGAGATCCGGGTGCAGCAGGCCACGGCGGCGCGCCCACCACCAGCTCAGGTTGAAGAAGATCGCCTCGCCGAGCACCGTGCCGACGTAGAGCGCGGCAGTCAGCCGCTGCTCACCGGGCGTCCCGCGCAGGTTGTCCGCGAGCAGGTTCGCGGTGAACGGGATGGCCGCCACGAACATCAGCAGCAGCAGGTTCAGCACCAGCAGCATCTGGTCGACCCGGCAGACGTACCGCCACATGTTGTGGTGGGTCAGCCAGACCTGGCCCACCACGGCGAAGGTGATCACGTACGCCAGGTAGGCCCGCCACTCGTGCGCCAGCGCGGCCGGCAACCCCTTGCCGTCGGGCGCGTCCGGGCCGAACTGGAGCAGCTCGACCGCCATCAGCGTGAGCACGATGGCGATCACCGCGTCGCTGAACGCCTCCACCCGGGAGGCGTCGCGCGCCATCTCGCTGCTGCGCCCGAACCGGTAACCCGGCTCCCTGTCCGCACCCGTCACCCGCCGCCCCCTCACCACGATGGTCGCGCGCCTCAGGCGGCGGGCGGGGCGAAAGCGTCAGATGATCGCGTCCCCGGCCGGCGCCGGGGTCTCCTCGTCGGCCCGGTGGGCGCGGATCTTGTGCCCGACGCTGGTCAGGCAACGGCCGCTGGCCAGGTCGAACTTCCAGCCGTGCAACTGGCAGGTGAGCTGGTCGCCGTCGACGATGCCGAACCGGCTCAGGTCCGCCTTCAGGTGCGGGCAGCGCCGCTGCACCACCCAGCCGTCGAGCGTGATGTCCTCCGCGTCGACCGCCCGCTCGTGCTCGTCGTACCAGCCCTCGGCGTACTGGAGACGCTCCTCGGAGAGGCACTTGAAGAACGCGTAGACGAACTCGTTGTACTGGCCGATGCGGGCCGCGGAGAACCGGCAGGACAGGAAGAGCGAGTTGACCCAGTCGACCTCACCGATGTGCAGCAGGTGCTCGACCAACGCCCGCTCGGTCCGGAACCGGTAGCGGACCTTCTCGTCCGCGTACGGCCGGACCTCCTTGCCGGGGAAGTCCACCACGATCGACTCGACGTCGTTGCCGTCGTAGGAGACCAGGTCGAAGCGGACCGGCCCGCCGACGCCCTTGGCCAGGTAGATCGACTCGTCCAGCAGCGGCTCGATCCGGCGCTTCATCTCGCCCAGCACGTCGACCTCGGGGTGCCGCCAGGACGCCTTCTCGGCCTCGATGACGCCGCGCTTGCGCTCCCGCATCTCCTCCAGGTGGGCGACCTTGTTCGCGAAGAACTCCTCGACCGGCTGGGGATGGGTGGTGGTCGCACCGGACGTGGTGACCTCGGCGACGCTGCCCGGCAGCAGCACGATGCCGTTGGTGCCGCCGACCTTCGCGTACTCCGACAGGAAGACCGACTGGTCGGGGAAGATGTTGCCCTCGTCGCCGAAGATGTCGTTGAACTGCCACAGCTCGTCGTCGAGGAAACACGGCGGGCCGGCGATCGGGAAGACGTTGTCGGCCTTCAGGTCGTCGATGTAGCGCCAGGTGCGGTCGAACTGCCGGTCCCGCTTCTGCTTGCCGAACGCGGTCTTCGCCGACTGCGGCAGCTCGTAGACCATCGGGTACCAGATCGCGCCGGAGAACTGGAGCATGTGCGCGTGCACGTGGCCCAACTCGGCGAAGACGGTCAGGTCGGTGGGTCGGGCGTCGTTCTGGTTGAGCAGGCGGACGCCGTCGTACTCCACCCAGAGCGACGAGTCGCCGATCGGGCCGTCGGTCGGGCTGGTCAACGCCTGGATCATGATCTTCAGCCCGCCGGGCAGCTCCACGACCTGCTCGTTCGGAGCCTTCAGGAACTTCGTGAAGCCCAGCTCGCGCAGCTCGTCCTCCATCTCGGAGGTGGGGAACTCGGGCAGCAGGACGGTCGCGTCCTTCGAGATCACGTCGCGCAGGTGCTTGGCGTCGAAGTGGTCCCGGTGCAGGTGCGACACGTACAGGTAGTCGACCTGGCCCAGCGTCGCCCAGTCGAGCAGGGAGTTGTCCGGGAAGGGGAACCACGAGGCGAAGTAGGCGGGGTTGACCCACGGGTCGCACAGGATGCTGCCCGCGGGCGTGTCGATCCGCATGCTGGCGTGGCCCGTACCGGTCACTCGCACCGTAGTCCCCCTCGGAAAAGGCATCAGGCGTACGCCCCGACGCTACCGGAGACAGTCTGGCCACCGTCCCGCGACGCCCGTAGTGCCCGTCGACCCGGCCGGGACGGGTCCAACGGCCCGGGCCGATGCGCCCGCCGTCGCGCCCGCCCGCGGTCGCCCGCCCGGGTCATCCGCGTCCCGTCCGGCCGGACCCTGCGCCGGGGCCGCCGGGGGGCGTGCCAGACTAGCCGGAGATCCGATCGCGAGGGAAGGACCGACAGTGGCAGGAGACGAGCCGGTAACCGCGCCAGATCAGCACAAGCCGGGGCACCGCAAGTCCGGGCGGATCGGGGCGGTGGTGTCGGCGGTGGCCCTGGTGTTGATGGCGCTCTGCGGCACCGAGGAAGGCCGGGTGGAGCACATCTGGCTGTTCGGGATCGCCGCGCTGCTGCTCGCCATCGTCATCGGCGACGCCGTGCTGCGCCGCAACGGCCTGCGGTCCTGACGCACGGCGCCAGCGGTACGCGCGAAGGGCCCGCACCCTCACGGGTGCGGGCCCTTTCCGCGTCGTAGGCGGCTCAGCGGCCGAGCAGGATGTCCTGGACGTCCTTGAGCGCGGCGTCGACCTCCGCCTCGAAGTAGCCGCCAGGCACCAGCCCGAAGCGCAGCGTGTCGAGGTCCTTCGGGTTCACCGGCATCGCGTTGCGCCCCTGCATGCCGCCGAGCAGCGTCTCGAAGAACCGGTCGACCTGGTCCGGGTCGTACCCGCTGCCGAACCGGCGGACCTGGAAGCTGCGCCGGATCTGGTCGACCCGGTGCAGGTCGCTGCCGGGCGGGCCGGCCATCGGCGGACCCACCATCGGCGGGCCGGCGGCCGGCGGGCCGACCAGCGGCGGGCCGGTCATCGACGGGCCGCCGCCATAGCTGGGCTCCGGCGGGCCGTAACCCGGGTCCGGCGGGCCGTAGCCCTGCTGGGGCAGCGCCGGCGGGCCGGCCGGGCCGCGCCCGCGCAGCTCACGAAGCTCCCGCTCGGGCATCCGGATCTCGGCGGTCATGTCGGCGCGACCGTGCCGGCCGGCCTCGAAGCCGTCGAAGCGGTCGCCGGGGCCGCCGTAGCCACCCTGGCCGGGCTCCGGGCCGTAGCCGCCCGGGCCCTGGTCCGGCGGGCCGTAGCCGCCCGGGCCCTGGTCCGGCGGGCCATAGCCACCCGGACCCTGGTCCGGCGGACCGTAACCACCCGGGCCGGGCGGCAGGCCACGCTGCGGCGGGCCGCCGTGCCCGAGCGGCGCACCCGGACCCGGGCCCATCGGGCCCGGACCGGCCGGGCCACGAGGCGAGTCGTAGCCACCGCGCGGGCCGTCGTACCCACCGGCGAACGCGCCGGTCGGCTCGTCGTAGCGGTTGCCGTAGCGGTCGGCGGGCGGGCCGGCCTGGGCCGGCATCTGCCGGGGCGGCATCGGCGGCTGGGGCACCGGGGACAGGCCACGGTCGTCGCGCATCGGCGGGCCGAGCCGGTCGGCCATCCGGGGATCGCCGGCCCGCCCGCCGGGACCGCCGGAGCGCTCCTCCAGCTCGGCGAGCTGCCGCTCGACCCGGTCGAGGTGCAGGTCGACCTGCCACTCGTCGTAGCCGTTGAACCGGACCCGGAAGACGACGTCGTGGACCTCCTGGGAGGCGACGGGCGCGCCGACCGGCTGACCGTCGAGGGTCGCCTCGACCCGGTCCAGGAAGGCGTCCACCTCGTCGACCTTGTATCCCCGGCGGAGCGCCTTCCGCCGGAAACGCTGACCCTGACTCGCCACTATGTCTCCTGGTCTCGTACCGCTACGCCGTTGCCGCGCGGGGGTCGCTGTCCGTGTCCTCGGCCGCGGCGAGCTGCCCACACGCCCCGTCGATCTCGCGGCCCCGGGTGTCCCGCACCGTGGTGGACACCCCGGCGTCGCGCAACCGCCGGACGAACTCCCGCTCGACCGGCTTCGGGCTGGCGTCCCAACGGCTGCCCGGAGTCGGGTTGAGCGGGATCAGGTTCACGTGGGCCAACTTGCCGGCCAGCAGCCGCCCGAGCAGATCGGCTCTCCACGGCTGGTCGTTCACGTCCTTGATCATCGCGTATTCGATGGACACGCGACGTCCCGTCGTGGCCGCGTAGTCCCACGCCGCGTCCAGCACCTCGGACACCTTCCAGCGCTGGTTGACCGGGACGAGTTCGTCGCGCAGCTCATCATCGGGGGCGTGCAGCGACAACGCAAGGGTCACCGAGAGGTCTTCGCTGGCCAGTCGGCGGATGGCCGGGACCAGCCCGACCGTGGAAACGGTGATGTGACGTTGGGACAGGCCGAGTCCCTCCGGCGCCGGCGCGACCAGCCGGCGGATCGCCGCCACCACCCGCGCGTAGTTGGCCAGCGGCTCACCCATGCCCATGAACACCACGTGCGACAGCCGCGGCGGCGAGCCGGCCACCGCCCCGGAGGCGGCCACCCCGGCCAGGTAGACCGCCTGGTCGACGATCTCGGCGGTGGAGAGGTTGCGGGTAAGCCCGGCCTGGCCGGTGGCGCAGAACGGGCAGGCCATGCCGCAGCCGGCCTGGCTGGAGATGCAGACGGTGACCCGGTCCGGGTAGCCCATCAGCACGCTCTCCACCAGCGAGCCGTCGTGCAGCCGCCAGAGCGCCTTGCGGGTCGCGCCGTCGTCGCAGGCCAGCTCGCGCACCGGGTTGAGCAGGGTGGGCAGCAGCGTGCCGGCCAGCTTCGCCCGGGTCGCCGCCGGCAGGTCGGTCATCCGCTCCGGGTCGCGCACCAGCCGGCCGAAGTAGTGGTTCGAGACCTGTTTGGCGCGGAAGGCCGGTTCGCCCAGCTCGGTGACGAGCGCCTGCCGACCCGGCAGGTCCAGGTCGGCGAGGTGACGGGGAGGCATCGCGGGCCGGCGGCCGCGGGCGTCGGGGTCTACGGAGATCAGCGGGAGGCTCGTCATGGCGCGTCCAGTCTGACACGGGCCGGGCCGGACGCACCCGTCCGCGGGTGCCGAATCGCCCCCGACCGGCCGGTTGGCCCCGCTTCGCGGAGGTGATCCATCCCTCAGCCCACCACCGGCACGAACACCGCGAGCAGCAGGTACGCCGTCGGCACCGCGAACAGGATGGAGTCGAGCCGGTCCATCAGGCCGCCGTGGCCGGGAAGCAGGTTGCTCATGTCCTTGACGCCGAGATCCCGCTTGATCATCGACTCGGCGAGGTCGCCCAGCACCGCGGCGCAGGAGATCGCCACCCCGAACAGCGCGCCCCACCACGGGGCCACGTCGAACAGCAGCCACAGCAGCAGCGCGCTGCCCACCGCGGCGGCGGTGACCGAACCGGCGAAGCCCTCCCAGGACTTCTTCGGGCTGATCTTCGGGGCCATCGGGCGCTTGCCGAACGCCACCCCGGCGGCGTACCCGCCGGTGTCGGAGAGCACCACGGCCACCAGCGTGACCAGCACCCGCAGGTGACCGTCGTCGGGCGCGGCCGCGAGCAGGGCCGCGAATCCGGCCAGGAAGGGCACGTAGACCACGATCAGCGTCGCCGCGGTCAGGTCCCGCTGGTAGTTGCCGGGACCGTCGCCCAGCCGCCAGATCATCGTGCCCAGCACGGTGACCAGCAGCCCGAGGCAGAGCGCGTCCGGGCCGGCGAACCAGGCCAGCCCGATCATGATCACCCCGCCGGCGACCAGCGGCACCAGCGGCGGGTGGGCGCCGCTGCGGCGTACCGCCCGGGCCATCTCCCAGATGCCGATCGCCACCGCGGCGGCGAGCACGGCGAGGAACGCCGGGAGGAAGAAGAAGAGCGGCACCACGATCGCCGCGCCGAGGCCCACGCCGACGCCGATCGCCGCCGGCAGGTTGCGCCCCGCCTTCGACGCCCGGGGCGCGGTGGTCGGCGGGCGCTCGGCGCTCGCCCGGCGGCGGCCCTTCGACCGGCGACCGGACGGCGGCTCGGGCGCCGGCTCGTCGCGTACCTCCGGAAGGTGGCCGGTCGGCTCGTCCCGCACCGGCGCGATCTGGGCGGTGGGGAACTCGTCGTCCGGCCGGTCGTCACCGCGCGGACCGCGACCGCCGGGCGGCGGGCCGCCGGCGGGCCAGGGACCGCCCGGGTACGGGTCGGCGTAGGTTTCCCGCTCGGCTTGCCGGGCGTACGCGCCGGCGTCGGCTCCGAACGCGTCCGGGCCGGGGGCGGGCCGCTGCCACGGGCCGGGCTCCAGGTCGGTCTCCGGCCAGGGCAGGGCCGGGGCCGGCCGGTCCCAGCCGCGCGGCTCGGTGCTGCCGTAGGGGTCGGGGTGGGACATCACGCACCGGCAGACGGTACGAAAGCCACCACATGACGCAAGACCAAGACCATCCCCTACCGGCGTGAGACTTCCTGTTGACGGACCGACGGCCGGGCGACTCCCGTCGTTCACCCGCTGGTGGTCGCCGAATCGTGCCGAGCCTACTGCACCCGGGAGGCGGCGAGGGTGGACGCCGTCCGGGCACGACGACGGCACCGGGCCGCCGCCCGGGATGCCGGGCGGCGGCGGCGCGGTGCCGTGACGGAGTACGCGTGCCGCTCAGACCTCGAGCAGCTCGGTCTCCTTGTGCTTGATCATCTCGTCCACCGTGGCGACGAAACGCTGGGTCAGGTCGTCCAGGTCCTTCTCCGCGCGGCGGCCCTCGTCCTCGCCGACCTCGCCGTCCTTGACCAGGCGGTCCAGCTCTTCCTTGGCCTTGCGGCGGATGTTGCGGACGGCGACCTTCGCCTCCTCGCCCTTCTGCCGGGCGACCTTGATCATCTCGCGCCGCCGCTCCTCGGTCATCTGCGGCAGCACGATGCGCAACTGGTTGCCCTCGTTGTTCGGGTTGACCCCGAGGTCCGAGTCGCGGATCGCCTTCTCCATCGCATTGGTCTGCGAGTTGTCGTACGGCTTGATGATCACCATGCGCGGCTCGGGCACCGCGATGGACGCCATCTGCGGCAGCGGGGTCGGGCTGCCGTAGTAGTCGATGAGGATCCGGGAGAACATGGCGGCGTTGGCGCGACCGGTGCGGATCCCGCCGAATTCCTCCCTGGCGTGCTCGATGGCACGCTCCATCTTCTCCTCCGCCTCGAGGAGGGTGTCGTCGATCACCGGTCTCCTCGCCTCCTTCTGTCGCTCGTCGTGGGCTGTGCTCTCAGGCTGTGGCAGAGGACCGCGGCCGGTCCGGTGGGACCGGATCAGGCGGTGATCAGCGTGCCGATCTTCTCACCGCCGACGGCCCGGACGATGGTGTCGTCGCCCTGGGCGCCGAAGACCAGCATCGGCAGGCCGTTCTCCATGCAGAGGCTGAACGCGGCGGCGTCGGCCACCCGGAGGTTGCGGCGCAGCACCTCGGAGAAGGTGATCGAGTCGAGCTTGCTCGCGGTGGGGTCGATCCGGGGGTCGGCGGTGTAGACCGCGTCCACGCCGTTCTTGCTCATCAGCACCACGTCCGCGCGGATCTCCAGCGCGCGCTGGGCGGCCACCGTGTCGGTGGAGAAGTAGGGCATCCCGGCGCCCGCACCGAAGATCACCACACGGCCCTTCTCCAGGTGCCGGATCGCGCGCAGCGGGATGTAGGGCTCGGCGACCTGGGCCATGGTGATGGCGCTCTGCACCCGGGTCTCGATGCCCTCCTTCTCCAGGAAGTCCTGCAACGCCAGGCAGTTCATCACCGTGCCCAGCATGCCCATGTAGTCGGCGCGGGCCCGGTCCATGCCCCGCTTCTGCAGCTCCGCGCCGCGGAAGAAGTTGCCGCCGCCGACCACCACCGAGACCTGCACGCCGCGGCGCACCACGGTGGCGATCTGCCGGGCGATGCCCTGCACGACGTCCGGGTCGACGCCGATCGCGCCGCCGCCGAAGACCTCACCGGAGAGCTTCAGCACCACCCGACGGGACCGACCGGGCGGCGGGGCGGTCGGGTCGTCCTCCGCCAGGCTCCGGTCACTCACAACCTGCGTCATCCGCCCCGCCCCTTCTCCCCGCGCAGCGCGCGGGCGTCGCGTAACTGCCCCTGCCGACCCTATGTGACGAGGAGGCCGCGGTGCCTGTCGCGTACACCGGCGGCCTCCTCGTCGACGTTTCCCCTGCGCCCGGGACACGGCCCCGGGCGGCGGCTCAGGCCTGGCCGACCTCGAACCGCACGAAGCGGGTCACCTCGATGCCGGCCTCGGCCAGCACCTGCTTGACGGTCTTCTTGTTGTCGGCGACCGCGGCCTGCTCCAGCAGGACGAAGTCCTTGAAGAAGGAGTTGACCCGACCCTCGACGATCTTCGGCAGCGCCGCCTCGGGCTTCTTCTCCTCGCGGGCGGTCTGCTCGGCGATGCGCCGCTCCGACTCGACCGTCTCGGCGGGCACCTCGTCGCGGGTGAGGTACTTCGGCCGCATCGCGGCGATCTGCATCGCCACGCCGCGCGCGTCCGCGTCGGCCGCCTCGTCGGTCTTGCCGGTGAACTGCACCAGCACGCCGACCGCCGGGGGCAGGTCCTGGCTCTTGCGGTGCAGGTAGACCGCGGTGGTGCCGTCGAGCTTGGCGAAGCGGTTGAGCACCAGCTTCTCGCCGATCTTGGCGGACTGCTCCTGGATCAGGTCGGCCACGGTCTTGCCGTCGATGCTGCTCGCGAGCAGCTCCTCGGCGGTGGTGGCGCCGCTGGTCACGCCGTGCTCGACGAGCTGCTGGGCCAGCGCGATGAAGGCGTCGTTCTTGGCGACGAAGTCGGTCTCGCAGTTGAGCTCGAGCAGCGCCTGGCCGGAGTGGGCGACGAGGCCGTTGGCCGCGGTGCGGCCGGCCCGCTTGCCGACATCCTTGGCACCCTTGACGCGCAGGATCTCGACGGCCTTGTCGAAGTCGCCCTCGGCCTCGGTCAGCGCCTTCTTGGAGTCCATCATGCCGGCGCCGGTGAGGTCCCGGAGCTTCTTGACGTCCGCGGCGGTGAAGTTGGACATGACTCTCTCTTCGGTGTCAGTGAGGTGGTCTGGGGAGCTGGTTACCCGTTCCGGGCCGGTGCTGCCCGGCGTACCCGTCGCGCCCCACCGCCGGGAACAGCCGACGGTGGGGACGCGACGGCGAGATCACTCCGCGGCGGCGGTCGCCGGCTGCTCGGTGGCCTTCTTCGGCTCCTCGGCGGCCGGCTGCTCGGCGGCGGCGGCGGGCTGCTCGGCGGCGGCGGCGGGCTGCTCGTCGGCCTTCTTCGGCTCCTCGAGCAGCTCGCGCTCCCACTCGGCCAGCGGCTCGTCGGCGCCGACCTGGCCCGCCTCGGGCTTCTCGTCGCCACCCCGGTTACGGCCGGAGCGGGCGATCAGACCGTCGGCGACGGCGGCGGCGACGACCTTGGTCAGCAGCTCGGCCGAGCGGATGGCGTCGTCGTTGCCCGGGATCGGGAAGTCGACCTCGTCCGGGTCGCAGTTGGTGTCGAGCACGGCGATCACCGGGATGCCCAGCTTGCGGGCCTCGTCGACGGCGATGTGCTCCTTCTTGGTGTCGACGATCCAGACCGCGGCCGGCAGCTTCTGCATGTCCCGCAGGCCACCGAGGGTGCGGGTCAGCTTGATCTTCTCGCGGGAGAGCTGGAGGGTCTCCTTCTTGGTGTAACCGGCGGCGGTGCCGCTCAGGTCACCCAGGGCCTCGAGCTCCTTCATCCGCTGCAGCCGCTTGTACACGGTCTGGAAGTTGGTCAGCATGCCACCGAGCCAGCGGTGGTTGACGTACGGCTGGCCGACCCGGGTCGCCTGCTCGGCGATGGCCTCCTGGGCCTGCTTCTTGGTGCCGACGAACAGGATGCTGCCGCCGCCCGCGACGGTGGTGCGGATGAACTCGTACGCCTTCTCGATGTAGTCGAGGGTCTGGCGCAGGTCGATGATGTAGATACCGTTGCGCTCGGTGAAGATGAAGCGCTTCATCTTCGGGTTCCAGCGGCGGGTCTGGTGCCCGAAGTGCACACCGCTCTCCAGCAGCTGACGCATGGTCACGACGGCCATGGTGGGTACTCCTACTGTGTCCCTGGTTGTCCGTCCGGCCGGCGGCCGGACGCCTGGCGCCCGGTCGCCGGCCAGGGTGGGCCCGGGTGGAAGAACCGGGACCAGGGAGGCCGTCGCCCCACGGGAGACCGTGGAGAGGGCACGCGAGGTCGACCGCGCGAGGCGGTCGCCGTTGCCAAGTGTACGCGCCCGCTCCGCACCCCGGCCCCGGGGTGCGGAGTCCTGCCTGATCTTGCGGTCGGCGGGCGGCCCCGACGTGCGCCGCCGCCGACGGTCAGCGGGCCGCGAGGGCCGCCGCGACGAAGAGCACCAGGCCGACGGTCAGGTAGGCGGTCGGCGGGCGCAGCCAGCCGCGGCTGCCGTCGGCGAGCGCCAGCCCACCGGTGCGCAGCCCGTACAGCCCGGCGCCGAAGATCGGCAGCCCGACCACCAGGAACGTGCCCACCACGACGTGCGACGCCGACACCGGGTCGCCCACCAGCCCGTGCAGCAGCACCCGCAACGCCGGCACCTCCAGCACCACCACCAACGCCGCCAGCAGCACCGCGAGCGCCGGACGACGGGTCCGGTAGACGCCGTCACCGGGCGGCGGCCCCTCCGTCCGGGGCACCACCGCCGGCATCGGGCCGGTCGGCATCTCCAGCGGGTTCACCGGCGGCGCGGCCGGGTCCGCCGCGCCGGCCGGCCGCTCGCCCACCGTCAACGGGGTGGCCGCGCCGGGACCCGTCCGGCCGCCGAGGGAGATCTGCGTCCCGCCGGCCGTGGCGGGCTCGGCCGACCGGCCGGTGTCCACGATCGGGTAGCCGCCCAGCGGGCCGGGACGGGCCGGGTCGGGGCTGCCGGCGAGCGCGTCCGCGCCTCGGGCGCCGAGCGGGTTCGCGCCGCGCGCACCGGTGCCGAGCGCGTCCACGCCGCTGCGGGACACCGCGCCGAGCGGGTCCTCGCCGGGCGTGCCGGCCGCCTCGCGGGCCGCCCGGCGACCGGCTCGGCCGGGCAGCTCACCGGAGACCTCCGGGTCGTCCGGTCGCTGCGACCGCCAACCGCTCGTGTCGTCGACCAGCGGATCGGCGGCGGGGTATCCCCCGTAGCGGCTCTCACCGGCGCGCTGCTCCGGGGCGCGGTAGTCGTCGTCGCGGTAGCGCGGCTCACCTGCGGCGCGCCAGTTCGACTCGTACCCGCGGTCGCCCCACCGCGGTTCCTGCTGATCCTCGGGGTAGCTGCGTCGTCCGTCCACGACCGGCACGGTATGCGACCGGCACCAGCCGCGCCATTCGGATCGGCCGTGACGTCGCCGCAGCTCAGCGCCGCTCCGGCCGGTGGTGGTCAGGTGACGCCGGGTGACCGTCTCGGCACCGGGCCGCTAGCAGAACGAGATGAAGATCGTGAGCCCGTCCACAACCGCACCCTTGTCCACAGGCCGGTGGCGGCGGGACACCGGCCGGCGGCCCGCCGCCCGCATCCTGGCCGGCATGACGAACCGGAACCAGGCCGTCGGCGCGTACGGCGAACGGTGCGCGCTGCGGCACCTGATCGACACCGGGCTGCGGCCGATCGCCCGCAACTGGCGCTGCCCCGACGGGGAGATCGACATCATCGCCTGGGAGGGCCCGGTCCTCGCCTTCTGCGAGGTGAAGACCCGACGCACCGAGCGATACGGCTCCCCCGCCGAGGCGGTGGTCCGGACCAAGGCGCGCCGGCTGCGCGGCCTGGCCGCCCGCTGGCTCGCCGAGACCGGCACCACCGCCGACGAGGTCCGCTTCGACGTGCTCTCGGTGCGGCTGCCGGCAACCGGGCGGGCCCGGGTCGAACACCTCCGCGGCGCGTTCTGACATGGGCTACGCCAAGGTTCTCAGCGTCGGCCTGGCCGGCGTGGCCGGGCACGTGGTCGAGGTCGAGGCCGACCTCGCCCCCGGCCTGCCCGCCGTCGTCATCTCCGGCCTACCCGACACGGCGCTGCACGAGGCCCGCGACCGGGTCCGCGCCGCCATCGTCAACTCCGGCCAGAAGTGGCCCAACCGGCGGATCACCCTCAACCTGCTCCCGGCCACCCTGCCCAAGTACGGCTCCGCGTTCGACCTCGCCATCGCGGTGGCCGTGCTCGCCGGCTCCGGCGAACTACCCCCGGTCGCCCTGGACGCCACCGTGATCCTCGGCGAACTCGGCCTCGACGGCACCGTCCGGCCGGTCCGCGGCACCCTGCCGATGGTCGCCGCCGCCGCCCGGGCCGGATACCCGAGCGTCGTGGTGCCCGCCGGCAACGCCGCCGAGGCCGCCGTCATCCCCGGCGTGCGGATACGCGCCGTCGACACCCTGCACCGGCTCGTCGCCCACGTCCGCGACGGCACACCCCTGCTCGTCCCGCCCGAGAGGTCACCGGCCGACGCGACCGCCGGCCCCGACCTCAGCGACGTCGCCGGGCAGCCGCTCGGTCGCCGGGCCCTCGAGATCGCCGCCGCCGGCGGCCACCACCTCGCGCTGCTCGGCCCGCCCGGCGCCGGCAAGACGATGCTCGCCGAGCGCCTGCCGTCGATCCTGCCCGAACTGGACGACGAGGCCGCCCTGGAGGTGACCGCGCTGCACTCGATCGCCGGCCTGCTCCCGCCCGGCGGTGGCCTGCTGCGCCGTCCCCCGTTCCAGGCGCCGCACCACACCGCCACGGTGCCGGCGCTTGTCGGCGGCGGTTCCGGGCTGGCCCGCCCCGGCGCGGTGTCACTGGCCCACCGCGGCGTGCTCTTCCTCGACGAGGCGCCCGAGTTCGCCAAGGGCGCGCTGGAGGCGTTGCGTCAACCGCTGGAGAGCGGCCGGGTCCGGGTCGCCCGCACCCGGGGCGCGACCGAATACCCGGCCCGCAGCCAGCTCGTGCTGGCCGCCAACCCCTGCCCCTGCGCCAAGCCGTCCGGCGACGTCGACTGCGAGTGCACCCCGCAGGCCCGGCGGCGCTACCTGGGGCGGCTGTCCGGGCCGCTGCTCGACCGGGTCGACGTGCAGGTCCGGCTGATGCCGGTGCGGGCGGCCGAGCTGCTGCAGACCGGCGCCCCGCACGAGTCCTCCGCCGCCGTGGCCGCCCGCGTCGCCGAGGCGCGCCGGGCCGCGGCCGACCGCTGGGCCCCCACCGGGCACCGGGTGAACGCCGACGTCCCCGGCCCGCACCTGCGCCGGCCGCCGTGGCACCTGCCGGCCCGGATCACCCGGGAGCTACGCCGCCGCCTCGACACCGGCTCGCTGTCGGCGCGCGGATACGACCGGGTGCTCCGGCTCTCCTGGACCGTCGCCGACCTGGACGGGCGGGACCGACCCGAGAAGCAGGACATCGAGGAGGCCATCCACTTCAGGACGGGAGAGGGCACGTGACGGGCGCCGAGGACCGCAGATTTGCCCGGGTGGCGCTGACCTGGCTCGCCGAGCCGGGCACCCGGTCGGTGCACCGACTCGTCCAGCGGCTCGGGCCGGTGGACGCGCTCGACCGGCTGCTGGCCGGCGGCGCACCGGACCGGACGCTCCGGGCGGCGGTGGCGGCGCGCACCGCCACCGGCGACGCCCGGGCGGTCGCGGCGGAGGCGCTGGCGCGCGGGGAGCGGCTCGGCGCGCGGCTGGTCACCCCGGAGGACGACGAGTGGCCGCCACAGGTCGCCGAGCTGCGCAACCTGGTCCTGCCCGAGGCCGTCCGGCGGGTCGACGTGGAGACCGACCCGCCGCTCTGCTTCTGGGTACGCGGCGCCTGGCCGCTCGGCGACGCGCTGGACCGCTCGGTGGCCGTGGTCGGTGCCCGGGCGGCCACCCCCTACGGCTCGCACGTCGCCACCGAACTGGGTTACGGGCTCGCCGACCGGGAGTGGACGGTGGTCTCCGGCGGGGCGTTCGGCATCGACTCGGCGGCGCACCGCGGGGCGCTGGCCGCGGGCGGGCGCACGGTCGCGGTGCTGGCCTGCGGCCTGGACCGCCCCTACCCGATGGGCAACGCCGCGCTGTTCGACCGGATCGCGGAGACCGGCCTGCTGGTGAGCGAGTGGATGCCGGGCGCCGAGCCGCTTCGGCCACGGTTCCTCGTCCGCAACCGGGTCATCGCGGCGGCGACCCGGGGCACGGTGCTGGTCGAGGCGGCCGCCCGCAGCGGCGCCACCCAGACCCTCAACCGGGCGCTCGGCCTGGCACGCCCGGCGATGGTGGTGCCCGGCCCGGTGACCTCGGCCATGTCCGTGGGCGGGCATCAGGTGCTCCGGGAAAGGTCTTCCGCCCGGCTGGTCACCGGCGTCGCGCACGTGCTGGAGGAGGTCGGCCGGATCGGGGACGACCTGGCGCCGCTCGCGCGGGCCCCGGAGCGCCCGCGGGACCGGCTCGACGACGACGCGACCCAGGTGCTGGAGGCGCTGCCCCGCCGCCGGACGCTCGACCTTGAGGGCGTCGCGACGCGCGCCGGGGTGGACCTGCGCACCGCGATGCGGAAACTGTCCATGCTGGAGGAGCTGGCCCTGGTGGTGCGCCGCGACGGCGGGTACGCGCTCGCGCCGCCCGACCGGCCCGAGCGGTGAGCGGGTCAGTCGCCCTCGAACCGCAGCTCGACGTCGCGCCCCTCCCGACAGCGGTGGGCGAGCCGGGCGAGCCGGCGGATCTGGTCGACCTCCTGCGGCGCGCGGGCCGCCTCCAGCAGGCAGCGCAGCTCGGTGAGCAGGTGCGGGACCTGTGTGGCGTCCACGGTCAGCTCGCCGAGGGGCGCGACGCGGTCCAACATCGGGGTCCGCCCGCCGCCCCGCACCCGGGTGAGCAGGTCGAGCAGCACGTCCTGCCGGTCCGCCACCACCTCGATCGACACGTACGACGACCGGCGGCGGTCGGTGCCGGCGCGCACCCGCCGGTAGAGCACGGCATCCACTCCCACGCTCCGGTCCCTCCTCGCGCCGGCGTCACCGTCGCGGCGACGCCCCGGCCGGCCGACGCCAGGTCACCGGCACCGACCCCTTCCCACCAGGATTTTCCCTGTCCAGAACCCTTCCGACCACCCCGTCGACGCGACCGGGCTCCCGGGCTCGGGTGCGTCCGTGGTCGCCCGGGCCGCAACAGGCGCACCCGGAGCCGTGACACGAATCCGGCCGGCGGTGCCCGGCCCGGCCGACGCCCGCCGAGCGACCCCGTCCGGCCGGGCCGGCCGTAGTCTGGACCGGTGTCCGACGACCGCACCCGCCTTGGTCGGCGCCACCACACGTGCCGAACGCGCGCGGAGCCGTCCGGTGGCTGAGCGGCGGCGTGGCACCCGGGCCGCGCACGAGGAGCTGCCGACGCCGATGCGCGAGGCGGTGGACGACTTCGCCGACCATCTGTCCCGGGTGCGCAACCGGTCCGCGCACACCGTCCGGGCCTACGTCACGGACCTCGTCTCGCTGCTGGACCACGCCGTGCGGATGGGCTGCGCCGACCTGCCCGAGCTGGATCTCGGGGTGCTGCGCAGTTGGCTGGCGAAGCAGCGGACGACGGGAACCGCCCGGTCCACCATGGCCCGGCGGGCCGCCGCCGCGCGCACGTTCAGCGCGTGGGCGCACCGGGCCGGCCTGCTCCCGGCCGACGTCGCCGCGCCGCTGGCCAGCCCGCGGGCCCACCGGGAGCTGCCCACCGTGCTGCGCGCCGACCAGGCGGCCACCCTGATGGACGCCCCGACGCGAGCCGGCCGGGCGACGGACGCCGACGCGCCGGCCGGCGACGGGCCGCCGGACGCGGTGCTGCTGCGGGACCGGCTGCTGCTCGAACTGCTCTACGGCACCGGGGTGCGGATCAGCGAGGCCTGCGGGCTCGACGTCGCGGACGTCGACCAGGCCCGCCGGGTGGTACGCGTGCTGGGCAAGGGCGGGCGGGAGCGCGCGGTGCCGTACGGGGTGCCGGCGCAGCGGGCGCTGGACGCGTGGCTCGCCGTCGGCCGCCCGACGCTGGTGGCGCCCGGTTCAAGCCGGGCGTTGCTGCTCGGCGCGCGGGGCGGGCGGCTCAACCCGACCACCGCGCGCCGGATCGTGGCCGGGTGGGCCGACGCGGCCGGGGTGCCCCCGGTGACCCCGCACGGGCTGCGTCACTCGGCCGCCACCCACCTGCTCGAAGGCGGTGCGGACCTGCGTGCCGTCCAGGAGCTGCTCGGGCACTCGTCGCTGGCCAGCACCCAGATCTACACGCACGTCTCGGTCGAGCGGCTGCGGGCGGCCTACCGGCAGGCGCATCCGCGGGCCTGACCGAAGCGGCGAGGGGATGATCCACGGCGGGCTAGGATCGACGGATGACGGTGCCGCAGCCGCCCGAGCCGATTCCCGGGGCTCGGCTGCTCTTCTCCCTCGACCCGTCCGTCAGCCACCTCAACCACGGCTCGTTCGGCGCCGTACCGATCCCGGTGCAGCGCGCCCAGCAGCGCCTGCGGGACGAGATGGAGGCCAACCCGCTGCGGTTCTTCACCCAGGGTCTGGTCGACCGGATCACCCACGCCCGGCGGCACCTGGCCACCTTCCTCGGCGCCGACCCGGACGGCACCGCCCTGGTCGGCAACGTCACCGCCGGCGCGGCCGTGGTGTTGCAGTCGCTGGCGCTGCGGCCGGGCGACGAGGTGCTGACCACCGACCACGGCTACGGCGCGGTCGCCCTGTCGGTGGCGCGGGAGTGCGAGCGGACCCAGGCGGTGTCCCGCACCGTGGCCGTGCCGTTGGGCGCCACCGACGAGGAGGTGGTCGAGATCGTGCGGGCCGCGCTGCGCCCGGGGCGGACCCGGCTGCTGATCGTCGACCAGCTCACCTCGCCCACCGCCCGGCTGTTCCCGGCGGCGGCGCTGGTCGCGGTGGCCCGGGAGCGGGGCGTGCCGGTGCTGGTGGACGCGGCGCACGCGCCGGGCATGCTGCCGGCCTCGGTGACCTCGGTCGGCGCCGACTTCTGGGTCGGCAACCTGCACAAGTGGGCGTACGCGCCGCGCGGCACCGCCGCGCTGGTGGTGGCGGAGCCGTGGCGGGAGCGGATCCAGCCACTCGTCGTGTCGTGGGAGCAGGGCAGCGGGTTCCCCACCCGGGTCGAGTGGCAGGCCACGCTCGACTACACCGGTTGGCTGGCCGCGCCGATCGGCCTGTTCACGCTGCGCAGCCTCGGCGTGGACCGGGTCCGCGCGCACAACGCGGCGCTGGCCGCGTACGGGCAGCGGGTCGTCGGGGACGCGCTGGGCGTGGCGCCGGAGCGGCTGCCGGCGCCCGGCGGGCCGGCGGTCGCCATGCGGCTGGTGCCGCTGCCGCCGGGTGTCGCGACGACGCTGGACGCCGCCCGGGCGCTGCGCGCCGAGATCGCGGACCGGCTCGGCGCGGAGGTGTCGGTCGCCGGCTGGAACGGGCGCGGCTACCTGCGGTTGTGCGGCCAGGTCTACAACACCCCCGAGGAGTACGACCGGTTGGCGGTGCGGCTGCCGACGCTGCTCGCCGGGCGTTGAGCGATCCGCGTGCCGGCTCCGGGATCAGCCTCTTCGAGCGGGAGCAGGCGGATCCGGCCCAACCCGAGCAGGGCGAGCGGGTCCAGGTAGGCGTCGCCGCGACGCAGCCCCCAGTGCAGGCACGCGGTGTCGGCGCAGCCGGGGTGCCCGGGGAGCAGGTCGCCGATCGGCGTGCCGGCGTGGACCCGGTCGCCGGCCGCGAGTCGGGGCCGGACCGGCTCGTAGGTGGTGCGCAGCCCGTCGCCGTGGCCGACGGTGACCACCGGTCGGCCGGCCACCGAGCCGGCGAAGAGCACCGTTCCGGCGCCCGCGGCGCGGACCTCGGCGCCCGGCGCGGCCAGCAGGTCGACGCCCCGGTGGCCGGGCAACCAGGGTTCCGGTGGCGGGTCGAACCGCCGGCCGGGCCGGGGCGGGCCGGGCAGCGGCCACCGGAAGCGTGCCGCCGACGGTGACGCCCCGCGCGGCGTCGGACCCGCGGACGGCCACGACGACCGGGCGCCGGCCGGCGGCGGCAGGGCGTCGGCCAGCGGCGGCAGGGCGTCGGCCGGCGGCGGCAGGGCGTCGGCCGGCACCGGAGCCGCCGACGACGGCGCCCGGCCCACGGCCGGCGCCGGAGCCGCGGCCGGTGCCGGGTCGGCCGGTGGCGCGCCGGGGCCGGTGGTCAGGCCGGGCACGAGGAGCAGGACCAGCAGCGCGGGGCCGAGCGGGATCCTCATGCCGCGCACTCTGCCGGCCAGGGCCGGTTCCGCGCGCCCCGGCCGGAGCAACACTGTGGACGACGCCCGGATGTGGACGCTCCCCGAAATCGGGACGGATCTGCTAAGGCCACGACGCCTATGCTGGCCGCGTGACGAAGGACTGGCTCGACTGGCACCGTGACTACGACCGGCCCGACTCCGCGCTGTCCCGGCGGCTCGTCGAGGTGCGGCGGCTGATCGTCGAGGCGCTGGACACCGCGCCGCCCGGCCCGCTGCGCGCGATCAGCCTCTGCGCCGGGCAGGGGCGCGACCTGGTCCCCGTGCTGGCCGCCCACCCGCGTGGCGGCGAGGTGACCGCCCGGCTGGTCGAGCTGGATCCGCGCAACACCGAGGTGGCCCGCCGGGCGGTCGCCGAGGCGGGGCTGACCGGCGTGGAGGTGGTGACCGACGACGCGGCGGTCACCGACCGGTACGCCGACCTGGCGCCGGCGGACCTGGTGCTGGCGTGCGGCGTCTTCGGCAACATCTCCGACGAGGACATCCGGTCGACGGTGCGGCACTGCGCGTCGCTCTGCGCCACCGGCGGCACGGTGCTGTGGACGCGGCACCGCCGCGAGCCGGACCTGGTGCCCGCCATCTGCGACTGGTTCGCCGAGGAGGGTTTCGAGCCGGTCGCGGTGAGCAGCCCGGCCGACGGCGTGGGTGTCGGCGCGCACCGGTTCACCGGCCCGCCCCGGCCGCTGGCGAGGGGCGCGCGGATGTTCGAGTTCGTGGGCTACGACGAGG
Source organism: Micromonospora ferruginea (assembly GCF_013694245.2). NCBI lineage: Bacteria > Bacillati > Actinomycetota > Actinomycetes > Micromonosporales > Micromonosporaceae > Micromonospora > Micromonospora robiginosa. The sequence goes on from NZ_CP059322.2 coordinate 3,981,592, forward strand.
TGGAGCGACGATGACCACCGTGGACGACGTCAGCCGGCCCTCCCGGGTGGCCGGGCCGGACGAGGCGATCAGCGCCGAGGAGCTTCAGCTCGCCACGCGCAACCACGGCATCCCGCTGGAGGCGTTGCGCTACGACGTGACCCCGGCGGGCCTGCACTACCTGCTCATCCACTACGACATCCCGGACGTCGACGCGGACGCGCACACGCTCGCCGTGTCCGGGGCCGTCGCGCGTCCGCTCCGGCTGGACCTGTCGGCGTTGCGGGCGCGGCCCCGGGTGACCCGTCAGGTCACGTTGGAGTGTGCCGGCAACGGTCGGGCGCTGCTGCACCCACGCCCGGTCAGCCAGCCCTGGTTGGTGGAGGCGGTGGGCAACGCGGAGTGGACCGGCACGCCGCTGGCCCCGCTGCTGCGCGAGGCCGGTCTGGCCGACGACGCGGTGGACGTGGTGTTCACCGGCGCAGACCACGGGGTGGAGCGCGGCGTCGAGCAGGACTACCAGCGGGCGCTGCCGGTGGCCGACGCGCTGCGCGAGGAGGTGCTGCTGGCGTACGAGATGAACGGCGCTCCGCTGCTGCCGCAGCACGGCGCACCGCTGCGGCTGATCGTGCCGGGGTGGTACGGCATGGCGCACGTCAAGTGGCTGCGGGACATCCACGTGACGACCGCGCCGTTCGACGGCTACCAGAACGCGGTGGCCTACCGGCTGCGGCGTGACGCCGACGACCCCGGGGTGCCGGTGACCCGGATCGAGCCGCGCGCCCTGGTGCGTCCGCCCGGTTTCCCGGACTTCATGTCCCGGACGCGGGTGCTGCGGCCCGGTCCGTGCACGGTGGACGGTCGGGCGTGGTCCGGCTACGGGCCGGTGACGTTGGTCGAGGTGACCGTCGACGGCGGCGGCACGTGGGCGCCGGCGGGCCTGGACGAGCCCACCGGCGACGGGTGGGGGTGGCGCCGGTGGTCGATGGCGTGGACGGCGGAGCCGGGGCGGTACGTGCTGGGGGCCCGGGCGACGGACGCCTCGGGGCGGACCCAGCCGGTCGAGCAGCCGTGGAACCGGGGCGGGTTCGCGAACAACCTGGTGCAGCGGGTGGCGGTGGTGGTGCCGGCGGAGTGATCCGCCGTCGCGGCGGCGGGCGGTGCGGACCCGCCGCGCTCAGCCGCCGAAGCCGGAATCTGCGGGAAGCGAGATGTCGGGCTTTTCGAGCTCTTCCACATTGACGTCCTTGAACGTCATCACTCGGACGTTCTTCACGAAACGGGCGGGACGGTACATGTCCCACACCCAGGCGTCGTGCATCTCGACCTCGAAGTAGACCTCGCCGTCCGAGTTGCGAACGTGCAGGTCCACCTGGTTGGCCAGGTAGAAACGGCGCTCGGTCTCCACCACGTAGGAGAACTGGCGGACAATGTCGCGGTACTCCCGGTAGAGCTGCAGCTCCATCTCGGTCTCGTACTTCTCGAGATCTTCCGCGCTCATCGCACTCCGCCTTCCATGACCACATCTTCCCCCACCGACGCCGGAGGTCGCGGCTGCTCGCCCAACGCCACGCCGACGGTACCCCCTGGCGCGCCGGAGTGCTCCATCGGCTCGTCCGGACGCCCGAAGAGCGCCGCCTCCGCCTCCCGCCCCACCGGCCGGCGGGCGCGGGGCGGCCGCCCGTCCCGCCCGGAGACGGCGGCCACGTTCACGTACGAGAAACGGTGCTCCCGGCACGGGCCCCGCTCGCGCAGCGCGGCGCTGTGCTCGGCGGTGATGTAGCCCTTGTGCTCGGCGAAGCCGTAACCGGGATAGCGCCCGTCCAGGTCCACCATGATCCGGTCCCGGGTGACCTTGGCGAGCACGCTCGCGGCGGCGACACAGGCGGCCACCCGGTCGCCCTTCCAGACCGCCAGACCGGGCACGTCGAGCCCGTCCACGCCGAAGCCGTCGGTCAGCACGTAGTCGGGACGCGTGGCGAGCGAGGCGAGCGCCCGGCGCATCGCGGCCAGGTTGCAGACGTGCAGACCGCGCGCGTCGACCTCCTCGGCCGGGACGACCACCACGGCGTAGGCCAGGGCGCGCGCCACCACCTCCCGGTAGACCCGCTCCCGGGCCGCCGGGGTGAGCAGCTTGGAGTCGGCCAGCTCCTCGATCTCGCCGCGCCGCCCCTCGGGCAGGATCGCGGCGGCGGCCACCAGCGGCCCCGCGCACGCGCCGCGGCCGGCCTCGTCCGCGCCCGCCACCTGCCGGAAGCCCCGGCGCTGCAGGGCCCGCTCCAGCGCGTAGAGGCCGCCGTCGCGGCGCACCACGGTGCGGGGCGGGGTCAGCACGTGTCGCTCCCGGTCAGCACCCGGCCGAGCCGGGCGGGCAGGTCCGGCGGGTAGTAGCGCTCGGTGGTGGCGGCCAGGTCGGCCACCGCCCACCAGCGGTGGCCGTGCACGCTGGCCCGCTCGACCGCGTCGAAGCCTGCGGTGTCGACCTCCCACCCGGGCACCCGGGCGAGGAAGAACTCCTGCTCCTGGCGGTACCAGACGCCGTCGAACGGGAACTCCACCGTCTCGGACCAGACCGGCGCGCCCAGCTCGGCCGGGGCCAGCCGCAGGCCGGTCTCCTCGGCCAGCTCGCGCGCGGCGCCCTGGGCCGGGGTCTCCCCCGGGTCGAGCCCGCCGCCCGGGGTGAACCAGTAGCGGTGCCCCGGCCGGGCCGGATCACTGCCGTGGAACAGCAGCACCCGGTCGGCCGCGTCGACCAGCAGCACCCGGGCCGCGCGTCGAGGGGTGTAGACGGTCACCGCACCAGCCTGCCAGACGCCACCGACGGACGACCACGCCGTCCCGGCGGTTCAGGGGTTCGGGATGCCGTCGAACTGCTTGGGCACGGTGAGCCAGGTGGCCCGGCCGAACGGCCAGAAGATGGTGAAGGCCCGGCCGACGACCTCGCCCTCCGGGATGGTCGCCTCGTTGATGTCCTCGCCGGACTGCTGCCAGTGCTCCAACGAGTCGCCGGAGGCCTCCCGGTGGTCGCCCATCACCCACAGCCGGCCGTCCGGCACGGTGATGTCGAAGTCCTGGTCGGCCGGCTTGTTGCCGGGGAAGATGAACGGCTCGTCGATCGGCTTGCCGTTGATGACCAGACGTTCCTGCCCGCCGGTCCGGTCGCAGCAGACCACGTGGTCGCCGCCGACGCCGATCACCCGCTTGATGAAGTCCTCGCCGTCGGGGTTGCCGCTCCACTCGGTCGGCGCCTTGAAGACGATCACCTCGCCGCGGTGCGGCGAGCGGAAGTCGTAGACCAGCTTGTTGACCAGCACCCGATCGTCGATCTTGAGGGTGTTCTCCATGGACGGCGACGGGATGAAGAAGGTCTGCAGCACGAAGGCACGAACCAGCACTGCGACCAGGATCGCCACACCCAGGAGGATGGGCAGTTCCTTCCAGAAGGAACTGCGCGGCTTTTCGGTCTGCTCGTCAATCACGGGAGGAGCCTACGTCCCCGGGTGCGACGCAGTCGCCCCGAACCCGCGAGAACGGTCAGCGTCGACGCGACCGGGATAATCAGGACGACCCCTCCCACCGGATCCGGGTCGACCGGGGCCGGTCGCGCCGGTGCGGCGTCCGGGCGGGGCAGGTCCGTGAAGGTCTTCGGTACGGGCAGACTCGTCCACCGCTGGGACGGCCAGACGATCATGAAGGCGCGGCCGATCACGTTGTCGATCGGCACCGGCCCCTGACAGCGGGCGTCCTGCGACACCAGCCGGTGGTCACCCATCACGAAGATCTGCCCGGGTGGCACCACCACCTCGGTGAACTGCCGGGACCGGCACTCCTTCGGATTGGGCGGCAGGTCGACCGGCGAGTCCTCGGAGACGTACGCCTGCTCCTCCAGCGGCGTGCCGTTGACCACGACCCGACCCTTGTCGCAGCACCAGACCTTGTCGCCGGGCACCCCGATGACGCGCTTGATGAAGTCCTTCTCGCCGGGGCGGCTGACGCCGACCAGGTCGCCGAACGTGCGACCGATCTTGCCGGTCAGGTTGGTCGGCGGGGCCGGCGCCTCCTGGGCGACCCAGCGGTCGGTGCCCCGGAACACCACGACCTCGCCGCGGATCGGGTCGCGCATGTCGTAGACGACCTTGTTGACCAGCACGCGGTCGCCGACGAGCAGCGTGTTCTCCATCGACCCGGAGGGGATGAAGAAGGCCTGGAGCAGGAACGTGCGGATCAGCACCGCCAGGCAGAACGCCACCACGAGCAGCAGCGGCAACTCCTGCCAGAGCGGCATCTGCCGGCGGGAGCGCCGAGCGCGTCGGCGCCAGGGATCGGCGGTGCCGTCCTCGTCAAGCATCTGCACCATGCCACTCTCCGGTCCGCGGAAACGACACTACCGCCCGGGAGTCTCCTCGCGGAGACCCCACGGGCGGCAGTGGACCGCTTCGCACCGTCCGGCTGCGCCCGTACCAACCAGGGTAATGCGATCCGGTCGATACGACATCCGCGCAGGCCGGGCGGTGTGGCGAACGGAAGGTCAGTTCGCCGGCTGCTTCTCCCGCAGCTCCTTGATCTTGGCCTTCTTGCCGCGCAGCTCGCGCAGGTAGTAGAGCTTGGCGCGCCGCACGTCACCGCGGGTCACGATCTCGATCCGGTCGATGCCCGGGCTGTTCAGCGGGTAGGTCCGCTCCACGCCGACACCGAAGCTGATCTTGCGGACGGAGAAGGTCTCGCGCAGGCCGTCACCCTGGCGGCGGATCACGACGCCCTGGAAGATCTGGACCCGGGACCGGCTGCCCTCGACGACCCGGGCGTGCACCTTGACGGTGTCACCGGCACGGAAGTCGGGCAGGTCGGAGCGCTTCGACTGGGCGTCAAGGGCGTCCAGGATGTTCATCGCGGTGTCCTCGTGAGGCTCACGGCGCACCGTCAGTCGGTGCGCGAACGGGTGATTCTGACCCCCGGGTGGTGGCCGGCGACGCCGACCCCGGTCGAGGGTCCTCGCGGCCCCCCACGGCGTGGGCGGACGCGGCAACCCCTCTACTTTGCCACATGCCCCGGCGGCGGGGAAAATCCGCCCCGGTCCAGCGCCGCCCGATCCCGCGCGTCCAGGCTCTCCGGGGGCAGCGCGCCGACCAGGTCGGGGCGGCACGACGCGGTCCGCCGCAGCGACTCGTCACGCCGCCAGCGGGCGATCCGGGCGTGGTCACCGGAGCGGAGCACCTCGGGCACCTCCAGCCCGCGCCAGGTCGCCGGCTTGGTGTAGAGCGGGGCCTCCAGCAGGCCGTGCGCGTGCGACTCCTCGTCCAGCGAGCCGGCGTTGCCGAGCACCCCGGGCAGCAGCCGGGTGACCGCCTCCAGGATGACCAGCACCGCCACCTCGCCGCCGAAGAGCACGTAGTCACCGAGGGAGACCTCGGTCACCGGCATCCGCGTCGCCGCGTGGTCGAGCACCCGCTGGTCGATGCCCTCGTACCGGCCGCAGGCGAAGAGCAGGTGCGACTCGGCGGCCAGCTCGTACGCCATGGCCTGGGTGAACGGGACGCCGGCCGGCGACGGCACGACCAGCCGGGGCAGCGTGTGCCCGTCCGGGCTCAGCTCGTCGGGGGCGAGGGCGTCCAGCGCCTCACCCCACGGCTCCGGCCGCATGACCATGCCCGGGCCGCCGCCGTAGGGCGTGTCGTCGACCGTGCGGTGCACGTCGTGGGTCCAGGTCCGCAGATCGTGTACGGCCAGCCGCAGCAGCCCGTTCGCGCGGGCCTTGCCGATCAGCGACAGGTCCAGCGGGGCGAAGTACTCCGGGAAGATCGACACGATGTCGACGCGCATGCGGTGGCTCCAGCTAGAGGTCGAGCAAACCGCCGGGCAGGTCGACGACGACGCGACCGCCGGCGAGATCCACCTCGGGCACGATCGCCTTGACGAACGGAACGAGCACGGGACTCCCCGCCGGACGCCGCACCACCAGCAGGTCGGAGGCGGGGGCGTGGTCGATGCGGTCCACCTCGCCGAGCCGATCCCCGTCCCGGGTGACCACGGCGAGCCCGACCAACTGGTGGTCGTGGAACTCCTCCGGGTCGTCCGGCTCGGCGACGTCCGCGCTGTCCACGCCGACCAGCGTGTTGCGCAGCGCCTCGGCGACGTCGCGACCCGGGACGCCGGCGAACACGACCAACAGGCGGCCCTGGTGCCAGCGCGCCGACTCGACGGTCAGCGTCGGCGGCACCCGCCAGGCACCCGGCTCGGCCGGCACCACCCCCGGCTCGGTGACCAGCACCGAGCCGGGGGCGAAGCGTGCTTCGGGCTCATCGGTCCGCACCTCCACGGTGACCTCACCGCGGATGCCGTGCGGCTTGCCGATCCGGCCGACGACGAGAAGCATCAGTACGAGTCGACGATGTCGACGCGTACCCCACGTCCGCCGATGGAGCCGATCACCTGGCGCAGCGCCTTGGCGGTCCGGCCGGACCGCCCGATCACCGTGCCGAGATCCTCCGGGTGCACGCGGACCTCGAGCCGCTTGCCCCGACGGGAATCGACCATCCGCACCCGGACGTCGTCCGGGTGGTCGACGATTCCCTTGACCAGGTGCTCCAGGGCGGGACGCAGCGGCATGTCAGGCCTGCTCACCGGACTCGGCGCCGGTCTGCGCCTCGGCCTTGGGCTCCTCCGCCTTCGGCGCCTCGGCGGCCTCCGCCTTCGGGGCCTCCGACTTGGCGGCCTTCTTGGCCGGCTTGGCGGGGGTGTCCGCCACGCCGGCGGCGGCCTTCGCCTCGGCCTCGTACGCCGCCTTGCGGTCGGCCCGCTCCGGGGCGACCTTCAGCGGCGGCGGGGCCGGCAGGCCCTTGAACTTCTGCCAGTCACCGGTCAGCTCCAGCAGGCGCTGCACGGCCTCGCTCGGCTGAGCGCCGACGGACAGCCAGTACTGGACCCGCTCCGACTTGACCTCGATCACCGAAGGGTCTTCCTTCGGCTGGTACACGCCGACGAACTCGATCGCGCGACCGTCACGCTTGGTGCGCGAGTCGGCGACGACGATGCGGTACTGCGGGTTGCGGATCTTGCCCATCCGCAGGAGCCGGATCTTTACGGCCACAGTTGTTTCGCTCCTGTTGCGATCTCACCGGCCCAGGCGGGCGGTGTGGCGGGTGAGCGCCGACCGGCACAGTGGGGTTTGGGCCGGAGACTGCTCGGTGAACTGGCGACGCGCCCGGGTTAGAGGGCGCCGGACGCGCGCCGGATACCAGCGGTCCATTCTGCCAGATCCGGCCCGGAACTCTCACACCGGACCCGCACCACGCACCGGAGGCGGCCCGGTACGTGACGGACGACACCCGTTCAGCGTGCCGGCGGCCGGTCCCACCCCGGCGGCAGCGCGTCCGGTACGTCCCATTCCGCCGGTGGGGTGAAGTCTCGCCACGTCCCGTCGAACGGGAACGCGCCCGCCTCGGCGAGCCGGATCACCCGCTCCCCCTCGGCGCGGACCGCCTTCTCGTCGGCCACCCAGTAGTGCTCCGGGAAGGCGAGCCGCTCGGCGAACTCGTCCTCGTCCTTCCACTCCCAGGTCAGGTCCGGGTGGACCACCACGTCGAGGTCCTGGTCGATGATGTCGACCCCGGCCACCGCGCCGTCGTCCCAGCGGACGCCGGGCTCCTCCAGGTTCACGTACCAGTTCTTGAACCGGCCCCGCTCGTCGGAGAACCACCACACCGAGTGGGCGGCGCCGACGGGCAGGAACTTGAGCACCGGCGGCCCGTTCCAGGTGCCGACCGCCAGGGCGTACGAGGAGACGATCCACTCGGCGAACGGCACCGCGCGCATGCCCAGCCCGGCCACGGTCACCTCGTGCGCCGCCGGCGCGCCCCGCGCCACCCAGAGCAGCAGCCCACGCTCGTCGTCGGAGACGACGCGGGCCGACCGGACCCACCCGATCCGCCCGTGCCGCACGTTGCGGTGCAGGACCGGCCGCCCTGGTGCGAACCGCACGCTCACCCTCCCCGAGTGGTTAAAAGGGGCCCCCTCCTCTACCGGAGGCGTTAACCGGGGGCCCTTCCTTACACCTCAGTAGGCGCGGGCGAGGATGGCCACCAGGTCGGGCTCGTCCTCGGTGTCCGGCACCGAGCCGTCGGCGCGCAGCAGGCAGCGCACGGTCACGCCCTGCGCGTTCGCCTCGCCCTCACCCTTGACGCCGACCGCCGACCACGGCACCATCGCCCAGCCGGTCGCGGACGCCTCGATCGCCTCGGCCAGCGTCGACACCTCGACGGTGCGGGACCGGCGGAACTCCAGCGCCTGGTCGTGCAGCGCCCGCTGGTCGGCGTCCAGCGCGGCCAGCACCGCGTCGACCACGTCGGCGACCGGCGTCGGAGCCTTCGAGCCGTCCGTACGCCGGACCACCACCGCGTTGCCGGCGGCCAGGTCGCGCGGGCCGACCTCGACCCGGACCGGGTAGCCGCGCAGCTCGGCGTCGACGGCGCGGCGGCCGAACGCGGTGTCGGTCCGGTCGTCCAGCCCGACCCGGACGCCCGCGTCGCGCAGCGCGTCGCAAAGTTTTCGGGCCGCCTCAGCAGGGCCGCCAGTGCCCTCGCCGTCCTTGACGACCATCACGTACGCCTGGACCGGCGCCAGCTTCGGCGGCACCCGCAGCCCGTTGTCGTCGCCGTGGCACATGATCAGACCGCCGAGCATCCGGGTGGAGGTGCCCCAGGAGGTGGTCCACGCGTGCTCCCGGCCGCCCTCGGCCGAGGAGTAGCTGATGTCGAACGCCTTGGCGAAGTTCTGGCCCAGCTCGTGGCTGGTGCCCATCTGCAGCGCCTTGCCGTCACCCATCATGCCCTCGCACGTGTAGGTGGCGGTGGCGCCGGCGAAGCGCTCCCGGGCGGTCTTCAGGCCGACCACCACCGGGATGCCCAGCACGTTGACCATCAGGTCCTCGTACGCCTCGTGCAGGATCCGCCGGGCGTAGGCGCGGGCGTCGTCGCGGGTGGCGTGCGCGGTGTGCCCCTCCTGCCAGAGGAACTCGCTGGTGCGCAGGAAGATCCGCGGGCGCAGCTCCCAGCGGACCACGTTGGCCCACTGGTTGAGCAGCAGCGGCAGGTCCCGGTAGGAGTCGATCCACTTGGCCATGAACTCGCCGATCACCGTCTCGCTGGTGGGGCGGACCACCACCGGCTCGGCGAGTTGCTTGCCACCGCCGTGGGTGACCACGGCCAGCTCCGGCGAGAAGCCCTCGACGTGCTCGGCCTCGCGCTTGAGGTAGCTCTCCGGGATGAACAGCGGGAAGTACGCGTTCTCCGCGCCGGCCGCCTTGATCCGGGCGTCCATCTCGGCCTGCATCCGCTCCCAGATGGCGTAGCCGGCCGGTCGGATGACCATGGTGCCCCGAACCGGGCCGTTGTCGGCCAGCTTCGCCTTGGCGATCAGGTCCTGGTACCAGCGGGGAAAGTCCTCCGCACGGGGAGTGAGCACGCGTGCCATGACCGCACATCCTATGCGCCGCGCGGGCCGCCGCTGCGCCGGGGAGTCGGGCCGCGCCGTGTCGCCCCGCCGGGCCGTAGACTTCGACGGCGATGGGTGAGGCACGGAACGCGATCGTCGAGGCCGCCCGGGCGCAGGCGGTGGCCGGCGGCTGGGACGGCGTCCGGATGGGTGTGGTGGCCGCCGCCGCCCGGGTGAGCCGGCAGACGGTCTACAACGAGTTCGGCACCAAGGCGGGCCTGGCCGAGGCGCTCGCCCGGCACGAGGTGGACCGGTTCGTCGGCGAGGTCCGGGCCGCGCTGGACGAGCACGGCCCCGACGTGCGCGCGGCCGCGTACGCGGCGATCCGCCGCACGCTCGCCTCAGCCGCCGACAATCCGCTGGTCAAGGCGATCCTGACCAGCGCCCGGGGCGGCTCGGACGAGCTGCTGCCCTACCTGACCACCCGCGCCGACCTGGTGCTCGCCGAGTCGACGGCGGCGCTGCGGGAGTGGGCGGGGCGGCACCTGCCCGCCGCCGACCCGACGGCGCTGGCGTTCGCGGCGGACAGCATCGTCCGGCTGGTGGTGAGCCACATCGTGCTGCCCCAGGCGCCGGTGGACGAGACCGCCGACCGGCTGGCCGACCTGGCCGTGCACCTCTTCCTGGCCGCCGCCGCGCCACGCTGAGCGGGCCGCCGGGCGCGGCCCGGCGGATGGGTCAGCGGACCACTCGGCCGCGCAGCACGATCCGGCTGGGCGACCGCACCACCCGCAGGTCGCGGCGCGGGTCCTCGGGATAGACCACCAGGTCGGCGAGGCCGCCCTCGACCAGGCCGGGGAAGCCGAGCCACTCCCGGGCCCGCCAGGAGGCGGCGGCGAGCACGTCCTCGGCGGCCATCCCGGCCTGCTCGTGCAGCAGCAGCATCTCCTCGGCCGCGAGCCCGTGGTCGATGCCGCCGCCCGCGTCGGTGCCGACGTAGATCGGCACGCCCGCCTCGTGGGCGGCCCGGACCACCTCGGGGAAGCGGTCGCGCAGGGCGAGCATGTGGTCGGCGTACCCGGGGAACTTCGCCCGGGCCTGCTCGGCGATGTGGCCGAAGGTCCGGATGTTGATCATGGTGGGGACCAGCGCGGTGCCCTGCCGGGCCATCAGGTCGATCAGGTCGAGGCTCAGCCCGGTGCCGTGCTCGACCGAGTCCACCCCGGCCCGCACCATGATCTCCACGGCCGACTCGGAGAACGTGTGCACCGCGGCGCGCACCCCGGCGGCGTGCGCGGCGGCGACCGCCGCGGTCATGGTGTCGGCGTCCCAGGCCGGCGCCAGGTCACCCACGCCCCGGTCGATCCAGTCGCCGACCAGCTTGACCCAGCCGTTGCCGGCGGCGGCCTGCGCGGCCACGGTCGCGGCCACCTCCGCCGCGCCGACCTCCACGCCGATGTCGCGCAGGTAGCGCTTGGGCGGCGCGACGTGCCGGCCCGCGCGGGCCAGTCGCGGCAGGTCCGGCTCGTCCTCCAACTCGGGGTACGGGTACGGCGAGCCGGCGTCCCGGATCGCCAGCACGCCGGCGTCCCGGTCGATCCGGGCCAGCTCCCGGGCCTGGTCGAGCGAGGTGATCGGGGCGCCGCCCCGGGCGATGCCGAGGTGGCAGTGCGCGTCGGTCAGGCCGGGCAGCACGAAACCGCCGTCGGCCACCGTCTCGGCGCCCGGCACCGGGGAGAACGTGACCCGGTCGCCGACCAGCCAGACGTCCCGGACCTCGTCGTCGGGGAGGAACACGCCGCGCACATGCAGAGCCATGTGCACAGTCCTACCCGATCACCCGTCCTCGCCGGCCAGCAGGTCGTTGCGACGCGCGGTCAGGGCCGGCAGGTCGACCGAGACCTTCCACGGCCGCTCGGTGACGAACAGGCCGCTGGTGTGGCTGGTTTCTTCATAGACGCGGTGGGCGCCGAGCGCGTACTCGGTGAGCGTGATCCGCTCGTGCGTCGGATCCACCACCCAGTAGGTCTGGACGCCGGCACACGCGTAGACAATGGCCTTGTCCCAGAGGTCGCCGAAGTTCCAATCGTGCGGGACGACCTCGACGGCGAGCACCGCGTCCTCGCCCGGCAGCGGACTCCGGTCGGCGTTGCCCCGCGCGACCGCGACGACGTCCGGCCGGGGCTCGTTGCGATGGTCGACCCGCATCGACAGGTCGATCCCGACCTGGAACTCCTTGGGGCAGTTCGCGCGAAGCGCGAGCAGCAGCTCAACGCACAGGTCCTGGTGCAGCAGCGCGGGCGACGGCACGATCAACCTTCCGTTGATCAGTTCGTACGGAAGGTCCTCGGGCAGGTCGCCCACGTCGTCGACCGTCCACTCGTGCCGCTCCGGCAGCATCGGGGCCGCGGTCATCGACGCCTCCCTCACGATGGGCGACGTCACCCTACGAGAGAACGACGTCGCCCACCGTCACCGACACGCGTCAGCGCGGGCCCTTGTCGCCGCCCTTGCCGAGCTTGTTGAAGTCGATCTTCGGCAGCTTGAAGCCGGGCGGCAGGCCCTGACCGCCGGCCAGGTCGCCCGGGTCCAGGCCCGGCGGGAGCTGCGGCATGCCGCCGGGGAAGCCGCCCGCCGCGCCGGCCCCGGTGCGCGGCCGGTTGCCACCCTTGGTGCCCTTGCGCTTGTTCTTCGGCGACTTGGTCGCCTTGCGCCGGCCGCCGCCGGGCAGGCCCATCATGCCGCCCATCTGCTTCATCATCTTCTGCGCGTCGGCGAAGCGGTTGAGCAGTTGGTTGACGTCCATCACGGTGACGCCGGAGCCGCTGGCGATGCGGGCCCGGCGGGAACCGTTGATGATCTTCGGGGTGGTGCGCTCGGCCGGCGTCATCGACCGGATGATCGCGGTGACCCGGTCGAAGTGCTTGTCGTCCAGCTCGGCGATCTGGTCCTTCATCTGCCCCATGCCGGGCATCATGGCCAGCACGTTGGCGATCGGCCCCATCCGCCGGACCGCGATGAGCTGATCGAGGAAGTCCTCCAGCGTGAAGGTCTCCCCGCCCATCAGCTTGGCGGTCATCTTCTCCTTCTGATCGGAGTCGAAGGCCGCCTCGGCCTGCTCGATCAGGGTGAGGACGTCGCCCATGCCGAGGATCCGGCTGGCCATCCGGTCGGGGTGGAAGACGTCGAAGTCCTCCAGCTTCTCGCCGGTGGAGGCGAACAGGATCGGCTGGCCGGTGACCTCACGGACCGACAGCGCGGCGCCACCGCGCGCGTCACCGTCGAGCTTGGACAGGACCACGCCGGTGATGCCGACGCCGTCGCGGAACGCCTCGGCGGTGCGGACCGCGTCCTGACCGACCATCGCGTCGATGACGAAGACGACCTCGTCGGGCTGGACCGCGTCGCGGATGTCCGCGGCCTGCTGCATCATCTCGGCGTCGATGCCGAGGCGGCCGGCGGTGTCCACGATGACGATGTCCCGGGCGGCCCGCTTGGCGTGCTCGATCGAGTCGCGCGCCACCTGCACCGGGTCGCCGACGCCGTTGCCGGGCGCCGGGGCGTACACCTCGACGCCGGCGCGGCCACCGAGCACCTGGAGCTGCCCGACGGCGTTGGGGCGCTGGAGGTCGGCGGCGACCAGCAGCGGCTGGTGCCCCTGGCCCTTGAGCCAGCGGGCCAGCTTGCCGGCGAGGGTGGTCTTGCCGGAGCCCTGGAGGCCGGCCAGCATGATCACGGTCGGCGGGTTCTTGGCGAACTGGAGCCGCCGCCCCTCGCCGCCGAGGATGTTGATCAGCTCCTCGTTGACGATCTTGACGATCTGCTGGGCCGGGTTGAGCGCCTGGGAGACCTCGGCCCCACGGGCCCGCTCCTTGACGTTCGCGATGAAGCCCTTGACCACCGGCAGGGCGACGTCGGCCTCCAGCAGCGCCATCCGGATCTCGCGCGCGGTGGCGTCGATGTCGGCGTCGGTGAGCCGACCCTTGCCGCGGAGCTTGGTGAAGATCCCGGACAGGCGGTCACTCAAGGTGTCAAACACGCGAACATCCCGTTTGTCGTTTTCGGCGGGCACAGCGGCCGGGCCGGCTGTCCAGCCCACCGTTAGGGTAGCCCGCCGCCCGTACCCCCGCTCCGACCCGGCCGGAGCCTCAGGAGACGACCAGGCCCGACTGGTACGCGAAGACCACCAGTTGGGCCCGGTCCCGGGCGCCGAGCTTCACCATGGCCCGGCTGACGTGGGTACGCGCGGTCGCCGGACTGACCACCAGCCGCTCGGCGATCTCGGCGTTGCTCAACCCCTCGCCGACCAGCCCCACCACCTCCCGCTCCCGGTCGGTCAGCGCGTCCAGCCGGGGATGCGGGCGCGGCACCCGGGCCGGCCGGGTGGCGAACTCCCGGACCACCCGGCGGGTCACCGACGGGGACAGCAACGCCTCCCCCTCGGCGACCAGGCGGATCGCCCGCAGCAGGTCGACCGGGCGGGTGTCCTTGGTGAGGAAACCGCTGGCGCCGTGCCGGAGCGCGTCGAAGACGTACTCGTCAAGCTCGAACGTCGTCAGCACCACCACCCGGGTGCCGGCCAGCGCCGGGTCGCCGACGATCCGGCGGGTCGCCTCGATGCCGTCCACACCGGGCATCCGCACGTCCATCAGCACCACGTCCGGGCGTTTCCGGCGGGCCGCCTCGACGGCCGCGAGCCCGTCCGCGGCCTCCCCGACGACGGTCAGGTCGTCCTCGCTCTCCACCAGCGCCCGCAGTCCGATCCGGACCAGGTCCTGGTCGTCGGCGAGCAGCACCCGGATCATGTGGCCTCCCCGGTGGGCAGCGTGGCGTGCACCCGGAAGCCGCCGGACGCGGCCGGGCCGGCGTCGAACGTACCGCCGAGCGCGGTGACCCGCTCGCGCATGCCGGCCAGGCCGGAGCCGGTGGACCGGTCCGCCGCGGCGGGCCGGCCCCGGCCGGTGTCGGTGACCTCGACGGTCACCGCGCCCGGCGGGTAGCCGACGCGGACCTCGGCGGTGGCCGGGCCGGCGTGACGCAGCACGTTGGTCAGCGCCTCCTGCGCCACCCGGTAGGCGGCCAGGTCCACCGCCACCGGCAACGGACGCGGCTCGCCGTCGGTCCCGACGGTGACCGGCACCCCGGCGCCGGCCAGCCGTTCCCGCAGGTGCCCGAGCTGCGCCAGCCCCGGCACCGGCGCGCGCTCGTCGGTCATCTCCTCGCGACGCACCACGGTGAGCGTGACCCGCAGCTCGTCCAGCGCCTCCTTGCTGGTCCGACTGATCGCGGTGAGCGCCGCCTCGGCCTGCTCGGGCCGGCGGGCCAGCAGGTGCAGCGCGACCTCGGCCTGGAGGTGGATCGCGGCGAGCCCGTGGCCCACCACGTCGTGCACCTCCCGGGCCACCCGCAGCCGCTCCGCGTCGGCCAGCCGGCGCGCCACGTCGGTCCGGCTCCGGGCGGCGGCCTCCCGGCTCAGCCGCACCGACACCCCGACCGCGAACGGCACCACCACCCAGGCGGCGATCGGCATCAGACCGGCCGCGCCGGGCGGGCGCACACCGACGAAGACGTACCCGACGAGCGCCGCCATCGCGACCGCGCCGGCCACCGCCGCGGTCCGCACCGGCCGGTGCGCGGCCACCGTGTAGACCGCGACGAAGAACGACAGCAGGATCGGGCCGTACGGCTGGCCGAGCATCAGGTACGCGGTGGTCGCCGCGACCACCACCGCCAGGGTGGGCAGCGGCCAGCGTCGGCGTACCGCCGGCGCGAGCGCCGCCACCACCACCGGCGGGTAGGCGACCGCACCGGCGTGCACGCCCTGGTTCAGCCCGGCCGGGGCGGTGCCGGCCAGCCCGATCGCCAGCAGCGCGACGCAGAGCAGGCCGTCGAGCAGCCAGCGCCGCCGGTCCCCGCGCCCGCGATCCACGTCCACTCCCCCGTCCCGACTCAGCCGATGTCCCGCCGGCGCAGCAGCGCCGCGCCGACCACCGCGAAACCGACCAGGTACGCGCACACCACCACGGCCGCCTGCCCACCGCCGACGGTGGCCGCCACGCCGGGGGTGTCCCCGGGCGCGCCCAGCGCCGCCGCCAGCGCGCCGGCGTTCGGGCCCGGCAACCCCTGCTGGGCGGTCGCCACCCAGTCGACGAGCGGGGCGGCGATGGCGGCGAGCAGGTTCTGCACCGCGAGCATCCACACCAGACCCAGGCCGACCGGCAGCGCCACCGCGCGCAACGCGACCGCGAGCACGGCACCGAGCATGGCCCACATCGTCGCGATGAGCCACCCCGCTCCGACGCCGACCACCAGGTCACCGGCCGACGGCCAGCGCACCGGCTGGGCCTCGGCGGACGCGATGAGCGCGGCGGCCACCGCGCCGACCGCGAACACGGCGAGCACCACGGCCAGCGCGGCCAGCGCGAGGGCGAACAGCTTGCCGGCGTACACCTCGACGCGGGTCGGCCCCTGGGTGAGCACGGTCTTCCAGGTGCCCCAGCCGTACTCGCCGCCGACCGTGAGCACGCCGAGGATCAGCAGGATCGCGCCGAGGAAGACCGGCAGGCCGCCGAGCGAGTTGCCGACCAGGTGGTCCGGGAGCATGGCGGGCAGCGCCCGGTCGGTGTTCGGCCCGTCCGTGCCGCCGGCCACCCCGGCGTACGGGAAGAGGTAGGTGAAGATCAGCGACAGTGCCAGGGTGATGGCCAGCAGCAGCCAGACGGCCGGCCGCCGGACCAGCTTGACCAGTTCGGCGCGGAAACTACGCGACATCGGCCGTACCTCTTTCCACCAGGTCGAAGAAGATCTGCTCCAGGTCCCGCTCCCGGGGCCGCAGCTCGCGCACGGCGAGCCCGGCGCCGACCAGTTCGGCGTTCAGCCAGGCCGCCCGCTCCGGCTCGACCGCCAGTTCCAGTCCACCGTCGACGACGCGAACCCGGTCCGCGCCGACGAGTTCCCGGGCCCGGCTCGCCGCCTCGTCCAGCGGGTCGGCCAGCAACCGCAGCCCGGCCGCGCCGCGCAGCTCGTCGACGCTGCCCTCGGCCACCAGCTCACCGCGGGCGATCACGCCGACCCGGTCGCAGACCTGCTCGACCTCGCCGAGCAGGTGGCTGGAGACCAGCACGGTCGAGCCGGCCGAGCCGAGCCGCCGGATCAGGGTCCGCATGTCCGCCATGCCGGCCGGGTCGAGGCCGTTGGTGGGCTCGTCCAGGATCAGCAGGCGCGGGTCCTTCAGCAGCGCGGCGGCTACCCCGAGGCGCTGCTTCATGCCCAACGAGTAGCCGGCGTACCGGTCGCCCGCCCGGTCGGCGAGGTCGACCAGGTCGAGCACCGCCGCGACGCGGTCCGCGCCGACCCCGGCGTAACGGGCCATCACCCGCAGGTTGTCCCGGCCGGACAGGTAGGGGTAGAACGCCGGCCCCTCGATCAGCGCGCCGACGCCGGTGAGCCGCCCGGCGCCGGGGGTGCGGCCGAGCAGCCGTACCGTCCCGGCGCTGGGGCGGATCAGGCCGAGCAGCATGCGCAGCGTGGTGGTCTTGCCGGCGCCGTTGGGGCCGAGGAAGCCGTACACCTCGCCGGCCCGCACGGTCAGGTCGAGATTCCGTACCGCGGTCAGGCCGCCGTACCGTTTGGTGAGCCCTTCGGTCTGCACTGGCAGGTTCATGCCGTCGAGCGTCCCGCCGCCGGCCGCCCCGCACATCGGCCCGTCAGCGGCTCCCCGCGTACGTCAGCCGGCGTAGCTCGGGTGTTAAGCGGGGGCCCCTGCTCTGCCGAATGCGTTAAGCGGGGGCCCCTCCTTACACCGCCGCGAGGACGGCGGCCTCGATGCGGGCACGGTGCTCGGCGGCAGGCCAGCCGCCGACCAGGTAGAACGCGTCGACCACGTCACCGCCGAGGGTGGAGATCCGGGCGGCGCGCACCTGCGCCCCGGCCTCGTCCAGCGCGCAGGTGACCCGGTAGAGCAGGCCGGCCGCGTCGGCGGCCCGCAACTCCAGCAGCACCGCGTCGGTGGCCGCCTCCCGGTGCCAGACCACCCGGGGGGCCGCGCCCTGGCTCCGCGCCGCCAGCGCCCGGCCCCGCAGCCGCTGGATCACCGAGACGTCGCCGCCGACCGCGCGCCGCAGGTCGGCCCCGAGCGCGATCGGGTCGGGGGCCAGCCCGTAGCGCGGCTGCACCCGGCACTCGACCAGGGCCCGGCCGTCGACCGTGGCGGCGTCCGCGGAGATCACCTCCAGCCGGTGCAGGGCCAGGCAGCCGGCCACCGTGGCGAGCAGCCCCCGCCGGTCGGCGGCGGCCACCGCCACCCGGTCCTCCCCCAGGTGTACGACCGGAAGCGGGCCGGCGACCAGCGCCGGGTCGGGGGCCGGCGGGGCGGGCACCACGCCGGTGTCCAGCGTGGTGCGCACCCGGGTGACCAGGTCGGCGATCAGCCGGCCCTTCCAGCTCGACCAGGCGGCCGGGCCGGTGGCGGCGGCGTCGGCCCGCACCAGGGCGTGCAGCAGCTCCAGGGTGGCGGTGTCGCCGACCCGCTCGGCGACCCCGGCGATCGTCTTCGGGTCGGACAGGTCCCGTCGGGTGGCCACGTCGGGCAGCAGCAGGTGCAGCCGGACCAGCGTGCCGATCAGCGCCGCCTCGGCCGGGGGCAGCCCGATCCGGGTGGCGACCGCCTCGGCCAGCGGCGCGCCCACCGTGGAGTGATCACCGGGCAGTCCCTTGCCGATGTCGTGCAGGAACGCGCCGAGCAGCAGCAGGTCCGGCCGGTCCACGTCGCGGGTGTGCCGGCTCGCCTCGTACGCGGTCTGCACCAGGTGGCGGTCGAGGGTGAACCGGTGCACCGGGTTGTGCTGGGGCAGGCTGCGCAGCCGGGTCCACTCGGGCAGCCAGCCGTCGATCAGCCCGTACCGGTCGCAGGTCTCCCACGCCGGCACCAGGCCGGGGCCGGCGCCGAGCAGGGTGGTCAGCGCGGCCCGGGCGGCCGGCGGCCACGGCGTCGGCAGCGGCGGGCAGTAGGCGGCCAGCCACTCGCAGGTGGCCCGCGCGATGGGCAGCCGGGTGGTGGCCGCCGCGGCGGCGATCCGCAGCGACAGGCTGGGGTCGGGGCGGGCCCCGATCGCGGTGCGGGCGAGCACCAGCTCGCCGTCCTGCTCGACGACGTCCTTGGCGACCGGGCGGCGCAGCGGCCGGCCGGGCGCGGCGCGGTGCCGGCCGGAGCGGAGCCGGTCGGCGGCCCGCCAGGCGTCGTCCAGGGCGTGGCCGACGGTGCGCGCGTCGCCGGCCACCAGCCGCAGCAGCGCGTCCCCCTCGTCCAGCATGAGCTGCGCGGCCACGCCGTCGCGTTCCTGCGCGAGCAGCCGGTCGACCCGGCGGCCGACCTGCTGGTGCAGGGCGTCGCGGGTGTCCAGCAGGCGCCGGTGCGCGGCGTGCACGGCCGGGCGGAGCGCGTCGGTGACCCCGGCGGTGGCGATGGCCCGCAGGATGCCGACGTCGCGCAGCCCGCCGGCGGCCTCCTTGAGGTCGCCCTCCAGCAGGAACGCCAGCTCGCCGTGGGCCTCCCAGCGGGCGGCGGTGATCTCGCGCAGGCCGGGGAGCTGGCGGATCGCGGTGCGCCGCCAGTGGTCGGTGGCGGTGCGGGCGAGCTGGTCGGTCAGGGCCGGGTCACCGGCCACGTGGCGCGCGTCGAGCAGCCCGAGGGCGACCTTGACGTCGTCCTGGGCCACCGAGAGCGCCTCGGCGACGGTGCGCACCGAGTGGTCGAGCCGCAGCCCGGCGTCCCAGATCGGATACCAGAGCGAGGCGGCCAGTTCGTCCACGCCGGCCACCCCGGCGTGCAGCAGCACCAGGTCGAGGTCGCCGTAGGGGGCGCACTGGCGGCGGCCGAGCCCGCCCACCGCGACCAGCGCGACGCCGGGCCGGGCCGGGAGGAGCCGGCGCAGCCAGGCGTCGAACGCGTCGGCGCGGGCGGTCCGGGCCGCCTCGCCGACGCCTCCCGGCGCGCCGACGACCTCGTTGACCACGGGCACGCCCGACCCGGTGGGGCCGGTGGCCGTGGTCAACGAGGTCACGTCGGCGGGTCCCGTCGTCAGAGGGCGTCGAGCCCGCGCTCGCCGGTACGCACCCGGACGACCTCCTCGACGCCGGTCACCCAGACCTTGCCGTCGCCGATCTTGCCGGTCCGGGCGGCGCCGACGATCGCGTCCACGATCTTGTCGACGTCGATCTCGTCGGTGAGCACCTCGACCCGGATCTTGGGCAGGAACTCGACCGTGTACTCGGCACCCCGGTAGACCTCGGTGTGCCCCTTCTGCCGGCCGTAACCCTGCACCTCGCTGACGGTCAGCCCGGCCACGCCGAGCGCGTGCAGAGCCTCCTTCACCGCGTCCAACTGGTACGGCTTGATGACCGCGGTCACCAGCTTCATGTCCAACCCCTCCATCCCTGGAACGTTAACCGGCGACCTTCTCGCTGACCGGCGCGGACTCGTCCGCCTCGTCGGCGGGCTCCGGGCTCGGCCTGGTGCCGCCGATCCCGGCCATGGCGAACGCGCTCGTGCTGCTGCCCGTGGTGGGCGACAGGTCGTAGGCGCTCTCCGCGTGCTCGGCGACGTCGATGCCGTCGACCTCGGCCTCGGCCGACACCCGGAAGCCGATCGTCTTCTGGATCGCGAAGGCGAGCAGCCAGGCGACGCCGCCCGACCAGACGGTGACGATCAGACCGGCCAGCGCCTGCCGGCCGAGCTGGGTCAGGCCACCGCCGTAGAGCAGGCCGTCGGAGGCGCCGACCACGTCGCCGATCGCGCCGTTGACGGAGTTGGTGGCGAACAGGCCGAGCCACAGCGACCCGATCCAGCCGCCGACGAAGTGCACGCCGACCACGTCGAGCGAGTCGTCGTAGCCGAGCTTGTACTTCAGGCTGATGGCGAGCGCGCAGACCGCACCGGCGACGCCGCCGAGCAGGACCGCCGCCCAGGGGGCGATGAAACCGCAGGCCGGGGTGATCGCGACCAGACCGGCGACCGCGCCGGAGGACGCGCCGACCATGGTCGGGCGGCCGTCCTTGATCCGCTCGACCAGCAGCCAGCCGAGCACCGCCGCGGCGGTGGCGAGCTGGGTGTTGAGGAACGCCAGGCCGGCCACCGAGTCGACGGTCAGCTCGGAGCCGGCGTTGAAGCCGAACCAGCCGAACCAGAGCAGACCGGCGCCGAGCGCGACCAGCGGGATGTTGTGCGGCTTCATGCCCTCGCGTGGCCAGCCGACCCGCTTGCCGAGCACCAGCGCCACGCCGAGCGCCGCCGCGCCGGCGTTGATGTGCACCGCCGTGCCGCCGGCAAAGTCCAGCGCGTGCAGCTTGGCGCCGATCACGCCGCCGCCCCACACCCAGTGCGCGACCGGGAAGTAGACCAGGGTGGCCCAGCCGAAGGCGAACAGCAGCCAGCCGGAGAACTTGGCCCGGTCGGAGATGGCGCCGCTGATCAGCGCGACGGTGATCACCGCGAAGACCATCTGGAACGCCATGAACACGTAGAGCGGGATGCCGATGCCGCTGGGGTTCTCCGCCGTGGCGCCCCAGAGGTCGGTCTCGGCGAGGAACGTCTTGGTGCCGAGGTAGGCGCCCGGGTCACCCCAGAGCCCGTTGACGTCGCTGCCGAACGCGACGCTGAAACCGTAGAACCACCACAGAACTGAGATGAGCCCGATGGCCGAGAAGCTCATCATCATCATGTTGAGCACGCCCTTGGACCTGTTGAGGCCGCCGTAGAACAGCGCCAGGCCGGGGGTCATGAGCAGCACGAGAGCGGTCGAAACCAGCAGCCAAACGGTGTTGCCGCCGTCGATCGTCGGTGCTTCAGGCACGCTGGCCTCCTAAAGGTGAAGTTCCCTCCTTCGCGGCTTCCGGGGCAGCGTCGCCCGTACGCCGGTTGCGCGGAAGCTTGGTCGGCCGCTGTTTCCTGCACCGACACCGCTCGATTTCCGACACGTGACGGGTTGTTTCCGGCGTGTGAAGAACGCCGATCTTGCTCAGCGCAGCGCGTACTCCAGGTGGTGCCGCTCGTAGTCGAGCAGGCGCAGGTCCCGCATCGGCCGGCGGAGGTGGCCCTTGTGCACGATCCGGACGAACGCCGGCTCGCCCGCGGCGGCCATCCGCCGGATGCCCTCGACGTGGTCGACGATGCGCTTGCGGATGGTGCGGATGAGCCGGTGCCGGTCGCGCGGGATCAGCCCGTACGCGTCGGCGAACAGGCGCAGCCGGCGGGGCCGGTCGGGGCGCTTCCAGCCGAGCGTGACGGAGTCCCGGTCGGAGAAGATCGGCACCCAGGTCCAGGCCGCGTACGCCACGTCGTAGATGCGGGCGCCCGGCGAGGCGAGGTCGAAGTCGATCAGCCCGAGCGTGCCGTCGGGACGCCAGATGACGTTGTGCGGGGCGGCGTCGTGGTGGCAGATGACCTCGGTGTCCGGCGGGGGCGGCCCGAACGAGCGCCAGACCGCGCCGGGCGGCGGGGTGAAGCCGTACTGCGCGTCGTGGAACATCCGCAGCATGGTGGCCACGGTGACCAGGGCCTCGTCGGTGACCCAGTGCGGGGCGAGCGGGTACTCCCCGCACTCCCCCTCCAGGTAAGACAGGACCTCCCGGTTGCGCTCGTCCATGCCGAGCGCGCGGGGAGCGCCGGTGAACCCGACATATTCCAGGTGGCGCAGCAACGCGTGCACCGAGGGGGTCCACGGCCCGGCGTTGCGCCGGACCGTGTCGCCCACCCGGACCACGGTGCTCACGTTCCCGCCGTGCAGCGGGATCTCCTGCGAAGTCACGTACGGTCTCCCGAGGCGCGGCGACGGGTGGCTGGGGTCGCGCCACCCCGCGTAGGCGCGATCGTCAGTCGTCACGGGAGAGGCTACGCGTCCCGGCCGAGCGGCTCGGTGCCGAGCAGCGCGTCGACGAACTGCGCCGGGTCGAACGGGGCCAGGTCGTCCTTGCCCTCGCCCAGGCCGACCAGCTTGACCGGGATGCCCAGCTTGCGCTGCACGGCGATCACGATGCCGCCCTTGGCCGTGCCGTCGAGCTTGGTCAGCACCACACCGGTCACGTTGACCGCCTCGGTGAACACCCGTGCCTGCTCCAGGCCGTTCTGGCCGGTGGTGGCGTCCAGCACCAGCAGCGTCTCGTCGATCGGGCCGTGCTTCTCCACCACCCGCTTGACCTTGCCCAGCTCGTCCATCAGGCCGACCTTGTTCTGCAGCCGGCCGGCGGTGTCGATGAGCACGGTGTCGACGCCGACGTCGATGCCGCGCTTCACCGCGTCGAACGCGACGCTGGCCGGGTCGGCGGCCTCCGGCCCGCGGACCGTCTCCGCGCCCACCCGGCCGCCCCAGGTCTCCAACTGGTCGGCGGCGGCGGCCCGGAACGTGTCGGCCGCGCCGAGCAGCACGGTGCGACCGTCCGCCACCAGCACCCGGGCGATCTTGCCGCAGGTGGTGGTCTTGCCGGCGCCGTTGACGCCGACCACCAGCACCACCGCCGGTACGCCGTCGGTGGACGCGGTCCGCAGCGACCGGTCCAGGCTCGGATCGAGCGCGTTGACCAGCTCGGTGGCGAGCAGCGTCCGCAGCTCGTCGCCGGTGCGGGTGCCGAGCACCCGGGTCCGCTCCCGCAGCCGGTCGACGATCTCCCGGGTGGAGTCGATGCCGACGTCGGCGGTGATCAGGCTGTCCTCGATCTCCTCCCAGGTGTCCTCGTCCAGCCGGTCCCGGCTGAGCAGGCCGAGCAGGCCCTTGCCGAAGGCGTTCTGGGAGCGCGAGAGCCGGGAGCGCAGCCGGACCAGGCGGCCGGCGGTGGGCTCGGGCACCTCGATCGGCGGTACGCCGACCGGTGGCGCCTCCACCACCACGCCGGTGCTCAGCTCCGCCTCCGGGGCCTCCACCGGCGGGCCGGCCAGGTCCTCCTCGGTGCGGGTGTCGACCTCCGTGCGCGGCAACGGGGGCTCCGGGCGCCGGCGCAGCCGGGGCACCACGAGGCTCAGGCCGCCGATGATGAGCACGCCGAGCAGGGCGAGAGCGACGAGGAGGTATTCCTTCATGCCCGAAATCCTGTCAGATGCCGGCGACGGCGTCCCACTCACGGCCTCGGCACGCGAACAACCTGCGGGTACGCTCGCTGCTGGAAGGCGTACCGCAACCGCCGGCCGGGTAGGAAAGATCCAACGATCTTGTCGGAGGTAGTCGTCGTGCCCGGTTCCCGCCTGCTCATCGGCCCATTGCTGCGCCGGGTCGTCGACACGCGGGCGACCGTCTGGGTGGAGACGAGCGCGCCCGCGGTGGTCACCGTCCGCACGGCCGCCGGCGCCACCGGCAGCTCGCCCACCTTCTCCGCGTACGACCACCACTACGCGCTCGTGGTCGTGACCGGGCTCACCCCGGACAGCGCCACCGAGTACGAGGTGCTGATCGACGACGAGGTGGCCTGGCCGCTGCCGGGCGACGCGTTCCCGCCGAGCGTGATCCGCACCCGCGCGGCCGACGACGGCGACCAGCCGGTGCGCCTGGTCTTCGGCTCCTGCCGGGAGACCACCCAGCACTCCACCGCGCGCAAGCTGCCGCCGGACGCGCTCGACGCGTACGCCCGGCGGGTGATGGCCGCGCCCGAGGAGAACACGCTGCCCGACCTGCTGGTGCTGCTCGGCGACCAGGTCTACGCGGACGAGACCTCGCCGACCGTGCGCAAGCTGCTCAAGCGGCGCCGGCGGCGGCCGAAGGACGCCCCGTCGACCCAGGTGGTCAGCTTCGACGAGTACACGAAGCTCTACCTGGAGTCCTGGCGGGACCCGGAGATCCGCTGGCTGCTCTCCACCGTGCCGAGCGTGATGATCTTCGACGACCACGAGGTGATCGACGACTGGAACACCTCGCAGTCGTGGCGGGCGGACATGCGCGAGGAGCCGTGGTGGGCCGAGCGGATCCGCAGCGGCCTCGCCTCCTACTGGGTCTACCAGCACCTGGGCAACCTCAGCCCGGACGAGATCGCCGCCGACCCGGTCTACGCGAAGGTGGTGGCCGCCGAGGACGCCACCGGCGTGCTGCACGAGTTCGGCGAGCGGGTGGACACCGAGGCCGACCTGGCGCACGACACCGAGCGCTGGCGGGCCGTGCAGTACCAGTGGAGCTACGCGCTGGACCTGGGGCGCACCCGCCTGGTCATGCTGGACAACCGGTCCAGCCGGGTGCTGCTGCCGGGCAGTCGGGCGATGCTGCCGCCGGGCGAGTGGTCGTGGTTCCTCGACCAGGCCCACGGCGCGTACGACCACCTGGTGGTGGGCACCTCGCTGCCGTGGCTGCTGCCGCCGGGCATCCACCACGTGGAGTCGTGGAACGAGCGCCTGGCCGACTCCGGCCGGCCCTGGGTGGCCGCGCTGGCCGAGCGGATGCGCCGGGCCTGGGACCTGGAGCACTGGGCCGCGTTCCGGCGGTCCTTCGAGGCGCTGGGCGAGCTGTTCGCCCGGTTGGGCAGCGGTGACGCGGCGCGCACCGGAGCCCGGGTGGGCGCCGGTCCGGCGTACCCGCGCCCGGCCTCGATCAGCGTGCTCTCCGGCGACGTGCACCACTCGTACGTGGCCCGGGCCCGGTTCGCCGACCGGTCGGTGAAGACCCCGGTGCACCAGCTCACCTGCTCGCCGATCCACAACCAGGTGCCGGCCGGGATGCGCCCGCTGATGACGCTGGGCTGGAACCCCGGGCCGACCACGGCGACCCGGGCGCTGGCCCGCTCGGCCGGGGTGCGTCGGCCGCTGGTGCGGTGGCGGAAGCTGGCCGGCCCCTACTTCGGCAACGCGGTGGCGACGCTGACGCACCGCGGCCGGTCGGCCGCCGTGGTGATCGAGGGCACCGTCAAGGACGGCACGCTGCGGCCGGTGGCGCGCCAGCAGCTCAGCGACGAGTCATGACTATCCTCTGACCGTGGACGAGACGCTGCGCGCCGTGGAACACGAGTTGACCGCGCTGCTGCGCCGGGGTCGTGCACTGTCCTGGGAGATCGCCCGCGAGGTCCACCCGAACCTGGAGCCGAACGCCTACGGGTTGTTGCTCTGGCTGCGCCGCTCGGGCCAGATCCGCCTCACCGACCTGGCGGTCAAGCTGGGCATCGGCAAGGGCACGTTGAGCCGGCAGATCGGTGGCCTGGAGGCGCTGGGCCTGGTGCAGCGCGACCCGGACCCGTCCGACCGGCGGGCCGCGCAGCTCAGCCTCACCGAGGAGGGCACCCGCCGGTTCGACGCGGCCCGTGCGGCCCGACTCGGACAGATCCGGCGTTCGCTGGAGGACTGGCCGAAAGAGGACGTGGCGGACTTCGCCCGGCTCATGCACCGGTTCAACGAGACGTTCTGACCCGCCCCGCGGGGAATAGGAGCCGCACCACTCGCGGTTGTTGCTTGGGGCAACCAAGCCATAAGGTTGCCCGAGGCAACCCCAATCTTCCCTTTCCGGAGGCACTCCACGATGACCCAGGCGACAGCGCCCACCCGGGCGACCGCCGTCGACATGTCCCACCGGCAGATCCTGGAGGCGCTCTCCGGCCTGCTGTTGGGCATGTTCGTCGCGATCCTCTCCTCCACGGTCGTCTCGAACGCGCTGCCGCGGATCATCACCGACCTGCACGGCACGCAGTCCGCGTACACCTGGGTGGTCACCTCCACCCTGCTGGCGACCACCGCCACCACCCCGATCTGGGGCAAGCTCGCGGACCTGACCAGCAAGAAGATCCTGGTCCAGCTCGCGCTGGCGGTCTTCGTGCTGGGCTCGGTCCTGGCCGGGCAGGCCCAGTCCACCGGCGAGCTGATCGCCTGCCGGGTGGTGCAGGGCGTCGGCGCGGGCGGCCTCACCGCCCTGGCCCAGGTGATCATGGCGACGATGATCGCCCCGCGCGAGCGCGGCCGCTACAGCGGCTACCTCGGCGCGGTGATGGCGGTCGGCACCATCGGCGGCCCGCTGATCGGCGGCGTGATCGTGGACACCGACTGGCTCGGCTGGCGCTGGTGCTTCTACGTCGGCGTGCCGTTCGCCGTGCTCGCCCTGGTCGTGCTCCAGAAGACGCTGCACCTGCCCGTGGTCAAGCGCAAGGTCACCATCGACTGGTGGGGCGCCACCCTGATCACCGCCGCCGTCTCGCTGCTGCTGGTCTGGATCACCCTGGCCGGCGACCGGTACGACTGGATCTCCTGGACCAGCGCGGTCATGGTGGCCGGCGCGGTGCTGCTCGGGGCGCTCGCCGTCCGGGTCGAGCAGCGGGCCGCCGAGCCGATGATCCCGCCGCGGCTGTTCCGCAACCGCACCATCACGCTCGCCGTGGTGGCCAGCGTCGCGGTCGGCGTCGGCATGTTCGGCGCCTCGGTCTTCCTCGGCCAGTACTTCCAGATCAGCCGCGGCGAGAGCCCGACCATGGCCGGCCTGATGACGCTGCCGATGATCGGCGGCCTGCTGGTCGCCTCGACCGTGGTCGGCCGGATCATCACCAGCACCGGCCGGTGGAAGCGCTGGCTGGTCGCCGGCTCGACGCTGCTCACCGCCGGCTTCGCGCTGATGGGCAGCATGCGGGTGGACACCCCGTACTGGCGGCTCGCGATCTTCATGGCGCTGATCGGCCTGGGCCTCGGCATGACCATGCAGAACCTGGTGCTGGCCGTGCAGAACACGGTCGGCACGCACGAGCTCGGCGCGGCCAGCTCGGTGGTGGCGTTCTTCCGCAGCCTCGGCGGCGCGGTCGGCGTGAGCGCGCTCGGCGCGCTGCTCGGCCACCGGGTCACCGGCTACCTCGCCGACGGGCTGGGCCGCCTCGGCGTCCCGGCCCCCGCCTCCGGTGGCGGCGGCGCGCTGCCGGACGTGCACGCCCTGCCCGCCCCGATCCGGGCCGTGGTGGAGTCCGCGTACGGGCACGGCGCCGGCGACATCTTCCTGGCCGCCGCGCCGTTCGGGCTGCTCGCGCTGCTCGCGGTGGTGCTGATCCGGGAGGTGCCGCTGCGCCGCGCCAACACCGACCCGGTCCCGACCGCGGTGGAGCAGCGGGAGGCGACGGTGGACGCCGACGCGGTGGTCGGCACGGGCCGGGAGCGCTGACCGTGGACGCACCGGAGCGTGAGCGGTACGGCCCGCAGGCCCGGCTGCTGCCCTTCGAGCGGGGCACCGACGGCCCCCGGGTGGTGCTGGTCGGCGTGGACGGCAGCCGCACCTCGCTGCGGGCCGCCGCCTACGCGGCCGGGCTGGCCCGCCGGCAGGGCGCCGGGCTGGTGGTGGTCTTCGTCAGCTCGCCGGCGCCGTACAGCGGGATCATGTCCGGGGTGGTGGCCGGCGCGGTGCAGCAGACCCACGACGAGTTGGCCGACGAGCTGCGCGCGGAGTGCCGGCGCGGGGCCGAGGAGCTGGACCTGCCGGTGACGTTCCTGTGCCGGCGCGGTGACGCGTACACCGAGCTGGGCCGGGCCGCCGACGAGCACCGGGCCGACCTGGTCGTGGTCGGCTCCTCCGAGCAGGCCGGGCACAAGCTGGTCGGCTCGGTCGCGACCCGCCTGGTGCGCACCGGCCGCTGGCCGGTCGTCGTCGTCCCCTGAGGTGTAAGGAGGGGCCCCCGCTTAACGCCTCGCGAGGTGGCGGGGGCCCCGCTTAACATCTCGATCATGACTTGGAGAGCACCCGAGGTCGACCGCCGCCACGAGCCCTACGTCGCCGACGAGCGCGCCATGCTGCAAGGCTGGCTCGACACCCACCGCGACACCCTGCGCCTCAAGTGCGCCGGGCTGACCGCCGAGCAACTGCGCACCCCCAGCGTCGAGCCCTCCGGGCTGACCCTGCTCGGGCTGGTGCGGCACATGGCCGACGTGGAGCGCTGGTGGTTCCGGATCCGCGCCACCGCCGAGGACGTGCCCGGCCTCTACGACGACAACCCCGACCCGGACGCCGACCTCAACGACATCGCCGACGCCGACCCGGCCGAGGCGCTCGCCACCCTGACCGCCGAGATCGCGGCGGCCGACCGGGCGGTGGCCGACCTGCCGTTGGCGCACACGTTCCGCCGCGCGCGCCGCGACGGCGCCGGTAGCGACGAGATCAGCCTCCGCTGGGTGTACGTGCACATGATCGAGGAGTACGCCCGGCACAACGGCCACGCCGACCTCATCCGCGAGCGCATCGACGGCGTCACCGGAGCCTGATCCACCCACCACTGTGTACGGAATGTTACCGGCCGGTTGGCGGAGAGCTGATAACGTTCGATCAATGGACACCGTGGTGCTTCGACTCGTCACCCTCGATGACGACGACGACGCGGCCGAGGAGGCCACCCACCGCCTGCGCCGCGAACTGCAGCAGCTCGACGGCGTCCGGTCGGTCCGGCCGGCGGAGTCCGTCACCGTCGCGCCCGACGGCGCCCGGGCCGGCGAACTCGCCGAGCTGGGCACGCTGCTCGCCGCCCTGGCCGCCCACGCGGGCCTCGTCGTCGGGGTGCTCCGCGCCGTCGGGGACTGGCAGCGGCGGCGCGGGCGGGGCCGGGTGGAGGTGCGCATCGGCGACGACGAGCTGGTCCTCGACAGCGCCACCGCCGACGAGCAGCGCCGGCTGATCGAGGTCTTCGTCGACCGGGTGTTACCACCGGAACGATGAGACGAGCGCTGATCATCGCGAACGAGGCCTACACGGATCCTCAGTTCGTCTCCCTCCCCGGCGCCGTGGCGGACGCGGACTCCCTCCGCGAGGTGCTGGAGAACCCGGCGATCGGCGCCTTCGACGACGTCCGCGTGTTACGCAACCGCACCGTCCACGACATCGGTCGCGCGGTCGCCATCTTTTTCCACAACACCGAGCCGGACGACCTGCTGCTCCTGCACATCTCGGCGCACGGGCTGAAGGACGCGGCCGGGGACCTGTTCTTCGCCGCCGCCGACTCCGAGCACGACAGCCACCTGATCCGGGCGACCGCGTTGTCCGCCGCCGACATCCGGCACGAGATGGCCGACAGCCGGGCCAAGCAGATCGTGGTGCTGCTCGACTGCTGCTACAGCGGCGCGTTCGCCCGCGACGAGCGGGCCCGGGGCGCGCGCGACGCCGACCTGACCGGCCCGTTCCGCGGGCGCGGGCACGTCGTGATCACCTCCTGCGCCGGCACCGAGCTGAGCTTCGAGCGGGACGGTCAGGGCGTCTTCACCCGCGCCGTGGTCGACGGGCTGCGCAGCGGGCGGGCCGACCGCAACGGCGACGGGATCATCGACACCGACGAGCTGCACGAGTACGTCGCCGACCGGGTCCGTGAGGTGAGCAGCCGGCAGCGTCCCACCCTCTCCGTACACCGCAAGGAGGGCGTGATCCGGGTGGCCTGGGCGGGCCGGGAGACACCGCCACCACCGCCTCCCGGGGACGACCCGCCCGGCCGGTGGCGGCGCCTGCTCGCCGCGACGGCTCCGGGGCGCGTCACCAGGGGCGCGCTGCCGCGCCGGGTGGCCGTGCCGATCCTCGCGGTCTGGGCGCTGCTGTGCGCCTCGGTCGGCTACGCCGGCCCGGTCCGCGCGGTCGGGGCCGGCTGCTTCCAGCCGCCGCAGGTGCGGGTGGCCACCTCGGCCGCCGGGCTGGCGCCCTACCGCGAGGTGGCGGACGCGTTCGAACGGTGGTCCGCGCGCCAGCACCGGGGCTGCCCGCTGGCCCGGGTCTACCTCTATCCCGCCGCCGCCGACGACGTCCGGGCCGGCATCGGCGCCCGCTGGGACTCGTCCGGCGAGCCGGGTCGCCGCTACCTGCAGGACGTCGGGCCGCACCCGGACCTGTGGCTGCCCGAGTCGGCGGCCGACGTGACGCGGGTGGGCCCGGCCGGCGCGGGCGTGCTCGGCCGGGTCGACGAGATCGCCGCGTCGCCGGTGGTGCTCGGCGTGCCGCAGGCGCAGGTCGCCGCCGGCGGCGCCGTGGACGCGGCGCGGCGGATGGGCCGGACCTGGCGGGAGCTGTTCCGTGACGCCACCGGCGCGTCCGCCGGCCCGCCGGTCGCCGGCGGCCGGGGCGTGGTGCGCGCCGACCCGACCGTGTCCGCGCCCGCCCGCCTCGCCACCTACGCGCTCTACGGCGGCGAGCGGGGGCTGGTGTCCGCGTCGACTGCCCGGCAGGACGTCGAGGGTCGGGTGGACCGGGCGCTGGACTCGGGTGCGTACCCGATCGGCGACGACCTCGCCGTGCTCTGCCGGCAGCGGACCCGGACCGCCCCGGCCGCCACGGCGGGTGTGCACACCCCCGCCGTGGTCCTCACCGAACAGGCGCTGGTGCGCTACAACCAGGGCCGGCCGCTGGGCGCCGGCTGCCCGGCCCGGCAGCCGCCCCCGGCGGCCGAACGGTTGCAGGCGTTCTACCCGTCCGACTCCCCGCTGCTCTTCCTCACGGTCGCCCGCCTCTTCTGGCCGGAGGCGGTGCAGAGCCCCGCCGTGCGGGCCGGGGCGTCGAGCTTCGTCCGCTGGCTGATCGACGAGGAGGCGGGCCAGCAGGCGCTGGTCCGGGTCGGCCTGCGGCCGCCGGGGGTGACCGCCACCGCCCCGGTGGACCGCGCCAACGGCGCGTTGTTCGACTGGCCGTTCGGCCGGGTCCGCCCGCTGCGCGAGCTGGTCGCCGGCGAGCAGGACCGGGTACGCGAGGTCTACCGCCGGGCGCACCGGCCGGGTCGGGTCCTGGTCGCGTTGGACGCGTCCGGCTCGATGCGCGACCCGAGCGAGGACCGGCGCCGGAGCCGGTTCGAGGTGGCGGTGGACGGGGTCGGGCGGTCCCTGGAACGGTTGGGCCGGCGGGACGAGTTCGGCCTCCGCACGTTCTCCACGGTGGCCGCGAACGCCGGCCAGATCGTGCCGATCGGTCCGCCGGGCCCGGCGGTCGCCGGCGGCCTGCGCGCCGCCGTGCAGCGGATCCGGCCGTCCGGCGACACGCCGCTCCACCAGACCGTGCGGCAGGGGGCGGCCCAGCTCCGGGGCGGCAGCGGCGACCCGCTGCGCGCGCTCGTGGTGGTCACCGACGGCCAGGACACCTCCCGGCAGCCGCCGCCCACCGCGGCGGAGCTGACCGGGGTACGCCTCTACGTGCTCGCGGTCGGCGACGCGGCCTGCGCCGGCTCGCCCCTGGACCGCCTCGCGCAGGGCACCGGGGGCGACTGCTACGACACCCGGGCCGACCGCCTCGACGGAACGCTGGACCGGCTGTTCGCCGCGCTGTGGAAGGGAGCGGACTGATGCCACCGACTCGCAGGGGCAGGTCGACGCCGGGCGCGGACCGCCGGAACTGGTGGCGGGCGTTCGGGGTCGGCCTGCTGAGCGGCGTGTTGGTGGCGACGCTGGGCGCCCTCCTGCTGTGGAAGGTCGCCGGGCCGAAGGGCCTCGAACCGGGTGACCTGGTGATCCTCACCGGCCGGGACGACAGCGAGGGCCAGCAGCGGCAGGCGCTGCTCAAGCTCTGGAACGCGGCGAACCCGCACAACCAGGCCAGGATGATCAGCCTGAACGAGGCGGCGGACGCCCAGTACGCGGAGATGATCAATCGCGGCGAGCACGAGAAAGAGGAAGACATCGACGTGTTCAACCTCGATGTCACCTGGACCGCGGCGTTCGCGGAGAAGGACCTGCTGCGCCCGATCGACGAGCCCCGGCTCGCCGAGCGCCCGGACGAGACGTTCCTGGCGAAACCGCTGCGCACCTGCCGCTACCAGGGCCGGCTGTGGGCACTGCCGTTCAACACCGACGCCGGGCTGCTCTACTACCGCCGGGACCTCGGGCTGGCGCCTCCGTTCGACTGGCCGAAGATCGAGGTCGAGTCCGCCCGGCTGCTCCGGGAGCGCACCGCCGGGCTCAGGGCCGGCTTCACCAGCCAGCTCGACAACTACGAGGGGTTGACCGTCAACGCCCTGGAGGCGCTCTGGGCGCACGGCGGCGACCTGCGCGTCGACGACCGGGGCACGGTCTCGGTCGACGCGAAGCGGCTGGCCGACGCGCTCCGGTCGCTGACGCCGTCGACCGGCGGGGCCTCCGTGGTGTCGCCCGGCGCGCTCAACCAGAACGAGGACCAGAGCCGGGAGGCGTTCGCGGCCGGTGAGGTCGCGTTCATGCGGAACTGGCCGGTCGCGTACCGCAAGTTGACCGGCGGCGACGCGTCCGCGCCGTCGCCGGCGGCGGCCCGGGTCGGTGTCACCGCCCTGCCCGGGCCGAGCGTGCTGGGCGGGCAGAACCTGGCGGTGGCCCGGCAGAGCAGGCAGCCCCGGGCCGCCCAAGCGCTGATCGAGTACCTCACCGGCGAGGAGAGCCAGCGGACCCTCTTCGAGAAGGGCGGTTTCGCCGCGACCCGCGCCGTCGTCTACACCGACGCGGTGATCAAGGAGAACTACCCCTACCTGCCGCTGTTGCAGGGCGCGGTCGACCGCGCCCGGCTCCGGCCGGTGTCGCCGCACTACGTGAACTTCAGCCGGGTGCTGCGCGGCTACGTCCGGGAGGTGATCGAGGGCCGCACGCTCCCGGCCGACCTGGAGGCACGGCTCACCGAGGCGCTGCGCGGCGTCACCCCGACCGGCCCGGCCCCGGACTAGCCGCCCCGCTCAGCAGGCCAGCGCGGCGC
Organism: Micromonospora ferruginea; assembly: GCF_013694245.2. Lineage (NCBI taxonomy): Bacteria > Bacillati > Actinomycetota > Actinomycetes > Micromonosporales > Micromonosporaceae > Micromonospora > Micromonospora robiginosa. The sequence continues at coordinate 4,014,594 of NZ_CP059322.2, forward strand.
GCAGGTAGCGCAGGTCGGCCGGACCGCTCCAGCGGTGCGCGGAGAGCCCGGCGACCCGGGCGCCGGCGACCGCGCGGTCCTGGTCGTCGACGAAGAGCACCCGGGCCGGCGGGGTGTCCAGCGCCGCGCAGGCGGCCTGGAAGTATTCCTTCGCCGGCTTGTGCACGCCCACCACCGAGGAGTTGACCACCACGTCCAGCTCGTCGGTGAGCCCCAGCGCGGCCAGGTCGGCGTCGAGCAGGTCGGTGGCGTTGGTGCCCAGCCCGACCCGGATGCCGGCCGCCCGCACCTCGCGGACGAACGCCAGCACGTCGGGGTCGACCTCGCCCCGGTAGCGCTGCCACTCGTCGACCGCCGCGCGGGCCCGTGCCGGGTCGCCGACCGAGGGGGTCAGCGCGTCGGCCACGCTCGCCATCCACCCGGCGTGGCTGACCTGTCCGGTGAGCACCGGCTGGAGCAGCCCCCAGGACATCGCGATCTCGCCGAGGACGCCCTCGGTGAGCCCGTACTCCCGCTCGACGCCGGCGGCCACCGCCGGGTCCCAGCGGCGCAGCACGCCGTCGAAGTCCACCAGGAGCGCCGTGGCGCGTTCCCGACTCACTCGTTCGTCTCCTGCCCGTCGTCCTCGGCCCGGTTGAGCCGCTGGCTGATCACCTGGGTCACGCCGCTGCGCATGGTCACGCCGTAGAGCGCGTCGGCGATCTCCATGGTCCGCTTCTGGTGCGTGATCACGATCAACTGGCTCTTCTCCCGCAACTGTGCCAGCAGCGTGATCAGTCGGCCCAGGTTGACGTCGTCGAGCGCCGCCTCCACCTCGTCCATGATGTAGAACGGGCTGGGCCGGGCGCGGAAGATCGCCACCAGCATGGCCACCGCGGTCAGCGACCGCTCGCCGCCGGAGAGCAGCGACAGCCGCTTGATCTTCTTGCCCGGCGGCCGGGCCTCCACCTCGACGCCGGTGGTGAGCAGGTCCTCCGGGTCGGTGAGGATGAGCCGGCCCTCGCCACCGGGGAAGAGCACGGTGAAGACCTGCTCGAACTCCCGCGCCGTGTCCTCGAACGCGCTGGCGAAGACCTCAAGGATCCGCTCGTCGACGTCCTTGACCACGGTGAGCAGGTCACGCCGGGTGGCCTTCAGGTCCTCCAACTGCTCGGAGAGGAACTTGAAGCGTTCCTCCAGCGCGGCGAACTCCTCCAGCGCGAGCGGGTTCACCTTGCCGAGCAGGGCCAGCTCCCGCTCCGCCTTGGCGGCCCGCTTCTCCTGCACCGGCCGCTCGTAGCGGACCGGCTCGGGCACCGGCCGGCCGTCGGACTCGGCGAGCGCGACGTCGGCGTCGGTGGGCGGGACCGGCTGCTCCGGCCCGTACTCGGCGACGAGCGTGGGCACGTCCAGGCCGAAGTCCTCGGCGGCCTTCGCCTCCAACTGCTCGATGCGCAGTCGCTGCTCGGCGCGGGCCACCTCGTCCCGGTGCACCTGGCTGGTGAGCCGCTCCAGCTCGGCGGCGAGCCGCCTGGCCGCGCCGCGTACCTCGGACAGCTCGGCCTCGCGGGCGGCGCGTTCGCGGGCGACGGCGTCGCGGTGCTCCTCGGCCCGGGCGAGCGAGACGGTGAGCCGGGTGAGCGCCTCGCGGGCGCCGCCGACCACGGCCCGCGCGATCTCCGCGCCGCGGGTGCGGGCGGCGCGGCGGGCGGCGGCGCGCTCCCGCGCCGCGCGTTCGGCGGTGGCCTGCCGGGCCAGCGAGTCGGCCCGGCCGGCGATCGATGCGACCCGTTCCTCCGCGGTACGCACCGCGAGCCGGACCTCCATCTCGTTCTGCCGGGCCTGCGGCACCATGGCGGCGAGCTGGTCGCGCTCCTCGGTGGACGGTTCGGCGTCGAGCGGGGTGGCCTCGGCCAGCCGCAGCCGCTCCGCCAGCTCGGCGAGCGCCGTCAGGTCGCGTTCCCGGGCCGCCTCGGCGCGGGCCCGCGACTCGCCGAGCCGGTCGGTTTCGGCCTTGGCCGAGCGGGCCGCCGCGCCCAGCTCGGCGAGCCGGCGGGCGGCGGCGTTGCGGTGGCTCTCCGCCTCCCGCTTGGCGGCGGCGGCGTGCTGCACCGCCTCCTTGGCGGCGGTCACCTCGGCGCGCGCCTCGGTCAGTTGCTCACGCAGCTCGGCGGCGGCGCCCTCGGCGGTGGCCCGGTTGGCCCGGGCCTCCTCCACGGCGGCCTGCACCTCGATGAAGCTGGGCGCCTTGGCCGACCCGCCGGCCGCCGCGTACGCCCCGACCACGTCGCCGTCCGGGGTGACCGCGCGCAGCTCGGGGTTCGCCGCGACCAGCTCGGCCGCGGCGGCGAGGTCGTCGACGAGCGCCACGTCCCGCAGCGCCCGGTGCACGGCCGGGCGGATCCCGGCGGCGCACTCCACCAGGTCGGGTGCCCAGCGGGCGCCGTCGGGCAGCTTCGGGCGCAGCGCGTCCGCGGGGCCGTCCATGCCGGGACCGGCGGGGCTGCCGACCAGCAGGCCGGCCCGGCCGGCGTCGGAGATCTTGAGCAGCCGCATCGCCTCGACGGCCTCGTCCACCCCGCTGACCGCGACCGCGTCGGCGAGCCCGCCCAACGCGGCGGCGAGCGCCGCCTCGTCGCCGGGGGCGACGGTGAGCAGCCCGGCGAGGCTGCCGAGCAGTCCGGGCACCTGGTCGGCGCGGGCCAGCAGCGCCCCGGCGCCGTCCTTGCGGCGCAGGCCGAGCGCGAGCGCCTCCTCGCGGGCCTTCCAGGTCGCGGCGTCCTTCTCGGCGGCGCGTTCGCCGTCGGTGAGGCTGCGCACCGCCGCCTGGGCCTGCTCGTGCACGGCCACCGCCTCGGCGTGCCGGGCGTCCAGGTCGGCGTTGTCCCGGTCGGCCTCGGTGGACTGCTCGGCGACCGCGTCCAGGTCGGCCTGCGCCTTGTCGGCCCGGCCGAGCGCGTCGGTGTGCGCGGCGGCGAGCCGTTCGATCTCCTCACCGGCGCTGGTGGTGCGCGCCCGGGCGGAGTTGACCTGACCGGTCAGCCGGGCCAGCCCCTCCCGCCGGTCGGCGATGGCCTTCGCGGCGGTCACCAGTTCCCGTTCGGCGGCGGCGAGCTGCCGTTCCAGCTCCTGCCGGTGCTCGACCGCCTCGGCGAGCCGGATCTGGTCCTCGGTGAGCGCGGCGCGCAGTTCCTCCTCCTGCTCGCGGACCCGCCGCGACTCCGCCTCCAACTGCTCGGGGTCGCGTCCGGGGCGCTCGTCGTCGCCGGTGGCGCTCAGGTGGCGCAGCCGTTCCCGGGCGAGCTGCTCGATGGACCGGAACCGCTCCTGCAGCGCGGAGAGGCGGTACCAGGTGTCCTGGGCCGCCGCGAGCAACGGGGCGTCCTCGGCCAGGGCCGCCTCCAGCTCGCCGAGCCGGCCCTGCACCTCGCCGTGCTCGCCCTCGATCTGCTCGCGCCGCTCGCGCACCGCGGTCTCGTCGGCGATCTCCTTGTCCAGCGTGGTCCGCAGCGTGTGCAGGTCGTCGGCGAGCAGCCGGAGCCGGGCGTCGCGCAGGTTGGCCTGGATGGCCGCGGCGCGCCGGGCCACCTCGGCCTGCCGGCCCAGCGGCTTGAGCTGGCGGCGCAGCTCGGCGGTGAGGTCGGTCAGGCGGTTGAGGTTGACCTGCATCGCGTCGAGCTTCCGCAGCGCCTTCTCCTTGCGCTTGCGGTGCTTGAGGACGCCAGCCGCCTCCTCGATGAAGGAGCGGCGGTCCTCCGGCTTGGCGTGCAGCATGCCGTCGAGCCGGCCCTGCCCGACGATGATGTGCATCTCCCGGCCGATGCCCGAGTCGGAGAGCAGCTCCTGGATGTCGAGCAGGCGGCAGGAGTCGCCGTTGATCTCGTACTCGCTCTCGCCGGAGCGGAACATCCGGCGGGTGATGGAGACCTCGGTGTACTCGATCGGCAGCGCGCCGTCGGTGTTGTCGATGGTGAGCGTGACCTCGGCCCGACCCAGCGGCGCCCGGCCGGCGGTGCCGGCGAAGATGACGTCCTCCATCTTGCCGCCGCGCAGCGCCTTGGCGCCCTGCTCGCCGAGCACCCAGGCGATGGCGTCGACGACGTTGGACTTGCCGGAGCCGTTCGGGCCCACCACACAGGTGATCCCGGGCTCCAGCTTCAGCGTCGTGGCGGAGGCGAAGGACTTGAAGCCCTTCACCGTCAGGCTCTTGAGATGCACCTTCTCGATCCTCGTCCGGTGGTCGCCGTACCGTCGCCGGCTGCGCGGACCTGGTGAACCCGCAGACTAACCCGCGCCGGGGGCGGCACCGGCACGCGACCCACCCGGTGGGGGCGCCGTCCGCTTTCCGCACCCACCGGCCCGGTCGGGCGAAAACCGCAAGATCACAATTACCGGACGCAATTTCCGGAACCGCCCGCAAGATCGAGAATTGCGGACAACGGCGAAAAGGGTACGCACATGGCTGCGCGCCGGCACTGCGGTGTCGGCGCGCTTTTCGGTGAGGTGCGATTCAGTTTTCCGACGACCGGAACTCAGGTCAGCGCGGGCTCGGCGAGACGGAGGAGGTCATCGGCCTCCGCCGCTGCCGCCGCGAGCCGATCGTTCTCGGCACGCAGACGCGTGATCTCGAACTCCAGTGCCTGAACCCTGGCACGCAGTCGGGTGACCTCGTCGAGCAGACGCCGGTCGGACGCTGCACCTACGTGGCCGTAGAGGGCCTTCGCCATGCTGAACTCCTCGATATGCGCTGCCGGAAAGGCCGGCCAACGCGCGCCCATGATGTTCGCGGCTGTCATTACCCCGGTGTATCGGGGCATGGCTGGGCGCGACTGGCGACACCTATATATTGAGCCGAAACCCCCTCCTTCGTCAAGTTGACGCAGGCCGTAGATCATCTCCACGTCGGCCGGGCCACTCGCCGGGGGGCTGCCACAAGGCGCGGACACGCTCTGTCCGGACGCCTTTACTGTACGCCCCGAGAATGTGTGAACGCCTCACCCTTGCCGTCTGGTTCGCCTTAACTCTTTCTTAGCCACGTTGCCGCAGCTCGGGCCGCGCCGTAGCGTCACCCCGGCCCGCAACCGACCCGTGGAGGGGACAGGCGTGTACCGCTGGACCGACCCGATCGACCCGGATGACGCCTCCCGGCGCCCGGAGCAGCCGACCGACCAGGGTCCGGCGTGGCTCACCGACCGGCCCGAGCCGCGGTCCTCGTACCTCTTCGGGGACGAGCCGGCGCAGCCGCCCGCCGGGCACCTGCCGCCCACCCTCGACGCCGGCCGCTACGGCGACGTCGACGGCCCCGGACCCGGCCCGGCCGGGTACGGCCCCGCCATGCCACAGCCCGGATACCCCGCCGAGCAGCCCGGGTACGCCACCGAGCAGCCGGGATACGCCGCCGAGCGGACCGGACACCTCGCCGCGCAGCCGGGATACGCCGCCGCGCCGGACCACGGCCACGGTGCCGCCGAGACCGGATACGACCCGCATGCGCCGTTCGCGCCGGCCGGCCCCTACCCGCACGCGCCGTTCGCGGCGGCCGGTCCCCACCCGACCGACCGGGACCGGTGGAACGGTGAGGAGCAGCGCGACCGGTGGAACGGTGAGGAGCAGCCGGCCGGCGCCTGGGCGCAGCCCACGGCGGCCTGGCAGCCGGTGACCGACACCCCGCCCGACGACAGCCGGCACCGCCAGAAGCGGCGGTTCTCCCGACCGCTGGTGATCGGCGGGGCCGCCGCGGTCGCGACGCTCGTGGTGAGCCTGGGGGTGGGCGCCGTGCTGCTGCCCGGTGGGGACGGCCCGGCCGAGCGCACCGCCGCCGACGCGCCGGCGCTCGTCGCCCCGGACGGACCGGAGCAGACCGACAGCGCACCGCCCGCCGACGCCCTGGTCCCGGGATCGGCGAGCCCGTCGGCCACGCCGACCACCGTCAAGCCCAGCCCGACGAAGAAGGCCACGCCCCGGCCCAGCCGGACCAAGGCCCCGTCGCGGCAGCTCGAACGCAGCAGCGCGCCGAGCGGCACCACCGCCCGGACCACCTCCTCCGGCGGCCTCAGCTCCGAACTCCAGCAGGTCGTCACCCTGGTGAACCAGGAGCGAGCGAAGGCCGGCTGCAAGGCGCTGACCGTCAACTCCAAGCTGACGCTCGCCGCCCAGCGGCACAGCCAGGACCAGGCCGACCACAAGAAGATGTCGCATGACGGCAGCGACGGCAGCAAGTTCACCGACCGGTACAACCGCGTCGGCTACGCCTTCCGCAGCGGCGCCGAGAACGTGGCGTGGGGCTACGAGAGCGCGGATGCGGTGATGAAGGGCTGGATGAACTCCGAGGGGCACCGGAACAACATCCTGAACTGCTCCTACACCGAAATCGGGGTGGGCGTGGCGCGCAGCAACGGTCCGTACTGGACGCAGGACTTCGGCACCCCGCGCTGATCCGGCGCGTCGTGACCGGGCCGGCGCTCGTTGACCGGGCGGGGGCGGCGTCGGGCCGCCCGCGTCCGGGGAGCTGTCGATGCGGATCCGGCCGGCGTGTGCCGTGCCGCGCTCCCGGCCGGCCCGCGTCCGCCGACGAGGGCCGCGCCGGGGCGTGGCGCTGGCGTTGACCGCGCTGCTGCTCGCCCCGGTCCCGGCCTGCCGGGAGCGGGTCACCGTCCCACCCGGCGCGCCCACCTCCTGGCCGGCCGCGCTGGCCCGCCGCTGGACGTGGCAGTGGCAGCTCACCGGCCCGGTGGACGTCTCCGTGGACGCGGCGGTCTTCCTCCTCGACCCGGTCCGGACCACCTCCGCCGAGACCGCCGCGCTGCGCGCCCGCAGCCGCCGGCTGGTCTGCCACGTCCGGGTCGGCACGTACGCGGCCGGCGATCCGGACGCCGGCCGCTTCCCGGTCGCCGTGCGCGGCGCGGCGGTGCCCGGCCGTCCGGGCGCCCGGTTCCTCGACGTCCGGCGTTGGGAGGCGCTGTCGCCGGTGCTGGCCGACCGGTTCCGGCTGTGCCGGGGCAAGGGTTTCGGCGCGGTGGCGCTGGACGACGCGGACGGCTACCGGCGCCGCTCCGGTTTCCCGCTCGACTTCGACGAGCAGTTGCTGTTCAACCGCCGGCTGGCCGCGCTGGCCCGGCGGCTCGACCTCTCCCCCGGGCTGGTGGACGACATCGCGCAGGTGGCGGCGCTGGCCCCGGACTTCGACTTCGCGGTCAACCAGGAGTGCGTACGCCGGCGGGAGTGCGCGAAGCTGCTGCCGTTCGCCGACGCCGCCAAGCCGGTCTTCCACGTGGAGTACACCGGCGACCCGGCCGCCTCCTGCGTCACCGCGACCGGCTACGGCTTCGCCTCGATCCGCAAGGACCGGGCGCTGGACGCCTGGCGGGAGCCCTGCCCGCTGCCCTGACACGGCGACGCCCCCGCCCCGGGACCGGGGTCGGGGGCGTCGCGGTCGAGGGGTCAGCCGGCGGTGGCGCCGGTGGTCGAGGTCGAGCTGTCGGGGCCGCGCTGCGCCGGCACGCCGGCCTGTTCGGCGCTGAGCGGGGTGGCCAGGTCCTCCAGGGACTTCCCCTCCGCCTTCACGCCGAGCGCCAGCTCCACCAGACCGCCGATGATCATGATGCCGGCGCCGATGGCGAAGGCCAGCACGGTGTCCCCCACCTGGCCGCTGCCGACCAGCTTGGCGAAGAGCAGCGGACCGGTGATGCCGCCCGCGGCGGTGCCGATCGCGTAGAAGAACGCGATCGCCATGGCCCGGGTCTCCATCGGGAAGATCTCGCTGACCGTCAGGTACGCCGCGCTGGCGCCGGCCGAGGCGAAGAAGAGGACCACGCACCAGCACGCGGTCATGGTCACCGCGTTGAGCACGCCGGAGTGGAACAGCCAGGCGGTGCCGAGCAGCAGCACGCCCGAGCCGATGTAGGAGCCGGCGATCATCGGCACCCGGCCGACCGTGTCGAAGAGCTTGCCCAGCAGCAGCGGGCCGAGCAGGTTGCCGACCGCGATGACCGCGAAGTAGTAGCCGCTGTTGCCCGGCGGCACGTCGAAGAAGGTCTGCAGGATCTGGGCGAAGCCGAACGTGATCGCGTTGTAGAGGAACGCCTGACCGATGAAGAGCGAGAAGCCGAGCGTCGCGCGCTTCGGGTAGCGGCGGAACAGCGTCTTCGCGATCTCCAGGAAGTTCGTGCTCTTCCGCTGCCGGATCTCGATGTAGCTGTCGGCCTCGGTGAGGTCCTTGCCGGTCTCCCGCTCGACCTCGGCCTCGACCGAGTCGACGAGACGGTTCGCCTCGTCGGCCCGCCCGTGGATGAACAACCAGCGTGGACTCTCCGGCACGTGCCGGCGGACCAGCAGGATCACCACGCCGAGGACCGCGCCCAGACCGAACGCCACCCGCCAGCCGAGGTTGGTCGGCAGGCCGTTGAGCAGCGGTACGGTCAGCAGCGCGCCGAGCGCCGCGCCGAGCCAGAACGTGCCGTTGATGATGATGTCGATGCGGCCCCGGTGGCGGGCCGGGATCAGCTCGTCGATCGCCGAGTTGATGGCCGCGTACTCGCCGCCGATGCCCATGCCGGTGAGGAACCGGAACAGGAAGAACCACCAGGTGTCGAACGAGAGCGCGGTCAGCGCGGTGGCGACCAGGTAGAGGCCGAGGGTCAGCAGGAACAGCTTCTTGCGGCCGAACCGGTCGGTGAGCCACCCGAAGAAGAGCGCGCCGGTGCAGGCGCCGGCCACGTAGAGGGCGGCGGCCAGGCCGGTGACCTGGCTCTGGGTGATGTCCAGGCCGCTGCCCGGCTCGGCCAGCTTGCCGGACAGGTTGCCGACGATGGTCACCTCGAGGCCGTCGAGGATCCAGACCGTGCCGAGACCGATCACGATCATCCAGTGCCAGCGGGACCACGGGAGCCGGTCGAGGCGGGCCGGGACGTTGGTCCGTACGGTGCCGGTCTGCACGTCGGCGCTCATGACGCGCTCCGACCTGTCGGGAAGGCCGGAGCACTCGTAAGCGCCTCCGGCGAGAGCTCTTCATCCATGGCGGCCCAGATGCCCCGCCGCCAGGCGCGTTAATCCTGCTCGGGGCATCCGGCTGGGTGCCGGCTGGATGCCGGGTGAGAGGCGGCTGAGGGGCGGACGGGGGCCGGATCCGGACGATCCGGCCCCCGTCGGTCAGCGGGCGCCGACCAGCTCCGGCGCCGGGGCCGGCGGCGGCTCGGCCGGCGGGGTGGCCGCCCGGCGGCGCAGGAAGCGCGGCGCCCACCAGTTCGCGTCGCCCAGCAGGGTCATCACCGACGGCAGCACCACCGCCCGGATGATCGTGGCGTCCAGCAGGATCGCCGCCGCCAGCCCGATACCGAGCTGCTTGAAGTCGATCGTGCTGAGCGTGGCGAAGATCGAGAAGACCCCGACCATCACGATCGCCGCGCTGGTCACCACGCCGGCCGACGAGGTGATCCCGTGCGCCACCGCCTCCCGGTTGGGCATGCCGCGGTCGACCGCCTCGCGGATCCGGCTGACCACGAACACGTGGTAGTCCATGGAGAGCCCGAACAGCACCACGAACAGGAACAGCGGCAGCCAGGTGACGATCGCGTCCATCGAGGTGAAGCCGAGCAGCCCCTCCGCCCAGTGGCTCTGGAAGACCAGCACCAGCAGGCCGTACGCGGCGCCGGCGGAGAGCAGGTTCAGCAGGATGGAGGTGAGCGCCACCACCACCGACCGGAACGTCCAGGCCATCACCAGGAACGTCAACGCCAGCACGAACGCCGCGACCACCGGCAGCTTCGCCCAGATGTGGTCGGCGTAGTCCTCGCTGGCGGCCACCCCGCCGCCGACCGCGTACTCGATGCCGGGGATGCCGTCCAGCGCGGCCGGCACCAGGTCACGGCGCAACTCGTGCAGGGACCGGGCCGCCTCGTCGGAGCGGCTGGCGTACGGCGTGGCCACCTCCAGCACCGACACCCGCCGGTCGGCCGACACCTTGATCTCCGGGCCGTCCCCCTCGGCCGGCGCGAAGAGCGGGTCGGTGGCGGCCCGGCCGGCCAGGCCGGTGAGCGCGGCCCGCACCCGGTCGGCCTGGTCGGCGGGCGCCCGCACGGCCACCGTGTGACTGGTGCCGTTGCTCGGGAACGCCGCGGTGAGCCGGTCGTACGCCTGCATGGCCGGGGTGGTGCGCGGCACGTCCTCGGCGCCGGGGAACTTGAGCTTCATGCCGAGCGCGGGCGCGGCCAGGGCGAGCAGCAACCCGACCGAGACCAGCAGCGTGGCCACCGGCGCGCGCAGTGCGGGGCGCAGCACGGCCGGCCAGAACCGGGGACGTGCCTGGTGACCACGCGGCGCGGTGAGCCGCCACAGCAGCGGCACCCGGGGCCGGTCGACCCAGCGGCCCAGCTTCGCCAGCAGCGCCGGCAGCACGGTCAGCGAGCCGATCACCGCCACCGCGACCACCAGGATCGAGCCGACCGCCAGCGACGAGAAGATCGCGTCCTGGGCGAGCAGCAGGCCGCCCATCGAGATGATGACGGCGGTGCCGGAGACCACCACGGCGTGTCCGGAGGTCTCCGCCGCGATCTCCACCGCGTCGAGGCCGGACCGGCCCTTGGCCCGCTCCTCGCGCTCCCGCCGCACGTAGAACAGCGAGTAGTCCACGCCCACCGCCATGCCGATCAGCAGGATGACGCTGGCCGTGGTGTCGGTCGCCGGCACCAGGTGCGAGGCGAGCGTGGAGAGGCCCATCGCGGCGGCCACCGAGGAGAGCGCCAGCAGCACCGGCACGCCGGCCGCGATCAGCGCACCGAACGCGATGATCAGGATCGCCAGCGTCACCGGCAGGCTGAGCAGCTCGGCCCGCTTGAAGTCCTTGCCCAGGGTGTCGTCGAGCGCCTTGTCGATCGACGGGCCGCCGACCTGCTCCACCCGCAGCTCGGGGTACGCCTGCTGCACCTGGGCGGTGGTGTCGCGCAGCGGCTGCACCCGGTCCCCCGCGCTCTCCGGGTCGCCGGCCATCGTGATCGGCAGCAGCAGCGCCGTCCCGTCCCGCGACGACATCGGCGTACCCACCGACGCCACGCCCTCGACCTGCCGCAACCGGTCCGCGGCGTCCTGCGCGACGGCCTTCGCGGCGGCCGGGTCCAGCGTGCCCGACCGCGCGGTGATCAGCACGTTCTCGGTGGCCGGGTCGTGGAACCCGCCACCGTCGACGATCAGCTCGGCCCGGCCGAACTCGCCGATCGCCTGATCCGCGTCGGTGGCCTCGTTCAGTCCGGCGGCGTTGCCGCCGACGAAGCACACCGCGACGAACACCACCCACAGCGCGATGGCCCGCCAGGGATGCTCCGCACTCCACCGCGCCAGCCGCACGGTCACCGGTCGCCTGCCCATATCCGGGTTCCCCCTCCAGACGTCGGCCCCGTGCCGACCTCTGGAGACGTTAGGCAGCCGAGGCGGCCCGGACATCGGGGAACGGCCCCGGCTCCTCCCCGATGGGGCAGGCCCTACCGGGCGGCCGGAACCGGCCGCGCCGGTCGCGCCAAAAAGGGCATTTCAGGGTACGTTGCGGCGGGCCCCCGGGTCCGGTCCGGTGCGGCACACCCGCGCAACCCCGAACCGGCTCGGGGTCATCCCCGGAGGGTGCCCCGGGGGCGCGGCTGGCAGCGCGGGCAACTGTAGGAGGACCGGTTCATGAACGCCTCGCGCCGGATCGGCGCGCCGCAGCGCGGACAGGGCTCGCCCTCCCGGCCGTACGCGTTCAGCGACCGGTCGAAGTAGCCGCTCTCGCCGTTGACGTTGACGTACAGCTCGTCGAAGCTGGTGCCGCCTTGCTTGATCGCCTCGCCGAGCACGTCGCGCACGTGGCCGAGCAGCCGCAGCGCGGCCGGGCGGGTCAGCGCGTCGGTCGGCCGGGCGCCGTGCAGCCTCGCCCGCCACAGCGCCTCGTCGGCGTAGATGTTGCCCACCCCGGAGATCAGCGTCTGGTCGAGCAACGCCCGCTTGATCTCGGTACGCCGGCGGCGCAGCGCCGCCACGAACCCCTCGTCGGAGAACTCCGGGTCCATCGGGTCGCGGGCGATGTGCGCGATCTCGGCGGGCAGCTCCGCCCCGCCGGCGGAGACCGACAGCCCGCCGAACGTGCGCTGGTCGACGAAGCGCAACTCCGGCCCGTCGTCGGCGAACCGGAACCGGACCCGCAGGTGCAGCTCGTCGGCCGCGCCGGGCGGCTGCAGCAGCAACTGGCCGGACATGCCCAGGTGGCCGATCACCGCGTCCCCGCTGTCCAGCGGCAGCCACAGGTACTTGCCCCGGCGGCGGACGTCGGTGATCGTCCGGTCGGCCAGCACGTCGGCGAAGTGCGCGCCGCCCGGCGCGTGCCGGCGTACCGCCCGGGGGTGGCGCACCTCGACGGTGGTGATCCGCCGGCCGACGACCCACTGGGCCAGGCCCTGCCGGACCGTCTCCACCTCGGGCAGTTCAGGCACGGCCGGCGCCCGCCTCGGCGTCCTCCGGGTCGGCCGCCGCCACCCGGGCCGCCGCCTCGGCCTCCGCCTGCTCGGTCAGCATCCGCCAGGCCGACTCGGCGGCCCGCTGCTCGGCCTCCTTCTTGCTGCGCCCCTCCGCGCCGCCGTACCGGTTGCCGGCCACCACCACCCAGGCGGTGAACGTCTTCAGGTGGTCCGGGCCGGTGCCCTCGATCCGGTATTCCGGGACGCCCAGCCCGAGCGCGGCGGTCAGCTCCTGGAGGCTGGTCTTCCAGTCCAGCGCCGCGCCCCGGCCGGCCGACTCGGCCATCAGCGGGTCGAACAGCCGGTGGATCACGATGGCGGCGGTGTCCAGGCCGTACTGGAGGTAGATGGCGCCGAGCAGCGCCTCCAACGTGTCGGCGAGGATGCTCGCCTTGTCCCGGCCGCCGGTGGCCTCCTCGCCCTTGCCCAGCAGCAGGTAGGCGCCGAGCCCGTCCGGGCCGAGACCGCGCGCCACGTCGGCCAGCGCGCGCATGTTGACCACACTGGCCCGCAGCTTCGCGAGCTGCCCCTCGGGCAGGTCCGGGTGGTTGTGGAAGAGCGCGGTGGTGATCACCACGCCGAGCACCGAGTCGCCCAGGAACTCCAGCCGCTCGTTGGTGGGCAGGCCGCCGTTCTCGTACGCGTACGAGCGGTGGGTCAGCGCGCGCTCCAGCAGCTCCGGGTCGAGCGACACGCCGAAGGCCGCCTCCAGGTGGCTGACGGGAGCACGCCGCCGCTTCTCGTTGGTCATGGTGCTACCTCGGTGTCGTTGCGGTCAGGTGCGGGATCGTGCGGGATCTCGGCGAGCAGGGCACGGACCGTCCCGGTGGCGTCGCGACGCCAGAGGTGGGCGGCCAGGGCGATGCCCGAGGCGACGTCGTCCGGGCCGGCGGCGCCGTGGCACACCACCACGGTGCCGCCCACCCCGAGCAGGGCCGCCGCGCGGGGCGCGCCGCCGTTCGCCGGCGGCCCGCCGGCCATGGCGTACGCGCCCTCGATGGCCTTCAGCAGGACGTTGCCGGTGAAGCCGTCGGTCACCACCACGTCGACGCGGGCGCCGAGGGAGATGTCGTACCCCTCGACCAGGCCGACGTAGCGGGCGCCGCAGGGCAGCGGCACGGCGGCGAGGGCCGGGTCGGCGGCCCGGCGCAACCGGTCGCCCTTGCCCGCCTCGTGGCCGACGGAGAGCAGCCCCACCCGGGGCGCGGCGACGGCGTGGGCCACGGCCGCGTAGGCGGCGCCGAGGACGGCGTGCCGGGCCAGCGTGGCCGGGCCGGGTTCGAGCGTGCCGCCGACGTCCAGCAGCACCACCGGCCCGTCGACCGCGGGCAGCGTGGCGACCAGCGCGGGTCGGCGTACCCCGGGCCAGCGGCCCAGGCCGAGCGCGGCGGCGGTGACGGTGGCGCCGGTCGAGCCGGCGGAGACCACGGCGTCGGCGAGGCCGTCGTGGACGGCCTGCACGGCCGAGCGGACGGAACTCTCGCCGCGGGCGGCGGTCGGATGGTCGGCCATGCCGACGGCGGTCCGCACCGGGCGGACCGTGACCCGGGCGCGCTGCGCCGGATCGAGCGCACCGATCAGCCCGTCGGCGACCTCGGTCGGACCGACGAGCAGCAGGCGCAGGTCGGGGTCGGTGCGCACCGCCCGCAGAGCGCCGTCAACCACGACGGCGGGAGCATCGTCCCCGCCGAGGAGGTCGACGGCGATCCGCGCGGTGCCCGGCTCCGTCGGCCCGCCGGCCGGGGAACGGTCGGCGGCGGAGGGAGCCGGGGCACCGGGCGTCGGCCGTGGTGCGCGCGCCACCCGAGATCTGGTCGGGGGCGTCACTCGGCGTCCAGGTCAGACCTCGAGGACCTGGCGGCCGTTGTACGTGCCGCAGACGGAGCAGGCGGCGTGCGGCAGCTTCGGCGACTTGCACTGCGGGCAGGCAACGGTCGCCACCACCGAGGCCTTCCAGTTCGCCCGGCGGGCGCGGGTGTTGCTGCGCGACATCTTGCGCTTGGGGACGGCCACGGTTCCTACTCCTCTGTACGGTTCAGTTGCGACAGGCCCGCCCAACGCGGGTCGATCTGCTGGTGACTGTGGTCGGCCGGCAGATCGTCCCAGTGCACCCCACACTCGGGGCACAGGCCTGGGCAGTCCTCCCGGCAGAGCGGGTTGGTCGGCAGCGCGAGCACCACCGCGTCCCGCAACGCCGGCTCCAGGTCGATCAGATCGCCCTGCATCCGGCCCACCTCGTCCTCGTCGGTCGTCTCGTCCGTGGTGCTGTCCTCGTACGCGTACAGCTCCTGGACGTTGACGACCACCGAGTCGTCGATCTCGCGCAGGCAACGGCCGCACTCACCCCTGGCGGAACCGGTGACGGTTCCGGAGACGAGCACACCCTCGGACACCGACTGCAACCTCAGGTCGAGGTCGAGGTCCGCGCCCTCCGGCACGCCGATCAACTCCACGCCGAGGTCCGCCGGTGCCGCCACGACCCGCCGGAGCTCACGCAACGCTCCAGGGCGACGCGGCAGGTCCCTCGTGTCGAGGACCAGCGGCGCCCTGGGGTCGAGTTGGCGAGGCGAATGTTTGGGCATAGTCAGACTCCGGCCGTGAGAGGCCGACAAAAAAGGTTACCTGGCAGGGGGGCGGACCGTCGAACCGGGGGCGGACCCCGCCCCGGCGCGACGGCAGCCGGCTGTCGGCGACCGGCCCGTGCGCCGCTCAGAAGGGTAGCGGGCGCTCCGCCTCGTCCCCCGCGAAGGTGCCGATCTCGCGCAGCGCGTGCATCTTGTCCCGGCCACGCTCTATCGAGGCCAGCGCCCGGGTCAGGAACTGCTCGAAGTTGGCCAGCGCGGTGTCGACGTAGTCGTCCACCTCCTCGCGGAGGCGCTGCGCCTCGGCGCGCGCCTCGGCGATGATCCGGGCGCCCTCGTGCTCGGCCGAGACGGTGATCTCGTTCACCGAGACGAGCCGGGCGTGTTCCGCCTCACCCTCGCTGATGATCCGGTCGGCCTCGCGCTTGCCGGCCTCCATGATCTTGTCCCGCTCCTCCAGCAGCGCGGCGGCGCGGCGCAGGTCGGCGGGGAGCTCGGCGCGCATCTCGTCGAGCGCCGCGATCATCTCGCCGCGGTCGACCATGCAGTTGTTGCGCGACATCGGAACGGAGCGGGCCTGCTCCACCATGGCGATCAGTTCGTCGATGCGATCGAGCGGGTCCACCGGCGCCTCACTCCCGTCTTCGTCGGCCGCCCTCCATCATGCGGCCTGCGCCCGGTTTCGGCGCTGCCCCCATCATGTCGCGCCCCGACCACTCGCGCCCTACCCGCCCCCACCCGGCGCGTCGCCCCCACCCCGCCCCCGTCCCCGCCCCACCTCGTCGATCTTGCACTTTCTGCCCCGACATTCCGCCCGGAACAGGGCGAACGACGGGCCGAAACTGCAAGATCGACGGGGAGGGGTGGTGAGAGTGAGGGGGTTAGGGGCGTAGGCGGGTTATCAGCTGTTCGCGGACCAGGTCGGGGACGTGGGCGGAGATGTCGCCGCCCCACTTGGCCACGTCCTTGACCAGGCTGGAGGAGAGGAAGGAGTAGAGCGGGTTGGTCGGCATGAAGAGCGTCTCCACGCCGGCCAGGCCGACGTTCATCTGGGCCATCTGCAACTCGTAGTCGAAGTCGCTGACCGCGCGCAGGCCCTTGATCAGCACGCTCGCCTGCTGGTCCCGGCAGAAGTCGACGAGCAGGCCGCGGAACGACTCCACCCGCACGTTGTCGTACGAGGCGGTCACCTCGCGGAGCATCTTGATCCGCTCCTCGACGCTGAACAACCCCTGTTTCGACTGGTTGATCAGCACTCCGACGATCACCTCGTCGAAGAGCCGGCTCGCCCGGCCGATGATGTCCAGGTGACCATTGGTGACCGGGTCGAACGAGCCCGGGCAGACCGCACGTCTCATGATCGGCGACCGTACCAAAGGGTGGTCTCGCCGTAGCGGCGACTGCGCTCCCCGGTGACGCCCTCCACCCAGCCGGGCGGGCCGCTGCGGCTGGCCCGCTCCACCACCACCAGGGCGTCCGGGGCGAGCCAGCCGCCGTCGACCAGCGCGGCCAGCATCGCGGTGAGCTCCGCGTCCGGCACCGCGTAGGGCGGATCGGCGAAGACCACGTCGTACGGCCCGCCCTCCGGCCCGGACGCGAGCACGCCGCCGACCCTGCCGGTGACCAGGCGGGCGGCCGGGGCGGCCCGCAGCGCGGCGATGTTCTCCCGGATCACCCGGGCGGCCCGGGGGTCCGACTCGACCAGCAGCACATGGGCCGCGCCCCGGGACAGCGCCTCCAGGCCGACCGCGCCGGAGCCGGCGTAGAGGTCGGCGAACCGCGCCCCGGTCAGGTCGAGGTCGGCCTGCACGGCGCTGAACAGCGCCTCCCGCACCCGGTCCGAGGTCGGTCGGGTGCCGGCGCCGGGCGGCGCGGCGATCCGCCGTCCACCGAGCGTGCCGGCCACGATCCGGGTCACCGTCGTCCCCTGCGCATGCCCCGACGCTACGCGACGCCGGAAACGGACCCGAGGACCACCCGGAGCGACGAACCGTGACCCCTCGTGCATCAATGATCTCGGATTCATAACGGACCCTTTACGACCCGTAGATCGCGGTAACGCCCGCACTGTCGATCTCGCTAGGGTCTGCCCGGTTGCCGCGCGGACGCGTGATTTCGGGCCGTCCGCCGCCCCCTCCCATCCTCCCCCTCCTCAGGAGAAGACGTGAACCGTCTCCACCTCCGGCGTGCCGCCGTCCTCACCGCCGGCGCGCTGATCGGCCTCGCGGGCGTGGCCACCGTCGCCGCCCCGGCCTCCGCCCACCACCCCGAGCCGTCCGGCAGCTACTGCGCCGCCAAGGACGGCACGGTCACCGTCACCTGGTCGGTGATCAGCAGCGAGCGAGACATCTCCGGGCGCATCACCAAGCTCGAGTCCACCGTGCCCGGCGACGTCACCGGCGGCCTGGCCGTGGGCGCGGAGCTCAAGAAGCAGAGCGACGGGCCGCTGACCGGCACCCAGACCCACACGTTCACCGGCGCGATCCCCGAGCTGAAGCTGACCGTCGGGGCGCACTGGGACCGCGGCCGCGAGTCGCACGACGGCGAGCGCACCGTGGTCGCCCAGCCGAGCCTCGACTGCGACGTCCCGGAGAGCCCCTCGCCGTCGCCCTCGTCGCCGTCCCCGTCGCCGAGCGTCACCCCGGAGCCGACCGAGTCGCCGGAGCCCACCCCGACGCCGTCCGCGTCCACCCCGCCGAGCCCGTCGGCCACGCCGTCCGCGCCGGCCGAGCCGATCTTCAAGCTCGACCAGGACTGCGACTCGATGACCTTCACCGTGGAGAACCCGGCGAAGGGCGTCCCCTTCACCGCCACGCTGACCACCGAGAAGGGCGTCACCAAGAAGCTCGTCTCCGAGCCGGGCAAGACCACCTCGGTCGAGTTCGACGCCTACCGGGGCCTCAAGGTGACCGTCAAGTACGACGTGGTCGCCGACTCCGAGACCATCCCGTACACCCAGCCGGAGGACTGCTCCGGCCAGGGCGGCGGCCTGCCGGTGACCGGCCCCGCCGCCGGCGCCATCGCCGGTGGCGCGGTGCTGCTGCTGGCCGCCGGCGCGGTGCTCTACGTGGTGGCCCGCCGCCGCCGGATCAGCTTCACCGCCTGACCCGAACCGCCACGAGGGCGCGTCGACCACCCGGGTCGGCGCGCCCTCGCCGTCTCGTGGTCAGGCGGTGGCCCGGTCCAGGACCGACGTGACCGCCATCGGGTTGACCTCCGCCTGGTTGGACAGCAGCACGAGCCGCTGGTCCTCCTCGGGCAGCCAGGCGGCGAACGCCTTGTAGCCGCCGTTGTCCCCGGAGTGGTGGACCGCCCGCCGGCCGGCCAGCGGGCCGACGAAGAACCCGTAGCCGTACGCCTCGCCGGGCCGGCCGGTCGGTGCGTGCGGCGCGATCATCGCGGCCACCGACGACGGGCCGAGCAACCGGCCCCGGCGCGGCACGTCGAGCCAGGTGAGCAGGTCCGCCCCGGTGCACCAGACGTCGCCGGCGCCCATGCTCACGGTCGCCAGGTCCCACGACGGCACCGGCCGCCCGCCCTCGTGCCCGACCGCCACGTCCGGTCGCCCGGCACCGGACCCGGCGAAGCTGTCGGTCATGCCGAGCGGCGCGAAGACCTCCTCGGCGAGGAACTCGGCGTACGGCCGGCCGGTCACCCGCTCGACGGTCCGGGCCAGCAGCACGTAGCCGGGGCTGCTGTAGTGCCACGCCGCGCCGGGCCGGAACAGCGGCGGCACGGCCGCGAACGCGGCGAGCAGCTCGTCCGGCTCGGCCGGGGCGACGAGGTCGACGGCCGGGTGCTCCTCCCAGTGGCCCAGCCCCGAGGTGTGGGTGAGCAGGTGGTGCAGCGTGATGCCGGACCACGCGGGCGGCGGGTCGGGCAGCCACCGTACGACCGGGTCGGTCAGGCGGAGCGTGCCGCGCTCGGCGAGCAGCAGCACCGCGACGGCCGCCATCTGCTTGCTGATCGAGGCGATCTGGAACCGGGTCGCGGAGGTGCAGGGCGCGCCGGTGACCTCGTCGGCCACGCCGGCGACCCGGTCCACCAGGAGCTCGTCGCCCCGGGCCAGGAGCAGCACACCGCGATCGTGCGAAAAGATCGACATCTGCCGGAGCCTAGCCCGGCACGACTCAGCCCTTCTCCAGGTATTCCGCCCGCTCCTCGTCGACGAGCGCGGCGACCGACGCCGCGAGCGCCGGATGCCGGGCCAGCTCCGGGTCCTCCTCGACCAGGGTGATCGCCTCGGCCCGGGCGTCCCGGATCAGGTCGGTGTCGCGCAGCAGCGACAGCAGCCGCAGGTGCGACCGCCGGCCGGACTGGGTCGCGCCGAGCACGTCGCCCTCCCGACGCTGCTCCAGGTCGAGCTCGGCCAGCTTGAACCCGTCGGTGGTGGAGGCCACCGCGTCCAGCCGCTCGCGGGCGGACGACCCCTCGGCCGCCTCGGTGACCAGCAGGCAGAGGCCGGCGGCCGAGCCCCGGCCCACCCGGCCGCGCAACTGGTGGAGCTGGGAGACGCCGAACCGGTCGGCGTCCAGCACGATCATCACGGTGGCGTTGGGCACGTTGACGCCCACCTCGACCACCGTGGTCGCGACCAGCACGTCCAGGTCGCCGGCCGCGTAGGCGCGCATCACCGCGTCCTTCTCGTCGGCCGGCAGCCGCCCGTGCAGCACCCCGATCCGCAGCCCGTGCAGCGGCCCCTCGGCGAGCAGCGGGGCCACCTCGGTGACCGCGAGCGGCGGCCGGCGGCCGTTGTCGTCCTCCCGGGGCGGCTCCTCGTCGCTCTGCGGCCCCTCGCCGATCCGCGGGCAGACCACGTACGCCTGGTGGCCCTTGCCGACCTCCTCGCGCAGCCGGCGCCAGGCCCGGTCGAGGAAGGCCGGCTTCTCGGCGGCCGGCACCACGTGCGAGGCGATCGGCGAGCGGCCCTGCGGCAACTGGGACAGGGTGGAGGTCTCCAGGTCGCCGTAGACGGTCATGGCGACCGTGCGCGGGATCGGGGTGGCGGTCATCACCAGCACGTGCGGCGGCTGGTCGGCCTTGGCGCGCAACGCGTCGCGCTGCTCCACGCCGAAGCGGTGCTGCTCGTCCACCACCACCAGGCCCAGGTCGGCGAAGTCGACGCCCTCGTAGAGCAGGGCGTGCGTGCCGAGCACGATGCCCGCGCGACCCTCGGCCACCTCGGCCAGCGCACGCCGCCGGGCCGCCGCACCCAGCGACCCGGTGACCAGCTCGACCCTCGTCGCGTCGTCGGCGGCGCCCAGCTCACCGGCGCGGCCGAGCGGGCCGAGCAGGTCGAGGATGCCGCGGTGGTGCTGGGCGGCGAGCACCTCGGTCGGGGCGAGCAGCGCGGCCTGACCGCCGGCGTCCACCACCTGGAGCATCGCGCGCAACGCCACCACGGTCTTGCCGGAACCCACCTCGCCCTGCAGCAGCCGGTGCATCGGATGCGGGGTGGCCAGGTCGGCGGCGACCTCCCGCCCGACCGTCTGCTGGCCGGAGGTCAGCTCGTAGGGCAGCCTGGCGTCGAACGCGTCCAGCAGCCCGCCCGCCCTCGCCGGCCGGGCCCGCGCCGGCCACGCCGCCGCCCGGTGCTTGCGCTGCACCAACGTGAGCTGCACGGCGAACGCCTCGTCCCACTTGAGCCGGCGACGGGCCCGGTAGAGCGCCTCCTTGCTGGTCGGCCGGTGGATCTCGCGCAGCGCGGCGTCGATGCCGACGAGGTTGCGGGTGGCCCGCACCGTGGCAGGCAGCGGATCGTCAGGCGGGGTGAACGTGTCCAGCACCACCCGGACGCAGCGGGCGATCACCCAGGTCGGCACCGCGGCGGCGGCCGGGTAGACCGGGATCAGCGCGCCGGCGAACTCCTCGACCTCCTCGTTGGCCGCCGCCTCACCGTCGCCGCCCTCGCCGAGCAGGACGTATTCCGGGCCGTTGAGCTGCCGCTTGCCCCGGAACTCGGTCACCTTGCCGGCGAACAACCCCCACCGGCCCGGGCGCAGCTCCCGCTCCCGCCACGCCTGGTTGCCGAAGAAGGTGCAGGTGAGCACGCCGCCGGAGCCGTCGCCGACGGTGACCTCCAGCAGGTTGCCGCGCCGCTGCCGCATCGGGCGGACCGCGGTGCGCTGCACCTGGGCCAGCACGGTGACCTGCTCCCCCACGTCCAGCGAGCGGATGTCGGTGTGCTCGCCGCGCTCGTCGTAGCGGCGCGGGAAGTGGTAGACCAGGTCACCGGCGGTGTGCAGGTCGAGGTGGCCGGCCAGCGCCTTGGCGGTCTTCTCCCCCACCAGCTTCTTCAGCGGGGTGTCCACCGTCGACGGTTCGCTCGTCATTCGACCCCCAGCAGGAGCGGATAGTGCGGCTGGCCGCCCTCGTAGGCCTGCACCTCGACGAACGGCCAGGACCGCTCGACGTGGTCGCGGACCCGGTCGGCCAGCCCGGCGGGGGCGTCCGCCCCGCAGAGCAGCGTGACCAGCTCGCCGCCGCCGCCGAGCATCCGGTCGACCACGGCCGTGCAGGTGTCGGTCAGGTCCTGCCCGATCAGGTGCACCTCGCCCTCCACCAGGGCCAGCACGTCACCCGGGCGGCACGGGCCGGCGACGGTGAGCGCCTCACGGCCGGCGTGGCAGACCTCGGCGTAGCGGCAGGCGCCGGCCGCCTCGGCCATCGCGATCACGTCGTCCTCGAAGCGTCGCTTCGGGTCGCGCACGGCCAGCGCGGCGAGCGCCTGCACCGGGGAGCGCGTCGGCACCACGCTCACCTTCACGCCGAGGCCGTGCGCCTCCTTCGCCGCCGCGCTCGCCACCGACTGCGTGTTCGGGTCGTTGGGCAGCACCACCACCCGGGCCGCGCCGGTGGCCCGGATCGCGTCGAGCAGCTCGCCGGTGGACGGGTTGGCCGGGACCACCACGGCGCCCTCGGCGGCGAACAGCTCGGCGATGCCGGCGCCGGTCGCCACCACCACGGCGGCCCGGCCGTCCGGTCGCGCCGCCGCCGGAGCGCTCTGGTCGGCGAAGCGGGTCACCGCGATCCGGTGCGGACGGCCGGCGACCACGCCCGCCTCGACGGCCGCGCCGACGTCGTTGACGTGCACGTGCACGTTCCAGGTGCCGGCGCCGTCACCGACCACCGCCAGCGAGTCGCCGAGCGCCGCCAACTCGTCGCGCAGCCGGGCCACCGCCTCGTCGGTGGCGTCGAGCAGGTATTGCACCTCGTAGGCGTACGCCTCGGAGCCGGCCTCCCGGACCGCGGTGGCGGGCCGGCGCAGCGCGGGCGGCGCGGGCGCCGGCTGCCCGGGGCTCTCCCCCGTGACCACCTCGACCAGCGCGTCGAGCAGCAGGCACAGCCCGCGCCCACCGGCGTCGACCACACCGGCGCGGGCCAGCTCGGGCAGTTGCTCCGGTGTCCGGGCCAGCGCCACGGCAGCCGCCTCGGCCGCGGCCCGGGCCACCGCGCGCAGGTCGTCGCTGTCCGCCCGCTGGGCCGCGCCGGCCGCCGCGGCGACCACGCTGAGCAGGGTGCCCTCGACCGGCCGGGCGACCGCGGCGTAGGCGGCGGCGGTGGCGGCGGCCAGCGCGCCGGCGAGCTGCCGGCCCCGGACCGCCGGCGCGGCGCCGAGCGTGTCGGCCAGGCCGCGCAGGATCTGCGAGAGGATCACGCCGGAGTTGCCCCGCGCGCCGAGCAGCGCGCCCTGCGCCATCAGCCGCAGCGCGTGCCCGTGCGGGGTGTGCCCGTCGTCGGGCAGGGTGCCCAGGTCCATCGCCAGGGCCTGCTGCGCGGAGGTGAGCGTGAGCACCAGGTTGGTGCCGGTGTCGCCGTCCGGCACCGGATAGACGTTGAGGTCGTCGATCTCGCCCTGGTGCCGCTGGAGGGCGGCCAGCCCGCTCGTGCACCAGCGGCGCACCGCGGCCGCGTCGAGGGTGTCCAGCACGTCGGGAAGCCTACTGGCGCGCACCGACACGCGCCGGGTCGTCCGGCGTGTCCGACCGGCGGGGCGGTCCGGCCGGCCGGCCGGTACGCTGGTCGGGCTCGGCGAAGGGCCGGTTGGGCGTACGGATCGGCATCGGGTAACCTGACCAGGTTGCCCGGGCTGCGCCTGGCGGCGACCTCATGAACGTATCAATCCCAGGAGTATCCCGTGGCTAGCGTGTGCGACGTCTGTGGCAAGGGGCCGGGCTTCGGCCACAACGTGCCCTGGTCCAAGAAGAAGACCAACCGCCGCTGGAACCCGAACATCCAGTCGGTGCGGACCCCGGCCGGTGGCGGCACCACCAAGAAGCTTCAGGTCTGCACCTCGTGCATCAAGGCCGGCAAGGTCACCCGCGCCTGACGCGGCAGCACCACCGGACATCGTCGGTCGCCGGCGGCCCCCTCGGGGTCGCCGGCTTCTGTCGTATCCACCGTCCCGTGGCGACGGCTGACCGACCGTACGGCGACCCGCTGGCATCCGCCGGTTAGGGTGCTGCTGCGCCGGCCGTCCGGTTCCGGCGCGAGCCGTGGGGAGGAACGACCGGTGGACCTCGATCTGGGTCGCGAGCACGTGGTGGTGGTCGGCGGGTCGTTCGGCTCGCTGCGCTGGTTCGACCAGGAGCTGCCGGCCGGCAGCGTGGTGCTCGTCGAGGAGCCGGACGTGATCCACCGTCGCGGCCTGGCCCGGTTCGCCGAGGAGCTGCCGCTGATCGGCCGGCTGGTCGCGGCGGAATACCAGACCGGCCTCGACGTCGACGACCTGCTCGCCCGGGAGCCCGGCCTGGCCGGCGCGCGGCTGGTCCTGCCCGGCCTGGAGTACGCGGTCGGCGCCACCGCCCGGCTGGCCGACCGGCTCGGCCTGCCCGGCGCCGGGGCAAGGGCCGCGGACGTCTTCTCCGACAAGCACCGGATGCGCCTGCTCGCCGACGAGATCGGCCTGGCCAACCCCGCCTACGAGCTGGTCGACGACCCGGACCGGGCGGTCGCGTTCGCCCGGGCGCACGGCGACCGGTGCGTGCTCAAGCCCACCCGCCGCTCGGGCAGCCTCGGTGTGCAACTGATCACCGACCCGGCCGAGCTGCCGGGCCGGTGGGCGGCCAGCGCCACCCCGCCGGAGCCGGCCGAGGCGACCGAGCGCGGCCTGCCCACCGGCGTGCTGGTCGAGGAGTTGCTGGTCGGCTCCGAGCACAGCGTGGAGCTGCTGGTCGCCGACGGCGAGGTGCTGTTCGCCAACGTCACCGACAAGCGGGTCGCCGGCGGCCGGTACCCGGTGGAGACCGGGCACACCGTGCCGTCCGCGCTGCCCACGGCCGAGCACGACGCGTTGCGGTCGGCCGCGGTGCGGCTCGCCGAGGCGGCCGGCTTCCGCAGCGGCATGCTGCACAGCGAGTGGATCCTGGTCGACGGCGTGCCGACGCTCGTCGAGTGCGCCGCCCGGATGCCCGGCGACATGATCACCGCGCTGATCTCGATCGCCTACGAGCGGGACGTCATCGAGGCGTACCTGCGGGTGCTGCGCGGCGAACGGCCAGCGCTGCCGCAGCGGCCGACCGGCGCGGCGGCGATCGAGTTCCTGGTCGCCCCGCCGGGCCGGGTCACCGCGGTGGACGGCCGGCGGGCCGCGCTGCGGGTGCCGGGCGTGCTCGACGTGCAGGTCGAGACGAAGGTCGGGCAGACCGTGCCCGAGCTGCTCTCCTCGGCGCACCGCAGCGGGCACCTGATGGCCTGGGGCGCGACGCCGGACGAGGCGGCGGTCGCGGCCCGCCGCGCCGCCGGGGAGATCCGCATCACCGTCGGCTGACGTCAGAGGGTACGGCCGAACGACAGGCAGCCCGGCGCGTCCTTGTAGTAGCCGAAGTTCGGGATCCGCTCGTAGCCGGACGAGGTGTACATGGCGATCGCCTCGGGCTGCTTGTCGCCGCACTCCAGCACGATCCGCTTGCGGCCGGCGTCGCGCGCGGACCGCTCGATCGCGGCGAGCACCGACCGGGCCACCCCGCGACCCCGGGCGTCCGGCGCGGTGTACATCCGCTTCAGCTCGGCCTCGTCGTCGTCCTCGCCGTGGCTGCGCCAGCCGCCACAACCGACCGGCCGCCCGTCCAGATAGGCGATCAGGAACGCGCCGGCCGGCGGGACGAACTCGTCGGCGTCGACCGGCGTCTCGTCGCCGCTGCCGCCGTACCGCGCGCCCAGGTCGGCCAGCGCCGCCCGGATCAACGCCTGCGACTCCGGCGCGTCGAAGCGCCGCGGGAGGATCTCGATCTCGCTCACCGTGTCAGGTTACGACCGGCCCGGACGCCCGGCTCGCCCCCGCCGCCGAGGTCGGACGCAGATCACTGCGGGGTACGGCGGGCTACCGGAAATGGTCCCAGCCGGGCGGCCCGTCGTAGCCGGCGCCGTCGACGGTGACCCCGGCGCCCTCGCTCACCCGGCCGACCCGCCGCCAGCCGTCCGGCAGCGCCGCGTCCGGCGGGAACGTCGCGGCCAGGGCGTGGTCGTCGCCACCGGCCAGGATCCAGGAGTACGGGTCGACGCCGAGCGCCTGCGCCGCGTCGCGCATCTGCCGGGGCACCTCGAACGCGTCCCGGCTCAGGTCGATCGCCACCCCGCTGGCCGCCGCCACGTGCCCGAGGTCGGCGAGCAGCCCGTCCGACACGTCGATCATCGAGGTGGCCCCGGCGCCCGCCGCCGCCGGTCCGGCCGGGTAGGGCACCTCCGGCCGGCGGAACGCCTCGACCAGCAGGCGGGGCGTGCGGAAGCCACGGGACAGCACGGTGTAACCGGCCGCCGCCCAGCCGGTCCGCCCGGCCAGCGCCACCACGTCGCCCGGCCGGGCTCCGGAGCGCACCACCGGCGGCCGGCCGGCCAGGTCGCCGAGCGCGGTCACCGCGACGGTCAGCGTCGGGCTGGCCGACATGTCGCCACCGACCACGCTCGCGCCCACCCCGGCCGCCTCCGCCCCCAGCCCGTCGGCCAGCTCCTCCGCCCAGGCCGGGTCCAGCTCGGCCGGCATGCAGAGCGCGACCAGCAGCGCGGTCGGGGTGGCGCCCATGGCGGCGACGTCGGCGAGGTTGGCCGCCGCCGCCCGGTGTCCCACGTCCCGTGCCGACGACCAGTCCCGCCGGAAGTGCCGCCCCTCGACCAGCACGTCGGTGGAGGCGACCACCCGCCGGTCCGGCGCCGCCACCACCGCGCCGTCGTCGCCGGGGCCGAGCAGGCAGCTCTCCCCGTACGACAGCCGGGCGGTCACCCGGTCGATCAGTCCGAACTCGCCGACACCCGCGACCGTCATGCCGTCCCCTCGTTCCGTTCCGTCGTCCCGCACGTCCCACCCCTGTCCCCGTACCGGCGTGTGCTCGCTCACCGCGTCCACCCGGCGACCGATAGGGATCACCCCCGCCCGGTGCGGTAGTTTCACCCTTCGGGCCGCCCCAGGCGGCGACGGACGGAGGTCGAGTCGTGGTACAGGCGTACATCCTCATCCAGACCGAGGTCGGTCGGGCGCGTGACGTGGCCGGTCTGATCGCGGACCTTGCCGGCGTGGTTCGGGTCGACGCCGTCACCGGGCCCTACGACGTGGTCGTGCTCACCGAGGCGAACACGGTCGACGAGCTGGGCAAACTCATCGTCAGCAAGGTGCAGATGGTGCCCGGCATCACCCGCACCCTCACGTGTTCGGTGGTGCGGCTGTAAGTGGAAGAGACGGAAGACACCCCGCGCCGGGACCGCGGCAACCGCCGGGCCGCGCTCTGGGCGACAGTGGTGGCGGTGCCGGTGACCGTGGCGGTGGCCGCCTTCACCCTCGCCAAGCTGGCTCCGGAGTCGCCGGACGCGACGCCGAGCGCCTCGGCCAGCCCTCGGGCGCAGTCGAGCGCGCCGGTCGAGCTGCCCGCCCCGGCGCTGGCCGAGCGCCCCGCGGTCCTCTGCCGCGCGCTGGTGTCGCAACTGCCCGACAGCGTGCGTGACCTGCGGCAGCGCCCGGTCACCGCGGGCCCGGAGCAGAACGCCGCCTACGGCGACCCGGCGCTCACCGTGGCCTGCGGCGGGAGCGCGCCGCTGGTGCCGCCCACCGACGAGGTCTTCCGGGTCAACGGCGTGTGCTGGCATCCGGTGCAGGAGGCCGACGCCACGGTGCTGACCACCGTCGACCGCGAGGTGCCCGTCCGGGTCCGCGCGCCAACCGCCTACCAGCCCGCGTTGCAGTGGGTGGTGCAGATCTCCGACGCGGTGGTCAGCGCGCTGCCCTCGGCGAAGACCGCGCCCTCCGGCTGCTCCGGCTGACCCCGCCCCGGCCGGTCAGCGGCCGGTGCGGCGGTGCAGGGCGGTCCGGATCAGGCGGTTGACCAGCTTCGGGTATTCCAGCCCGCTGGCCGCCCACATGCGCGGGAACATCGACGTCGGGGTGAAGCCCGGCATCGTGTTGATCTCGTTGAGGTAGACGTCCAGCTCCGGGGTGACAAAGAAGTCGACCCGGGCCAGGCCGGAGCAGTCCAGCGCGGTGAAGGCACGGGTGGCGTACTCGCGCACCTGCCGGGTGACCGCGTCGGCCAGGCCGGCCGGGACGTCGTACTCGCAGACCTCGTCGGCGAAGATGTACTTGGCTTCGAAGTCGTACCAGTCGCGGTCGCCGATCATCCGCACCTCGGCGAGCACCGACGCCTCGGGCGCGCCGCCGGCCTCGCCCTCCAGCACGCCGCACTCGATCTCGCGGCCCACCACGGCGCCTTCGACCAGCACCTTGCTGTCGATCTCCCGCGCCGTGGCCAGGGCGGCGTCGAGCTGCGCCCAGTCGTCGACCTTGGTGATGCCGAACGAGGAGCCGGCCCGGGACGGCTTGACGAAGACGGGCAGCCCGAGGCGCTCCTTGTCCTCGTCGGAGAGCGACATGCCGGCGCGCAGCACCGCGTACGGGCCGACCGGGATGCCCTCGGCCGCGCAGAGCTTCTTGGTGAACTCCTTGTCCATGGCGGCGGCGGACGCGAACACGTTCGCCCCGACGTAGGGGATGTCCGCCATCTCCAGCATGCCCTGGATGGTGCCGTCCTCGCCGTACGCGCCGTGCAGCACCGGGAAGACCACGTCGACGTCGGCCAGCGCCACCGGGCCCTGGGCCGGGTCGAGCACCATCAGGCCGCCGGCGGCCGGGTCGGCGCGCAGCACCAGTTCGGCGCCGGAGCCGGCGGTGATCTCGGGGAGCTTGCGGTCGGCGATGGCGAGCCGCGCCGGGTCGCCGCTGGCCAGCACCCACTGGCCCTGGCGGGTGATGCCGACCGGGACGACCTCGAACTCGTCGGGGTCGAGGGCGGCCAGCACGCTGCCGGCGCTGACGCAGGAGATGCCGTGTTCGGGGCTGCGGCCGCCGAAGACGATCGCCACACGGGTCTTGCCTGGGGTGGTCATGGTCACCTCATCGGTCGCGGCTGCGGCTGGCCGTGCTCGCCGGTGGCGCTCACCCGGTTGACCTTACTGTGCGTCGTCGGGGGCGGTGGCCGATACCCGGGGAGAAGCGGTGCCGCGTGGCAACCGGTCAAGGCAACTTATACGGGGAGTAACGGCGCGGGCGGCCGGCGGCGGGACCTGCCACCGGCCGCCCGGCTCCCCGACCCCGGTCGCCGCGTACCACGGGGTCGGGCCCGGTGTGGCTCTTACAGGGCCGGGTGGCGGGGGCGGCGGCCGACCGCGATGACCTTGACCCGCTGGCGGCCGGCGCGGACCATGCCCAGCGCCATGAAGGCGCCGGCGATCCGGTCGGCCGCCTCCCGGCTGCTCGCGCCGACGACCTGCCGGCGGCGCTCGGGGGTGGTGCGTTCGTCACGCTCGTGCCCGTCGGTCGGCCGGACGTCGGTGAGGACCACGAGGAACCGGGTCATGTCCGGCCACCTCCGTCGCCGGAGCGGCAGGCCGTCACCGTCATCGCGAAATCCTCCCCGTCTGGTGGACCGGTACGGGCACGCGACGATCGGGTCGTGGGGGAGTAAAACCCGATCGCCGCGCGCCCCATCCCCTCCGGTCACTCACCACCACCGTCGCCACGACAACCGGTGGTGAGGACGCTGTCACAGATTGACAGGTGGACAGGCGTGAATGCAACTCTCATCGACTTTCTCTCACGCCCATTTTCCCACCGGATGTGCGACCATCGATGCATGGCGCCGAAGACCGCCCGGGCCCGACGGCTCGGCATCCTGCTGCGGACCCACCGGGAGGCCCTCGGTCTCACCCTCGAGGCCGCGGCCGACGAGATCAACAGCACCCGCAGCACCCTGTCCCGCTACGAGAACGCCCAGACGCTGGTCAGTCCGGCCGCCGTACGCGCGCTGCTCACCACCTACCGGGTGGGACCCGACGAGATCGAAGCGGCGGTGCAACTGGCCAAGGACGCCCGCAAGCCCGGCTGGTGGGTGTCCTACTCGTACCTGCTGGACCGCCGCACCATCGACTTCATCGCGCTGGAGGCCGAGGCCACCGGCATCGCCAACTTCGAGCCGTCGGTGGTGCCCGGCCTGCTCCAGACCGCCGACTACATCCGCGGGGTGATGCGCGGCGGTCCACACACGCTCAGCGACGAGCAGGTGGAGCAGCGCGTCCAGCTCCGGCTGGACCGTCAGCAACGCATCTCCGGCGAGGACCCGCCGATCCTCGACGCCATCATCGACGAGGGCGCGTTGCTGCGACCGGTCGGCGGCCCCACGGTGATGGCCGACCAACTCCACCACCTGCTGAAGATGACCGAGCTGCCGAACATCACCGTGCAGGTGATCCCGCTGGCCGCCGGCTACCACCGGGGCACCCGGGGGTCCCTGCACATCCTGGAGTTCGCCGACCCCGAGGACCCGATCATCGCCTCGGTGGAGACCGTCGCCGGTCAGATGGTCCTGGACCGGCCGGGCGACCTCCGTACCTGCACGAAGATCATGGAGCACCTGCGGACCGTGGCGTTGAGCCCGGCGGCCAGTCGGGACCAGCTCCTCCGTCTGCTGAATGAGAGGTGACCGTATGAACGGCACGAACCGGCCCCACCCGAGACCGACCGGCTGGCGCAAGAGCAGCCACAGCGGCGACGAGGGCGCGTGCGTGGAGATGGCGCCGCTGCCGGACTCGGTCGCGGTACGCGACTCCAAGGACCTGGCCGGCCCGGTGCTGGTCTTCCCGCCGGCCGCCTGGGCCGCCTTCACCGCCGCTCCCCCGCGCGCCTGACGCGGGCGCGTGTTAAGCGGGGGCCCCTGCTCTACCGAAGGCGTTAAGCGGGGGCCCCTCCTTTCACCGCCTCCAGGGCGGCGATGGCGACGCCCCGGGCGCCGGCCATGTCGCGGTCGGGCACCAGGGCGAACGTCGCCACGGCGCGCTGCTCGTCGCGGAGCACGGTGTGCGCGGCCACCGTGGCGAGGAACCAGTCCCGGAACTCCGGCGCGGCCTCCACCACGCCGCCGCCGACGAAGTACGCGTGCGGATCGGTGAAGTTGGCCGCGATGGTGAACAGCCGCCCCAACGCCCGGGCCTGCTGGCCGAACACCTGACGGGCCAGCGGGTCACCCCGCTCGCCGTGGTCGCGGAGCAGCTTCGCGGCCCGGGCCGGCTCCTCCGCCGCCAGCGGGTGCTCCGGATGCCGGGCCAGCCAGAACGGCAGCAGGTTGCGCCGGATCGCGGTGAGCGAGGCGACGCTCTCCGCGTCCCCGGCGAAGCCGCAGGCGCAGACCGGCACCGGCTGGCCCGGCTCCAGCAGCCCGTCCAGCGGGATGTGCACGTGCCCGAACTCGCCGGCCATGCCGGCCGCGCCACCGACCACCCGACCGCTCTCCACCACGCCCCCGCCCAGGCCGGTGCCGACGATCGCGGACACCGACGAGCGGGCCGCCGCGTCCGCGCCGAAGTGCACGTGGTGGGCGTAGAGGGCGGCGGCGTTGCCGTCGTTGGCGTACACCACCGGCAGGCCGAGCCGTCGCTCCAGCGCGCTCCGCACGTCGAAGCCGCGCCACGCCGGCTGGGCGAAGTTGGTCGAGCCGCGCGAGGAGATCACCCCGGTGGCGCTGGCCGGGCCGGGCGTGTCCAGCCCGACCGCGCGCACCAGCTCGCGGGGCACCCGGGTGTGCGCCAGCACGCCGTCCAGGGCGCGCGCGAGCGCCTCGATCGCCGCCTCCGGCCCGGCGCCGACCTCGCTGGGGATCTCCAGCAGCCCGTCCACCAGGAAACGGCCGTCGACGGTCAGCACGGTGGCGTTGTTGCTCGTGCCGCCGTTGTCCAACCCCACCACCACCGGCACCCCTGCGCCGCCCACCGCGCCACCGCCTCCCCGTCGAGCCTGACCTGAGGTTAGTTCTCGGCGGTCGCCCCCGCCACGGCGACGTCAGCCGGGCCGGCGGCCGGTCACGGCGGTGGCCTCCCACTCCTCGTCGCGGACCACGGTCGGGTCGAGGCCGGCAGCGGTGAACGCCGCGCACAGCGCCGGGGCCTGCTCGGCGCTCACCTCGACCGCGAGGTGCCCGCCCGGGGCCAGCCACTCGGCCGCGCCGGCGGCGACCCGGCGCAGCACCGCCAGCCCGTCCGCGCCGCCGTCCAGCGCCACCGGCGCCTCGTGCAACCGCGCCTCGCCCGGAAGCGTCGCCACCGCCTCGCTCGGCACGTACGGCGCGTTCGCCACCACCAGGTCCAGCCGGCCGCGCCAGCGGGCCGGCACCGGGTCGAACAGGTCGCCCTGGTAGACCGGCACGCCCAGCGGGTCGAGATTGCGCCGGGCGCAGGCCACCGCCACCGGGTCGATGTCGGCGGC
Source organism: Micromonospora ferruginea (assembly GCF_013694245.2). Lineage (NCBI taxonomy): Bacteria > Bacillati > Actinomycetota > Actinomycetes > Micromonosporales > Micromonosporaceae > Micromonospora > Micromonospora robiginosa. Next base: position 4,046,366 of record NZ_CP059322.2, read on the forward strand.
GGCCAACCAGCGCGGCGCCGCCCGCTCGTGCAGCACCAGCGCGGCGGCGCCGGAGCCGCAGCACAGGTCGAGCACCGCCGGGGCCGGCCCGGCGACCGCCACGGCGGCGTCGACCAGCAGCGCGGTGCGCCCCCGGGGCACGAAGACGCCGGGGTGGACGACGACCCGTCGCCCGCAGAACTCGGCCCAGCCGAGCAGGTGCTCCAGCGGGAGGCCGGCGACGCGACGGTCGGCCAGCCGGGTCAGCGCCCGCGCCGAGTCGGCAGCGGCGATCAGCAGGTCCGCCTCGTCCTCGGCGAAGACACAGCCGGCGGCGCGCAGCCGGCGGACGAGGGCGGAACGGTCGGGAGTGAAGACGGTGGGTGCCATGGCAAGCCTTTCGGGGAACGCTCGTCGGCGCCCCCGGCGTCGCCTCAGCCCCGGGGCGACACGGACTCGGAGGGAGCGCCGGTCCTCTGCTGGTGGATCGGACTCACCTCCTCGGGTCGGGGCCGCACGGGCCGTGGCTGCCCGTCACGATAGCCCAGCGCCCGGCCGGCCGTCAGCCCGCCGACGCGTCCAGCGCCGCGGCCACGTCGGCCAGCAGGTCGGCGGCGTCCTCGATGCCGCACGAGAGCCGGACGAAGCCGGGTGCGGTGTCGTCGCCCCACTGGGCCCGCCGGTCCGCCGTGGTGTGCAGGCCGCCGAACGAGGTGGCGGCGGCCACCAGGCGGGACGCGTCGAGGAACCGGGCCACCCGGTCGGCGTCGCCCAGGTCGAAGGAGAGCACGCCGGGGATCCGGCGCATCTGCGCCGACGCCACCGGGTACGCCGGGTCCGCCGGCCGCCCGGGCCAGCGCAGGCCCGCGACGTCGGGCCGGCCGGCGAGCAGCCCGGCCAGCGCCTCGGCGTTGGCGCTCTGCCGGGCCAGCCGCAGGTCGACCGTGGCCAGCGAGCGGTGCGCCAGCCAGCAGTCGAACGCGCCCGGTATCCCGCCGGTGGTGGTCCGCCAGCCGGTCACCGCGTCGCGCAGCGCGTCGTCGCGCGTCGCCACGTAGCCGAGCAGCAGGTCCGAGTGGCCGGTCAGCGCCTTGGTGCCGGAGGCCACCACCACGTCCGCGCCGAGGTCCAGCGGGCGCTGCCCGAGCGGCGTCGCGGTGGTGTTGTCCACCGCCAGCAGCGCACCGGCGGCGTGCGCCGCCCCGGCCAGCGCCGACACGTCGGCGACGTCGAGGCCGGGGTTCGCCGGCGTCTCCAGCAGCACCAGCCGCACGCCCTCGAACGACGGGTACGGCCCGGCGGTCGGCACGAGGCCGGTGCGGACCCCGATCCGCTCCAGCGTGTCGGTGGCGAAGGCGCGCACCGGGAAGTAGCCGTCGGCGGGCAGCAGCACGGTGTCGCCGGGTCGCAGCACGGTCAGCAGCAGGCCGGTGATGGCCGCCTGGCCGGTGGCGAAGACCCGGCAGTCGCCGCCCTCCAGCTCGCCGATCGCCGCCTCCAGGAGCCGGCGGGTGGGGTTGTCCGGTCGCCCGTAGCCGTCCGGCGCCGCCGCCGGCCCGCGCCACGGGTCGAGGTGGTACGGCGCGGCGAAGACCGGGCCGGGCAGGAACGGCTGCCCGGGTACGGCGTCCGGCAGCCCGGCACGCACGCTGCGGGTGCCGTCCCCCCAGTCACCGCTCACTCGTACGACTCCGGCTTGGCGGTGCGGCTCATCAACGCGTCCACGGCCAGCCGGGGGTCCATCCCCTCGTGGCAGATCCGTTCGATCTGCTCGGTGATCGGCATCTCCACCCCGTGCGCCCGGGCCAGGTCCCGGATGGCCAGGCAGCTCTTCACGCCCTCGGCGGTCTGCCGGGTGGCCGCCTGGGCCTGCTCCAGCGTCTCCCCCCGGCCCAGGTGCTCGCCGAAGGTGCGGTTGCGGGCCAGCGGCGAGGAGCACGAGGCGACCAGGTCGCCCATGCCGGCCAGCCCGGCGAAGGTGATCGGGTCGGCGCCGAGCGCCACGCCCAGGCGGGCGGTCTCGGCCAGGCCACGGGTCATCAGCATGGCCCGGGTGTTGTCGCCGAAGCCCATCGCGGTGGCGATGCCGTAGGACAACGCGATCACGTTCTTGACCGCCCCGCCCAGCTCGCAGCCGATCACGTCGTCGTTGGTGTACGGGCGGAAGTAGGGCGTCCGGATCGACGCCTGCACCAGCGCGGTACGCCGGCTGTCGGTGCCGGCGACCACGGTCGCGGCCGGCTGCTCGGCGGCGATCTCCGGGGCCAGGTTGGGCCCGGAGACGACGACCACCCGGTCGGCCGGCACCCCGGCGGTCTCCATGATCACCTGGCTCATCCGCTTGGTGGTGCCCAGCTCGATGCCCTTCATCAGGGACACCAGCGTGGCGTCGGGGGCCAGGTACGGGGTCCACTCGGCGAGGTTGCCGCGCAACGTCTGCGACGGCACCGAGAGCACCACCACCTCGGCGCCCTCGATCGCCTCGGCGGCGTCGCCGGTGGCGGTGACCCGCTCGGGCAGGCGCACGTCCGGCAGGTACTCCGGGTTGTGCCGCCCGTCGCGGATCGCCTCGGCCACCGCACGCCGGCGGGCCAGCACGGTCACGTCCCGGCCGGCGTCGGCGAGGATCTTGGCGAACGCGGTGCCCCACGAGCCCGCGCCCAGCACCGCCACGTGCCCGCTCATTCGGTGACCTCCGGGGTGCCGGTGCGGGCCGGCCGCTGCCAGAGCGGCGGTGGCGTGCCGCCGCGGATCTCCGCGACCAGGTCCCGGATCCGCAGCATGATGGTGTCCGTCATCTCCTCCAGGATCGCCCGGGTCGGCGTGGCGCCGGCCCACCGGCCCAGGTCGACCGGCGGCCCGGCGACCACCGTCACCGGGGTACGCGGACGCAGCCCGATCCGGGCGGTCCGCGGGTCGAACATCCGCTCCGGGCCGATCATCGCGACCGGGATCACCGGGGCGCCGGTGGCCAGCGCCAGCCGGGCCGCGCCGGTCTTGCCCTTCATCGGCCACAGCTCCGGCTCGCGGGTGGTGGTGCCCTCCGGGTAGATCACCACCGCGCCGCCCCCGTCCAGTGCGCCGATCAGCTTGTCCAGCGACTTGACCGCTTCGACGCTGCCCCGCTCGACCGGGATCTGCTTGCACCGGTGCAGGATCCAGCCGATCACCGGCACCCGGAACACGCTGGCCTTGCCGAGGAACTGCGGCCAGCGGCCGGCGTCGTAGATGAAGTGCGCGGAGACCAGCGGGTCCGCGTGCGAGATGTGGTTGGGCACGATGATGATCCCGCCGTCGCGCCGCAGGTGCTCCATGCCCCGCCAGGTGCGCCGGGTCCAGACGGTCAACACCGGCTTCACCAGCACCACGGCGAACCGTTGCCAGAATCCCAGCCTCCGCGGTGCCACCCTGCCTCCTCGTTCCGCCCCACGCGCCCCGGGGAAGAATCATGCCTGCTCGCCCCCGGTCCGGCCAGTGAGGGTACCGCCGCGGTCGCTGGCAGGATGGTCGGCGTGCCTGAGCCGAGCTGGACCGTGGTGATGCCGGTGAAGCGCCTCGGGGTGGCGAAGAGCCGCCTGCGCGGCGCGCTCACCGGCGTACCCCACGAGGAGCTGGCGCTGGCCCTGGCGGCCGACACGGTCCGCGCGGCGCTGTCCTGCCCGGCGGTGGGCCGGCTGCTGGTGGTCACCGACGACCCCCGGGTGAGCGCGACCGTGACCGCGGCGGGCGCCGGGGTGGCCGCCGACCCGGGCGCCGGGCTCAACGCGGCCTTCCGGCACGGCGCGGCGGCGGCCGGGCCGCGCGCCGCGGTGGCCGGCGTCACCGCGGACCTGCCCGCGCTGCGCCCGGCCGAGCTGGCCGCGGCGCTGCGCGCGGCCGAGGGGGTACGCGGGTTCGTCTCCGACGCCCCCGGCGCCGGCACGGTGCTGCTCGCCGCGCCCGCCGGGGTGCCGCTGGCGCCCCGCTTCGGGCCCGGCTCGGCCGGCGCGCACGCGGCGAGCGGCGCGCTGCCGCTGGCCGGCGACTGGCCCAGCCTACGGCGGGACGTGGACACCGGTGACGACCTGGCCGCCGCCGCCCGGCTGGGGGTGGGCCCGCGCACCGGTGCGCTGCTGGCCGCGGCCGGCGTCCCGCTCCGGTACGGTGCTGGCATGCAGGGCACGGTGGCGACCTACGACGCGTCGACCCGCAGCGGAATGCTGCTGCTCGACGACGGCACCGAGCTGGCGTTCCCGGCCCGCGCGTTCGACGCGTCCGGGCTGCGGCTGCTGCGCCTCGGGCAGCGGGTGCGCGTCGAGCGGGACGCCGCCGGCGAGGTCGTTCGGGTGACCTTGCCGACGATGGCCTGAGCAACCTGGCCGGAGTTCATTTTCCGTTCACCCTCGTCAGGGAATCATGGGGTGGTGAGCACCCCTCGCGAGCACGCCGACGGTCCACCGCCCCTCACCGACCCGGGCACCCTCCGCAACGGCCGTCCGACCCGTGGCCCGGACGGGCGGTTCCGCCAGCCCCGGCCGCCCGAGGAACGCCTCGGCGCCGACCCGGACGCGGCCGGCGCCACCGGGCTGGACGAGCCGCTCGACCCGGTCGAGGGGCCCGGTCCGGTCGCCGCGACCGACCCGGACGACGAGGCGCCGGCCAGCGAGCCGCTGCCGGAGGACCGTTTTCTCAACCGGGAGCTGTCCTGGCTCGACTTCAACGCCCGGGTGCTGGCGCTCGCCGAAGACCCCCGCACGCCGCTGCTGGAGCGGGCGAAGTTCCTGGCCATCTTCGCCGGCAACCTGGACGAGTTCTACATGGTGCGGGTGGCCGGCCTGAAGCGCCGGCTCTCCGCCGGACTGCCGGTGCGCGGCGGCGACCGGCTGCCGCTGCGCACCCAGCTCGAACTCATCACCGAGAAGGCCGCCGACCTGGTCGCCCGGCACGCCGCCTGCTTCGTCGACGACGTACTCCCCCGGCTCGCCGAGTCCGACGTGCGCATCCTGCGCTGGAGCGAGCTGGACGACGCCGAGCGGGAACGGCTGCGCACCTGGTTCCGGGAGCACATCTTCCCGGTGCTCACCCCGCTCGCGGTCGACCCGGCGCACCCGTTCCCCTACATCTCCGGCCGGTCGTTGAACCTGGCCGTCTCGGTGCGCGACCCGGACGGCGGCTCCGAGCTGTTCGCCCGGGTCAAGGTGCCGAACAACGTCCCCCGGTTCGTCCGGGTCGCCCGCGACCGCCCCGGCGTGCGGTTCCTGCCGGTGGAGGACCTCATCTCCGTCCACCTCGGCCAGCTCTTCTCCGGCATGCAGGTGGTCGAGTGCCACCTGTTCCGGGTCACCCGCAACGCCGAGGTCGAGGTCGACGAGGACCGCGACGAGGACCTGCTCCAGGCGCTGGAGCGGGAGCTGGCCCGGCGCCGGTTCGGTCCCCCGGTGCGGCTGGAGGTGGCCGCCTCCATCTCCGACCACATGCTGGAGCTGCTCGTCCGCGAGCTGGACATGGACGACCACGACGTGCTGCGGGTCCGCGGTCTGGTCGACCTCTCCGCGCTCTGGCAGGTCTACGGCGAGGCCGACCGCCCCGACCTGAAGGACCGCCCGTTCGTGCCGGCCACCCACCCGCGCCTGGCCGAGGGCGAGGTGCCGCGCAGCGTGTTCGCCACCCTGCGCGACGGCGACGTGCTGGTGCACCACCCCTACCACTCGTTCGCGACGAGCGTGCAGCGCTTCGTCGAGCAGGCCGCCGCCGACCCGAACGTGCTCGCCATCAAGCAGACGCTCTACCGCACCAGCGGCGACTCCCCGATCGTCGACGCGCTGGTCGACGCGGCCGCCGCCGGCAAGCAGGTGGTGGTGCTGGTCGAGCTGAAGGCGCGCTTCGACGAGGTGGCCAACATCGGTTGGGCGCGCACCCTGGAACGGGCCGGCTGCCACGTGGTCTACGGCCTGGTGGGTCTCAAGACGCACTGCAAGACCGCGCTGGTGGTGCGGCAGGAGGGCAACCAGATCCGGCGCTACTGCCACATCGGCACCGGCAACTACCACCCGAAGACCGCCCGGCTCTACGAGGACTTCGGCATGCTCACCGCCGACCCGGAGATCGGCGCGGACCTGACCGACCTGTTCAACGTCCTCACCGGCTACAGCCGGCAGACCGCCTTCCGGCGGCTGCTGGTCGCGCCGCAGGGCATCCGCAGCGGCCTGATCGAGCGGATCGACCGGGAGATCGAGCACGTCCGGCTGGGCATGCCGGGGCTGGTGCAGTTCAAGGTGAACGCGCTCGTCGACGAGGAGATCACCGACGCGCTCTACCGGGCCTCCCGGGCCGGGGTGCACGTCGACCTGCTGATCCGGGGCATGTGCATGCTGCGCCCCGGCGTTCCGGGGCTGTCGGAGAACATCCGGGTCCGGTCCATCCTCGGCCGGTTCCTGGAGCACTCCCGGATCTTCCGGTTCGGCAACAACGGCGACGCCGAGTTCTGGATGGGCTCGGCCGACCTGATGCACCGCAACCTGGACCGCCGGGTGGAGGCGCTGGTGCAGGTGAGCGACCCGGTGGCCCGGGCCGAGCTGGACCACGTGCTCAGCTCCGCGTTCGACCCCGAGGTGGACGCATTCGAGCTGGCCGCCGACGGCACCTGGCACCGGCGGACCGGCGACGGCGACGCGCCGCTGACCCATCTGCAGGACCTGCTGCTGCGCCGGGTCGGCGGCCGGGCGGACTGAGCGGGCCGTGACGCGCCGAGGGCGGGCATACGGTGATCCGGTGAGTGACGAGGAACCGGTACGGATCCGCGCGGCGGGCGGTGTCGTCTGGCGTCCGACCCCGGACGGTGTCGAGGTCTGCCTGGTGCACCGCCCCCGCTACGGCGACTGGTCGCTGCCCAAGGGCAAGCTGGACGCCGGCGAGCACCCGCTGGTCGCCGCCGTCCGCGAGGTCGCCGAGGAGACCGACGTGCGCGCGGTGCCGCAGGTGCGCCTGCCCACGGTCCGCTACCGCAGTGAGGGCCGCGCCAAGGCGGTCGACTGGTGGTCGATGCGGGCCGTCGGCAGCGGCGGCTTCCAGCCCGGCACCGAGGTGGACGAGGTGGCCTGGTTCCCGGTCGACGCGGCGGCCCGCCAGGTCAGCTACCCGCACGACGCCGAGGTGATCGGCGCGTTCGCGGCGCTGCCGCCGGTCACCGCGACGGTGCTGCTGGTGCGGCACGCGCACGCCGGTAGGCGGGGCACCTGGACCGGCCCGGACACCGCCCGCCCGCTGGACGCCGAGGGCCGGGCGCAGGCGCGGGCGCTGGTCCCGCTGGTGTCGCTGGCCCGCCCGACGCGCCTGCTCTCCGCGTCGGCCCGCCGGTGCGTGCAGACGTTGGACCCGGCGGCGGCCCGGCTGGACCTGCCGATCGAGGTCTGCGGCGACCTGGACGAGCCGAAGCCGGGCCAGCTCGCCGACGAGTGCGTGCTGGCCACCGCGGCCCGGCTGGCCGCGCTGGCCGCGGCCGGCGAGCCGGTCGCAGTGTGCAGCCAGGGCAAGGTGATCCCGGGCGCGCTGGAACGGCTCACCGGGGGCCCCGGCGACTTCACCACCGCCAAGGGCGGCGGCTGGCTGCTCCCCTTCGCCGGCGACCACCTCCTCACCCCCGACCGGCTGTAAGGCGGGGGCCCCGCTTAACGTTTTCGGTATAGGCGGGGGCCCCGCCTAACCGGCGCGTTAAGCGGGGCCCCCGCCTAACGCGCAGGCGGGTCGGGCAGGGCCACCGTGAGCCGCACCGGGAGGTGGTCGCTGGCCTCGGTGCGCGGGGCACGTACCTCGGCGGCGGTCAGGCCCGGCGAGACGAAGACGTGGTCGATCTGGGTGCGCGGGTCGTCGGCCGGGCTGGTCGGCAACGGCCGGGCCGAGGCCAGCGCGTCCACCAGGCCGACGCGGAGGAACTCGGCGAACGCCGGGTCGTCCGGCTCGGTGTTCAGGTCACCGCCGAGCACCAGCGGACGGCCGGCCGCGTACCCGGCGGCGAACGCGGCCACCTCGCGGGCCTGCTCGACCGGGTCCCGCCCCGGCGGCGGTTGCAGGTGGGTGGCGACCACGGCGAGGTCACGCCCGCCGAGGTCGAGCGTGACGCCGAGGGCCTGCGCGCCGGTCGGGGCGCCGTGCGCGGCCAGCGGCCGGGTCCGGCCGGACCGCACCGGGAACCGGCTGAGCACTGCGTCGCCCCAGACCGGGTCCGCGGCGGGCGCGAAGACGTACGGCATCCGCAGCCGCCCGGCCAGCAGCGCCAACGTGTCGTGCCCGCCGTTGAGCCACCAACCCCGGTCGACCTCGCTGAGCAGCACCACGTCCGCCCCGCGTACGGCCCGCGCCACCGCGTCGAGGTCCAGCCGGCCGTCCAGGCCGAAGCCCATCCGGATGTTGTACGCGGCCACCCGCACCGCCGCGGTCGTGGCGGTGGGCCGCGCGGCCGGCGCCGGCGGGCGATGGAGCCCGGGCGCGAACGCGGTCAGCGCCACCAACCCGAGCAGGCTCCACCGCCGGGCCGGCGCGCCCAGCGCCGGCGCGGACCAGGACGGCCCGGCCAACGCCACCAGAACGACGAGGACGGCCGTGACGACCGGCACCCACCCGTTGGGGTACCCCAGGTCGTAGGCGGCGTAGTAGACGATCGTGGCCACCGCGAAGACCACCATCCCAACCGCCGCCGCCCGGCCACGCCGGGCCGCCGCCCGGCCGCCCGCGTCGGCGCGGTCCGGTTCGCCCGCGTCGGCCAGGGCGAGGCAGCCGCCGAGGCCGGCGGCGGTGAGCAGGTACGCCGGCACGAGCTGCCCGGCGGCGAACAGCACCGCCCCGGCGAACAACGCGACCGGCCAGACCACCCGGGCCAGCCGGACCGGTGGCCGGTGCAGCGCGGCGGCCAGGAACAGCAGGACCGCGAGCGCGCCCAGCGGTGACGCGCCACCCGCCGGGCGGGACAGGCCGGGGAACCCGGACGCGTCGGCGCCGGAGGCGGCGGCCCACACCGCCGGCGCGAGCGCGATCTGGTTGGCCAGCAACAGCGCCGGCCCGCAGAGCAACCACGCCCGACGCCCGGCCACCGCCGGCGCCACCGGCTCCGATCCGGCCGACGCGACCACCCCGGCCGACACGGCCGCCCCGGCGGACCTGATGACGCCGGCCGATGCCGGGAGGGCCGCCGTCGTGCCGGGCGGTCCCGCCGGGGCCGCCGCCCACACTTTCCCGGGCCGTTGCGCCGCGACCGTGACGCTCGCGCTCAGGAACGCCGCGACCAGCGCCGCGCTCAACGTCCAGCCGAGCGCGCCGCCGCGCCAGACGAGGTCCTCGGTGCCCAGCAGCGCGTGCCCGACCGCGCTGCCGGCCAGGCCGAGCGCCAGCCCGGGAACGGGTCGGTCGACCGACGCCGCGGTGGCCGCGAGCCAGACCAGGCCGGCGAGCAGCCCGGCACAGGCGAGCCAGAGCTGGACGACGCCACCGGGTCCGGCGGTCAACGCCAGCCGGACGGCGGCGAGCACGCCGGCCGCGACCAGGCCGACCGGGCGGGCGCCGAGCCGGCGTACCAGGGTGGGCGCGCCCAGCCCCAGCACGAACCAGCCGAGTGCGAACGCGCCGAGCAGCTCGGCGGGCGTCTCGGCGGCCCGGCCGAAGAGGGTGATGACCGACGGGAGCCAGACCCGCAACACGTCCAGCAGGACCGCGACGCCCAGGGCGAGCGTGAGGGTGGAGAGGTGACGGTGCCGCACGGGCGCCTCTTCTCGTGACCGACGGGGGTTTTCGGCACGGCGATTCTGCGCGGCGGCGCGGTGGGCGGTCAACGCGTACCCACGGACGAGGGCGCCCACCGCGAACGGTGGGCGCCCTCGGTGGGGCTGTCCGGTCAGCGCCGACTGGCGGCCTTCTTGGCCGGCGCCTTCTTCGCGGGCGCCTTCTTCGCCGCCGTGGTCTTCTTGGCCGTGGCGGACTTCGCCGCGGTCGTCTTCTTGGCCGCGGTGGTGGTCTTCTTGGCCGCGGTGGACTTCGCCGCGGTCGTCTTCTTCGCCGCCGTGGTCTTGGTCGCGGCGGCCTTCTTGGCCGGCGCGGCCTTCTTGCTCGCCGCGGTGGTCTTGGTGGCCTTCGCCGCCGTGGTCTTCTTGGCGGCTCCGGTGGTCTTCGCCGCCGTGGTCTTCTTCGCCGCCGTGGTCTTGGCGGCCCCGGCGGTCTTCTTCGCAGCGGTGGTCTCCTTCGGCACTTTGCCGCTGGCCACCATCTCCTTGAAGCCCGCACCCGCCCGGAAGGTCGGGACGGAGGTCTTCTTGACCTTCACCGCCTCGCCGGTCCGCGGGTTGCGGGCTGTTCGGGCTCCACGGACGCGCTTCTCGAACGCTCCGAATCCGGTGATCGCCACCTTGTCGCCCTTGGTGACCGCCGCCTGGACCTCAGCGAGAACCGCGTCGAGCGCGGCCGTCGCCGTCTTCCGGTCCCCCAGGCGAACGGCGAGCGCCTCGATGAGCTCGGCCTTGTTCACGACTTCCTCCCGATTGTGCAACTGACTCGACGCGAGCCATTCTGCGCGCACCGTATGCCCTGTGCTGCCTGGACACAAACATTCGGTGGAAAAAAGCCCTTGTGTCGCAACGGATTCGCCCCCACCGGTCGGGCCGGTGGGGGCGAAAAGGGGCCCGCGCTCAGGCGATCGAGGGCAGGAACGCCGGCCGGGAGGCCTCGTACGCGCCGATCTCGGCCTCGTGCCGGAGGGTGAGTCCAATGTCGTCCAAGCCCTCCATCAGCCGCCAGCGGCTGTGGTCGTCGAGCGGGAAGGCCCAGGTGGCGTCGCCGGCGCGGACCTCTCGGGCGGCCAGGTCGACGGTGACCGGGGTGGTCGGGTCGGATTCGGAGAGGGCCCAGAGTCGCTCCACGGCGCCCAATTCCAGCTCGACCGGAAGGAGACCTTCCTTCAACGCGTTGCCACGGAAGATGTCACCGAAGCGCGGCGAGACGACGGCCCGGAACCCCCAGTCCCGCAGGGCCCAGACGGCGTGCTCCCGGGAGGAGCCGGTGCCGAACTCCGGGCCCGCCACAAGAATCGACGCCCCCGAATAGGTGGGATCGTTGAGAATGAATGACGGGTCCTCCCGCCAGGCGTTGAACAGGCCGTCGGCGAAGCCGGTCCGGGTCACCCGCTTGAGGTACACGGCGGGGATGATCTGGTCGGTGTCCACGTTGGACCGGCGCAGCGGCACGGCGGTGCCGGTGTGTGCGGTGAACTTGTCCATCTCTGGGCTGCCCTTCCTACAGGTCGGCGGGGGCGGCGAGCCGGCCGACCACGGCGGTGGCGGCGGCGACCGGCGGGGACACCAGATGGGTACGCCCGCCCCGGCCCTGCCGGCCCTCGAAGTTGCGGTTGGAGGTGGAGGCGGAACGCTCCCCCGGCTTGAGCGTGTCGGGGTTCATGCCCAGGCACATCGAGCAGCCGGCGAACCGCCACTCGGCGCCCGCGTCGGTGAAGACCTGGTCGAGCCCCTCGATCTCGGCCGCCTCCCGCACCGCCGCGGAGCCGGGGACCACGAGCATGCGTACGCCGTCGGCGACCCGCCGCCCGCGCAGCACGTCGGCGGCGGCCCGCAGGTCCTCCAGCCGCCCGTTGGTGCACGAGCCGACGAAGACCACGTCCACGGCGAGGTCGCGCAGCGGCGTGCCGGGGGTGAGGTCCATGTATTCCAGCGCGCGGCGGGCCGCGACCCGCTCCGGCTCGCTGCCGAACGCCTCCGGGTCCGGCACGGTCGCGCCGAGCGGCACGCCCTGACCGGGGTTGGTGCCCCAGGTGACGAACGGGGTGATCCGGCTCGCGTCCAGCGTCACCTCGGTGTCGAACGTCGCGCCCTCGTCGGTGGGCAGCGTCCGCCAGTGCTCCAGCGCCGCGTCCCAGTCGGCCCCCTGCGGGGCGTTGGGCCGCCCCTTCAGGTACGCGAACGTGGTCTCGTCCGGCGCGATCATGCCGGCCTTGGCGCCCCACTCGATGGACATGTTCGCGATCGTCATCCGGCCCTCCATGGAGAGCTCGCGGATGGCCTCGCCCCGGTACTCCACGATGTGACCGCGCCCGCCGCCGGTGCCCACCTGGGCGATCAGCGCGAGCACCAGGTCCTTGGCGGTGACGCCGGGCGCCAGCTCGCCGACCACCTCGACCGCCATGGTGCGCGGCCGGGCCTGCGGCAGCGTCTGGGTGGCGAGCACGTGCTCGACCTCGCTGGTGCCGATGCCGAAGGCGAGCGCGCCGAACGCGCCGTGGGTGGCGGTGTGCGAGTCGCCGCAGACGATCGTCATGCCCGGCTGGGTGAGCCCGAGCTGCGGGCCGATCACGTGCACGATGCCCTGGTTCTCGTCGCCCAGCGGGTGCAGCCGTACGCCGAACTCGGCGCAGTTGCGGCGCAGCGTCTCGATCTGGGTGCGGGAGGTGGGGTCCGCGATGGTGAGCAGGTCGCCGCGCCGGGCGCGGAACGCCGGGTCGTCGTACCCGGTCGGGGTGTTGTGGTCCTCGGTCGCGATCGTCAGGTCGGTGCGACGGACCCCGCGCCCGGCCAGGCGGAGCCCGTCGAACGCCTGCGGGCTGGTCACCTCGTGCAGCAGGTGCAGGTCGATGAAGAGCAGGTCCGGCTCACCGTCGGCGGAGCGGACCACGTGCGCGTCCCAGACCTTCTCGGCCAGGGTCCTCGGTCGAGTGACTCCCACCATCTGGACATCCTAAATTCTGGGAGGTAAATTTCGGCTTGTGGGACACAGTATGAGCGGTGTCGGCGTTCTCGACAAGGCGGTGGTCATCCTGGCCGCCTGTGTCGACGGCGCCAGCCTGGCCGAACTCGTTGAACGCACCAAGCTGCCCCGGGCCACCGCGCACCGGCTGGCACAGGCGCTGGAGATCCACCGGATGCTGGTCCGGGACACCCAGGGCCGATGGCGCCCGGGTCCACGCCTGGGCGAGCTGGCCAACGCGGCCCCCGACGTGCTGCTCACCGCAGCCGAGCCGCTGCTGGCCGCGCTGCGCGACGCCACCGGGGAGAGCGCCCAGCTCTACCTGCGCCGCGCCGACGAGCGGATCTGCGTGGCCGCCGCCGAGCGCGCCAGCGGCCTGCGGGACACCGTCCCGGTCGGCTCGGTGCTGCCGATGACCGCCGGCTCGGCGGCGCAGATCCTGCTCGCCTGGGAGCCGCCGGAGGCGGTCATGCCGCTGCTGCCGCGCGCCAAGTTCACCGGCCGCACGCTCGCCGAGGTGCGCCGGCGCGGCTGGGCGCAGAGCGTGGCCGAGCGGGAGGCCGGTGTGGCGAGCGTCTCGGCCCCGATCCGGGACCGCACCGGCCGGGTGATCGCCGCGGTGAGCATCTCCGGCCCGATCGAGCGCCTCGGTCGCCGCCCCGGCGAGCGCCACGCCATGGCCGTCGTCCGCGCCGGCCAACGCCTCTCCGGCCTCTGACCCCCGAGCCGACTCCGCGTCGATCATGAAGTTGGCGGCGTTTTTGATCTTCCAGACCGCCGCCAACTTCATGATCGACGCAGCAGGGAACCGGGGAATGCGGAACGGCCCGCCTCGCGGAGCGAGACGGGCCGTCCGTGAACGTAGCCCCGACCGGATTCGAACCGGCGCTACCGCCTTGAGAGGGCGGCGTCCTGGGCCGCTAGACGACGGGGCCAGGCACATTTCCTGCTTCACCGACCCTCGCGGGCGGTGTGGCAGTAGTCTAGCGGCACCGTCTCCGGCACCGCCGAGGGGGGTCGCCCCCTGGTCGGGGGCCGAACAGCAGAACAGCCCGCCCCGAGTAACGGGACGGGCTGACGGTGCTGTAGCCCCGACCGGATTCGAACCGGCGCTACCGCCTTGAGAGGGCGGCGTCCTGGGCCGCTAGACGACGGGGCCAGAACCTTCGTGCACTCCGGCAGCGGCAACTGCCAGAATCCAGCGACCGGGATTCTCACGAACCACCGGCTGCGCTGGGGTACCAGGACTCGAACCTAGACTAACTGAACCAGAATCAGTCGGGCTGCCAATTACCCCATACCCCATTGGCCCCTTGCGGCGCCGGGAATGAACTTTACCCTCCCCGTGCCGGCAGGCCAAATCCAACCCCCCGAACCGCACGTGACCTGCGGAAACGAGGCATCGAAGCCGGATCAGGCGACCGGGACCACCGGGTTGCTCAGCTCCCCGATCCCCTCGATCCGCACGGTGACCGTATCCCCCTCGGTGAGCGGGCTAACCCCCGCCGGAGTGCCGGTCAGCACCACGTCACCGGGCAGCAGCGTCATCACGTGCGAGATGTACGACACCAGGCCGGGCACGTCGAACACCATGTCCTTGGTCCGGCCGAGCTGGCGCACCTCCATCTCCTCCGGATCACGGCCCACCTCGCAGCGGATCTCCAGGTCGCGGACGTCCAACCCGGTGGTGATCCACGGCCCGATCGGGCAGAACGAGTCGAAGCCCTTGGCCCGGGTCCACTGCCCGTCGGACCGCTGGAGGTCCCGCGCGGTGACGTCGTTGGCGCAGGTGTAGCCGAAGATGGCCCGCTCGGCGGCGGCCCGGTCGGCCCGTCGCGCGCCGGGCGCGCCGATCACCACGGCGAGTTCCGCCTCGTGCTCGACCTGCTTGGAGAAGATCGGCAGGCGGATGGCGTCGCGCGGGCCGATCACCGAGGTGGACGGCTTGAGGAAGAGCAGCGGCTCCTTCGGCACCTCGCTGCCGTGCTCGGCGGCGTGCTCGGCGTAGTTGCGGCCGACGCACACCACCTTGCTCGGCAGGATCGGCGACAGCAGCCGCACGTCGGAGAGCGCCCAGCGGGCGCCGGAGAACTGGATCTGCCCGAACGGGTGGCCGTCGATCTCGGCGATGGTCAGGCCCTGCGGCCCGGCCTCCGGCTCGCCCTCGACGACCCCGAACGACATTCCCTTGGCATGAGCGAAACGAGCGATACGCACCCGGCCAATCTATCCCGGCCGGCCGGGTCGGCCGCCGGACACGGCAGGTGACGCCGGCCTCGACCGGGCGCGCCAGGGTACGCCGGATCGCGCCGGCCGGGGCGGGAATGCCGGCTTCGTACCCGCCCGGCGGCCCCCGGCCCATAGCTTCGGTTCCGGAGGTTCGTTGGTATGCCTGCATCGAGACGACACCACAGGACCCTGGCAGTGCTCGTGAACTGCCTCGGCGTCATCGCCGCCGTGCCGGCGCTGCCCCCGGCGGCGCCCCGGGCGGCGGCCGCACCCGCCCGACCCGCCCCGGCCGTGGTCGCCGCGGCGGCCACCCCGATCCCGACCGGCGTGCCGGCGGCGCCCCCGGCGGTGCCGTCCACCGGGCCGGCGCCGGTCCGGCCGACGACGCCACCGGTGAGCGTGGCCGTGGGCGCGGCCGGCACCCCGGCCCCGGGCTACCGGATCGAGGTCCGCAACGCCGGCACGACACCGGTCGAGACGATGGTCCGCCAGGAGCTGCCGAGCGGGTCCCGGGCCACCACGGTGACCGGCGGCGGGCAGGCCACCGGTCCGGTCGGCGCGACCGCCGGGGAGGTCACCTGGCGGCTGCGCCTGCCGGCGCGGAGCACGACCGCGTTGCACACCGCCCTCGCGGTGACCGGGCCGGACCACCCGGTGACGGCCCCCACCTGCGTCTACGGCACCGACGGCACCCGGCCGTACGACTGCGCCACGGCGACCTGGGTGGGCTCGGCCACCGCTCCCGCCGCGCAGGCGGCCGCGGGCCCGGCCTGGCGCCGCCCGGCGGTGCTGCTGGCCGCGCTCGTCGCGGTGCTGGTGGTCGCCGGCGCGGTGCTCTGGTGGGCGGTACGTCGCCGCCGGCGCGCGGCACCGGCCCACGCTGGCGCCCTGCCTGGCCACGGCACCGGCCCGAGCGGCGGCGCCGGGCCCGGCGGCGGTGCGGCGTCCGGCGGCATGTCGACGGGCGGCCCGGCCGACCAGGGCACGGTCTATCCGCGTCCGGCGTTGCCGACACCCGCCTCCCGGCGTCGCCGGCCACCGGTCTGGCTGACGGTCGGCGTGGCGGCGGCGGTGCTGGCCGGGGTGGTGGGCGCGGCGGCGTGGACCGCCACGCAGCGGGTCGCCGCGATGGACACCACCAAGCAGCCGACCAGCGGCGCGTGGGTGGGCAGCACCGTCAACGGCGGGCTGGGGGTGCCGCTGCGGGAGACCGCGTTCGAGTTCACCGTCTACCGGATGAGCTGCGGCGCGGGTGTGGTGCCGGCGCCCCCGGGCGGCGGGCGGCCCTGCCTGGCCACGGTCGGCGTGCGCAACGTTACCGGGGAGCAGCAGACCTGGCACGGGCAGTTGCAGCGCGCGTACCTGCCCAGCGGCAACTGGGTGTCCGCCGACGAGGACGCCACCCGGGTGGCGAACCTGGGCCGGGACGTGTTCGCCCAACCGGTGGCCGCCGGGCGGCGGGTCCTGCTGCCGCTGGTGTTCACCGTGCACGGGGCCCAGCCGCCGAAGCAGTTGGAGCTGCGCAGCGGCGTGTTCTCCGCCGGCGTGCGGGTGGACGTGGACTGACGGCGGGCCGGGCGGCGGTGCGTACCCTGGGTTCGTGACCGCCGCCCTCGCCCCCGACGCCGTGCTCGACGCGGCCGACTGGCAGGCCCGCCGGCGCGACCACGAGGAGCGGGTCGACGCCTGGCTGGCGCCGCACCTGGCCCGCCGCCGCACCGGGGCGAAGCATCCGGTGGAGGACTTCCTCTTCACCTACTACTCGCACCGCCCCGCGCAACTGCGCCGCTGGCACCCGGGCGCGGGGGTGGTGCTGCGCGACGCCGACCCGGCCGCGTTCGGCCCGGACTACACCGCCGTCGCCGCCGGTCTCACCCTCGACACCGGGCGGGTCCGGGCGCGCCGCGCCGAGTCGGTCGCCTGGATCCGGACGCTGCTGGCGTCCACCGCCGGCCGCCCGGCGCACCTCGGCTGCTTCGGCATGCACGAGTGGGCGATGGTCTACCGGCAGACCCAGGAGCAGGTGCGGCACAACGCCTGGCCGCTGCGGCTCAGCCCGGCGGCGACCGCGGCGGTGGTCGAGGAGCGCGGCGTGCGGTGCAGCCACTTCGACGCGTTCCGGTTCTTCACCGCGCCGGCCCGGCCGCTCAACGTGCTCCGGCCGAGCCGGGAGAGCCAGCACGCGCTGGAGCAGCCGGGTTGCCTGCACGCCAACATGGATCTCTACAAGTGGTCCTACAAGCTGTCCCCGCTGGTGCCGTCGGAGCTGGTGGCGGACGCGTTCGCGCTGGCCCGGGAGATCCGCGAGCTGGACATGCGGGCCAGCCCGTACGACCTGGCCGAGCTGGGCCGTCCGCCGGTGCGGGTGGAGACCCCGGAGGGCCGGGCGGAGTACGCCACCGCCCAGCGCGGGTTCGCCGAGCGTGCCGCCGGCCTGCGGGCCCGGCTGCTGGCCGAGCTGGACCGGGCCGCGCCGGCCGACGGGGCCTGAGACCCGTCAGCCGGCGGCGTCCCGGTCAGCCGAGGGCGCACGCCGGCAGCGGCACCGGGTCCGGGACCGCGCCGTCGGCCAGGAAGCCGAAGGTGGCCTGCGCGCCCGGGGCCAGCGCGCCGTTCCAGGTCGCGCTCCGGGCGGTCACCGCGGTCCCGCCCTGCGCCACCTGGGCACTCCACGACTGGGTGATCCGCTGCCCGCCGGTGAGCGCGAACCGGACCACCCAGTACGGGATCGGCGCGGCCCCGGTGTTGCGGACCGTGATCTCGGCCTGGAAGCCGCCCGGCCACTGCCCGGCGGTCCGCCAGGTGGCGGCGCAGGCGCCGACCGTGGGCGTCGGTGACGGGCTGTCGGTGGGGTGCGGGGCTCCGGTCGTCGACCCGGTGGGTGACGGCGACGGGCTGGACGTCGGGGTCGGGGTCGGCGTCGCGGTGGGCCTCGGTGTCGGGGTCGGCGTGGTGCGGTCCAGGACGGCGGCCAGCGCCGGGTACCACCGGTCGGACATCTTCTGGTCGCCGGCGGCGTTGGGGTGCACCCCGTCGTAGGTGTCGGTGGCGGTGTTGAAGCCGGTCCACTGGTCGACCACCACGATCGGTGACGCGGCGGTGGTCTTTCCGGCCGCCCAGCCGTCGACGGCCGCGTTGAGCGCGACGGTCCGCTGCCCGCACTCCGGGCAACTGGACGGATTCATCGGGATGATCTTCGCGACCAGCACGGTGGTGGCCGGGTTGGCGGCCCGCATCTGGTCCACCAGCTTCGAGTACGCGGCGAGGATGGTGGCCGGCGGGATGTTGCTCCACACGTCGTTGGTGCCGAGGTGCATGAGCACCACGTCGGGGTGGGTGGCGGCGAGCCAGCCGGGGAGCAGGTTCTGGTTGGCGATGTTCGTCGCCAGATAGCCGCCGTGCCCCTCGTTGTCGCCGTCGTAGGTCACGCCGCAGCCCTGCGGGCCGAGCGTGCCGACGAAGTCGACGTCGGTGTGGCCGGTGGACTGGAGGCGGTTCCAGAGCACGGCACGCCAGCAGCCGGGCGACCCGGTGATGGAGTCGCCGAGCGGCATGACGCGGATCGGGGCGGCGGCCGCGGCGGCCGGCGGGGTGGAGACGAGGGCGAGGCCGAGGGCCAGGGCGGGCAGCAGCGCGGCGAGCGCGGTCAGCACGACGCGCAGGCGGTTTCGGGACATGCGGGAGGGACTCCTGTCACGTGACGGTCGGTCGGTGACGGCCCTGACGCTCCCGTAAGCATTGAAGCGCTTCGAAGCCTCGGACTCAACCCTCCGGACGGCCCCGGTGCCTAGCCCACTCCGGCGCGAGGATCGACATGACGGTGGCGTCCACCCAGTCGTCGCCGTCGCGCAGCACCTGCCGCAGCGTGCCCTCGGCCACGAAGCCGACCTTCTCGTAGGCGCGGCGGGCCCGCGGGTTGAACGCGAACACCTCCAACCCGACGCGGTGCAGGCCGAGGTGCGCGAAGCCGTACCCGACGACCAGCCGGACCGCCTCGGTGCCGAGGCCGCGATCGCGCCCGCCGGGGCCGATCAGGGTGCGGAAGTTGCAGCTCGCATTGGCCCGGTCCCACTCGTTGAGGACCACCTCGCCGACGCACGAGCCGGTGGCCCGGTCGACCACGGCCAGGTCGAGCCGGTCGGGCTGGCTGTTGCGGGTGCCGTACCAGGCGCGCAACCGGGCCGGCTCGAAGCCCTCGCCGGGCGGGCTGCCGGTGAGCCGGGCGACCTCCGGGTCGGCCAGGATCTCCGCGAGCGCCGGCAGGTCGTCGTCGGCGAACGGCCGCAGCAGCACCCGCTCGCCGGTGAGCGTGGGCTTGACGGAGAAATCGGTCGGCACGTGCCGGATTCTCCGGGCCGCGCGGCCGGCGGCTCAACCGGATTTCGGGTCAGTCGCCGTCCACCCGGCGGTCGCGTTTGCGCTGGGACTGCCGTTTCTTGTCGGCCAGCCGGCGTTCCTTCGCACCGCGTGACGGGCGGGTCGGCCGGCGCGCCTTGGGCGGCGGGGCGACCGCCTCGCGCAGCAGCGCCGCCATCCGTTCCCGGGCCGCCTCCCGGTTGGCCAGTTGCGCGCGGTGCTCGCTGGCCGCCACGGTGAGCACCCCGTCGACCAGCCGGCCGGCGAGCCGGCCCAGGGCCCGTTCCCGCAGCGTCTCCGGCACGCTCGGCGAGCCGGCCAGGTCGAAGCTCAGCTCCACCCGGGAGTCGGTGGTGTTGACGCCCTGACCGCCCGGCCCGGACGACCGGGAGAACCGCTCCCGCAGCTCGGCGGCCGGCACCACGAGCCGGTCGGTCACCCGCAGTCCGTCGTCCACGCCCCGAGGCTAGCGCCCCGGGCGGTGGCTCGGGCTCGGGGTCACCGTCGGTGCGGGTCCGGCCCGTTCCTGGTCCGAGCCGGACGCCGCGTAGGCGGCGGCGCCGACCAGCAGCAGGGCGATGACGGCGGCCTTGACGGCCACGGCCCGGATCGCCGACCACGCGCTGCGCCGCGCGCCCGGGACGCTGGTCCGGACCGTCTGATAGTCCTTCCAGCCCCGCTTGGCACGGGCGTACGACGCGCCGACGCCGGCGCCGATGACCAGGCCCACCAGCAGGAGGGCCGCGATGACAGCTTGCTCCACCTCCGCCAGTATCCATACTCAGCGTAATATTTCCATCCTCCGATGCTCCCACGCCGGATATCCGACAGTTTCCGGGCCGTCTGCGCAGGTCAGCCGCCCTTACCGATGATCGTGTCGGCGGTCTGCTGCACCTGGTCGATCGGAATGGCGAAGCCGATGCCGATCGAGCCGTTCCCGTCGATGGTGGCGATGGCGGTGTTCACCCCGACCACCTCGCCGCGCGCGTTCACCAGCGGGCCGCCCGAGTTGCCCGGGTTGATGGAGGCGTCGGTCTGCACCGCGGTGTGCCGGCCGTTGCCGATCCGGACCTGCCGGTTGAGCGCGCTGACGATACCGGCGGTGACCGTGCCGGCGAGCCCGAGCGGGGAGCCGACCGCGAGCACCGGCTCCCCCACCCGGGTCGCGTTCGGCTTGGCCAGCGGCAGCGGCGGCAATCCGGCCGAGGCCGGCACCTTCAGCACGGCCAGGTCGCTGTCCGGCGCCCGGCCCACCACCTCCGCGACGAGGCGCCGCCCGTCCGACGTCTCCACCGTCACCGGACCGGAGCCGCCCCGGGCCAGGATGTGGTCGTTGGTGACGATGTGCTGCTCGTTGTCGATGGCGAAGCCGGAGCCGGACGCGCCCGTGCCGGACCGGCCGCCGACCATCACCGAGACCACCCCCGGCACCGTCTTGCCGGCGGCGGTGACCAGTTCGGCCGGCACCGGCGCGGCGGAGGCCGCCGACGGGCCCGGCGCGTCCCGGCCGGCCGCCCAGGTGCCGGCCGCCGCGCCGGAGACGGTGGAGAGCGCCACCACCGCCGCCGCGCTCAGCAACCGGCCCCGCCAGCTCCGCCGCCCCGACGCACCCGGCCCGGCCGACCCGGATACGTCGGACCAGCCGCGCCCGTCCGGGTCCAGCTCGGGCGAGACGAACCACGGGCCGCGCGGCTCGCCGAGTCCGGTCTGCACTGCCATGCCTGGCTCCTCACGTGTCGTGCGTCGTCCGCCTCGGAAGTGCGGTCAGGGCAGTCGGGAGAACCACCGCAGCGAGCCGGCGGCGGCGCCCATGGCCAGGACCAGCCCGAAGCCGATGAAGCGGGCCGAGATGTCCTGCTGTTGCGTGCGGTAGCCGACCGAGGTGCCGATGTCCTCGTAGACGTCCTTCAGCTCGCGACTGGTCGACGCCTCGTGGAAGCCGCCGCCGGTCTCCTCGGCGACCGCCTTGAGCGTCTGCCCGTCCACCGGCACCTGGATCGCCCGGCCTCCCCGGTCGACCGAGCCGCCGGGCGTGCCGAAGGAGATGGTGTGCACCGGCACCTTGGCCGCGACCGCCTGGTCGGCCGCCTCCATCGGGTCCATCCCGGCGGTGTTCGCGCCGTCGGAGAGGATGATGATCCGGGCCGGCGGCGGGTCCTTCGCGGCGGTGGCGTCCAGGCTCTTCACCGCGCCGAGCGAGGTGCTGATCGCCTCGCCGATCGCGGTGCCCTGCACCCCGGTGATGCCCTCGGCGAGCCGCTCGATCCCCTCGTGCAGCGCCTCCCGGTCGGTGCTCGGCGGCACCAGCACCGCCGCGCTGCCGGCGAACGCCACCAGGCCCACGTTGAACTCGTCCGGCAGCCCGTCGACGAACTTCCGGCCGGCCTCCTTGGCCGCGGTCAGCCGGTCCGGGTCCACGTCACCGGCGAGCATCGAGGTGGACACGTCCACCGCGACCATCACGGTGGCCCGCTCCCGGGGCACCCGCACCTCGGCCTCGGGCCGGGCGAACCCGACCACCAGCAGCGCCAGCATGCCGAGGAAGAGTCCCGCCGGCACGTGCCGCCGCCAGGCCGGTCGACGCGGCGCGACCCGGTCCAGCAGGCGCAGGTTGGTGAAGCGGACCGCGTACCGGCTCTGCCGGCGCTGCAACACCAGGTAGCCGGCGACCAGCGCGGCGACCGCGAGCAGCAACCAGAGGCGGGCGGGCGACTGCCAGCTCATGCGGCACCTCCCCGGGCCACGGCCGGCGCGGTGGCCAGCCGGCGTTGCTCGTGCACGTGCCGGACCACGTCCGCGCACCAGTCCCGGTCGGTGCGCAGCGTCAGGTGGGTCGCGCCGGCCCGGTGCAGGGCCCGACGCACCTGCTCACGTTGGGCGGCGGCGGCCCGGGCGTACCGCTCGCGCAGCGCCGGGTCACCGGTCCACACCTCGCGGTGCCGGCCGCTCTCCGGGTCGACCAGGGTGACCAGCCCGACGTCCGGCAGCTCCAACTCGCGCGGGTCGGTCACCTCCACCGCGAGCACCTGGTGCCGGACCGCCAGCCGGCGCAGCGCGGCGGCCCAGGGCGGCGGCTCGTCCGGGTCGTCGGGCAGCTCGTCGAGGAAGTCGGAGACCACCACCGCCAGCCCTCGTCGGGTGGCCACCCGCTGGAGGCCGGCCAGGCCGTCGGCGAGGCCCGGCTCCGGCGCCACGCCGCGCCCGTCGGCCCGGGCCGCCGCGCGCGGGTCCGGCGGATCGTCGGTACGCGGGGCGCCGAGCAGCGCGCGCAGCAGCCCGAGCAGGTGGATCCGCCCGCTGCGGGCCGGGAACCGGCGCAACCCGTCCCGGGTGAGCACCTGGGCGCCGAGGCGGTTGCCCACCCCGGCGGTGAGGAAGCCGACGCAGGCCACCGCCGCCACCGCGAGTTCCCGTTTGTCCAGTGTGGACGTCCCGTACTCCATGCTGGCGCTGGCGTCGACGAGCAGCCAGGTGGTCAGCTCCCGGTCGGCGTCGACCTCGCGCACGTGCGGCACGGTGGTCCGCGCGGTCACCGCCCAGTCCATCCGGCGCACCTCGTCCTCGCCGGGGCGGTACTCCCGGCTGCCGGCCGCCTCGCTGCCCGGCCCGGGCAGCAGGCCCCGGTAGCGCCCGTGCAGCAGCCCGTCGAGGCGCCGGGTCACGGTCAGCTCCAACCGTCGCAGCCGCTGGTCCGGGGCGAGGTCGGCGATCTGCGGATCGGCGACGCCCGGCCCGCGGCTCACGCCGCCGCCAGGTCCGGCGCCGCCGGCGCGGGTCCGGTCACCAGCCGGGGCGGCGGCACCGCGTCGACCAGGCGACGCACCACGTCCTCGCCGGACACCCCGTCGGCCACCGCGTCGAAGGAGAGCACCAGCCGGTGCGCCAGCACGTCCACCGCCAGCTCGCGCACGTCCTCGGGGAGCACGTAGTCCCGGCCGTGGATCAGCGCGTGGGCGCGGGCGGCGGCCACCAGGCCGAGCGTGGCGCGCGGACTGGCCCCGTACGCCAGCAGCGGCGCGATCTCGGGCAGGCCGAAGCGGCCCGGGTCCCGGGTGGCGAGGATGAGCCGGACCACGTATTCGGCCAGCGCGTGGTGGACGAAGACGTCGGCCGCGCGGCGTTGCAGCTCCCGCAGCCGCACCGGGTCGAGCACCGGGCGGGCGGTGGGTCGCTCGGTGCTCATCCGGTAGAGGATGGCCAGTTCGTCGGCGTCGCTCGGGTAGTCGACCACGACCTTCATCAGGAACCGGTCCCGCTGCGCCTCGGGGAGCTGGTAGACGCCCTCCGACTCGATCGGGTTCTGGGTGGCCAGCACCAGGAACGGGTCGGGCACCGGCCAGCTCCGCCCGGCGATGGAGACCTGCCGCTCGGCCATCGCCTCCAACAGCGCCGACTGCACCTTGGCCGGAGCCCGGTTGATCTCGTCGGCGAGCACCAGGTTCGCCATGATCGGTCCCAGCTCCACGTCGAACGCCTCGGTAGACGCCCGGTAGATCCGGGTGCCCACGATGTCCGACGGGACCAGGTCGGGCGTGAACTGGATCCGGGAGAAGGTGCCGCCGACCACGGTGGCGAGCGTCTGCGCGGCGAGCGTCTTGGCCACCCCCGGCACGCCCTCCAGCAGGCAGTGGCCGTCGGCGACCAATGCGGTGAGCAGGCGGTCGACGAGCCGGTCCTGCCCGACGATCACGCGTTTGACCTCGAAGAGGGTCTGGTCCAGCTCGACGCCGCTCGCGTCCGCATCGACCGGGGTGGGCACGCTGGCCAGGGTGTCCGAGATGTCCGTCACGGTGCTTGCTTCCCATGCCGGAGCCGCGACAAACGTCGGATTATCGGCCGCATCCGGGCCCGGGGCGGCCCGGACCGGGAGGACCTCCCCGATCGGGCGGCAACCGCGCGAACCGGCGTGCGACGCACCGGACCGGGACGGAACACGACACCGGCCCCCGCCGAGGCGGGGGCCGGTGCGCGGCGGGGCGGGTCAGTTGGCGACCACGAGGTGGAACGGCCGGGGCGAGAAGATGCCGTCCGAGGTGCGGGTCTGCACGAAGACCGCGTTCGGGGTGAGGTAGCGCGGCGCGACGGACACCTGGCCGCTGGGCGGCACGTTGTTCGGGTCGTTGGTGCCGACGGTCGCCACGTACGCCTTCTGGCTCACGTTGTAGTCGAGCAGCACCTGGAACTGCCCCGGGGACACGCCCACCCCGGGCGCGAACCGGAACGCGGACACCACGTTGCCGGAGTGCTGGAGCAGCACGCCGGTGGACGACACCACCGCCCAGGCGACCTGGCCGGCGGCCGGCGGCGCCAGGGTGGCGCGCATGGCGGTCCGGGCGGCCCGCTGCTCGGCCGCGCTGACCGGCGGCTGCTGGCCGGTCCCCCGGGCAGCAGCCGGCTGGCCCACCTTCGACTCGGGCTGGGCGGCGACCGCGATCCCACCACCGGCCACGGTGAGGGACAGCGCGGCGAGCGCCACCACCGTCGCCTTTCGCTTGAAGAATGTAGCCATGACAGATCTCCCTCTTTTGACCGTGGTGATACGGCGGGCGCGAACAATTGCGGATCATCGGGGATCCGAGCCGGGCGCACCGCCGCTGAGCTGGTCTTACTACGGAGAGTTGAATGCTTCAACCAGGTGGAACGTAACACCGGACAATGGGGCGGTCAATAGCGCTCATCGCGTGTCCGCGACCATTTGTCAACGCGCCCAAAATTGTGAGAAGGAAGCGCTCGACCATTCACGAAAATGCTTCGCGGCGACGCCGGTACGCTGACCGCGTGATCACGGTGGACACTCCCCCGCGCGCCCGCGCCCGGGGCGGCCGGTGGACGACCGGGGTGTGCTGGCTGGCCGTCGCGCCGGTCGCCGCCTGGGCACTGCTGCGCCTGGCCGGGCTGGAACGGGGGCCGCTGGTGCTGACGGCGGCCTTCACGCCGTACGTCGCCGCGGTGGCGCCGGCCGTCGCGGTGCTGGCGCTCGCGCTGCGCCGCCGCGCGCCCGCGGCGGTCGCGGCGCTGGCCGCACTGGCACTGGTCGGCGCGGTGGCGCCCCGCGCGCTCGCCGACGGCCGGCCGGGCGTGGACGGCCCGGTGCTGCGGCTGCTCACCGCCAACCTGCGGCTCGGCTCGGCCGACCCGGCGGCGCTGGTGGCGCTGGTCCGGACACAGCGGGTGGACGTGCTCACCGTGCAGGAACTCACCCCGCAGCTCGCCGCCGACCTGGACCGGCTCGGCCTGGCCACGCTGCTGCCGCACCGGTCGCTGAGCCCCGAGGCGGGCGCCACCGGCTCCGGCCTCTACGCCCGCCACCCGCTGCGCGACCCCGGCCACCGCCGCCATCGCCGATACTTCCTCACCCAGGCGTACGGGACCGTGCTGGTGCCGGGAGCACCGCCGCTGCGGGTGGAGTCGGCGCACCCGGGCGCGCCGTACACCATCGACGCGGTGCCGCAGTGGTGGACCGACCAGCGGGCCCAGCCGCCGGCCACACCCGCCGGCGGGCTCAGCGTGCTGGCCGGCGACTTCAACGCCACCCTGGACCACGCCACGATGCGTCGCCTGATCGCGACCGGCTACACCGACGCCGCCGACGCGGCCGGGGCGGGACTGCGCGGCACCTGGGGCCCGTACGACGGCGACCCGATCCCGCCGGTCACCATCGACCACGTGCTGGTGGACCGGCGCATCGCGGTCCGCGACGTCGACGTCCGGCCGGTGCCCGGCAGCGACCACCGGGCCCTGCTGGCCGAGCTGCGCCTGCCGGCGGCGTGAGCCCCGCCCGACGCGAGTGTTAAGCGGGGCCCCTTCCTCTACCGCAGGCGTTAAGCGGGGGCCCCGCCATACACCCGGGCCCGGTCGAGGCCGTAGGTCAGCGCGTCGACGAGCGCGTGCCAGCTCGCCTCCACCACGTTGGGGTGCACGCCGACCGTGGTCCAGTCCCGGCCGGCGCCGGCGGTCTCCACCAGCACCCGGGTCACCGCGCCGGTGCCGTGGCTGCCCTCCAGGATGCGGACCTTGTAGTCGGCCAGCTCGAACTCGCGCAGCTCCGGGTAGTGCCGGGCCAGCCCCACCCGCAGCGCCTCGTCCAGCGCGTTGACCGGACCGTTGCCCTCGGCGGTGGCGATCACCCGCTCGCCCCGTACCCGGATCTTGACGGTCGCCTCGGAGACCACCGCGCCGTCCTCGCGGTGCTCGACCAGCACCCGGTACGACTCCAGCGCGAACGGCCGGGCCGGCGCCGCGTCCGGCAGCTCGGAGCGGACCAGCAGCTCGAACGACGCGTCGGCGGCCTCGAACGACCAGCCGCCGGCCTCCAGCTCCTTGACCCGGCCGGTGACCCGGGACAGCGCGTCCGGATGGCCGGCCAGGTCCAGACCCAGCTCGCGGCTCTTCAGCTCGATGCTGGCCCGGCCGGCCATCTCGGTCACCAGGATCCGCATGTCGTTGCCCACCACGGCGGGGTCCACGTGGTTGTAGAGCAACGGGTCGACCTTGATCGCGCTCGCGTGCAGCCCCGCCTTGTGGGCGAAGGAGGCGGCCCCGACGTAGGCCTGGTGGGTGTCGGGGGCGATGTTGGCGATCTCGGCGATGGCGTGCGAGACCCGCACCATCTGTTCCAGGCAGCCCTCCGGTAGGACGGGCATGCCGAGCTTGAGCTGGAGGTTGGCGACGATCGCGAACAGGTCCGCGTTGCCGGGGCGCTCGCCGTACCCGTTGGCGGTGCCCTGCACGTGCCGGACGCCGGCCTCGACCGCGGCGATCGTGTTCGCCACCGCGCAGGCGGTGTCGTTCTGGGCGTGCATGCCGAGCCGCTCCGGTGCCACGCCGGTGCGCGCGACCAGGTCCTCGATCGCGGCGGTGACCTGGGAGGGAAGCATGCCGCCGTTGGTGTCGCACAGCACGAACCGCTCGGCGCCGGCGGCCAGCGCGGCCTCCACCACGGCGGCGGTGTAGCCGGGGTCGTGGCGGAAGCCGTCGAAGGTGTGCTCGCCGTCGACGAAGACCCGCCGCCCCTGCGCCACCAGGTGGGCCACGGTGTCGGTGACCATCGCCAGGTTCTCCCCGGCGGTGGTGCGCAGCGCCCGCTCAACGTGCCGCAGGTCCGCCTTGGCGACCAGCGCCACGGCCGGGGTCCGCGCGTCCAGCAGCCCGCGCACCTGCGGGTCGTCCTCGACCGCCCGACCGGCCTTGCGGGTGGCGCCGAACGCGACCAGGACCGCGTGCCGCAGCTTCAGCTCGTCGTGGGCGCGGCGGAAGAACTCGGTGTCCTTGGGCACCGCGCCCGGCCAGCCGCCCTCGATGAAGCCGACCCCGAGGTCGTCGAGCAGGCGGGCCACCGCCAGCTTGTCGACCACCGAGTAGCTGAGCCCTTCACGCTGGGCGCCGTCGCGCAGCGTCGTGTCGTACACCTGGAAGGTCATCGGAGTCCTCTTCTCGTGCCTGGGGAGAGCAACAAAAAGACCCCCCGCGGATGCGGGAGGTCTGCGCGCTCGGCGAGGGGGAAGGGCCGGCGCGCTAGCTGCTAATGATCAGGACGAAGCTGGTCACGACCGGTACTCTGCCACCTCCGCCGCTGGTTGGGAGCCGTAATCCACATTCCGGGACACCGGGCGAGGGTTGAAAAGTCGGCCAACGGGTACCAACCGGTGCAGCAACGACACATTCGCTCCCCACGACGGCCCACCGGCCGGGACAGGAGTCACCCCTATGGACAGGCTCGACCCGCACACCACGCACGGCACCACCGACCCGGTCGCCGACGGCGGCCAGGGCGCCCACGCCGGCGGCGCGCCGGCCGGCGCGTTCGACCCGTGGCGTTACCGCGACGAGGCCGGCGTGGCCAGCGCGGACCTCACCGGCTACAAGGTCGAGGCCACCGACGGCGGCATCGGCAAGATCGACAAGGCCAGCCACGAGGTCGACGACAGCTACCTGGTCGTCGACACCGGCCCGTGGATCTTCGGCAAGAAGGTCATGCTGCCGGCCGGCACCGTGAACCACGTCGACCACGACGAGCGCAAGGTCTTCGTCGACCGGGACAAGGACCAGATCAAGGCCGCCCCGGAGTACGACGAGACCAACCACGCCGACCCCGCCTACCGGGACAGCCTCGGCGGCTACTACGGCGAGAACCACTCCGCGCTGCCGCCGGACGGCCCGACCCGGATCTGACACTCGCACCGGCCACGGCCGGCGGGGGCACACCGATGCCACCGCCGGCCGTTACCGTGTCAGGGGTGGACGCACCGGAGACACCCTTCCCCGCGTTGTTCAACTTCCGCGACGTCGGCGGCTATCGCGCCCGTGACGGGCGCACCGTCCGACGCCGCCGGCTCTACCGCTCCGACTCGCTGCACCGCATCGACGAGACCGACCGGGCGGCGTTCACCGCGCTCGGCATCCGCACGGTGATCGACCTGCGCCGCCCCACCGAGGTGGAACGCGACGGCCGGGTGCCCGACTACGACGGCCTGGCCTACCGGCACATCCACCCCGAGCACGAGGACTGGGCCGCCCGGCAGTACGAGTCCTCCGGGGTCAGCCTGGCCCGCTACCTCGCCGACCGCTACGCGGACCTGGCCCGCACCGGCACCGCCGGCCTGGCCGAGGCGGTCGGCCTGATCGCCGACAGCGCCAACGCCCCGGTGGTGGTGCACTGCGTCGCCGGCAAGGACCGCACCGGCATCGTCTGCGCGCTCACGCTGGCCGTGCTCGGGGTGCCCGACGACGACATCGTCGCCGACTACGCGCTGAGCACCGCCGCCTCCGAGCGGTTCAGCGCCTGGGTCCGGGCCACGCTGCCGGACGCCGAGGAGCCGCCACCGCCGTTCCTGGCCTCCCCGGCCGAGGCGATGGAGCTGTTCCTCGCCGAGCTGCGCGCCGGCCACGGCTCGGTCGAGGGCTACCTGACCGACGCCGGCGTCACCGCCGAGCAGCTCGACGCGCTCCGCGCCCACCTGCTCGAATGAGCGACGCGGCCGGCCCGCTCCGCCGAGGAGCGGGCCGGCCGCGCCGATCAGAGAACCTGGGTGACCCAGCCGTGGCGGTCCTCGGCACGGCCGCGCTGGATGTCGACCAGCCGCTGCCGCAGGGCCATCGTGGCCCGGCCCGGCTCACCGCCGCCGATGAGGAACTCGCCGTCCGGGAACTTCACGCCGCCGATCGGGGTGACCACGGCGGCGGTGCCGCAGGCGAAGACCTCCCGCAGCCGCCCGCTGGCCGCGTCCGCCTGCCAGTCGGCGAAGCTGACCGGCTGCTCCCGCACCTCGTGCCCGGCCTCGGCGGCCAGCGTCAGCACCGCGTCGCGGGTGATGCCCGGCAGGATCGTGCCGCCCAGCGGCGGCGTGACGAGCGTGCCGTCGTCGTAGACGAAGAAGACGTTCATGCCGCCCAGCTCGTCGACGTAGCGCCGCTCCACAGCGTCCAGGAAGACCACCTGGTCGCAGCCGGCCTCGATCGCCTCGGCCTGGGCGGCCAGCGAGGCGGCGTAGTTGCCGCCGCACTTGGCCGCGCCGGTGCCGCCGGGCGCCGCCCGGGTGTAGTCCGGGGAGACCCAGACCGTCACCGGCTTCACCCCGCCGGCGAAGTAGGCGCCGGCCGGCGACGCGATGACGCAGTAGAGGTATTCGTTGGCCGGACGCACGCCGAGGAAGACCTCGCTGGCGAACATGAACGGACGCAGGTAGAGGCTGGCGTCCTCGTGCTCCGGGATCCACTCCCGATCGATCTCGACCAGCTTGCGCAGCGACTCCACGAACGTCTCCGGCGGCAGCTCCGGCATGGCCAGCCGCTGTGCGGACGCGACGAACCGGGCCGCGTTGGCCTCCGGCCGGAACATGGTGACCGACCCGTCCCCGGTGCGGTACGCCTTCAGGCCCTCGAAGATCTCCTGCGCGTAGTGCAGCACCGCCGCGGCCGGGTCCATCGGGATCGGCGCGCGCGCCTCGACCCGGGCGTCGTACCAGCCCTTGCCCTCGGCGTAGCGGACGGTGACCATGTGGTCGGTGAACACCCGGCCGAAGCCCGGGTTCGCCAGCAGGGCGGCCCGGTCGGCGGCGGATACCGGCGCGGGATTCGGACGGATCTCGAAATCGAGCTTGTCACCACCGCTCATCGCGCTGACCTCCCTGCGGTCCCACGGCATGCGGGATCGCACGCCGACGTCACTGGTGCCAGAAACTTACCCCGAACGGTCGTTCAGCGGATAGCTCCGCCCCCGCGCCGGCGGCGAGGCGGGCCCGGGACGGGTCTGGCGGCCCGTGACCGGGCCAGGGAAGCCGGCCCGGGTCAGGCTACGGCGTGCGCGGCGAGCCGGTCGCCGACCTCCTCGGTGCGCACCGGCGCACCGGGCGTACGGCCGGCCAGCTCGGCGGCGACGGCGGCGCCCACCCGGGCGGCGGCCTCGGCGTGGCCGAGCTGGTCGAGCAGCAGCGCGGCGGAGAGCACGGCGGCCACCGGGTCGGCGACGCCCTTGCCGGCGATGTCCGGCGCGGAGCCGTGCACCGGCTCGAACATCGACGGGTAGCGCCCCTCCGGGTTGATGCAGCCGCTGGCGGCCAACCCGATGCCACCGGTCACCGCGGCGGCGATGTCGGTGAGAATGTCGCCGAAGAGGTTGTCGGTGACCACCACGTCGTAGCGGGACGGGTTGGTCACCAGGAACATCGCGGCGGCGTCGACGTGCTGGTATTCCGTGGTCACGTCCGGGTGCTCGGCGGCCACCTCGGCGAACGCGCGGGACCAGAGCGAGCCGGCGTGGGTGAGCACGTTGGTCTTGTGCACCAGCGTCACCTTGCGTCGCTCCCGGCGACCGGCCCGGGCGAACGCGTCGCGGATCACCCGCTCCACGCCGTGCCGGGTGTTCAGGCTCTCCTCGGTGGCCACCTCGGCCGGGGTGCCCCGGTGCAGGCTGCCGCCGGCGCCCGCGTACAGCCCCTCGGTGCCCTCCCGGACCACCACGAGGTCCACCTCGCCGGGCTTGACGGCGGCCAGCGGGCTGGTCACGCCGGGCCAGAGCCGCGACGGGCGGAGGTTGACGTACTGGTCGAAGGCGAACCGGAGCTTGAGCAGCAGGCCGCGCTCCAGCACGCCCGGCGGGACGGTCGGGTCGCCGACCGCGCCGAGCAGGATGGCGTCGTGGCCGGCCAGCTCGTCGAGGACGGAGTCGGGCAGCACCTCGCCGGTGCGGTGCCAGCGCGCGGCGCCCAGGTCGTACTCGGTGGCCTCGATCCCGGGCAGCACCGCGTCGAGGACCTTGCGGGCCTGCCCGACCACCTCGGGACCGATGCCGTCGCCGGCCACCACCGCGATGCGTGCCACCTGGCGCTCCTCACCTCGTCGTTCTGCGCAACGGTACGTCGCCGTCCCGCCCCCCGGTACGAGTCTTCCACGATCCGGGACGGG
Organism: Micromonospora ferruginea; assembly: GCF_013694245.2. Classification (NCBI taxonomy): domain Bacteria; kingdom Bacillati; phylum Actinomycetota; class Actinomycetes; order Micromonosporales; family Micromonosporaceae; genus Micromonospora; species Micromonospora robiginosa. The sequence continues at coordinate 4,078,046 of NZ_CP059322.2, forward strand.
CGATGCACAGGAGGCTCCCAGCCGGCATTCATGGTGCGGTCATCTCCACTGCCTATGGTCAGGACGACCGGGTCGACGGGGGTCCGGGACCGGCATCGCCGCGACGCGGCGGCGGCCAGCGAGGGGGCGGGTGTCATGCGGATCGACCAGCGGCGGGCGCACTGGGCGGACGAGCAACCCCGGACCCGCTGGGTCGACCAGTCCGCGTTCCGCCAGCCCCGCCCCGACCTGCGCCTCGGCGCCCGTAGCCACCGGGTGGAGCGGGACGGCACCGCCGCCGGAGACCGGATCAGCGTCCGGCACACGGTGAGCACCACCACCGCCGAGTACACCCTGCTGCTCAACGCGCCCGACTGGTTCGGCCACCGGGGCGTCGGCGAGGCGCTCCGCGACGCCGTCGCCGAGCTGCGCGCCGTCGACCTCACCTACGGCCCCAACCAGCCGGACAGCCTGGTGTCGCGACTGCGCCGCGACGAGATCAGCCCCGACTCGTACCCGCCGCTCGCCGACCTGGTCGACCGCTGCGCCGCGATGCGGGCGGCGACCGACGGATGGTTCGACGCGTGGGCGGTGCCGGGCGGCTTCGACCCGGGCGGCCTGCTCGGCGGCTGGGCGGTGGAGCGGGCCGCGGCCCGGTTGCGCGCCGCCGGCATCCACGACTACGCCGTGCTCAGCGGCGCCGACCTGACGGTACGCGGACACGCCGCGCACGGCGGCCCGTGGCGGGTGGCGGTGCACCACCCGACCGAGGCGCGCCGGGCACCGCTGGTGCTGGAGATGACCGCGGGCGCGGTCGGCACCTCCGGCGTCACCGGCCGACGCGGGCACGTCGTCGACCCGCACACCGGCGAGCCGACCGACCGGCTGGTGGCCGCCACCGTGGTCGGCCCGGACCTGGCGATCGCCGACGCCTACGCCACCGCGCTGTACGCCGCCGGCCCGGCCGGCCTGACCTGGTTCCGCGACGGTTCGGACTATCGCGCGCTCTTCGCGCACCACCGCCGCTGACGCGCGGCCGCGCCCCGCTCTCGCATCCGGGGTGTGGGCCGCGATCGGCCCCCGCGGTCTCGGCAACGACCGTGGGGGCCGGTCAGCGACGAGTGCGCGTGGCTCGCGCAATCGAGGGGTGCGGGGCCGACAGGCCGAACGCCCGACCACGCCACCCGAAGACGGGCCGGGAATCGACTCAGCCGTGCACCGCACCGGTACGCTAGCGAATCGACGCAACTCGACGCAAGAGTCTCCACAGCGGACCCATTGGTGCGGTGTCAACAATCAGCAGGTGGGTCCCCGGGGTGGGGCAGAAGTGACGCACGCCGCCTCGGATGGCACGCTGTCCGCCGTGAGTTTCGATCTGAGCGTGTGGGCCCTGCCGAACGGGGCGACACCGGAGCAGGTGCGGGCGGCGGTACGGCAGTGCCGCGAGGGGTGGCACGGCGAGCAGCACCCCGACCCGCGGGTGGTCGGCTTCTACCGGGCGATCACGGCGAGCTACCCCGACCGGCCGGCCCGGCCGGGCACGCCGTGGGAGGTGGCGCCGCTGCACGCGGCCGCCGACCACGTCGAGATGAACCTGCATCCGACCTGCCCCGACCAGGTGCTCCTGGACATCGAGCGGCTGGCCGGCGAGCACGACCTGATGCTCTTCGACGCGCAGGACGGGTCGGTCTACCCGCCACCGGCGCGCGTCCCGTCCTGACCGGCGCGGGCGCGGAACCGGCGCCGTACGACGACGAAGGGCCCGGCCGAACCGGCCGGGCCCCCGTCCGTCCGGTCCGGACTACTCGTCGCGCAGGTCCGCCGCGCTGGCCGCGACCGCGCCGATCGAGTCGGCCGCCGAGGTGAGCAGGTCGGCGCCGAGCGCCTGGTCGACGGTGAGCGTCATCAGCGTCTCACCGCCGGCCTCCCGCCGGGCCACCTGCATGGCGGCGATGTTGACGCCGGCCTCGCCGAGCAGGGTGCCGACCGTGCCGACCACGCCGGGCCGGTCGACGTAGCGCAAGAAGACCAGGATGCCCTCCGCGCCGATCTCCACGTCGAAGCCGTCCACCTCGGTCAGCTTGAGCACGTCGCGGGCGCCGGCGTGGGCCACCGTGCCGGAGACCCGGACGGTACGCCCGTCCGGCAGCGCGCCACGCACGGTCACCAGGTTCGGGTGGTCGACGGTCTCGGCCGGCGTGGCCAGCGTGACCTCGACGCCCCGCTCGGCGGCCAGGTGCGGCGCGTTGACGTAGGTGACCTGCTCCTCCACCACGGAGCTGAACAGGCCCTTGGTGGCGGCGAGCTTCAGCACCGACACGTCGTGGGTGGCGATCTCGCCGCGCACCTCGACCGTGACGCTGGCGGCCACCCCGCCAGCCAGGGCGGTGAACGCCCGACCCAGCTTCTCGGCCAGCGGCAGCAGCGGCCGCACGTCCTCGGCGACCACGCCGCCGGCCTGCACGTTGACCGCGTCCGGCACGAACTCGCCCTGGAGCGCCAGCTTGACGCTCTTCGCCACCGCGAGACCGGCCTTGTCCTGCGCCTCGTTCGTCGAGGCGCCCAGGTGCGGGGTGGCCACCACGTTGTCGAACGCGAACAGCGGCGACGAGGTGCACGGCTCCTTCGCGTAGACGTCGATGCCGGCGCCGGCGACCCGGCCCTCGGCGATCGCGTCCGCGAGCGCCTGCTCGTCGACCAGGCCACCCCGGGCGGCGTTGACGATCCGGACGCCCGGCTTGACCACCGCCAGCTCCTTCTCGCCGATCAGGCCCACCGTCTCCGGCGTCTTCGGCAGGTGGATGGAGATGAAGTCGGCCTCCCGCAGCAGCTCCTCCAGGCCGACCAGGCGCACGCCGAGCTGCGCGGCGCGGGCCGGCTGGATGTACGGGTCGTACGCGATCAGCCGGGTGCCGAACGCGGCGATGCGCTGCGCGAACAGCACGCCGATGCGGCCGAGGCCGACCACGCCGACGGTCTTGCCCTGCAACTCGACGCCGGTGTACTTGGACCGCTTCCACTCGCCGGCCTTGAGCGCGGCGCTGGCGCTGGCGGTGTTGCGGGCCACCGCGAGCAGCAGCGCGACGGCCTGCTCGGCGGCGGAGACGATGTTGGAGGTGGGAGCGTTGACCACCATGACGCCCCGGGCGGTGGCGGCGGGCACCTCGACGTTGTCCAGACCGACGCCGGCCCGGGCGACCACCTTCAGCCGGGGCGCCGCGGCGATCGCCTCGGCGTCGATCTGGGTGGCGCTGCGTACGATCACCGCGTCGGCCTCGGAGAGGGCGGAGAGCAGGGCCGGTCGGTCGGTGCCGTCCACGTGGCGCACGTCGAAGTCGTGCGCGAGCACCTCGATGGCGGCGGGGGCGAGTTCTTCGGCGATCAGTACGACAGGATTCATCGGTCCTCGTAGACGCTCGGTATCGGTTGGCCTGGGGCGTCGGGGCGCCGCGCTGCGCCCTGCGCCGAGCCGTGCCATGGCCGTCGGGTGCGCCGGGGCACCACACCAAGGATGGTAGGTGGCGGTCCGCTCTCCCGGTCCCGGACCGCGGGGTGAGGGCCCTCACACAGGCCCGTCACCCGCCCGTCATCGGCCGTTCACGGGCGCGCGACGGCCCGCGGCCCGACGCCGGGGAGAGCGTCGGGTCGCGGGCCGTGCGGTACGCCGGGTCAGGCGGTCTCGGTGATCGGGCGGTCGACCCAGCTCATCATGGCGCGCAGCTTCTGCCCGGTCTCCTCGATCGGGTGCGCCGCGCCCTCGGCCCGCCACTTGGCGAAGTTGGGCCGGCCGGCCTCGTCCTCGGCCACCCACTCGCGGGCGAACTCGCCGGACTGGATCTCGCCGAGGATCTTGCGCATCTCGTCCTTGACCCGGCTGTCCACGACGCGCGGGCCGCGGGACAGGTCACCGTACTCGGCGGTGTCGGAGATGCTGTAGCGCATCCGGGCGATGCCGCCCTCGTACATCAGGTCGACGATCAGCTTCAGCTCGTGCAGGCACTCGAAGTAGGCCACCTCGGGGGCGTAGCCGGCCTCGGTGAGCACCTCGAAGCCGGTCTGCACCAGCGCCGCCGCGCCGCCGCAGAGCACCGCCTGCTCGCCGAAGAGGTCGGTCTCGGTCTCCTCGGTGAACGTCGTCCTGATGGCGCCGGCCCGGGTGCCGCCGATCGCCTTCGCGTACGCCAGGGCGAGGCCGAACGCGCTGCCGCTGGCGTCCTGCTCGACGGCGACCAGGCAGGGCACGCCCTTGCCGTCGACGTACTGCCGGCGGACCAGGTGACCGGGGCCCTTCGGGGCGACCATCGCCACGTCCACCTCGGCCGGCGGCTTGATCAGGCCGTACCGGATGTTGAAGCCGTGGCCGAAGAAGAGCGCCTTGCCCGGCGCCAGGTTCGGCGCGATGGCGTCGGTGTAGAGCGCCCGCTGGGCGGTGTCCGGCGCCAGGATCATGATCACGTCGGCCTCGGCCGCCGCCTCCGCCGGGGTGAGCACCCGCAGGCCCTGCTCCTCGGCCTTGGGCCGGCTCTTCGAGCCGGCGGGCAGGCCGATGACCACGTCGACGCCGGAGTCGCGCAGCGACAGCGCGTGCGCGTGACCCTGGCTGCCGTAACCGATCACGGCGACCCTGCGTCCCTGGATCAGGCCCAGGTCGGCGTCGTCGTCGTAGAAAACCTCAACGCTCATTGACTTCCCTTTCCTACGGCGGTGCCCGTCGGCCCGTCGAAAAACTGGTGGGTACGGATCAGGCGGCGCGCAGCGCCGGGCCGGCGGTGATGGCGCGGGAGCCGCGCCCGATCGCCACGGTGCCGGACTGGACCATCTCCTTGATGCCGAACGGCTCCAGGTCACGCAGCAGCGCGTCGAGCTTGTCCGGGGTGCCGGTGGCCTCGATGGTCAGGGTGTCCGGCGCGACGTCGACCACCCGGGCCCGGAACAGGCCGACCGTCTCCAGCACCTGCGCGCGGGCGCTGCGGTCCGCGCGCACCTTGACCAGCAGCAGCTCCCGGGCCACCGAGACCTGCGGGTCCAGCTCCACGATCTTGAGTACGTTGACCAGCTTGTTGAGCTGCTTGGTCACCTGCTCCAGCGGCGAGGACTCGGCGTTGACCACGATGGTGATCCGGGAGACGTCGGGGTTCTCGGTCTCGCCCACGGCGAGACTGTCGATGTTGAACCCGCGCCGGGAGAACAGCCCGGAGACCCGGGCCAGCACGCCCGGCTTGTTCTCCACCAGCACGGACAGCGTGTGCATCGTCATTTACAACTCATCCTCGTCGAAGGCCGGGCGCACACCCCGGGCGAACATGATCTCGTCGTTGCTGGTGCCGGCGGCGACCATCGGCCAGACCATCGCGTCCTTGCCGACCACGAAGTCGATGACCACCGGGGCGTCGGTGATCGCCATCGCCGCCTCGATCGTCTTGTCCACGTCGGCGGCGTTCTCGCAGCGCAGCCCGACGCAGCCGAGCGCCTCGGCCAGCTTCACGAAGTCGGGGATGCGGTGCTTGTGGGTGCCCAGCTCGGTGTTGGAGTAGCGCTCCCCGTAGAACAGGGTCTGCCACTGCCGGACCATGCCCAGGTTGCCGTTGTTGATGACGGCGACCTTGATCGGGATGCCTTCCAACGCGCAGGTGGCCAGCTCCTGGTTGGTCATCTGGAAGCAGCCGTCGCCGTCCACCGCCCACACCGTGGTGCCCGGCTTGCCGACCTTCGCGCCCATCGCGGCCGGCACGGCGTAGCCCATGGTGCCCAGGCCGCCGGAGTTGAGCCAGGTGTTCGGCTTCTCGTACGAGATGAACTGGCTGGCCCACATCTGGTGCTGGCCGACGCCGGCCACGTAGATCGCGTCCGGCCCGGCGATCTCGCCCAGCCGCTTGATCACGTGCTGCGGGGAGAGCGTGCCGTCGGCCGGCTCCTCGAAGCCGAGCGGATACCGCTCACGCAGGTCGTCGAGCTGGGTCCACCAGTCGGCCAGGTCGACGGCCGGGTGGGCGGCCTGCTCGGCGGTGACCGCCGCGATCAGCTCGTCGATCACGTGCCGCGCGTCGCCCACGATCGGGACGTCGGCGTGCCGGTTCTTGCCGATCTCCGCCGGGTCGATGTCGGCGTGCACCACCGCGGCGTCCGGCGCGAACGAGTCCAGCTTGCCGGTCACCCGGTCGTCGAAGCGGGCGCCGAGCGCCACGATCAGGTCGGCCTTCTGCAGGCCGTAGACCGCGGCGACGGTGCCGTGCATGCCGGGCATGCCCAGGTGCTGGCGGTGCGAGTCGGGAAACGCCCCGAGCGCCATCAGCGTGGTGACCACCGGGATCCCGGTCTGCTCGGCCAGCCGGCGCAGCCCCTCGGTGGCGCCGGCCTTGAGCACGCCGCCGCCGACGTAGAGCACCGGCCGGCGGGCCGCGGTCATCAGCCGGGCCGCCTCGCGGATCTGCTTGCCGTGCGGGTGCAGGGTCGGTCGGTAGCCGGGCAGGTCCAGCGTGGGCGGCCAGGCGAAGGTGGCCGGCGCCTGCAGGACGTCCTTGGGGATGTCGACGAGCACCGGGCCGGGCCGGCCGGTCGAGGCCAGGTGGAACGCCTCGGCCAGCACCCGGGGGATCTCGTCGGCGGTCTGCACCAGGAAGTTGTGCTTGGTGATCGGCAGCGTGATGCCCTGGATGTCGGCCTCCTGGAAGGCGTCCGTGCCGATCGACGGCCGGGCCACCTGACCGGTGATCGCCACGATCGGCACCGAGTCCATGTAGGCGTCGGCGATCGGGGTGACCAGGTTGGTCGCGCCCGGGCCGGAGGTGGCGATGCAGACGCCGACCCGGCCGGTGGCCTGGGCGTAACCGGTGGCCGCGTGCCCCGCGCCCTGCTCGTGGCGGACCAGGATGTGCCGGACCGTGGAGTCGTAGAGCGGGTCGTAGGCGGGCAGGATCGCGCCACCCGGGATGCCGAAGACCACGTCGACGCCGAGCGCCTCCAGCGACCGCACCAGCGAACCGGCGCCGGAGACCTGCGCGGGGGCGGGCTGCCGGACGGGGGCGACGGTGGGCTCCGCGGTGGTCGGGGCGCTGCGACCGGCGGCGGCGCCGGCGCGGGCCGCGGTCTGGTCGGGGTCACCGGTCGCGCCGGCACCCGGACGGGCTCGCCGGGCGGAGTGGGCGAGGGTCTCTGGCGTGGGTCTCGTCATGGCGGTTCAGGCCTTCGGCTGTGAGTGGTGACGCGGGCGACGGCAACAAAAAAGCCCACGTGCAGGATGCACGGGGCCAGCGCACTCTCAGGGGGAGAGTGCGCTCAGGTAAGTACTCGCAGCGACCGGTTCGACGACATGCGGCTAAGCCTGACGCATCTCACGCGATGAGTCAACTGATCCCACATTCTGGTTCACGGAGGTGGGCGTGTCGGCCGGCGGCACCCCTTCCGCACCCGGCGCGAGCTGCGGCGACGCGTCGAGCGGGGGCCGCGGCGCGGGCGGGTTGTTGCGCAGCCGGGGCAGCAGCGGCGACGGGGCGCGCACCGGCGGGGGCGGCGGCGCGGGCGGGAGCGGCGCCGGCCGGTTGCCGGGCGCGGTGGCGGCCTCCAGCATCGCCTCCAGGTGCTCGGCCGGCACCCCCCAGCCGAACAGCGCGCCCTGGCCGAAGCGGCAACCGGCGGCCACCACGGCGGCCAACTCGGTGGGGTTCGTGACCCCCTCGGCGATCACCTCCAGCCCGAACTGGTGGCCGAGGCGCATGACGATGTCGACCATCGGCGCGAACGCCGGACCCTCCCGGCCCACCGGCCGCACCGGCTCGTGCTCGGCGACCAGGCCATGGTCGATCTTGAGAATGTCGATCGGCAGCCGGCGCAACTGCCCGAGCGAGGAGTAGCCGGCGCCGAAGTCGTCCAGCGCGATCCGCACCCCGGTCAGCCGCAGCGCGGTCAGCCGCCGGATCAGCTCGTCCAGGTCGGTGGCGACGGCGTGCTCGGTCACCTCCAGCACCAGCCGCTGCGGCGGCACGTGGTGCGCGCGCAGCGCGTCGGCGACCTGGACCACGTATTCCGGGGCGTGCAGCTCGCGCGGCGAGACGTTCACCGACACCCAGACGTCGTGCCCGTCGGCCAGCCACCGGGAGAGCTGGTAGCAGGCCTGGTGCAGCACCCACGCACCGAGCTTGGCGATCATCCCGCACTCCTCGGCGAGCGGGATGAACTCGTCCGGCCGGACGTTGCCCAGCTCCGGATGGTGCCAGCGCAGCAGCGCCTCGGCGCCGACCGGCCGGACCGAGGGCAGCGAGGCCACCGGCTGGAAGACCAGCCGCAGCTCGTCCCGCTCGATCGCGCCGCGCAACTCGTGCTCCAGCCGGGTCCGCCGGCTCAGCAACTGGTCGTACGTGGCGTCGTAACGCTCGATCCGGTTCTTGCCGCGCTGCTTGGCGTAGCGCAGCGCCAGGTCGGCGTTGCGCAGCAGCAGCTCGACGTCGTGGTTGCCGTGGCTGCCGGCCACCCCGATGCTGACCGAGAGGAAGACCGGGCCGTCCGCCTCCTCGTACGGCCGGCCGAGCACCCCGAGCAGCCGGTCGGCGACCGGGCCGGGCTCGGCCGAGGAGTGCATCAGCACCGCGAACTCGTCGCCGCCCAGCCGGGCGGCGAGATCACCCGGGCGCAGGTTGCCGCGCAGCCGCCGGCCCACCTCGGCCAGCACCGCGTCGCCGACGTCGTGCCCGCGCATGTCGTTGACGTTCTTGAAGCCGTCCAGGTCCAGCCCGAGCAGCACGCAGGGGATGCCGGTCTCGGCACACCGTTGCAGCGCGCGCAGCAGGCCGCGCCGGTTGGCCAGGCCGGTGAGCGGGTCGGTGTGCGCCAGCTCGCGGAAGTGCGCCTCCCGCTCGGCCAGCCTGACGGCATAGCCACGGACGTCGTTGAGCGCCAGATATTGCCGCGCCACCAGCGCGAACCCCTCGACGCTTCCGGCCACGATGCCGTAGCCGTCGAACCGGCCGCCCTGGATCAGGTGGTACATCGCGGAGGCGGCGATGGCGAACATCGGCACGAAGGCGTACTCGCCGTCGCGGCGGATGAGGTCGACGTCGAAGCGCGTCGCGTCCGCCCGGCGCCCGGCGACGGCGACGGCCAGCAGCCCGGCGGCGGTCACCACCGCGCTGGTCGCGAGCATGCCCGGCCCGCCCTGGCACAGCCCGGCGGACACACCCAACCCGCCGACCGGCACCCCGATCGCCCCGGCGCCCAGCAGGGCCAGCCAGCCGCGCGGCGGAGCGGCCCGGAGCACCAGGATCAGGGTCAGCCCGGCGGTCAGCGCCGCGACGACGGTGGCCAGCAGGATGGGCAGGCAGCCCACCGGAGTCGCCGCGCCGAGCAGCCGGGTCGGCGCGCTGAACGCCACCCAGCCGACGAACCAGAGCGCGGTGGCCATGATGACGCCGTCGAGCAGCAGCCGGGCGGTGGCGGCGCGGGTCGCGGCCGCGCCGGGCAGCCGCAGCAGCGCGGCGCCGAGGCCCAGCCCGGCCACCGTGAAGGACGCCGTGACCAGCGTGGCCCAGCCGGTGCGCTGACCCTGCCGGTGCGCCCAGTGGTCCCCGGCGGCCAGCAGCCCGACGAGCCCGAGGAGCAGGCCGAGCAGGGCGGCCCCGGCGGCGACGGCCAGCAGCACGTGGGCCTGCCGCCGGCGGCAGTCGCCCCGACCGGCCGACCGGACGAGCAGCACGGCGGCAGCGGTCGCGGCGAGACCGCTCAGCGTCGCGACGGCGACCATCCCCGGGGACGACTGCACGCGTCAACTCTGCCGGATCCGGGACCTCCGTGGGGCACCGGGTGTGCAACTGTTGGGACACAGGGTGTACGGCCGGGGGCCGCCGGCCGGGCGGTGTCAGACTGGTACGCATGCCTGAGCTGCGGTCGAGGACATCCACCCACGGTCGGACGATGGCCGGCGCCCGGGCCCTCTGGCGGGCCACCGGGATGACCGACGACGACTTCGGCAAGCCGATCGTCGCCATCGCGAACAGTTTCACCCAGTTCGTACCCGGTCATGTCCACCTGAAGGACCTCGGCGGCCTGGTCGCCGACGCGGTGGCCGAGGCCGGCGGCGTCGGTCGGGAGTTCAACACCATCGCCGTGGACGACGGCATCGCCATGGGCCACGGCGGCATGCTCTACTCCCTGCCCAGCCGGGAGCTGATCGCCGACGCGGTGGAATACATGGTCAACGCGCACTGCGCGGACGCCCTGGTCTGCATCTCCAACTGCGACAAGATCACCCCGGGCATGCTGCTCGCCGCGCTGCGGCTGAACATCCCGACCGTCTTCGTCTCCGGCGGCCCGATGGAGGCCGGCAAGACGGTGGCGATCGAGGGCGTCGTCCACTCCAAGATCGACCTGATCGACGCCATGATCGCCTCCTCGAACGAGGCGGTCACCGACGACCAGCTCGGCGAGATCGAACGCTCCGCCTGCCCCACCTGCGGCTCCTGCTCCGGCATGTTCACCGCCAACTCGATGAACTGCCTGACCGAGGCGATCGGCCTGGCGCTGCCCGGCAACGGGTCGACGCTCGCCACCCACGCCGCGCGCCGATCGCTCTTCGTCGAAGCCGGCCGCACCGCCGTGGAGATCGCCAAGCGCTGGTACGACGAGGACGACGCCTCGGTGCTGCCCCGCGCCATCGCCGGCCGGGCCGCGTTCGAGAACGCGGTCGCCCTCGACGTCGCCATGGGCGGCTCGACCAACACGATCCTGCACCTGCTCGCCGCCGCCCGCGAGGCCGAGCTGGACTTCGACGTCGCCGACATCGACGCCGTCTCCCGGCGGGTGCCGTGCCTGGCCAAGGTCGCGCCGAACTCGCCGAACTACCACATGGAGGACGTGCACCGGGCCGGTGGCATCCCGGCCATCCTCGGCGAGCTGGACCGCGCCGGCCTGCTCCACCGCGACGTGCGCGCCGTGCACTCCCCCAGCCTGGACCGGTGGCTCGCCGACTGGGACGTCCGGGGCGGCTCGGCCACGCGAGAGGCGGTCGAGCTGTTCCACGCCGCGCCCGGCGGGGTGCGCACCACCGAGCCGTTCTCCACCACCAACCGCTGGTCGACGCTGGACACCGACGCGGCCGGCGGCTGCATCCGCGACCACGAGCACGCCTACAGCGCCGACGGCGGCCTGGCCATCCTGCACGGCAACCTGGCCCCGGACGGCTGCGTGGTGAAGACCGCCGGGGTGCCCGACGAGTGCCTGACGTTCCGCGGCCCGGCCAAGGTCTTCGAGTCGCAGGACGACGCGGTGACCGCCATCCTCGCCAAGCAGATCGTCGCCGGCGACGTCGTGGTGATCCGCTACGAGGGCCCGAAGGGCGGCCCCGGCATGCAGGAGATGCTCTACCCCACCTCGTTCCTCAAGGGCCGGGGGCTGGGCCGCGCCTGCGCGCTGCTCACCGACGGCCGGTTCTCCGGCGGCACCTCCGGCCTCTCCATCGGGCACGTCTCCCCCGAGGCGGCCTCCGGCGGGCTGATCGCCCTGGTGCGCGACGGCGACGAGATCGTCATCGACATCCCGGGCCGCTCCATCGAGCTGAACGTGCCCGCCGACGAGCTGACCGCCCGCCGGGTCGCCGAGGAGAAGCGCGACCGCCCCTACACCCCCACCGACCGCCAGCGCCCGGTCTCCGCGGCGCTGCGCGCGTACGCCTCGATGGCGACCTCCGCCAGCGACGGCGCCTACCGCCGCGTCCCGGAGTAAGGCGGGGCCCCCGCTTAACGCATTCTGCATAGGCGGGGGCCCCGCTTAACACCGCAGACGTCCCGGCTAGAACCGGGCCCCCACGGCGGCGCCGTTGGAGGGGCGGAGGAAGTCCGAGGACGGGATCGAGCCGTCCCCGTTGCGCGGGCCGGTCAGCGTGCCCGGGTTGGTGCTGACCAGCGACCAGGTGCCGCCGATGTTCCAGGAGTTGCCGCTGCCGCCGGAGTGGGCGCCCAACGACACGTTGGTGCCGTTGGCCACCGCGAGGTTCCCGGTCAGGGTGCTGGCGGACCGGCTGACGTTGAATCCGGCGCCCGGGTTGTTCCACGCGGTGCTGCGCTCGATCCGGTGACTTCCCGGGTTGTTGTTGTCGACGAAGCCGCCGACCGCGTTGCCCCAGGCCATGCTGTTGCGCACGGTGTGGCCGGCGGAGACGCCGTTCCCGCCCAACTTGAAGCCGTTGCCGTCCCCGGTGAAGTCCGGCAGATTCCACCGGTTGAAACCGTTGCCCCAGGCCAGACTGTTTTCGAGGAGGATGGGCGAGGAGAACATCCAGAAGTCGAGCCCGTCGTCGGAGTTGTTCCAGAGCCGGACGCCGCGCACCACGTTGCCGCTGCCGGAGCCCTCCTTGATGGCCAGGCCGTCGGCGCTCTCCCCGTTCTTACGGGGGTCACGGTTGCCGTACGAGTCCAGGTTGATGATCTGGTTATTGCTCGACGACCCGACCACGTGGAAGCCCGCCTCGTAGTTGTCCCTGGTCACCAGGCGCTCGAAGACGCCGTTGTTGACGTCCTGGCCGTACACCGCGTACGGACCGTGGATGATCTCCAGGCCGATCAGCCGCCACCAGTCGCCCTCGATGTGGATCGCGCCCCGCTCGGAGCGGGGAATGCTCCCGCCCACCGGGTCGGGCGTGTGGGGCATGTTCTCCCCGTCGATGACGGCGCGTTCGGTGCCGTAGCCGCGCATCGTGATCGGCTTGCTCGACGTGCCGTTCTTGAGGAGCTGGATGTTCGTGGCGGGCGCGTACGTGCCGCTGCGCAGGAAGATGGTCCAGCCGGGCTGGGCGAGGTCGACGGCCCGCTGGATGCTCGCCAGCGGAGCGCTCAGGGTGCCGGGGTTGCCGTCGTTGCCGTTGGTGGCGACGTAGACCGCGTCGGACGGCGGCGGCGGCGAGGAACCCGACTCGACATCGAGGTAGTCGAGGTTGGGCAGGCCGCCGGAGGAGGTCGGCTGGAGCCTGATGGTGTTGCTGCCGGAGTTCAGGTTCACCGACAGGGACTTGGTCACCCAGGTGTCGAACGCGCCGGTGCCCTCGAACGAGACGTTCTGCAGGGTGGTTCCGTTGACGATCAGGTCGGCCGGACGTGAGCTCGTCGTGCCGTTGGCGAACCGGAAGGACAGCGCGGCCGTCCCCGCCGTCGTGACCGGCACGGTGAACTCGGCGTAGGCCCCCACGGCGTTGGTGCCGTTGCAGAAACCGGTGCCGGAGTAGCCGGACCAGTTGGCATCGATGGTGCCGGTGCATCTCGCCGAGCTGTTCTCGGCCTCGTACCGGGTGGGGGCGGCCGTCGCCGGCGCGGCGGCCGACACCGCGACGACGGCGGCCGCGAGCAGGGACCCGGCGGCGAGCAACGTCAACTTCATCACGCTTCTCCAGGGTGGATGGGTTCGACAGGGTTGCCGGCGGCGCCGCCCTGCCCAGGGGCCGCGCGGGACGTCACAGTGCCCGGATCGCGAGAAAGCGCTTCCATTCAGCGCTGGATACTAATTCACCCCTCGACTGCGGTCAATGCGTTGCGGCGGCGGCCGGACCCGCCGTCCCCACCACGCGCCGTTGCGCCGGTAAGGTCCGGCGACGTGGAGACGACGGTGAGTTACGCACGAGTGGTCCGACCGGCGATCGACCGGGTCTACGTGGGCGCCCGCTGGGCGGCCCGGCCCCGGATGGAGGCGTTCTACGCCGAACGCGGCTGCGACCTCGGCGCGGAGAACAGCTTCTTCTCCGGCGTACTGGCCCGCCCGATCCCGGCCGACGCACTCGCCGACGGCCTGGTCTACACGTCCGGAAGCATGGACGCGGAGCTGAAGCAGGGCGTCGTCGTCCGGGACGACGCGGGCGCCTGGCACCTGACCGAACTGGGCCGGGAGTTGGCGAGTTTCGCGCAGCGGGCCACCGGCGAGGCCGCCGAGGAGAAGTGGGCGATGCTGCCCGGATTGCTGCCCGGCCTGACCATCGTGCCCCGGTTGGCGGAGCTGGTCAGCCGGGTGCTGGCGCACGGGCAGGCCAGCGGGGGGCCGGCGTTCCATGCCATGTCCCCGCCATACGAGCCGGACGACGCGTCGCCCGCGCTGCTGCTGGTCACCCGGCTGGGCTCGCTGCGGCACCACCGCGCGGACGCGCACCGGGCCGCGTGGCGGGCCGCCGGGCTGACCGCCGACGGGATCCGCGAACTGCCGGAGGGGCCGGAGCGCGCCGCGATCGAGGCCGACACCGACCGCCGCGACGAACCGGCTTACGCGGCACTCACCGAGGCCGAGCGCTGGGAACTGCTCGCCGGGCTCGCCGCCCTACCCAATTAGGCGTACGCCGCCGTCGTCGTGGCGGTGGACGGTGTGGCCGGCGCGGGTGACGCGCAGGGTCACCGCCCGACCGGCGTGCTGGGCGGCGAGCCGGACCAGCGCCGGCACCGGGTCGGTGCCCGGCTCGCACGCCGGTGAGCCGGGCACCGGAAGCGGCTCGTCCGGGTCGGTGTGGACCAGTTCGGCCACGTCGTCGGCCAGGTGGGTGAGGCAGTCGTCGAGCGCCGACGCCAGGCTGGGCCGGGTGGGCAGGTCGTCCGGGTGCACCGGGGCGTCGCGTGGCCGCACCGCCACCGACCACCACCGGCCGTCCGGCCGGAGCGGATAGCCGGCGCGCCGCCGCAGGTCGAGCACGCCGACGTGCAACGCCAGGTCCAGGCCGAGCACGAGCCGGACCGGCTCGGGCAGCGGCGGCACCTCCGGGCGGGCGGCGGCGACGAGGAGCCGACCCACCCCGACCTGACGCACGTACTCCCCCACCGGGTCGGCCCCCACCCAGGGCAGGCTGACGTATCCGTCGCGCAGGTCGCGGGCAATCATGTGGCCGCCGTCCGCCTCCGCCAGGTCCTCCGGGCGTACGCCGAAGACACGCGCCCACGCGCCGAGCCGGTAGCGCTCGGGGAGCTGCACCACCGGCCGGCCGTCCGGCGTGGTGGCCACCGTGCGGGTGGCCTCCGGGGTACCGCCTCGCCAGGTCAGGTGCACCACCCGGTGCCGCAGGTCGGTGACGGTGACCAGCACCGCCGCGTGGTCCGACCGGGAGCCGGTGCGCCGAGCCGGGACGGGTCAGGTGGCTCGGCGACCCGACGCAGCGACGGCCGTCCCCGAACCGCCGACCGGCCGGGTGGTCCGTCGACGGCGTCCCGCAGGCCGGTGTGCCACCAGCCGCCGTCGCGCCACACCGCCTGGGCGCCCGGCCGCTCGGCACCGCCGGCCAGGTCGGCGAGGACGCGTCGCTCGATCCGGCCGACCGACTCGACCCGCGCCGGAACCGGCGGCCCCTGCGTCGTGCCGCAGCGCGGGGGGCGCCGTCGAGCAGCCGGGCCGGCGTGATCAGCCCTCGCCCGGTGAGGCGCTGGAGTGCAGCCGGCAGAAGGTGTGGCGGATCGAGAGCGTCCTCGGATCGGCGCGCGGCGTGGACGTGCGGGCGATGTGCCAGCTCTACGACGCGAACGCGGAGCTGACCGGCGCGCTGGCCGCGCTGGTGAGCGAGACGAAGCGAAGGGGTGGTGGCACGCCTACGGCGACGCCATCCCGGACTGGTTCGAGCTGTACGTGAGCCTGGAGCAATCAGCCAGCCGGATACGACGGTACGACGAGGCGCTTGTCCGAGCCTGTTGCAGACTCGCGCCTACGCCTTTTCCGTATACCAGCACCGCAGCGAGGTGACAGAGGAAGAGCGGGAACGGCTCGTAGAGGTCCGCTTGCAACGACAGGCCCTCCTCACCAGGCGGCTACCGCCCGCACCAAAGATGGACGTCGTGGTTTCCGAGGCTGCGCTGCTCCGCGTGGTCGGCGACCGGGAGACGATGGCTGAACAGCTCCGTCACCTGCTGACGGTTGGCGAACGACCCAACGTCCGCATCAGGGTTCTGCCGCTCTCTGCGGGCCTGCATCGGGGCGTCGAGGCAGGAACGTTCGTCATGCTGGAATTTCCGCCCGGAAATCGGGCCACGCCTGAAGGGCCGGTCCTCACCTTCACCCCCGCCGCCTGGACCACCTTCACCGTCCAGACCAGGCGCACCCGGGCCACGGTCGCTCAGTAGTACTCGCGGATGTAGCCGAGGGCGCGCTCGTACACGTCGTTGTCGCGGATCTTGAACTTGATGTAGAGCGTCTTGCGCAGGGACTGCTGGACCACGCGGTCGCCGTCGCGGGTGCCCTGCCAGCCCTCGAAGCGCACCGCTCGCACGCCCTCCTCGACGATCTTCTCGGCGATGATCGGCGTTCCGTTGCCCTTGAGCGACTGGAACAACTCAGTGAGCGCCGCCTTGCCCCGGTCCTCGCGGGGGATCTGCGCGGCGGCCTTCTCCGCAGCCACGGTGTCCCGGGCGAGGCGAACAGTCCCTTGAGGTAGTCCAGGCTGGCCGCTCTGAGTCGACCAACCCGCAGTCAGCTACCGGACAGAAGAGGCGGTCACGGCCGAAACGACGACGCGGACCTCCCCGTCCGACAGTCGAATCGGGCCGGGCGATTCGCCCGACATCCGACCGGGCAACTCTTTCCGTGCGTGTGCGCCCATGGTCACGCCGCTTTCCGGCCCGAACCGCAGGTAACTTCTCGTACCACCGCCTTCACGAGGAGTCACCGCATGTCTGAGGAGACCTGGCTCGCCGCCCGCCTCATCCCCACGTCCGGCATCAACGGCGCGGAGGAGCAGGAACGCCGGGCGACCTCCGCCCTCCTGGCAGTGATGAGCGCGGTTCGGGAATTCGGGCGGGTCCTCACCCAGTCGCTCGGCGCGCCGGCCGGGACGGTGCAGACCTTCATCGAGGTCCCCTTCAAGCTCGGCAACCAGCAACTCTTCCCGGACGGCCTCGTCCGCGTCACGCGGGGTCAGCGGCAGTGGACCGCGCTGGTCGAGGTGAAGACCGGCAGCAACGCGCTGAAGTCCGAGCAGTTGGAGGCATACCTGGACATCGCCCGGGAGCAGGGCTTCGACGCTCTCGTCACGATCTCCAACGAGATCGCCCCCGTCCCGGGCCAGCATCCGACTGCTATCGATCGCCGAAAGCTACGCAAGGTTGCGCTCTACCACCTGCCCTGGACGGAGATCCTCACTCAGGCGGTGATTCAGAAGGAGTACCGCGGTGTCGCCGACCCGGACCAGGCGTGGATCCTGGGCGAGTTGATCCGATACCTCGAGCACCCGCGCTCGGGCGCTCTGGAGTTCAGCGACATGGGATCGGCATGGGTGCAGGTACGCGACGGGGTGTCTGCCGGAACGTTGCGCGCCGGCGACAGCGGCGCGGCTGAGGTAGCCGGCCGTTTCGACGCGTTGATCCGCTACGCCTGCCTGCGTCTCGGCCGGCGGCTGGGCACCGACGTGACTCCCGCGTTGAGCCGCCGCGACCTCGCCGACCCGTCCACGCGTACCCAGTCGCTGGTCAGCCAACTCGTTACGACCGGAACCTTGACCGGCAGCATCAGAATTCCGGGTGCGGTCGGCAGCCTGCACGTCACCGCTGACCTACGGGCCGGGCAGGTCGCCTGTCATGTCGACGTCGATGCCCCTCGTACCGGCCGCCCGACCACAAGGGTGAACTGGCTGATTCGCCAATTGAAGGACGCACCGGAAACCGTTCGAATCGAGGCCTTCGCCATGCACGCGCGCGGCGGCGGCGCAACGGATCTTCTGCGGCAGGTCCGTGCCGAGCCGACGACGCTGATCGTCGATCCCACACGCGAGCTGCGGGCGTTCCGGATTGCTCGAAGCATGGCCGCGGGAACCAAGCGGGGAACCGGACGGGGCGCTTTCATCGACTCGGTGTTGCACGCGATCGACGACTTCTACGAACAGATCATCCAGAACCTGAAGCCGTGGATGCCCGCGCCGCCGCGCCTGCGGACGCCCGAAGACGTCACGCCCGTGCAACCGGTCGCCTCAAGCCTCGTCTCGACCGCAATTTCCTCCCAGGACAGCCCGGAGTTCGACACCCCTTCGGAGCCGTCCGGTAGCCATGGGACTCACGCCCTCCCACAGGAGTGACCCAGTGCCCTCCTCCCTATGACGCCGGTGGGAGGAGGGCGAGGTGCGCGTCCGGATCAGGGCCGGTTCGGGTCTACGGTCCGCTTGTCGTCGGCCGGGTCCGTGCCGTCCTCGGGCAGACCGGCCTCCCGGGGCCACGCCTGCGGGGCGTTCCGGTCGGCACACGGGTCCTCGGGTGCCGCGTGCTCGGGGTCGGCGCCCCCGGCATGGTCCTCGGAGATCTCCACCGGATCAGTCATGCCGTACCGGATACCCGCCACGCCCCACCCGAACCGGAGCGTTAACAAGGGCCCCCGCCTATGCAGAATGCGTTAAGCGGGGGCCCCGCCTTACATGTTCACGCAGCGGAGCACGGGGCGGCGCGTCAGCGCCGCGGCGTCGAGCGCAGCCGGGGCGTGCACCGTGAAGACGGTGCTCTCGCCCGGCAGCAACGTCACCAACGCCGCGTCGACCTGCGCGGACGGGTCCAGCCGGTCGGGGAACAGCGTCAGGTCCCGCAGCACCGTCCGGGCGGTCACCCGCACCCGCTGGCCGCCGTCCGTTGGCTCGACCGTGGCGTCCCACTCCGCCGCCGGCCACTCGACGTCGCGGTCCTCGGCGAAGAACCACAGCGCCCGCTCCGCGGTGTCGCCGGCCTCCGCGACCAGCAGCTCCCGACGGGCCTCGTCCGGCCGCGCCAGCTCCGCCGGCAGCGCCAGCACCACCGAGGAGTACGCCGGGACGTCGAGGTCGACCGAGGTCTTCGCCCTCGGCTCCCCGGCGAGGGTGAGCCGGGTGACCGTGGCCGGCGCGGTCCACGCCTCGGCGGTCTCGTTGACCGCGACCAACGCCAGCCCGCCGTCGCGCGGTTGCACGGTGAGCAGCCGGTCGGCGTAGGCGCGGCGCAGCGCGTACCACAGGGGTTTGCGCCGGCCGTCGCCGTCGACGGCGGCCCAGGAGGTGACCGGCCAGCAGTCGTTGAGCTGCCAGACGATGGTGCCCGTGCAGACCGGCCGGTGCGAGCGGAAGTGCTCGACGCCGAGCTGGATGGCGCGGGCCTGGTTGAGCTGGGTGTAGTAGTGCCAGTCGTCGAAGTCGGCGGGCGGCGGCAGGTGAGCGTCGAGCCCGCGCTGGAGTTTGCGGTCCCCGTCGGCGGCCTTCTGGTGGTGGGCCATGCCCGGCGAGTCGTGGGCCAACGGCTCGTCGGAGAGGGACCGGCGCAGCGTCGCGTACGCGGGCGGCGCCTGGTAGCCGAACTCGGCGACGAACCGGGGCACGTACTCGCGGTACTTGGTGTAGTCGTCGTCGTTCCACACGTCCCAGATGTGCATGGTGCCGTGCGCCGGGTCGTTGGGGTGGATGTCCTCGCGGCCGGACCACGGGCTGCCCGGCCAGTACGGGACGGTCGGGTCGAGTTCGCCGACGACCGCGGGCAGCAGGTCCAGGTAGTAGCCGCGTCCCCAGGTGCGGCCGGCGAGCGGCTCCTGCCAGTCCCAGTCGTGCCAGCCCCAGATGTTCTCGTTGTTGCCGGTCCACAGCACCAGCGACGGGTGGCCGGCGAGGCGGGCGACCTGTTCCCGCGCCTCCGCCTCGACCTCGGTGCGGAACGGCTCCTCCTCCGGGTAGGCCGCGCAGGCGAACAGGAAGTCCTGCTGCACGAGCAGTCCCAGCTCGTCGGCCAGCTCGTAGAAGTCGTCCGACTCGTACCGGCCGCCGCCCCAGATCCGCAGCAGGTTGATGTTCGCCTCGACCGCCTGGCCGAACCGCTCGGCGAGGCGGGCCCGGGTGACCCGGTTGGCAAACGCGTCGTCGGGGATCCAGTTGACGCCCTTGACGAAGATCGGCACGTCGTTGACGTGCAGCGTGAACGGGGTGCCGTGGGCGTCGGGCGTGGTGTCCAGCCGGACCGAGCGGAACCCGATCCGGCGGGACGTGCCGTCCAGTTCCCGCCCGTCGGCGGCGTGCAGGGTCACGTCGAGGTCGTGCAGCGGCTGGTCGCCGTACCCGACCGGCCACCACAGCGCCGGGTCGGGCACGGTGAGGGTGAGTACGGCGGCCCGCTCCCCCGCCGGCACGGTGACGTCGGCGGCGACGCCGGCGACGGTGGCGCGTACGGTCAGCGGCTCGTCGCCGGCCCGTTCCACGTCGACGTGCAGCTCCACCCGGCCGGCGCCGTCGGCCACGGTGACCAGCGGCCGGACGCCGGCGAGCCGGGCGGTGGACCAGGCGTGCAGGCCGATCCGCTGCCAGATGCCGGCGGTGACCACCGTGGGTCCCCAGTCCCAGCCGAAGTTGCAGGCGGTCTTGCGGATGAAGTTGAACGGCTCCGGGTACGCGTTGGGCCGGTCGCCGAGCCGGTCCCGGTGCGCCTCGGCGTAGCGGTACGGCGAGTCGAAGCGGACGGCGAGCGTGTTGTCGCCGGAGCGCAGCAGCGACCGGACGTCGAAGCGGTAGCCGCGGTGCTGGTTCTCGGTGCGGCCCACCTCGACGCCGTTGAGCGTGACGGTGGCGACCGTGTCCAGGCCGGCGCAGACCAGGTCGACCCGGTCGGCCTCGTCGCCCGGCCGCCGGTCGAACGTGGTCTCGTAGACCCAGTCGGTGCGACCGATCCAGTGCAGCCGGTTCTCGTTGTCGTCGAGGTAGGGGTCGGGGATGAGGCCGGCGGCGAGCAGGTCGGTGTGCACGCACCCGGGGACGGTCGCCGGCACCGCCGTCCCGGCGATCTCCGGCGGCACCTGCGGGCCCGACTCGGCCCGCAGCGTCCAACCCTCGTGCAGCAGCGTGGAACGGCTCACGACTTCACCGCGCCTTCCATGATTCCGCGGACGATCTGGCGTCCACCGATGAACAGCATGAGCAGCAGGGGGATGGTGGCGATGAACGCGCCGGCCAGCACCCGCCGGTAGATCACGTAGTTGCCGCTGGCCAGGTCGGAGATCGCGACCATGGAGGTCGGGAAGTCGGTACCGCTCAGCGTGATCAGCGGCCACTGGAAGTCGTTCCAGGTGGCCACGAACGTGAGCAGGCCGAGCACCGCGAGGGCCGGGCGGATCGCGGGGAGCACGATGGTGGCGTACACCCGCATGGTCGTGGCGCCGTCGACCCGGGCCGACTCGATCAGCTCGTCCGGGACGGTGTTCACGATGAACTGCCGCATGTAGAACACGCCGAACGCGGTGACCAGGCCGGGCGCGATGACCGCGAGCAGGGTGCCGTTCCAGCCGAGCTTGCCCATCACGATGTAGAGCGCGACGATGCCGAGCTGGTTGGGCACGGTCAGCGTGAGCACCACGAAGAGCATCAGCGCGTTGCTGCCCTTGAAGCGCAGCTTGGCGAACGCGAACCCGGCCAGCGAGCAGAAGAACAGCACCGAGGCGGTCACCACCGTCGAGACGATGACGCTGTTGACCAGCGAGGCGGCGAAGTAGACGTCCTGGAGGGAGAAGACCTCGTCGACGTTGGTGAGGAACCGGTCGCCGGGGATGATCGCCGGGGGCAGCTTCGCCAGCGCCTCGTCGTTGCTGGTGGCGATGACGAACATCCAGTAGAGCGGGAACGCGGCGAACAGCATGCTGACCGCGAGCAGCAGGTAGGTCCAGAGCCCGGCCGGGGTGTCCTGCGGCGCCCGGGCCATGTCGCGCCGCTTGCGCCGCGCCGGCGGCGATGCCAGGGCGGTCATTTGCGTCCTCCGGAGAGTCGGTTCGTCAGCAGGTAGTTGACCCCGGCGACGACCAGGATGATCAGGAAGAGCGCCCAGGACATCGCGGCGGCGTAGCCGAGGTTGAGGTCCTTCCAGCCGACCTTGTAGATGAGCTGGGCGATGGTCTGCCACTCGCCGTTCGGCCCGCCGGTGGCGGCCTGGGCGTTCGGGTCGAAGAGCATCGGCTCGGTGAAGAGCTGCAACCCGCCGATGGTGGAGAGGATGACGGTGAACACGACCACCGGCTGGATCATCGGCACGGTGATCCGCCAGAGCTGCTTCCACTGGCCGGCGCCGTCGATCGCGGCGGCCTCGTAGACGTCGCGCGGGATGGACTGCATGGCGGCCAGGTAGAGCAGCGCGTTGTAGCCGATCCACTTCCAGTTAACCATGGTGGCGATGGCGATCCAGGCGTGCATCTTGTCGGCCCGCCAGTCGATCGGGTCGTCGGCGCCGCCGATGCCGAGCAGCCCGAGCACCCAGTTGGCCATGCCGAAGTCGCGGGAGAAGAAGACGCTGAACACCATCGTGGAGGCGACGATCGGCGTCACGTACGGCAGCAGCACGCCGACCCGCCACCAGGTCTGCGCCCGCAGCCGCCGGTTGAGCAGCGACGCGACCAGCAGCGCGAGCAGCAGTTGCGGCACGGTGGAGAGCAGGAAGATGCCGAATGTGTTGTAGAGCGCGTTCCAGAAGTCCTCGTCGGCGACGAGCCGGCTGAAGTTCTCGAACCCCGCCCAGTAGGGCAGCGTCGGGTCGTCCAGCCGGTAGTTGCGCAGCGAGACCACCGCGTTGAACAGCAGCGGGAAGAGCCCGAACACGAGGAAGAGCAGGAAGAACGGCGCGATCATGAGGTACGGCATGTAGCGCATGTCGAAGCGGTACAGCCGGTTGCGCCAGGTCAGCCTCCGGTCGTCGGCCCTCCGACGGCCGCGCTCCGGCGCGGGTCGGCGGCTCGGCGGCGCGGGCGCGGCACGGGTGCTGGACATCGGTTCTCTCCAGGGCCGAGGAGGGTGGACGGGTACGGCGGCGCCGGAGCGGGTCGGGTCCCGCTCCGGCACCTGTGGTGCGTCAGGACTTGGCGGCCTTGTCGGCCTCCTTGACCGCCTCGTTCCAGGCAGCGTCCGGCTTCAGCGACTTGTTCTCGACCCGCCGGATCACGTTCTCCACCGCGACCCGGGTCGGGCCGTTCTTCTTGCCCAGGTACTGCGGGGTGAGGCCCTGCGCCATCTTCGGGAAGATCTGGCCGACCGGGGCGTTGTTGAAGAACGGGTTCTTGAAGTCGGCGATGGCCGGGTCGGCGTAGAGCGCCGGCTGTGACGGCAGGTTGCCGACCTTCTTGAAGATCTCGATCTGCTGCTCCGGCGCGACCAGCCACTCCAGCAGCTTGTACGCCTCGTCGACGTTCTTGCCCTGCTTGGGGATGGTCAGGAACGAGCCGCCCCAGTTGCCGCCGCCGCCGGGCACCGCGGCGATGTCCCACTTGCCCTGGGTGCCGGGCGCGGTGTCCTTGATGTGGCCGAGCATCCAGGCCGGGCAGGCGAGCACCGCGAACGCGCCGCTGGTGAAGCCCTTGTCCCAGTCGGCCTGGAAGCTGACCAGGTTGGCGGAGAGCCCGGACTGGACGGCCTTGACGGTGTAGTCGAACGCGACCTTGGGGCCCTGCTCCATCTGGAGCTGCTCCTGGTCGTTGTAGAAGCCGACCTGCTGCTGGCCGAGGATCGGGTTGAACAGGTTGGTGCCGGCGTCGAGGAACTTCTTCTTGGTCTTGCCGGTGTACTGCTGGCCGACCTCCAGGAACTTGTCCCAGGTGGGCCAGAGCGCGGAGACCTGGTCGCGCTCGGTGGGCAGGCCGGCGGCCTTGAACAGGTCGGTGCGGTAGCACATGGCCAGGCCACCGACGTCGGTGCCGAGGCCGATCTGCGTCTTGCCGTCGGCCGACAGCGACTGCTTCCACTTCCAGGGCAGGTACTTGCTCTCGTAGGAGCCGGCGCCCTTGTCGAGCAGGTTGACGAACTTGTCGGACTGGCTGCGGAACTGGACCATGAAGCCCTCGTCGATCGCCGCGATGTCCGGCGCGCCGTTGCCGGCGACGAGCTTCTTCTGCAGGTCCTCGTGCTGGGCGTTGTACTCGCCCGAGTTGAGCTGGATCTTGACGTTGGGGTGCTCGGCCTCGTACTTGGTCTTGAGGTCCTGCAGACCGAAGTCGCCCCAGAAATTGATCTTCAACGTGACCTGACCGCCGGCCGCGTCCGCGTCGTCGGTGGTGCTCCTGCCGCTACAGGCGGCGACCATGGCCAGGCTGACAGCACCGACGGCGGCCGTGCGCGCCCAGTGCGTCCAGGACCGTTTCATGTCATCCTCCGCGCCGAATGGGAACGCTCCCGAGATCGAGAGACGTTGACTGAACCGGATAAGTGAGGCCACCGTACGGTCCGCCCCCAGCACTGTCAACGGCCGGTTAACAGCGAGGCCGTCCCGTAACCTTCGAACCTCTCTGGGAGCGCGACCATGCGTGGTGGAGCGCTTTCCGGAGCAGAATTGAGAGCGGCCGGGTGCTGGACAGGAGCCGCACGAGCCGTACGCTGAACCGCACAAGTGGCGAACTGTGCGGTTCAGTTCCGCCCGCCCCGCCGCGCCCACCGGGAGCGGGGGCGGGTGCAGTAGCGTCACTCCCGCCCGTCGAGAAGCGCCCGCGAGGGCCGGACACAGGGGAGGAACGCTTCGGTGAAGCGGCCGACCATCGCCGACGTCGCCCGGCGCGCCGGAGTCTCCAAGGGCGCGGTGTCCTACGCGCTGAACGGGCAACCCGGCGTCTCCGAGGCGACCCGCCAACGCATCCTGGCGATCGCCGCCGAGATCGGGTTCAGTCCGAGCAGCGCCGCCCGGGCGCTCTCCGGCGCCACCGCCAAGGCGGTCGGGCTCGCGCTGTGCCGGCCCGCCCGGATACTCGGCATCGAGCCGTTCTTCATGGAGCTGATCAGCGGCGTCGAGTCGGAGCTGTCCGCCCGCTCGTACGCGCTGACCCTCCAGGTGGTCACCGACCAGGAGGCGGAGATCGCGGTCTACCGCCGGTGGTGGGCCGAGCGGCGGGTGGACGGCGTCTTCGTCTGCGACCTGCGCACCGACGACCGGCGGGTGCCCGCGCTGGAGGAACTCCAACTGCCGGCGGTGGTCATCGGCGGCCCCGGGCACACCGGCGCCCTGGCCAGCGTCTGGTCCGACGACGCGGCGGCCCTGGTCGAGACGGTGGAGTACCTGGTCGCGCTCGGGCACCGGCGGATCGCCCGGGTCGGCGGCCTGCCCTCGCTGCTGCACACCGAGATCCGCACCGACGCGTTCACCGACGTGTGCCGGCGGCTCGGGCTGGACGAGGCGAGCACGGTCTGGTCCGACTACACCGGCGAGGAGGGGGCGCGCGCCACCCGCCGGCTGCTCAGCTCCGCGAAGCGCCCCACCGCGGTGATCTACGACAACGACGTGATGGCGATCGCCGGCCTTTCCGTGGCCCAGGAGATGGGGCTCGCCGTGCCCGGCGACCTGTCCATCGTGGCCTGGGACGACTCGCCGCTCTGCCAGCTCGTGCACCCGCCGCTGACCGCGCTGGGCCGGGACATCCCGGCGTACGGCGCGCACGCCGCCCGCCAGCTCCTCGCCGTGATAGCCGGCGAGGCGGTGACCGGCGTGCAGGACGAGACCGCCCACCTCACGCCGCGCGGCAGCACCGCACCGCCCCGCGTCAACTGAACCGGTTAAGCAGCCCGCTCACCGGGACGCCGAGGGAAACTCCTCGAACCACGCCTCGACCCGCTCCGCGGTCGCCGGCCGGGCCAACGCGAAGCCCTGCCCGTACCGGCAGCCGGCCCGCCGCGCCCCGGCCACCTGACCGTCCGACTCCAGCCCCTCCACCACCACCTCGACGCCCAGCCGGTCACCCAGGTTCGCCACCACGTCGATCAGCGGGCGCTGCCCGTCGGCACCCGGCGCGACCAGGTGCGGGCCGACCTTGAGCAGGTCGATCGGCAACCGGCGGAGCTGGGCCAGCGACGCGTGCTCGGCCCGGAAGTCGTCCAGCGCGGTGCGGACGCCGAGCGACCGCAGCCCGGCGAGCCGGGCCACCACGGTGGACAACTCCGCCCCCACCGCCGGCTCCGCCACCTCCACCACCAGCCGCTCCGGCGGCACGTCGTACGCCGCCAGCGCGGTCGCGGTCCGCGCCACGAAGTCCTTCGCGGCCAGCTCGCGCGGGGTGACGTTGACCGCCATCCACAACTCCCGACCCCCCTCCGACCAGGCGGCGAGCTGCCGACACGCCCGGTCCACCACCCACCACCCCACCTCGCCCAGCAGGTCGAGGTCGGTCGCCACCGGCAACAGCTCCGCCGGCAGCACCGTGCCCAGCACCGGGCTGCGCCAGCGCAACAGCGCCTCGGTGCCCGCCGGCATCCGGTCGGCCAACGCCACCACCGGCTGGTAGACCAGGTCCAGCTCGCCCCGGGCCACCGCGCCGGGCAGCTCCCGCTCCAGGTCGAGCCGGCGGACCAGTTGCTCCTCCAGGTAGGCGTCGTACCACTCGACCCGGTCCCGGCCGAGCTGCACCGCCCGCCGCCGGGCCAGGTCGGCCTGGCGCAACACGTCCTCCGGGTCCCCGCCGGTGGTCTCGGCCAGCCCGATGCTCGCCCGGACCCGGGCCACGCCGACCGGCCGGGGATACGGCTCGGCGAGCGCCGACAGCAGCCGGATGCCCAGCGCGTACGCGGGCACCGGACCGAGGTCGGTGAGCACGGCGTACCCGGTGTCGCCGATCCGGGCGACCAGGTCGTGCGGACCGCACCCGGCGCGCAGCCGCCGGCCGACCTCGGTGAGCACCGGCCCGTCCGGCGCCGCCGCGTCGTCGCCGTGCAGGTCCACCACGAGCAGCGCGCCGCCTTTGCGCGTCGGCAGGGCCCGGACCAGCTCGGCCCGGGTCAGCGGCGCCGGCTCACCGGCGGGGCCACCGCCGACGAGACGCCGCAGCGACGCCTCACGGGCGACCAGCCGCTCGACCCGGCGACGCTGGTCGGCGGCGGCGAGCAGCTCACCCACCATGATCGGCGGGATGACGGACAACCCGAGCGCCATCGCCGCGGGGGTGAACTCCCCCGCCGCACCCAGATGCACGCCGGCGGCCACGGCGGCGATACCGGCGGGCGCGGTGAGGCGCGGCCAGGCGGCCGGCGCGGCGCCGCGGTGCGGTCGCTCCCCGGCCGACACGCGTCGCGCACCGGCCGCGGTGAGCAGCGCGCCCGCGAACACCGGCGGCGCGACGGCCGACAGCGCCCGGTCCGGCGCGTGGTACGCCAGCAGCACCACGAGCAACGCCAACCCGGCCAGCGTGAGGCCGGCCCCGGCGTGACAGCGCGCGGCGCCCGGCCGGCGGTGACGCTCGGCGAGCGCCGCCATCGTGAGCACGGCCAGCGTCGCCGCCCCGCCCACGGTGGCGGCCAACGCGGCCGGCGGCAACGGACCGACCGGCAGCAGCATCCAGCCGGCGAAGACCAGGCTGACACCGAGGGCGAGCACGTCGACGGTACGGCGCAGCCGCTCCCGACCGGGCAGCCGGGACCGACCGGGCAGCCGGAGCAGGGCCGCGACGTGCAGTGACGCGGCCAGGCCGAGCCCGGCCAGCGCGATCGGCAGCCGGTGCGCCGGATCGCTCAGCGGCAGCACCGCGACGGTGAGCCCGGCGACCAGGACGGCGGCGTCGAGGATCGCGGCGACCCGGCGGGACAGCGCGACCCGGCGAGCCTGCCGGCCGGTGGTGCGACTCTCCGGGGGACGGCTCTCCGCCGCAGGGCTTTCCGGGGCGCGGTTCTGCGGGGCACGGCCGTCCAACGCGTGGCTCTCCGGAGCCGGAGGCGCGTGGGGTTTCGGGCGTCTCGACGGCGGGTGCGGCATCGTGCGCTCCGGAGCCGGGGCGACGCGCGTCGTGGGGGACGGCGCGGGGCGCTCCGGCGTCGGCGTGGCGGGCGGGGTCGGGGACGGCGCGGGTGGGACGCCGGCCAGCCAGGCGAGCCGGACGCAGGCGAGGGCGCAGCCTCCGGCGACGGCGAGTGCCGCGGCGGCGGGGCCGGGCACGATGCCGGCGACGCCGGTCAGCAGGAAGAGCGCGCCGACGAGCGTGACGGCGAGGTCGGGCGGTGCGAGCCACCGGCGGGGACCGGCGGGAGGGGTGACGGGCACGGCGGTCGCCTTCGTGAGGGGGCACGGGGCGGTGCGGTTGCGGCGCAAGGTCGACGGGGCGTCACGGCCGCATCGGCGGGGATCGCTGCGGCCATGCCCAAGAACGATCCCGGAAGCAACCGGTTACGCGACACGACTAGTGACGTGCGTCACAGCCCAGAAGGAGGGGGCCCTTGTTAACGCGTTCGGTAGAGGAAGGGCCCCCGCCTAACACTTTCGGCCGTCGGCGCGGAACCGGCACGGTCGCCCGGAGGGGAGGGTGAGCTGGTCGGATGCGATCATTCGAGGGTGAGCCGTGCCGACACCGTCCGTTTCCGCCACAACCAGGCCATCCTGGCCGCCGCGATCGTCGCCTTCATCGGCGCCCTGCCGCTGGCCACCGCCCGCTGGTGGCTTCTCTGGGTGCTGCTGGTCCCGCTCGCGATCGGGCTGTGGGCGTGGCGGGCCGGCACCGACGCCGACCCCCGGGAGCTGCGGCTGCGGGCCCTCGTCGGGCAGCGGCGGGTGCCCTGGGCGCGGGTGGTCGAGCTGGCCGGCGACCCGCGCGGCCGGGCGGTCGCCCGACTGGACGACGGTCAGGTGCTGGTGCTGCCGGCGGTACGCGCCACCGACCTGCCCCGGCTGGTCTCCGCCACCGGGCAGGAACTGCCCGAGGAGGCGACCACGCCGGGTCGGTCCGACAACGGTCAGTAGCCGTCCGTCACCCGGTTCGCCAGTTCCTCGCCGGCCACGAAGCGGCGTAGCTGCTCGGCCACCAGCCGGTACGCGCGCGGCAGCAGGCCACGCACCGAGCCGGCGACGTGCGGGGTGAGCAGCACGTTCGGCAGCTCCCACAGGGGATGGTCGGCCGGCAGCGGCTCCGGGTCGGTGACGTCCAGCGCGGCGCGCAGCCGCCCGGACGCCAACTCGGCGACCAGCGCCTCGGTGCGGGCGACCGGACCCCGTGCGGCGTTCACCAGCAGCGACCCGTCCGGCATCGCGGCGAGGAAACGCTCGTCGACCAGCCCCCGGGTCTGCTCGGTCAGCGGCACCAGCAGCACCACCACGTCGGCGTCGGGCAGCAGCGCCGGCAGCTCCGCCACACCGTGCACGCCCTCGTCCGGGCGCGGGGTGCGGGCGACCAGGGTGAAGCTCACCTCGAACGGGGCGAGCCGGGCGCGTACCGCCGCGCCGATCGAGCCGGCACCGACGATCAGCACCCGCTTGCCGGCCAGCTCGTCGGTCGGCGCCACCTCGTCGTAGGCCCACTCGCGGCGGGCCTGGGCGCGGGCCAGCGGCGCGAAGCCGCGCACCGCGGACAGGATCGCGGCGACCACCCACTCCGCGGTGGCCGAGTCGTGCACGCCCCGCGCGTCGCAGAGCGTCACACCCGCCGGCACCCGCCCCACCCACGCGTCCGCGCCGGCGGAGAGGAGCTGCACCACCTCGACGTCCGGCAGCTCGGTCAGGAGCCCGCCGGCGTCCGGGCCGGACAGGAACGGGGGCACCCAGAACCGCACCCCGGCCGGGGAGGACGGGAGCCGGGCCGGGTCCTCCAGCAGCTCCACGGTGACGTCGGGGGGCAGCTCGCCGAGCAGCCGGCGGCCGGCGGGGTGCGGGATCCATGCCTTCACGACCGCCGACGATATCCGTACCCGCAGGTCGACGCGGCGTTGGCCGTGACGAACGCCCCGCCGCGGGTCGGACACACGTGCGACAGGGTTTAATCGGGGGCGGGGCGCCGGCCGGCGGCCCGTGCGGAGGACAGGTGGCGATGAGCGAGGACGGGCGGGAACGGAAGGTGGCGCCGCTCGCGGCGCTGACCGACCCCGACCGGCTGCGGTCCCTCGACGAGACCCGCCTCGACGCGGTGCCGGACGAGGCGTTCGACCGGTTCGCCCGCCTGGTCGGCGACCTGCTCGACGTGCCGGTCGCGCTGGTCTCCCTGGTCGACGCGAACCGCCAGTTCTTCCCCGGCGAGACCGGGCTGCCGCAGCCCTGGTCGGCCCGCCGGGAGACCCCGCTCAGCCACTCGTTCTGCCAGCACGTCGTGGACACCGAGGCGCCGATGGTGCTGCCCGACGCCCGGCTCTACCCCCGGGTGCGGCTGAACCTCGCCATCGAGGACCTGGGCGTGGTGGCGTACGCCGGGATGCCGCTGACCGACCTGGACGGGCGGGTGCTCGGCTCGCTCTGCGCGATCGACAGCAAACCCCGGGCCTGGACGAAGGAACAACTGCGTACCCTCGCCGACCTGGCCGCCGCCTGCTCGTCGGAGCTGCGGCTGCGGATCGCGGTGCGCGGCGCCGAGCAGGCCCGCCGACGCGCCGAGGAGGCGCACGACCGGCTCGCCATGCTGGCCGGGATGAGCGAGATGCTCGGCGGCACGCTGGATGTGGCCACCGCGGTCGACCGCCTCGCCCACGCCATGGTGCCGCTGCTCGCCGACTGGTGCCTGATCACACTGGTCGACCCGGCGGGCCGGCCGCGCGGCGTCACCGGCGCGCACCGGGACCCCGAGCGGAGCGCCGACCTGGCCCGCTTCGCCGAGCTGCTGGTCACCGGGCTCGGCCCGGAGTCGCTGATCCGGTCGGTGCTGCGCACCGGCCGGCCGATGATGCGCGGCGCCGCCGGCATCGAGGACGTGGCGCGCGGCACCACCCGGCCGGAGCTGGTGCCGCTGGCCGACCGGCTCGGCATCGGCTCCCATCTCACCGTGCCGGTCACCGCCGCCGTCGGCGACCGGGTGATCGGCGCGGTCACGCTGGTCAACCGCCCGGGCCGGCGCGGCTTCGACGCGAGCGACCTGCGGACCGCGCAGGACATCGGGGTACGGGCCGGCCAGGCGGTCGGCAACAGCCGGCTCTACGGCGAGCAGCGGCACGTCGCTGAGGTGCTCCAGCACAGCATGCTGCCGGTGCTGCCGACGGTGCCCGGGATCGAGCTGGCCGCCCGCTACCTGCCGGCCGCGGACCGGGTCGAGGTCGGCGGCGACTGGTACGACGCGTTCGTCCAGCCCGACGGCGAACTGATCGCCGCGATCGGTGACGTCGCCGGTCACGACATCGAGGCCGCGGCCACCATGGGCCAGTTGCGGAACCTGGTCCGGGGCAACGCGTACGGGCGGCACGATCCGGTCGAGGAGTTGCTGGCCAGCCTCGACCGCGCCATCGTCGGGCTGCCGGTGCCCACCGTCGCCACCGCGGTGCTGGCCCGGGTCCGGCCGGCGGACGGCGGGCTGCGGGTCCGCTGGTGCAACGCCGGGCATCCGCCGCCGCTGCTGATCCGCGCCGACGGCACGGTGTCGGTGGCGGAGGGACGGGGCCCGTTGCTCGGCCTCAGCCGCCCGCCCCGGCGCACCGGCCGGGCGCTTGTCCTCGCCCCGGGCGACACGCTGCTGCTGCACACCGACGGGCTGATCGAGCGCCGCGACCGGTCGATCGACGAGGGGCAGGCGGAGCTGCGCGAGCGGCTCGCCGCCGACGGTCCCGCCGTGCCGCTGGAGGACCTCTGCGACCGCCTGCTCAGCGCCGCCGACCGCCGCGAGGACGACGTCGCCGTGCTGGCCCTGCGCGCCGGCTGAGCACGCCGGCGCGAACGTCGTGGCCGATCCGGCGGCGGGTCGGCCGCCGGCACCGCCGAGCCGCCCGGTTCGCCGTTTCGTCCGGCTAGGCTGGGCCGGGTGAGCCCGCGTCTGTCGTACCCCCGCGTCCGCCGCCTCCGGACGGCGCTGGCGGCGTCCTGCGCGGCGCTGCTGCTGGGCACCGCCGGCTGCGCCCTCGGCGAGCCGGAGCCGGATCCGGCCGGCGAGCCGCCCAACCTGCCGACGCCGTCGACCACCGCCAGCCCCGGCGGGGCCGGCCAGCAGGTGGTGGCCACCGTGCTGGCCAAGGGCCTGGAGGTGCCGTGGGCCATCGCCTTCCTGCCCGACGGCGCGGCGCTGGTCACCGAGCGCGACAACGCGCGGATCCTCCAGGTCGGCCCGGAGTCCGGTCCGGACGGGCTCGCGGTGCGGCCGGTGCAGACCGTGCCGGGCGTGGTGCCCGGCGGTGAGGGCGGTCTGCTCGGCATCGCCGTGTCCCCGGGCTACGCGCGTGACCGCACGGTCTTCGTCTACTACACCGCCCAGGACGACAACCGGGTGGCGAAGCTGCGGCTCGGCCAGACGCCCACGCCGATCCTCACCGGCATCCCCAAGGCCGGCAACCACGACGGCGGTGGGCTGGGCTTCGGCCCGGACGGCTTCCTCTACGTGAGCACCGGCGACGCCGGGCGCACCGCGAACGCCCAGGACCCGAAGAGCCTCGGCGGCAAGATCCTGCGGATCACGCCGGACGGCAAGCCGGCGCCGGGCAACCCGACCGCCGGTTCACCGGTGTGGTCGTCGGGGCACCGCAACGTGCAGGGCGTCGCCTGGATGCCCGACAAGCGGATGTACGCCGTGGAGTTCGGCCAGAACACCTGGGACGAGATCAACCAGATCAACCAGGGCGGCAACTACGGTTGGCCGCAGGTCGAGGGGCGCGTCGACGACAAGCGCTACGTGAACCCGATCGTGCAGTGGCGTACCGCCGACGCGTCCTGCTCCGGCCTGGCGGCGGTGGAGCGGCTGCTGGTCACCGCCTGCCTGCGCGGGCAGCGGCTGTGGCTGGTCGAGCTGGCCGGCAACGGGACCGTCCTCGGCCAGCCGCGCGAGCTGCTCACCGGCCGGTACGGCCGGCTGCGCGCCGCCGCGGTGGCGCCGGACGGCTCGATCTGGGTGAGCACGTCGAACCGGGACGGCCGGGGCAAGCCGGCCGCCGAGGACGACCGGATCCTGCGGTTGGTCTTCGCGGACGGCGGCGCCGGCCGGAGCTGATCCACTTCCGGCGGTTTGCCAAGATCACACATGGGGCAGGACAGAATCTCAGCATGGACGGCCAGGAGAACGAAGAGCAGCGCGCCGGGGACCGGACGTCCCCGGGGACCGGTCGCGCCCGCCGCCTCGCCGCCTGGCGGCCGGGTCACCGGCTGCGCCGCCTGGGCGTGGCGCTGGCCCTGCTCGCGGTCGCGCTGGGCGGCATCGTGGTCGGCACGTACGCCGGCGGCCACGTCGGCACCGACATCGGGCCGTTCCGGGCGGAACTCAAACTCAGCCCGTCGCTTGACGGCGGCACGACCGTCGACATCCCGCCGCTGGGTGCGCTGCTGCTGAACAGCCACGACGGGCCGGCGTACCTGACGGTCGAGGTGGGCTCGCTGGACCAGGGGCGCACCGAGGCGCTGATCGACGACCCGGCGAGCATCAGCCGGGCCAGCCAGTCGGCGGTGCAGGACGTCCGCGACGGCGTGATGCGGCTCGGCCTGAAGACGCTGGCCTCGGCGGTGCTGGCCACCCTGCTCCTGGCCGGGCTCGTCTTCCGCGACGTCCGGCGCACCGCGTGGGCGGGCGGGCTGGCGCTGGCCATCACCGCCGGCAGCCTCGGCGTGGCCGCCGCCACCGTGCGCCCGCAGGCGATCGAGGAACCGAGGTACGAGGGCCTGCTGGTCAACGCGCCCGCGATCGTGGGTGACGCGCGGCGGATCGCCAACGACTACACCAAGTACGCCGAGCAGTTGCAGCGGCTGGTCGGCAACGTCAGCAAGCTCTACACCACGGTCTCCGCGCTGCCGGTGGTGCAGCCCTCGCCCGGCACCACCCGGGTGCTGCACGTCTCCGACATGCACCTCAACCCGACCGGGTGGCAGTTGATCCGCACCGTGGTCGAGCAGTTCGGCATCGACGTGGTGATCGACACCGGCGACATGACGGACTGGGGCAGCGAGCCGGAGGCGTCCTTCGTCGGCTCGGTCGGCCTGCTCAAGAAGCCGTACGTGTTCATCCGGGGCAACCACGACTCGCCGCGCACCGCCGCGGCGGTGGCCCAGCAGCCGAACGCGATCGTGTTGAACAACTCGACCACGACCGTGGCCGGGTTGACCATCGCCGGCATCGGGGACCCCCGGTTCACGCCGGACAAGGAGACGTCACCGGCCGGCAGCGGCCTCACCTCGGCCGTCGCCGACCAGGTGATCGGCGCCGGTGAGCAGCTCGCCAGCACGGTCCAGAAGTCGCCGCGCAAGGTGGACGTCGCGCTGGTCCACGACCCGGCGTCGGCCGGGCCGCTCTCCGGCACCTGCCCGCTGGTGCTGTCCGGGCACACCCACGCCCGGCAGGTGTCGAAGCTGCCGCAGGCACCTGACAAGCAGCCGACCACGCTGATGGTGGAGGGCTCGACCGGCGGGGCCGGGCTGCGCGGCCTGGAGGGCGAGAAGCCCACCCCGCTGACCATGACGGTGCTCTACTTCGACCAGCAGAAGCTGCTCCAGGCATACGACGAGATCACCGTGGGCGGCACCGGCCAGTCGCAGGTCAACCTGGAGCGGCACGTCATCCGGGACCCGGCCAAGGGCGACGAGGTGCCGGTCACCCCGACGCCCACCCGTGGCCCGTCGGAGTCCCCCGCGCCGTCCTCGAACGCCACCTCGCCGAGCCCGACCACCACCGGCTGAGCGGTCCTCCCGCCGCCGGCCACGCCCCATCCGCCACCGCGCCGTCGCCGTCGCGCCGTCGCCGTCGCGCCGTCACCGCCGTGCCGTCACCGTCGCGCCGTCACCGTTGCGCCGTCACCGCCGTGCCGCCAGTCGCCGCCGCATCGGCCGTCCCGATGCCGGCCGGCCGGCATCACCGGCCGGTGACGGAGCGCAACACCTAGGGTCGGCGACCTTGGGGGCTGTCGCTGCCTTTGCTCTGCAGCCATCACCGCAGCAGGCACCGAGAGTCACCGTCCAGGCCGACGGCCCGCGCGGTGGCCTCGTCCCTAGGCCCAGTTCGGGATGCTGGTGCGGATATGGCTGCAGAGCAAAGGCAGCGGGAGGGCATCCCGCCGCCCGCAGCCCTCCGTCACTCAGAGCAATCGGCGGCATGTCACTTTCCGTGACTCCGCCGATCGGTCATGTCGGGCCCTCCGATCAGCGCAGGGCGAGCGCGGCCAGCGCGGCGTTGACGATGCTGCCGGGGAGGAGGTCGTGCAGCTCGTACAGCTCCTTGACGGTGCCGGACTGGCCGAACTCGTCCACCCCGAGCGGCACCGCCGGCGCACCGACCGCCGAACCCAACCAGGCCATCGCGTGCGAGGCCGCATCATGCACGGTGACCACCGGCACCCGGTCGGCGAACGCCGACCGCAGCGCGCCGGGCACGCTCGGCACGGTCGCGGTGCGCACGCCCTGGCGCAGCGTCCGCTGCCACGCCCGGTAGAGCCGGTCCAGGCTGGTCACGTCGACCACGTGCGCGGCGACGCCCTCCTCCGCCAGCTCCGCGGCGGCGGCCAGGACCTCCGGCAGCACCGCGCCGGACGCGGCGAGCTGCACCACCGGGGCGTCCGCCAGATCGGGGTACGCCTGGTGCGCGTCCACCAGCCGGTACGCGCCGGCGACCACCTGCCGGCGCAGCACCGCGTCACCCAGCCGGGCCCGGGCCGCCTCGAACGGCGCCTGGTCGATCGGCCGGGTGCTGAGGCGGAAGTAGTACGCCCCGTCCTCGGCCGGCGCGGCGGTGGCGGCCGGCGCGCCGCCGCCGGCGATCTGCCCGAGCGCGTCGCAGAGCAGCCAGTCGAGGCTGCCGGCGTACGCGGGCTCCAGGAACGTCACGCCCGGCAGCTCCAGGCCGACCGACGCGGTGATGGTGGACTGGTGCGCGCCGCCCTCGGGGGCCAGCGTGATGCCGGACGGGGTGCCGGCCACCACGAACCGGGAACCCGAGTAGGTGCCGTAGAGGAACGCGTCCAGCCCGCGCAGCACGAACGGGTCGTAGACCGTGCCGACCGGCAGCAGCGGCTGGCCGGACAGGTCCCACGAGAGGCCGAGCTGGCCCAGCAGCAGGAACAGGTTCATCTCGGAGATGCCCAGCTCGATGTGCTGCCCGGCGGGGCTCTCCGTCCAGCGCAGCATCCGGTCCTCGGTCCAGGAGCGCTGCTCGGTGGGGGCGAACACGCCGGTCTTGTTGATGAACCCGGCCAGGTTGGTCGAGGTGGCCACGTCCGGCGCGGTGGTCACCAGGTAGGGCGCCACCTGCGGATCGCGGGCCAGGTCGACCAGCACCCGACCGAAGACCTCCTGGGTGGAGACCGGCTTGTTGGCGCGTACCCTCGTGGTTTCCGGGACGGTGACGCCCAGCGCCCGCTCGCGCGGCGGGCGGGACAGCGCCTCCCGGCGCTCGCCGGCCCGGATGCCCGCCGGGGTCGCCGGGTCGAGGCGGTCCCACTCGGTCTCCGGGGTCAGGCCGTTCGCGGTCCGCAGCGCGTCCACCTGCTCGGTGCTCAGCAACGCCGAGTGGTTGCGCGGGTTGCCGGCGATCGGCAGGCCCCAACCCTTGACCGTGTAGGCGAACACCACGCTGGGCCGGTCGGTGACCGCGTCGCACTGGGCGTACGCGTCGAGCATCGCCTGCGCGTCGTGCCCGCCCAGGTCGGTGACGAGCGGACCCAGTTCGTCGTCGGCGATGTCGGCGACGAACGCGGCCACCTCGGCCGGCGCGCCGTCCAGGAACTGCTTGCGCAGGGCCGGCCCGGCCAGCCCGAACAGCGACTGGTACTGCTCGTTCGGCATCCGGTCGATCCAGTCGCGCAGCGCCGACCCGCCCGGCCGGGCGTACGCCTCGGCGAGCTTGCGGCCGTACTTGACCTCCACGACGTGCCAGCCGGCGGCCTCGAACTGGCCGCGCCACTGGTTGATCCGGATGCCGGGGACGACCCGGTCCAGCGACTGCCGGTTGAAGTCGACCAGCCACATCACGTTGCCCAGTCCGGTGGTGGCCGGGTCGGCGACCGCCTCCCAGATGTTGCCCTCGTCCAGCTCGGCGTCGCCGATCAGCGCGACGAACCGGGAGTGCGGCCGCTCGCCGAAGTGCGCGTCGACGTAGCGGCGGGTGACGGCGGCGAACAGCGGCGCGGCGGCGCCCAGGCCGACCGAGCCGGTGGAGAAGTCCACCTCGTCCGGGTCCTTGGTGCGCGACGGGTACGACTGGAGGCCGCCGCGGGCCCGCAGCTTCGGCAGGTAGGAGCGGTCCAGGTTGCCGAGCAGGTACTGGATGGCGTGGAACACCGGGGAGGCGTGCGGCTTCACCGCGACGCGGTCCTCGGCGTCGAGGTGCTGGAACCAGAGCGCGGTCATCGCGGTGACCAGCGACGCGCTGGACGCCTGGTGGCCGCCGACCTTCACCCCGTCGCCGGTGTCCCGGTCGTGGTTGGCCGCGTCGACGATGCGGGTGGCGAGCCAGAGCACCCGGCGCTGGATCTCGTCGAGGACGTCATCGTTCACGGTGTCTCCATCCGGGCGTCGCCGTTGACGCCCACGGTGTGGGGGTGGCAAGGCGGGGCCCCCGCTTAACGCATTCTGCATAGGCGGGGGCCCCTCCTCACACGTGTCAGGCGGAGAGGCGTTCCAGGATCAGGTCGCGGACGGTCTTCGCGTCCGCCTGGCCGCGGGTGGTCTTCATGACCGCGCCGACCAACGCGCCGGCCGCCGCGACCTTGCCACTGCGGATCTTGTCGGCGATGTCCGGGTTGGCGGCGATCGCCTCGTCCACCGCGGCGGTCAGCGCGCCGGTGTCGGAGACGACCTCCAGGTTGCGGTTGGTCATGATCTCGGTCGGCGAGCCCTCGCCGGCCACCACGCCCTCCAGCACGGTGCGGGCCAGCTTGTCGTTGAGCTTGCCCGCGTCGACCAGGCCCTGCAGCTCGGCGACCTGCGCCGGGGTGGCGCCCACGTCGGCCAGCTCCACGCCGGTCTCGTTGGCCCGGCGGGACAGCTCGCCCAGCCACCACTTGCGGGCCGCGGCCGGGGTGGCCCCGGCGGCCACGGTCGCCTCGATCAACTCGACCGCGCCGGCGTTGACCACCGACTGCATGTCCAGGTCGGACAGGCCCCAGTCCTGCTGGATCCGCTTGCGGCGCAGCCGCGGCAGCTCCGGCAGGGCGGCCTTCAGCTCGGCCACCCAGGCGGTGTCCGGCGCGAGCGGGACCAGGTCCGGCTCGGGGAAGTAGCGGTAGTCGGTGGCGGTCTCCTTGGACCGGCCCGACGTGGTGTCGCCGGTGTCCTCGTGAAAGTGCCGGGTCTCCTGCACGATCCGGCCGCCGGCGTCCAGCACCGACGCCTGGCGCAGCATCTCCGAGCGGACCGCCCGCTCGACCGAGCGCAGCGAGTTGACGTTCTTGGTCTCGGTGCGCGTGCCCCACTCCGCGCCGGGCAGGTTCAGCGACGTGTTGACGTCGCAGCGCAGCGAGCCCTCCTCCATCCGGACGTCCGAGACGCCCAGCGAGCGGATCACGTCACGCAGCTCGGCGACGTACGCCCGGGCGATCTCCGGGGCGAGCGCGCCGGTGCCGGGGATCGGCTTGGTGACGATCTCCACCAGCGGGATGCCGGCCCGGTTGTAGTCGACGAGCGACTCGGTGGCGCCCTGGATGCGACCGGTGGCGCCGCCGACGTGCAGCGTCTTGCCGGTGTCCTCCTCCAGGTGCACCCGCTCGATGCCGATCCGCACCAGCTCGCCGTTGACCTCGACGTCGAGGTAGCCGTCGAAGCAGAGCGGCTCGTCGTACTGGCTGATCTGGAAGTTCTTCGGCATGTCCGGATAGAAGTAGTTCTTCCGGGCGAACCGGCACCACTCGGCGATCGAGCAGTTCAGCGCCAGGCCGATCCGGATCGTCGCCTCGATGGCCGCCTTGTTGGCCACCGGCAGCGAACCGGGCAGTCCCAGGCAGACCGGGCAGACCCGGGTGTTCGGCTCGCCACCGAAGTCGGTCGGGCAGCCGCACCACATCTTGGTGTTCGTGCCCAGCTCGACGTGGGTCTCCAGGCCGATCACCGGTTCGTAGCGCGCGACGACCTCGTCGTACGCGGGCAGTGTCGTCGTCATCTGAGCTCCAGGCGCGATCCGGACAGAACCGTTCCAGCCTAATCGGCTGGCCCGGCCACCCCGCTGCCGGGCTTCGAGATCGCCGCGCGGGGCCCCGCCGCGCCGGCATGCGCGGAACGACCCGGGGGTACGTGTCGAGGATGACGAATACGGGGGACGTCTCGACACCACGGCGCGGGCGACGGTGACCGGGGCGGACCGGGGACGGGAGGCCCCGCGGAAGACGGCTCCGGTGACGACCGGCGCGGTGCTGGTGGCCGGTGCGGTGGCGCTCGGCCTGCCCGCGCTGCTGACCGGGATCTGGGTGGCCGACGGCGAGTACGACTTCCAGGGCGTGGTCGCCCTGGTCGCCATCACGGCGATGCCGGCCGTCGTCGGCGCCGGGGCGGCGCTGCTGCTCGGCAGGTGGCTGGTGCCGCGGATGCGTACCGCCGATCCGGGCCCGGCCGCGGCGGCGCGGGACGCGTTGCGCGCGGGCCGGGCCACCGACCCGACCGTCGACGCCGCCGCCCGCCGGGAGGCCCGCCGCCGGCTCGGCCAGCGGTGGTACGTGTGGTTCGTGCTGGTGCTGGCGGCGCTGCAGGCGGTGGTGCTCGTCGGCGCCACCCGGTGGTCCACCCGGCTGGTCGCCGCCACGCTCGTGGTCGGCTGGTCGGGCACGGCGTGGTGGCGCGGGCGGGGCATCCGGGAGGCCCGCCGCTACCTCGACGCGGCGCCGGAGCACCCGCAGACGCCGATCGGCGCCGACGGAGGACCGTCGACGCCGATCGGTGGTGGACTCAGAGAGCCGGCGGGGTGAACGTGCCGACCGAGGACTCCAGCGCGGCGGCGACCCGGTACATCCGGTCGTCGGCCATGGTCGGGGCCATGATCTGCAGGCCGACCGGCAGCCCCTCGGACAGCCCGCACGGCACCGAGATGGCCGGCCCGCCGTAGAGGTTCGTCGGGATGGTGAACAGGTCCGCCAGGTACATCTGGTAGGGATCCGAGGTGCGCGCGCCGATCGGGAACGCCACGAACGGCGTGGTCGGCGAGATCAGCGCGTCCACCTGCTCGAACGCGCTGGTGAAGTCGCGGGTGATCAGCGTGCGGACCTTCTGCGCCTGGCCGTAGTAGGCGTCGTAGTAGCCCGAGGAGAGCGCGTACGTGCCGATCATGATGCGGCGCTTCACCTCGGGGCCGAAACCGGCCTCGCGGGTCAGCGACATGACCTCCTCCAGCGACCGGTTGCCGTCGTCGCCGACCCGCAGGCCGAACCGGACGCCGTCGAACCGGGCCAGGTTGGAGGAGCACTCGCTCGGCGCGATCAGGTAGTAGGCCGGCAGCGCGTACTTGAAGTGCGGGCAGGAGATCTCGACGATCTCCGCGCCCAGCTTGGCCAGCGCCTCGACCGACTCGCGGAACGCGGCCATCACGCCCGGCTCCGCGCCCTCGCCGGTGAACTCGGTGACCACACCGAGCTTCACGCCGGTCAGGTCACCGCTCGCGCCGAGCTTCGCCGCGCCCACCACGTCCGGCACCGGGGCCGGGATCGAGGTGGAGTCGCGCGGGTCGTGGCCGCCGATCACCTCGTGCAGCAGCGCGGCGTCCAGCACGGTACGCGCGCACGGGCCGGGCGTGTCCAGCGACGACGAGAACGCCACCAGGCCGTACCGGGAGGTGCCGCCGTAGGTGGGCTTCGCGCCGACGGTGCCGGTGACCGCGCCGGGCTGGCGGATCGAGCCGCCGGTGTCCGAGCCGATCGACAGCGGCGCCTCGTACGCGGCCAGCGCCGCGGCGCTGCCACCACCGGAGCCGCCGGGGATGCGCCCGGTGTCCCACGGGTTGCGGGTCGGCCCGTACGCCGAGTATTCGGTGGAGGAGCCCATCGCGAACTCGTCCATGTTCGTCTTGCCGAGCATCACCGTGCCGGCGGCGCGCAGCCGCTCCACGATTGTCGAGTCGTACGGCGGGCGCCAGCCCTCCAGGATCTTCGACCCGACGGTGGTCGGCACGCCCTTCGTGGTGAGCACGTCCTTGACCGCGACCGGCACGCCGGCCAGCGGGCCCAGTTCCTCGCCGGCGGCCCGACGCTCGTCCACCGCCTTCGCGGCGGCCAGCGCCCCGTCGGTGTCGACGTGCAGGAACGCGTGCACCCGGTCGTCGACGGCGCCGATCCGGTCCAGGTGGGCGCGGGTGACCTCGACGGCGGAGGCGTCACCGTTGGCGACGAGCCCGGCGATCTCGACGGCGCTGAGCTTGGTCAGGTCGGTCACGATGCCACATCCTCGTCCAGGATCCGCGGGACGCGGAACCGCTGCTCCTCGGCGTCGGGCGCACCCGACAGCGCCTCCTGCGGGGTCAGGCTCGGCGTCACCACGTCCTCGCGGAGCACGTTGGTCAACGGCACCGAGTGGGACGTCGGCGGGATGTCCGCCGCGGCGACCTCGCCGACCTGCGCGACCGACTGGAGGATCACGTCCAGCTGACCGGCGAAGGTGTCCAACTCCTCCTCGGTGACGGCGAGCCGCGACAGTCGCGCGAGGTGCGCGACCTCCTCGCGGGAGATGGCGGCCATCGGGTGCCCCCTTCGTGGCTGTCCTGAGACGTCTTCGGTGTGCCGGCCGCGCGCGACGGTGAACGATGACGCGCGGTGACCGGAGCGAGTCTATTGTCCCGCCGTCACGACGACGCCTTCGACTCCCCCTCCGCCGGCCCGCCCCGGCCGTCGGCCTCCACCGGCGCCGGCCGCACCGGGCGGTACCGCGACAGCCAGGTGATCAGCTCCTCCGCCGGCATCGGCCGGGCGTGGAACCAGCCCTGCGCCACGTCGCAGCCGGCGGCGTGCAGCAGCCGCCAGGTGCGCTCGTCCTCCACGCCCTCGGCCACCACCCGCAGCCCGAGCGCGCCGGCCAGCTCGATCATCGAGCGGACGATCGCCGCGTCGTCCGGGTCGTCCGCCATGCCCAGCACGAACGACCGGTCCACCTTCACCTCGGACAGCGGCAGCCGGCGCAGGTGTTGCAGGGAGGAGTAGCCGGTGCCGAAGTCGTCCAGCGCGATGCCCACCCCGATCCGGTGCAACTGGGTGATGCTGGCCAGCACCCGCCGGGGGTCGGCCATCAGCGCGCCCTCGGTGATCTCCACCTGGAGCCGTTCCGGCGGGACGCCGTAGCGGGTCAGCCGGTCGGCGATCTGGTCGGCGATCTCGCCGGTGTGCAGGTCCCGGACGCTGACGTTGAGCGCGGCGCGCAACGTCAGCCCGGCGGCCGACCACTTGGCGAGCTGCTCCACCACGTCGTCCACCACCCGGCGGGTGAGCAGCCGCATCACCGCGCTCTGCTCGGCGACCTGGATCAGCTCCCCCGGGTCGACCATGCCCCGGCGCGGGTGCCGCCAGCGCAGCAGCGCCTCCACGCCGACCACCTCGCCGGTCGCGATGGCGATCTGCGGCTGGTAGTACATCGTGATCTCGCCCGGGTCGCCGGCCGGATCGTCCGGGTCGGCCCGGCCGCCGGCCACGGCCGCGACGTCGCCGGGCCCGGCCGGCTCGCCGTCGGGCCGCCCAACCGCCTCCGCGACCTCGGCGACCTCCGTGACCTCGGCGACCTGAGTGTCGGCCGTCCCCACGTCGACGGCCGACGTGACCGGCGTGGCCTCGGCGGACACCGCCGACGCGGTCGGGCCAGCCGACGCGGTCGGGCCAGCCGACGCGGTCGATGCCGCGTGGGCGCCCGGCGCGGTGCTCGCCACGGCCCGACGACGGATCGGGTCGGCGCCGGTGAGGATCCGCTCGATCAGCTCGTCGTCGGACCGCGCCTCGACGGGTTCCCGGCGACGCCGCAGCCGCCAGCGGGCCGGCCCGGCGCCGGGTCGCGCCCCGCCGGGGCCGTCGTCGTGGGACCGCCGCTCGTCGTGGGCCGGCCGCTCGTCGCGGGAGCGCCGCTCGTCGCGCGCCGGTCGGGCGGCGGGCAGGCTCGGTGCCAGCGCCGCGCCGTCACCGCCGCGTACGCCCACCGGCTCCTCGGGCGGTGCGGAGACCGGGGACTCCAGCACCCGGCGCAGGTCGGCCAGGAGGCTCAACCGCTCGGCCGAGTTGTGGTCGGACTCCGGCGCGTAGACCGCGACGGTGTCGTTGCGGTGCTTGGCGTCGTACATGGCGACGTCGGCGTGCCGCATCAGGGTGGCGAAGTCCTCGCCGTGGTCGGGGAAGAGCGCGACGCCGATGGAACCGCCGACGTCCAGCGGCAGCCCGTCCAGCGGCACCGGCTCGGCGAGCGCGGCGACCACCCGGTCGGCCCGCTCGCGGGCCTCGTCGACCCCGGCCAACCGGGGTACGACGATGGCGAACTCGTCGCCGCCGAGCCGCGCCACCAGCTCCCCCTCGTCGGCGACGTCGATCAGCCGGGCGCTCACCTCGACCAGCAGCCGGTCGCCCACCGCGTGCCCGAGCGCGTCGTTGACGTGCTTGAACCGGTCGAGGTCGAGCAGCAGCAGGGCCAGGTGGGCGTCCGGCTCGCCCCGGGCGGCCCGCTCGGCGTGCACGTGCACCTGCTCGGCGACCTCGGTGAGCAGCGCCTTGCGGTTGGGTAGCCCGGTGAGCGGGTCGACGTCGGCGAGCTGTTCCCGTTCGGCGGAGAGCCGGGCCATCCGGTAGACCGCGAAGAGCGGCACCAGCACCAGCGGGATCAGCGCCGCGCTGGCCCGGGCCGTGGCCACCAGCACCGGCGCGAGCAGCAGCAGCGAACCGGTGGAGAGCAGCTCGTAGGCCAGCCCGAGCCGGACGCTGGGCCACCACCGGTCACCGAAGCGCAGCCGGATGGCGGAGTTGACCAGGCCGTAGTTGACCACGAACCAGGCCACCGTGGCGCCGCCGAGCGCCGCCACGTCGGTCCAGTGCAGCCGGCCGCCGTCGAACAGCTCACCCAGGCCGAGGTGGCTGACCGCGTACGCGGCGGCGAGCGCGCACGCGTACTGCGCCGCGTTGAAGCCGGTGCGCCAGGCGGCGTAGCCGAGCCGCCAGCCGGACACGGCCACCGCGACCGCCTGCACCGCCACCGCCGGGCCGAGCCCCCAGCCGAGCAGGATGGCGAAGGTGAAGCAGGTCGACGGGAACAGCGCCGAGGTCTGCCGCCGCCCCGGCGGGACGAACGGTCGCGCGTCGCAGGCGACGGCGAGCGCCGCCATGGTCCAGAACGCGACCGGCAGCTCGGTCAGCCGGGCCGGGAGCGCGGCGAGGGGTCCGGCCGAGACGAGTACGGCGACCGCGCCGACCGCGCCGACGAAGCCGAAGAACGGCCGGGCCCGCCCGGGCGGGACGGAGTTGCGCGGGTCGCCCGTCGCCATCGCACCTCCCGGGAGCGGTCGCGGCGCGCGCCGTCACACGCCGTACGCCAATGAAACGCCCTCCCGGCCACTTTCCCCGACACGACAGCCACGAATCGGTCGTAGTCGTAATTAAGTTGGTATACGCCGCGTGCGGCCCTCAGCCCTCCACCCGGGCCACCGCCCGGGCCGCCTCCGGGCCGGCGTCCAGCAGCACCCGGAACCCGTCCTCGTCGAGGATCGGCAGCTTGAGCGTCGCCGCCTTGTCGGCCTTGGAGCCGGGGTTGTCGCCGACCACCACGAAGCCGGTCTTCTTGGAGACCGAACCGGTGACCTTCCCGCCCCGGTTCTGGATCTCCTCGGCGGCCTGGTCGCGGCTGAACCCGGCCAGGGTGCCGGTGACCACGACGGTGATCCCGTCGAGCGGCCGGGGTCCCTCGTCGCCGGCCTCCTCGACCATCCGGACGCCCGCCTCGGCCCACTTGCGCACCACGTCGCGGTGCCAGTCGACGGCGAACCACTCCTTCAGGCTCGCGGCGATGGTCGGGCCGACGCCGTCCACGGAAGACAGCTCCTCCTCGGCCGCCGCCTCGATCGCGGTGATCGACCGGAAGTGCCGGGCGAGCGCCTGGGCGGCGGTCGGGCCGACGTGCCGGATGGAGAGCGCCACCAGCACCCGCCACAGGTCGCGCTCCTTGGCCACGGCCAGGTTGTCGAGCAGCTTGGCGGCGTTGGTGCCGAGCGTGCCGTCCTTGTTGACGAAGAACGGCGAGCGGCCGAGCTGCTCGGCGTCGAGGCCGAACAGGTCGCCCTCGTCGGTGATGACGCCGGCGTCGAGCAGCGCGGCGGCGCCCTTGTAGCCGAGCACCTCGATGT
This sequence comes from Micromonospora ferruginea, assembly GCF_013694245.2. Lineage (NCBI taxonomy): Bacteria > Bacillati > Actinomycetota > Actinomycetes > Micromonosporales > Micromonosporaceae > Micromonospora > Micromonospora robiginosa. The sequence continues at coordinate 4,123,025 of NZ_CP059322.2, forward strand.
CGAAGGCGCCGCGGCCGGCCAGGTGGAAGACCCGTTCCCGCAGTTGCGCCGGGCAACTGCGGGAGTTGGGGCAGCGGATGTCGACGTCGCTCTCCTTGGCCGGCGCGAGCGGGGTGCCGCAGGCCGGGCAGGTGGTCGGCATGACGAACGCCCGGGCGTCGGGCGGGCGCAGCTCGACCACCGGGCCGAGCACCTCGGGGATGACGTCGCCGGCCTTGCGCAGCACCACCGTGTCGCCGATCAGCACGCCCTTGCGCTCCACCTCACGGGCGTTGTGCAGGGTGGCGAGCGCGACCGTCGAACCGGCCACCCGGACCGGCTCCAGGACCGCGAACGGGGTGACCCGGCCGGTGCGCCCGACGTTGACGTCGATGTCGAGCAGCCTGGTGTTGACCTCCTCCGGCGGGTATTTGAAGGCGATCGCCCAGCGGGGCGCGCGGCTGGTCGAGCCGAGCCGGCCCTGGATGGAGACCGGGTCGACCTTGACCACCACGCCGTCGATCTCGTGCTCGACGTCGTGGCGGTGCGTGCCGTACCAGGCGATGTATTCCGCCACCCCGGCCAGGTCGTCGACCACCTTCCAGCGGTCGCTGGTGGGCAGCCCCCACGCCTTGAGCGCGGCGTAGGCGGCGGACTGGGCGTCCGGCCGGTAGCCCTTGCGGGCGCCGATGCCGTGCACGACCAGACGCAGCGGCCGGGACGCGGTGATCCTCGGGTCCTTCTGCCGGAGGCTGCCGGCGGCGGCGTTGCGCGGGTTGGCGAACGGCGCCTTGCCCTGCTCGACCAGGCTCGCGTTGAGGTCGGCGAAGCCGGCCACCGGGAAGTAGATCTCGCCGCGCACCTCGAGCAGCTCCGGCACGTCGGGGAAGTCGTCGGCCGGGGTGAGCCGCGCCGGCACGCCCCGGATGCTGCGCACGTTGGCGGTGACGTCCTCGCCGGTGCGGCCGTCGCCGCGGGTGGCCGCCCGCACCAGCCGACCCTTCTCGTAGGTCAGGTTGATGGCCAGCCCGTCGACCTTCAGCTCGCACAGGTAGGGCACCGGGCCGCCGGCGTCGCGCTCGACCCGCTCGGCCCAGGCGGCCAGCTCCTCGTCGGCGAACGCGTTGTCGAGCGAGAGCATCCGCTCGGCGTGGGTGACCGGGGTGAAGTCGGTGGAGAACGTGCCACCGACCCGCTGGGTGGGCGAGTCGGGGGTGCGCAGCGCCGGATATTCCGCCTCCAGCGCCTCCAGCTCGCGCAACTGCCTGTCGAACTCCGCGTCGGTGATGGTCGGCGCGTCCAGCACGTAGTAGCGGTATTGGTGCTCGGTGAGCTCCTGGCTCAGCGTGGCGTGCCGCTCGCGGGCCGCCGGGGTCGGCTCGGCGCCGGCCGCCGCCTCCTGGGCGGCGTCGACCGTCTGGGGAACCGCTTCTTCGGACACGCCGCCTTCGGACACCGCTGTCGACCTCCCGTGCTCGTGCTACCCCCGAACCGTAGCGGTCAGCTGTGACACCCGTCCGGCCACCCGGGCTGAGCAGGCAACCCGGCGTCGGAGCGGCGCGCACCGCGCCACCCGGGCGGGCGGGCCGCGACCGTGCGACGATCGCGGCGGCGGCAGTGGGCCGGAACGGACGGAAGGCGGGGCACGGATGCGCGACGGGTTGATCTGGGCGCTGGTGATCGTGGCCTGCGTGGCGGCGGGATGGCTGTGGAGCGAGTGGCGCCGCCGGTCCGCCGACCGGTCGGCCGGGACGGGCCGGCCCGCGCGTTCCGGGGACCGTCGGCGACCGGGCGGCGGCGACCGGCCCGGGCGCGGGCCCCGTGGCGGCCGGCCGAGTGGTGGCCGGACCGGCGCGCCTCCCCGGCCACGCGAGGCCGGGCGGCCGGACCGGGACCGCCCGCGGCCCGGGGAGATCTGGTGGGCCGACGTGCCCTACGCCGACGGCACCGGTTCGAAGGTGCGCCCCTGTCTGGTGCTGCGGGTCGACGGCGCCGACGCCGAGGTCCTGAAGATCACCAGCCAGGACAAGTCGGACCGGGACGACCACGTGTCCATCCCCACCCGGGGCTGGGACGCCGACGCCGAACACGACAGCTGGCTGGACGTCAGCGCGCCGATCCCGGTGCCGTTGACCGCGTTCGCGGACAAGGCCGGCGACTGCGACGCCGGCGTCTGGCGGGGCGTCCGCCGCCTGCCCCACCTCACCGCGTAGCGGTGCGGGCGCTCAGCCGAACGCGTCGGCCAGGGCGGTGAGCTGGTCGGCGTATTCGATCCGGGAGGACCAGGCCGCCGGCCAGGCGTCCATGCCGTACGCGGCGCCGACGAACGCGCCGGCCAGCGCGGCGATGGAGTCGGAGTCGCCGGCGGTGGTGGCGCCCCGGGTCAGCGCGCCGACCGGGTCGTCCGGGTGCCGCAGCGCGCACAGCAGCGCGGTGGCGAGCGCCTCCTCGGCGATCCACCCCTCGCCGGTCAGCCGGCACGGGTCGCCGCCGTCGTCCGGGCGGGCCAGCGCCGCGTCGAGCCGGCCGAGCACCCGCAGGCAGTCGTCCCAGCCCCGGGCGACGAACTCGGCTGCGGTGGTGGCACCGGGCCGCTGCCACAGGTCGCCGAGCCAGTCGCCCCGGTAGACCGTGCGCTGCTCGTGGGCCCGCGCGGTGAGCAGGCCGGGCAGCTCCGGCAGCGCCGCGCCGTCGCGCAGGAGCCGGATCGCGTACGCGGTCAGCTCGCTCGCCGCCAGCCCGGTCGGGTGGCCGTGGGTGAGGCCGGCCTGGAGCTGCGCCAACCCGGCCAGCGTGTCGAGGTCGACGTCGAGCAGCCCGACCGGGGTGACCCGCATGTTCGCGCCGCACCCCTTCGACCCGGCCACCGTGGCCTCCTGCCACCGGGTCCCCCGGCCCAGCTCGGCGCAGGCGCGCAGGCAGGTCATGCCCGGGGCGCGGTTGTTCTCCGGGCTGACCGACCAGTCGACGAAGCGCTGCCGCAACAGCGGCTCGACCGCCTCCGCCGTGAGCGCGGGCGCGTCGTGCAGCGCCCACGCCACCGCCAGCGCCATCTGGGTGTCGTCGGTGACCTGCGCCGGGTCACCCTCCAGCTCGCGCGGACCGGCCGGGCCGTAGCGCCGGACGATCTCGCCGACGGTGAGGAACTCGGTCGGCTTGCCCAGGGCGTCGCCGTAGGCCAGGCCGAAGAGCGAGCCGGCGGCGCGACGGGCGGTGGAGACGGTCACGATGGCGATCATGCACCGGCCACGCAAGCCCCGCCCGGTCAGTCCCAGCAGAGACAGAACGGGTGGCCGGCCGGATCGGCGTAGACCCGGAAGCCCTCGCCCTCACCGGGCAGTCGCCGGGCGCCGAGGGCCAGCGCCGCCTTCTCCGCCGCCTCGATGTCGTCCACCGTCACGTCCAGGTGGAACTGCTGCGGTCGCTCCGGGTCCGGCCAGGCGGGGGCGCGCAAGTCGAGCGCCTTCTGGAAGGCCAGCCGGGGCAGGTGACCGGGTGGGCCGCCGAGCACCACCCACTCGTCGCCGTCGGAGTTGTCCTCGATCAGCGGCAGGCCGAGCAGTTCGGCGTAGAAGCCGGCCAGCGCGCGGGGATCGGGGCAGTCGATCACGGTGGAACGCAGTTGTCCGATCATGTGGCCCATCCTGCCCTCGCCGTACGACAGGAAAACGTCACTCCTCGACGAGCCGCCGGCCGGCGTCGCGGCAGGCGGCCAGCACCGCCCGGGCGTACGCCGGAGTGGCGCCGGCCAGGCCGCACGCGGGCGTCACCACCACCTGCTCGGCCAGCCGGCGGCGCGGGAACCCGAGCTGGTCCCAGACCCGGCGGACCCGGTCGGCGACCTCGGCCGACGTCGGCGCCCGACCGGACGCCGGCGGCCGGGTCGGCGCGGCGCCGGCCAGCAGGCCGAACCCCGCGTCGATCGCCTCGCCGAGCGGATCCAGGTCGGTGACCAGCGACAGGTCGAGGGCGACGCCGGTGGCGCCGGCGGAGCGGATCAGCTCCAGCGGCACGTCCGGCGCGCAGCAGTGCACCAGGGTGGGGACCCCGGCCGCGTCGAACACGTCACGCAGCAGCGCCCGCGCCACCTCGGTCTCCACCGCCCGGTGGGTGCCGAAGCCGCTCTCGGTGGGCACCCGGCCGGCCAGCACCGCCGGCAGCGACGGCTCGTCGAGCTGGAGCAGCACCGAGGCGCGGGGCAGCCGCCGGGCCACCGCCGCCACGTGCCCCCGCAGCCCTTCGCCGAGCGAGCCGGCGAGGTCGCGCACCGCCCCCGGGTCGCGCAGAATCCGGCCACCGAGTGGCAGTTCCAGCGTGGCGGCCAGGGTGAACGGGCCGGCAGCCTGGACCTTGACCGGGCCGGCGTACTCCTCGGCCTGCTCGGCGAGCTGGTCGAGATCGCGTTCCATGAGGTCGCGGGCGCGGCGCAGGTCCCGCCCGGGACGTGCGGCGACCCGCCAGCGCGCCGCGTACAGCTCGACCGGCAGTTCGACGAGCAGGCCGGCGGTGCGACCGACGAGGTCCGCGCCCGGTCCCCGGGCGGGCAGCTCCGGGAGGTGCGGCAGCGTGGGCAGCTCACCGAGCACGATTCGCTGTGCCTCGGCGATGTCGGTGCCGGGCAGCGAGCCGATTCCGGTCGCCGCACCGGCCGGCCAGGGCCACTGCTGGTCAGTCACCGCCGCAGCCTATCGGCTGCCCCGCGCAGGCGAGCGGGCACGCGGTGGGCACGCGGGCCGGTGGCCGCACCGTCACGTGACACTGGCAGCGCCGGCCCGCAGCCGATAAATGGTTCGAGACGCCTTTCGAGCTGATGTCAGAAACGACTCAGCCGACGTGACCCCCGTCCCGGCGAGAGGCGCCGGCGGGTGAGTCGTTCGTGACATCAGCTCGAAAGGCAGCCAGGGCACCATTGTCCGCGCCGGAGCGGCGCCGAACGGACGCGGTCGGGAGGAGAGTCGCCGAGCGGCCGGCGGCCGGTCAGGAGGCGATGGTGGCGGAACCGAGGACCACGTCACCGTCCGGGTCCGGCCGGTAGGCGACGATCGCCTGGCCGGCGGCGACGCCGCGCAGCGGGCGGCGCAGCGCGGCGTGCAGCCCGTCGGTGTCCACCGTGACGACGGCCGGCACCACGTCGCCGTGTGCGCGCAACTGCACCTCGCACTCGATCGGCGCGTCGGGACGGGGGCCGCCGATCCAGACCGGTCGGGTGGCCCGCACCGTGGAGACCTCCAGCGCCTCGGCCGGGCCGACCGTGACGGTGTTGGTCTTCGGCGTGATGGAGAGCACGTAGCGGGGTCGGCCGTCCGGCGCGGGACGGTCCAGGTGCAGCCCGCGCCGCTGCCCCACGGTGTACTGGTAGGCGCCGCTGTGGTTGCCCACGACCGCGCCGGTGAGCGCGTCCACCACCTGGCCCGGCGCCTCGCCGAGCCGCTCGGCCAGGAAGCCACGGGTGTCGCCGTCGGCGATGAAGCAGATGTCGTGCGAGTCCGGCTTGTCGGCCACGGCCAGGCCGCGCCGGGCGGCCTCCGCGCGCACGTCGGCCTTGGTGGAGTCGCCGAGCGGGAAGATCGACCGGTCGAGCTGCGCGCGGGTCAGCACCGCCAGCACGTACGACTGGTCCTTGGCCGCATCGACGCTGCGCCGCAGCAAGCCGTCCGGGCCGAGCCGGGCGTGGTGGCCGGTCACCACCGCGTCGAAGCCCAGGGCCACCGCGCGGTCCAGCACCGCGGCGAACTTGATCTTCTCGTTGCAGCGCAGGCACGGGTTCGGGGTACGGCCGGCGGCGTACTCGGCGACGAAGTCGTCGACCACGTCGTCGTGGAACCGGTCCGCCATGTCCCACACGTAGAACGGGATGCCCAGCACGTCCGCGGCGCGCCGCGCGTCCCGGGAGTCCTCCAGGGTGCAGCAGCCCCGGGCGCCGGTGCGGTAGGTCTGCGGGTTGCGGGCCAGCGCCAGGTGCACCCCGGTCACGTCGTGCCCGGCCTCCACCGCCCGCGCCGCCGCGACGGCGGAGTCCACCCCGCCCGACATCGCCGCCAGAACCCTCACCAGCCGACTCCCCTCGTCCTCAGCACCGAGGGTATCCGGCTCAGCGGGGCGTGCGGAGGGCGGCCGCGCGCCGGGCCCGCTCCACGGCGGCCGGCAGCGCGGCGATGAGCGCGTCGACGTCCGCGCCGGTGCTGGTGTGCCCGAGGGTGAAGCGCAGCGAGGAGCGGGCCCGGTCGTCGTCGGCGCCCATCGCCATCAGCACGTGCGAGGGCTGGGCCACGCCCGCCGAGCAGGCCGACCCGGTCGAGCAGGCGATGCCCTGGGCGTCCAGGAGCAGCAGCAGCGCGTCCCCCTCGCAGCCCGGGAAGGAGAAGTGCGCGTTGCCCGGGAGCCGGTCGGTCGGGTCACCGTTGAAGACCACCTCGGGCACCGCCCGCCGGACGCGCCCGACCAGCTCGTCGCGGAGCGCGGCGACGCGGGCCGCGTACTCCTGCTGGCCCTTCACCGCGGCCTCGACGGCGACCGCGAACGCGACGATGCCGGCGGTGTCCAGCGTCCCGGAGCGGACGTCGCGCTCCTGGCCGCCGCCGTGCAGCAGCGGCGTCGCGGCGACGTCGCGGGCCAGCAGCAGCGCGCCGACGCCGGTCGGGCCGCCGAGCTTGTGCCCGGTCACGGTGAGCGCGGACACCCCGCTCGCGGCGAAGTCGACGGGCACCTGGCCGACCGCCTGGATCGCGTCGGTGTGGAACGGCACCCCGTGCTCGGCCGCCACGGCGGCCAGCTCGGCCACCGGCTGCACGGTGCCGACCTCGTTGTTGGCCCACATCGCGGTGACCACCGCCACCGAGTCGCCGTGCCCGGCCAGTTCGGCGCGGAGCCGCTCCGGGTCGAGCCGGCCGGTGGCGTCCACCGGCAACCGGCCGACCTCCGCGCCCTCGTGCTCCACCAGCCAGTCCACCGCGTCCAGCACGGCGTGGTGCTCGACCGCGCTGGAGACCACCCGGACCCGCTCGGCCCGGGCGTCGCGGCGGGCCCAGAAGATGCCCTTCACGGCGAGGTTGTCGCTCTCCGTGCCGCCGCCGGTGAAGATCACCTCGGACGGGCGGGCGCCGAGCGCGGCGGCCACCCGCTCGCGGGACTCCTCCACCCGCCGCCGGGCACGACGGCCCGCCGCGTGCAGCGACGACGCGTTGCCCACCTCGCGGGCGGTGGCGACGTACGCCTCGAGTGCCTCGTCGAGCATCGGGGTCGTCGCCGCGTGATCCAGGTATGCCATCACCGTTCAGCCTAACGGCCGGTGGGCGGTCCACCGCTGGCCGGACCGCCCGTCCCGCACGCGGGCGGGACGGGCGGTCACGTGCCTCACGAGGGAACCGCGGTGACCACGATGTTGTCGCGGTAGTGCCGGGTCTTCGGGTCGAACGGCCCGCCGCAGGTGATCAAGGTCAGGCGCGGCTTGCCGTCGCGGGCGAAGTACCGCTCCAGCGGGATCTTGGTCTTGGTGTACTCCTCGCGGGCCACCACCCGGTAGCTCCGTTCCTTCCCGTCCGAGCCGGTGGCGGTGAGGGTGTCCCCCCGGTCCAGTTCCCGCAGCCGGAAGAACGCGCCCTTGCCCTGCTCGGCGCTGTCCACGTGCCCGGCGATCACCACCGAGCCGGCCCCGGCCTCCAGGCCCGGCCCGTAGCGGTACCAGCCGACCTGGTTCACGCTCGGCGGCACCTCGAACTCGTTGGTGCGGTCGTTGATGCCGACCGGGTCGACCGAGGCGGTGACCTTGATCGGCGGGATGCTCAGCCGTACCGGTGGCACGGTCTTCCCGTCCGCCGGCAGCGTGCCCGCGTTCACCGGCACCGACGGGTCCCCGGTCGACGCCGCGCTCGGCGTCGCCGCGGGGGTGGTGCTGGCCAGCGCCGCCGCCTCGTCGGCGCCGACGTCCTCGGCGGGCTGGGACCCGCACGCGACGAGCGACGCCACGGTGAGCGCGGCGGCGCCGGCGGCCATCGCCGCCAGCGCCCCGCGGTTGCGCACCGTCACCGGCGAGCGGCCCGGGTGGTGGCCACCCGCGCCCCGCCGCCGACCAGGAGCAGCACGCCGGCGCCGGCCAGCACGTACCACCAGGTGTCCACGCCGGTGCCGGCCTGGCCGCCGGTGCCGCTCGGCACGCCGCCCGGCGCGGAGTGCAGGCCGCTGATGGTCTGCGCGACCAGGTCCAGGTTCTTGGCGTCGGCGGAGCCGATCGCGTAGACGATGGTGGCGGTGCCCTCCTTGAGGTTCAGGTCGGCCGGGCCGATCGCGACGGTGTCGGTGCCGGCGAGCACCACGTCCGCCTTCACGGTGCCGGCGGCCACGTCGGCCTTGGCCTCCTTGGGGTTGGTCAGGCCCTCGAAGACCGGCTTGCCACCGGCCCGCACATCGACGGCCGGCGCGGCGGCGGTGTGCCGGACGATCAGCCGGGCCTTGCCGGCGCCCACCTTGGACACGTCGTTGACGAACGGGGTGATCTGCGGCTTGCCGTCGGCGCTCAGGTGGGCGGCGAGGCTGATGTTCGCCCCACCCGGCACCTCGGCGTCGTCGACCTTGAGGATCGCCTTGTCGATCGCCTCGCCGGGCTTGGTCAGCGCGATGTCGTACTCGCCCTCGGGGAGGGTGAGCGGGCCGGCCACGTCGCCGGGCTTGAAGTTGTTCAAGGTCTTCTTGCCGTTGACGTAGACGTCGACCGGGGTGTCCGGGATGCCGTGGACGACGGAGACCTTCGACGAGGCGGCGTAGGCCGGGCTCATGGTCGCGGCGCCGACGCCGGCGAAGGTCAGGGCGGCCACCGCGCCGCCCGCGGCGACCCGACGGAACATGGCGAACTGCATTGTCTGCCTCCTGGTGGTTGGTGCTGATTCGTCAGGCCTGGCTTGCAGAACGGGTTACGCCGGCCCGGACGTCGCCGGATGCGCCCCGAATCTGTTTTCTTTTTCCGGCCGCGGACGCATCCGGCGGGGGCCCTGGCGACGAAGAGGAGGTGACGGGCATTGCACGAACAACACCGGGAGAGTGGGGCGGGGGCGGTGGGAGTTACAGTTCGGCATGCCCCACGGATGGCGAGCCGCCCGGTGACGGCGGCGAGGCAGGGACCCGAGCCGCCGAAAGACGACGATCTGGCGATGCGGTTCCGCGACGGCGACGAGGCCGCCCTGCGGGAGGCGTACGACCGGTTCGGCCGCGCGGTGCTGCACCTGGCCGCCTCGACGCTGGTGAACCGGAGCGACGCCGAGGACGTGACCCAGGCGACGTTCGTCGCCGCCTGGCTCGGTCGGGAGACGTTCGACCCGACGAAGGGATCACTGATCGGCTGGCTGCTCGGGATCGGGCGGCGCAAGGTGGTCGACCGGATCCGGGCCTCGGCCCGGGAGACCCGGGTGGTCGAGACGGTCAAGCAACTGCCCGAGCCGGTGGACACCGGCCCCGACCCCGACACGGTGGTCGACCGGCTGGTGGTCGCCGACGAGCTGGCCCGGCTTCCCGACGAGCAACGTCGGATGCTGGAGTTGGCGTTCTACGACGACCTGACACACCAGCAGATCTCGGCCGTGACCGGGGTGCCGCTCGGCACGGTCAAGAGTCACATCCGGCGCGGCATGCAGAGCCTGAAACGCAGATGGGAGGTGGACGGTGCAGCACCTGGACCACGACCGGCTGGTCTTTCTGGCGCTCGGTGAGAGCGAGGCGGCCGACGGAGAATCCACCCACCTCGCCACCTGCGCGCACTGCCGCGGCGAGCTGGAGACGCTTCAGCACGTGGCCGGTCTCGGCGCCGGCACCCAGGGCCTGACCGAGCTGCCCGACCCGCCGGAGCACGTCTGGCAGGGCATCATGGCCGAGATCCGGGCCGCCGAGGAACTGCCCACGTTGAACGGTCGCCGCCCGCCGCTCGACGGCGACGCGGTCGGTGACCCGGCCGGCCGGCCGGTTGTCGCGACCCGGTCGCGTCGTGGCCGCCGGTGGCCCCGCTGGGCGAGCACCGCGGTCACCGCCACCGCCGCTGCGGTGATCGGCGTGGCGGGCACCGCGGTGGTGCTCGGCGCCGGCGGGGACGAGCCCGCGCCGCAGCCGACGGTGCTGGCCAGCGCGCCACTGGCGGCGTTCGGCTCGACCCCGAAGGACGCGTCCGGCGACGCCCGGGTGCTCGGTGACAACCAACTGCATCTGCATGTGGCGAATCTCCCGAGCGTTCCGGGGTACTACGAGGTCTGGCTGATCGACCCGAAGACGATGGAGATGTTCTCGGTGGGCACGTTGAGCAACGGATCGGGGGACGCGTTGCTGCCGATCCCCCACAACGTGGACCTGAGCACCTTCACCGTCGTCGACATCAGCGCCGAGCAGTACGACAACAACACCCGCCACTCCGGCGACAGCCTGCTGAGGGGCACCCTGACGGGCTGATCGGCGGGCCGGCTCAGCTCCCCGGCCCGCCGATCAGCTCCACACCGAAGAAGAAGGCCGCCGCCCGAGGTTCCGGGCGGCGGCCTTCTTCGTGACCGGGGGTCACTTACGCTTGCGGATCTCCTCGGCGGCCTGCGGGACGATCTTGAACAGGTCGCCGACCACGCCGTAGTCGGCCAGCTCGAAGATCGGCGCCTCGGCGTCCTTGTTCACCGCGACGATGGTCTTCGAGGTCTGCATGCCGGCCCGGTGCTGGATCGCGCCGGAGATGCCGAGCGCGACGTAGAGCTGCGGGGAGACGGTCTTGCCGGTCTGGCCGACCTGGAACTGGTGCGGGTAGTAGCCGGAGTCGACCGCGGCACGGGACGCGCCGACCGCGCCGCCGAGCAGGTCGGCCATCTCCTCGACCAGCTTGAAGTTGTCGGCGTTGCCGACACCGCGACCGCCGGAGACGACGATCGAGGCCTCGGTCAGCTCGGGGCGGGAGCCCTTCTGCTCGGCGACCCGCTCGACGACCTTGGCCAGCTTGTCCGCGTCGGTGACCGACACGGTGAGCTGCTCGACGGCCGGGCTGGCCGCGGCCGGGGTCGGGTTGAGCGAGTTCGGCCGGACGGTGACCAGCGGCAGGCCCTTGGTGACCTTGGACTTGACGATGGTGGAGCCGGCGAACGCGACCTGGGTGGCGGTGCCGTCGGCGTCCAGGCCGACCACGTCGGTCAGGATGCCGTTGTCCAGCTTGACGGCCAGCCGGGCGGCGATCTCCTTGCCCTCCTGCGAGGAGGCGAGCAGCACGGCGGCCGGCTGCACCCGCTTGACCAGCTCGGCGACCACGGTGGCCTTGGGCGCCACCAGGAAGCCGTCGATCTCCTCGCCCTCGGCGGCGTAGATCTTCTCCGCGCCGTACTCGCCCAGCTTGGCGCTCAGCGCGTCGGCGGCGCCGGCACCGCCGAGCACGACCGCGCTCGGGGTGCCCAGCTCGCGGGCGAGGGTGAGCATCTCACACGTGACCTTCTTGACGCCGAATTCCTTGGTGGCTTCGACGACGACGAGAACCTCAGCCATGTCCAGACCTCTCACACGAACTTTTCGGTGGCGAGGAACTCGACCAGCTTGACGCCGCCCTCGCCCTCGTCGGTGATCTTCTCGCCGCCGGAGCGCGGCGGGCGCTTGGTGTGCTCCAGCACCGCGCTGGTGGCGCCGTCGACGCCCACCTCGGTCGGCGCCACGCCCAGGTCGCCCAGGGAGAGCGTCTGCACCGGCTTCTTCTTCGCGGCCATGATGCCCTTGAAGGAGGGGTAGCGCGGCTCGTTGATGGTGTCCCAGACGGAGACCACGGCCGGGGTCGAGGCGGTGACCACCTCGTAGCCCTCCTCGGTCTGCCGCTCGGCGGTGAGGGTGGCGCCGTCGACGGTGAGCTTGCGCGCGCCGGTCAGCGCGGCCACGCCCAGCCGCTCGGCGATCATGTGCGGCATGACCTGCACCCGACCGTCGGTGGACTCGGCGCCGCAGATGACGAGGTCGGCGTTGAGCTGCCCGAGGGCGGCCGCGAGCACCTTCGAGGTGGCCACGGCGCAGGAGCCGTGCAGCGCGTCGTCGACGACGTGGACGGCCTTGTCCGGCCCCATGGAGAGCGCCTTGCGGATCGACTCGGTCGCCCGGTCCGGACCCATGGTCAGGATGGTGACCTCGCCGCCGTGCGCCTCCTTGATCTTCAACGCCTCTTCGATGGCGTACTCGTCCATCTCGTTGATGACGTTGTTCGCCGAGCCGCGGTCGACGGTGTTGTCGTCAGATCGCAGGTTGCGGTCCGCGCCCGAATCGGGCACCTGCTTGACGAGTACGACGATGTTCATCGCGCTTCGACGACCCTCCTGTTTGGTGTAGCGATCACTCGCCCGGTCACGGGCGCAGCCTCCCGCGTGACTTAACGCTCGGTCAACTGCGGGACGCTGTGCAGTTGCCCACGGGCCAATGTTACCCGCAAGTAGCTTCGACTCCCCGTGGGCCCGGAGTGACGCAACTCACCGTAGCCCGGCGGCGCTCAGGCCGCCTCGGCCAGGGCCACCCGGATCTTGTCGATCGCCGCCGCCTCGGCCGGCTCCATCCCCCGGTGCGCCTGCGCCACCCGGTCCGCCGCCGCCAGCACCACCGACCGGTACGCCTCGACGTCCCCCGGCGACTTGGCCCGCAGGATCTCCACCGCCCGGCCCAGCGCCGGCAGCACCACCGACTCGATCTCCAGCGCGGAGTCACGGGGCAACTGCGGCAGCGGGCCGGTGGTGAGCGCCTCCTTGACCACGCCGCCGGCGTCGGCCAGCGCCCCGGAGGCGGCGATGCTCTCCCGCACCATGGCCAGCACCCCCGGTACGGCGTTGGAGACCAGGAAGACCGCCCCGAACGCGCCGGTCTTCAGGGTGAGCTGCTCGTCCGCCGTCAACCGGTCCATGATCACGGAGTGTAGACGTAGGGCGTGGTGGTGGTGACCGCAACGAGACCGAGCCGCTCCAGGATGGGCCGGCTGTCCGGCGAGCAGTCGACCTGCACCAGCGTCTTGCCGCGTTGCTGCGCCAGCCGCGCCCGGTGGCCCACCAGCGCCCGGTAGATCCCCTTCTTCCGCCACTGCGGCAGCGTCGACCCGCCCCAGAGGCTGACGAAACCGCTGTCGCCCTCGAAGCGGACCCAGCCGGCGCTGACCACCGTCTCACCGGCCTCGGCCACCACGATCGCGATGGACTGGGGATCCGCCTCGATCTCGCGGGCCAGCCCGGTCACCAGGTGGCTCCGGTCGTCGTGCCAGACCTCCTCCTCCATGGCGGCGATCCGCTCCAGGTCGGCGCGGCCGGAGACCTCACGCAGGCGTACCCCCTCGGGGAGCACCGGGACGGCGGCGGCGAGCGGCGCCACCGGGCCGACCACGACGGTCTCCTGGTCCTCCGGGACGAAGCCGGCGGCGCGCAGCCGGTCGGCCAGGTCGGCCGGCTCGTCGTGCCCGGCGAGCTTCCACTCGACCGCCTCGCCCCGGGCCCGGAAGACCTCGACCTGCCGGGCGATCAGCGCGTCCAGCTCGGCGCCGGCCAGGCCGTCCAGCGTCCGGTAGGTGAGGAATCCGCGCTGGTCCAGGCCGAGCACGCGGAACAGCGGGCCGTCCCGCTCGATGGTCACCCCGGCCGGCACCGGGTTCGGCAGCTCCGGGCGGATCTGGCTGTCGTAGGCCTCGCGCAGGGCGCGCGCGTCAAGATCGGTCATCCCCTCAGGCTAGGCGGGAGGCCAAGCGGATAATCGGTGCCGTGTGGGAGTCGATCAGGCGCTGGTTCGACCCGCGGGAGCTGCGCTCGGTCGGCACCCCGCCGGACTACCGTTTCTCGCTGGCCAACGAGCGGACGTTCCTGGCCTGGCTGCGGACCGGGCTGGCACTGGTCGCGGGCGGGCTGGCCGCCGCCCAGTTCCTGCCCCCGCTCCCGCTGGCCCACTTGCGCGAAGGGCTCGCCGTCGGGCTGCTGCTGCTCGGCGCCACCGTGTCGATCCGGGCGGTGGACCACTGGGCCCGCACCGAACGCGCGATCCGGCTGGGCGAGGAGCTGCCGGCGTCCCGGTTCCCGGCCGTGCTGGCGCTGATCGTCGCGCTCGGCGCGCTGGTCCTGGTCGCCGCCGTGCTCCTGCGGGGGACCCCGTGACCGGTGACCCCGGGCTGCCCGCCGAACGCACCCGGCTGGCCTGGCGACGCACCCTGCTCACCCTGACCGTGGTGCTGCTGCTCCAGCTCCGCCCGGCGTTCACCGGACGGGTCGTGGACGCGGCGCTGGCCGGGGTCGCGATCCTGGTCTGGCTGGTCGTGCTCGCCGTCGCCTGGCGACGCGCCACCGGGTCCCCCCCGCGCCGGCTCGGGCGGGTCGCGATGCCGCTGACCGCGCTCGGCGCCGCCGCCCTGGCGCTGCTCGGCGTGGCGCACGTGCTCGGCAGGGTGCACTGACCGCACCCGGTGCGCCATCATGGGGCATGGCCCGCCTCTACGTACTGCTGTTCCTGATCCAGGTCGTGCTCGCCGTCTGCGCGCTGATCAGCTGCCTCTCCGCCGAGGACGAGCAGGTCAAGGTGCTACCCCGGCTGGCCTGGGTGCTGGTCATCCTGTTCTTCCCGCTGGTCGGCTCGATCGCCTGGTTCGTGGCCGGCCGGGAGCGCCCGGACGGGGTGCTCGGCGCCACCGGAGCGACCGGCTCCGCCGCCCCGGCCCGCCGCCCGGTCGCCCCGGACGACGACCCGGACTTCCTCGCCTCGCTCGACAAGCGCTCCCGCGACGAGGACCGCGAGCGCCTGCAACGCTGGGAGGACGACCTGCGCCGCCGCGAGGAGGAGCTGCGCGACCGGCCCGACGACCGGGACCGCCCGGAGGTCTGAACGGGCCGTGCGGCGTCGCGGTCAGGCCAGGTTCGACGACCGGGGGTACGCGTCGGTCGGGTCGGTCAGCACGTTGACCAGGTACGGCACGCCGGCGTCGAACGCGCGGCCGAGCGCCGGGCCGAGGTCGGCGGCCTTCTCCACCGTCTCGCCCGCGCCGCCGAGCGCCTCGACCACCCGGTCGTAGCGCAGGCCGGGCTGGAGGTCGGCGGCCACGTCGTAGCCGTACATGGCGCGCATCGGGTGCTTCTCCAGCCCCCAGATGCCGTTGTTGCCGACCACGATCACCACCGGCAGCTTCTGCCGGGCCAGCGACTCCACGTCCATCAGCGAGAAGCCGGCCGCGCCGTCGCCCATCAGCACGCAGATCTGCCGGTCCGGGTGGCTGACCCGGGCGCCCATCGCGTAGCCCATGCCGGTGCCGAGGCAGCCGTACGGGCCGGGGTCGAGCCAGGTGCCGGGCTGGGCGGGTTCCAGGTACTTACCGGCGTACGAGACGAAGTCGCCGCCGTCGCCGATGGTGATGGCGTCCGGGGCGAGCACCTTGCGCAGCTCGCCGTAGACCCGGGCGGGCCGGATCGGGTCGGTCTCCGCGCCCATCTCCTCGGCGTCGCGGGCCTTCGCCGCGTCCTCGGCGGTGCGCAGCTCGGCGATCCAGCCGGCGTGGTCGGCCCGGTCGCCGGCGTGCTCGGCGAACCCGCCGAGGATCAGCCGCAGGTCGCCGGCGGGCGCGGCGGCCGGCTGCACGTGCCCGGCGCGCTGGCTGGGCGCGTCCACCACGTGCACGACCTTGGCGTCGCCGAAGTCGCCGAAGGAGAGCCGGAAGTCCAGCGGCGTGCCGATCACCACCACCACGTCGGCGCCCTTGAGCGCGACGCGGCGGGCCTTGGCGAACGCGAGCGGGTGCGTCGGCGGCAGCGCGCCCCGGCCCATCCCGTTGGTGAACACCGGCACCTGGAGGGACTCGGCGGCGGCGCGCAGGGCGTCGACGGCGTCCCCGGCGTACACGTCGGAGCCGGCGATGACCACCGGCCGGGACGCGCCGGCGATCAGGCGGGCCGCCTTCGCCACCTCGTCCGGGTCGGGTTCGATCGGGGCGGGCGGGGTGACCGCCGGCAGGTCGGCGTCGCCGACCGAGAAGACCGCCTCCAGCGGGAAGTCCAGGAAGACCGGACCGCGGTGCGGGGTGAGCGCGGTGGTCAGCGCCGCGGAGACGGCCCGCGGGATGTCGTCGGCGCTGAACACCGTCTCGGCGTGCTTGGTCACCGGCGCGACCAGCGGAAGGTGGTCCATCTCCTGGAGGCTGCCGGAGCCCCAGCGGAACTGCGGGGCCCGGCCGCCCATCACCAGCACCGGCGAGGCGTTGAAGAACGCGCTGGTCAGCCCGGAGACGCCGTTGGTGACGCCGGGGCCGGCGGTGAGCACGGCCAGGCCGGGGCGGCGCTGGAGCTTGGCCACCGCCTCGGCGGCGAACACGGCGGACTGCTCGTGCCGGACGTCGTAGAGCGGGAAGCCGGCCTTGTGCGCCGCGTCGTAGAGCGGGAAGACGTGCCCGCCGGACAGGGTGAACATCTCCCGTACGCCGTGCGCGCGCAGCGCCGCCAGCGCCAGCTCGCCGCCGTGCCCCTCGACGTGTTCCGTCATGCCACTCCCCTTCGTCGCGCGACCGGAGTCACACGCTACTGGCCGGTAGACGAGATGTGAACAGCTCTCGCGTCAGCGGCCGGTGAAGCCGGGCTTGCGCTTCTCCACGAACGCGGCCATGCCCTCGCGCCGGTCGTCGGTGGCGAACAGCGCCGCGAAGAGCTGACTCTCCCACGCCAGGCCGGAGGTGAGGTCCATGTCCAGGCCGCCGTCGACCGCCGCCTTCGCCGCCCGCAACGCCTGCACCGGCCCGGTCAGGAACGGCTTCACGTACGCCAGCGCGGCGTCGTAGACCTCGGCGGCCGGGACCACCCGGTCGGCCAGGCCGATGCGCAGCGCCTCCTCGGCGTCGACCATCCGGCCGGTCATGATCAGGTCCTTGGCGCGCGCCGGACCGACCAGCCGGGCCAGCCGCTGGGTGCCGCCCGCACCCGGGATGATGCCCAGCTTGATCTCCGGCTGGCCGAGCTTGGCGTCGTCGGCCACGATCCGCCAGTCGCAGGCCAGCGCCAGCTCGCAGCCGCCGCCGAGCGCGTAGCCGGTGATCGCCGCGACCACCGGCTTGGGGATCCGGGCGATCGCGCCCAGCGCGCTGGACAGGTCGGCGGCCCGCTCCGCCATGTCCACGTAGGACATGTCGGCCATCTCCTTGATGTCCGCGCCGGCCGCGAAGACCTTCTCGCCGCCGTACACGACGACCGCGCGGACCTCGCCGTCGGCGGTGGCCGCCGTCGCGGCGGCGCGCAACTCCTCCTGGACCTGCGTGTTCAGCGCGTTCATCGGCGGCCGCTCCAACCGGATGGTGCCGACGCCGTCCTTCACTTCCAGCCTGACGAACTCGCCCACGCTGCCCTCACTTCCTCGTCGAAGTCGCGTGCCAACCTTACGACCCGCCTCGTTGGGGTAGACAGTGCGGTAGACGCCGGACACCGGGAGTGAGGCCATGACCACCTACTACGACGACCGGTCGGTCCGGGTCACCTCCGCCGCCCTGCGGGTCGACGACCGCAGCTATCCGCTGGCCGAGCTGACCATGGTGTGGCACCGGCGGGGCAGCCGCTCCTGGCGGGTGCTCGCCGGCCGGGGCGCGATCGGCGCCGCGCTCGCCGGGCCGCTGGTGGCCGCGCTGCTGGGCGTCGCGCTCGCGGTCTGGCTGCACCGCTCGCTGACCGTCACCATCGCCATCGTCGGCGCCTCCGTGCTGGTCGGCCTCGCCGTCGGGCCGCTCGCCGACGTGCTCTTCGAGCACCTGGACCGCTCCTACGTGCGGGGCAGCCGGGAGCTGGAGATGTGGGCGACCTGGCGGGGCCGCCCGGTGCGGCTGCTCAGCACCGGCGACGCGCTGCGCTTCGGCCAGATCTACCGGGCGGTGCAGCGGGCCATCGAGCACGCGCCCGCCGCCGCGCCGGCTCAGAACGTGATCGGCTCGTCGGGCAGCAGGCCCAGCCCGCGCAGCAGGCCGTAGGTGTCCTGCTCGCCCCAGAACTGCACGATCCGGCCGCCGGCCAGCCGGTACATCTTGCACGCGCTCTGCACCGTGGTCGCCCCGGTCGCGTCCCGCCGGTAGGTCTGCGCCATCGACACCACCACCCGGTCGCCGGCCGCGAAGATCTCCCGGATCTCCTGGTCGAGCACGGTCAACCCGGGCGAGGAGACGGCCGCCTCCGGATAGCGCCGGCCGCGTACCGCCGTGCCGGAGCCGTAGATCTCCACGTCCTCGTCGACCACCTCGGCCAACTCGGCCAGGTCCTTCGTGACGAAGGTCCGCAGGTAGCGCCGGACCACCTCCACGTTGCGCGCCTGCTCGTCCCCGCCGGTCATGCCGGCCACGTTACCGACAGGTTCCGCGCGCGCACGCCGAGTGGGTACGCTGATTTATGACCCTCTATTACCGGGACGACGCGGTACAGGTCACCTCCCGGGCCATCCACGCCGGTGGACAGGTCGTACCGCTGGCCGACGTCACCTTCGTCTGGCACGCGCGGGGACGGACCACGGCGGCGGTCCGGGGTCGGGTGCTGGGTCGGGGCGTGCTGGTCCTGCTGCTGTCGCTGCCGCCGCTGGTGGCGCTGGTCTGCGTGCTCTCGCTGGCCTGGACGGCGCAGGACCGGGGCGACTGGAAACTGGCCCTGGTCATCGTGGCCGCGTTCGTGGTGGTCGGCCTGGCGCTCACCCCGTTCCTGGAGGTGCCGCTCGGCTGGCTGGACCGCTCCTACGAGCGCGGCAACCGGGTGCACGAGCTGTGGGTGCAGGTCCACGGGCGGGAGACGATGCTGGTCCGCACGCCCGACGCGCTACGGTTCGGGCAGATCTACCGGGCCGTGCAACGCGCCGTCGAACAACAGGGGGACCGACGATGACCCACCGTCGCGGCGAGGCCGTCGCGCTCGCCGGGCTGCTCGCCGCCGCGGGCGTCACCCATCTCGTCCGCCCCGGCTTCTACGACCCGATCGTGCCGCGCGTCCTGCCCGGGCCGGCCCGCTTCTGGACGTACGCCTCCGGGGTCGCGGAGTTGGCCGTGGCGGCGGCGGTGGCGCACCCGGCGACCCGCCGGCGCGGTGGCCTGGCCGCGGCGGCGCTGTTCACCGCGGTCCTGCCGGCGAACGCGCAGATGGCCTGGGACTGGCGCCGGCGCCGGCCGGCGAAGCGGGCGATCGCCTACGGCCGGGTGCCGATGCAGGCGCCGCTGATCTGGTGGGCGCTGCGGGTCGCCCGGTCATAACGCCCCCGCGATGGACCAACCGGGTTGTTACCCCCGGCGACCATCCCTGCTCTCCTGAGTGGACGTTCATGTCCATCGATCAGCAGGAGGGTGACATGTTGCGGAGACTCACCGTCGCGGTCGCGGCGGCGCTCAGCCTGGCACTGCCGGCGACCGGCACCCCGGCCGGCGCCAGCGCGCCGGCCGACCCGTCCGCCCCCGGCCGGTACGCGGCCGGCTACGTCGACGCCACCGTCAGCGCCGCCGGGCGCTCCTTCTCGGCCCGGATCACCTACCCGGCCACCGCCGCCGGCAACGGCCAGCCGGTCGCCGCCGGACGGTTCCCGGCGATCGCGTTCGGCCACGGCTTCCTGCAGTCCGTGTCGAAGTACTCCTCGACGCTGTCGCACCTGGCGACCTGGGGCTTCATCGTCGTCGCCCCGACGTCGCAGGGCGGCTTGTCGCCCAACCACAGCGCCTTCGCCGACGACCTCAACGCGGCGTTGACCTGGACCGTGGCGCAGGACACCACGAGCGGATCCCGGTTCGCCGGGCACGTGGACACCGCCCGGTTGGGCCTGTCCGGGCACTCCATGGGCGGCGGGGCGAGCATCCTGGCCGCGGCCCGCAACCCGCGCGTGGTGACGGTGGCGAACCTGGCCGCCGCCGAGACCAACCCGTCCGCCGTCTCGGCCGCGGCCACCCTCACGATCCCGGTGCAGCTCGTCTCCGGCGACCGGGACGGCATCGCCCCGCCGGCCGACCACCAGCGCCCGATCTACGCCGCCAAGCCGCCGGCCAAGCAGCTCCGGACCATCAAGGGCGGCTCGCACTGCGGCTTCATGGACAGCGGCTCGCTCTTCTGCGACAGCGGCTCGATCAGCCGCACGGTCCAGCTCCAGCTCACCCGGCGGCTGCTCACCGAGTGGTTCCTGCGGCACCTGGCCGGCGACACCGGCTACGACGACGCGGTCTGGGGCGACCCGGCCCGCACCGACCCGCAGGTGGTCTTCGAGGGCGTGCGCTGAGCCACCGGCCGGGGCGGCGGGCCCGCCCCGGCTCAGGCCAGCGGCAGCGTGGTGGCGATCGGCCAGGCGAGCAGCACCGCGCCGACCGCCGCCGGCAGCCACCGGGACGCGCCCCGCCGGCGCAGCACCCCGGCCCAGGCCGCCTGCCAGGCCACCAGCGCCGCGAACAGCGGCACCACCAACAGCACGAACCCGGGCGCCAGACCGGTCACCGCCGCGCCGGCCAGCACCACCACGGCGATCCCGCCGACCGCCGCGTACCGGCCGCCCCGGCCCTCGGCGACCAGTTCGGCGCCGAGCAGGAAGACCAGGCAGCAGAACGCCACCAGGGGCAGCAGCCACCAGCGCGCCCCGACCGGCGCGGCCGAGGTGAACCCGAGGTGCAGCGGCAGCGCGACGGCGAGCGCCGCGTACCCGAGGAGCACCACCGCCGGCACGACGGCGCGCGACGGCCCGACGGTGGCCCCGGCCGGCGGCCGGTCGCGCCGGAACCACCGGTGCGCCACCACCAGCAGCACGCCGGTGAGCAGCAGGAACACGGCGACGTGCCCGCCGACCGCGAGCGGCAGCCGGGCGGTCGGCAGCGGGGCGGCCAGCGCCACGCCGAGCCCGGTCGCCGCCACCGCCACCGCGAGCCACCACCATCCGGCCCCGCCGGTCGGCGCCTCCGGGGCCGCCGGCCGGTGGCGGAGCAGCAGCCCGGCCAGCGGTACGAAGCCGAGCCCCAGGCCGAGCAGGAGCAGCGCGGCGGCGGCCGGGCGGGTCAGCGGGGCGGGCGCCGGACCGCCGGGGCGGCCCGGGAACGCGGCCACCACCGCGTCGTGGGTACGCGGCGCGAAGAGCACCGAGATGTGCTCGGTGCCGGGCGCCACCACCCGCTCCCGGGCGCCCGGTGGCGCACCGCGTGCCGCCTCCTCGGCGGCGCGCCGGAAGTCGGGGAACTCCAGCCCGCCCACCACCAGCGTCAGGCGCCCCGGCCAGCCGGCCGGCACGTCGCCGGCGTCGGGCAGCGAGATCGCCACGGTCCGGGCGATCTCCGGGTGGGCCACCGCGTAGCGGGTGACCGCGCCGGCACCCATCGAGTGCCCGACCAGCACGATCCGGTCCGGGTCGACGCCGGGGCGGCTGCGCAGCCAGGCCAGCGCCACGTCCAGGTCGTGCGAGAGGAGCGAGCGGGCCCGCTCGTCGTCCCGACCGGCCCCGGGCAGCCGGGACGGATTGGCGCCGTGCCCGGCGAAGTCGAGCAGCACCGCCACCGCGCCGTGCCGGGCCACCGAGTCGGCGAGCGGCCGCATCAGCCGGGCCGAGCCGGCGAAGCCGTGCGCGATCACCACCCCGGGCCGGCGGTCGTCGCCCGTTCCGGGCCGGCGTACCTCGGTGAGCGGCACGCCGGCGACGGTCGCCCGCTCGGTGCTCAGGCCGGCGTCCGCGTGGACCAGCAGGAGGGTGCCGAGCACGGCGGCGACCAGGGCGACCGCACCGGACGCGAGGAGTCGCCGTGGGGCCGGGCCGGGGGCGGGCATGCCGGCACCCTACGCGGCGCGGCCCGCCCCCGGGAGGGCCGGCGTGACACGCGTCGCCGGGCACCGGTGGCCCGCCCGACGCACACTGGTCACCATGGCGATCCCACTTCCCCGGCCCGGCGCCGTCGTCGGCCTCACCCGTTCCGCGCTGGACCAGGCGTTCGGTTCGGCCGCCGCGGTCGCGTCCGTGCCCGCCCGCGCCTTCGCCGTGCTCGACGACGTGGAGGCGCTGGTCCGGCGGATCAACGGGGTGGTCGACCGGATCGAGGGCACGCTCGACCGCACCGACCGGGTGCTCACCGACGCGGAGGGCGCGGTGCGCGAGGTGGCCGTGATCAGCGCCGCCGCCACCACCGCGATCGACACCGCGACCGAGGTGGCCGCCGCGGCCGCGGTGGTGGTCGGCGAGGCGGAGCGGGTCTCCGCCGCCGCCGGCACGGTGGTCGGCGAGGCCGACCGGGTGGCCCGGGCGGCGGCCGGCGTGGTCGCCGAGGCGGACACCGTGGCGGCCCGGGCCGCCGGCACGGTGGCCACCGCCGAGGCGGCGGCCGGCACCGCGACCGAGCTGCTGGGGGCGTACGAGGCGACGCTGCGCCGGGCCGCGCCGATGGCGGCCCGCTTCGTGGAGCAGCTCAGCCCGGAGGAGGTGACCGCCGCGATCCGGCTGGTCGACGAGCTGCCGAAGCTGAAGGAGCACCTCACCTCGGACGTGCTGCCGATCCTGGCCACCCTGGACCGGGTCGGCCCGGACCTGCACGACCTGCTGGACGTCACCCGCGACCTCAAGCTCGCGGTGGCCGGCATCCCCGGCCTGGCGATGCTGCGCCGCCGCGGCGAGCGCGCGGAGGGGTAAGGCGGGGCCCCCGCTTAACGCATTCGGTAGAGGCGGGGCCCCCGCCTAACCAGCGGCGTTAAGCGGGGCCCCCGCCTAACGCCCGAGCGAAGCGAACAGCGCGTCGATCTCCGACCGGTGAGGCAGGGCCACCGACGCGCCGAGCTTGCGGACGCAGGCCGCCCCGGCCGCCGCCCCCAGCGCACCGCCTCGGCCAGGTCCCGCCCCTCACCCCAGGCCACCGCGAGCGCGGCGGTGAACGCGTCCCCGGCGGCGGTGGAGTCGACCACGTCCACCGGCACCGCCGGAACGTGCGTCGCCGGCCGGTCCCGGTCGACGTACCAGGCGCCGTCGCCGCCGAGCGTGAGCACCGCCCGGGGCACCAGGTCGAGCAACGCCGCCGGCTCGTCCCGGCCCCGGCCGGTCAGCGCCTGCGCCTCCGGCTCGTTGACCACCAGCAGGTCGGTGGCGGCCAGCAGTTCGGCCGGCAGCGATCGGGCCGGCGCCGCGTTGAGCACCACCCGGGTGCCGGCCGACCGGGCCGCCAGCGCCGCCTCGGTCACCGTCTCGACCGGCACCTCGAGCTGCGCGACCAGCACGTCCGCCTCGCGTACGGCGGTCAGCTCCGCCTCGGTCGGCGCGACGAACGCCTCGTTGGCGCCCGGGGTGACCAGGATGGCGTTCTCCCCCGCGCCGCCGACCATGACCAGGGCGACACCGGACGGGCCGTACGCCACCCGCAGGTGACCGGTGTCGACGCCGGCCGCGGTGATCCGGGCCCGCAGGGTGACGCCGAACGCGTCGGAGCCGATCGCGCCGAGGAAGACGCAGGAGGCGCCGGCGCGTACCGCGGCGACGGCCTGGTTGGCGCCCTTGCCGCCGGGGAGCATGACGAAGTCGGTGCCGAGCACCGTCTCACCCGGCCTCGGCAGCGCGGTGGCGGTGCCGACCAGGTCCATGTTGGCGCTACCGACGACGGCGACGCGGGTCTGCGGCATGACAGGCTCAGGCGGCGCGCGCGGTCCAGCGGTCGCCGGCGCGCGAGACGAGCAGCGGCAGGCCGAAGGTCTTGGACAGGTTGTCGGCGGTGAGCACCTCGGCCAGCAGGCCCTGCGCGACCACGCCGCCCTCGCGCAGCAGCAGCGCGTGGGTGAAGCCGGGCGGGATCTCCTCGACGTGGTGGGTGACCAGCACCATGGCCGGCGCGTCCGGGTCGTACGCCAGCTCGGCGAGCCGGGCGACCAGGTCCTCCCGGCCACCCAGGTCGAGCCCGGCGGCGGGTTCGTCCAGCAGCAGCAGCTCCGGGTCGGTCATCAGGGCGCGGGCGATCTGCACCCGCTTGCGTTCGCCCTCGGAGAGCGTGCCGTACACCCGGTCGGCGAGGTGGCCGACGCCGAGCTGGCCGAGCAGCGCGGTGGCCCGGTTCTCGTCGGTGCGGTCGTAGCTCTCCCGCCAGCGGCCGACCACCGACCAGGCGGCGGTCACCACCACGTCGGTGACGCGCTCCTCGGCGGGGATCCGCTCGGCGAGGGTGGCGGTGGAGAGGCCGATCCGGGTACGCAGCTCGTTGACGTCGGTGCGGCCGATGCGTTCGCCGAGCACGTGCGCGACGCCGTGGGTCGGGTGCAGCCGGCCGGCGGCCAGGTTGAGCAGGGTGGTCTTGCCGGCGCCGTTCGGGCCGAGCAGCACCCACCGTTCGTCCAGCTCGACCCGCCAGTCGACGTCGCGCACCAGCGCGGTGCCGGAACGCGTGACGCCGACCCCGTCGAGGCTGACCACCAGATCCGCGTCCACGGTCGAGGGGGCGGGGGCGCCGGCGGCGCCGGGGATCAGGTCACCAGTCACCGCCCCATCCAACCACGCACCGGCCCGTCGCCCCCCACGGGCGGCGTCGCGGCCATAGGGTGGGGCGCCGTGTCGTTGGTCACCGTTCCGGAGGGACGCCCCATGCCCGACCGCTGCCTTCAGGCGGGCGGATGAGCGCGGTCATCGAGATCGCCGGTCTCCGCAAGTCGTTCCACACCCTGCGCCAGGGGCGCCGGGTCGCCGTCGACGGTTTCGACATGCTGGTCGAGTCGGGTCAGGTGCACGGCTTCCTGGGGCCGAACGGTTCCGGGAAGACGACCACGCTGCGGGCGCTGCTCGGGCTGGTGCGCCCGGACGCCGGCCGGATGAGTGTGCTGGGCGTCGATTCCCCGGAGCGGCTGCCCGAGGTGGCCGGGCGGGTCGGCGCGATCGTGGAGAGCCCGCAGTTCTTCGGCAACTTCACCGCGCACCGGACGCTGCGCCTGCTGGCCGTGGCCGGCGGCGTGCCGACCGGCCGGGTGGACGAGGTGCTGGAGCAGGTCGGCCTGCGGGAGCGGGGCGCGGAGCGGGTCAAGGGTTACTCGTTGGGCATGAAGCAACGACTGGCGGTGGCCTCGGCCCTGCTGAAGAGTCCGGAGCTGCTGATCCTCGACGAGCCGGCGAACGGGCTGGACCCGGCCGGCATCCGGGAGATGCGCGACCTCACCCGGTCGCTCGCCGCGGCCGGCGTGACGGTGCTGCTGTCCAGCCACATCCTCGCCGAGATCCAGTTGATCTGCGACCACGTGACGATCGTCAGTCGCGGCCGGCGGGTCGCGTACGGGCCGGTGGACGAGGTGCTGGCCGGCTTCGACCAGCACCAGTGGCGGGTCCGGGTGGCCGAGCCCGAGCGGGCCGCGCAGGTGCTGGGCCGGGCCGGCCTGTCGGTGGCCGGGGAAGCCGACCACCTGGTGGTGACCGGGGTGGAGGATCCCGAGGTGATCAGCCGGACGCTGGGCGAGGAGGGGCTGTGGGTGCGTGAGCTGGTGCCGCTGCGGCCCGATCTGGAGAGCGTCTTCCTGGAGCTGACCGGTGGTCACGAGCCGGTGGCGGTGCCGCGCCAGGTGGACGGCGCGCCGACGCACGACGGAGTGATCGACCTGGACGTCCGGGGTGGCCGGGAGGTGGACGCGTGAACCTGGTCCGTGCCGAGTTGGAGCGGCTGGCCGCGCGGCGTTTCGTGCAGCTCATGGTGGTGTTGCTGGCGGTCGCGTTCGCCATGACGGTGCTGACCACGATGGGCGGTTCGCACCGGCCGACCGGGGACGAGTTGAGCCGGGCCCAGTCGCAGGCCGCGCAGGAGGTCCAGCGGCTGGAGCTGGCGCACGACCGGTGCCTGCGGATCAAGGCGGGCACGCTCACCCCGGACGAGAACGACTACCTGCCGCGCGACTGCGCCCAGATCGATCCGGGCCAGTCGGAGCAGTTGCCGACCGCGTCCGACTACCTCAGCGGCGTCTTCGTCTTCGCCAAGGAGGCCCGGCCGCTGCTCTACTTCCTGATCGCGTTCCTGGCGCTGTTCGGGTTCCTGGTCGGCGCCTCGTACATCGGCGCGGACCTGAACTCGGGCGGGGTGGTGAACCTGCTGCTGTGGCGCCCGCGCCGGCCGGCCGTGTTCGCCGCGAAACTCGGCACGCTGCTGGGCGGCGTGCTCGGTCTCTCCGTGCTGGCGTCGGTGGCCTACCTGGGCGCGTTCTGGCTGATCGGTCAGGCGTCCGGGTTGACCGGCCGGACGGGCGGCGAGTTCTGGGCGTCGCTCGGCGCGGCCTGGGTGCGCGGGCTGGTGCTGGTGCTGCTCGCCGCGGCGCTCGGCTTCGCCGTGGCCACGCTGGGCCGGCACACGTCGGCGGCGCTGGGCACGGTGGCGGCGTACGTGGTGGTGTGGGAGCTGGGTGCCCGGCTGGTGTTCCAGATCCTGCAGGTCGCCCGCCCGGACCGGTTCATGCTCTCCAGCTATCTGGGCGCCTGGCTCGCGGGTGAGGTGCGGTTCTGGGACGGCAGCGCCTGCAGCACCGGGATCTCCGGGTTCTGCGACGGCTCCTACACGGTGGGTTGGCCGGCCGGGCTGGTGATCCTGCTCGGGTTGACCGGCGCGCTGGTGGCCGCCGCGTTCGCGGTGTTCCGCCGGCGCGACCTGGTCTGAGCCGGCCGGCGCGGCCCGGACGAGCGGGCCGCGCCGGCAACTCCTTGCAGTCCTGGTCGACAAGGTGAAGAATTCCTTCACATGGCGACCGGGTGGGTGGGGTGCTCAGCCGACCGTCGAGCCGAACACCTCGTCGCGGACCGCGTCGAGCGCGGTGCGCAGCGCGCCGCGCAGGATCGGCTCCTCGGTCAGCCCGGTGCTCACCACCCGGGGACGCACCAGCGTGATCGCCGCGACCTCGCGCTGCACCCGCTCGGCCAGCGCGGCCCCGCCGGCCCGGCCGACCGCGCCGGCGAGCACCACCAGCGGCGGGTCGAGCACCACGCAGGTGCTCGCCACGCCGAGCGCCAGCCGGCGGGCCAACTCGTCGAGCACCGGGGCGCCCGCGTCGCCCGCGGCGATGGCCGCGCCGACCGCCTCGGCCGCCCGGGCCGCCGCCACGCCCTGCTCGGCGGCGTCCGGGGTGGCGAAGCCGTGCTCGGCGGCCACCGCGCGGACCGCGTCGGCACCGGCGAGCTGCTGGAACGCCGGCTTGGCCCGCCGGGACACGTCGCGCGGGATGGGCACCCCGGGCACCGGCAGGTAGCCGATCTCGCCGGCCGCGCCGGTGCTGCCGTGGTGCAACCGCCCGCCCAGCATGATCGCCAGACCGACGCCCGCGTCCACCCAGACCAGCACGAAGTCGGCGGTGTCCCGGGCCGCGCCGGACTGTGCCTCGGCCACCGCCGCCAGGTTCACGTCGTTCTCGAACACGACCGGGGTGTCCAGGTCCTCGCGGAGCGCGGCGAGCAGGCCGCTGTGCCAGCGCGGCAGGTTGAACGCGAACGTGATGTCCCCGGTCTGCGGGTCGACCAGGCCGGGCGTGCCCAGCACCACGCGCCGGACCCCGGACAGCTCCGCCCCGGCGCTGCTGGCGGCCCGGACCACGGCGTTGTGCACCACGCCCACCGGGTCGTCGGTGTCCCTGGTGGACTGCTCGACCCGGCCGAGGACCGCGCCGGTGATGTCCGCGCAGGCGGCCACCACCCGCTCCGCGCCGACGTCCACGCCGACCACGTACGCGCTGCCCGGACGCACCGCGTAGAGCTGGGCGTTCGGGCCCCGCCCACCGGCCTGCTCGCCGACCCGGGCGACCAGGCCGCGTTCCTCCAACCGCTCGACGAGTTGGGACGCCGTCACCTTGGACAGCCCGGTCAGCTCGCCGATCCGGGCCCGGGTCAGCGGTCCGCGTTCGAGCAGCAGTTCCAGCGCCGCGCGGTCGTTGAGCGCCCGCAGGAGTCGGGGGGTGCCGGGCAGCCGGGTCGCACTCATGCCAAGGTCCTCGATTTTTCAGTAAGGTTTCTAACCATAAAACGCCTGCCGAAGGGTGCCGTCAGCGTATCGGCCACCCCGATCCGAGAGAGGTCGGACGATCCGGCAGGGAAAGGGGCACAAGTGGGGCTGGATCCAGGACTCCGCCGACTCGCGTTGGGCACGCTGCTGGCCGCGTACGCCGGCCCGGTGCCGCCGGACTGGGCGGTCGACCTGCTCGCCGACGGGCTCGCCGGGCACACCCTGTTCGGCACCAACGTGCACGACCTGGCGCAACTGGCGGCGTCCACCGCGGCGCTGCGCGCCGGCCGCCCGGACGTGATCCTGGCGATCGACGAGGAGGGCGGCGACGTCACCCGGCTGGCCCACGCCACCGGTAGCCCGTACCCGGGCAACGCCGCGCTCGGCGCGGTCGACGACCCGGACCTCACCCGCGCGGTCTACGCCGCGATCGGCGGCGAACTGGCCGCGCTCGGCCTCACCCTCGACCTGGCGCCCACGGTCGACGTGAACACCGCCGACGAGAATCCGGTGATCGGCACCCGCTCGTTCGGCGCCGACCCGAAGCGGGTGGCGGTCCACTCCGCCGCCGCGGTCGCCGGCCTCCAGTCGGCCGGCGTGGCCGCCTGCGCCAAGCACTTCCCCGGCCACGGCGCCACGGTCGCCGACTCGCACCACGAGCTGCCCACGGTCGACGTGCCGGCGGCCGTGCTGCGCGAGCGGGACCTGCCGCCGTTCGCCGCGGTGGTCGACGCCGGCGTCCGCGCGGTGATGACCGCGCACATCCGGGTGCCGGCGTTGACCGGCGACGGTCCGGCGACGTTCAGCCGGGCGGTCCTGCACGACCTGCTGCGCGTCGAGTACGGCTTCACCGGCACGGTGATCACCGACGCGCTGGAGATGAAGGGCGCCGCGCTCGCCGCCGGCGGGGTGGGTCCGGCCGCGGTCCGCGCGCTGGCCGCCGGCGCCGACCTGCTCTGCATCGGCGCCCAGGTCGACGCCGACCTGGTGGAGCTGGTCGCCGCGGAGATCGTCACCGCGCTCGGCGACGGCCGGCTGGCACGCGCCCGGGTGGAGGAGGCCGCCGGCCGGACCGCCGAGCTGGCCGGCTGGACCGGCCCGGCCGACGCCCCGGCCCCGGCCGCCGACTCCCTCGGCTACGACGCCGCGCTGCGGGCGGTGCACGTCGAGGGCGACCTGCCGGGCGCGACCCCCACGCTGGTGGTGCAGGTGCACGCCACCTCCACCGTCGCCGAGGGGCGGGTGCCGTGGGGGCTGGGCCCGCACCTGGCCCCGCGGGTCGCGCAGGCCCGCGCGGTGGCCGGCGAGACCGACCCGGCCGAGCTGCGCCGGCTCGCCGGGGAACGGCCGGTGGTGCTGGTCGGGCGGCACCTGCACCGGCTGCCCGGGGCGCGGGAGCTGGTCGAGGCGCTGGCCGCCACGCACCCGGTGACCGTGGTGGAGATGGGTTGGCCGGGCGCCTGGCGGCCGGCCGGGGCGCGCGCCTTCGTCGCCACCTACGGGGCCAGCCACGCCAACGGTCGCGCGGCGGCGCGGGTGCTCGGCCTGACCGACTGACGTCCGGCGGCCCGCCGCCGCCCGGCGGCGGGCCGCCGGCGTCCGTGGTCCGCGACCGTCTCCCGGGGCCGGGATACGGTGACGGGCGATGACCGAGCAGAGCGCGCCGGGGACCGGCGGCCCGGCCGCCGGGGCGACCGCCCGCGGCGAGCAGACCCGCCGGCTGATCCTGGACACCGCCATGCGGCTGTTCCGGGAGCGGGGCTACGCACGCACCACCATGCGCGCCGTGGCCCAGGAGGCCGGCGTGGCGGTGGGCAACGCCTACTACTACTTCGACTCGAAGGAACACCTGGTCCAGGAGTTCTACGCGGACACCCAGCGCGAGCACCGGACGGCCGCCGCGCCGGTGCTCGCCCGGGAGCGGGACTTCGCGGCGCGGCTGGCCGGCGTGCTGCACGCGGGCGTGGACGTGCTGGGCCCGTACCACTCGTTCGCCGGGACGTTCTTCAAGACGGCGGCGGAGCCGACCTCGCCGCTGAGCCCGTTCTCCGCCGAGTCGTCGCCGGCCCGGGACGCGTCGGTGTCGCTGTTCCGCGAGGCGCTGGAGGGCTCGACCGCGAAGCTCGACGACGAGCTGCGGGAGGCGCTGCCGGAGCTGCTCTGGCTCGGCTACCTGGGCGTGGTGCTCTACTGGGTGCACGACCGCTCGCCGGGGCAGGCGCGGACCCGGCAGCTCGTCGACGGCGTGGTGCCGCTGGTCGACCGGCTCGTGGGACTGTCCCGGCTGCGGGTGCTGCGCCCGGTCACCCGGCAGGCGCTCACTCTGATCCACACGTTGCGTCACTGACCCGGAGATCGGCCGCCACGACGATTCACCAGGTCAAGTCCGCAACCGGACAAGAACTGGCTCTTGTCCGGTCGGCATGCGTTCACCTAGCGTTACGGCATCGGGACCTGGGGAGAGGCCGCGGACCGTGGATCCGGCCCGGGATCCACGGTCCGCGCCCACGCCGCCGGTCAGTGCGGGAAGACGCCGAACGAGGTCCAGCCCCGGTCGGGGAACCCGGCCGCCTCGGCCACCCGGGCGGACGCGTGGTTGCCCGGATGGTGCACGTAGGTGGGGATCGCCCCCTCGGCCAGCACCCGCCGGGCCGCCTGCGCGACCAACCGCCGGGCCAGGCCGCGTCCCTGGGCCGCCGGGGACGTGCCCACCGCCAACTCGTGCCCGTACGCGTCGTGCCGCTTGATCCCCACCCCGGCCAGGTACGCGCCGTCGGCGTCCCGGACCACCAGCACCTCGGGGAAGAGGCCGAGCCACGGCGGGGCGCCGGGCATCGCCGGGGGCAGCCACTCCCCCACGTCGGGCAGCGGCGCCGGGTCGGTGCACCAGCGGAAGACGCCGCGGTTGGTGGTGAGTTCCGGCGCGCCGACCGCCGCCGGCAACGCGGTCAGCCACGCGTCGAGCGGCCGGCCCCGGACCAGGGCCCGCACCTCCTCGACCCGCCGGGGCGGCACGGAGAGCACCGTGCTGCCGCCCACCGAGACCGCGACCGCCGGGCGGGGTCGCCCGTCCCAGGCCGGGCGGGCACGGCGCCAGGACCGGACCACGTGCAGCCCGGGACCCGCCGGCCACTGCCCCAACCAGGTCGCCAGGTGCAGGAAGAGCCGCCGGTCAAGCACATGATCATGGTACGCCGCACCGGCCCGCCCGCGCCGTAAGAACCTGGCAATGGATCGCCCGTCCGCCCGTGGCTACGCTGGCCCCTCGGTACGCGGGAGGTGCGGGGTGGCGCAACGGGTGCTGGTGGTCGACGACGACCGGACGGTCGCCGACGTGGTCTGCCGCTACCTGGCGCACGCCGGCTACGAGGTCGAGCACGTCGGCGACGGGGCGGCGGCCCTGGACGCCGTGTCCCGCCGGCCGCCGCACCTGGTGGTGCTGGACCTGATGCTCCCCGTGCTCGACGGGCTGGAGGTGTGCCGGCGGCTGCGGGAGCGGCCGGACGGCGTACCCATCGTCATGCTCACCGCGCGCGGCGACGAGGCCGACCGGATCCTCGGCCTGCAACTGGGCGCGGACGACTACCTGAGCAAGCCGTTCTCCCCGCGCGAACTGGTGCTGCGGGTCCGCTCGGTGCTGCGGCGGGCCGGCGGCGAGCCGGCCGCCTCGCCGCCGGTGCGGCTCGCCGACGACGGCCTGGAGGTGGAGACCGGCCCCCGGGTGGCCCGCCTGCACGGGCGTGAGCTGACCCTGACGCTGCGCGAGTTCGACCTGCTGGCGCACCTGATGCGGCATCCGGCGCGGGCGTTCCGCCGCACCGAGCTGCTGGAACGGGTGTGGGGGTGGAGCTTCGGCGACCAGTCGACGGTGACCGTGCACGTGCGGCGGCTGCGGGAGAAGGTCGAGGCCGACCCGGCCCGACCCCGCCGCATCGTCACCGTGTGGGGCGTCGGCTACCGCTACGAGCCGGCCGATGCGTGACCTCGCGCTGATCTTCGGGGTGGCGCTGGCCGCCGCGCTCGCGGTGGGGCTGGTCGGCGCGGTCGCGCTGCGGTCGCTGCGCGGCCGGTCGATCACCGTGCACATCTCGGTGCTGCTGGCGATGACCGTGGCCGCGGTGGCCGCCGGCGTGGTCGGGGTCGCCCAGGCGATGTTCCTGTCCCCGCACGACCTCCAGGTGGTGCTGATCACGGTCTCCGCCGCCGCCGTGGTGAGCCTGGCGGTGGGCTGGCTGTTCGCCCGCCGGCTGGCCGCCGCCGCGGTCTGGGCGGACCAGGCGCGGGCCCGGGAGCGGCGGATCGAGAAGGGCCGCCGCGACCTGGTCGCCTGGGTCTCGCACGACCTGCGGACGCCGCTGGCCGGCCTGCGGGCGATGGCCGAGGCGCTGGAGGACGGGGTGGTCGACGACCCGGCGACGGTGGCCGAGTACCACCGCCGGATCCGGGTGGAGACCGACCGGATGACCCGGCTGGTCGACGACCTGTTTGAGCTGTCCCGGATCAACGCCGGCGCGCTGCGGCTGTCGCTGTCCACGGTGGCGCTCGGCGACGTGGTCTCCGACGCGCTGGCCGGCGCCGCGCCGCTGGCCGCCGCCCGCCGGATCCGGCTGGTCGCGGCGGAGGCCGGCTGGCCGACGGTGACCGCCAGCGAACGGGAGCTGGCGCGGGTGGTGGGCAACCTGCTGCTGAACGCGATCCGCTACACCCCGGCCGACGGCACGGTGTGGGTGGACGCCGGGCGGGACGTCGACACCGCCTGGCTGGCCGTCGCGGACACCTGCGGCGGCATTCCGGAGGACGACCTGCCCCGGGTCTTCGACGTGGCGTTCCGGGGCGAGCCGGCCCGCACCCCGGCGGCGGCCGAGCCGGGCGGCTCCGGCGGGCTCGGACTGGCGATCGTGCGCGGGTTGGTTGAGGCGCACGGCGGGCGGGTAGAGGTCCAGAACGTCAGCGACGGATGCCGATTCGTGGTCCGCCTGCCGGCCGTTGGAATCTGACGCGTCGGGGGAACCGAACGCATCGATCCTGCGTCATATTCATTTCCATACATGGACAAGTTTCTCTGGGACGGTAGTGGTCATGCCTCAGAACCCGAATGACCGATTCCAGCAGGACGCGGCGCGGAGCTGGCGGGCCGCCGACTCCGCCGGGCGCTTCCCTGCCCAGCCGGAGTACCGCGAGGCCCGCCACCGGGGGGTCCGCTGGGCCGAACTGAACGCGCAACCCGCCGGGCGCGGCCTGACGACCGGATAGGGCGGGCGGCGACACACCGGCCGGCGGGCGCACCGCGCTTCGTACGCCTGTGCGGTAGCGTCTTGTGGTCCGATTTCCGGCCTACGACAGGAGAAGCTCCGCGCATGGGCAAGAAGACGATCCACGTCTCCGACTTCACCGGCCAGGTGCTGTCCCCCGACGACGAGGTGGTCAGGGTCGTCGTGCTGGAGCACCCGGACCTGGTCGCCGGGCCCGTGCGACTGGACGCCACCCCGGTCGACGTGGAGAGCATCGACGACGCGGCGCTGGACGTGGCGGTGGTGGAGGTCCACGACCGCCACGGCGGCGGCGAGCCGCGCCGGGTGGTGCTGACCGCCAGCGAGTTCGACGCGATGGCGACCGACGTGCCGATGGCGCAGTTGTTGCGTACCGCCGAGCGGGTGAAGCCGCCCAAGGCCCGGCGGACCGCCGAGAAGATCGACTACGGCACGATCGAGCACGCCGGCCGGCCGCACCGCGGCCGGGTCACCGAGGAGGAGGCCCGACTGGTCCGGGACCGCCTCGACGAGGTGAACAAGCGCCTCGCCGACGCCGGTGTCCGGCAGGTCGACCCCGCCGACCCGGAGCACGCCGCCCGCTACGGCTTCCCCACCGCCGACTGACCGCCCGGACGTCGGGCACGCGCCCCCGTGACGCGTGCCCGACGCGGGTCAGGCCCGCTTGCGCGTGAGTTCGGCAAGCGCGCCCTCCACCGCGGTCTCCAGCGACTCCTTGGTCAGGCCGAGCCCGCCGAGCACGCCGTCGCCGCCCTCCTCCTCCAGTAGGGCGAGCAGGATGTGTTCCGTACCGATGTAGTTGTGGCCCATCCGCAGCGCCTCCCGGAACGTCAGCTCCAGGACCTTCTTGGCCCGCGCGTCGTAGGGGATCAGGTCCGGGACCTGCTCGGCCTTCGCCGGCAGGGTCGCGGTGACGGCCTCCCGCAGCGTCTCCAGGGGTACGCCCCGGGCCACGACCAGCGCGGCGGCCAGCCCTTCCGGCTCGGCGAGCAGTCCCAGCGCGACGTGCCCCGGGGTGATCTCGGCGTTGCCGGCCGTCCGCGCCTCCTCCTGCGAGGCCAGCACCACGTTGCGGGCGCGCGGGGTGAACCGGCCGAACCCGGCGTTGGGGTCGAGCGCGGCGGCGGTCTCCGCCTTGGCCGCGGAGCGCTTCTGGGCGGCCTGCTTGCTCACCCCCATGCTGCGGCCGATCTCCGTCCACGAGGCGCCGGAGCGGCGCGCCTGGTCGACGAAGTGGCCGATCAGGTGGTCGGCGACGTCGCCCAGGTGGTCGGCGAGGAGGACCGCGTCGGCGAGTTGGTCGAGTGCGTCGGGGCGCGCCTTCTTGATGCCGGCGATCAGGTCGTCGAGGCGCACCGGTTGGCTCATCTTGAGCGGTTCTGGCTCGGTCATCCGTCAACCATAGGTTGACGCTCCCTCCACCGTCAACCCCCGGTTGACGCCCCTCGCCCCTCGCGCCCTGCGTCGATCATGAAGTTGACGGCAGGATCGGAGATCCGATCCGCCGCCAACCTCATGATCGACGGGGTGGGCGGGGTGGGTCAGCCGCGTACCCACTGCTGGTTCGCGCCGCCGTTGCAGGTCCAGATCTGGACGGCGGTGCCGTTGGTCGTGCCCTGGCCGTTGACGTCGAGGCACAGGCCCGAGCCGACGCCGACGACGGTGCCGTCGGCGTTGATCCGCCACTGCTGGTTGGCGCCGCCGTTGCAGGTCATGATCCGCGCCCGGCTGCCGGACGCGGTGCCCGGCACGTCGAGGCACTTGTTGCCGTAGACGGTGAGCTGGTTGTTCGTGCCCGCCGTCCACTGCTGGTTGGCCCCGCCGTTGCAGTCCCAGATCTGCACCACCGCGCCGTCGGCCTGGCTGGCGCCGTTGACGTCCAGGCAGCGGTTGGCGCTCGCGCTGCGCAGCTCACCGGTCGGGCTGCCGGACCCGTCGCCCGGCGTGATCGAGAGGTTGTCGAACTGGGCGGTGACGCCCTGGCCGGTGCCGTAGCCGATCTGCCCGGCGACCCAGGTGGAGTCGGACACCGTGCCGACGGTGGTGCCGTCGATCGCCGCGGTGAGCGTGCTGCCGTTGAGCTTCAACGACAGGTTGTGCCAGCGTCCGGTGCCCAGCGCCGCGGTGTTGCCGCTGGCCAGGGTGCGCCAGTTGCCGCTGGTGTTGTTGCTCCGGATGGACCAGGCGCCGCCGTCGGTGACCCGGAAGTAGTAGCCGTTCAGGTTCTGCGGCCCCTGGTGGTTGTAGGTGTTGCCGCGCCCGATGAGCTGGACGTAGCCGGACTTCTCCAGCAGCACGTCGGACGAGACGGTGTAGTTGCGCCAGCTCAGGTCGCCGAGCAGGGTGTACGGCTCGGCCTGGCCGGACGTCCAGTAGATCGGCGCCTGCTCGGACATCTGCCGGACGCACTGCCCGGCCCGGCCGGCGGCGCACCCGGCGATCTCGAACGAGCCCTGCTGGTCCATCAGGTACCTGGCCTCGCGGCCGGTGGCGTAGCTGTCGAACGTGTCGGCGTACGGCAGCTTGAGGTTGCCCTGCGCGGGGCTGACCGCCGTCCCCTTGCCCTGCCCGCTGGTGGTGGTGATGCTGTAGACGTAGCCGGGCTGGACGGTGAGCGAGAAGCGCCCGCCGTTCGGCGTGATGTCGGCGCCCCGTACGAAGTGGTCGGCGCTGTTGTTGGACCTGACGTTCGTCGCCCAGACCCGTACGGCGCCGGTGGACAGCCCGCCGGTGACGGTGAAGTCGAGCTGCTGGGCCGAGCCGGCGTCCTGCGTCTCGATGACCGTGCTCCAGTCGGTGTTGTTGGTGGACTTCAGCGAGACGTAGCTGCCGTTGTTGCGGTTGCCGCCGACATAGCCGCTCGACGCGTCGAGGTAACGCCAGCCCGGCGCGGTGAACTGGGTGGTGTGCGCCATCACCCAGGTGCTCTTGCCGATCGAGTACGCGCCGGACCACGGCTGCTGGGCCACCGCCACGCCGGTGGTCGCCCAGGGGATGTTCGGGGTGATGGCGGCGATGGCCGGCCAGTTGATGTAGCCGGTCATCTTGCCGTCGAGGTAGCCGCGGTTGATGCCCCGGGCGAGCGCCGGCGCGCCGGCGTTGTAGTCGTCGGAGCCGTTCTCGCTGGCCCAGAGCTGCTTGCCGGTGGACACCGCGTTGGCGGAGCTGGGGCAACTCGTCTGGGCGCTGCGGTAGCCGCACACGTAGTGGCTGCCGAAGACCTGCACGGCGTTGGCGAAGGCCGGGTCGCGCAGCGAGTCGTCGGCGGCGCCCCACCCGAAGTCGTCCGAGGCGACGATCTTGACGTTGCCGTAGCCGCGGGAGTTGAGGGTGGACCGCAGGTTCTTGTACCAGGTGGTGTTGTAGCCCTTCTCGTTCCACCCGCCGAGGTAGTTGATGGTCAGCCCGTGGGTGGCGGCGCAGTCCAGCCAGCCCACCAGGTAGTTGATCGAGTCGGTGGACCAGAAGGTGCCGTTGCCGATCCAGCCGGGCGCGCCCCAGGCCAGGCCGACCAGGGCGATGTTGGGGTTGCGCAGCCGGGCCTGCTCCATCAGCCACCACTCGTAGCCCCGGTTGCAGTTCACGCTGCCCCGGGTGTGCTCGTGGCTGGGCTCCGCGCCGGAGGTGGAGTTGGTGTCGCCGCCGATCTCCGCCTTGAGCAGTTGCATCGCCGCGCCGTAGCCCGGCTTGAACAGGTAGTCGAGGAGGTCGCTGCGCTGCGGCTCCGGGTAGTCGATCAGCAGTCTGCTGTTTCCGCCACCGCCGCTGACCGCCCCGACGCCGTCGAGCGTGCGCCCGCCGGACGCGCCGTTGACGGTGATGGCGGTGGCGGCCTGCGCCGGGGAGGCGGACGCGGTCAGTACGGCCGCCGCCGCCAGGACCGAGGCCGCCGCCGCGGACATCACCGCCCGCCACGACCGTCGTGGACGACTCACTGTGCTGGCCATGCGATCCGCCTCCCACGCGTACTTGAATTGACGTTTGTCTATCTTAAGACATCACATGTTAACGTTCACACAACACGAACGTCAACGAGTCCACCGCTGGCTCGCCGCCCCGGTGCAGTCCTGGATCTGGGTCCGCGTGCCGTTGGCCGTGCCGCCGCCGACCACGTCCAGGCACCGGCCCGAGCCGACGCCGGTGACGGTGCCGTCGGCGTTGAGCCGCCACCGCTGGTTGGACTGGCCGTTGCAGTCCCAGATGATCACCGAGCTGCCGTTGGCGGTCGCGGCGCCGTTGACGTCCAGGCACTTGCCGCCGAAGACCCGCAGCTCCTGCGCGGCGGTCGCGGTCCACGACTGGTTGGCCTGACCGTGGCAGTCCCAGATGATCGTCGCGGCGCCGTTGGTCTGCGCGCCGCCGTTGACGTCCAGACAACGGCCGGCGGCGACGTTGCGCAGGGGCGAGGTGCCGCCCGGCGGCGGGGTGGTCGGGCTGGCCGTCGGGGTCGGCGTCGGGCCGGCACCGTCGAACTGCGTGAAGAACCGCCACACCTCGGTCTTCGTCCAGGTCCGCACGCCGCTGTCCCCACCGCCGTCCACCGGCCCGGGGGTGTGGCCGCCGTCGAACGCGGCCCAGACGACCGGATAGCCGGCCCGGCAGCCGGCGTACGCGGTGGTGACGTGCGTCAGGCTGCCCGCCCTCGGCTCGGGCGGGCTCTGCGGGGTGCACCCGTTGGTGCGCACGAAGGTGTCCCGCAGCGACCGTCCCGCGGAGATGTTCAGCACCGGGTCGCCGATGCCGTGGATGCCCAGGTAGGCGATGGGTTGCGTACCGCCGCCGCAACCGCTGAGCTGGCCGCCGGAATAGACCGCGACGGCCCGGAAGACGGTCGCGCGGGCACAGGCCAGGGCGTAGCTCATGCCGCCGCCGTAGCTGAAGCCGAGGGCGAACCGCTGCGTCGTGTCCACGCACAGGTCCGCCTCGATCAGTCTGATCATGTCGTCGACGAAGGTGACGTCCTGGCCGCCCGGGTTGGCCCAGCCGTTGCCGTTGCCCTGCGGCGCGACGAAGATGGCGCTGTTGTTGGCCTGCTGCCGCAGCCCGTAGTAGGACCAGGCCTCGCGGTCCGAGCCGCCAGAGTCGACGTCGCCCGCGGTGCCGCCGTTCCAGTGGAACCCGAAGATCAGTCGGTAGCCGTGGTTCCGGTCGTAGTTGTCCGGGATCCGCAGGATGAAGCTGCGGTTCTGGCCGCCGCTCTGGATGGTCCGTGAACCGCTGGTCAACGTGGGCGCCTTGCCGCACCCGGCGGTCGCCGCGGCGGCGGCCGGCGCGACGCCACC
Organism: Micromonospora ferruginea; assembly: GCF_013694245.2. Lineage (NCBI taxonomy): Bacteria > Bacillati > Actinomycetota > Actinomycetes > Micromonosporales > Micromonosporaceae > Micromonospora > Micromonospora robiginosa. The sequence continues at coordinate 4,161,424 of NZ_CP059322.2, forward strand.
CACGCCGCCGGCCACGGTGACCCCGACCGCCGCCGCGACCAGGATCGCGGCGGCCGCGAGGGGCCCGAGGAGAGTTCTGCGTCTTGCCATGATGCGGCTCCTTCGCCATTCGGTGTGACACCGATTCGGGGTACGGGGCGCTGCACCATGCCACCGGCCGGCGGCGGAGGACGGGCACGACGGACGCGCGGCATGGTCGACTCGGATGCCCGGACTCGAACCGTCCGACGCCGTCGCTGGAACGCCACAGCACGGCGTCGAATCGATTCGAGCCGACCCTAGGCAAGACAGTGAAAGATGTCAATACTGTGAGGGCGCGGACCACTCCCGGCCGGCATGACGCTCGCCGGCCTGGGTAGGGTCGGTCGAGGTGAGCATCCACTCGACGTTGTTGTTCGTGCTCGCCGCCGTCGCGGTGATCGTCGCCGTGCGCTGGGTCGCCGGCCGCACCGGCCTGCCGGCGGCCGCGCTGCTGCCGCTCATCGGCATCGCGTACGCGCTGCTGCCCGGCCCCAACATCGGCCTCGATCCCGACCTCGTCCTCATGATCGTGCTGCCGCCGCTGCTCTACAGCGCCGCGCTCGACTCCTCGCTGCTGGACCTGCGCCGCAACCTGCGCATCGTGGTCAGCCTGTCGGTGGTGCTGGTGCTCCTCACCGGCCTGGTCGTCGGCCTCGGCTTCCACCTCTTCGTCGCCGGGGCGACCCTGGCCGCCGGCATCGCGGTCGGCGCCGCCGTCGCCCCGCCCGACCCGGTGGCCGCGCTGGCCGTGGGCCGCCGGGTCAACCTGCCCCCGAAGATGGTCACGATCATCCAGGGCGAGGGACTGCTGAACGACGCCACCGCGCTGACCATGCTCAGCGTCGCGGTGGCCGCCGCCGTCGGCGGCCAGTTCTCGTTCCCCGCCGCGGTCGGGCAGTTCGTGATCGCGGCGGTCGGCGGAGTCGCCGTGGGCGCGGCCGTCGCCTGGGCGAAGCGGCTGGCCCGGCCGCTCACCGCGGACCCGCTGATGTCCAACGCCATCTCGCTCGCGACGCCGTTCGTGGCCTATCTGCTCGGCGAGGAACTGGGCGTCTCCGGCGTGCTCGCGGTGGTCGTCGCCGGGCTGATCGTCGGCCACCAGACGCCCCAGTTCGGCTCCGGGGCGGCCCGGTTGCAGACCAACGCGGTCTGGCGGCTGGTTGACTTCCTCCTCGAAGGCTTCGTCTTCCTGCTGATCGGCCAGCAGCTTCCCGAGGTGGTCAAGAACCTGCGCGAGTACGACACCTCGACCATCGTCACCGCCGTCGCGATCTCCGTCGGGGTGGTGCTGCTCCTGCGCCCCGCCTGGCTGATCCTGACCCAGTCACTCCCCCGCTCGCTGCACACCCGGCTGGGCGGCGTCGCCGAGCCGGACGACGCCGACGAGCCGGGCAGCGCCCGGCGGGCCGCGCGCGCCGACCGCAACGCCGACCGGTTGACCACCCGCGAGGTGGCGGCGCTGAGCTGGTCCGGGACCCGCGGCGTGATCAGCCTGGCCGCCATCTTCACGCTGCCGCTGACCACCGACAGCGGCGCACCCTTCCCCGACCGCGACCTGCTGCTGTTCTGCACCTTCGTGGTCGTCCTGGTCACCCTGGTCGGGCAGGGCCTGACGTTCGCGCCGCTGGTGCGCCGGCTCGGCCTGCGCGCCGACGAGGCCGACCAGGCCCGGGTACGCAACGAGGCCCGCTCGGCCGCGGTGGAGGCCGCCCTGGCCCGCCTCGACGCCGTCGCCGCGGAGGAGCCGGACAGCGCGGAGGCGGTCGACACCACCCGGAGCCAACTGCTGACCCGGCTGGCGCGCTACCGGGGGCGGCTCGACCTGATCCAGCAGAGCAGGTCGTCCGAGCGGCCCACCTCACCGGAGTACGAGACCGCGCTGCGGATCCGCCGCGCCACCATCGACGCGCAGCGCGAGGAGTTGGTGCGCTGGCGCGACGCCGGCCGCCTGCCGGACGAGGAGCTGCGCGTGCTGGAGCGCGAACTCGACCACGAGGAACTGCTGCTCCCGAAGCGGTCCACCTGAGCCGGCGCCGGCCGCCCAGGGTGGGGCGATGTCCGCACGCTGGTCGTCGACCGTCGACTGCGCCCGCCCGCGCGAGCTGGCGGCGTTCTGGTGCCTCGCGCTGGGCTACGTGACGATGGCCGACCCGGAGGGCAACGAGTGCGACGTCCTCCAGGGACGGCGGCCGTCTGCCAGGATCGACGGATGGCGAACGTCTGGTCCGGTGTCACCATCGACTGCGTCGACCCGGAACGGGTCGCCCGGTTCTGGAGCGCCCTGCTCGGCCGCGAACCCGGCCCGTCCCCGGAGGGCTGGGTCTATCTCGGCGAGCGCGGCGACGCCCAGCCCCGGCTGGTGTTCCAACCGGTCGCCGAACCCCGTACCGAAAAGGTGCGGATCCACCTCGACATCACCGTCGACGACCTGCCCGAGGCGATGTCCACGGTCACCCGCCTGGGCGGCGAGTTCACCGGCGAGCAACACGACCACGCCGAGGGAACCGTCGTGGTCATGACCGACCCCGAGGGCCACAAATTCTGCCTCGTGTCCTACACCCCCACCCCCTAGCCCTCGCCGATCTTGCACTTTCGGCCCCCGAATTGCGGCTCCTGCACCGTTTCGTCGGGGCCGCAACTGCAAGATCGGCGCGGGGAGGGGAGGGAGGAGGGATGGAGAAGGCCCCGGACCGGGGGGCCGGTCGGGGCCTTGCTCGTTGGTGCGCCGCCAGGGACTCGAACCCCGAACCCGCGGATTAAGAGATAGACGCCTTTCGACTCATGTCGTCTAACCGAGTCCCATGGGCCCAACTGCTCCCGGTCAGGCCGCAACTTCGCCGGAAAGCTGTACCGCTCAGTCCACCGGATGCTTAGTCATCCAATTTCGCCGGAGCACCCACGGAGCACCACATGGGCTGTCGCGGACACCGGACCGGGTGCGGTTCCAGCACGATCATGACGTTCTGTCGGCTGCGGGCCCGAGCGAACCCGGTCGGGGTAAGTCCCCTCCGTCTCATTACCGTCGGTCGTCTTCGCCCGGCGTGAAGTCGTAGTCACGGGCTGAGAGCGAACCGCCGTCCGGGTTCCAGGTGAAGACCCGGAACGTCCCGCTTGCCGGGTCCACTTCACCGTCTGGTGTGAAGACGACATCGGACAGGATGCCGAGCACGCAGTCACCGACGTGCTCCCGCGCCCACTGCACCTCGTTGCGCGAGACGATCACAGTCGCGCCCTCGGTCTCGGTACCCTTGGCCTCAAGCCATAACGTCCGATCGTTCCTGCTGGCGACAGCGTCGTAGGGATTGCCGAACCGGACATCTTGCACGGTCCAGCCGCGGTCCCGGAAATGCGCCATCAACCGGTCCTGGGCGGCGTCTTCGACTTTGCGGCGCCGTAGGGGGTCCAGCTGCCAGCCCTGTCGAGGTGAGCCGCGACTCGGTAGCGGAGCCGGATGACCCAGGTGGGCCGCCCAGAGCTCTTCGAGCTTCGCCGCGACGTACGGTGGCAGGACCCATCCGCTAACTTGCGGCCGCCACGCGCCGGCTTCGGGAATGTGGTTGACCAGGAGCGCGTGCGGCAGCCCGTCCTCGGGCAGCAGGAGCGTGTCCCAGTCGATCTGTACGTAGTTGGCGTGCTGGCCCGCGCGTTCGTCGTCCCACTGCTCATCAGGGAAGATTCGGCTTGCGGCGGTGCCGCTGCCGACGATGCCACGCGGTTCTGGTCCCTGTCGTAGGAAGAAGATGCGGTCGCCCGGCTCGATGCCGCCCTTGCGGCTCCCCGTGGACCACCGGTCACGCAGGAGCCGGCCCGACGCGACTACCTGCACGTCCTGGGGGTAGGCGGTCTCCGCCCAGTCGTCCGGGTTCCACCGCTCGGGATTCCACGTCACCACCATGGTGACCCGCTCGCGCTCATCGATGCCCGCCCGGTCAGCCGCGGAGAGCACGTCCAGCCTGGCAGTATCGAAGTAGCTCACCGGATTGCGGTGTCGAGGCGCCGGCGCGCCCTTCAACGCGTCGTGCACGGGGTCTCCCGGGCGCAGCACCCGCCCGACCAGCGCCCACTTCGTCGCGCCGTCAACATCGTGCCGGGTTCGGCCGTCAATCTCCGCGACAACCTGGACACGGCCGTCGAACGACAGGGTGGCGATTCGCTCGCCGTCGACCCGACTTCTGAAGGTCCAGAGGCCGCGGTTGACCTCCCACAGTTCGTCGTCGGTCGCGGTCGCTTCCCACCCGACCCAGGTGCGCCCGAGCGGGTCACCGGACGGCACATCACGCGCCTCGGTCAGCACAAGGTTCACAGCCATCCCCGCATCTTGCCGGGGCTCGTCGGCCAGACGCCAGAGACAGACGGACAGGCGCAATCAGCGCGCGTGCAACGGTCGCCGTCCAGTGCGGTGTCTGTTGTAGGCACTACCGGGAGCATCGACCGGGGTAGACAGCCAACCGCTCCGTACCCGGCTAGCCAGGCGATCGCTGTGCAGCGAAGTGGCCCTTGTGCGTCGCGCGGGTGCGTCGTACGGTGCAGAGGCCGGGACGTCGGTTGATCCGTCTCCCCTGACTGCCGCTTCCTCTCGCGGAGCCCACCTTGCGGCCTGAGTGCCGAGGGCTACAGAACCGCTTGCGGCCCTACCCGCCTCACTGGTAGAGGCGTTTCGCCTATCTGCCGTCTCGTGAGTTCCAGCTCGCTGGGTTCCGCTGCTGCGTCCGTGGTCAGCGTCGATTCCGCCGTGAGAGGGGTACCACCATGTACGTCCGCTTCCGCCACCTCCAGCAGGACCCAGTCGGCGACTGGTTCGCGGAGACCTTTCCGCACCAGGATGTGCTGCGCGCCGAGATCGCGGCGGACCTCAGCCGCTGTCCGCTCCTGCTGACCGAGCCGCCGGACAAGTCGTACTTCGGCCATGTCGTCGAACTCGCCATGGGCTTGGCCCTGTGCGACCAGGACCCGTACCCACGTCTGTTCCGCTGTCTCGACCACGGCCTCGCGACCCGGTTACTCGGCATGGCCGGCCATCAACCGGTTGCCGATGCCGCAGGCTACGCCGCCGGGCGCCGTCGCGATTCCGCGGTGCACCCGGCGCAGCTCTTCACCGCCGCCGGCCGGCTCGCTCACGTCCGCATCCTGCTCAACACATTCGACCGCCACCACTCCGACGCTGACGCTGTGGCCAACACCCGTCATGTCCTCGAGCAGTACCCGCACCTCCTCCACGGCGCCCCCCGAGAGACGTACCAGACTAGGCGCGCCTTCCGTATCGCGTGGTCCAGTTACCACAGCGGCTTCCACGACGCGCTGCGCTCATACGGACCCGCGACCGCGCAGCTGTCCCTGCTCGACGGACACCGCCACGCCGATCTCCTCCTCGGCCGCACCGTGCTCGAGGTGAAAAGCGGCCGGCTCGACGAAGACCGCTACCTCGACGAGCTGATCCGTCAGATCCTGACCTACGCACTGCTCGCGCATCACGACGGTCACCCCGTGACCCACGTCGCGGTCTACGCGACTCGATACCAGCGGCTGCTGCGATACCGCCTCGACGAGCTGACCCACCAACTCGCCGGCAATCCCATCGACCTCACGGCGACGGCAGCCGAGCTGGCCGCCCTCATCAGGAACCAGCCCCGGTACGGGCTGGCGGCCTGACTACCCGACGCCGTTCAGAAGAGCCGCAATGGGCCGCTCGGCCCATAGGACCCGCACGCTGGGGTCGACAACAATGGAGCCCGTCTTGGGGGAGGTCATCGATGGCTGGGCTGTTCGACGGGTTCGAGGGCTATCGCGTGGCGAGCGAGGCCGAGTCACGTCAGGCATTGACCACAGCGCTGGTCGCGGTGGACGCCAACGTGCTTCTCAACCTCTACCGCTACAACGCGCGGACGACGGCGGACCTATTGGCGATCTTCGAGAAGCTCGAAGATCGCCTCGTCGTTCCCTACCAGGCGATGCGCGAGTTCCACCGCAACCGGCTCAGCGCCATCGGCAATCCCGAGCACGCGACAGGTGAAGCCCGCGCCGCCTTGGAGAAAAGCCGGGCAGCGGCGGTGCGGGCTCTCGAGACCTGGTCCAAGCAACTGGCCATCGACGATGCCGAACTGCAGCGGCTACACGCCGACGTCGACGAGGTGTTCCAACGTCTACGGGATGCCATCGCCAGCGCCACACCTGACCGTGTTCACCCCTCCACACCAGCCGACGCAGACCCCGTACTCAGCAGACTCTCCACGCTTCTGACCGGCAAGGTACTCGGACGCCCCGAGGACAAGGTCTGGAACGGCCTGATCACCGAGGGCAACAAGCGCGTCGACGCATCCATACCTCCCGGCTACCTGGACGCCGACAAGGCCGACCAGCACCCAGAGGGGGCCGCCGGCGACTACCTCGTCTACCAGCAGGCATGCCACGAGGCGAAAACCCGGGACATGGACCTCATCATCGTCACGAACGACGAGAAAGAGGACTGGTGGTGGCGCCGCGGGCCGGACATGATCGGCCCGCGACAGGAGATGACGAAGGAGTTCTTCGACAGCACGGGCCACCAGTTGTTCCTGATGCGAGCCAGCGACCTGCTCAACCGATCCCAGGCTCTCGACGTCGAGGTGAACCCGGAGTCCGCCCGAGACGCCGACGTCAACCGTCCCGATCTCCACGATCCTGGCATGTGGACGGCAGAAGCGGTGGACATGCTGCTCCAGCAGCTGCGCGGCGAAGGCCGACGTGACCTCGCTGATGTGATCACTGCTGCCGCATCCGCCGGAGGCACCATCAGTCGGGAAAACATCTACACCCTCTGCGGTTACCACGAGGACCGCATGCTGCGCGGCATCACCCGACCCACCGCGCGCATCACCGCCGACCTGCAGGCCGCCAAAGTCCTGCCGCCCTCCGTCACACCGATGATGGCCCCGGTGTACATCGACGCCGGCCCCCTGAGCGCGATCCGCATCCCGTCAGAGGTCGTGGATATTCTTGGCCCCGGCACCACACCGCCCACGACAGCGCCGGACGCAGAAACGAGCGGCAAGTACCAGCCACTCGCGGACTACCTGGCGGCGCTGGATATCGAGGCGACGTCCATGACCTTCGGTGAGATCGAAGACATCCTCGGCGACACCCTCGCCCCCTCGGCCCGCAAGCACCTCCCCTACTGGTACTCGTCGCAGAACTCACTCTGCAGGGCGGTAGCGGCAGCAGGCTTCAAGGCTCGCGGCGTGCGCACGGACTCCGAGGTCGTGGAGTTCGTCCGCCACTCCTGACCAGGTCATCCCGTCAGGGAGTCATTGCTCTGCCCGGCATCACGAATACCACCAGGACAGTCATGTCGCCGTCGGCACCTAGAGTGGTGCAATGCCGACCCTCGGCGTCGACCTTGCAGCGGCGGACACTCGTACGGCGATGGCCACGGTCGAATGGCTGCCCGGCCGCGCGGTCGTGCGGGACCTGGTCCTCGACGTCAGTGACGCCCGCATCGTCGGGGCCGGCGAGCACGTGGACAAGATGGGGTTGGACTGTCCCCTCGGCTGGCCGGAGCCTTTCGTCGCGCTCGTGCAGGCCCACCGAGCTAGTCACGTCACCGTCGCCGATGGCGAGGGCGCCCAGTGGCGGCGTCGCCTTGCGTACCGGCTGACGGACGAGGTGGTCCGCGAGGAGACCGAAATCATCCCGCTGAGCGTGTCCGCGGACCGCATCGCACATGCCGCCTTCCGCTGCGCCAGGCTGTTGGCGATGCTCGCCGCCGCTGGACACGACGTGGACCGTGGTGGCGGCGGCATGGTCGTAGAGGTGTATCCGGCGGCGGCCCTATACCGCTGGGGATTGGCACATCGCGGTTACAAGGGCCGAGGCCAGCAGGTACAGCACGCCGACCTGCTGACCGCGCTTCACGACGCGGCGCCCTGGCTGGACCTGGGGGCGTTCGAGGGGCTGTGTCGACGCAGCCACGACGCGTTCGACTCGGTGATCGCGGCCCTGAACGCGCGCGCTGCGGCAATCGGCAAGGCGGTCCGGCCGAGTGACGAGCAGCGGCCGATCGCACGGGTGGAGGGCTGGATCGCGCTGCCGACCGGACCGCTCCGCGATCTCATCGATCGTGCAGACGGGTGAGCGGAGGTCGCCGCAGAGCAACCACGAGGTGCGAGACGCCGATAGATCGTGGCGTCAGATCTTGCTCCAGAGCTGGGTGGACCGGGTGGCACCACCGGACTACGGGCTGATGGCCCGGCGGTCACCGCGCCGGTGGTGAAGGTGTTCCCGCAGCCGCCGGCGCAGGTCACCGACCGGTCCGGTTGCACCGAGGCGGCGCAGGAAGTCCGGCACACTCCAGGTGACGAGGCCGCCCTGCCGGGACAGATAGAGGCCGACCCGGTCGATGCCGTACCGGTCGTCGTAGTCCAGCAGCAGGTAGCCAGCAAGTTGGTAGATCTCGTCGCGCCCCAACCCGCGGGGTTGAATCGCCGCCTTGCAGTCCAGCAGTAGGCCGTCGAGGATGAAGTCCGCGTCCGCTCCGCCGATGTCCTGGCTGCCGAGGAACGCCGGACCGCAAATCCGGGCGGTGGCGGGCAGCTCGCGAAACGGACCGAACGGCTCCTCGGCGATCGCCAACTGCCGGTTGATGTCTTCGATGGCGTAGTCGGGGACCGCCGTCAGAAGGCTATCGAGAGTCGTGGCCGGGGTGGCGTCAGCCAACATGCTGTACCGCCGGATCTCGCCGGTTCGGTAGATGTCCTCGTAGTAGGCGGCCACGAAGCACAGGCGGGCCAGGATCTCCCCCTGGAGGCCGTCGTCGCCGTTCAGGTACGAGTCGACCACGGAGAGCAGGTCGCTTCCAGCTCGGTAGAGAGCGTCCCGTACGGGTGGCGCCGGTGCGCCTCGGAAAGGCACGTCACTGCCCAGGGTGCCGACACCGATGTTGACCGGCTCACCGAACGGGCTGCCCAAGCTGAGCCTGAGGCGGAAATCGATGGCGTGGCCGAGCGCCGACCAGTCGGGGTACTTCACCTCGAGTGGCTGCACCGGGCGTGGCAAGTCGCCGATCCACCGAAGGTAGTCCTGCACGACGGCCGCGCTGTTCGGCAGGTGCTGGGCCAAGAACTGTGACATCGGGGAGCTCGGGTGTTTCAGCTGGCGGGTCAGACTGAACTCGATCATCGGTCGCCCGGCCACCGTACCGTCACCGGTCGCCTCGGTGGCCTTCTCGTAGTCGTCGATCCAGGTGATCCCCGTCGGGTCGAGGTGGTGGCGGGCTCGGGTGACCGCCACATAGATCAGGCGGGCCTCACTAGCCCGCAGCGGGCGCGGATTCCCGTCGTCGTCGACCGACGGTGCCGCGAAGCCGTCGCCGATCCGTACCCGCGACCACTCCCGGCCCTTGGCCTTGTGCGCCGTGGACACGGTGACCTTCGCGGCGCGCTCGCCCGTGAGGCGGTCGACCGCGTCCATAATTACGTCCGGCCCGTAGGTGTCGACCAGCGTCACGATCGCCTTGAGGTCCTGGCCAGCAGTGTCGTTCTCGGCGTACTCCTGCACATCGGCCCAGGAGGTGAACAGGAACAGCTCCGGATGAGTGGTACGCCGACCGGCCTTCAGCGCCTCGGCGGCCTGCGCGATGTTCCGCAGCGCGCCACCGCCGCCCGTGAGCGCCACCGGTACCCCCCGCTCCAGGAAACCGAGCACCTCCTGCATCGCGTCGGCGTTACCCCGGCACAGCACAGCATCGACCTCTACCGCCGAACCGACGCGGGAGTCGGTGGCGCTGTTCCCGGTCAGTTGCAGGGCCGACTCGGCGTGCCGCAGCCACCGGTTCGCTGTCCGGGCGATACGCGGGCCGAAACGGAACGACTTCGTCAGGTACAAGTGATCCGCCGGGAAGCCGGTCATCACGTCCCTGGCGTTGCGCCACCCGTAAATCTGCTGGGCCGGGTCGCCGACGCACACCCGCTGCGCGCTCTGGGCGAGGAAAACCTCCTCCAGGACCGGGTTGGTGTCCTGCGCCTCATCGAGCAGGACGAAGTCCGCCGCGAGTGTGGGCTCGGTCAGCGCCCACATCTTCAAGTAGTGATCGTGCTCGAAGCGTAGTTTGCCGTCCGGTGAGCAGATGTCGTCCCAGGCCCGGCACGCGTACGGCAGGAGCACGCGGGCGACCTGGTCCTGGGCCGCCAGGTCCAGCCCGTTGACCCGTTCCAGATGCCGGGCCATCAGCTGGCGGTCGGTGCTGTAGCAGAACCGGCGGATCATGCCCATCACCAGGCGCGCCTGATGCCCGCAGCTGATCGGACGGGAGCTGACCCAAAGATCTCGGTGGATGCCCAGCAGCCGCGCGGCCTCCCTCGAGGGTAAGCGGGCTGACCGGCTCAGGCGTTCCTGGTAGTTCCGCCCTACGGCGCGGTGCGCCAACGAGTGCGCGGTACGGCAGTCGACATTCGCCCCGAAGCGCTGCCTGGCCTCATCGGCGATCGCCTTGTTGAACGCCACGTAGAGGCCGCGCTTCCTGGTAGCCCCAGCCATCAACACCAGCGTGGAGGTCTTCCCAGTACCAGCCCCGGCCACCAGCGCCAATTCCCCGCCCGCCAGGAACATGTCCCGGGCGGCCACCTGTTCCTCGGTCGGCTTGACGCCCATCCGCCCCTTCCAGGACCACTCTCTGCTCTCACCCGTCCCGATCCCCTGGAGACCGTCGAACTGCTCCGCCGCAGCCCGAAGGGTGCTCGTGGAGCCAGTGGAGCCTACTTCAAAAGCGCGCACGCGTGATCACACCGCTACCGGACGCCGAAGGGTCCGCCCACTCGCCAGACAGCCGAAGAGTCAAGAATCTCGATGGCCATGGCAAGGCGACATTACAGTCTGCCGTGCTTCCGGCACGGCTGTCTGCGCCGCGATCTTGAGCGTCGGCAGTAGTGGGCTCGCCCCGCCCTCCAGCAACACCGCCTCCCAGTAGTACGAGGCGATGTGTGTTGAGCGGGTCCGCTCGAGGCGGTATCGCACGGCCGCCTCGGCCATTGCGACGGAGTAGTCGTGCGGCTCGTCGCCCGGCCGAAGGTCGTGAGCCTGGCACACCCACAGGAAAGCGCGCCGGTCGCGAAGGCGCATCGCGACGGAGGGGGCAGGGATTCGGACACTCTGCTCGTCACACGCTGTCGTGGTCGATCGGGTGGTCGGCTCACGACGACGTGGTCCACCCGCCCGCCCCAGTGATGTGTCGCGAAGACGACAACGCCGAGTGGGCCGGGACAGAAACGTCACCTGCGGAGAACATCAGGGAAATCGCCCATACGGCACACCACCACTCGACTCGGAGCACCAGCTACCTGCTGCGCGGTTCCTGCGTCGTCGAAGGAGCGGCTTCGGCTGGTCAGCACGGCCGTCAACACCCCTTTTCGCCGCCACCCGTCTTCACTGCTCCAGCCGATCAGCCGACACGAACCCCCGGATGTACATCTCCTCGTTGGGCGGCAACTTGCTGAGCGGAGACGATGGTCATCAGCTACCGACCGGATATGCTCCTCCGGCCCGGGGGCAGTAGGTTCGGGGACAGCTAGGCGCGGCGCGGAGGGTGAACAGTGGCAGAGGCCGGGCAAGACCGGTGGATCGAGGTCTCGCCCTCACAGTTCCCGCACGAGGCTGAAGGGCTGGCACTGGTCCGGGCGATCATGCCCGGTGAGACGCCGTTTCGGGCCTGGTCGAACTTTGAGTTCCGCGACTCGCGGGGTCGATGGCACGAGGTAGACCTGCTCCTGCTCGGCCGTAGACAACTCCACCTCATCGAGCTGAAGTACTACTCGGGCACCCTCCGCGGCGATGACCAGCGTTGGGCCCGCGATGGCCGGCGGCCGGAGGATTCCCCGCTCAAGCTGGCGCGGCGCAAGGCGCAGTTTTTTGCGAGCAAGCTGAAGGACGAGCTGCGCTTATGGGCGCAGGAGCAGAACGTTCAGATCCCCGACGAGCGAGACGTCATCCCGTTCGTGCAGGAGGCAGTATTCCTGCACCATCCCGATTTGCGTTGCGCTCTTGGCACGTCCAGCGCGATCAACCTTTACGGCCTGGATGGCCATAGCACCCAGAGCAACCTCACCGAGATCTCTGAACTGGTGCTCGAATCCGCGGGGAGGCGCGCGATCGGACCTAACCAGGAACACATCCTGGTAAACCTGCTCGAACGCATTGGCCTCGTGCAACGCCGGGAGCGTGAAGCAGGGTCCTGGGTCATCGAGGACCAGGCCATCGACTCGGACGAGGGCTGGCAGGACTGGCTCGCCTACCATCGGGTGGTCCAGCAGGACCGCGCCCGAATCCGGTTCCGGGTCCTGCCGCCCACGGCGGGCCAGCAAGAGCGAGCGTCGGCCCGACGGATCGCGGAGCACGAGTTCCGGGTCATGTCGCGGCTGCAGCACGACGGGCTGCTGCGCCCGCGTGACCTGGTCGAGTCCGAGCTCGGCATCGGGCTGGTCTACCCCTACGACCAGCAATGGCAGCGCCTTGACCTGTGGCTGGCCGGCCAGGATCAGGGCGTGCCGCTGGCGACGCAGTTGTCGATGATCCGCCAGATCGGCGAGGCGCTGCAGTACGCCCACAACAACCGGGTCGTGCACCGCGGGCTGGTCCCGCAGGCGGTCTGGGTGCGTCCGGTTCCCGGCACCCAGAGCGACGTCAAGGTGCGGGTGGGTGATTGGCAGGGCGCCGGCAGCGTCCAAGGCGCCACAGCCACCCATTCTTCGGTCCACGGGGTGACGTCCCTGGTCGATGCCGCCTCCGCCGACCACGGATCAGGAATGGTCGAGGTGTTCGGTGCCCCAGAGGGGGTGTGGAGCGCCGACGCTGACCGTGTCCGACTCGATGTGTTCGGGTTGGGCACACTCGCCTTCTACCTGATCACCGGGAGACCACCGGCGCCCAACCGGAGTGCTCTCAGGCAGCGCCTGCGCGACCAGCACGGACTCGACCTGGCGATCGAGCTGCCTCAGGTCCCGTCGACGCTGCGGTCACTCGTCCTCAAGGCAACCGATCCCGCACCCAGTCGACGGACGGGCGACGTCGCGGCGTTCCTGTCGCAGCTCGCCGCAGCCGAGCGCGACGCCGCGACGAGTGAGGAGACCGATCCACTCGAAGCGGCACCCGGCGCGGTCCTCGACGGAAGGTTCCGGCTAGTTCGGCGCCTGGGGCAGGGCTCGACCGCGGTGGGCCTGCTCGTGCAGGATCTGCACGTCGAGGGAAACGGCGAGTGCGTCCTTAAAGTGGCTCTCGACGACACCGCCGCGACCCGCCTCGACGATGAGGCGGAGGCACTGCGGCGCCTCAACGTCCCGCGGATCGTGAAGGTTCTCGAGGGACCGGTCGTCGTCGGCGGGCGGCGAGCCCTCCTGCTCGAAAGTGCCGGGCCGGAGACTCTCACCACCGCGCTGCGGACGCGCACCCGCCTCTCATTCGACCTGTTGGAACGGTACGGGACGGACCTGCTGGACTGCCTCGTCGCGCTGGACAAAGCCGGGATCGACCACCGGGACATCAAGCCGTCCAACCTGGGCGTGCGGGAGAGCCGCAGTGACCGCACCAAGCACCTGATCCTTTTCGACTTCTCCCTAACCCGCGCTGCGGCCTCCGCTACGCAGGCCGGCACCCCGCCGTACCTCGACCCTTTCCTCATCGGCGCGCGGGACCGGTACGACTCGGCAGCGGAACGATATGCCGCCGCGGTCGTTCTCTTCGAGATGGCGACCGGCAGCACGCCGGTTTACGGGGACGGCGACGGCGACCCGGGAAGCATCCCGGACGAGGCGACCATCAGGCCGGAGATGTTCGACGCCACGCTCGCCGACGACTTGGCCGGCTTCTTCCGTAAGGCGCTAGCCCGCGATGCCGGCGCCCGGCATCACACCGCTGAGGCGATGCGGGCCGCATGGCTGAGCATCTTCGCGAAGGACGCCACGACCGAGCCCGACGAGTCGTACAACGAGCTGGCAGCTCGGGCGACCCTGACCACGCCACTGCGCGACTCCGGGCTGACCGCCCGGGCCCTGTCGGCTCTAGAACCCTATGCCGTTCAGACGGTCGGCGAGCTGCTGACGGTCGACCCGGTGCAGCTGTCCCGCCTTCAGGGCGTCAAGAACGCGACCCGCCTGCAGCTCACCTCGCGCATCAAGGAATGGCGAGCCCGGTTCGGGGCTGAGATCCGCACGACCGAACGCAATGGTCCGGAGCTGACTCCCACCGACGCCGCAGATCTGTTGCTCCGCGCTGTAGCCACGCCACGCTCACCGTCCCGTGGTGGAGTCGTCCGTCTGATCCTGTTCGACACGACGCTCGACGCCTTTGCGACGCATGCTCAGCTCGGAGCGAACCTCGACGAGCCAGTCCAGCAGTCGCGCATCACGACGCTGCTCGGAGCTCTTCAAGAGCGGTGGGCCGGGGATCACGACGCCCGAGCGCTTCTCGACCGGTTGGCCGAGGCGGTCTCGGCCCGTCTCACTGAACTCGGCTCGGTCGCGACGGTCGCCGAGTTGACCCGTACGGTGACAGAAGCGCTCGCGCCTGAGGCACATCCCGACGAGCGACTGGCTCGTGGTCTGCTGCGTTTCGCGCTGGAACGCCGCAAGGCGATGAACAAGGCCGACGGCTCGCAGCAACCCGTCTGGGTACGCCGGCGCGCGGGAGTGGTCACGTTGCTGGCCGAGGACCAGGCGCTGTGCGATGTCGCCGAGTCGCTTGCCGCGGAGGCGGACCGCCTGGTCAACGCGGCCGGCGACGCCGCGAACGCGGTCATCCCGGCGCAACGCGCGCAGGCCCGCCTCGAAGCGGCTGTCCCGGCCGAGAGCGGATGGCCGGCGGCCCTCGCCGACCCGCTGCGCCGGGTGACTCTGGCTGCCGCCGCATCGACTCACGCGGCTGCCTCAGGTGCCGGAGATCTGCACCATCGCGGCTTTACCGCGGCCGCGGCCCTGGCCCAGACGTTCGCGGACTTCGGCGGGCAGCAACTCACCCCGGACGAGATCCGCGAACGCGTACGGGTTCGGTTCCCCGCCGCGCCGGAGCTGCCGCGGCGGCCGACGCTCGACAGCCTGATCACGGAGGCTGGTCTCGGCCTGATCTTCGACGACCGGCTTCGCGTCTACCGGGCCCTGGACACCGGTTCCGCGACAACCGGGCTGGATTCCCGGTCGGTGACGAGCCTCGCCGTGGCCACCTCCCCGGTGGGTGCCACGGGTGCGCTGGGTGCCCGGTTGGAGACCTCGATCGGCAGCCGGTCCTTCCTCGCGCTCGGCACCCGCGCCGATCGCCTGGGCCGTCTGATCGACGCCGTCCAGGCGCGATACCGAGCGACGACGGTGGACCTGACCGGCGCGTTGCTGGACGCGCTGCGTGCGGTGTCCGCGGCCGCCAACATGCCCTGGGATCTGGTACGCGCCGCCGACGCCGAACGGGAGTCGAGCCGTCCCCGTCGCGGTCTGGATGAGCTGATCCGCCGATCCTGGCCCGAGGTCGAGGCCACCGTCGAGCGGGCACTGTCTGCGGGACGTGACGACTCGCCCGTGCTGCTCACGGACGCGTCGCCGCTCGCCCGTTACGGCAACATGGCGCTGCTCACCCGCTGGACGGACCTGGCCGCCCCGCGCCGCCGTGCGGTCTGGCTGCTCGTGCCGCAGCTCAATGGCAACCATGGTCCTCTGATTGACGGCCGGCCGGTTCCGCTCGCCGCACCCAACCAGTTCGTCAACCTCGACAACGAGTGGATCGACAGCACGGCTGCCCTGACCGCAGCCACCCAGAAGGAGCAGTAGCAATGGGGGTCTCAACGGGGTTGACGGCAGCGCTCAAGAAGGTGGTCCTCGATCTGGAGGACGACCTTCGCGACCGTGTCGCCTCGCAGCCCGACGTCCTGGCAACGTGGAAGCAGGAGCACGAGGCCGCGAAAAGCCGCGAGCGGACGGCCATGTCGTGGCAGGAATGGCGCGACGACCGGGTAACACAGGCCGCGGTCGCGTGGGTGCTAACCACGGTCTTCGTACGATTCTGCGAGGACAACCGCCTACTCAAGCCGGTCTGGATCGCCGGCCCCGCCGACCGCCGGCAGGAGGCGCTGGACGCGGAACTCGCCTACTTCCGCGCCCACCCCGAAGACACCGACCGCGAGTGGGTGCTCCAATCCGTCGAACACCTGCGAATCACGAAGGCCACCCAGGACCTGGTCGAGTCACACTCGCCGTTGTGGACAGTCTCCCCCTCCGGCCAGGCCGCCAAGCGGCTCATCGCCTTCTGGCGCGAACGCACCGCCGATGGCAACCTTGTATGGGATTTCGCCGACACCGGCCTGTCGACCCGCTTTCTTGGCGACCTCTATCAGGACCTCTCCGACTACGCCAAGAAGACCTTTGCGCTGCTGCAGACCCCGGAGTTCGTTGAGGAGTTCATACTCGATCAGACGATGGAGCCTGCGCTCGCCGAGCGACCGCTCGAAGGCTTCAGGCTCATCGACCCAACCTGCGGCTCTGGTCACTTTCTGCTGGGCGCCTTCGCCCGGCTGAACGACCGATGGGCTACTCACGCCCCAGGCCTGGAGGTGCAGACACGTGTACAAAACGCGCTCGATGCAATTCATGGCGTTGACCTGAACCCGTTTGCCGTCGCTGTAGCGCGATTTCGACTCGTGGTCGCATCATTGCGGGCGAGCGGGCTCACGTCGTTGGAATCCGCCCCAGCATTCCGGTTTCACCTCGCGTCCGGCGACTCCTTGTTGCACGGCCGGAGTCAGATGGAATTCGAAGCACCCGACATGATCGATACCGATTCATCGCTAAGTGGCTTCACCTACAAGACCGAAGATCTCGCGATCCTTCGTTCAATTCTTGAGCCACGTCAGTATGATGTGGTCGTCGGCAATCCGCCTTACATCACGGTCCGCGACCCCAGGCTAAAGGCCGCCATCAAAGGCCGCTACCCGACATGCACCGGATTGTGGGTGTTGTCGATACCTTTCATGGAGAGGTTCTTTCAGCTTGCTCGGCTGAATCGTAATGGACACCCCGCTGGCTGGGTAGGACAGATCACATCCAATTCCTTTATGCAGCGCGGCTTCGGCCGTTACTTGGTAGAAAATTTCCTCCCAACGCAGGACCTGAAGATGGTCTTGAATAGTGAAGGCGCATGGATTCCTGGCCACAACTCGGACGGTACGCCGACGGTGATTATGATCGGCAAGCCTGGGCCTCCCTCTTCGAGCACGGTACGCCTCGTGCTCAGTAAAGGAAGGCGGGAGTCGCGTTCAGTTGGAGATGATGGCGAAGGACCCTACTGGACTGCTCTATCTAGATACTGTGGAGACGTGGGTTACGAGGACCCGTTCATCAAGGTGATTGACATCCCTAGGTCATCACTAACGCGGCATCCGTGGGTGCTTGCCGGAGACGGATCCGAGGACTTGCTACGACTGATGGACAGGTTCCAGAATCTCAAGGAACTTACCTATCGAATCGGCTTCTACGGTGATTCCCATGCAGATGAAGCTTTTTTTCTCCCGAAGCACACCGCTGGCCGGTGGCGGGTACCCTCTGAGCTTATTGAGGACGCGGCCCGTGGAGATGGAGTACGCGACTGGAACGTTTCGTATCTAGAATCCGCGCTGCTGCCGAAGACTCTCCCTGGTCGGCCCAACATAGAGGCTGGCCTTGCCCAAGCTTCCCGCCACTATTGGCCATTGCGCACGGAGTTGTGGGCGCGTGCGTTCGGGTCCGGAGACTATCGCTCGGAGGGTCGAGACTGGCTCGCATGGCACCAACTCCCGCTGGATCGCAATGCACATCCGTGGAAAATCGCCTTTGCTGAAGTCGCAGCTCAGAATAACTTCTGCCTCGACAGACTAGAGAGGGTATTTAACAGAACGGCGCCAATAGTTAAGCTCGCGGCCTCGGCAACGGAGGAAGACTTCGTGTCGCTGGTTGCATTACTCAACTCCTCCGCAGCTTCATTCTGGCTCAAGCGTAAATGTAAACCGAAGGGGGGTGCTGCCGATATTACGTGGCTTCGCACGTATCAGATGACCTCCACCATGCTCGCACAGTTCCCGGTTCCCAAAATTCTACCGACAGCTCGAGCACAGAAATTGGACGCCTTGGCCACGCGTTTGAACGAGGTCACCCCCGAGGTCGCTTTCCTTTCGCGCGGCGAGACTCCCACACAGGAGCGCATAAATGAATTGCGCGAGGCGTATGTCCGAACTCTTGGAGAGCTCATCAGCAATCAGGAGGAGTTGGACTGGGACGTCTACAGATCCTTCGGACTGACGACTGGTGCTGCCCTAAGCTGCCATGGTGAGCCGCCGGCGATTAACCTGGGAGATCGCGCATTTGAGGTGGCGCTGGCTCGACAGGGTGACAACCTCTCAGGTCCGGACAAGGCATGGTTCACGCGCCAGGGCATTCCTGCCCAGCGGGATGTTCCGGCACGGCTGCCCGTTCATTATCAAGAGCTTGTGAATGATCGTTTATCCGAGATCGACCGCAATCCTTTAGTTCGGCTTTTAGAGCGACCGGAGTTTAAGAGGCAATGGGCAATTCCCTCCTGGGATGAGCGAGTCGCTTCGGCGCTTCACGCATGGCTCCTCGGCAAGC
This sequence comes from Micromonospora ferruginea, assembly GCF_013694245.2. Taxonomy (NCBI): domain Bacteria; kingdom Bacillati; phylum Actinomycetota; class Actinomycetes; order Micromonosporales; family Micromonosporaceae; genus Micromonospora; species Micromonospora robiginosa. The sequence continues at coordinate 4,180,041 of NZ_CP059322.2, forward strand.
TGGAGGGAAGAGAATACTGGTTTGATGCAGCCGGTCGGCCAGTGGCCAGATCCGTCACCCAGATCGCCGATCTGGTCAGTCGAGACGGGAACGCAGTCTCGGTGATCGACCTGTGGTCAAGACGAAGGGGTGGCTCACTTATCCGACAGCTGGAAGAACTGCTTATGGGCGAGAGTGCGCCCTTCCTGGCCGCGTACCGGCTCAAGGATTCTGGGCTGCGCAAGCGTGAAGCCTGGGAGCACACCTGGGAGCTGCAGCGCCGCGAGGACAAGGGCGAGAAGGTCGGTGAGATTCCGGTACCGCCAAAGTACGCAACCGCAGACTTCCGGAAGCAGTCGTGGTGGCAGCACCGGGGCAAGCTCGACGTGCCCAAGGAGCGGTTCATCCTCTACCCGGACGCCGGCCGCGAAACCGACCCCACCCAGTTGCTCGGCTGGGCCGGCTGGGACCACGCTCAGCAGGCCCTGGCCCTGAACGCGGTTATCGCCGAGCGGGAGGCCGAAGGCTGGTCTGACGATAGGCTTGTCCCCTTGGTCGCCGGCCTCGCGGAGCTCCAACCCTGGGTGCGGCAGTGGCACGACAAGACCGACCCCACCTACCAGCTCAACCTGGCGGACTACCTCGAAGAGCAGCTGCGCGGTCGCGCTCACCAGGTGGGCATGACGGTCGAGCAGCTCGGTGCCTGGAGGCCGCCGGCCGCCAGCCGAGGACGCCGACCGAGGTCGTGACAGCCATGACGATGCAGCTTGAGGAGAAGGCGTGAGTACCCCGCTCCGCGACGTCATCACCATTCCCGAGCGTGCCGGCGCGGAGGACTACGTCCTGCGTCTGACCGACTCGGTCGGGCACAACGCGGTCCAACGCACGGTTGACGAGTATGTCGTCACCGATGCACTTGTCGAGGCGTTCGACGCGGCTATGGGCCTGGTGGCCGAGGGAATTACCTCCGGCACAAGCCGCGGCTCGTTCCTCACCGGCTCGTTCGGTTCGGGTAAGTCGCACTTCATGGCCGTGCTGCATGCCCTCCTCGAACACGAGCCGGCCGCCCGCTCCAAGGCTGAGCTTCAGCCCGTGGTGGCGCGCCACGATCCCGTCCTGGCCGACCGGAAGATCCTGCCGCTCGCCTTCCACATGCTCGGGGCGCGGACGATGGAGGAGGCCCTGTTCCAGGGCTACATCCGCCAGATCGGCGAGCGCCACCCGGGGGCGCCGCTGCCCGCCGTACACAAGTCTGACGCTCTTCTCGAAGACGCTGAGCGTTACCGGGCCCAGCTCGGCGACCAGCAGTTCTTCGCCGGCCTCAACGGCGACGTAGGCGGCGAGGGCGGCGGCGCGGCCGATCCCTGGGCCGCTGTGCTGGGTGCGGGGGAGTGGGATGCGGTCCGCTACGCCGAGGCGCGTGCCGCCTCGGCGGCGAGCCCTAGCCGGCAGAAGCTGGTGTCGGCCCTGGTCGACACGTACTTCCGCTCATATACGCAGCAGGCGGAGTACGTCGACCTGGACACCGGGCTGGCAGCGATCTCGGTGCACGCCAAGGGCCTTAACTACGACGCCGTGGTCCTGTTCCTGGACGAGCTGGTCCTGTGGCTGGCGTTCTCAGTGCAGGACCGGGAGTTCTTCCGCCGCGAATCGCAGAAGCTCACCAAGCTGGTCGAGTCGTCCATCGGTGGTCGTCCTATCCCGCTCATCTCCTTTGTGGCCCGGCAGATGGACCTGCGGCGCTGGTTCGCCGACTCGGGCGCCAGCGGCGCGGAGCAGGACGCGCTGGACCGCGCGTTCCGCCACCAGGAAGGCCGCTTCGGTGTCATCCCGCTCGGTGACGACAACCTGCCGTACGTGGCCAATCGCCGACTCCTGCGGCCCAAGGACGCCGAGGCTGCTGCCGTGCTCGAGGGCGCGTTCGGTGCAATCGACCGCCGGCCAGCGGTGTGGGACGTGCTGCTCGACGGCGTGAACACTGATGAACGGCATCGAGGCTCCGATGAGAAGGCGTTTCGCCTCACCTACCCGTTCTCTCCGGCCCTGGTGTCGACCTTGCGCAGCCTGGCCAGTGTCATGCAGCGCGAGCGGACCGCGCTCAAGGTCATGCAGCAGATGCTCGTCGACCGGCGCGAAACGCTGACCATCGATCAGATCATCCCGGTCGGCGACTCCTTCGACCTCGTGGTCCAGGGGCAGACCGGACAGGCGCTGGACGTCGAGGCGGCCGCGCTCTTCCGATCGGCCAACAAGCTCTACGCGGACAAGCTGCGGCCCTTGCTGCTCGGCATCCACGGCATCGACGAGCGGACCCTGCGCGAGGAGCCCGAGAAGGTCCGGCCGGGTTTCCGCACCGACGATCGGCTGGCCAAGACCCTCCTGTTGTCGGCCGTCGCCCCGAAGGTTCCGGCCCTGATGGCGCTGACCGCGGCCCGGCTCGCGTCGCTCAACCACGGTTCCATCGTGTCGCCGCTGCCAGGCGGTGAGGCTGCTGTCGTGCTGTCCAAGGTGCGCACCTGGGCCCGGGACATTCCCGAGATCCATCTCGACGGCGACGACCGCAACCCGACGATCAGGGTGCAGTTGTCCGACGTCGACTACGAGTCGATTGTGGAGCGGGCTAAGGCCGAGGACAACGAGGGCCGGCGCCGTGAACTGTTGAAGGACCTCGTCAGCGAAAGCCTGGGCATTACGCTGGCGTCCCAGGACCTGCAAGGCGCCTACCCGTACGACTTCATCTGGCGTGGCTCGAAGCGCAAGGTCGATGTGCTCTTCGGCAACGTCCGCGACCGCAGCTGGCTGTCCGACGACCACTTCCGCGCCGCGCCAGACACCTGGCGCATCGTCATCGACCACCCGTTCGACGACCCGGGCCACTCCACAGTCGAGGACCTTCAGCGACTGGACGAGATGGTGGCGCGGGGCGTGCAAGAGCGAACCGTGGTGTGGCTGCCCCGGTTCCTGTCTGATGACAAAATCCGCGAGCTGCGGCGCCTGGTCATCCTCAACTGGCTGCTCGACGGCAGCACCGAGCGCTGGCAGGGGCACGCCGACCACCTCAACGAGGCTGACCGTGCTCTGGCCCGGTCGATCCTGGAGTCCCAACGCAACACGCTGCGGCGCAGCCTTGAGGACGCAGTGCAGCAGGCGTACGGCGCCGCGTCCCCGCGCCCGGGCGTCCTCATGGAGGACGCGTCACACGAGCGGACGCTATTCTCCTTCGAGCGTCGTTTCGCCCCTGTCAATCCGGTCGGCGCCACGCTGGGTCAGGCCTTCAACAACCTGCTTGATCAGGCGTTCAAGGCTCTCTACCCCGCGCATCCGCTGTTCGAGCCAGGCGACGTCGAGGTCAAAGTCCGCGACCTCAAAGCCGTTGCTCGGTACGTCGCACAGACCGCGGCGGACAGCGAGAAACGCGTCGAGCTTCAGGCCGACGCCGCCGTGGTACGACGGATCGCGGAGCCGCTCGGCGTCGGCAAGGCCACGGAGATGCACTACCTCTTCGGCGACGATCGGTTCACCCCATGGGGGCAGGAGATCGAGCGAGCACTCGGCCGGCGGGGGCAGGAACAGGGTAAGCCGGCCGACGGGCCGGTGACCGTCGCGGAGCTGCGGCGCTGGATCCGGGACGTCTCGCCCGCCCACGGGCTTAGGGACGAGGTCGCCGACCTGGTCATCATCGCGTGGGCGGCGCTGCGGCAGCGTGCCTGGTTCCAGCAGGAGACGGCTCTGCCGGTCGTACCGGAGCCGGGCTCGCTCACCCCGGTGATGGAGCTGCGCACTCAGGAGCTGCCGTCGGCCGGCGATTGGGAGTCGGCGCGAACCGTGGCCGGCGCGATGCTGGGCGTTGTGGCCGGGGCGTATCTCACCGCGCCGGCTGTGGCCGATTTCGTCGGGCAGGTCGCCGTCAAGGCGGCGGAACTGTCGGAGACGGCGCCCGGGTTGGTGGGAGCGATTGAGGCGGCGTACCGGCGCCTGGAGATTGCGGACGGTAACCGACTGAGGACCGCTCGAGCTGGGTCTGCGCTGGTGCAGCAATTGCGTCACCTCGACGGCGTCAAGCTCGTTCAGGTGCTGGCGAAGGCGAACCTCGGCGATGCCACACCGGTCGCGGCAGGCAAGTCGCTGGCGTCGGCGGAGACGGTCGGAAAGGCACTCACGGGATTTCCCTGGCACCGGCTGGACCCGCTGCATGAGGCGATGAAGGGCGAGGACAGCCGCGCTGCGCAGGCCGCCGCTGTCGTCAACGGCCTTCGGTCAGCGCTGGAGCAGGACGAGCTGCCGGTGCCGATCGGACGTGCGCTCGCAGTTTGCGAGGACGGGATCTTCAGCTGGCTGGCGAAAGCTGCGCCCTCGGCGGATCCTGAGCCGAAGCCCAAGCCCAAGCCATCCGATGTGTCGGGTCCCCCGGCCGGGAGTTCCAGTCGTGCGGGCGGAGCAGGCAACAGCGAGATCATGAACCAGGTGCGGAAGTTTCTGGACGCCAACCCCGACGTCACTGTCGAGGTGACGTGGCGAGTGCTGCCGTGACCGTCGCCGTGGCCACGACGCGGGTGAGCGCATCGATGGTGCTCGCGATCGTCGACGAAGCCCTGGCCAAGAACTACCGTAACGGCGTCATCGGCCTCCGCGGCGTCCCTGATCGGGCCACCTCCGTCGACCTGCAACACCAGGGCCAGACCGTACGGGTCCGGGTGGCCGAGTCCGCACTGGCGGTACGAGAGATGCTCGGCGAGCACCGCGACGGCGACTGGCTGGTGATCGTTACCGACCGTGATGACGACGATCTCGGTCCCGGTATCCTGGCTCATTTCGTCTGGCAGCGGCTGCGCAGACCGGATCCGTGGGAGGCCGTCCGGGCCCGGTTCGCGGCCACCGGGATCGACCCCGCGTTGACCAGCCGCCCGGACAACCGGGACCTGGCCACGGCGTTGGTGGCCGCCACTCCGGCCGCGGGCTGGCCGGCCGCGCCGGCCGGCGTTCTCACCCGTACCCATGCGCTTGGTGCAGTTGCCGCCATCCACCTCGACTTCGACACGGATACCGCCGATGTCCTCGGCGTCCTCCGCTGGTCGATCGCCGCGCGGAGTGTCGCCTCCCTCGGCGCTCTGCGTCGTAGCGTCGGGGACCTACTAGCCGACACCACACTCGACTGGATCGCCCAGCGTGCGGGCTCGGCGGCAGGCCCGATACGGGCGCTGCTGTCCCGCGGTGAACTCGCCGACGTGGTACCGCTCGGCTTGGTTCTGCGGCTGCTGACCAACGACCGGTACGACCCTCCAACGATGCATCAGGCTCAACTGGCTCTGGTCCGGCTAGAACCGCGGTGGGGCGAATACAGCCCTGCGCCGGCCGCATTGGCCGCCCTCGGGCAAGCCGCGGACGCGCTGCTGTCCGACCTGATTCACGACCGGCGCGCCGACGACGACGTCGCTCGCTGCCTGGACCGGGCCGACGCGATCCTCACCCAGATCCAGGCCGAGCCGCTGGCCCGCCACTCTGAACTTCTCGCCGGCGGATTGCGGGCGCGCTTCGTCGCGCTTGCCGACGGCCTGCGCGGGGCTGTCACGGCGTTTGGCCACGCCGGTGACCCGGACACCGTCGAGAAAGCCTGGGCAGCGGTGCGGGCCCACCGGCTCGCCGCGACCACGCCGTTCCGGGGACCCTTCGAGGCTGCGGTGCGGCTGGTCCGGTGGCTTACCGAGGTCGATTCCGCGCCCGGTACCCCCGCGGACACTCCCGAGCTTGGCCACCTCGCCCGCCGATATCTGGACAGCGCGGCATGGGCCGACGCGGCGATCAACGACGCGTTCGGCGGGGTGGACGATCCGAGCCTGTCCGGTGCGCTGCACGCCGTCGTCACGGCCGCGCAGCAGCGACGTCGCGCACAGGAACGCCACTTCGCCCGGGCGCTCGCCTCGGCGCCCACCCCTGCCGGCCGCGGTTTGCCAGCCGGCTCGGGAACCGTCTGGTACCTAGAACAGTTGCTGCCGGGCTGCGTCATTCCGCTCGCCCGCAAGGCACCCGTACTACTGCTGGTCCTCGACGGCATGAGCGCGGCCGTCGCCACCGAGATCCTGTCCGACGCGACTGGGCGGCTCGGCTGGCTTGAGGCCGCCCTACCTGGTGCCGGTTCGCTGCGAAGGACGGCGGCGCTCGCGGTGTTGCCGTCGATAACCGAGGTGAGTCGCGCATCCCTGCTCTCCGGCCGCCTCACCCGCGGGCAGCAATCCGAAGAACAGCACGGCTACGCCGAGGTGACCTTCAAGGGCGGGAAGATCCTCGCGCGGCTCTTCCACAAAAAGGCGGTGGACACCACGGCAGCAGGCTGGTCGGTCAGCCCGGATGTGGGCGGCGCCATCGACGACATCGAGCTGCCGCTGGTGACCGTCGTCCTCAATACGATCGACGACGCGCTCGACCGCAGTGACCCCGCGGGCACGGTCTGGACCGCCGATGCCGTCAAACACCTCGAACCGCTGCTCGCTCGGGCGGCCGCCGCAGGGCGGACCGTCGTCGTGACCGCCGATCACGGTCACATCGTCGAACGCCGTCAAGGCACCCAGCGATCGCACCCCCAGATTTCCAGTGCTCGTTCTCGCCCGGCCACCGCTCCCGTCCAGGAAGACGAGATCGAGGTCAGCGGCCCTCGCGTGCTGACAGACGGCCACCGAGCCGTCCTCGCCGTCGACGAGACACTCCGGTACGGACCGCTGAAGGCTGGCTACCACGGGGGAGCGAGCGCGGCAGAGATGGTCGTGCCGGTCGCCGTCCTCGTACCAGATGAATCCCGAAACAAGGCCGGTCTGGAGTTGCTTCCGCCGCAGGAGCCCACGTGGTGGCTCACCTCCCCGGCCGTTTCGCGGACACCCACCGTCTCACCCGCGCCGAAGGCCGCGACCACCAAGAACCAAGGGTGGCGCCAGACCGGCCCGACCCTGTTCGATCAGGCGCCGTTTGAGCAGAACCTGTTCGGCCAGGCTCCGGAGGTCACCAAGCAACCTACGACGACGCTTGGCCGTGCCGTCGTGGCCAGCCCCGTCTACAGGGCACAGCGGAAGATCGCCGGCCGCCTCATTGTCACCGACGATCAGATCGCCGGAATCATCGACTCGCTGGCCGGCGCGACAGCCAACCGGCTGCCGCCCATCCCCGCCGCCCAAGCCCTCGGCGTTGCCCAGACGCGGCTGCGGGGTGCGCTGACGCAGGTCCAGCAACTACTCAACGTCGAGGGGTACGCCGTCCTGGCCGCCGAACCGGCGACCGGCACAGTCATGCTCGACGTTAAACTCCTGACCGAGCAGTTCGAGGTGCCCTCGTGACGCCGGACGTCTCCCAGCGACGCCGGCGCGAAGTGATCGACGCGCTTCGCCGTGGAACCGTCCCGGAGAGCGGTCTCGACCTGCTCGCGGTCGGTCTCGACCGATTTTCTGCCGCCCTCGACGGTGAGCTCGACACGGTCAGCTCCGGTGGCGCCGTGTTCAAGGCGGTACGGGGCGAGTACGGCGCCGGCAAGACCTTTTTCACACGACACCTGGCCGAGCGGGCTATTCGGCACGGCTTCGCCGCAGCCGAGGTGCAAATCTCCGAGACTCAGACGCCATTGCACCGGCTGGAGACCGTGTACCGGCGCATCACCGAGTCCATGCGGACGGCGTCAATATCACCTAGTGCGTTCCGCGCCGTTCTCGACTCGTGGCTGTTCACGCTGGAAGCCGATGCGCTCCAAGCTGATCCCGCCGCCGAGGCGGACGTGGGCGCGGCCGTGGATCGGCTCCTCGAACAGCGCCTCGCCCAGGTCAGCAAGCACTCCCCCCTCTTTGCACTGGCGTTACGCGGCTACCGGGCGGCGTTGAGCGCCGGCGACACCGTCATCGCCGACGGGCTGGCCGCGTGGATGGCCGGACAACCGCAGGTCGCGGTGGCGGCGAAACGAGCCGCCGGTATTCGGGGCGAGCTCGACCATTTCGGCGCCATGGCCTTCCTCCAGGGGCTGCTCACTGTCCTACGGGACGCCGGCCATCCGGGACTGGTTCTCGTCCTCGACGAGGTCGAGACGCTGCAACGGGTCCGCGGCGATGTCCGGGACAAAGCACTCAACGCGCTGCGGCAACTGATCGACGAGGTGCACTCCGGCCGCTTCCCCGGGCTGTATCTCGTCATCACCGGCACGCCTGCCTTCTACGACGGGCAGCAGGGTGTGCAGCGCCTCGCCCCGCTGGCACAACGGCTCGCCGTCGACTTCGGCACGGATCCGAGATTCGACAACCCTAGAGCCGTGCAGATCCGCCTGCCCGGCTTCACCATCGAATCCCTGGTGGAGCTGGGCGGCCGCGTCCGGGACCTCTACTCCAACGGGTCATCCGCACCCGGCCGGATACGGACCCTGGTCGACGACACGTACCTTGACCAACTGGCCCGCGCCGTTGCCGGTGGCTTGGGCGGAAAAGTCGGCATCGTGCCACGCCTGTACCTGAAGAAGCTGGTGGGCGATGTCCTCGACCGGGTCGACCAGTTCCCCGACTTCGATCCCAGGCGGCACTACGCGGCGACAATGTCGGCAGCGGAGATGACCGACGTGGAACGCAACGCCGCGAGCGCCGACGACATCGCACTGGACCTGTGACCACCGCCGGCCTGCTGCATCCCGTGCTGCTGCACCACATCGTCAACTCCTTGCAATGGCCGGGCCTGCGTCCGCTGCAGGAAGCCGCTGTGGAGCCACTACTGGCCGGTGAGGACGCCCTGCTTCTCGCTCCGACCGCCGGAGGCAAGACCGAAGCCGCAGCCTTTCCGCTGTTGTCTCGGATGTCCGCCGAGAGCTGGTCCGGAACGTCGGTGCTCTACCTTTGCCCGCTCAAGGCCCTGCTCAACAACTTGCTGCCGCGCTGGGAACGCTACGCCGACTGGCTGGGACGGCGAGCTGCGCTCTGGCACGGTGACGTCACCGCGCCGCGGCGGCGGGCCATCCTGGCCGCCCGCCCGGACGTGCTGCTGACCACGCCGGAATCGCTAGAGTCGATGCTGGTCAGCCGCAACGTCGACCATCGGGCGTTCTTCGCCGGACTGCGCGCCGTGGTCGTCGACGAGGTGCACGCCTTCGCCGGCGACGATCGCGGCTGGCACCTCCTCGCCGTCCTTGAACGCTTGACCCACCTGATCGGTCATCCCGTTCAGCGGATCGGGCTCTCAGCAACCGTCGGCAATCCGGATCGCCTGCTGACGTGGCTGCAGGGATCCAGGGCTGGCGCCCGGGCTGGCCGCGTCATCGCTCCCGACCTGCCGGTCGCCGCTACGGCGACCGCGGCGACAGCACCGCCGGGCGAAATCGAACTCGACTTCGTCGGCTCCCTGCAAAACGCCGCCACTGTGCTCTCAGGGCTGCACGCCGGTGAAAAACGGCTGGTCTTCTGCGAATCCCGGCAGGCCGTAGAACAGCTCGGCAGTCTCCTACGGGAGCGCGGCATCACTACGTTCCTGTCGCACGCCTCGCTGTCCGCTGACGAAAGAAGACGCTCGGAAGAGGCCTTCGCCGAGGCACGCGACTGCGTCATCGTCTCGACCAGCACACTCGAGCTGGGCATCGACGTCGGCGACCTCGACCGCGTCGTCCAAATCGACGCCCCCTCGACCGTTGCGTCATTCCTGCAACGACTCGGGCGCACGGGTCGGCGGCCAGGCAACATCCGCAACTGCCTCTTCCTCACCCGCAGCGGCGACGCCCTGCTGGAGGCGGCGGCCCTGCTCGTGCTCTGGGGCCGCGGATGGGTCGAACCAGTCGTCGCCCCACCCGAACCACGGCACATCGTCGCCCAGCAGATGCTCGCACTCTGCCTGCAGGAGCACCGAGTGGGAGATCGGAACTGGTCGCGGTGGTGGAACGGTCTCGACCCCTTCGGACGCGCCGCCATCCCGATCATTCGCCACTTAATCGATCAGGGCTACCTCAATAGCGACAGCGACATGCTTTACATCGGCCCGGAGTCCGAACGGCGCTTCGGGCATCGACACTTCATGGGCATGACCGCGGTATTCACCGGAGCACCCGAGTTCACCGTCCTAGTGGGCCGCGATGAACTGGGTCGCGTCGACCCGGCCCTGCTCACCGAGGAGGTGCAGGGCGACCGCCGATTGCTCCTCAACGGGCGAAGTTGGCGGGTCACCTACATCGACTGGCGGCGCCGGCGCTGCTTCGTCGAACCCGCCGAGAGCGGCGGAAAGGCTCGCTGGACGACCGGGGGTTGGGCAGGCCTCGGCTTTGAGCTGACCCGCGCCATGCGCGAGGTACTTCTCGGCGCCGACCCCCCGGTAAAGCTCACTCACCGAGCAGCCAAGCGCCTCGCCCAGGAGCGGGAAGAGCGATCCGCGGTGGTGCATCCGGGTGGCAGCGTGATCCTTCGTGATCGGCACGGCGATGACCTGCGGTGGTGGACCTGGGCCGGTTTCCGCGCGAACGCCACCTTGGCGGCCACGTTGACGGAGGTTGTCGACCCGGTGCAACGCTTCGATGACTGCCAGGTCCGCTTACGGGCGAATCTCTCTCGGGAAGAATGGCGGACACTCATCGCCGACGCTGATCAGCGTCTGTGCCTGCCCGAAGTCAACAGGAAGGCGCTCGTCGGACTCAAGTTCAGCGAAGCGTTGCCGGAGCGGCTCGCGCTGGCGACTTTGGCGTCTCGCCTCGCCGACCTCGGTGGCGCAACCGCGGTCCTGCAGGAACCGACGCGGTTCGTTCAGACATAGCTGGGCCGTGGATTAGCTCCGATCACCAACGCAGCGGCGGCCAGCACAGCGAGGTACCGGCTGGCCGCCACTGCCGACGACGGTTAGCGCCTCCGGGTCTACGCCGGCCTTATCGAGCCACGCTGGCGCGGCACGACCGATGCAGTGGCTTCCGCGGCGGCGTGGGATAGCTCGGGTAGGACGTCTCCGTAGAACTTGGCGGTGAAGTGTGGACTGGAATGGCGGAGCCGGTTGGAGATGATCTTCATCTGGACCCCGGCGGCGAGTCCCATGGTGGCGGCGCCGTGGCGGAGGTCGTGGAGGCGGATGGGTGGTAGGCCGGCTTGGGTGGCGAGGTGGTGGAAATGGTCGGTCACGTCGGCGGGGTGGAGCCGCCCGCCGGTCGGGGTGGTGAACACCAGTCCGGTCCTGGTCCAGGTGGTGCCGGCGGCGAGGCGTTCGCGGTGGTGGCGGGCGCGGTGGGCGCGCAGGACGACGACGGTATCGGTGTCGAGGGCAACGGTGGCTTCGCTGTCGGTGGTCTTCGGGGTGTCGATGGCGGTGGCCCAGCCTTGTTGGACAAGTTGCCAGCGGACCGTGAGGGTGGCGGCGTCGAGGTCCAGGTCGTCCCAGTGCAGGCCGCAGGCTTCGCCTCGGCGCAGGCCGGTGAAGGTGATGAGGTGGTAGAGGGCGTAGAGCCGGTCGCCGGCGTCGTGGGTGTGGTCGAGGAATCGTCCGGCGTGTTCGGGGGTCCAGATCATGACGGGGCTGGGGGTCTTGCCGGTGTCGCGCCAGGTGCGTATGCGTTGGTCGGTCCAGATGGTGGGCTTGGGTGCCCGGGCGCGGGGTAGCTCGATCAGCAGGGCGGGGTTGATGTCGAGGTAGCGGTGGCGGCGCATGGCGTCGTTGAGGGCTTTGCGCAGGGTGGCGTGGATGACGTGCAGGGTTCTGGGGCCGACGATCCGCTGGTTCTTGACTTGGTCGCGTTTGGCGGGGTCGCGGCTGGCGCGGAGGGTGGCGATGGTGGTGTTGCGTTCGGCGATGGCGTCGTACATGGCGTCGATGTGGCCGGGGCGGAGCCGGTCGATGCGCAGGTGGCCGAGGTGCGGGATGAGGTACAGCCGGATGTGCCCTTCGTAGGAGCGCAGGGTGCCGGACTTGATGTTCCGGCGTCCGGCGAGCCAGTCGGTCAGGTACACCTCCATGGTCGGGAGTTCGGTGGGCGTGATGTCCAGGTGCAGCGCCCGCCGCACCTGCTCCGGGGTGGGGACGGGCGCGCCGGTCTTGACAGCGGTTTCGATCAGGTCGCCGGTCTTCACGCTGGTGTGCGGGTCGGTGGGATCAGGGACGGCGAGCGCAGCCCGAATGCGGTCCAGGAGAGCGTCCGCGTCGGCCTGGGTGGTGTACGGGCCGTGGCGCAGTGGGCGGCGGGTGCCGTCGGCGCGGGCGGGGATTTCGATCTGCCAGTGCCAGTGGCCGTGGGTGCGGGACCAGCCGCCGCCGGGCCGGCGAAGCTGGGGACAGGAGCGTCCCAGTCGCCGGCCCGTGACGCTGTCGCGGCAGCTGCAGCGTTTGAAGGTGGATCCCTTCACTCATCGTCTCCTGGATGCTCCGGATGGTGCCGCCAGCGGTGCCGGGTGGAATCCGCTGGTGGCGGGGGCATCGCATCCACGCTCACCTTCGCGTCGGCATCAAGTCGCCCACCGCCGCCGGTTGCGGCGGGGTCGGGTTGGAGGAGGTGGAGCAGGGCGGCGACCGGGACGATGATGCGGCTGCCGGCCCGGATCAGCGGTACGGGGAACTGGTCGGCAGCGGCGAGCCGGTACGCCTGGGATCGGCTGATCCCGAGCACCGATGCGGTGGTGGCAAGAGTGGTGGTCACGCCGAGGGCACAGATGCGCTCGATCGTCCACACCTCCCCGACGTCGGGCGCGGTGGTAGTGCTGTCGGTCGTGGTGCGGGTGGTCTGGTCAGCGTGATTCGTGGGGCTGTTCATGATCAGGCTTCTCCTGGTTATGCGATGGATGGCTGTGCGGTAGGAGCGGGGTAGCCCCGTCGGGGTCGACCGGCGCAGGGGTGGCTGCTCCGCCACCGTTGCGCCGCTCCGGTGACAGAGGCGGTGGCGTCGGGTTGGTCGGCACGGCCGGGCTCACGATCAGCTCAGGTGGTGCCGACGATTCGACCTTGAGGATCTTGAGGAGTTCGGATACCCGGGTGTTGGACACGGTGTGACCGGCTGCGCGGAGGGCTTCGGCGAGTGCCGCCCGGGTCAGTGCCTGCCCGTCCGCGGCGAGCCGGTCCCGGACCTTGCGCGCCGCCGGCAGCAGCTCGCCAACGTCGCCGGACGGCTGCGCGGACGGTCCCCGGTCCGCTCGCTGCCGATCCCGTCCGCCACGTCGGCGACGAGCACCCGGTGAGCGGACGGTCCAGGTCCGGGACCGCCGCTCCCCCGCCGTGACAGCGGACCGGATCGCCTCGTCCGGTCCGCTGTCCGGAACGGTCCGCCCGGCCTCATCCAGTCGGCGGTCCCCGACGGTCTCGGTGTTGGCGGGCGTGGGGGTGCTGGTCCGCCCGAGAGCGATCTTGACCATGACGAGGAACCCGAGCGCAGGGACGGCGGCGGCGACCCACCCAATGACCGAAGGCTCGGCCTCGACGACCTGTGCCGCCAGGGACAGGGTGACCGCCCACGCCAGCACGGTGGCTGGAAACGCGGTGGAGGTGTGGGCGCGTTTGCGGCGGCGCAGTTCCAGGCCGGAGGCGATGGACATCAGCTCTAGGACGATCGCGTCGGCCCAGGCCAGCCAGCCGGATTGGCCGTGCGCGGCGGCCACGTTGTGCACGTGGGTGAAGCTGGCCGCCCCGGCCGCGCCGCCGATGGCCAGCATGATGACGACCTGGATGCCACCCTCGGCGCGGCTGCCGTGCGGACTGGCGTTCGGGTCAGGGACCGGTGCTGTCGTAGCCCATCACCTCCTCGACCCGGACCGGAGTTCCGGTCCGTCCGTCAGTCGCAGGGGGCGGGACCGACCTGGCGTCGGACATCCGTCGGGACGCGTACTGGACGCCGGCTGCGGACCGCCCGCAGCGGGCGCGCGACTCCCACGCGGTCCGGCCGCTAGGGGAGCGGACGTCCGCTGCTCTCACGGATCTGTCAGCACCGGCCGAACTGCTCACGACAGATCCGTGACAGACGCTGACAGCTGCTGTCCGATCGGGCACGGACGTCTCGTCTGTCGCTGTGGCGCGGTCTTCGATCACGCGGCCTCACCGGCCCGGCCGGAGGCGTCCACGACGTAGCCGGCCAGGTCGGCCAGGCACAGCCGCTGCCCTGCCCCACCAGCGGCTATCGCCCACACCGCCTCCGCCGGGCTCAGGCCCGTCGTCGTGGCGTGGTCGCGACAGCCGGTGACGACTGGCACCGGCAGCGGCACCTCTCCGATGACCCGGCGGAAGTTGCGTTCCCGGACGGCGGAGTGCAGCCAGAACAGCACCGGCCATGCCCGCCCGATCGTGCCGAACAGCTCCCGGTAGCCGGTCACCTTCCCTGCTAGGATCGACAGCTGCTCGCCGCCGGTGTCGTACTCCAGGAAGAACGGCACTTCGACCCCGCCGTCGACCCACCGGCCGCAGCCGTCCGGACGCACCCGCGGCTGATACGCCCGCAACAGCGCCGGATCCTGCGGCAGAATGAACGTTCCGGCGCGCTGGCACGCCACCTCCGGCAGCCACTCGGCCAGTACCGCGCCGGGGTGGGTGCGGGCGTGCCCGGCCAGGTCGGTAAAGAAGCCGTTCACCCCCAGGCGGTGGGCCAGGGTGCGGGTCGAGGTCCACCGCCGCCGCTCCACCCGGGCGCGATCCCGCCGCGGCGGCCGCTCGTCCCGAGCTGCGGCGACGACCTCGGCGCCGAGCTGGTCGATGACGTAGTGGTACGGGTATGAGCCGCCGTCGGCCCGCTGCGGCCGAAACCTAGCCACCAGGCGCAGCCGGTACAGGGTCCGCAGCCGCCGCTGACAGAAGTCGAGGGACGGGAACAGGGCGGTCGCGATCTGGAACGACGTCAACACGCCGTGGTCGTACAACCAGCCCAACAGCACCCGGTCACGACCGGTCAGCTGCGACTGAACCCGAAGGACAGGATCATCCACCAGCTACCGCCTCCTTTCCGGTACGGAATGGCAGCCCCAGGGGAGAGACCCGAGAGGGCAGGGTCTGTCGCAGGACAGCCGACGACACCGACAGCCGGCCAGACCTGCGATGTGAGACGGAACCGGGGGTCCGTTCCGGCGTCCGGGTGAAGACTGACCTCAACCCGGACGCCAACCCGGACCCCGAAACGGGGATCGAGACGGGATCTGTCACCGCCCCCGGCCCCGGCCGAAACCCGGGGCACAGAAAGACGAGATGTACGGAGAACACAGCAACTCCTTGATCGAAGAAGATGAGGAAGGCGTCGACCGTCACGACGCCGTGGCGAAGTCGCGGATGCCCTACCCCAGCCGCCGAGCAGGGCGCGGCGGGTACGACGAGCTGCGGAGGGTTCGCACTGTGGAGTTGTCAACGAACACGCCGACCGGCGTAACGGCCAGCCCGGAGGCAAATCGGGGCAGCAGCGATTGACACGACCGCCAGAAGGCAGCCGCGCACAGCGGGGAACAGCGGTGGCAGTTGCAGTGGACAGGCGGCACGACGCCGCACCGCGAGCAGGCTTCGCCTCAACCCGGGACAGGAGCACCAGGTCCGTCGTCGACATCACGACGACCCGGGTAGGGCGTCGGCTCAACCCGCCGGAGAAAGTTCCTTCATCGCGAACCCCCTGTCACTCAGACCCATCGACGACCCGCCCACTCCCGAGCCCCTCGAACGACCGGCGGCGCTCCCGAAGGAGCGCCACCCAGACGGGCCGATCAAGCCCGGCGGCGGACCACCACGCAGTTACGCGCGTACCAGTACGCCTCCGCCGTCAGCACCCTGTCAACCGGCATCACCGCAAGTCGATCATGAAGTTTCCGGACCCAGTTGGACGCGTTGACAACCGCTGTGCTGCACTGACCTGAATTCACACGGATTCCCCGCCCGAACTGGGCAAAGAATTTTGGCCAGCACACGCGAGCTTCTCACTAGGTGAGACTACGGTCTCGCCAAGAGGTCGGGCAGAGCCGAGCGCCGGCTCTTCCGGCCACGGCTGCTCGTTAGCGGCTCCAAGAGCGGACGGCCGGTCGACCGGCGCGGCAGGTTTCGGTCGCTGTTGAGCTACGTGCCGGCGACGAGCCCGTAGGGTCGGTCACGTGGACGAGACGCCGACCGAACCCGATCTCTCCTACATCGCCAACGTGACGCGGGTCCGCGCGGCAGCCGGAGTGATCCTCCGTGACCAGGCCGGTCGGGTGTTGGTGGTCCACCCGACCTACAAGGACGTGTGGGAGATTCCCGGCGGGATGGTGGAGGCGGGCGAGTCCCCGGCAGACGCCTGCGCCCGCGAGATCCGAGAGGAGCTGGGCCTGTCGATGCCGACAGGAGCGCTGCTCTGCGTCGACTGGGTGCCGCCCAGCCCACCATGGGACGGCGGCCTCATGTTCGTCTTCGACGACGGCGTACTGACGCCGAACCAGGTCGCGACGATGCGGCTGTGCCCGGACGAGCTCGACCAGTTCGACTTCATCGAGCCAGAGCGCCTGGGCGACGTGTTGATCCCCCGGCTGGCTCGGCGAGTTGCCGCGGCGGTCACCGCGGTCGGGCGGGGCGGTGTCTACCTCGAAAACGGAACCGCGCCTTCCACCAGAGAGCGAGCCGGATTGACTCGTTGACCGGGGACGGCATGCTCAGCGGCGGTGGTTCTCTGCCACCGCTGCGGCACCACAACCCACGACGGCCCCGCCTGCGGCGCCACGTTGATCCGTTTGGGCCCGAGAGGCACAATCCCAGGATGATCTCGAGCGTGTTCTTCGACGTGGGCGAGACGATCGTCGACGAGTCCCGGGAGTACGGCACCTGGGCCGATTGGCTCGGCGTCCCCCGGCACACCTTCTCGGCTGTCTTCGGTGCCGTCATCGCCCGCGGCCTGGACTACCGCGAGACGTTCCAGGTGTTCCGGCCCGGGTTCGACCTGGCCGAGGAGCGGCAACGCCGGACCGACGCCGGGCAGCCGGAACACTTCTCCGAGGAGAACCTCTACCCGGACGCCCGGCCCTGCCTGGCGGCCCTACGGGAGTTGGGTGTGCAGGTCGGCCTGGCCGGCAACCAGACCGCCCGAGCCGAGACCATCCTGCGCGCCCTGGACCTGCCCGTCGATGTGATCGGCACCTCCGACGGCTGGAACGTCGAGAAACCGTCGGCCGCGTTCTTCGACCGCGTCGTCGCGGAGGCCGGCTGCCCCGCCGACCAGGTCCTGTACGTCGGGGACCGCCTGGACAACGACATCCGCCCCGCTCAGGCCGCCGGACTCGCGACGGCCCTGGTACGACGCGGGCCATGGGGATACATCCTCGACGACAAGACCGTCAGCGACCACTGCCTCTTCCACCTCGACTCGCTGGCGGAGCTGCCCGAGCTGGTACGCCGGCACAACGAGCCGGCGGCTTAGCTCCCCGGAAGAGCGGCCCGGCTGGTCGCGAGGGCGGCGATGCGGTCGTCGAGCTGGTGGCCTGCCCGGCTGTCACCGAGTACCTGCCGGACCGCTCTGACCCGCTCCAGCCCGGTGCCGTACCAGTCGGTGTTCAGGGCGTCCAGGGCCTGGTTGAGGTAGTCGGCGGCGTGGTCGCCGTCGCTGCTGTGCGCCGAGGCCAGGTCGGCGAGGACGACGCTGCGCTGCTTGGCGCCGGTCGCGGTCAAGCCAGCCAGGGACTCGGCCAGGTGACGGGCGGCCTCGGCATGGTCGCCAGCGGCGAGAACCGCATAGCCAGCAAAGGAGTGCAGCCGGCCGGTGTCGTAGTAGTCGAACCAAGCGGGCGCTTCAGGACGCGCTTCGAGCGCGGCGGCAGCGAGGTCGATCTGGTGCCGACTCGCCGCTCCCCCACCCGCGCGGGCCTCGACTTCCGAGGCCACGCAGTGCAGCCAGGAGCGAACGGCGGGGCTGACGCCGTGCCAGGTGTGTTGAAGCGCCGCGTCGATCAGCGACCGGGCTGCGGCCGAATCATGTCCGAAGGCCGGGATAAAGGCCATGTGGCCGAGGACCGCGGCGGCCAGGGCATGGTCCCCGGCCTCCCGGGTGGCGGCGAGGGCGACGTCGTAGCAGCGTTGCGCGACGGCGGGCTGGTTGAGATCGAAGAACGCCAGTCGTGCGGTGAGCAGTGCCGATTCGGCGAGGGCGCCGGCGAGGGTCGCCCGGCTGGCGCCGGTTGCCGCGCGGACGAGTCCGCTGCCGAGCTGGGTGTGGGCGTACGCGGCCTCGTAGAGCGGCCGGGCGGGGCTGGTCCAGTACAGCGTGCGCTGGCACCGCACGATCTCGGCGTACGCGTCTGGATCTATGGCCTTGGTCTGGGCATGCGCAACCTGCGGATCGAGGGACAGCAGGGGCGCCACCAGGGGAAGCATGCTGGCGCCGAACAACGCTCGCAGAACGGTTGCCCGGTCCCAGCCGGTTTCGTCGCCTCCGGTGATCATTTCCCACAACCTCCTGAACTCGTGCAGTGTTTCCGCCTGCGGACGCATCGCCAGCTCGTCCGGGGTGAGAAGACCGAGCTGGCTCGCCGGCTTGTCGAAGATGGCCACGAGGTGCTTGCGGTAGCGCGGATCAGGCCACCGCTCACCGGTTTCCCACCGCCGCACCGTGTTGGCGTTCAGCCCGGTATCGGTCTCGCCGGCCTGGCTCATCTCGGTGCGGATGCGCTCGGCGACCTCCTCGTAGGACCAGCCCCGCTGGAGCCTGTCCCACGCTAGCCGCCGATTGGCGGGGTAGCGCCGTCCGGCCATGCCAGCACCTCCGTACGTCCTCTGTCGACGACGGTCACGTTAGCCATCTCCGCTACGGGCCGTCACTACCTGGTTGCGAGCGGACGGGTCGTGGACGGTACCGACCGGGCTCGCTGGGCGGTTCGCTGTTGACGAGCATCGACGGACGCTGCTGGGCGGCTCCAGCTCACCAACCCAATGTCATCGACGCCAGGGGATTCACGGTGAAGAAATCGGACAAGACGATCAACAAGCAGGCGCCGCTTGTTGTGGCGGCGGCCAGAGGTGCAGTCGTGAGGTTGATTCCTCGCCCGCGTACCGCCATCGGGGCTGCGCGGGCGGGTGACCGGCGGGGTGCTCCCAGCCGCCGCCTCACCACGGCGGGCCCGCCGGCACCTCGGCGGGCCCGCCATGACAGGCCCCATCCGCGGGAGTCGGACGCAACCCGTCAGACGGTGACGTCATGACCGTGTATTTCTCTCTGCACGCCTCCGCCGGGGCAACGGGTGCATTCAGTCGGGCGGCCCAGCCCGGCATGCCGGCCACCGGCCGGCAGAGGGTCTTCCAAGGCGACTCTCCTCTGCTGACCTTCGTGTGGCAGTGCGTGCTGCCACAGCCGGCTCGCATCGACGGCCGTCGGTGATGGCGCAGATGCTGGCACCCGCGAGGTCGGCTTCGTCGGTGCCCATGTCGTCTACGCGCTTCTGGCCAGACGGATGCGGGTGGTGACTCATGGCTACGTATCTCGGCGGCGAGCAGATCGAGGAGGCGCAGGTCGTTCTGGCACACCATGTCGTGTCCTGTGCCGACGGGAGATGCCTCGCGTGCGACATACCGGGTCCGTGTCCCGAGCACGAGCGCGCTGCGAACGCTTTCTACCTGTCGCTGCGGCTGCCCCGACGTACGCCCGGCGCATCCCGCCCTGAGCTGTGCGGTGCTCGGCGGATCGAAGTGCCGGGCTCGTGGTGGTCGGCGTGACGACAACGCCGCTATGCCCGAGCACTGCACAGCATGTCGGACAAGCTGTTTGGAGGCTTCATCGTGCCCCTTGATGCTGCGCCACACCCGACCAACCCTCAACGCCAGGTCGGCGGGCCGGATCTTCTGCCGACCGCTGGGTTGATCGTCGACTCATTCCAAGACAGCTCCGCATCCTTGATGTCCGTCTGGCAGGTTCCCCTACGAGCGTCCAGACGATTGGCCGCGCACCACGACGATCAATGGTCCGCCGAGCTGATCTCTCGCGACCCGCGCGCGGATGATCATGTCGTCGCCGCCGCGAAGCGGTCCATTGACCTACTGAACCGCGTCCGGGTGGACCTGGTAACGGAAATAGACACGTGGGTCGACCGCGTTCTGCGTGATCTCGGCACCGGCCCGCTCCACACCGAGACGATCGGCTCGGTGGTCGACCGGCTGGCCATTGCCTGGGTGCGTTGCCAACACCTCACCGACCACGAGCGGGGAGATTCGGGCGACACCCCGGCCGGCTCGGCTGCCCGGCAGTTCCAGGAGCTGGCGCGCGCGTACGACGATCTCGTTCAGGACGTGCGTGAGGGCCGCCGACGGATCCCTCGCTGGCGCGCCCTCAAGAACTACGGCGAGCGCCGATGAACCTCGCGGTGACTCTCAACGGCGCGGACAACGTCGGCAAGTCCACGAACGCACATTGGCTGGCGTCAGCCATGCCGGGGGCCACGGTGACCGGAACCATCGATCGGTGGGACCCGCGATGGGCAGAGGTGTCGCGGGACGACTTCAGCCGATGGTGGTTCGTCGACAGCACCACCGACGAGCACGTCGATCTTGTTTTCCGGTCCTACGCCGCTCGATGCCAGGGAGGCGGCCGGTTCGCGCTCGAGGACAGGGGTCGCCCGATGCTCGTCGCCACCTGCGCGGCAACGGCGGCGGTGAAGGACGGAACGCCGATCGGTGAGGCGCTCGCCAAGGTAGAAGACCGAGCGCGCCGCTACTTCCCCATTGACAGGCGAGAACTGCACATACTGATACGGCACGATCTTGACCCTTCTGTAGAGGCTCAGCAGTCACTGGCCCGGGACGGGGCTCCCGCATCCGGCCGGTACGCCGCCTACCAGCGCCACCTGGCCGAAGCCATCGAGCTCCAGCTGCAGAGGGGGGATTACCACAGGGTGATCGTGCGTGGGGATCGGCCGCTGCTCGCGGTGCAGCGTGAGGTCCGCGAGGCCGTCGCCGAACTCGGCGCGCCCATCACCCTCCTGCCCCCCGACCGCGTGCACCGGCTCTGGGTCCTCGCCGGAATGTCCGAGAGCGGTAAGAGCACCGTCGGGGAGTTACTCCGTACCGACCACGCCGTCACACGGCTGAAGATCGGGTACCTGCTCCGCCTCGCGGCCGATCGGGTCGGCGTGACCGACCCCTACCAGGCATGGGATGAGCTGACCGAGGCACGGATGCTGTCCGAGGAGATCCTCCGCTTCGCCGCGCTCAATGCCGGCTCCCAACGGATCAGCATCGAAAGCGCGCATCGCTTCGAGGCAACCAGGCACGTAAGGCAGATCTGGGGAGATCGCTGCGAGATCGTTTACCTCGACGCATCGCCAGCCGTGCGCCTGGGCCGCACCGACGAATCACCCGATTCGATGGCGTCACGGGACCTGACGAAGCGAAGCCGGGGTGCCGAACGCATCGCCACGATCGCCGACACGGTCATCGACAACACGGGCAGCCTCCTTGGCCTGAAACGAGCGGTCGCTGAGCTGGTTCACCGCGCCTCCGGCGACCGACACCCGCCCCGACGTGAGACCCCAGTGCCATCCGCACTGCAAAACTTCCTCGCCGCCTACACGGCCGAACTGGTCGACGATGAGACGGCACTGGTGGCGGTCACCGGAAGCCTGGCGTACGGGGACTGGCAGCCTGGCTGGAGCGACGTGGATGTCCTCGTCGTCCGGGACACCCTCCCGGTGCGTTGGCTCGCCAGTCGATCGCTCCCTCGAACCGGCCCGGACGGAGCGAAGGTAGCGCTGTCGGCTTTTACCACCGACGAGACACGCACCGGCAGGCTGCCGCCACGGTTGCTCTACGCACTGCGGCAGATCGCGCACGACGGCCGGGGACTGCTGTATCACCGGCCCGGTCTCGTACTTCACGTCCTCGATCGGGATGCCGACGAGCGCGCTGCTCGCGGTGACCTGCCGCTCGTCGTCATGACGCTGCGGCGGCTGGCGGCCCGACCCGATGCCGACGTCAGAGCGCTCTACAAGCACGTCGTTCTCACCATGAAGATCATGCTCCGAGCGGACGGCATCGACCTGGACGACAGCGACGATGTCCGTCAGGTCTTCGCCGGCCGACATCCTGCCGCCCACGTCGACCTGCCATCGGTCGCTGAGGCAAGCCGCGCCGGCTGGCGATCGGACGACCAACTCACCGAACGAATCCGCTGCGCCGCCAGTGACCTGCTGGCCTACGACGAGGCGCTCGGCCGCGCCACCCCCACACAAACCCGGCTCTGGAAGGACGACGGACGACAATGACGGCCACCGCACGTGAGGTACTCACCGCCGGGCGAGTAACCCGCCTCGGCGTCGGAGACACGACCCGCCCGATCAGGATCGTTCACGAACTCGACGGCGTGCGCAGTGATACCGCGCCCGAGCAGGTGATGGCCGCCGGCGACCACCTCTGGCGTCGCTGGCGCCAGCATCCCGCCTACCGGCCGCACGACGTACTGCTCGGCCTGGACGCTGGCGGCATCATCCCCACGCTCGCGGTCGCCTGGGCGAGCGGCAGTCATTACCGCATCGCCTGGAAGGTCAACCTCGACCTGCCGGAGAAGCTCGTCTTCCACGAGCCCCACGCGCGCCGACTTGAGGTTTTCGCCTACGGCCGCTTCAAGGGTCAGCGCGTTCTCATCGTGGACGACGAGATCACGACTGGCCTCACCCTCACCAACCTCGTCACCGCGCTCCGCGACGCTGGAGCGGACGTCACAGGCGTGCTCTGCCTGGTCGAGGACACGACCGGAGGCGGACGGAAGCTTCTCGAACAACACGAGGTCCCGCTGTGCGTCCTAACCGCGCTCTGAGAACCGCCGACAGCCCGATCTGTTGGCGGGGAGGGCCGACGATCGTCCGGCGTGAGCGGGCACCGCTTGGCCAGCTCCTGCCATACCGACGCGCAGCGGGTGCACCGCCACCACCGCAGGCAGCGCTCCGTTTGGTGCGCGAAAGCGGCTGGCACCTCGACCTCGGAACACGCGGGCTTGGCGACGTGCTGCTGGGTCTTGCCATGGCCCAAGGGCTTCACGAGGCCACCCGCAACCAGTTCCCCCAGCCGGCCTACGTCGGGCCCCGGGCGGATCTACTCGCCCGATGCGCCCTGCCGCTCAGCATCACCTCTGCGAGCGGCCATCACTCGATCGGTACCGTGAGCTCGACACCCCGCACCTTCGCCGCCGTTCCGGAGGTCCCGCCGACGAGGCTCGACATTGTCGACGCCAACGTCCTTCAGGTCCACGCCGCGCTACCGATGCGCTACTACCTCGACGTCGAGCAAACCCTCGGGGTACGGCTGAATGCTGCCAGCGACCCGTGCCCGCGGTTCCGCACCATCGTGCCCACCCATACGCCCTACCACGTGGTCTTCGTGTCCACCACCAGCCGGCCAGAGCGCAAGGACTACGGCATCGAGAACTTCGAGGCAATCGCACGATGTCTCACTGCTCAACGGCCTGACGCACCGTGGCGCTTCAGCCTGATCACCGCGCCGGATCGAGTGGCGCCGCCGCCCGTCGCGCAGATCGAGGTACTCCATGGCCCAACGGCCGTGGAATGCCTCGACCTGTTCGCTACCGCCGAACTGGTCGTCGGCAACGACACCGGCCTGACCCACCTCGCCGCCCTCACCACAAGACCGGACGGCACCGGGCCAACCGTCGTCGGCCTGTACGGGCGGCACGCTCATACCAAGTGGATCACCGGCTCGACCCGTCACCACGCGGTAGCCACGCCGTTCTCGCAGCTCATGTCGATCGCCGACGCCTGCCCGGTTCGGGACGGCTACGACGACACCATCTGGTCCAGTGCCAGTGACCTGCGAGCCGTGCCGGCCGAGCTCATCGCCCGGTTCGCCGGAGAGTGCGCTGGCTGGTGGGACTCATGATCCGCATCGCCCGCCACCGGCGGTTCACCGCGAACCACACCCTCCATCTCGACATCGGCTCACGCCGACTGTTCGTCAAGATCAACCCTAACCGCTCCGAGTCTGCCGCCGAGATCGTCGGGTACGAGCGAATACGCAGCCTTTACCCGGTCCCCGCCCTACATGTGCATCGCCGCATCGGCCGCTGGTCTGTGACCGTGTACGACCGCCACCAGCCCGACCAGTCCGACACCGGCCTGCTACTCGATGCCATCACGGCCGACGGCATCGGCGCCCGCACCCATCTCGACCGCGGTCTCGACGCCATCATCGGCCACTACCGGCACGTCATCAGCGCGACGATGCGTCAGCTGCCCGCCTCCCAGACCATCGGCAAGCTGTATCGCGACCGCGCCCAGCCTGGCGGTCGGCTCGACCGGTACTACGCCCACAACCCGACGCTGCTGACGATGCCTGCCGGGTCCGGCATCCGATGCGGGGACCTTCGCGAGGCGACCCTCGTCATCAACGGACAGCCACGACGACTCGACTTCGACGCGCTGGTCACCGATCTTCGTACCGCCCTGCACCCGGACCAGCAGGTATGGGCGGCGATGACCCAGGGCGACCCCACCGACTTCAACATCGGTCTTGACGGCGAGAACCGAGCCGTCTGGTTCGACTACGACACCGCCGGCCTCAACGCCCTCGCCGGGGAGATCGCCTGCTTCCTCTGGTGCCAGCGGCTACACGCCGCATGGCTCGTGCCGCGCTACAACCCCGGAGCCTTCACCGACCACCAGCGGGCACTCGCCGATGCGGTCAAACCCCAGCTACGGCTGGCCAGACCGACGAGCCGGACGATCACAATCGACTACCAGCACCGGCCGTCGGCGCCGCGCCAACACACCATCACCCGCTACCTCGCTGAGCTCGCCCAACCACTCGCCAGCAGCATTGGCGCGGACCTACTGGCGTGGCTTCGGCCGTACCTCGCCATGCGCCTGCTGGCCGTCTATCCGCTGCAGCAGATGGAGTCGGCGGACGCCGCTCTGTCGATCGGCCTACTCGCCGACCTGTACGCACCTGAAGCTGACTTGACCCAACTGCTGGGACTCGTCGCCACACCAGAGGAGACGATGCATGAATCGTGAGGTAGCGATCGTGACCGGGGCTGGTAGCGGCATCGGGGCCGCGATCGCCGCTCGTCTCGCCCTTGATTTCGACCTCGTCCTCACACACCTCGGGGAAGATGAGGCCCTTGGGGAGGTGATCGAGGTAGTCCGGCAGCGCGGGGCGCACGCCAGCACCGTCCTCGGCGATCTGACCCTGCCCGCCACTCAGGAGGCGTTCCAATCAGCGGTAGACACCACCGCCGACAGACTCGTTGCCCTGGTGAGCAATGCCGGCGCCTATCCCCGAATCCCCTGGCACGAGCTGGACCTGAACGCATTCCGCAGTCAACTCGAACTCAACCTGGTCACCCACGCCGCATGCATCCGCGCCGTCACGCCCACCATGATCGCGAACGGCAGCGGCCGGATCGTGGCCGTCTCCTCGGTCTTGACCCAACTCGGCCGCGTCGAGTTGACCGGCTACATCGCAGCGAAGAACGGGCTCGAAGGCCTCGTCCGCGCGCTGGCCCGCGAACTCGGCCCGTACAACATCACCATCAACACGGTGCGCCCAGGCTCGATCGAAGTCCCCGCCGAGCACGCCGTCGTCAACGACCACGCCGCCATGGTGCGACGCCAACTCGACCGGCAGTGCATCAAGCGTCGCGGCCAACCCACCGATGTGGCCGCCGCCGTCGCGTTCCTGCTCTCCCCCGCCACCGGGTTCATTACTGGCCAGGCGCTCAACGTCGACGGCGGCTGGCACCTGTCGTGAGCGACGGCGTTCTCTGGATGCGCCACGGCACCTGCCTCGACGGGCTCTGCCGCCCCCATGCCCACGCCCGACCGGAAACGCCGCTGACAACGCGGGGGATCGCCGAAGTCGTCAGCACAGCCCGTCGACTGCTCCGGGGAGACTCCAAGCCGCACGTGATCCTCACCAGCCCGCTCCCACGGGCAACGACAAGTGCTCGCATCCTGGCCGAGATCCTTGGCGCACCGATCGCACCGCCAGATCAGCTCTACGCCGAATGGCGCGCCCCCCACTGCGTGCTCGGCCTGAGTCCCGACGATTATCCGAGCGAGTACCGGGAGTGGCAGAGCGAGCGCCTTCGTGATCCAGATTCGGCTCTGACCGGTGGGGAGAGCCTGACCGCGTTACGGCAGCGAGCGACGGAAGCCGTATCGCGCGCCCACGAAGCCGCCCAGGAGGGCGAAGTGCTGATCGTGTCGCACCGAGTCTTCATCGGCGCCGTGGCCGCCACCCTGGACGGCGCCCGAAGCCCGCAAGAAATCTTCCGATCAGCTCGGGACTTCGAACTCGCCCCAGCGATGCTGTGGCCAGCTTGCTCTACAGCGAGAGCAGCGCCTCCTCGTTGGCCGCGATGAACTCCTTCAGTGCATCAGGCTTGAGATCCACGGCAGGCAGCTTGTCGATCGTCACCCTGTCGAGCTGGTAATCGCCACGCGAGGGATCAGCGAACTCGGGCCCGGTGCGGGCGTCCTCCTGCATCTGGAGCAGCCGGCAGGCGAAGAAGTGCTGGACGGACACGCCCTCGCCGGCGGGAGCGGTGAACAGGAACACCTGGGCAAACTGATCCGCCTCAGCGCCGAGCTCCTCGTGCAACTCGCGGCGGAGTGCGGCCTCCAGGGAGACATCCGTCGACTCCAGGCCACCCCCCGGCGTCGTCCAGTACGGCGCCTGGCCGGGCTTGACCCGCTTGATCAGCACCAAACGACCTTCTTCGTCAAGAAGGATGGCCCGCACCGACCTGCGCACGATCTCACGCACCGCTTGCCCCTATCCGCTCCCGCACGGCCTACAGACGACAGTGTGAAGTACCGAGTCGGAGCGTGAACGTACGATGAGTCACCGATCCGAGGCCCAGCCCCCGAAAAGTATCAAATACGGGGCGGACCGCCTTGAAATCCTACTTTGCCGCCAATGGCTACACCAGTAAGCACCACGGCGGCGGTCACACCGATCGTCGCCTTGGTCATCCACCGGTCGAGGTAACGCTTGTTCTCGGAGTCTTTCTCCGCGTCCTTGTCGCTAAGCTGTACAAGCCGGTCGTTCAAATGCATGCGGGTCTGCGCGTCCAGGTCGTCACGCTCGAGCTGACCGATGATCGACGCCCTAGCCTCCCGCCGCCCCTGGTAGTCGCTCTCCTGGCTCTTGTCGTTGGACGCGAGGGTGACCTCGTGCATCTTCCGCACAGTGGTCACGGCACTGCCAAGGATCTTCTGAAGCTCGGGAAGCTTCTTGAGCACTGCCAGCCGGACGTCCTTGTCCAAGTCGGGCATAATGGCGAACCCCTGCAGGACGTGATCTCTGATGAGGTTACCCCGGCTGTCGATGCCTGACAGCGCCGTCTCCACGTCCTCTGCACCTGCGTTGTCCGTTGACCCGCCCCACTTCGAAGAAGGATCTGTCGCGGCGCAGAGCTTAGCCCAGCCATGCCCGCTCCAACCGGTAGCGGCTCAGCCAGCGTCATCGGGATAGCCCCGGCGGAAGTGGAAGGTCGATCAACCGGTGACGGTCGGTACCAACCGCCGGCATCCTCCACACCTGCTCGTGCGGCCAACACCGTTGCAGCAGTTCGACGGTAGTGACCGCGATTGGCGCCCGCAGCGGCCGGCTCACCAGATCATCCAGCAGGTTGACCTCCCGGGCCTCGTCCCGGGCAATGACCAGCACCACACCTACCGGCACGACCGGGTCGCTACGCCGGTAGCCGGCCAGAACAGCGTCGAGACCGGCAGTCGCCCGCTCGCGTTCGGCAATGGCACCACCGACCGGCCCGGCGTCGACGTGTACCAGGAACCGCACACAGCGGCCGTCCTCCAGCCACACGCCGTATCCGTCAGCGCGTAGATGCGCCAGGCCCCGCTCACGCAGCCACACCGACGTGTCCAATGTCGTCAGCCACTGGAACAACCCACACCGGCCCGGGTCTTGTCGTGATGCCTCCAACAGCGGTAGAAACAGCAGGTAGTGCGCCCCACGCCAATGCCGCTGGCCCAGATGCAACGGCACCGGCCGTCCCGACGAGATGAGGTCACGGCCAAGCAGCTCGGTGCCCTCCCCCGTGATCCGATACCACCAGGCATGCGCCCGGTCCTCCGCCGAACGCTCCCGGCCCACCAGCCCAGCAATGTGCAGCCAGGTGAGGTCCCGGTGCGCCGTCAACCGCGGCACCCCCGCCACCACCGCGATATCGCTCGTAGTAGCGGAGCCGTGCAATGCCAGAAACGACAGGATCCGCCACCGCCGAGGAGTCAGCTCACCATCACCAGCCACCCATCGATGGTCTCCAACCCATTGATGCCACGCCATCCCGGCGCCCCCGGTGGTGCGGCGGGAACTCCCGCACCCTCAAAACGGGGTTTGTGAGACGTTTTCCATGATCACTGTTCAACAAATCAACCGAAGCGCCAATGACTAAAGACTCAGAACCGGCAAACGCACTCCCCCCGAGGGCAGCCCACCCTTCGGACACGAAGCCGATCCGAGCACCACCGACAGCCCCACCCCGGCTACCCGGCCGGCCACACCGGCAGCCACCGACCGGTGTCCCGAAGCACCCCGGCAGCGTCCAACTGACGCCACGCCGGTCCATCGGCTCCCGAGCACCCATCGAGCGACCGACACCCGGACGGAGACGCGAAAAAGGCCCCGGCCCAGTGAGAACCACCAGGTCAAGGCCTTGATCGTTGGTGCGCCGCCAGGGACTCGAACCCCGAACCCGCGGATTAAGAGTCCGCTGCTCTGCCAGTTGAGCTAGCGGCGCTCACCGACAACGGGACGGAACGTTAGCAGCCCCCGCGCCGGCCCGTGCACGCAGGGGTCACCTCATCGCACGGCCAGCGTGACCTGCCCGGTCGCCGTCCCCGACGGGTCGACCAGCAGCGTGTAGACGCCGGCCGCCGGCAGCGTGGTCGCGGTGATCCCGCCGCTCCCGTTGATCACGCAGCCGGTGGTGAGCGTGCTGCCGTCCGGCGCGCGCAGCGCCAGCACGCCGCACTGGTCGGGCAGCGTCGCGGCGGTCGCGGTCACGGTCACCGACGTGCCGGCGGCGGCGGTGAACCGGTAGCCGGTGACCGCGCCGGGCCGGTCGACGTCCGCGACCACCGGCGGGCCGCCGACGGTGATCGTCGCGTCGCGGTCCCGGCTGGTGACCAGCCGCAGCGCGGCCGTGCCGGTGCCGCGTTCCACCGGGTCGACCACCACGGTGTACGTCCCGTCGGCGGGCAGGACCGTGCCGTCGACCTCGCCGACGCCGTTGATCACGCAGCCGCTGCCCAGCACCTTCTCCTCGGCGTCGCGCAGCTCCAGCGGGGAGCACTGGTCGGTCAGCGTGCTCTGCGGCACGTCGACGAAGACCCGTTCGCCCTTGCGGCCGGTGAACCGGTAGCGCGCCCGGGCGCCGGGTTGCGCGATCGACGCGGTCACGGTCGCGCCGTTCGGTTCCAGGGTGCCGCCGCTGTCCTTGGCGGCGTAGACGCGCACGGCGGCGCGGCCGGTGTCGCCGGGCGCGGCGGCGACGCGCAGCGTGTACGTGCCGGTGGTGGTGAGGTCGACGCGGTCGACGTAGCCGGCGCCGTTGATGTTGCAGCCGCCGGCGATCTCCCGCCCGTCCGGGTCGGCGAGCTGGTACGGCGAGCAGCGGTCGGCGATGCCGGGCGCGGTGACGTCGACGAAGACGGCGTCACCGGCGCGGCCGGGGAACGTCAGCGGCTCGCCGCCCGGGGTGAGGCTGGCGGTGGCGACCGGCACGGCGGTGATCGGCGCGCCGGTGGGCGGGGCGATCCGTTCGGTGGTCGCGCCGGCGACGGCGAACTCGGGACGGCCGCTGACGGCGACGTCGAAGACGCACTCGGCGAGCGGCCCGGGCGCGGTGATGCCGGCCCACCGGCAGATCTGTTCGGCGGCGGCACGCCGGGCCGGGTCGAGGTCGCCGGCGGTCACCTCCCGCTCGGGGAAGCTCCGGTCGGTGAAGGTGCCGGTGTCCTCCCCGTCGTCGTAGTGCAGCAGCGAGCGGTCCGCGGTGATCCGCCAACTGTCCGCGTACGCCGGGTAGAGCGTGGCGAAGGGCGCCGGCTGGGCCAGGGCGGGGCCGGTGGGGGGCGCGATGTCGTCACCCGGGTCGCCGTCGAAGTCGCCGAGCAGGCCGCGCACCTTGCCGGCCCGGGCGTCGGCGAGCCGGACGAGCACCCGGTAGCCGTAGCGGCCGATCTGGTCGACCGCGGCGGCGGAGCCGTCCGGCCACGTCACGTCGTACCCGTCGGTCGCGCCGGTGTCGGAGGGGCGGCGGGTGAGGGTGCCGCCGCCGGCCAGGTCGGTGCGTTCCGGCGGCGCGGCGAGCGGCGCGCCGTCGACGTGCACCCAGGTGGCGCCACCGGTGAGGGTGAGCGCGACGCGGTGGGCGCCGACGCGGAACGCGACCGCCGAGTTGACCGAGGCGGTGCGGGTGCCGGCCATCGGGGCCTGCCGGACCTGCACCTCCAGCGGGTCGCCGCCGGTGGCGGCGACGAGCGTGAACTCGCCGACGGCCTGGAAGTCGTAGGCGACCCGGTCGAACGTGACCAGATGCGGGTCGCCGTTGCTGCCGCCGCAGTCGGCGCCGTTCTCGCAGAGTTTCACCGGCCCCTTCGGCGGGGGCGTCTTCTTCGGCGGCTTCTTGCACTCGTCGAGGCTCTTCGGCAGCGGGTTTCCCTTGTACTGGGTGCGCGGTGGCAGGCCCTTCGCGGCCCGGTAGCGGTTCTCCGCGAGCGTCGCCTTCACCTCGGCGGTGGGGATGCCGGTGCTCCCGCACTGTCCCGGCGGGACCTTGTCGCGGGAGATGTCGTCGGCGTGGTTCAGCTCGTGGTAGAGCGCGGCGCACGGATCGCGGGCCACCCCGTCCTCGTACGCGTCGGTGGAGGTGGGGTTCCAGGTGACCGTGGACGAGCCTTTGCCGTCGGCGCTCTCCGGCGTCTCGAACGCGCCCGAGCCGCCCGGGGTGGGCACGATCCGCACCTTCGGGGAATTCTTGTCCCTGAGCCGGGGCAGCAGGCCGGACGGGTCGCCGCCCGCCTCGGCGAACCCCTTGAGACAGCCGTCGACCGCGGCCTGGAAGTCGACGCCGCTGACCGGCACGCCCCCGGTCGGGTCGACCGAGTAGTCCGCCCGGGCCGGCCGGGCACCGCCGACCAGCGCGCCGGCGGCCACCAGCAGCAGGGCCACCGCGGCGGCGGTCGGCCGGCGGCGCGACCGCAGCAGGACCACCAGCGCGGCCAGGAGCAGCACCAGCAGCAGTGCCCCTCCGGCGGCCGCCCACAGCCAGCGGCGGGCGGGCGCGCCGCCGTCGCCGACCGTGAACGTGGTGGTCCGCAGCGCCGTCGCGCCCAGGCACAGGTTCGTCGCGCCGGTGACCGGCAGTGTCACGTAGCCGGCGGTGACCTCGTACCGGCCGGGGGTGCCGACCGGCCAGAGCGTGTCCAGACCGCCGCCGTCCGGTGTCGCGGCCACCGAGCGGAGCACCAGTTCACCGGGGCCGTCGCCGTCGTGCAGCCGGATGCCGGTCAGTGCCACGGTCGCGGTCGCGCCGGGTTCGACGGTGGTCAGGCCGGCACCGGACGCGGCGGTGATCCCGTCGTCGTGGAAGCTGCGGGCGAGCACCGGCGTGAGGTCGCGCCCGTCCCGGCGTACCCCGGTGATCTGGGCGGTGCCGACGGCGCCCGTGGCCAGCGCGCACGCCGAGCCGGTGGAGTTGGTGACCGTGAGGTCCAGGCGGACCTGGTCGCCGGTGCGGTAGTCCGCCTGCCCGGGGCGCAGCGCCAGGCCGAGGCCGTCGTCGGCGGGCGCCGCGACGGCGCTCGCCGCCGACGCCGCCAGGGCCGTCAGCAGTACGGCCAGCCCGGTCACCGAGCGCAGCGTCCACGTCATGGTGGGGACTGTAGGGGCGCCGGGCCGGGATTCCCGCGCACTGTCGGGGACCGGTCGGTCGGACGGGCCGGCGGGTAGCGTCGGGGGCATGTCGCTGGAGGCCATCGCCGCGTTGCGGGAGCCGGTGCGCCGGACGGTCTACGAGTACGTCGCCGCGCGGGCCGAGCCGGTGACCCGCAACGAGGTGGCCGAGGCGGTCGGCATCGGCCGCACCCTGGCCGCCTTCCACCTGGACAAGCTGACCGACGCGGGGTTGCTGGAGGCGGCCAACGCGCCACGCGCCGGTGGGCCCGGGGCGGGGCGGCCGGCGAAGGTGTACCGCCGGTCGGCGGCGGAGCACACGGTGTCGGTGCCGCCGCGCGACTACCGGCTGCTGGCCGGGGTGCTGGCGAGCGCGGTGGAGCGGGTCGGCGCGGAGCCGGCGGCGTACGCCGCCGCCGCCGCGCAGGGCGCGAAGCTCGCCGGCGGGGACGCGGTCGCGCGGCTGGCGGAGCTGGGCTACGAGCCGTACCAGGACGGCGACCGGACGGTCCGGCTGCGCAACTGCCCGTTCGACGCGCTGGCGCACTCGCACCCCGGGCTGGTCTGCGGGCTGAACCTGGCGATGCTCGAGGCGGTGGTGGGCGACGGCGGCCACGTGGTGCGTCTCGACCCGGGTCCGACCGGTTGCTGCGTGGCGATCCATTCTAAAAACAATCATCGTTGACATAGACGGTAGTCTGGCTCCATGAGCGACCATCACCTCGCGCAACTGAACATCGCCCGGCTGCGCGCCCCGATCGACAGCCCCGACCTCGCCGACTTCGTCGCCCGCCTGCCCGAGATCCACGACCTCGCCGAACGCTCCCCCGGCTACGTCTGGCGCCTCCAGGACGACTCCGGCGACGCGACCGCGTTCCGGCCGTTCGAGCCGGACGTCATCGTGAACCTGACCGTCTGGGAGTCGGTCGAGTCGTTGCGCGCCTTCGTCTACCGGACCGCGCACCTGGAGCCGATGCGCCGACGGCGGGAGTGGTTCGTCCCGCTCGACGCCGAGCACCTGGTGCTGTGGTGGATCCCCGCCGGCACGCTGCCGTCCATCGAGGAGGCGGCCGGCAAGCTGGCGGCGTTGCGGCGCAGCGGGCCGTCGGCCGAGGCGTTCACGCTGCGCGAACCGTTCCCCGCATCGATTGACGATCGTCGAAGTGAGACGACATAATCGCACCGGAGCCGGGCTGGCCTCGGGTCGAACCGTGGCCACCGACAGGACATCGCTGCCAGCGCCACGCCGAGGCGATGCGGACCGACTCCGGGCGACGTGATCCGCAGGGCGACGAGCAGCACCTCGAACGCCAGCGGGAGAACCTCGATGACACCCTTCCCAGCCGGACCGACGGCTGCCCCGACCCGACCCTCACGTCGCCCGATGGCGGTGGCGGCCGCCGCCGCACTGCTGACGGCGGTGACCTCCGGACTGGCCGTCACGGCCGCGCCCTCGATGGCCGCCGCCTGCACCGGCTACGTGGCGCTGACCTTCGACGACGGGCCCACCGCCGGCAACACCACCACGCTGATCAACACCCTCAAAGCCGCCGGCGTACGGGCGACGTTCTTCAACGTCGGCCAGAACGTGCAGGCCAACCCGGCGCTCGCCAAGGCCCAGCGGGACGCCGGCATGTGGGTCGGCAACCACAGTTGGACGCACCCGCACATGACCCAGCTCAGCCAGGCGCAGATGACCTCGGAGATCTCCCAGACCCAGCAGGCGATCCAGCAGGCCACCGGCGAGGCGCCCAAGCTGTTCCGGCCGCCCTACCTCGAGTCCAACGCGACGCTGCGCGCGGTCGAGGCCCAGTTCGGGCTGACCGAGATCAACGCCGACGTGGACTCCCAGGACTGGAACAACGCCAGCACCGACCAGATCGTGCAGAACGCGAGCCGGCTCCAGGCCGGGCAGTCCATCCTGATGCACGACTGGCCGGCGAACACCGTCGCCGCCATCCCCCGGATCGTCAGCAACCTGTCGAGCCGTGGTCTCTGCGCCGGCATGATCTCCCCGGCCACCGGTCGGGCGGTCGCCCCGGACGGCGGCCAGCCCACGACTCCGCCGCCCACCACCGCACCGCCCACCACCGCACCGCCGAGCACGCCGCCGCCCACCACCCCGCCGCCGAGCACGCCTCCGCCGGATCCTTCCGGGACGTGCACCGCCACCTACCGGCTGGTCAGCAGTTGGACCGGCGGTTTCCAGGGTGAGGTGACCGTGAGCAGCACGCGGGCCGTCAGCGGCTGGACGGTCCGGATGACCCTGGCCGGCGGGCAGAGCATCAGCAACGTGTGGAACGGGGTGGCCACCGGCAGCACCGGCGCGGTCAGCATCCGCAACGCCGCCTACAACGGCACCCTCAACGCCGGCGGGTCGACGACCTTCGGCTTCCTCGCCAACGGCAGCAGCTCACCGGCCCCGAGCGGGATCACCTGCGCCGGCTCGTAACACGTCCTCCCCAGGAGCACAGATGCGACTCACGCGTACCCGGCTCCGGTCGGCGGCGGCGGTGCTCACCGCCGCCGCCGTCGCCGTGGCCGCCGCACTCACCTCCGCCGTCTCCGCGCAGGCCGCCGCCGGCTGCCGGGTCACCTACACGGTGACCAGCCAGTGGCCCGGCGGCTTCGGCGCGAACGTCGACGTCAGCAACCTCGGCGACCCGCTGAACGGCTGGCGGTTGACCTGGTCGTTCACCGCCGGGCAGGTGGTCGGGCAGGCGTGGAACGGCACGGCGACCCAGTCCGCCGGCCGGGTCACCGTCACCAACGCGAGCTGGAACGGCGGCCTCGGCACCGGCGCCACCGCCCAGTTCGGGTTCAGCGGCTCGTGGAACAACACGTCGAACCCGGCGCCCATCGACTTCGCGCTCAACGGCGTGCCGTGCACCGGCCGCCCGGCCCCCACCACGACCGCGCCACCACCGACCAGCGCACCGCCCACCAGCCCGCCATCGACCAGCCCGCCACCGACCGGCGGGCCGCCGCCGACCACCCCGCCGCCGGCCTCCGACGTGCTGGCGCAGACGCACACCGTGGGGCGGGTGCGGCCGGCGGGCAACAGCGTCCAGTACACCTGGCCCGGCACCTACTTCGAGGGCCGGTTCCGCGGGACCGGCGTCGGGATCGTCCTCAACGACAGCCAGAACGACTACGCCGTGCAGGTCGACGGCACGACGGTCGCCACCCTGGTCACCCCCGGCCAGACCACCTACTGGGTCCGCAACCTTTCCGACGCCGACCACACCGTACGGCTGGTCAAACGCACCGAGAGCCCGTGGGCGGCGGGCGAGTTCGGCGGGCTCGTCGCCGCCCCCGGCGGCGCGATCCTGGCCAAGCCGGCCGCCCGCAGCCGGCAGATCGAGTTCATCGGCGACTCCTGGACGGCCGGCTACGGCAACATGTCGACGACCCGCGACTGCTCCGGCAACGGCGGCGTCACCCGCAACTCCAACGCCGACGTCACCTTCGGCGCCCTGACCGCGCAGAGCCTGAACGCCGACCACCAGCTCATCGCCTGGTCCGGCCTGGGCATGGTGCGCAACTACAACGGCGGAGGCACGGACAACTTCCGCACCTACTACGAGACCGATCTCCAGGCACTGTGGAACAGCACGGTGTGGCAGAACCCGGGCACCTGGAAGCCGCAGGTGGTCGTCGTCGGCCTGGGCATCAACGACTTCTCCACCGCGCTCAACGCCGGCGAGCGGTGGAGCACGCCCGAGCAACTCGCCGCCGACTTCCGGAGCGCCTATCTGGGCTTCCTCGACAAGCTGCGCGCCCGGTACGGCCCGAACACGTTCATCGTGCTCACCTACCCGGACCTCGGCAACACCCCGCTGGCCGCCTCGGTCCAGCAGGTCGTCCGGACCCGCGCCGACGCGGGTGACACCCGCATCCGCTCGCTCTACTACGACGACAACGCCCTGGGCCTGGACAAGCTCGGCTGCGACTGGCACCCGTCCCGGCGGGACGACCAACTGCTCGCCGGCGCGCTCACCCGGTTCATCGGCACCCTCCCGCTGACCTGGTGACCTGAGCCCTGTCGAGGCGGGTCCGGCCGCACCGGGCCCGCCTCGACGGCTGTGGGGCCTTCACCGGCGACTCTGCGGTCCGTCGTGTCGGCACGCCGACGACGACCATCGCCGTGAGGATCGCGACGGGGACGCGCCGCCGGTCCTCACGGGCCTGGTCCGGCGACCAGCAGCACGAGCGGTCACCCACAATCCTGGCTCTCTCCGCCACCGACGGCCGACCCCGGACGCGGGATCCGATAGGCGTGGACGCGGCGGGCGGGCCAGCCGAGAAACCGGTCGAACATGTCGGCGGCACTGCCGGTCAGGCTCGGATTCAGCCGGTGCAGGTCGTCTATCGCCTCGTGCAGGTGACCGGCCAGGTAGAGAAACAGGTTGACCGGGCTGTCCCGGTAGTCGGCCACGAGCGTCACCTTCGCCGCCCCGCACGGCCACGGCTGCCCGCACCTGCGGCACAGCCAGAGCGGACGCATCGGCAGATGCTCCACCCTGCCCGGCACCGATTGTTCTCTCACCATGCCGGCACCCTTCTTCGATACGACCGGTGGTCGGCTCGCCGGGGCACGGGCGGCTTCCCTCACTCAACTCAAGCTCCGATCCGCCGCGAATCCCATGGCGACGATGACGCAGAACTGATGCATCGCCATTGCGCTGAGTCACGGAAGCTGGATGAATGGGGTGGTGACGCACCACGGCGGAGGCAGCCGGCGCGGAACCGGTCGGCGCCGGTATCGACTGGCGCAGCGCCGCAAAGCGGTCGGCCTCAGTCAGGAGCACCTGGCCGAGATCCTCGGCGTGGATCGCTCCACCGTCGTCCGGTGGGAGCGGGCCGAGACCGATCCCCAGCCCTGGCACCGTCCCCATCTGGCCACTGCCCTCAGGGTGTCCGTCGAGGAACTGGCGGATCTGTTGGCCGATGCTGCCCAGCCGCCCCCGTCGCCCGACGAGCGTCTCGACCACGCGCTTCGCCGGCCGGGCCACGTGGACCTGATCACCGTCGGTCACCTGCGGGAGCAGGTGCGGCAGCTCGATGAGCGGTACGACCGGACGCCTTCCGCGCTCCTCCTCGCCGAGGCCTCGCAGGTGCACGGCCAGGTGGGCGTCCTTCGCCAACACGCCGCCGGTCCGGTCCGGCGCGACCTGGCTGCGACGCTCGCCGAGTCAGCCACGCTCCTGGGCCAACTCGTCTGGGACGCCACCCAGCGACACGACCACGCCGCCAGTGCCGCGTACTTCGACCAGGCGATCGACGCCGCGAAGGAAGCCGGCGACCCGGTCGCTCAGGCCAACGCGCTGCTCCGCAAGAGCTACCTCGCGCTCTACGGCGTGAAACGACCAACCGCTGCCATCGTGTTGACCGCGCAAGCCGCCTCGGTGAGCGACAGCCACGTGCTCACCGGCCTCGCCCATCTGCACCGCGCCGAGGCACATGCGATGCTCGGCCAGGCACGAGACTGTTCCGAGGCTCTGGGCAGCGCCGAGGAGCAGTTCGCCACCATGGATACGCAGGATCCGGCCTCCGCTCTGTACTGCCCCAGCCACCAGGCGCGGCTCGCGGGCTCCTGCTGGCTGTCATTGGACAGGCCGGCCGACGCGATCGCGTCGTTGAGGACCGCCCACCAGCTCATCGCCGAGCGCCGCAAGTCGACGGCCGTCGTCCTCGGCAATCTCGCCCTCGCCTGCATCCGGCACCGCGACCTCGACATGGCCATCTACTACCTGCATCAGGCCATCGACGTCATCGAGCAAACCCGGGCCGGAGGTGGCCTCAATCTCGCCTTCACCGCAGCCCGCCAACTGCGTCCGTGGCGGGACCGATCCGCGGTCCAGGACGCGAAGGATCGACTTCACTGCCTCATGACCCCGTAGGAGCGACAGCGTGTTAAGCATCGACCAGGCCAAGCAGTCCGTTCGGCAACGCGTCTGGGAGGTTCTCGAACGCGAGGGTGCGGCGCCACCGGGGGTGCACGGTCACATTCCGAACTTCACCGGCAAGGAGGAGGCTGCCGCCCGGCTCGCGGATCAGGCGGCCTGGCAGCGGGCACGCGTCGTCAAGTGCAATCCGGACCGGGCCCAGCTACCCGTCCGGGTACGCGCTCTACGCGAGGGCAAGCTGCTCTACATGGCGGTCCCTCGGCTCGCCACGCCCAAACCCTTCTACCTGCTCGACCCGGCGGTGCTGACCGTTCCATTCGAGACCGCCGCCACGAGCGCCGGCGCAGCCGAGGTCGCCCCGACTGTCGGTGTGGAGGACATGCGACCGGTGGACCTGATCGTGTGTGGCAGCGTCGCGATCAGCCGCCGGGACGGCGTACGAGTCGGCAAGGGAGCCGGTTACTCCGACCTGGAGATCGCACTCCTGATCGAGGCCGGTCTCGTGAGCGGGGACACCGCCGTCGCCACCACGATCCACGGCAGCCAACTCCTCGACGAGGCGCTGCCCTACGCAGATCATGACTTCAGCGTCGATCTCGCGATCACGCCCGAGGAGGTCGTCACGTGCCTGTCCGGCCGGGAACGGCCACCGGGCGTCATGCGGGAGAGACTTCGCCCCGATCAGCTCCACGACATCCCGGCCCTCCGCTGATCGACGCGCGCGGCTCGGCCGGCCACGGCGTCGAGACCCGAGGCCGGGCCGCTCCCGGGAGTGAGCGGCCCGGATGTGCGACGTTCAGCCCACTCGATCGGTCCAGGCAGCGTCGAGGATCACCTGGTACGCGCTGATCCGCACGGGCGACAGCGTGAGTCGCTCGTCGGCGATCAGCTCGCCCGTCGTCGGGTCGAAGATCAGGAGAGATTGCGCATCGTTCTCACGGTCGTCGAAGGTGACGGCAACCCCACTCCGACCAGCCCGATCCGTCACCTGCCCCCGCCAGCGGAAGCCTGGCACGTCGGCGAGGACCCGCAGGATCTCCGCCCGCACCGCGCGCGGTACGACGAACTGCGCGTAGACACCGCTGACCTCCTTGCTCGCGGCGCCCGGCCCGTACTCGGCCTTGAGCAGTTCGCGTAGCCGCGACGGGTCGGCCGACGGCGGCGTGAGTTCCATGGGCGGCAGCGGAATCACGGCCGGAACCGCCGAGGCGTCGATCGCCGGACGCGCGTCCAGCTTGCGCTGCCAGTAGTCGCGGGACCCCTGATCGGGGTACTCCGGCTCCAACTGCTTGTTGAGCTGGCTACCGGTCCCGTCCGCGGCCTGCCAGACCTTCGTCTCGCCAGCGAAGGCCACATGGTGACGGCCGTCGGCGGAGGTCATCACCGGATCGCCCCACACCTTCGTGTGGTGGTACATGAAGCGCCCGCCGAGGTGGTCGTACTTCGCGTCCTTGATCGTGCCGGCCAGCGCGCGCAGTTGCGGGCCAGCCTCCGGCGGGTTCGCGTCGAACTGGTACGAGACCGGCACGAGCACCGTTCCCGCTGCGCTACCGGGCCCACCCGGGCCGTCCGGGGAGGACCTGTCGAGCGGCTGGAGAACTCCAACGGCACCGACTGCGACCGCCAGCGTCCCCGCCGTCAGCACCAGCCGGCGAGTCGGGCGTACGTGACGACGCAGGGTGACCCTGCCGGTGGCGTCGGCGCGGTTGATCAGTTCGTCCGCCGAGACCGGCGGCGGCGCTACGGCGACGGCCCGGGCCGGGTCGACCGTACCGAGGAGACCACGGGTGCGTTCTACTCCGAACATCACAGTTCCTCTCGCGCGGTCGCCAACACGGGACGTCGGGACTGCGCGGACCGGTCTGACATCGCCTCGGCGAGGCGGCGGCGGGCGCGATGCAGGCGCACCGCGGCGGTCGCGCGAGTGCAGGCGAGAACCTGAGCCGCTTCGGACACTGTCAACTCCTCCCAGCCGATCAGCCGGAGAATTTCCTGATCGAGTTCGCTGAGGACGGCCAGCGCGGCCCGCACATCGGCGATCCCTACCGTGGTGTCGGCACCCGACGAGCCGGCGACCCGGGTCAGATCGGCGCAGGCGATGGGCAGGACGTCGGGCGCGCCGCGCCGAGACCGCCAGTGGTTCGCCAGGATCCGCCGGGCCACCCCGTAAAGCCAGGGCAGGCTGCGGTCCGGCACCTCGTCGCGACGGCGCCAGGCGACGACGAAGACCTCTTGGGCGAGTTCAGCCGACGCGTCGGAGTCTCCGAGCCGGCGCAGCCCGTACCTCACAACGTTCGCGTACTCGGCGGCGTAGAGGCCAGTGAACCAGCCCGCGTCCCTGTTTTTCGGTGGACCCACCCGAACCCCCACTGCCTCGGCGACCTCACCCTGGCTTGTGTCGCGAGAGGCCCGACGATTACCGGCGAGCTGTGACCACCGCCCGCATACGCGAAAAAGGCCCCGATCGGCACGGAGGTGCCGGATCAGGGCCTTGCTCGTTGGTGCGCCGCCAGGGACTCGAACCCCGAACCCGCGGATTAAGAGTCCGCTGCTCTGCCAGTTGAGCTAGCGGCGCTCGCTGACAACGGGAAGAACCTTAGCATGCCCGCTGTGGGGCGTTCCAATCCGATACCGGGCTCCACCCTTCGGACGAGCTTAACCGGCAAAAGCACCTAAAAACCCCGGTCGCGTCGATCCGGGGCGGGGCGGCATGGCGTCGATGGGGCACGATGTCCGCCAGGCACGCTACGACAGGGGTGGGCATGGGCAGGTTCGCGCGGGCCGGGGCGATGGTGGGCGTCCTGGTCCTCACGGCGTCGCTGGCACTGACCGGGTGCGGCGGCGACGAGGAGAAGCCGGCCTTCGTGCCCGGCCAGCAGGAGGTCGGTGGCGTCTCGTCCACCGCGCCGGACCCGAGCGCCGCGCCGAGCGACGCCGCCTCCGCCGCGCCGCCGCTGGCGGTGACCCCGGCCGACGGCGCGACCGGCCGGCCGGCGAGCACCGAGATCAGCGCGCGGATCCCCGGCGGCGGCACGGTGTCGAAGGTGGTGCTGACCACCGCCGCCGGCGCCGCGGTCAGCGGACGGATGCGGCGCGACGGCACCAGTTGGGTGCCGTCGGCCCCGCTGAAGTACGGCACGAAGTACACCGCCACGGTCACCGGGACCGGCAAGGACGGCGCGAGCCACCAGGGCACCAGCACGTTCACCACGATGGCCAAGCCGAAGTCGATGGTCGGCTCCGGGCTCTACCTGTTCAGCGGCAAGACCTACGGCGTGGCCATGCCGGTGGTCGCCGAGTTCTCCCCGGGCATCCCGAAGAAGGACCGGGCCGCGGTGCAGAAGCGGATGTTCGTGCAGACCGACCCGCCGCAGCCCGGCGCGTGGCACTGGCTCGACAACGGCACGCAGGCCTACTACCGCGCCCCGGAATACTGGAAGACCGGCACCACGATCACGGTCCGGCTGGCACTGGCCGGGATCCCGCTGAGCAACGGCCGCTACGGCAACCTCGACCGGAGCGCCACCGCGAAGAT
Organism: Micromonospora ferruginea; assembly: GCF_013694245.2. Lineage (NCBI taxonomy): Bacteria > Bacillati > Actinomycetota > Actinomycetes > Micromonosporales > Micromonosporaceae > Micromonospora > Micromonospora robiginosa. Next base: position 4,221,264 of record NZ_CP059322.2, read on the forward strand.
CGGCCGGGCGTTCGAGATGACGGTGGACAACGCGACCAAGCGGATGACCGTCACCGAGAACGGCGCGGTGGTCCGCACCCTGCCGGTGAGCCTGGGCAAGAAGAGCACCCCCTCCTCCAGCGGCACCATGGTGGTGATGGAGAAGAAGGAGTCCACGGTCTTCGACACCCGCGACGAGCCGGACCCGAACAACCAGTACGTGACGAAGATCGACTTTGCCCAGCGGATCACCTGGGGCGGCGAGTACATCCACGCGGCGCCCTGGTCCGAGGGGGTGCAGGGCCGCCGCAACGTCTCGCACGGCTGCGTCAACGTCTCGATGGCCGAGGGCCGGTGGCTGTTCGGCAAGACGCTGGTCGGGGACCCGATCACGGTGAAGGGCACGGAACGGCGGCTGGTGCCGGGCAACGGCTGGACGGCGTGGAGCATGAGCTGGTCGCAGTTCGTCGCCGGCAGCGCCCTGCCGGTGCCGAAGGGCGGCCAGGACTCACCGTTCTGATCGGCGTAACGTGGTCGGACGCGCTTCTCCCGGCAGCCGCCGGGAGTCGTCCCCCCGACGAAGCGCCGCACGACAACCGAATCGTTACATCATCACCGGGGTGTTCCGGTTCACTCCCGGCAACTGGTCATCGGTTCAGCGCGTCTCACCAGAGAACGATGGGGACCGGGCACCACACTTGTGAGGTAATCATGCGAGCTGGCCAGGACGTACCGATCCGGGGCGGGAGGACCCGCCGCGGCGGGCGACGCGCTCTCGCCGCCGCGGTGCTCGCCGCCGCCATGGCCCTGACGTCCGCCTGCACCGGCGGCGGCGACAAGCCGTCGAGTTGGCAGGGCGGCGGGGACGGCGGCGAGAAGGCCCCGAAGGCGGCGGCCACCATCAGCGAGCCGGCCGCCGACGCCAAGGACGTGCCGGCGACCACCGCCATCACCTTCTCCACCACGGAGGCGCAGCAGACCGCCGTCGAGCTGAAGGACGGCGCCGGCAAGGTCGTCGAGGGCACGCTCGCCGCGGACGGGAAGAGCTGGCAGCCGGCCGCCGCGCTGGCCTACGCCGAGACCTACACGGCGACCGTGACCGCCACCGGCGACGACGGCAAGCCGGCCACCGCCACCAGCACGTTCACCACCATGGCGAAGCCGGCCAAGCAGGTGCGGGTGACCAGCTTCCTCGGCGACAACCAGGTCGTCGGCGTGGCCATGCCGCTGATCGTGAAGTTCGGCCGGGCCATCCCGCCGGACTACCGCGACGACATGCAGCGCCGGATGACGGTGACCGCGACGCCGGCCCAGGAGGGCATCTGGCGCTGGATCAGCCCGACCGAGGTCCACTACCGGCCGAAGACGTTCTGGAAGGCCAACAGCACCGTCTCGTACAAGGTGCAGGCGGCCGGGCTGCCGCTCGGCGACGGCTGGTACGGCCGCTCCGACCTGACCGTCGACGTCAAGATCGGCCCGTCGTTCGTGATGACGGTGGACAACCGCACCAAGCGGATGACCGTCACCAAGGACGGCAAGGCGATCAAGACGATCCTGGTGAGCCTGGGCAAGAAGAGCACCCCGTCCTCCAGCGGCACCATGGTGGTGATCGAGAAGCTCCGGCACACCGTCTTCGACACCATGGAGGAGCTGGGCCCGGAGGAGGGCTACCGCACCGAGATCGACTACGCCCAGCGACTCACCTGGGGCGGCGAGTTCATCCACGCCGCGCCCTGGTCAGAGGGGGTGCAGGGCAAGACGAACGTCTCGCACGGCTGCGTCAACGTCTCGATGAAGGACGGCAACTGGCTGTTCACCAACACCCGGATGGGCGACCCGATCACGGTCAAGGGCACCGAGCGGAAGCTGCAGAACGGCAACGGCTGGACCGACTGGAACATGAGCTGGGACGAGTACGTCAAGGGCAGCGCCCTGCCGTACGAGCCGACGGGCGACGTGACGCCCAGCCCGGAGCCGACCGCCTGACACCCGGTACACGACGAAGCCCCCTCCCGGAGGAGGGGGCTTCGTCGTTGGGGTGACTGATGGGAATTGAACCCACGACAACCGGGACCACAACCCGGTGCTCTGCCAACTGAGCTACAGCCACCATGCTCGCCGCTCCGGTCGACCCGGGCGGTGCGCGGACCAATAATAGCCACACCCCGCCCGACCCCGTCCACCGGGTTCCGGCCCGCGCCTCAGAGCTGCGCGGCGATCCCCTTCGCGGTCTCCACGTCCGGCCCGGGCAGCGGCACGAACAGGGTCCGCCGGTAGTACTCCAACTCCCGGATGCTCTCCCGGATGTCGGCCAGCGCCCGGTGGGCCAGGCCCTTCTGCGGCTGGCCGAAGTACACCCGCGGGTACCAGCGCCGGCACAGCTCCTTGATCGAGGAGACGTCGATCATCCGGTAGTGCAGGTGGGCGTCGAGCCGGGTCATGTCCCGGGCCAGGAAGCCCCGGTCGGTGGCGATCGAGTTGCCGCACAGCGGCGCGGTGCGCGGATCCTTCACGTGGCTGGTGACGTAGTCGAGCACCATGTCCTCGGCCTCGGCCAGGGTGACCGTGGAGCGGCGTACCTCCTCGGTCAGGCCGGACTTGGCGTGCATGGTGCGCACGATCTCCGGCATGCCGTCCAGCGCCGCGTCGTCGGCGTGGATCACCACGTCCACACCGTCCCCGAGCACGTTCAGGTCGGGGTCGGTGACGAGCGCGGCGACCTCGATGAGGGCGTCCCGACGCAGGTCGAGCCCGGTCATCTCACAATCGATCCAGACGAGAAGATCAGCCACCGGAACAGACTACGCGCCGGCGACGCGCCCGCGCCTCGGCACGGTCGGCCAGGTGGACCGCTAGGGTTTCCCCGTGCCAGCCGAACCCGTCGCCCCACCCGCCGTCGCCCCGGACGACAGGGGCGGGCGTACGGCTCGGCGGGTGGTCACGGTGCTGGCGCTGGCCGCCCTGCTGCCCGCGCTCTACCTGCCCGCGCTGCGGCACGACTACTACGACCTGAAGATCTACATGCGGGCGATGGACTGGTGGGCGGCCGGTCACCCGCTCTACGACTACGTCCAGCCGGACCGGGTGCAGGGTGCGCTCTACTTCACCTATCCCCCGTTCGCGGCGCTGCTGCTGCGGCCGTTCGCGCTGCTGCCGCTCGGGGTCGCCATCGCCGCCTTCGTGGTGCTGACGCTGGCCGGCGTGGTGGTGACCACCCGCTGGCTGGTGCTGCCGGTGCTGCGGCGACACCACCTGCCGCGCGGGTTCGGGCTGACGGTCGCCGTGCTGCTGGTGCTGGCGGTGGAGAGCACCCGCGAGACGATCACACTCGGTCAGATCAACATGCTGCTGGTGGTGCTGATCCTCGCCGACCTGCTGTTCGCCGTACCCCAGGGGCGGCGCTGGGCCGGCGTGGGCGTGGGGTTGGCGGCGGCGCTCAAGCTCTTCCCGGGCATCTTCGTGATCTACCTGCTGGCCGCCCGGCGGTGGCGGGCGGCGGCGGTCGCGGCGGCGACCGCGACGGCGGCCACGCTGCTGGCGGCGGCGGTCGCGCCGGACGACTCGTGGCGGTTCTGGACCCACGAGCTGTGGACGACCGACCGGGTGGGGCGCACCGACTACACCGGCAACCAGTCGTTGTTCGGCCTGCTCAGCCGGATGACCGCGCCGGCCGAGCCGGGCCGGTCGGTGTGGCTGCTGCTGGCGCTGCTGATCGCCGGGTTCGGGCTGTGGCGGGCGGCGCGCGCGGCGCGGGCCGGGGACGCGCTGGTCGGCCTCACGCTGACCGGCCTGGTGGGCGGCCTGATCTCGCCGATCACCTGGACGCACCACCTCTACTGGTTCATCCCGGCGGTGGTGGTGCTGGTGGACGCGGCGCTGGACGCCGACCGGACGACCACCGCCGGCGTCCGGCGGCGCCGTGGCCTGCTCGCGCTGGCCGCCGCCACGGGCGTGGTGATCGTGTACGGGGTGGTGACGTTCCAGGACTGGGGCACCGGGACGGTGCACACCGACGATCCGGTGGACTTCGTGGTCCGCAACGCCTACGTGCTGCTCAGCCTGCTGTTGCTGGCCGTGCTGCCGGTCCGCCACCGGTCCGCGGTGTTCGTTAAACGGACAGATCTCGCGAACGATGCCGTTCGGCGGTAATCTGGTCTCAACTACCTCAGTTTTCTCCCAGGTAGCACCGAATAACCCCCGGTGATGACGGCCCTCCGCGTCGGCAGCGCGGAGGGCCGTCAGCGTCGTCGGTCGCTCGGCGGTGCCGGCGAGATCGCGGCGCGGGTCCGCCCGGCGGGCGACGGGCCGACGGCGACCAGTTGCCGTTCCCGCCGGGACGCCGGGCCCGGCTGCCGCCCCAGCCCGCTCAGCGAGCTGATCCCGAGCCGCCCGGCCAGCACCGGAACCTGGTCCGGCTCGACCACGAAGACCACCTCGCGCGGCCGGTGCGGGCGGAGCAGCAGCACGACGGCGAGCAGCACCAGCAGCGTCCCGCCGGCCAGCAGCGCCCCGGCCAGGCCAGGGAACCAACCGCCCCGCAGCGTCAGGTCCAGCCCACCGACGCGGGCGGCGAAGCCGCCGGCCGGATCGGTGTGCCGGGCGGCGAACCAGAGACCGGCGCCCGCCAGCAGCGCCGGACATCCCACCGCCAGCAGCAGCATGCCGGTGATCGTGCGCACGAAACGCATTCGATTCGTCCCTCCCGGTAGCCGAGTACCCGGCTGACCTTACCGACGCCGGTCGGCCGATCGCCGGATATCCGCCTCACCCGGCCGCGGAACGCACACCGGCCCGGCGGACGATCCGCCGGGCCGGTGCCGAGTCGCCGCTCAGGACTTCGCGGCCGGCTCCCGCCGGGTACGCGCGAACGCCAGCCCGCCCAGCACCAGGCCGGCCAGGCCGGCGACCAGACCGGCCACCCCGAACGCGGTGGCCGCGCCGGAGTCGGCGTCGTCGTCATCGTCGTCGTCGGCCGCGGCGACGGCCGGCGCGCTGGCGCCCGGCGACGCGGCCTTCGCCGCCAGCTTCAGCACCGGCGCCGGGTTCTCCGGCTCCTCCGCGCCCGCCGTGGGCTCCTCGATCCAGCGGGAGACGTTGCCGTCGGAGTAGGTCTGCAGCACCTTGAACACCATGGTGTCGACCTGCGGCAGCGGGCCCATGGAGACCGGGAACTCCTGGAACTCGCCCGGCTTCACGCCGCCGTTGGGGGCCGCGGTGAAGGTGAGCTTGGAGACCGCCTCGGTGAGCTGGCTGCCGTGCACCTCGACCGGCGGGTCGACCTTGCGCTTCTCCACGGCCACCGTCCAACCCGGCACCGGCATGGTGGAGACCGAGCCGACCGGCGCGTTCTCCGGCAGGTTCACCTCGACCTTGACGGTCGACGCCGTGTCGCTCTCGTTCGGCACCCGGAACGCGAACCGGCCGTAGCCGCCCTGCGTACCCTCCTGCGGGTTGACCGTGACGTGCGCCGAGGCCGGCCCGGCCAGGCCGAGCACGGCCGCGGCGGCGGCGAGAGTCAGTGCGGCGGCGGTCGCGGGACGCCGGAGACGGATCATCAGATGGGACCTTCCATTACTTGATCGGCACGGTGGCGGTCACCGTGGCCTGGTCGATGTCGGACGTACGGACGGTGAAGCGGAGCTGCCAGTCACCCCGGGCCGGCAGGCTGACCTCGCCGGTGGCGTGGTTGTCGCTCAGCGGCAGCAGCGGCACATTGATCGGTTCGATCCCGGCCGACGGCAGCGCGGCGGTCACCTTCCACTCCTGCACCGCCTGCGGCCGGTTGTCCTTGGTGTAGGCGTAGAGGTGCAGCGAGTTGTTGCCGGTCTCGGCCGGGTCCAGCTCCACCTGGAGCGAGTAGATCGGGCTGCTCAGCGTGGTGGAGAAGTAGCCGCTCGGCGCGCCCGCCACGTCGGCGGCGGCGGTGCGCGCCGGGGTGGTCTGCACCAGCGTCGCGGACAGGCCCAGCACCACCGCGGTGATCGCCAGCTCGGCCACCACCGCCCGCCGCATCGCGCCCGGCCGGCCGGCCGCGACCCGCCGCCGCACCAGCGCCCGGGAGTACGCGGCCACGCCGATCACCAGCGCGAACAGCACGATCTTGGCGAGCAGCAGCCGCCCGTACGTGGTGTCGACGAGCGCCTTCGGGCTGGCCACCTCGATCAGGCCCTGCACGGTGCCGGCGAGCAGCAGCGCGGCCACCGCCAGCGCGGCCCAACGGGACCAGATCGGCAGGATCGCGTCCAACTCCCGCTCGTCCGCCCGGGGCAGCAGGAACGCCGCCAGCATCACCAGGCCGCCCAGCCAGACCGCCATGCCGCCGAGGTGGACGGCGTCCACCACCACGGAGACCGCCGGGGCCGGGGACGCGGCCGGGTGGCCGGCCAGCGGCCAGGTGAACAGCGTCGCCCCGCCCAGGACCGCCAGGATGATCCCGTCGGTGCGGCCGATCGGCCCGGCGAGCAGCGGGCGGAGCAGGAACGCCGCCGCCGCGATCAGGCCCAGCCGGACCAGGTGGGTGGTGCCGTACGCGCTGCCCAGCACGTCGCCCAGGCCCGACCCGGTGACGTCGAACAGGCCACCGCCGTTGGTGTAGGGCACCTGGAGCCACAGCTCGGCGAGCGTGGCGACCACCAGCACGCCCAGCCCGGCCCAGACCAGCCGCCCCGGGCCGCGGCGGGACAGCCGGCGCGGCCAGAGCGCGGCCAGCACCAGCGCCGGGCCGACCAGCAGCAGCAACCCGACGTAGCCGGCGTACTTCGTCACCTTCACCGCGTTCTCGGTCACCGGGTTGGCCCGGTTGTCCGAGCCGGAGTCGGACGGCGGCTCGGACGGCGCGCCCACCGAGTAGGTGAAGGTGCCGGAGACCGGGTGGCTGTCCGCCGAGATGACCCGGTAGCTCACCAGGTAGGTGCCGCGCCCGGCGGACGGGTCCACCCCGATGGTGACCTCACCGCCCCGGAACGTCGGCTCGCCCCGGTCGGCCCGGGAGCCGTCGGGGGCGATCACCCGCACCTTGCCGGGCACCTTGCGGACGCTCTCGCTGAAGGTGATCACCACCTGGGCGGGCGCCTCGGGCACCACGGCGGACGCGGCGGGACTGCTGCTCACCAGCACCGCGTGGGCGCTGGCCGGGGTGGCCGGGGCGAGCAGCAGCGAGACCAGGAGGAGTAGCAGCCCGGCGACGGTCCCGGAGCGGGCGGCGAGGGCCCCGGGCGGGCGGCGTACGGCAGCAGTCATGACCGCCATGGTTCCCGAACCGCGCGGCGCCCGGCGAGCCGACCTCCCGCGGGCGCGCGGGCGCACGCCACGCCGCACCCGCTCGAAGGCCATGATCGGGTAGTCGGTGGGTGGATGGGAAAAGTTCCCGGCGTGTGCGGGACCACGGAATGGGCCGAAGGACCCTGTCCCGCACAGGTACGCCGCGTAACCTCGTCTGACGTGATCCCCGCCCCGCGCGACACCGCCGCCGACCGCCTCCGGGCGGGCGCCCAGGCTGCCCGGGAGGCGGCCACCGGCTGGGCGCTCGCCGCGCGGCAGGGTGACCGAGAGGCGCAGGCCGCCTTCGTCCGGGCCACCCAGGCCGAGGTCTGGCGCTTCGTCGCCGCCCTGGTCGGCCCGGACAGCGCGGACGACCTGACCCAGGAGACCTACCTGCGGGCGCTGCGGGCGCTGCCCGGCTTCGAGGGCCGGTCCTCGGCCCGCACCTGGCTGCTCGGCATCGCCCGGCGCACCTGCGCCGACCACCTCCGCACCGTGGTGCGGCGCCGCCGGCTCGACGAGCGGCTCGCCGCCCAGGCCGCCACCGACCGGCCCCACCCCGACCCGGCCGGCCAGTTCGGCGCCGTCGACCTGGTCCGGCGGCTGCCCGCCGAGCGGCGGTCCGCGTTCGTGCTCACCCAGTTGCTCGGCCTGTCCTACGCCGAGGCCGCCGACGTGGAGGGGGTGCCGGTGGGCACCATCCGCTCCCGGGTCGCCCGGGCCCGCGACGAACTCGTCGACGCCGTCGGCGACACGCTGGCCGGATAGCGGGAACCATCCGTGGCCGCCGGACGACGAATGACCGTGACCCCCTCCACCACCCCGGCCGGGCGCTGGCCGGCGCTGCGGCACTGGCTCGGCGTCGCGGCCCGCCTCGGGCTCGCCGCCGTCTGGCTGATCGCCGGCGGCGCCAAGGTCGGCGACCTGGCCGCGTCCGGCCGCGCCGTGAACGCCTACCAGGTGATGCCGTACGACCTGGCCACCGTGATCGGCGCGGCGCTGCCGTTCGTGGAGCTGGCCCTGGGCCTGCTCCTGCTCGTCGGCCTGGCCACCCGGGTCGGCGCCGGCGTCTCCGCCGCGCTGCTGGTGGTCTTCGTCGCCGGCATCGCCTCGGCCTGGGCGCGCGGCCTGGCCATCGACTGCGGGTGCTTCGGCAGCGGCGGCCAGCTCGGCGCCGGCGAGTCCCCGAGCTACCTCCCGGAGATCCTCCGGGACCTGGGGTTCCTGGCGCTGGCCGGGTTCCTGCTGATCTGGCCCCGCACCCCGTTCTCGGTGGACGGGTGGCTGGCCGGCGACACCGTGGAGGACGACGATGAGTAGTCGCAAGGGACGCCGGGACGCGGCCCGGGTGGTACGCGAGCAGATCGCCCGGGAGAAGCGCCGCAAGCGCACCCTCTGGACCACGATCGCCGCGGTGCTGGTGCTGGTCATCGCCGGCGGCATCGGCTGGGCCGTCTACTCCTCGCAGAAGTCGGACGGCTTCACCGCACCGCCCGGCGCCAACGACGCCGGCACCGGCATCGTCTCCGGCAGCGGCCCGGTCACCGTCGACCTCTACGAGGACTACCTCTGCCCGATCTGCAAGCAGTTCCAGCAGACCAACGGCGCCACCCTCAACCAGCTCGTCAGCGAGGGCAAGGCGAAGCTGGTCTTCCACCCGGTCGCGTTCCTCAACCGCTTCTCCACCACGCAGTACTCCACCCGCTCCTCGGCCGCCTCCGGCTGCGCGGCCAAGGGCGGCAAGTTCCGCGAGTTCACCGACCAGCTCTTCGCCCGGCAGCCGGCCGAGGGCAGCGCCGGGCTCAGCGACGACGAGCTGATCGACATCGGCGCGGGCGTCGGGCTGAACCGGGACGACTTCGCCTCCTGCGTGAACGACGGCACCTACACGTCGTGGACCGAACACGTGACCGAGGAGGCGAGCAAGTCCGGCGTGACCGGCACCCCCACCATCAAGGTCAACGGCACCGAGGTGCAGGACAAGAGCCCGGACGGGATCAAGGCGGCCGTGGCGGCGGCCGGCAGGTGATCCCCGTACCGCTGCGCCGGGCCGCGCTGGTGGTCGCCGTCGCGACCACCGCCGTGCTGGCGCTCGCCGCGCCGGCCGCCGCGCACGGCGCGGACGCGCCCGACGGCACCGACTACCGGGGCGCGGTCACCGGCATCGGCCCGGAGCGGTCCGGGCTGACCGCCCGGATGGTGGAGGCCGGCGCGCGGCTGGAGCTGACCAACCGCGGCGGCGTCGACGTCACCGTGCTCGGCTACTCCGGCGAGCCGTACCTGCGGATCGGGCCGGCCGGCGTGTTCGAGAACAGCCGCTCCCCCGCCACCTGGCTGAACCGCACGATCGCCGGCGAGACCCGGCTCCCGGCCGAGGCCGACCCGGCCGCCGCGCCGGCCTGGCGGCGGATCGCCGACGGACCCACCTACCGCTGGCACGACCAGCGCACGCTGTGGCGTGAGGACGCGCCGCCCGCCGCCGTCGCCGCCGACCCCGGCCGCGAGCAGCGGGTCCGCGACTGGGTGGTGCCGCTGCGCGCCGGTGACACCGCGACCGAGGTACGCGGCACGCTGGACTGGGTGCCGCCGCCCGACCCGTACCCGTGGTGGGTGGCCGCGACGCTCGGTTTCCTGGTGGTCGGCGCGGCCGGGCTGGTGCCCGGCGGAACCGCGGCCGGGGTGCGCGCGCTGCGCGCGGTGGGCGCGCTGCTCGCCCTGGGCGGTGCGGCGACCGTGGCGCTCACCGTCGGCCGGGCGCTCGACACCGGCTCCCCCGGCGCCGGCGGGCTGCTGGCCGAGCTGGTCACCGGTCAGGTGTGGACGCTGCTGACCGGCCTGGGGGCGCTCGCCGCCGGCGCGTACGCGCTGGCCCGCCGCCCCGCCGCCGACTTCACGCTGGCGCTGGCCGGCGCCTGCCTGACCCTGTTCGCCGGGGTGTCCAACCTCGCCGCGCTGTCCCGCTCGGTCCCCCCGGCGGCCGGCCCCGCCGGGCTGGTGCGCGTCCTGGTCACCGTGGCGCTGGCGACGGGTGCCGGCGCGGTGGCCGCCGGCCTGCTCCGCCTCCGCACCACCGCCCGCACCACCCCCGCCCCCACCTAACCCAAACCCCTGACCCGCACCCCCGCCCCGCCCCGCCCCGGCCCGGCCGCGCCCGCCCCGGCCCGGCCGCGCCCGCCCGGCCCGCCCCGGCCCGCCCCGGCCCGCCCGCCCCGGCCCGGCCCGGCCCGTCGATCTTGCACTTTCGGCCCGGGCAAAACAGTGCATAAGGCGCATCAATGGGGCCGAAACTGCAAGATCGACGCCGCGAGGGGGTCGCCGCGAGGGGCGCCCGGGGGCGGCGAGGGGGCCCGGGGGTGGGGTGGGGGTCAGGGGTGGGGCAGGGGTGGGGCGAAGCCGTAGGGGAGTTCCAGGCGGTGGCGCGCCAGGGTTTCGGGGTCGGTGAGCAGGGCGGGGGTGGGGGCGTCGGCGACGATTCGGCCGCCGTCCAGGATCACCGACCGGGGGCACAGCTCGGCCGCGTACGGCAGGTCGTGGGTGACCATGAGCAGGGTCACCGGCAGGGCGCGCAGGATCTCCGCCAGCTCCCGCCGGGCCGCCGGGTCCAGATTCGACGACGGCTCGTCCAGCACCAGGATCTCCGGGCGCATGGCCAGCACGGTGGCCACCGCCACCCGCCGGCGCTGCCCGAACGACAGGTGGTGCGGCGCCCGGCCCCGGTGCTCGGCCATCCCGACGGCGGCGAGCGCCTCGTCCACCCGGGCGGCCAGCTCCGCCCCGCGCAGCCCCAGGTTCGCCGGGCCGAACGCGACGTCCTCCGCCACCGTGGGCAGGAAGAGCTGGTCGTCCGGGTCCTGGAAGACGATGCCGACCCGGCGGCGCACCTCGGCGAGCGTGTTCCGGTCGCGGGTGACGGCCAGCCCGCCCACCTCGACCGTCCCCTCGGTCGGGGTGAGGATGCCGTTGAGGTGCAGCACCAGCGTGGTCTTGCCGGCGCCGTTCGGCCCGAGCAGCGCCACCCGGTCCCCGCGCGGCACGGTCAGGTCCACCCCGTGCAGGGCGACGTGACCGTCCGGGTAGGCGTACCGGACGCCACGGACGTCCAGGGAGGGCGGCTGCTGCACGTACCCGATCATTGCAGGACGAGCGCGGCGGCGGCGATGGAGGCCGCGATCACCGGGACCGTCGCGGCGACCGCCCACTGCCCGGCGGTGGCCGCGCCGGCCCCCTGCCACACCGCCGGCATCCGGCCGGTGTAGCCACGGGAGACCATCGCCAGATAGACCCGCTCGCCGCGCTCGAACGCGCGCAGGAAGAGCGCGCCGACGCCGGCCGCGAAGCCGCGCAACTGCCAGAGGAAACGTGGGTCGTCGCCCCGGGACACCCGGGCCACCCGCATCCGCCGGGCCTCGCCGACCAGCACGTCCAGGTAGCGCAGCATGAACGTGGCGATCTGGGTGAGCACCTGCGGGCACCGCAGCCGGTCCAGGCCGAGGATCAGGTCACGCGTCGTCGTGGTCGCCGCCAGCAGGAGCGACGCGAGTACGCCGAGCGTGCCCTTGGCCAGGATGTTGAACGCCCCGTGCAACCCGTCGACGGAGAGGCTCAGCCCGGCCACGTCGACCCGCTCCCCCGCCCCGAGGAACGGCAGCGCGAACGCGAACAGCACGAACGGCAGCTCGATCAACGCCCGGGCGAGCAGCCAGCGCGGACCCACCCGGGCCAGCGCCGCGACCACGGCGACGAGCAGCGCGTAGCCGCCGAACGCCCAGTACGCCTCGCGCGGGGTGGCGACCACCGCCACGGTGAACAGCACCATGGCGGCGATCTTCACCTCCGGCGGGAGGCGGTGCACCGGCGAGCCGGACTCGCGGTAGAGCACGTGCGCGTGCCCGGCGCCCATCGTCTGCTTCCCCGGCTCAGCGGTCGCCGGCCGACGGGGACGCGGTCGTCCCGCCGGTGGGGCCGGTCGTCGTGGCGGCCTTCGCCGGGTCGGGCTCGTCGGCGACCGCCGGACCGGTCGCGCCGACGCCCGCCGGGACGGCGCTGTCGGCGCGAGCCGGGGTGCGGCGGCGGGCCAGCCAGAACAGGCCGCCGCCGACCGCGAACGTGAGCAGCACGCCGAGCACCCCGGACAGGCCGGTGGAGAGGAAGTCGTTGCCGACGCCCCGCACGCCGTAGTCGGCCAGCGGGCTGTCCGACAGCTCGTGGTCCCTGGCCTGCTGGGCCGGGCAACTGCCGCCGGTGATCTCGTCGTCGGCGTTCACCGTGCAGCCCTTGAGCAGCGACGAGTCCAACCCGTCCGGGTGCGACGAGGCGTAGTTGCTGACCACACCGGCCAGCAGCAGGGCGACCAGCAGGCCACCGAGGAGGAACGGCCAGGAACGCTTGCTCATCGGACACCTCCGGCGACCGGGACGGCGGGAGCCGGCGCGGCCGGCTTGAGGGCGCGCAGCGCGTACACCAGGTCGGGGCGGACCTTCGCGACGGTGACCACGGTGGTCGCGGTGATCAGGCCCTCGCCGATGCCGATCAGCAGGTGGGCGAAGGCCATCGTGCCGGCCAGCCCGCCGAGGTTGCCGCCGAGGTCGGTGGTGCCGCCCAGCCAGTACTGCAGGACGAAGCCCTGGGACGCGACCACGACGCTGACCAGCGCGGACACGAACGCGGTGACCGCCAGCCCGGCCGGGGTACGGGGCAGCACCCGCAGCAGCAACGCGATCAGCAGGTACGCGGCGGCGGTGCCGAGGATCGCCATGTTGGTGATGTTCAGGCCGAGCATGGCCACGCCGCCGTCACCGAAGACCAGTGCCTGCACGACCAGCACCACGGCCACGCAGAGCGCGCCCACCCAGGGGCCCACCAGCAGCGCGGCGAGCGCGCCGCCGAGCAGGTGCCCGCTCACCCCGGCGGTGAAGATCGGGAAGTTCAGCATCTGCACGGCGAAGATGAACGCGGCCACCAGGCCGGCCATCGGCGCCAGCCGGTCGTCGAGGTCGGCCCGGCCGCGCAGCACGCAGAACGTGAGCGCGGCGAGCGCGAAGGCCGCGAAGATCGCGGCAACGGGACCGTCGATGATCCCGTTGGAGATGTGCATCGCCAGGGTTTCCACACCGGGAGCCTATTTCCACCGTGGCGTTGTTGCCAATCCCTTGCAACAAGGGATGGTGTTGATCACCGTGGGCCGCGCGTCGCCGTCGGCCACCGACACGCGCGCGGCGGTATCGTTCCCGCATGACCGACCGCCTGAACCCCGGCGACCCCGCCCCCGACTTCACCCTCCCCACCGACGACGGCGGCACGCTGTCCCTGGCCGACCTGCGCGGCCGCACGGTCATCCTGTACGCGTACCCGGCCGCCATGACGCCCGGCTGCACGAAGCAGGCGTGCGACTTCCGCGACTCGCTCGCCTCGCTCCAGGCCGCCGGCTACGAGGTGGTCGGCATCTCGCCGGACAAGCCCGCGAAGCTGGCCAAGTTCCGCGACCGGGACGCGATCACGTTCCCGCTGGTCGCCGACGAGGACAAGGCGGTGCTGACCGCGTACGGCGCGTACGGCGAGAAGCAGTCGTACGGCCGCACCGTCACCGGCGTGATCCGCTCGACGTTCGTCATCGACCCCGACGGCAAGATCGAGCGGGCCTTCTACAACGTCAAGGCCACCGGACACGTCGCCAAGCTGCGCCGCGACCTCGGCCTCGACTGAACCTGTCGGGGGGCGCGGTTACCGTCGGCACGTGGTCCGTTACAAATACCCGCCCGAGCTGCTGGCCGCCACCGCCGCGCGGGCGCGCAGCGTGACCGAGGTCATGCGGCTGCTCGGGGTGCGGGTCAGCGGCGGGTCGCACGCGCACATCAGCCGACAGCTCAAGCGCTTCGGCATCGACACGTCCCACTTCACCGGGCAGGCGCACAACAGAGGTGGGCGTCGGCCCCGCCTACCGGTGACGGCGCTGCTCACGAAACGCCCGGCCGGTGAGCGCCGGGTGGCCGGACACCGGCTCAGGCGGGCGCTCCGCACGATCGGCCTGCCCGAGGAGTGCGAGGCGTGCGGCACCGGCACGAGGTGGCAGGGCGCGCCTCTCACGCTGCACGTCGACCACATCAACGGTGACTTCCTCGACAACCGCCCGTGCAACCTGCGGCTGCTCTGCCCCAACTGCCACAGCCAGACCGCCACGTACGCCGGCAGCCGCAGGCCGGCTGTGGCGGCACCGGATGTGGTCTACGATCCTGAGGCTGTGACACCGACCGGCTTTCCGATCGGCCGGCGCCTGCGGCGTCGACCGGAGTGGCCGTGGAAGACGACGGTGTTCACCGTGAAGGGGCCGTAGCCCAACGGCAGAGGCATGCGGTTTAGGTCCGCACCAGTGCGGGTTCGAATCCCGCCGGCCCTACTGACGCCGCACGAGGCATCGCGCCTGAGGCAAGGATCACGAACCGGGGCGTCGGCGGGTCGCCGCCCGCAGGATGGCGGGCGTGGACCTGCGCTTCGTACTCGACCCTGACCTCACCCCCGAGCTGCGCGAACAGCTCGTCGACCTCTGGGTGGACGTGACCAACGCCGGCGGCGCGGTGGGCTTCGTCGCCCCGGTGACCGCGGCCGAGGTCCGGCCGGTCGCCGTGTCGACCCTCGCCGAGGTGGCCGGCGGGCCGGATCGGCTGCTCGCCGGTTACGAGGGGGATCGGCTCGTCGCCGTCCTGGTCGTCGCCGACAACCGGTTCCACCTCAAGACGCACTGGCGGGTGCTCCAGCGCGTCATGGTGCACCCGGGTACGCAGGGCCGGGGCCACGGCGCGGCGCTGATGCGCGAGGCCGAGCGGGTGGCCCGGACGTGGGGCGTGGAGGCGCTGCACGTGACCATCCGCGACGGCCTCGGCCTGGACCAGTTCTACCGGCGCCTCGGCTACCGGGAGATCGGCCGCCTCCCCGCCGCCCTGCGCCTCTCCCCCACCGACTCCCGCGACGAGGTCCTCATGTGGCGCGACCTCCCCGCCACCTCGACCGTCGATCAAGGAGTTGTGGCACCGCACATTCGCGACTGACCGGACGTCCGAGGCGCCACAACCCCAAGATCGACGGGTGCGGTGGAGGGGACGGGGACGGGGACGTGGGCGGGGTCGCGCTGGCGGCGGGGCGCGGGCGGGTCGACGGGGAGCGGGTGGGCTTCGCCGGGCGGGTGGTGGTGGCGGTGGCCGCCGCGCCGGCGCCGTACAGGCGGGTGGTGCTGCGCTGGACCTGGCCGGGGAGCATCCGGATGCCGGTGGCGGTCGCGCGGTGGCCGTACACGTCGGTGACCCGGATCGCGTACGGGCCGGGGCCGGCGCCGGACGGGATCAGCCAGTAGTTGTAGTCCTCACGGTCCGCCGACCGCCACGCGCCGTTCTGCCGGACCTCCACCGCCCGCAGCGGGTTGCCGTGGTCGCCGACCAGGACGGCGAACCACCACTGGGACGCGCCCTCCTTCAGGCGGAACGTGAGCGGGCCGGGCAGCGACGGGTTCACCACGGCCCGGTAGCTGACCCGCACCACGCCCTGCACCGGGTCGGCGATCCGCGCGAACGCCTCGGCGGAGAGGTCGAGGTGGCCGGGCGCGCACTCCGGGCACTGGTCCATCACGAGCACCCGGACGGTGCCGCGCGGGCCGGTGACGTCGAGGAAGCCGCCGCAGGCCGCGCCGGCGGCGTACTCGCTCGGGCCGAGCGCGACGTAGAGCCGGTTGGCGGGGGCGGCGGGCCGGGAGCAGTTGCCGCCGGCGCCCTTCGAGTCGTAGAAGGTGGCCTTGCCGGTGTGGACGGCGGCGCCGACCGGCGGCGCGGCGCAGGCGGGGGCCGCGCCACCGCGTACCGCGAGGGTCACCGCGACCACGACGGCGATGCCGGCGAGGCCGGCGGCGGCGAGCCGGCGGCGCGTCCGGCGCCGGCCGGCCGGGGCGGGCGGACGTCCGTCGCCGGGGGTGGTCGGTGGGTGGGGCGCGTTGCCGTCGGTCACGCCGGTCGATGCTGCCGGACCGGCCCGTCGCCGGACAAGCCGGCTAAGCGAATGCTAAGGACGGCGGGCGCGCGCGATCGAGGCGAGCCCGGCGAGTTCACCGCCGAGTTCCGGGCGCTGCCGCAGCGCGTCCTCGATGCGGACCCGCCAGAGGCCGGTCTCGACCGGCAGCCGGGCGTCGCCGGCCCGGTGGACGCGGTCGCGGCTCTCGGCGAGGGCCGTCCCGGCGGCGGGGCCGAACAGGCTGTCGAGCTCGCCGCGGAGCCAGCCGAACAACGTCTCGTCGTGGAACGCGCCGCCGATCGTGCGGGCCATGTCCCACGCCACCCGCGGCTGGTGGATCACCTGCATCTCGACTCCTCGGTCGATCTGGTCGTCTCGTCCATCATCGATCCGTGACCGCGGTACGGCAAGGCCCGGGGCGGGCGGGACGGGCCGACCGGCCGGGCCGATCCGGCCGTCCGGACGAGGGTCCACGCTCCGGAACGTGAATCAGTAGCATCCTCGGCATGTCCGATCGTCCCGCGCCCACCGACTCCGACACCCACCCGCCGGTCTCCGATGTGGAGCCGGACGGGCCGGCGGAGCAGCCGGCGCCGCGGCGGCGCCGTGGTCGGCGGATCGCCCTGGTGGCGCTGCTCGCGGTGGTGCTGCTCGCCGGTGGCGGCGCGCTGGCCGGCGGCCTCTACTACCGGTCGGTGGACAGGTCGATCGACCGGGTGGACGCGTTCACCGACGTGCCCGAGGCGGACCGGCCGGCGGTCGAGGCCAAGGGCGCGATGAACATCATGATCCTGGGCAGCGACTCCCGCGACCCGGAGAACACCGGTGGCTCGCGCAGCGACACGATCATCCTGGCCCACCTGCCGAAGGACCGGTCCAGCGCCCAGCTCATCTCGATCCCACGGGACACCTGGACGGCCGTGCCCCGGTCGAGGGAGGGTCGGGGCGGGCGCGACGCGAAGATCAACGCCGCGTACGCCTGGGGCGGCGTGCCGCTGATGGTGCGGACCGTGGAGAAGTTCAGCGGCGTCCGGGTGGACAACGTGGCGATGGTCGACTTCGCCGGCTTCAAGGAGATCATCGACGCGTTGGGCGGCGTCGACATCGACGTGGAGAAGGGCTTCACCACCCGCTACTCGCTGATCGGCACCCGGACGTTCGCCCAGGGCCGGCAGACCATGGACGGGGCCGCCGCGCTCGACTACGCGCGGGAGCGGCACGCCTTCCCGGACGGCGACTTCGCCCGGATCCGGCACCAGCAGCAGGTGATCAAGGCGATCCTGGACAAGGCGGCCTCCGGCGGCGTGCTGACCAACCCGGCCAAGCTGAACTCGTTCGTGCGGGCCACGTCCAACTCGGTCGCGGTCGACAAGTCACTGTCCCTGGTGGACCTCGCGATGGAGTTGCGGGGCCTGCGCGGCGGCAACCTGACGTTCTTCACCTGCCCGACCAGGGGCACCGGCCGGGTCGGCAGCGAGAGCGTGGTGTTCGCGGACCCGGCGCGCGCCCGGACGCTGTTCCAGGCGGTCCGCCGCGACTCGGTCCCCGACATCCTCGCGGCGAGCGCGAAGTAGGGGGCGTCACGGGGGAGGGAGCGCCATGGCACGCCTACCGGCGTTCGAGCATCCGGCCGCGCAGCCGGGCGGCGGCGCGTCGATGACCGGCAGCAGCATGGACACGACCACGGTGCTGCCGTACGCCGGCTCGCGGGCGTCGACGCGTACCCGGCGGTTGCGGGCCTGGATGATGACCGCGCCGATCGACGTGGCGGCGCTGCTGGCCCCGCTGCTGCTGACCCAGACCTACTGGCGCGGGACGCTGTTCAACGCGGCGCTCGCGGTGAGCTTCTTCGCGGCCGGCGGGCTCTACCGGCCCCGCCGGCACATCAGCATCCTGGACGAGTTGCCCGGCCTCGGCGGCCGGCTGCTGGCCTCCGGCGCGGTGGTGGCGATCATCGCGGCGCTGCGGCACGACTCGGTGCTCTACGTCAGCGGCTTCATGCGCGGGGTCGCGTTCTCCGCCGGCCTGGTGGTGGTGGGCCGGGCGGTCAACGCCCGGATCGTGCTGCTGGCCCGCCGGCGGCGCTGGGTGGAGCACAACGCGATCGTGGTGGGCGGCGGGCCGGTCGGCGGCGAGCTGGCCCGGCTGCTGCGCCGCTACCCGCAGTACGGGCTGCGGTTCGTGGGCGCGGTGGACGTGCCGTCGCGGCAGCGGCTCGGCTCGCTGCCGCTGATCGGCACGCTCGACGACGTCGAGCAGCTCGTCACCATGCTGGAGTGCGAGGTCCTGGTGATCGCGGACCCGGACTGCGCCGAGGCCGAGCTGATGGAGGCGCTGCTGCGGCCGGCCAGCTCGCGGTGCGACCTGTGGGCGGTGCCGCGCCTGTGGGGCTCCCGGTCGCTGGGCGGCCACCAGGACCACATCGGGGCGTTCCCGATCGTGAAGATCGGCGACACCACGCTGACCGGTGGGCGGTGGCGGGTCAAGCGCGCCTCGGATGTGCTCTTCGCGGTGGTCGCGCTGGTGGTGCTGAGCCCGGTGCTGCTGCTGTGCGCGGCGGCCACGTTCCTCGACGGCGGTCGCGGGGTCTTCTTCCGGCAGGAGCGGATCGGCCGCTACGGCCGGCCGTTCCAGGTGGTCAAGTTCCGCTCGATGCGCCCGGCCGACGAGCACGAGGCGCAGACCACGTGGTCGATCGCGCACGACCGGCGGATCGGGCCGATCGGGCGGTTCATGCGGCGCACCTCGCTGGACGAGCTGCCGCAGTTGTGGAACATCCTGCGCGGCGAGATGAGCGTGGTGGGGCCGCGACCGGAGCGGCCGTACTTCGTGGAGAAGTTCTCCGTGGAGTACCCCACCTACGCGATGCGCCACCGGGTGCCGGTCGGGTTGACCGGGCTGGCGCAGGTCAGCGGCCTGCGCGGGGACACGCCGATCTCGGACCGGGCCCGGTTCGACAACTACTACGTGGAGAACTGGTCGCTCTGGCTCGACATCAAGATCGTGCTGCGGACGGTGACGGAGGTGTTCCGGGGAGCCGGTCGATGAAGGTGCTCAGGTCGGCGTGCCAGTGCGCCGGCGGCGGCAGCTTCGCGGCGGCCCACCGGCCGTGCGCCAGCACGCCGTAGCGGGGGCGGGGCGCCGGGCGAGGGAAGCGGTCGCTGGTCGTCGGCCGGACCCGGTCCGGGTCGAGGCCGCGCAGCGCGAACACCGCGCGGGCGAGGCCGTACCAGGTCGCCTCGCCGGACGCGGTGCCGTGGTAGACGCCCGGGGCGGCGTCGCCGGCCAGCGCCGCGTCGGCCAGCGCGACGAGCCGCCCGGCGAGCCGGTGCGACCAGGTCGGCTGGCCGTGCTGGTCGTCCACCACGTCGAGCCGGTCGCGCTCGGCGGCCAGCCGCAGCACGGTGGTGACGAAGTTGCGCCCGTGGGCGCCGTAGAGCCAGGCGGTGCGCACCACGTAGCCGCTCTCCGGCAGCAGCCGCGCCACGGCCCGCTCCCCCGCGAGCTTGCCGCGCCCGTACGCGTTGACCGGCCCGGTCGGCGCGTCCTCCGGGTACGGCTCGGTGGCGTCGCCGGGGAACACGTAGTCGGTGGAGACGTGCACCAGCCGGGCGCCGGTGGCCGCGCAGGCGCGGGCCAGGTGCGCGACCGCGTCGCCGTTGACCGCGGTGGCCTCCGGTTCCCGGCTCTCCGCCGTGTCCACGTCGGTCCACGCCGCGGCGTTGAGCACCACGTCGTGCCCGGCGACCGCGTCGCGTACCGCCTGCGGGTCGGTGACGTCGAGGTCGGCGCGGGCGGCGGCGGTGACGGCGGTGTCCGGCCGGTCGCGCAGCACCGCCAGCAGGTCCCGCCCGAGCATGCCGCCGGCGCCGGTGACCAGCACCCGGCTCATCCGTGCGCCGCCTTCAGCGGCTCCCACCAGGCCCGGTTCTCCCGGTACCAGCGCACGGTCTCGGTCAGGCCGTGGTCGAGGTCGATGCTCGGGGCGTACCCCAGCTCGGTTTCGATCTTGGTGATGTCCAGCGCGTAGCGGCGGTCGTGGCCCTTGCGGTCGGTGACCGGCACGACCCGGTCCCAGCCGGCGCCGCAGGCCGCCAGCAGCTTGCCGGTCAACTCCCGGTTGGTCAGCTCGGTGCCGCCGCCGATGTGGTAGACCTCGCCGGCGCGTCCCTTCTCCTGCACCAGCGCGATGCCCCGGCAGTGGTCGTGCACGTGCAGCCAGTCCCGGACGTTGCCGCCGTCGCCGTAGAGCGGAACGGTGCCGCCGTCGAGCAGGTTGGTGACGAAGAGCGGGACCACCTTCTCCGGGAACTGGTACGGCCCGTAGTTGTTGGAGCAGCGGGTCACCACCACGTCCAGGCCGTGGGTGCGGTGGTAGGCCAGCGCCAGCAGGTCGGAGGCGGCCTTCGAGGCCGAGTACGGCGAGTTCGGCGCCAGCGGCCAGTCCTCCGTCCAGGCGCCCGCGTCGATCGAGCCGTACACCTCGTCGGTGGAGACGTGCACGAACCGGCCGGTGCGGTGACGCAGCGCGGCGTCGAGCAGCGTCTGGGTGCCCAGCACGTTCGTGGTGACGAACGGCGCCGCCCCGGTGATGGAGCGGTCGACGTGCGACTCGGCGGCGAAGTGGACGATCACGTCGTGGCCGGGCACCACCTGGTCGACCAGCGCCGGGTCGACGATGTCGCCGTGCACGAACCGCAGCCGGGGGTCGTGGCGCACCGGGTCGAGGTTGGCCGGGTTGCCGGAGTAGGTGAGCTTGTCCAGCACGGTGACCGAGGTGGGCGCGATCCGCGGCGCCCGGGCCGGGTCGCCGCCGGGCCGGCCGAGCAGCATCCGCACGTACTCCGACCCGATGAAGCCGGCGCCGCCGGTGACGAGGATCCTCACGGGTGGTGGAGTTTACGCGACGGTAGTCTCCGCGGGTGCGTGGAATCCTTCTCGCCGGCGGGACCGGGACCCGGCTCTGGCCGATCACCCGGGCGGTCTCCAAGCAGCTCATGCCGGTGTTCGACAAGCCGATGGTCTACTACCCGCTCTCCACGCTGGTGATGGCCGGCGTGCACGAGATCCTGGTGATCACCACGCCGGACGACCGCCCGCAGTTCGAACGGCTGCTCGGCGACGGCGGCCAGTGGGGGCTGCGGTTGGCGTACGCCGAGCAGGCCCGCCCGGAGGGCATCGCGCAGGCGTTCCTGCTCGGCGCGGACTTCATCGGCGACGACTCGGTGGCGCTGGTTCTCGGCGACAACATCTTCCACGGCGTCGGCCTCGGCCGGCAGTTGGCGCAGCACGGCGACCCGACCGGCGGCCGGGTGTTCGCGTACCCGGTGGCCAACCCGGCGGACTACGGCGTGGTCGAGTTCGACCCGGCCGGCCAGGTGCTGTCGATCGAGGAGAAGCCGGCCCGGCCCAAGTCCCGGTACGCGGTCCCCGGCCTCTACTTCTACGACAACCGGGTGGTCGACATCGCCCGCAAGCTCACCCCCAGCGCGCGCGGCGAGCTGGAGATCACCGCGGTCAACGAGACGTACCGCGAGTGGGGCGAGCTGTCGGTGACCGTGCTCGACCGGGGCACCGCGTGGCTGGACACCGGCACATTCGCCTCGATGATGCAGGCCGCCGAGTTCGTCCGGGTGATCGAGGAGCGTCAGGGCATGAAGATCGGCTGCGTCGAGGAGGTGGTCTGGCAGTCCGGGCTGATCGACGACGACCGGCTGCGCGCCCTGGCCGAACCGCTGGTGCGCAGCGGCTACGGCAGCTACCTGCTCGGCCTGCTGGCGGACCGGCCGGCCGCCGGGGGCGGGTCGTGAAGGTCCGGCCGCTGGGCATCGAGGGCGCGTGGGAGGTCACCCCGGTGCCGCACGGCGACCCGCGCGGGCTGTTCCTGGAGTGGTACCGGTTCGACCGGCTCGCCGAGGCGGTCGGGCACCCGCTGCGGCTGGCCCAGGGCAACCTCTCGGTCTCCGCGCGCGGCGTGGTCCGCGGCATCCACTTCGCCGACGTCCCGCCCGGCCAGGCGAAGTACCTGACCTGCGTGCGGGGGGCGGTGCTGGACGTGGTGGTGGACGTGCGGACCGGTTCACCGACCTTCGGCCGGTGGGAGGCGGTACGCCTGGACGACGTCGACCGGCGTGCCGTCTACCTGGCCGAGGGGCTGGGGCACGGCTTCTGCGCGCTGACCGACGACGCGACGTTGAGCTATCTCTGCTCCACCACGTACCGGCCGGCGGCCGAGCACACCGTGCACCCGCTCGACGCGGACCTCGCCATCGACTGGCCGACCGACGTGCCGCTGCTCTCCGCCCGGGACGCGGCGGCGCCGAGCCTGGCCGAGGCGCGGGCCGCGGGCCTGCTGCCCGACCACGACACCTGCCGGTCCCACGTGGACGGCCTGCGGCTCGCCCCCTGACCGCCGGCGGCATTTGTCCGGCGGGTTGGCGGCCACCGCGACCGACCCCATATCCTGCCTTCGCTCTCGGCCCGCCCGGCCCGGAGCTGCCACGGGGAGGAAGCACGATGTCCGGTCCGCCGCCCGCCGCGTCCACCCCGGCGACGGCGGCGCCCGTGCCCGCCCTCGGCGACGCGTCCGTGGCGCTGGTGCACGAGTGGTTCGGCGTCACCGGCGGCTCCGAGCAGGTGTTCCGCAGCATCGCCGAGCTGTTTCCCCGGGCGGAGCGGTTCGCCCTGTGGAAGGACGACGGGGTGGACGAGCCGCGCCTGCGCGAGTCGTGGCTGGCGCGCACCCCGATGCGGCACCGCAAGGCGATGGCGCTGCCGCTGATGCCGGTGGTCTGGCGGACGCTGACCCGGGAACGCTTCGACGTGGTCATCTCGTCCAGCCACGCCTTCGCGCACACGGTCCGGCTGGGCCCCCCGGAGACCACCCGGCACCTGAGCTACGTGCACGCCCCGGCGCGCTACCTGTGGAACCCGGCGACCGACGGGCGCGGCGCGAGCCCGCTGCTCGCCCTGCCCCGGCGCGCGCTGCGGGGGGTCGACGTGCGGCTGAGCCGGCACGTGCACGCGTACGCGGCGAACTCCCGTGAGGTGCGCGACCGGATCCGGCGCCACTGGGGACGCGACGCCGTGGTGATCAACCCGCCGGTGCGGGTGGACTGGTTCGCCGACGCGCCGGCCACCGACCGGGCCCAGCCGCGCGACTACCTGCTCGGGGTCGGGCGCTGGATCCCGTACAAGCGGTTCGACCTGATCGTAGCCACCGCCGAGGCCGCCGGGCTGCCGCTGGTCGTCGCCGGCTCCGGCCCCGAGGAGGCCCACCTCCGCCGGCTCGCCGAGCGGGCCGGCGTGCCGGTCACGTTCGAGGTCGCGCCGAGCCAGGAGCGGCTGCGGCGGCTCTACTGGGGCGCGCGGGCGCTGCTCTTCCCGGTGCACGAGGACTTCGGCATCGTGCCGGTGGAGGCGCAGGCGTGCGGCACCCCGGTGATCGGGCTGCGGCGCGGCGGGCTGCGGGAGACCGTGGTCGACGGCGAGACCGGGCTGCTCGTCGACTCCACCGACCCGCGTGACCACGCGGCGCTCACCCGGCGCCTCGACGAGCTGCGCCCGGAACGCGTCCGGGCCCACGCGGCCACCTTCTCCGAGGCGTCGTTCGCCGCCGCCTTCGCCGCCTGGGTGACGGAAGCCGTTGCCTAGCCCGCACCGGGCGGCGGGCCGATGACCACCCTCGGCATCGCCGTCGTCGACTACCGCAGCGCGGCCGACACCGCCGGCCTGGTCCGCTCGATCGTGGCCCACCACCACGACCCGGACCTGCGGGTGGCCGTCGCGCTCGTCGACAACGGCGACCAACGCGCCCCGCTGGAGGAGGTCGCCGAGCTGGCCCGCCGGCACGGCCTGGTGACGCGGGTGCTGCACGGGCACGGCAACGTCGGGTACGCCGCCGGCAACAACCTCGCCGCGCGGTGGCTGCGCGACGCCGGGGCCGACCTGATCTGGGTGCTCAACCCGGACGCCCGGATCAGCGGCGGGTCGCTCGCCGCGGCGGCACGTCTCGGCGCGGGCGACGACGGGTGCGCGGTCGGCGCGACCGCGTACCGGGACGCCGGCGGGGCGGTCCGGCCCGACCTGGGCGCGGTCGACCTGTGGACCGGCCGCAGCGGACGGTCGCCGGGGCCGCGCGCGCTGACCTACGTGGCCGGGCACTCCGTCCTGCTCACCCGGGCGGCGTTCGACCGCCTGGGCGGGTTCTGCGAGGAGTTCTTCCTGTTCTACGAGGAGGCCGACCTGGCCGTCCGGTGCGCCCGGCTCGGCGTACCGGTGCGGGTCGTCGCGGACCTGCTGGTGACGCACGCCGGCGGCGGCGCGACGGGCGCGACCGCCGACCTGCGGGCCAAGTCGCTCCTGACCTGGTTCCACGCCAGCCGGAGCTGCATGGTCTTCTTCCGGCGGCACTACCGCCGCCGCCTCCCGGTGGCGGCGGCGGCCCGGCTGCTCTACGCCGGCCGGGCCCTGCTGGCGGCCGGCCCGGCCGCGGCGGGCGCGGTGCTGCGGGGCACGGCGGCGGGGTTGCGGTCGTGATCGCGGCACTCCGGCGGGCGGTCGCCAGCGCCACCCTGATGTACGTCGGCGCGCTGGCCATGTCGGGCGTGGCCATCCTGCTCAGCATCGCGCTCCCGCCGGCCGAGCGGGGCCTGCTGGTGGCCACCACGGCGAGCGCCACGATCGGCGTGGCGGTCGGCGGGCTGTCGCTGGAGACGTTCCTGCTGGCGCAGGGGCGTCGGTGGCTCGACGAGCTGGCCGGGCGTCGCAGCCTGCTCGTCTACCTCGCCACCGTGCCGCTGACCGCGGCGCTGGCCCGGGTGTTCGCGCACTACTCCGAGGAGGCGAGACCCGGCCTGGCGGTCGCCGGGGCGGCGTGCATCGCGGCGAGCAACGTGCCGGCCGCCGCCGGGCTCACCCTCGGCGGGTTCCTGAGCGTCTACCGCTACCGGGCCGCGTTCGCCGCCGTCGCGCCGGCGCTGTACGCCGCGCTCATCCTGGCCGGGGTGGACGACGCGGACCGCTGGCTGGCGGCCTGGCTGGGCTGCCAGGCGCTGATGGCGGTGGCGTTCTGGGCGCGGCACGGCCGGCCGCTGGTCCGGCTGCTGCGCCGGGCCGCCCCGCCCCGGGAGCGGCTCGCCCGGTTGGGGCTCACCCACACCGGCGCGGTGGCCCAGGTCTTCACCTACCGCTTCGACCAGTTGGCGCTGGCCCGCCACCAGGGGCCGGACGTGCTGGCGGTCTACTCGCTGGCGGTCGCGGCGATCGAGTTCACCCAGGCCGGCGCGGTGGTCGCCGCGCAGCGGACGCTCGGCGACCACGAGACCGGCTCCGACCGGCGGCTCGCCGGCCTGCTGCGCCGGGCGGTGTGGCTGTCCGCCGGGATGGGTGTGCTGGTCCTGGCCGGGCTCGCCGCGATCGGCGTGCTGACCGACGGCTACGCCGCCGCCCTGCTCATCGGCCTGATCCTGGTGCCGCGCAGCATCGCGGTGACCATCGGCAAGGTGCTCGGCGCCCGGCTGGTCAACCTGGGCGGCGAGCGGGCGACCGCGGTGATCGCGGTGGGTACCGCCCTGGCCGCGATCGTCGGCTACTCTCTCACCGCTCCCGCGTACGGCGCGGTGGGCGTCGCCGCCGTGTCGGTGGCGCTCTTCGCGGCGCACAGCACCGTCACCGCCGTCACGCTGGGGAGCTGGCCCGCGCGGCAGGACGCGCCGGCACCCGCGTCCCCGGCCCGGAACAGTGAGGTTGGCAGCAGTGCCTGACAAGGTCGTCGCGGTGATCCTCAACTGGAACTGCGCGGACGACACGCTGCGCTGCCTGCGGGCCGTGCTCGCCGGTAGCCACGTGCCCGAGGTCGTGGTCGTGGACAACGGGTCGACCGACGACTCGGTCGCGAGGCTGGCCCACCTCGACGGGTCGGCCACCCTGCTGCGGCTGGACGGCAACCTCGGCTACGCGGGCGGGATGAACGCCGGCATCCGGGCCGCCCGGGAACGCGGCGCCGACTGGGTCTGGCTGCTGAACGCCGACGCGGTGCCCCGGCCGGGGGCGCTGGCCGCGCTGCTGGCGCACCGGGAGCGGTTCACCGTGGCGACGTCGGTGCAGACGACCTCGGCGCACCCGGACGACCCGGCCCCCGAGCCGTACGTGGTCGCCGCCATGCTCCCGGGCGGCAGGGTCCGCCCGTTCGGCTGCCCGGGGTGCGCCGAGGGGGTGCACGAGGTGGACGTGGTCACCGGCGCGGCGCTGCTGCTGCGGGTGGCCGACGTGGTGCGGGTCGGGTTCTTCGACGAGCGCTTCTTCCACTACAAGGAGGAGTTCGACCTGGTCCGCCGGATCGCCGACGCGGGCGGGCGGATCGCCCTGGTGTGCGACTCGGAGGTCTGGCACAAGCGCGGCGGCAGCCTCAGCGGCTCCAGCCCGCGGGCGCTCTACTACTACCACCGCAACGAGATCCTCTACGTGCGCAAGCACTACCGCCGTCCGCTGCGGCGGCTGCTGCTCGGCGAGCCGATCCACTACCGGCGGGTGGCGACCGCGCTGCTGCGGCTGACGGCGGGCGGGCGGGAGCGCCGGCTCGGCTCGCGCGCGGTCCTCGCCGGCTACCGGGACGGCCTGCGGGGCGTCCACGGCCCCACCGAGAGGTTCTGAACGGTGCACCTGCTGTTCGTGAGCCACTCGGCGGAGCTGATGGGCGCGGAACGGTCGCTTGTCGCGCTGGTGCGCGAGGCGGCCCGGGTGCGCGGTCACCGGGTCACCGTCACGCTGCCGGCGGCCGGTCCGCTGCGCGGCGAGCTGACCGAGGCGGGCGCCACCGTGACGGTCCTGCCGACCCGGCTCTGGATGGGCCGGCGGCACCGCGGTCCGGTCGGCGTGGTGCGGTCGGTCCAGGCGCTGGCCTCGGTGCCCCGCTACCGGCGGTTCCTGCGGCGGGAGCGGCCCGACGTGGTGGTCACCAACTCGGCCGTGGTGCCGGCCGGCGCGTTCGCCGCCCGGCTGGCCGGCGTCCGGCACGTGTGGACGGTGCGGGAGAGCCTGCTGACCAACCCGAACCTGCGCTCCGCGCTGCCCCGCCGGACGATCGCCCGGATCATCGCCGGCCGCTCGGACGGCGTCGTCGCCATCTCGCGCTACGTCGCCGACCAGGTGCTGACGGCCGCGCCCGCCGCCGGGCCGAAGCTGCGGATCGTCGCACCACCGGTGGAGGCGCGCGCGGCGCGTCCCCCGTCCGACGGGCACGAACCGGACGCGGCGGGGTTGGCGCGGCTGGTGCTGCTCGGGCGGTTCACGCCGGAGAAGGGGCAGGCGGACGCCGTCGAGGCGCTCGGGCACTGCCGGCGGGCCGGGCGACCGCTGCGGCTGACGCTCGCCGGTGTCGGTGACCCGGCCGCCGAGCGGGCCGTCCGGGAACTCGCCGAGCGGCACGGCGTCGGTGACCTCGTCGACGTGCGGTCGTGGGTGGACGACCCGTACCCGCTCTACGCGGCGGCGGACGCGACCCTGATGCTCTCCCGCAACGAGGCCTTCGGCCGGGTGACGGTGGAGTCGCTGGCGGCGGGCACGCCGGTGATCGGCTACCGGGCCGGCGCCACCACCGAACTCCTCGCCGACGGCGGCGGCGTGCTGGTGGCGCCGGACGCCGGGGATCTGGCGCGGACCCTGCTGGGCCTGGCCGCGGACCCGGACGCCGTGGGTCGCCTCCGGGCCGCCGCCGCCCGGCGGGCCGACGCGCTGGCCACCGCCCCCTCGTCGGCGTCGCGCTTCGTGTCCTACCTGGAGGATCCGCGGGTGGACGGCGAGTGATCCGGTCGCGGGAGTCGATCTGGTTGCCGGCGGCGGCGGCGCTGGCGGTCGGCGTGCTCGCCGGTTGGCGGCCCCTGCTGGCCGGCGTCGTGGGCCTGGTGGCGCTGGCCGGCTGGGCGCTGCGGACGCCGGCCCGGCTGAACCACGTGCTCTTCGTGGTGCTGTTCCTGGTGCCGGTCACCGTCCGGCTCGGCGGATCGGGCAAGCCGGTGTGGATCGTGCTGTTCACCGCGACGGCCGTCGCCCTGGTCGGCCGGCTCCAGCGCCTGCGGCCGGACGAGCCGCTGGCGTCCGCCGGTACGGCCGCGTTCGTGCTGCCCGCCGCGGGGGTGCTCGCCGCGCTGGCGCACTGGAGCGGGCCGAAGGACCTGCTGTTCGCGATCACCCCGTTCGCCTGCTACGCCGTGATCACCTGGCACGTGGTGGCGGAGGCCCGGCGGGACCCGGCGGCGTTCGTCCGGCTGGCCCGCTTCCTCGCCTGGCTGGGCGTGCCGCTGGCGCTCCTCGCGATCCACCAGCGGGCCACCGGCGGGTGGCCGGTCCTCGACGAGCTGGCGGTCAGCAACGCCTTCACCTCGTCGGCGGGCGCCGGCCGGTCCGTCGCCACGACCGGCCACCCGATCGTCTACGGCGCCTACTGCCTGATGTCGGTGTGCGTCGCGCTCACCCTGCGCGGCCGGGCCTGGCCGGTGCCGTTCGCCGCCGGCGTGGTCGGGCTGCTGCTCTCCGGCTCGCGCAGCGCGTGGATCGGCGTGGGTTGCGCGGCCGTGGTCTGGTATCTCGCCCGCCGCCCGAGGCTGACCCGCCGGGGGCTCACCGTCGTCGCGGCCACCGCCGCCGGCGCGACCGCGCTGGCGCTGGCCGGTCCCGCCCCGGTGCGCGGCACCGTCGACATGCTCCGCGCCCGGCTGACCGACGTCGGCGGGTCCAGCTCCGCGACGGCCCGCTACAGCCGGTACGAGGTGGCGTGGGACGCGCTCACCGGCGGTGTCGACCGGGTGCTGTTCGGTCTCGGGCCGGAGGCGCACGTCCGCTTCTTCGAGCAGGTGGGGATCGGTGACCACCTGGCGCAGACGTTCGACAACAGCTTCCTCACCCTCTGGTACGACCTGGGTCTGGTGACGCTGCTGCCGTTCGTCGCCCTCCTGGTGGCACTGGTCGCGCGGGCCCGGTCGCTGGCCGCCCGGCTGCTGGTGGTGGGGATGACGGCGCAGATCTTCTTCTTCGACTTCTATCTGTGGCCGTGTGCCGCGGCCGTGTTGATCCTGGCCGCCGGCCTGGCCGTCGTCGACCAGGGCGCCGACGCGGACCACTCCCCGGCCCCGGTGGCCGGGGTGGGTGCCGGGTCGCCCGCCGGAGCAGGGAAGGACCACACGTGAGGCTCATCGGTGCATCCCGGCCGGTCGCGGTCGCCGGTTCGCCGGGCACGGCGGCGCGTGCCGGTGGCGGCGTGCGGGCCGCCGTCGACCGGTCCCGGCTCGTCGCCCGCCGGTGGACCGAGCTGACGCCGGCGCAGGTGGTGCGGGCGGTACGCCGGTACCGGTGGACGGTGCTGGCCCTGGTGCTGCTCGGCGGCGTCGGCGGTGGACTGGCCGCCGCGGCGCAGACCCCGGTCTACCGGGCCCAGGCGCGGCTGGTGTGCTCGCCGAACTTCCCGACCAACGACGTCCGGCAGCTCGACGTGGGCGGAAACTACATCCTGCAGCGGGTCCGCTCGTACACCGAGGTGGCCGACAGCACCGAGGTGGCCGCGGCGGTGACGGCGCGGCTCGGCCTGCCCGACCCGCCGGAGGAGCTGCTGTCCCGGATCAGCGTGACCAGCCGGGCCAGCACCGCCGTGCTGACCGTCGAGGTCGACGACACCGACCCGGAGCGGGCCCGGGACGTCGCCAACGCCGTCGCCGAGGAGATCCCCGCGTACATCGCCCGGATCGAACGGCCGGCCGGCGTCGACCGGTCGCCGGTCAAGGTCACCGTGGTCCGCCCGGCGGTGGCCCCCGAGTCGCCGGACTCCCCCCGCCCGCTCACCGACGTCGGCCTGGGGCTGGTGGGTGGGCTGGTCGTGGCGGCGGTGACCGCGCTCGGGCGGTACGCGCGCGACCCGGCCGTCCGGGATGCCGGGCACGCCGCCGAGGTGGCCGATCTCGTCCCGCTGGCCGACGCCGGGCCGGTGGGTCCCAGCCCGCTCACCGTCGACGGAACGGCCGAGCGGGCGGACGAGCTGCGGCGGATGCGGACCGACGTCCGGCTCCAGGCCGCGGGTGGCCCGCTGACCACGATCGCGGTGGTCGAGCCCACCGCCGGTGGCGGGGCGACCGTCACCGCGGCGCACCTGGCGCTCGCGTTCGCCCAGGCCGGCGACCCGGTGGTGCTCGTCGACGCCGACCCCGGCCGCCCGTCGGCGCACGCGCTGTTCGGCATCGGCAACGACACCGGCCTGACCACGGTCCTGGACGGCGGGTCGGCGGTGCGCGACGCGCTGGTGCGGTGGACGCCGGACCTGCCGCTGCACGTCCTGCCCGCCGGGCCGGGCGGGCCCGGGCCGATCCGGCCGGACCAGCTCGCCGACCTGGTGGCGGAGCTGCGCCACGACCGGACCCTGGTGGTCGTCGTCGGCCCGCCGCTGCTGTCGGACGCGGACACGCTGCACCTGGTCGAGGCCGCCGACGCCACAGTGGTCACCGCCCGCGTCGGCTCGACCGACGCGGACTCGCTGGCGACCGCGGTACGGGTGCTGCGCCAGGTGCCGGCGCGCCTGCTCGGCCTGGTCACGGTGGGCCGGTCCGGGTAGCCGGGAGCGGGTTCCCGCCCTCGCCGGCCGCCACCTAGGCTGGTCCGAATGAGGGATGACGTCGCGATGCTGTTGCGGCGGGCGACCTTCGGCCCGACGGCGTCCGAAGTGGCGGCGGCCCGCCGCGCCGGATACGCGGCCACCGTCGCGCGGTTGACCTCGCCGGCCGGGCCGGACCGGGGCGCCGCCACCGCGCCGGTCCCGGACCTCGGCCGGGACCCGTTCGACGACCTGCCCGACCCGACCGTCGAGCAGCGCGCCGCCGCCGAGGCGACCCGCCGGCAGCACACCGACACCATCATCCGGTGGTGGCTCGACCGGCTCACCGTCGCCGACCACCAGGCCACCGAGAAGCTGCTGTTCTTCTGGCACGGGCACTGGGCTACCTCGATCCGCAAGGTGGGCAGCCCGCAGTTCATGCTGGCGCAGCACCAGAAGATGCGCGCCGCGCCGGACGTCCGGGCGATGGCCCGCGCGCTCGTCTGCGACCCGGCGCTCGTCTACTGGCTGGACGGGCAGCTCAACACCAAGGACGCGCCGAACGAGAACCTGGCGCGCGAGCTGATGGAACTGTTCCTGTTGGGCATCGGCAACTACACCGAGCGCGACGTCAAGGAGGCGGGGCGGGCGCTGACCGGCTGGCGGACCGACCTCGGCGTACCGGCCACGGCGATCTTCTTCCCGGAGGACCACGACGCCCGGCCCAAGACGATCCTCGGCGCCACCGCCGCCTTCGACGCGTTCACCCTGGTCGGTCACCTGGTCAACCGGCCGGCGTGCGCCCGGTTCATCGCCGCCCGCCTGTGGTTCCGCTACGGCTCGTCGACCGAGCCGATCGCCCGCTCCACCGAGCAGCGGATGGTGGCCGCGTTTCCGGTGGGCGCCCGGATGCTGCGGGCCCTGCTCGCCGACGACGAGTTCCGCTCGGGTCGGCACCGGCTGGTGAAGCAGCCGGTCGAGTGGCTGGTCGGCGCGCTGCGGCAGTTGGGCCTGCGACCGGCCCAGCTCTCCGGGGAGACGCTGCACCAGCTCACCACCGGCCTGGGCGGGCTCGGGCAGGTGCCGTTCGCGCCGCAGAGCGTGGGCGGCTGGCCGGCCGGCGCGGCCTGGCTCAGCTCGGCGGCGGCGCAGATCCGGCTGGGCCTGGCCGACCTGCTCGCCGGGCTCGCGTACGCCGAGCGCGGCGACGACGTGGACCGGATGAACCCGGAGCGGCTGGCCGAGGTGCTCGCCGTGGACACCTGGACCAATCGCACCTACCTGGCCCTGAAGCGGGCCGGCAGTGCCCGACAGCTCCTCACCCTCGGCCTGGTGAGCCCGGAATACCTGGTGAACTGAGATGGATCCACTGACCCGGCGCAGGTTCCTGCTCGCCTCCACCGCGGCCGGCGGGGCCGCCGCGGTCGCGGCCGGCGGGATCGGGTTGGCCGAACTCCTGTCCACGGCGCGGGACGACAGGTCCACACCGGACGACCGGACCGACCGCCTGGTGGTGGTCACCCTCTACGGCGGCAACGACGGGCTCAACACGGTCGTGCCGTACGCCGACCCGGCGTACCACTCGGCCCGTCCGGAGCTGGCGTACGAGCCGGAGCGGGTGCTGCGGCTCGACGACGCGCTCGGCCTCAACCCGGTCCTCGGCGGGTTGAAGCGCCTCTGGGACCGCAAGCAGGTCGGCATCGTGCTGGGTGTCGGCTATCCCCGGCCGGACCGCAGCCACTTCCGGTCGATGGACATCTGGCAGACCGCCTCGCCCGCGCAGCCGGTCGCGACCGGCTGGGTGGGTCGCTGGCTGGACGGCACCGACGCCTCCGCCGAGGCGGCCGTCAGCTTCGAGCCGGTGCTGCCGCCGCTGCTGGTCGGCGAACGGCGGTCCGGCGCCTGCGTGGCCATCGGCGGCCTGCGCCTGCCGCCCGGCGTCGACAGCGGCATGGTGGCGGCGTTGGGCGAGGTGCAGGACGGCGAGTCCGAGTTGCAGGTGCGCGCCGCGCAGGCGTACCGGGATCTGCTGGACGTGGATTCGCTGGTCCGGCAGGCGGACCACCGCGAGGCGACCACGGACCCGGCCGACCGTCCGGTCGCCACCGCGACCGGCGGCGCGGTCTCCCTCGCCGCGCAGCTCGCGCTGGTGGCCCGGTGCGTGGAGGCGGGGGTGCCCACCCGGGTCTTCTCGGTGAGCCTCGGCGGGTTCGACACCCACGCCCAGGAGCGGGTCGGGCAGGAGACGCTGCTCGGCCGGCTCGACGAGGCGTTGTCGTCGTTCGTCGACCGGCTGGGCCGCACCGCCGCCGGCCGGCGGGTGACCGTGGTGGTCTACAGCGAGTTCGGCCGCCGGGTCCGGGCCAACGCGTCCGACGGCACCGACCACGGCACGGCCGGTCCGGTGTTCGTGCTGGGTCCCCGGGTCGCGGGCGGGTTCCACGGCGAGCAGCCGAGCCTGACCGACCTCGACGCCGGCGACCTCAAGGCGACCACGGACTTCCGCGACGTCTTCGGCGCGCTGCTGGCGTCCGTGCTGCACGCCGAGCCGTCCCGCTACCTGGGCGGCCACCTGCCGAAGCCGCTGTCGCTCCTGCGCGCCGACGGCTGAGGCCGGGCTCAGCCCCGGGCGCGGGAGCGGGCCGCCACCGCCAGGGCGACGAGGGTCACCAGCAGCGCCACGCCGAGCCCGACGAGCACGAACAGGGCCCAGTGGGGGAACGTCTGCGCGCGGTCCGCGATGGCCTGCCGGTCGTCGGCGTTGCCGCGGTACGTCTCGGCCACGTGGTTGGTGGGCGAGTCGGTCACGGTGGCGCCCAACTGCTTGATCGCGGCCGGGTACTGGCCGGCGAAGTAGGCGTCCAGCCCGCTGCGGTAGCGCTTGTCGACGGGGCCCAGCCCGGGGTTGACGCCGGCCTCGGCGAGCAGGGCGCCGAGCGTGGTCACCGGCACGACCACCCGGTTCGCCTTGGTGGCCGACGACTCGTCGTTGTCGAGCATGCCGACGACCCGGCCGCTCGTGTCGACGACCGGACCGCCCCGGGAGTGGCTGCCGACGTCGTCGCCGACCCGGAACACCGACACCGGTCCCTGGCTGCCCCAGGCGGTCACGGTCACCTGCTTGGCGGCGACGGTGTAGGTGGCGGTGCGGGGGTCCTTCTCGCTGGTGGCGTAGCCGATCGACAGCAGCGACGCTCCCGGCTGGATCTCGGCCGTGGTGTTCAGCTCCGCGACGGGCAGGTGCTCGTCGGCGAGCTTGACCAGCGCGACGTTGCCGGCGGCGGCGTCCCACGTCTTGACGATCTCGCCGGGGATCGCCGGGGCCTCGGTGCGGCCGCCGCGGCTGACGTTGAGCTGCCCGAAGAGCCGCACCTGCGGTTCCGGCCGGGAGTCGACGCCGGTGAGCACCGTCGTGCGCAGGTTCGTCGCCACGTACGCGTCGAGCTTGCCGGGTTCGAGCTTCTTCTCCGCGATCAGCGTCTGGCCCAGCGCGTAGAGGGCGTTCTGCCGGGCGGTGTCGGCGGCCGGCCGGACGCAGAGGTTGTTGGTCAGCACGTGGCCGGCGGAGCTGACCACGAAGCCGCTGCACCGGCGGTTGAAGGTGATCGGCCCGGCCCGCAGCGGCGCCTTGGTCACCTTGTCGCGCAGGTATCCGGTGAACACCACCTCCACGTAGACCACCGCCGGGGAGGCGATGGCGGTGGCGCGTTCCTCGAGCGTGTACGGGGGCGGCGGCGGGTCGTTGTCGCTCGTGCCGGCGAGGGCGACCACGCCGCCCGCGGCGACCAGGAGCAGCACGGCCAGCGCCACCAGCGCCCGGAGCGGACCGCTTCGGCGCGGGCGGGGCGCACTGGGCACGATGCGGCGCTGCGGCGCGGTGAACGGGTCGACCGGGGGCCCGCTGACCGGCGGGGACGACACCTGGTGCGGTATCCCCGACGTCTGCTCCGGCGCGGGCGAGACCGGCTGCGGCGGCGCGGAGACCGGCTGCGGCCCGACCGGGGCGTGCATCGCCCACGGCAGCGGCGCGCCGGAGGTCGGGGTGGTGCCGGAGACCGGCACCGCCGAGACCGATTCGGGCAGGTCGGCGACCGGGCCGGCCTCGGGGATCAGGATCTCCGCCTCCGCCTCGGCCGGGTGCAGGTCCATGCCGAGGTTCTGGAACAGGCGCTGCCCGCCCATCCCCTCCTCGGCGGGGTACGCCGCCCACGGCGTCGCGGCGGCGAAGTCGGCGGTGACGTAGCGCTGGCCGCCCGGGGTCAGCGCCATGGCGTTGGCGGCGTTGGCGAAGGCTTCCCGCCACGGTGGGTCGGCCGCCGCGGCGCCCGCCAGCACGGCCACCGTGACCAACCGGTCCTGCCCGTCGATGGCCCACCACACCTTGCCCACCTGGCAGACGCCGATCGCCTCGGTGAACCTGTACGGACCAACCGGTTGCATCGTCCCACTCCTCTGCTCACCCGCCGTGCGGATAGTACAGAGCGCTTGCGCGATGAAATTTTCTATGCATAGAGTCTCGCCATGAATGAAGGCAGCGCGGCCGGCGCCGATCGCCTGCTCGACCTGCTGCACGGCGTCCGGCTCACCCCCACCCAACGCCGGATCGCGCACTGCCTGGTCCGGCACAGCGGCGCAGTCGCCTATCTGTCCGCCGCGGAGGTGGCCGAGCTGGCCGGCGTCAGCCAGCCGTCGGTGACCCGCTTCGCCATGGCGCTCGGGCACGACGGCTACCCGGCGCTGCGCCGCCGGCTGCGGGAACTCACCACCACCCCGGCCGCCGACCGGGCCGACACCGGGAACGCCCTGCAACGGGCCGTACGCACCGAGATGGACAACCTGGACCGGCTCGCCGGGCAGCTCGCCGACGCCGACCGGATCGCCGGGGTGGGCCGGCTGCTCGCCGCCAGCCGACCGCTGCCGGTGCTCGGGTTGCGCGCCGCCGCGCCGCTGGCCGCCTACTTCGCGTACTTCGCCGCGAAGATCCATCCCGACGTGCGCGTCCTCGACCACGGCGGCAGCATGCTCGCCGACCGCGTCGACCAGGCGGTCGCGGCCGGCGCCAGCGCGCTGCTGGCGTTCGTGCTGCCGCGCTACCCGCGCGAGACGCTCGACGCGCTGCGCGAGGCCCGCGACGCCGGGCTGACCGTCGTGGCGATCACCGACTCGCCGGTGAGCCCGGCCACCGAGCACGCCGAGGTGGTGCTCCCCGCCGCCGTCGGCACCGACCTGGTGTTCGACCTGCACACCGCCCCGATGACCCTGGCCATGGTGGTGCTGCAGGCGATCTGCGACGCCGCCCCGGCCGAGACCCAGACCCGGCTCGAGGCGTTCGAGTCGTCCGCCGCCCGCCGCCAGTTGTTCCTCGGCTGAGAGGAGTACGAGATGCACCAGCCCGTCCGCGCCGCCCGCGGCACCGTACGCACCGCGAAGGGGTGGCCGCAGGAGGCCGCGCTGCGGATGCTGATGAACAATCTCGACCCGGAGGTGGCCGAGCGCCCCGAGGACCTGGTGGTCTACGGCGGCACCGGGAAGGCGGCCCGGGACTGGCCGTCCTACCACGCGCTGGTGCGCACGCTCACCGAGCTGCGCGAGGACGAGACCATGCTGGTGCAGTCCGGCCGGCCGGTCGGCGTGATGCGCACCCACGAGTGGGCGCCCCGGGTGCTGCTGGCCAACTCCAACCTGGTCGGCGACTGGGCCACCTGGCCGGAGTTCCGCCGGCTGGAGTCGCTGGGCCTGACCATGTACGGGCAGATGACCGCCGGCTCGTGGATCTACATCGGCACCCAGGGCATCCTCCAGGGCACCTACGAGACGTTCGCCGCGGTGGCCGAGAAGCGGTTCGGCGGCACCCTGGCCGGCACCCTCACCCTCACCGCCGGCTGCGGCGGGATGGGCGGGGCGCAGCCGCTCGCGGTCACCATGAACGGCGGCGCCTGCCTGATCGTGGACGTGGACCGGACCCGGCTGGAGCGGCGGGCGCACGACCGCTACCTGGACGAGATCGCCGACTCGCTGGACGACGCGATCGAGCGGGCGCTGGCCGCGAAGCGGGACCGCCGGGCGCTCAGCGTCGGCGTGGTCGGCAACGCCGCCACCGTCTTCCCCGAGCTGCTGGCGCGCGGGGTCGCGATCGACGTCGTGACCGACCAGACCAGCGCGCACGATCCGCTGTCGTACCTGCCGGAGGGGGTGGAGCCGGCCGACGCCCGGGACTACGCGGCGGCCAAGCCGGCCGAGTTCACCGACCGGGCGCGGGCGTCGATGGCGAAGCACGTCGAGGCGATGGTCGGCTTCCTCGACGCGGGCGCGGAGGTCTTCGACTACGGCAACTCGATCCGGGGCGAGGCGAAGCTCGGCGGGTACGAGCGGGCGTTCGACTTCCCCGGCTTCGTGCCGGCGTACATCCGGCCGCTGTTCTGCGAGGGCAAGGGGCCGTTCCGGTGGGCGGCGCTCTCCGGCGACCCGAAGGACATCGCCGCCACCGACCGGGCGATCCTCGACCTGTTCCCGGAGAACGACTCCCTGGCCCGGTGGATCCGGATGGCCGGCGAGCGGGTCGCCTTCCAGGGCCTGCCGGCGCGGATCTGCTGGCTCGGCTACGGCGAGCGCGACAAGGCGGGCGTCCGGTTCAACGAGATGGTGGCGTCCGGCGAGCTGAGCGCGCCGGTGGTGATCGGCCGGGACCACCTGGACTGCGGCAGCGTGGCCAGCCCTTACCGGGAGACCGAGGCGATGGCCGACGGCTCCGACGCGATCGCCGACTGGCCGCTGCTCAACGCGCTGGTCAACACCGCCAGCGGGGCGTCCTGGGTGTCCATCCACCACGGCGGCGGGGTGGGCATCGGCCGGTCCATCCACGCCGGTCAGGTATGCGTCGCCGACGGCACCGCGCTGGCCGGGCAGAAGATTGAGCGGGTGCTCACCAACGACCCGGCGATGGGCGTGATCCGGCACGTGGACGCCGGCTACGACGACGCCCGCGACGTCGCGGAGCGCACCGGCGTCCGCGTCCCGATGGCAGAGTAAGGAGGGGCCCCTTGTTAACGCATTCGGTAGAGGAAGGGCCCCTTCCTAACCGGTTCCGCAAGCTGTGGGATGAGATCGCCGACGTGGGGCGGGACGCCGGCAGCGGCGGCTACCTACGCTATGCGCTCACCGAGCCGGAGCGCAGGCTGCGCGAGTGGTTCCGGGAGCAGGCCGACCGGCGGGGCATGCCGGTGTCCGAGGACGGCAACGGCAACCTGTTCGCCTGGTGGGGCGACCCGGCGGCCGGCGACGCGGTGCTCACCGGCAGCCACTTCGACTCGGTGCCGCACGGCGGCGCGTACGACGGGCCGCTCGGCATCGTCAGCGCGTTGCTCGCCGTGGACGAGCTGCGGGCCGCCGGCGTCACCCCGGTCCGGCCGGTGGTGGTGGCCGCGTTCGTCGAGGAGGAGGGCGCGCGGTTCGGCGTACCCTGCCTGGGGTCGCGGCTGCTCACCGGCGAGATCGACGTCGACCGCGCGGCCGGGCTGCGCGACCAGGCCGGGACGACCTTCGCCGAGGCGCTGGGCGAGCGGCCGGCGGGCGCCGACCCGGCGCTGCTCGGCCGCTTCGCGGCCTTCGTGGAGCTGCACGTCGAGCAGGGCCGCGCGCTGGTCGACTCCGACGCGCCGGTCGCGGTGGCGTCCGCCATCTGGCCGCACGGCCGGTGGCGGTTCGACTTCACCGGCGAGGGCAACCACGCCGGTACGACCCGGATGGCCGACCGCCGCGACCCGATGCTCACCTACGCGTTCACCGTCCTCGCGGCGAACAAGGAGGCCCGGCTGCGCGGCGCGCACGCCACCGTGGGCCGGGTGTCGGTCGAGCCGAACGCCACCAACGCGATCCCGTCCCGGGTCACCGGCTGGCTGGACGCGCGGGCGGCCGAGGCGGACACGCTGCACGGCCTGGTCGAGGCGGTACGCACCAAGGCCACCGAACGCGCCGGCCGGGACGGCACCGGGCTGACCTGCACGCAGGAGTCCGCGACGCCGCTCGTCGCGTTCGACGGCGGGCTGGCCGAACGGCTGGCCGCGCTGCTCGACGCGCCGGTGCTGCCGACCGGGGCCGGGCACGACGCCGGGGTGCTGGCGGCGCACCTGCCCACCGCGATGCTGTTCGTGCGCAACCCGACCGGGGTGTCGCACTCCCCCGCCGAGTCCGCCACCGACGCCGACTGCGCGGCCGGGGTGACCGCCCTGGCCCGGGTGCTGGAGGAGCTGGCATGCCGATGACCCGCTGGCTGGCCGAGTACGCCTGGCTGCCCGACCACGCCGAGCCCACCCCGGACGTGCTGATCGAGGCGACGGACGGGCGGTTCACCGCGGTCACGCCGCTGACCGGCGGCGGTCCGCCGGCCGCCGGGGTGACCGTGGACGCGGTCCGGCTGCCCGGGCTGACCCTGCCCGGCCTGGCCAACGCCCACTCGCACGCGTTCCACCGGGCGCTGCGCGGGCGTACCCACGCCGGGCGGGGCGACTTCTGGTCCTGGCGGGACCCGATGTACGCGGTCGCCGCCCGCCTCGACCCCGACTCCTACCTGGCGCTGGCCCGGGCCGCGTACGCGGAGATGGCGCTCGCCGGGATCACCGTCGTGGGCGAGTTCCACTACCTGCACCACGGTCCCGGCGGCACCGGCTACGACGACCCGAACGCGATGTCCGCCGCGCTGGTGGAGGCCGCCGCGCACGCCGGGATCCGGCTCACCCTGCTGGACGCCGCCTACCTGACCGCCGGCGTGGACGGCGCGGAGCTGACCGGGCCGCAGCGCCGCTTCGGCGACGGCGACGCGTTGCGCTGGGCGCAGCGGGTGGACGCGTTCCGCCCGACCGACCCGCACGTCCGGCGCGGCGCGGCGATCCACTCGGTGCGCGCGGTGCCGGCCGGGCAGCTCGCCACCGTGGCCGGCTGGGCGGACCGGCACGGGTTGCCGCTGCACGTGCACCTCTCCGAACAGCCGGCCGAGAACGACGCCTGCCGGGCCGTGCACGGCTGCACCCCGACCCGGCTGCTGGCCGACCACGGCGTGCTCGGCCGGCACACCACCGCCGTGCACGCCACCCACCCGACCGCCGCCGACGTGGCGTTGCTCGGCGACAGCCGTACCGGCGTCTGCCTCTGCCCCACCACGGAACGGGACCTGGCCGACGGGATCGGCCCGGCCCGGCGGCTCGCCGAGGCGGGCAGCCCGCTGAGCCTGGGCAGCGACAGCCACGCCGTGGTGGACCTGTTCGAGGAGGCCCGCGCGGTGGAGCTGGACGAGCGGCTGCGGACCCGCCGGCGCGGGCACTTCGACGCCGCCGAGCTGTTCGCCGCCGCGACCGTCACCGGGCACGCCGCGCTGGGCTGGGGCGACGCCGGCCGGCTCGCCGTCGGCGACCGGGCCGACCTGGTGACGGTACGGCTGGACAGCGCCCGGACCGCCGGGGTGCCGCCGGTCGGCGCGTTCTTCGCGGCCACCGCCGCCGACGTGACGCGGGTGGTGGTGGACGGCCGGACCGTGGTCGCCGACGGCCGGCACCTCACGGTGGACGTCCCCACCGAGTTGCGGGACTCGATCGCGGCGGTCACCTCATGAGGGGCAGCCTGCTCGTCGACAACATCGGCGAGCTGGTCACCAACGACGGCCGTGGCGGCGACCCGCTGGGCGTGCGCCGCGACGCCGCCGTGCTGGTCGAGGACGGGCAGGTGGCCTGGGTCGGTCCGGCCCGCTACGCGCCGGCCGCCGACCGGCGGATCGACGCCGGCGGCGCGGCGGTGCTGCCCGGCTTCGTGGACAGCCACGCCCACCTGGTCTTCGCCGGGGACCGGGCCGCCGAGTTCGCCGCCCGGATGGCCGGCGAGCCCTACACCGGTGGCGGCATCCGCACCACCGTCGGCGCCACCCGCGCCGCCTCCGACGACGACCTGCGCGCCACCGTGGGCCGGCTGCGCGCGGAGATGCTGCGGCAGGGCACCACCACCGTCGAGATCAAGAGCGGGTACGGCCTCAGCGTCGCCGACGAGGCCCGCTCGCTGCGGATCGCCGCCGAGTTCACCGAGGACACCACGTTCCTCGGCGCGCACGTGGTCCCCGCCGAGTACGCCGACCGTCCCGACGACTACGTGGGCCTGGTGTGCGGACCGATGCTGGCCGCCGCCGCGCCGTACGCCCGCTGGATCGACGTGTTCTGCGAGCGTGGCGCGTTCGACGTGGACCACGCGCGGGCCATCCTCGCCTGCGGGCAGGCGGTCGGGCTGGGC
Organism: Micromonospora ferruginea; assembly: GCF_013694245.2. Classification (NCBI taxonomy): domain Bacteria; kingdom Bacillati; phylum Actinomycetota; class Actinomycetes; order Micromonosporales; family Micromonosporaceae; genus Micromonospora; species Micromonospora robiginosa. The sequence continues at coordinate 4,262,338 of NZ_CP059322.2, forward strand.
GTGCGGGTGCACGCCAACCAGCTCGGTCCCGGGCCGGGCGTCCAACTCGCGGTGGAACTCGGCGCGGCAAGCGTCGACCACTGCACCCACCTGTCCGACGCCGACGTGGACGCGCTCACCGGCTCCGAGACGGTGGCCACGCTGCTGCCCGGGGCCGAGTTCTCCACCCGCTCGCCCTACCCGGACGCCCGCCGGCTGCTCGACGCCGGCGCCACCGTGGCGCTGGCCACCGACTGCAACCCCGGCTCGTCGTACACCACGTCGATGCCGTTCTGCGTCGCGCTCGCCGTACGCGAGATGCGGATGACCCCGGCCGAGGCGGTGTGGGCCGCGACCGCCGGCGGGGCGGCGGCGCTGCGCCGCACCGACGTCGGCCGGCTGATCCCCGGGTCCCGGGCCGACCTGGTCGTCCTCGACGCGCCCACCCACCTGCACCTGGCCTACCGGCCGGGTGTCCCACTGATCCGCCAGGTTCTGCACAACGGAGTGCCGCGATGACCACCGTCACCATCCTGTCCACCGGGGTCACCCCCGCCGACGTGCTCGCGGTCGCCCGCGGCACCGCCAAGGTCGTGCTCGACCCGGCCGCCACCGAGGCCATGGCGACCAGCCGGTCCATCGTGGACGGCATCGAGGCCGCCGGCCGCCCGGTGTACGGCGTCTCGACCGGCTTCGGGGCGCTGGCCAACACGTTCGTCGCCCCGGAGCGTCGGGCCGAGTTGCAGCACGCGCTGATCCGCTCGCACGCGGCCGGGGTGGGCGCGCCGATGCCCCGCGAGGTGGTACGCGCCATGATGCTGCTGCGCGTCCGCTCGCTCGCGCTCGGCCGCTCCGGCGTCCGCCCGCTGGTCGCCGAGGCGCTGGTCGACCTGCTCAACCACGAGATCACCCCGTGGGTACCGGAGCACGGCTCGCTGGGTGCCTCCGGCGACCTGGCGCCGCTGGCGCACTGCGCGCTGGTGCTGCTCGGCGAGGGCTGGGTGCTCGGCCCGGCCGGCGACCGGATCCCCGCCGCCGACGCGCTGCGCCGGGTCGGGCTGAGCCCGATCGAGCTGGCCGCCAAGGAGGGGCTGGCGCTGATCAACGGCACCGACGGCATGCTCGGCATGCTGCTGCTCGCCGTGGCGGACGCCCGGCACCTGTTCGCCATGGCCGACGTGACCGCCGCGCTGGCCATCGAGGCGATGCTCGGCTCGGAGCGGCCGTTCCTGCCCGAGCTGCACGCCATCCGCCCGCACCCCGGCCAGGCCGCCTCCGCCGCGAACATCCACCGGCTGCTCCAGGGCTCGGCGGTGATGGACTCGCACCGCGACGACCTGGCGCACGCCGTGCAGGACGCGTACTCGATGC